>NZ_BAAGUM010000004.1:0-765144 GCF_054781395.1 Nocardia tengchongensis
ACCAGCAACGGTGTCGCCTACACCTACGTCGCGGTACCCACGTTGACCACGGTGGTGCCGAGTGCCGGTTCGGTGACGGGCGGAACCACGGTTGTGCTCACCGGCACCGCTCTGACCGGCGCGACGGCGGTGAGTTTCGGTGGCACACCAGCGACTTCGTTCACCGTTGATTCCGCCACCCAGATCACCGCAGTCGCCCCCGCGGGTTCGGTCGGGACGGTGCAGGTGACGGTCACGACCGCGGGCGGTACCAGTAACGGTGTCGCCTACACCTACGTCGCGGTACCCACGCTGACCACGGTGGTGCCGAGTGCCGGTTCGGTGACGGGCGGAACCACGGTTGTGCTCACCGGCACCGCTCTGACCGGCGCCACCTCGGTGAGTTTCGGTGGCACACCAGCGACTTCGTTCACCGTTGATTCCGCTACCCAGATCACCGCGGTCGCCCCCGCCCACGCGGCGGGGACGGTGCAGGTCACCGTCACCACCGTCGGCGGAACCAGCAACGGTGTCGCCTACACCTACGTCGCGGTACCCACGTTGACCACGGTGGTGCCGACCGCGGGACCGGTGGCCGGCGGAACCACCGTCGTGCTGACCGGGACGAACCTGACCGGTGCGACGGCGGTGAGTTTCGGTGGGACACCAGCGACTTCGTTCACCGTTGATTCCGCTACCCAGATCACCGCGGCCGCCCCCGCCCACGCGGTCGGGACGGTGCAGGTCACCGTCACCACCGTCGGCGGAACCAGCAACGGTGTCGCCTACACCTACGTCGCGGTACCCACATTGACCACGGTGGTGCCGAATACCGGTTCGGTGGCAGGCGGAACCACGGTCGTGCTCACCGGTACCGCTCTGACCGGTGCGACGGCGGTGAGTTTCGGTGGCACACCGGCGACCTCGTTCACCGTCAACTCCGCCACCCAGATCACCGCCGTCGCGCCCGCGGGTTCGGCCGGGACGGTGCAGGTTACCGTCACCACCGTCGGCGGTACGAGCAACGGCGTCTCCTACACCTATGTCGCGGTACCCACGTTGACCACGGTGGTGCCGACCGTGGGACCGGTGGCGGGCGGGACGACGGTCGTGCTGACCGGTACCGCTCTGACCGGTGCGACGGCGGTGAGTTTCGGTGGGACACCGGCGACTTCGTTCACGGTCGATTCCGCTACCCAGATCACCGTGGTCGCCCCGGCGGAGGCAGCCGGGACGGTCCTGGTGACCGTCACCACCGCGGGCGGTACGAGCAACGGCGTCTCCTACACCTATATCGCCGTGCCAGCCCTGACCGCCATCGTTCCCAGTTCAGGGCCGGTCGCAGGTGGGACGACCGTCGTGCTCACCGGCACCGCCCTCACCGGCGCCACCGCAGTGGATTTCGGTGGGACACCGGCGACCTCGTTCACGGTCGACTCCGCCACCCAGATCACGGCAGTGACCCCTGCCGAATCGGCGGGGACCGTGCTCGTCACCGTCACCACCGCAGGAGGAACGGTCGACGGTGTCTCCTTCACCTACGCAGCAGTGCCGACACTGACGACGGTGGTGCCCAACGTCGGGCCGGTGACCGGCGGATCCACCGTCACCCTGACCGGAACGGGCCTGGCAGGAGCCACCGGGGTCAGTTTCGGAGGTGTGCCGGCCTCGTTCGCTGTCGACTCCGCGACTCAGATCACCGCAGTTGTCCCACCCGAGACGGCGGGAACCGTGCTGGTCACCGCCACCACCGCCGGCGGAACCAGCAACGGTGTCGCCTACACCTACATCGCGGTACCCACGCTGACCACGGTGGTGCCGAACCTCGGTTCGGTGACGGGCGGAACCACCGTCGTGCTCACCGGGACGAACCTGACCGGCGCGACGGCGGTGAGTTTCGGTGGGACACCGGCGACCTCGTTCACGGTCGACTCCGCCACCCAGATCACGGCAGTGACCCCTGCCGAATCGGCGGGGACCGTGCTCGTCACCGTCACCACCGCAGGAGGAACGGTCGACGGTGTCTCCTTCACCTATGTCGCGGTTCCTACCCTGATCACGTCGGTGCCGAACGTAGGACCGATCACCGGCGGGACGACGGTCGTGCTCGCCGGGACGGACCTGACCGGTACCACGGCCGTGAGTTTCGGTGGGACACCGGCGACCTCGTTCACGGTTGATTCCGCAATCCAGATCACCGCTGTCGCCCCGGCAGAGGCAGCCGGAACAGTACAGATCACCGCCACGACCGGGGGTGGTACCAGCAACGGCATCGCCTTCACCTACATCTGAGAGCGAGTGCGGCTGGACCGTCGGTGGGCCATGGCCCACCGACGGTCCAGCCGCGTCGCGATAAATAGGCCTTCGCTACCCATCAGCACCTGCGGCGCTGGAGACAGCCGACATCTGCCGCGATACACGCGAAATTCCACCGTGTCGGTGCCCCGTGGCACTATTGCCGCGCTGATCCTCGTTCCCGAACTGCGTGTATGTCGGCGGATCAGCGTCGATCGCGCCCACCCTTGGGTTCGACGGCAATGCAGCTTCTCAGGTAACCGCTTTGCCCGGCAGACCGCCCGCGATCGCTGCTTGGCAAATCACTGGCACAGCGGATGTTCACAGCGGACCATGTACGAGGCGATACTCCACGAGACCAGGGAGTTCAGTTCAATGGATGAACCGAATCGCAAGCAGCGCAGGGCGATGGCGGCTGCCGAGCGCAGGGGCACTCGATCGAAGCCGAGCCAGACCCCGCCACAGGGGAAGGTAGCTATTCCTCGTCGGGGCGACATCATGACCTTCGAGTGGGAAGGGATGGCGCTTGGCCTGCGGTGCACCGACGTCGCACCGGATTGGTCCGAAGGCGTCGTCGATGTCCAGTTCACGCCGCTGGAGGACACGATCCATCCTGTGCCGCTCGCCTTCCCTGCACCGCTGACCGAGTTCGCGACCGACGGGGGTCGGGCGATCAGCCATCACTGGGAGAAGTTGACCTACATGTTCGCTCTGCTGGATCCCGCCGATTTTCCGGTTCTCCCTCTTGTGGCCGAGGACCGCGAATCGATGGAGTACTTCATCCGAACTTGCCGCGAGCTGGCCGGCTATTCGGTGATCAACGACGACCACGGGTTGCTGGTGTCCCTCGACGGCGCTGACTGGAAGGTGGAGGCGCAACTTCCGACCAAGGAGACCTTCGCTGGCACCGCTGTCGCCTTTCGCCAGCTGCACTCCGGTCAGGAAGAGGCGTCCTTCGACAAGGTCAAAGGCCGTCTGTTCCAAGCAATCAAGCGCCTGCCAGAGGAAAGCCAGGCCGCGGCACACGAGGTTGTCACACAGTGGGCGCGTGCCCGTGCCGAGCTGATGAATCAGACCCTCAGCACATTGGTCAGCCGCAAAGTCTCCAACGCGTCCCAGGACAACCCGGTGAGCTTCCATGGAGTTCGCCCCGACGAGTTGATCGCCACCTACAACTACGGCGGCACAATCCATTTCGGCAAACAACGCCAGGCCCTGGTCGACCTGACCAAGGATCCGACGCTCTCGGCGTACTACTCGTACGCGTGCATCGCGTCGATCGCCGGCTTGAGCTACCTGTACTTCGGTTTCGCGACATTGCTCGAGGCCGCCCTCGGCATGCAAATCCGGACACAGCTCACAGATGGTCGGAGCATAACGGGAACCCTCGACCGCTGAATACGCGACTCACCACTCCATCGATGCCAATTCGCCAGGTCACCGCACTGAGCCGCTTCTCTGGTGGCCTGGACGGTGAGATTCTAATCTTGGAGGGCGAGTAACAGTAGGAGGTAGTGCGATGTCGAAGTCCAGCGGCAAGAGCGGCGGTAGCCACGCCGGCGGCGGCAAGATGAGCGCCAGCAGGGCCTCCGCGATCCAGAGCGCCGGCGCCCGCAACCCGGTCAGCCGCACAGCCGCAACAGGGTTCGCTAGCCGAGCCCAGTCCGCAGGCGCGACCAACGCCAATGGTGGCAGCGGATCCGGCAAGAAATAGCAACAGCCGCAACCGATCTCGTGATGCCCTGGGTTTACGCCCAGGGCATCATTGCGTTAGAGCCTGATTCCGGTCGGTTGCGCCACTAACCCCTTCCAGCAGCAGGCAGTCGTCTGGCGTAGATGCCGCGGCCCATGCCGGGGCGGCCGAGGAAGCGCTGCTGGATTTCGTGGGTGGGCTCGGCGCGGACCTCATCGGCGGCAGCCTGCCGAAGTTCCTGCCCGATCACGGCCAGCTCGTCGGCCAGATCGGCGGCGCTATTTGGTGGTCTTCTTGCTCATCGAGGTAGTTCTCCTGCTCGTTCTGGGCTGGTCGATCAGCGGTCGAGGTGGTAGGTCAGTAGCCCGGTCAGGGCTTCGTCCACGGTCCTCCACGGCCCGGTGCGCAGGACCGTGTTGTGGGGGTCGAGGGCCTGCCAGCGCCGATCTTCGCCGGCCTGCCCCCGTTCCATTTTGGGTCCAGCGCCGGGAACCCTTTCTCGTTGAAATCGTGGATCACTTGGCGCACATAGCTTTCCGACACCCGCAGCAACCGGCAGATCAACGCCACTGGCTAGCCCTGCGCCGAGGTCAGGACCACGATCGCGCGCCGCACCCGCACCGGTTGCTTGCTGGTGCGGGTGATCTGCTGCAATTTCCGGCCTTCCTCCGGGGTCACCGGCCGGACGAACACACCTGGCTTACGAGCCACGAAACCACCTCCACCGGCAGCATCACCGGCCCGAGCGCCACGATCAACCCGCCACCCCGATTACCGCCTCAACCTTTCCGGACACGGCACTAGTTGCCGAAAGGCAGCTGTAACCGCCCGGGAAGCCGGCCGATTCTCCCTGTCGCGCTGCTGATTCGAACCAGTTCGAACTCGTGAGCGCCCTGACTCGGTGCTGCGACTCCGTTGAGAAGGGTGAAGGGCGCCGGGTGAACTACATGGGGCCGGTGTCGCGAACGGGCATGATGTGATCGCCGCGTGGCAACGCAGGGTGGCTTCGCGAATTCTGCCGAGCGACAACCTTTCCCATCGGCAGCGCAGCAGGTCATACGCCACCGAGGAACCGGACGGTATCCTGAAGGTCGCGAGGGACTGACCGGCAACAAGCCTGTCAGGAGGCTATTATGTCCAAACAACCTCGTATGCAACGCGATACCACCGACACGGGTGTGAGAGAAGCGTTGCGACGTCTGCTGGGCGAGCCGACGATATCGATACCTGACGCGGCCAGACTCCTCGGGATCGGGCGTTCCACCGTCTATGCCGCGGTCAAATCGGGTGAGCTACCCGCGATTCGGGTCGGCCACCGAGTGCGCATTCCGTCCAGATGGATTCGCGTGGCACTACGTTTCGAGGACGAACCGGACATCGGCACACGGTAAGGCTTCCTTGACTGGCCGACGCAGCATTCCACCATCCGCCGCCGCGCTCGTTCACCACGCAGTGCAGATCCCGCGTCTCGATAACGGGAGGGTCTCACTTCCGCTCGGTCGAACGATAGTCCCGCGTACTCATATCTGTCCTCACGGACGGACTGCGAGGCGAAACAACCGCACGCGACCTTGCGTGTTCGGTGCACTCACACTACTACCCCTTCTACGCGTCGTCGATGCCTTCGGGCTCCGAAATGCTTGCAGCCAACCGCAGTTCGCCGATTCCGGATGGTCGTCGCATGGTCGCCAGCCTGAGTCGACACCGCCGATCTATCCCCGCAATCCGCCCGCACAGAGGAGGCCCAGTATGCCCGGCACACAACGGCCGACCAGAAGGAAACGCCGGGCCGAGCCGATCAACAAGCACATCGCGAAGAACGGCACGGTGACCTATCGGTTCCAGGTCGACATCGGAACAAAGCCTGATGGTACTCGCAACCGACAGCAGTCCACCTATCGGACCCTGGCCGAGGCACGGCGCGAATATCGTCGGATCACAACAGAAGTCGCACGCGGAACCTACGCCAAGCTCGTGGACATCACCGTCGACGAAGCGTGCGACCAGTGGCTGGCCGATCGTCGTAGGATCCGGCGGAACTCACTGGAGCGTTGCCGCCAAGACCTGAAGGCCGTACGCCGCCGACTCGGCAGTAAGAAGCTGGCGCAACTCACCAAGAAGGACGGGGACGCCCTCGTGGAGTGGATGCTGACCGAGGGAAGGCGCTCCCCCAGGCAACCTCGGCCCGACAGCCTGGTGTCACAGGTCGCAGCGGTGATCGCACGCCACCCGAATGGCATCTCGACCGCGGAACTCAAGGCCGAGTTCGGCAGGGACGTACATCACTGCCTAGCCGGCCTCGTCCGGGCGGGCCGGGTGACCCGCCCTCGACGGGCTGTCTATGTCCTGGCACCTCCGCCGGTCACCACCGCGGCGCATCGGGGCGTCAAGCCGGTCACGGTCAGGTCGACGCTGACCATCTTCAGCATGATGGTTCAGTCCTATGTCGATCAGGGTGCCCTGCCGCGCAACGTCATTGCGCTGGTGGACCGGCCACTTGACGACATCACCGACAACGATGACGACGAAACGAACGCGAAGTCTTGGACCATAGGCGAGGTCGAAGTCTTCCGAGCCGCGATCGCCGGCGAGCGCCTGGCCGCGTGCTGGCTGATGTCGTGTTACGGGATGCGCCGCTCGGAAGTGCTGGGTGTGCGGTGGCACCGGTTCGATGCCACTGCGTTGCGGGTGCGCCGGGGGCGAGTCGCCATCGGCAGAGAGACCGAGGAGAACTTGCCCAAGTCTCGCCGGAGCCGTCGCGATCTTCCGCCGCCCGCAGATCTAGAGGCCGCGCTGCGCGCGTTGAAGACCCGGCAGAAGGCGGAGTGCCTGGCAATGGGTGCATCCTGGTCCGACGATCGGCTGATCGCGGTGCACGAGAACGGGCACCCGGTGCGGCCCGACTGGTACTCCGCCGAGTTTCAGCGAATTCGCAAGCGCGCCGGACTGCGCCGAATCCCGTTGAAGGGGCTGCGGAACACGTCGGTGTCCCTGATGCTCGCCTCGGGTATCCCGGTACACATCGTCGCAGCGTGGCACGGCCACGATCCAGCCATGTCGTTGAGCATCTACTCCGACGTCCATCCTCGCGATTTGGAGGCGGCCGGAGCCGCTCTCTTCGGACCAGAAGGTGGACCCAGAGCACGGCCGTTTGGCAAGCTCTAGGCAAGCCGGAGCCACAGAGCCCTCCCTCAGAAGCCGAAAGTCACTTCCGACCAGGCGAGATCGACTGGAACAAGGTCATCGATCACTACATCACCGGCGTGCTCTACCCGCGCAGTGCGCTGACCGAGGTGCGGGTGCTCGTGGTGATCTGTGTCGTCGTGTCCTGGGTAGGTCTGTATCTGCTGTCTCGGCGGCGGGCCGTCACGCCGGGGTCTTGATTGCGCGGATCGGCGTCGTCAATGCGGCGGCGAGCGCCAGCCCGGTCGCGATCACCAGGGCCAGTAACGATTTCGCAGCCTCGACCCCGGACCAGCCCGCGGCGTCGATGGCCGGTTGCAGGGCGGTGGTGGGCAGATACGGCTGGATCCTGGGGACAGTCGACAGCAGCAGGCAGAGCACGTACAGCCCGGCGGTGATCGCGGCCGCCATGCCCGCCGACCCGAGCCGGGCCGCCAGCGCCGCCGTGAACATCGCGAACAGCACGATGGCAACGGCCTGCACCGCAAGCGAACCCAACGCCGGGGCCATCGGATAGGACCCGAACAACGCCCAGCACTCGTACAGCGCGACTGCGGCCCCGATCGCCGCGGCCGCCGCGATCACGCCGGCGGCGACCATGATCCGTGGCAAGTACAGCCGGACCGGGGACACCTCACGGCTGAGGTAGAAAATCCCCACCGGGTCCGTGTCGCGGATCGCGCACGCCTGCGCCGCCAGGATCATGGCCACCGCCGCGACGAGCAGTCCGGTGTTCTTGATGTACTGCTGCAACCCGTCCCGCCAGTCCGGCACCCGCAGCAGTTTGATGTCGGCCGAGTTCCCGATCAGGTCGGGCAGATACTTCGCCCCGAACAGTGACACGCAGCCGAAGAGCACGAAGGCCGCGGCCAGCGCCACCAGTCGCCGGGTCCGCACCCAGCGGAACCACTCCACCCGGAGGACGGTGCCGTTCATGGCTTCTCCCCTATCGCGGCGAAGAACGCGTCGGTCAGGGTGGGCCGCGTGATCCGGATGTCGTCGAGTTCGGCGCTACGCGTGGCCGCGTCTGAAAGGGCGGTCGCCCACTGCGCGTGCTCAGCCTCGATGACGCTGCCGCCACGTAGCGCGATGCGTAATGTCGGTGGGGCCGTGTGCTGCTGCAGGAACTCCTCCGTCTCCCCTGTGAAGACGACCAGGCCGCGATGCAGGACCAGCAGCCTGTCGGCCAGATCCTCGACATCGGCGAGCAGGTGGCTGGAGAACACGACGGTCATCCGCTTCCCGAGGTCGCGCATGAGCGCCAGGACGGCCGCGCGGCCTTCCGGATCGAGAGCGCTGGTGGGTTCGTCGAGGATGAGGACCTCCGGTTCGCGAACCAGGGCCGCGGCGATCCCCAACCGCTGCAACATCCCTCGGGAGAATCCGCCCGCTCGCCGGTGGGCGTGCCGTTCCAGATCCACGGCCGCGAGCGCCGCGTCGGCGGACCAGGCGCCGGTGTCGCGGGCCGCGCCGATGGCTCGGGATTGGGCGAGCACTTCCCGCGCGGTCAGCCACGGTTCGAAACCCGGTGTGTCCGGGCAGTATCCGAGCGCGCCGAGCCCGATCGGCACGCGCACCGCGCCCGCGCTGACCTTTTGCAGGCCGAGCACGCTGCGGATGAGGGTGGTCTTGCCGGCCCCGTTGAGCCCGATCAGTCCGATGACGCCGGGACCGTCGACGGTCCAGTCGACGCCGTCCAGTGCCTGGAAGTCTCCGAAGCGCACCGAAACTTCGGTGACCTCGAGCGACGGTTCAGCCACGGGCCGTTGCGCTGTCGCGGCCCACCACCAGGTAGATGATTCCGCCGATCGGAATGCTGATCAGGCAGATGATCGCCCAGGCCCATTTCGGCAGGTACCGCACGCGCGAGCGGGACAGGTCGTACCAGCAGAAGCCGACGAATCCGATCGCGATCACGATCAGCGGCACGAGTGCGGCTACCGGAATCTGGGACACCGTGGTTCCTCTCCCCGAGTGACCCCGCCATTTTTACCAGATCCGAGGCCGGCATCGCCGGAGCCAGGCCGACGTCGACCGGAACAGCGGCTCATGCCTGGCCAACGGCCTCGAATCGGGCCGCGCACGGCGCTCGCCGCACACCGTGGTCATGCCCCACGACCCGGCCGCCCGAAGCGAAAACGCTTCGGGGCGTGCATAATCGCGCTGGTTATCAGTGTGTGAACGAAGGGGTTGTGATGGCTGGCTCATCGATCGGAGCGGCGCTCCGGCAGCGGGTGGTGTATCCGGTGCGCACGGCGATCAGCACCGTGCGGGGTCTCGGGAACTTCACGCGCACCGGTCAATTCGGTGACGGCCGCGAGACCGCGGTGCGCGACCATGTGCTCGCCACCGCCGAACAGGGCAATCCCGAGAGCGTCATGGCCGCCATCGACACCTTCGCCCGCACCCGCAGCAATCTGGTGAACGTGGGCGACGAGAAGGGTCTGCTGCTCGATGCCGCCGTGCGCAAGGCGGATCCGACGCTGCTGCTCGAGCTGGGCACCTATATCGGCTACAGCGCGGTGCGCACGGGGCGCACCATGCCCGAGGGCGCGCGGCTGGTGTCGGTGGAGTTCAGTGCCGCGAACGCCGAGGTGGCGCGTGACATCATCGCCCACGCCGGGCTGGCCGATCGGGTGACGGTCGTGGTGGGCACCATCGGCGACGGCGGCGAGACGCTCCGGCTGCTCGCCGAGGAGCACGGGATCACCGAGGGCACGGTCGATTTCGTCTTCGTCGATCACGACAAGTCCGCGTACCTGGCCGACCTGAAGCACATCCTGGACGCGGGCTGGCTGCACCCGGGCACCATCGTGGTCGCCGACAACATGCGCATCCCGGGCGCGCCGGACTATCTGAGCTACATGCGTGAGGCCGAGGGCAAGTCCTGGCGCACCGTGGAACACGACACCCACATCGAGTACCAGTCCTTCCTCAAGGACCGGGTACTCGAGTCGGAATACCTCGGCTGAGACGCCCCCGATCGGGCCGGGGGCGCTCGGCCCGCTGTCTCAGTTCGAGCGGCCCTGCACCGCCGCCGCCAGCGCGCGGGTGATCACATCGCCTACTGCCGGGACATTTTCGGGCAGGTCGAGGTAGAAGTGACCGCCGCTGAAGGTGGCGAGATCGAATCCGGTGGCGGTGTAGTCGCGCCAGTGCCCGGCCTGCTCGGTGGTGGTGGTCGGATCGGCGTCGCTCACCAGGGCGGTGATCGGCGCGCGCAGCGGTGCGCCGGGCTGGTGGCGGTAGGTCTCGACCGCGCGGTAGTCGGTGCGCACCGCCGGGAGCACCAGTTCGGCCAGGCCCGGCTCGTCGCGCAGGATGCGCACCGACGCCGGATCATTGGACAGCCGTTCGAGTTCGGCGATGAGGTCCTCGTCGGGTCCTTCGTGGATGTGGTCGGTCACCTCGAAGGCCGGTGCGGGACGGCCGGACACGAACAGGTGTGCCACCTCGCGGCCGCCCGCCTCGACCCGCCGGGCGGCCTCGTAGGCGACGGTCGCGCCCATGCTGTGTCCGAAGATGGCCAGCGGCACGTCTTTCGGCCACGCCAGTAGGTCGGTGGCGGCACGTTCGGCGAGTTCGGTGAGTACGGGGACCGGGGTGTCGCCGATGCGGTCCTGCCGTCCCGGGTACTGCACGCCGAATACCGCGGTGCCCTGCCCGAAGCGCTGGGCGAGGACCCGGTAGGCGGTGACGGAGCCACCGCCGGGCGGGAAGCACACCAGCACGGTCGCGGGTGCGGGATCGGACTTCAGCTCACGCAGCCAGGCGGTCCCGGCCAGTCGATGGGCGCTCATCCGGTCGAGTATGCCCCGAGATGTGCGGGCGGGCTCGACCGCGGTGCCGGCGTTAGAGTCGGCTCGTGGCTTCCTATGACGCACTGGTCCGCGATTACGAGACCGGAATCGGGGTCACCGGCACCCCGTTGCCGAAACTCGATCCGGGCGCGAATCTGGCTGCGACACTGCCGGTCTGGGCATTGTCGGGCGGTGCGGTCGCGACCTTCGCGGGTGCTGCCGACCGGTGGCGTGCCACGTGCGGGGTGGCACCGGTGCGCGGTGTCGTCGATCCCGGCCGGGTCGCGGCGGCATTCTCGAGCGACCGCGTGTTGCGGATCGACGGGCAGCAGCCGGAGATGTTCGCGGAGCTGTCAGGCTTCTTCCGGACGGTGGACGGCTGGGTGCGCACGCACGCCAACTATCCGCACCACCGCGCACGCCTGCTGGCGGCACTTGAACTGCCCGACGGGACCGGGCGCGCGGAGTTCGTCGAGCGGGTGGCGACACTGACGGCCGCCGACATCGAACAGCGCGCCGCCGAGGGCGCGGCGATCGCGTTCCGGGTGCGGTCGGAGCAGGAATGGTCGGACAGCCCGCAGGGCAAGGCCGCCGCCTCGGGCCCCTTGGTGGCGATCGAGGCGCGCGGTGACGCGGGCGGTGTCGACTCCCCTACCGCCGCAACGCGTTTGCTGCCATTGCGCGGGGTCCGGGTGCTGGATCTGACCCGGGTGATCGCCGGTCCGGTGGCGACACGGGCATTGGCCCTGCTGGGAGCCGAGGTGTTGCGGATCGACCCGCCGGGGTTGCCGGAGATCGGCTGGCAGTTCCTGGACACATGTCAGGGGAAGTATTCCACTGTAGTCGATTTGCGCACTGAGCTTCCAGTTTTTCGCGAATTGATCAGCAATGCAGACATAATCATCTCGGGTTACCGACCGGGCAGCTTGGAACGACTCGGACTGCGGCCCGGCGATATTCGTCCCGGAATTGTGCACGGCCGAGTTTCGGCATGGGGCGAACACGGGCCGTGGGGAGAACGTCGCGGTTTCGACAGCATCGTGCAGGCCGCATCCGGAATTTCTCTGATCGAAGGCACACGGGATAATTCGCGGGCCGAACCAGTCATGGGCACGCTGCCCGCCCAGGCCCTGGACCACGCGAGCGGCTACTTGCTCGCGGCGGGTGTCCTGGACGCGCTGGGCGCGCGCCGCGCCGACGGTCGCGGACGCGATGTCCGGGTCGCTCTGGCACGCACGGCATCCTGGCTGATCACCGCGCCGGGCCGGACGCCGGATCACGGATCTGCGCAGGCCCCCGATGCGCGCTACGCCGTCACGCACGGCACGGTGACCACCGCGGCCCCGGCATTGAGCGAGTATCCCGACCATCCCTGGCCTGCGCCGGCGTACGGTTCGAGCCCTGCCGAGTGGAAAGCCCGACCGGACGGTTCGTAACTTCGGAGAATGTATACAAGCTGCTGCACGTACACCCGCAAGCACATCCGAAAATTAGCCGAATTGCCTTGCAATGCAGCGTTTTCAACACGCCGCACTTATCCCCCGTACAGCGTTAATAAATGAGACCCTGAAACCGACATCAAAATTGTCGACGTGTGTGTCGACATTCGGATGGAGGACGTCATCGTGGACACACCTGCTCCCTTGCTCACCGCCGGCGGCGACGTCGGCGCTACCTCGGTAGGGAGACGGGAATGGGCCGGACTGGCGGTGCTCGCCCTCGCGTGCCTGGTCTACTCGATGGACCTCACGGTCCTGCACCTGGCGGTGCCGCAGATCAGCGAGGTGTTGCGGCCCACCAGTTCCCAATTGTTGTGGATCATCGACGTCTACGGCTTTCTGGTCGCCGGGTTGCTGCTCACCATGGGCACCATCGGCGATCGGATCGGACGGCGGCGGTTGCTGATAATCGGCGCGGCGGCCTTCGCGGCGATCTCGGTGATCGCGGCCTTCGCGCCGTCGGCGCCGGTGCTGATCGGCTGCCGGGCGCTGCTGGGCGTCGCCGGGGCCACCCTGGCGCCCTCCACACTCTCGTTGATCTTCACCATGTTTCGTGATCCAGGACAGCGGTCGGTCGCGGTCGGGGTCTGGGTGGGGTCGTACTCGGTGGGTGGATCCATCGGCCCGCTGGCCGGCGGGCTGATGCTCGAACACTTCTGGTGGGGTTCGGTGTTCCTGCTAGCGGTGCCGGTGATGCTGCTGCTGATCGTGCTCGCACCCAGAGTGCTGCCCGAATTCCGGGATCCGGACGCGGGACGGCTCGATCCGCTCAGCGCGGCGCTGTGCACGGCGGCGGTGCTGCTGGTGGTGTTCGGCATGAAGAAGGCCGCGCAGGACGGACCCGGCCCGGCCGCGCTCACCGCGCTGAGCGTGGGTGTCGCGATCGGCGTGGTCTTCGTTCGGCGGCAACTCAATACGGCCGATCCGATGCTGGATCTGCGCCTGTTCCGGCTGGGCAGCTTCCGGACCGCCCTGACCATCAATATGGTCGCGATCTTCGTGGCCTTCGGCTACGCGCTGTTCGTGGGCCAGTACTTCCAGCTGGTGCTGGGTATGTCGCCACTGCGCGCGGGGATCGCCACCATCCCGGCGGGCCTGGGATTCATGGTCGGCTCGCAGCTGGGGCCGCGGATCATGAAGGTGGTGCGGCCCGCCTACATGATCGGCGCGGGCATGGCCATGGCCGCGGTCGGACTGCTGCTGCTCACCCGGATCACCGCGACCGGCGGCGTCGAGCTCACCATCGCGGCGTCACTGCTGGTGTCCTTCGGTCTGGCGCCGGTTTTCGGGGTCACCACCGAACTCATCGTCGGCACCGCGCCGCCGGAGCAGGCGGGCGCGGCCTCCGGGCTGTCGGAGACGGGGGCGGAATTCGGCGGTGCGCTGGGCATTTCCATTCTGGGCAGCATCAGCATCGCCATCTACCGCAGTCAGCTCGCCGTCGGACTGCCCTATGGGCTGCCGGAACCCGATGCCCGCGCGGCTCGCGACACACTGGGCGCCGCACTGGAAGTCGCCCGGTCCGTGCCGGGAAAGATGGGCAGCACGGTCGCGGACGCGGCCAAGCACGCGTTTCTGACCGGCATGCACTTGACCGCGGCCATCGCGGCGGGGGCCGCACTGCTGCTGGCCGTCATCGCCGTGACCCGACTACGGAACGTGCCGCCGGGCTGACCTCACTTGTCCCGCATGGCCGCGACCGCCGTCACGAGCGAATCGCCGTCGAGCCAGTCCGCGCCCGGCGCGATCAACATCTGAATGGCCATTCCCTGGAACAGCACGAACAGCAGTTTCGCGACCGCGGCGGCCTGTTCCGGGCTCAGGTTCGGGTGAGCGGAGGCGATGATCTCGGCGATGTCACGATGCGCCGTCGCACTGGCCTCGGCCATGAATACCTGTTGTGCCGGATCGCGGGCGATCTGCAAGCCGTTCTCGGTGCTCAGCAGCAGTCCGTCGTGGTTGCTCTGGATGACGTCGACGAACCCGTTCCAGGTCGCCGCCAACGACTCCCACAGTGTGTGACCCTCCCCCGCATCGCGGATGGCCGCCTCCATGCCGTCACCGAGTTCGGTGCCGATGCCCATGGTGATGGCCTCGGTGACCAACTGGTCTTTGGAGCCGAAGTGGTAGCCGATGGCGGCCAGGCTGACTCCCGCGGCGGCGGCGATGTCGCGCGCGGTCACCTTGGCGAGGCCCCGTTCCAGGACGGCCTTGCGCGCGCCCATCAGCAGGTCTTCTCGATTTCCCATGACCCCACCCTAGCAGCGTCTTAGACATTCGTTCTAGACACCCGTATCAAAGTCTGTTAGACATATGTCTTAGACAGACTTTCAACGAGTTTCGGGAGTTCCGATGAACACCACCTCCACCCCCAAGATCCTGGTCATCGGCGGCGGCATCGCCGGCAATGCCGTTGCCCTGCAACTGCTTCGCGCGGGCATCGCCACCACCGTCGTCGAGCGCGCCACCACTCCCCGACCCGGCGGCCAAGCCGTCGACCTGCGCACCGCCAGCAAGGAGGCCGCCGAGCGCATGGGCCTGCTGCCCGGCATCGGCAAGCTGCGGGTGCACGAACAGGGCTGGGCCTACGTCACCGAGGAGGGCAAGACCTACGCCCGCATCGACGTCGACATGTTCGACGGCGAGGGACCGGCCGCCGAGATCGAGATCGCCCGCGGCGACCTCAACCAGGTGCTGCTGGACCTCATCGCCGAGGTGAACGGCCCGCTCGACTACCGCTACGGCGACTGGATCGAACACCTCACCCAGGACGCCACCGGCGCCGAGGTCACCTTCGCCTCCGGCCGCACCGAACGCTACGACCTGGTCATCGCCGCCGACGGCGTGCACTCGGCCACCCGCCGCCTGGTCTTCGGACCCGACGAGCAGTTCGTCACCCACCTCGGCGGCTACATGGCGTTCTTCACCATGCCCACCCCCGCCGACACCGAAGACGGCTGGCTGACCGGATGCTCGATTCCCAGCGCCTCCTTCGCAATTCGCCCCGACCGCGACCCGGCCACGTCCAAGGCGATCATCACGCTGCGCCAGGACTACGACCCGGCCCTGCGGCGCGACCCCGCCGCACAGCAGGCCCGCATCCGCGAGATGCTCGACGGCGCGGGCTGGAAGGCCCCGCTCATCCTCGACGCCATGGTCGGCAGCGACGACTTCTACTTCGACCAGCTCGCCCGCATCGACGTCCCGCAACTGTCCGCGGGACGGGTCACGCTGCTCGGCGACGCCGGATACTGCGGCTCCCCGCTCACCGGCATGGGCACCGCCATGGCCATCGTCGGGGCGTACCTGCTCGCCGGTGAAATCGCCGCCACCCCGGGCGATCTCGGCGGCGCGCAGGCCCGCTACCAGGAACTCGTCACCCCGTTCCTGGACAAGGCCAAGGAGCTGCCCGGCGGCGGCATCAAGATGATGCTGCCCACCACACGGTTCGGCGCTGCGATGGCCCGGGTCAACTGGCGGCTGATGACCTCCAAGGCCATGCTGCCGCTGACCAAGAAGCTGTTCGCCCCGGGCACCGCCGACTATGTCCTGCCCACCTACTGACACCCGGCTGCCGGCGGCCACGCTCCCCCACGGGCCATCGACGCTCGGCGGCATCCGTCCCGCTACCCTCGAACCCGTGCGGCAGAAGATCCTCATGGACAACGACACCGGCATCGATGACGCCCTGGGCCTGCTCTACCTACTCGCCTCCCCCGAGGCCGAGATCGTCGGAATCGCCTCTACCGCGGGCAATGTGCCCGCGCCACAGGTGGCCGCCAACAATCTCGCGCTGCTGGATCTGGTGCGGGCCCCGGAACTGGAAGTGGCGCAGGGTGCGCTGGCGCCGCTGGCGATTCCGCTACGCACCACCGAGGACACCCACGGGCCGCAGGGCGTGGGGTATGCCGAACTCCCGCCCAGCACCCGGACCGTCTCGAAGCGGTCGGCCGCGCAGATGTGGGTGGATCTGGCCCGCGAACATCCCGGCGAGATCATCGGTTTGTGCACCGGGCCGCTCACCAATCTCGCTCTCGCCCTGCGCATGGAACCGCAACTGCCGCAGCTGCTCCGGCGACTGGTCATCATGGGCGGCGCGTTCAACCATCCCGGCAACACCACCCCCACCAACGAGTGGAACGTGCACGTGGATCCGGAGGCGGCCAAGGAGGTCTTCGACGCCTTCTCCGCCGCACCGACCGACCGCCGCCCGATCGTGTGCGCCCTCGACATCACCGAGACCATCGAGATGAAGCCGCCACACCTGGCGTTGCTGGCCGAACGGGCGGGCAGCACGCCGGTGGAGCTGGTCACCGAAGACGATCCGCCGCACGCCCGCTCGGTGGCGAGCAATCCGCTGGTGCGGTTCCTGACCGACGCGGTCCGCTTCTACTTCGACTTCCACAAGCTCTACGACCAGGGCTATCTGGCGCACATGCACGATCCGTTCGCGGCGGCCGTGGCGCTGGACCCGGACCTGGCCGTCACCAAACCCGCCACGGTCGACGTGGAGCTGACCGGCACCCTCACCCGCGCCACCACCGTGGCCGACTGGGCGGGCATGTGGGGGCGTGAACCGAATGCCGACATCGTGGTGGCCACCAGTCCCGAGCAGTTCTTCGAGCGGCTGATCGGACGCCTCGGCGACTACGCGCTGACAGTGTTCGAGGAAGGAGATGCGGGCCGGTGACCGACACGCACGACATCGACTATGTGACCGGATTCCGCGACCGCCTCGGGCTGCCCGGAATCGTCGACGTCCATACGCATTTCATGCCCGAGCAGGTGCTGCGCAAGGTGTGGGGCTACTTCGACACCGCCGGGCCGCTGGTCGGCAATCGCGAGTGGCCCATCACCTACCGCGACGAGGAGCAGGTGCGGCTGAAGACGCTGCGCGGGTTCGGGGTTCGCGCGTTCACCTCGATGATCTACCCACACAAACCGGACATGGCGGAGTGGCTCAACGGCTGGTCCGCCGATTTCGCCGCGCGGACGCCGGACTGCCTGCACACCTCCACCTTCTATCCGGAGCCGGGCGCGCCCGCGTACGTGCGCGCCGCGCTCGAAAGCGGCACCCGGATCTTCAAGCTGCACATCCAGGTCGGCGACTACGACCCGGGCGATCCGCGGCTCGACGAGGTGTGGGGCCTGGTTCAGGACGCGGGCGTCCCGGTGGTGACACACTGCGGATCCGGGCCCGCCGCAGGGGCATTCACCGGTCCCGGGCCCATCGAGGCACTGCTGCGCCGCTTCCCGCGACTACGGCTGATCATCGCGCACATGGGCATGCCCGAATACAGCGAATTCCTCGATCTCGCCGAGACCTACGACGGCCTGCTGTTCGACACCACGATGAACTTCACCGATTTCACGGAGGCCGGCGAACCGTTCCCCGTCGCGGAGCTGCCCCGGGTGCGCGATCTCGGCGACCGCATCCTGCTCGGCAGCGACTTCCCGAACATCCCCTACCCGTACGGTCACGCCCTGTTCGCGCTCGAGCGTCTGGACCTCGGCGACGACTGGCTGCGCGCGGTCTGTCACGATAACGCGGCACGCGTCTTCGCTCTCGGTTGACACCTCACCCACGGTTGCACCCAGAAAGGCGGGCCGGTCATGCGGTTGGTCGCGGAGATCCTCGTCGGATTGCTCGCCGCGTTGCACGTCTACATCCTGGTCATGGAGATGTTCCTGTGGACCACGCCCCGGGTCCGGGCGAACTTCGGCACCACGGCCGAGTTCGCCGAGGAGACCAAGGTGCTGGCCGGGAATCAGGGCCTCTACAACGGCTTCCTGGCCGCGGGCTTGATCTGGGGTCTGATCGCGTCCGACCCGGTGGGGCAGGCCGCGAAGATCTTCTTCGCGGCCTGCGTCGTGGTGGCCGGACTCTACGGGACGGCCACCGCCAGCCGGCGGATCCTGTTCGCCCAGGCGGTGCCGGGCGCGATCACCCTGGCCGCGGTACTACTGGCCGGATAGCGCCGACGCGCTGAGCGCGATCTTGGCGTTGCGGCCCGGGCGTTCGCTGGCCGCGGCGGCCTCGGCGGCCTCCTCGAGCGGGTAGGCGGTCTCGACGGTCAGGTCCAGCACGCCCCGGGCGGCCAGGGTGACCAGCTCGGTGATGAGACGACGGCGTTCCTCGCCGCCGATCTCCTCGGCCCGCTTGGAGCCCCAGAAGCCCTTCACCACGGCCTGTTTGAAGATGATCGGGCCGGGGTTGAGCAGCATCGGCTGACCCGACAGGGCGCCGAAGGTGACCAGTTCACCGCGCGGGCCCAGCAGGGAGAGCAGATCGTTGGCCGCGGGACCGCTGACCTGGTCGACGGCGCGCACGATGGGCTCGCCGCCGGTGAGCTCGGCGGCGCGCTGCTGCCAGTCGTCGGATTCGGTGTCGAGGACCGGCTCGAAACCCAGTTCCCGCAAGGACTTCGCGGCGGCGGCGCTGCGCACCAGGTTGAGGACGTGCACGCCGCGGGCCCGGGCCAGCAGGTTCAGCAGCCGGCCGACCGCGCCGTTGGCGGCGTTGATCGTGATCCATTGCCCGGCTTCGACATTCAGGTCCTCGAGCAGCATGAGCGCGCTGAGCGGCATGGCCAGCAGCTGGCTCGCGGTCGCGTCGGACACCGAATCCGGGACCGGCACCACGCCGCCCGCCTTGGCGACGAAGTACTCCGCCCACGCGCCCTGCACGCCCGAGACCGTCACGCGCTGACCGACTTCCAGGCCGGTGACGCCGGTTCCGAGGGCGTCGATGCGGCCGACGGCCTCGGTGCCGGGGACGGCGGGCAGCTCGGGCCGATAGCCGTAGATGCCGCGAATGATGGCCAGGTCGTGGTTGTGGATCGGGGCCAGCGTCGTCGCGATGCGCACCTCGCCCGGACCGGGCTCGGGTACCGGCCGTTCCGCGACGGTGAGCACGTCCTTCGGCTCGCCGAACTGTTCGATGACCACCGCACGCATGGGCACGTTCATCAGAGGTTCTCCTTCGATCGGGTATGGGCGGTCAGGGCCGCGGTGAGCCGGCGCAGGGTTTCCCGCAGGTCGGCCAGTTCCTCGGTGGACATGCCGCTGATCTCTTCGGACCGCCCGGGGATGTGGCAGGCCGCGGCGCGCAGTTCGCGCCCGCGGTCGGTGAGGGTGATCTCGACCCGGCGTTCGTCGGACGCCGAGCGAGCGCGGGTCACGAAACCCGCCGATTCGAGTCGCTTGAGCAGTGGCGAGAGCGTGCCCGAATCCAGTTCGAGGGCCGAGCACAGGTCGCCGACGGTGCGTCCGTCCCGCTGCCAGAGCGCGAGCAGGACCAGGTACTGCGGATAGGTGATGCCGAGCGCGTCGAGCTTGGACCGGTACATGCCGGTCATCGCCCGCGACGCCGCGTACAGCGCGAAGCACAGCTGGTTCTCCAGCGCCTGTTCTTCGGTCACGTCCAACAAGGTAGCCAACAATTAGATTGTGCACAATCTATCTCGCCGTCTACTCCATCACACCGCCGGAGTCAAACGGACTGATCGGTACCTACTGGCGCGAAATCCCTTCCCGCACAGGCTTCGTGGCACTAAGTTCTGACTAGAACGCGTTCCACAAGGGGGCACGCCGATGCAGCGGGAGTTGCAATGACGCACGAGGTACTGAGCCGGGTCCAGGAAATGTCTGGGCAGTTCGCGGCGGCCGCCGACGAGACCGAACGACTGGGGAAGCTCTCCGACGAGAGCGTGAAACTGCTCCGCCAGACCGGCGTGATGCGGATGCTGCTGCCGACCGAATACGGCGGCTACGCCGCGCACCCGCGCGACTACGCCGAAACGGTCATGGAGGTAGCCAAGAACTGCGGATCCACCGGCTGGGTGACCGGCGTCGTCGGCGCGCACCCGTGGGAGATGGCGCTGATGGACCGGCGCCTGCAGGACGAGGTGTGGGGCGAGAACCCCGACACCTGGATCGCCTCGCCCTACGCCGTCATGGGCGTCGCGACGGCCGTCGACGGCGGCTTCAAGCTGAGCGGCCGCTGGAGCTTCTCCTCCGGCACCGACCACTGCGAGTGGATCTTCCTGGGCGCCTTGCTCGGTGACGCCACGGGCGCGCCGGTGATGCCGCCGACCGTGATGCACGTGGTGCTGCCGCGCAAGGACTACACCATCGTCGACGACTCCTGGGACGTCATCGGGCTGCAGGGCACCGGGTCCAAGGACATCATCGTCGACGGGGCCTTCATTCCGGCGTACCGCACCATCGAGATGGATGCCGTCGCCGCCGGTGAGCTGGCCGCCGAGCGCGCGGGCCGCACCGAGACCGTCTACAAGCTGCCGTTCTGGTCGATGTTCCCGCTCGGCATCACCGCCGCGGTGATCGGGATCGCCGAGGGTGCGCTCGCGGCCCACCTCGACTACCAGCGCGACCGCGTCACCGCCATGGGCACCCTCATCAAGGACGACCCGATCGTGCTGTCGGCCATCTCCGAGGCCGCCGCCGACATCGCCGCCTCGCGCACCCAGCTGCTCGACGGCATCAGCCGCCTCTACGACCTCGCCGACGCGGGCAAGCCCATCTCCTTCGAGGACCGTTCGATCGTGCGCCGCAACCAGATTCGCTGTGCGTGGCGGGCAGTGGAGGCGGTCGACCAGATCTTCGCGCGTTCCGGCGGCAATGCTGCTCGGCGGCACAACGTCATGCAGCGCTTCTGGCGCGACGCGCACGTGGGCTTGCAGCACGCCATCCACACGCCCGGGTCGCTGTACCACTCAACCGCATTGACCACCATGGGCATCGAACCCGAGGGACCGCTGCGCATGATGATCTGATGGTCCCCGCGCGGTCCGATAGCTGAGAAGATGCGGCTGTCGGACCGCGGGGCTCGTCCCCGGTCTGCGCGGCGGGCACATTCTGGCGATAAACACGCGCGCTGATGCCCGAAGTTGGACGTTGCCAGCGGGATACTCGCTGTCATGCATCGGCTATCACGCACCCTCATTGCCATGATCGCCACATTTGCCGCACTGGTGCCCATGTTGGCAGCCGCCGACCCCGGACCGGATTCCGCCATCCTCGACGTGCGCCCGCTCGGTGGCCGCCAATACGAGGTCACCGTCTATTCGGCGGCGATGAACCGGTCCATCCCGGTCTGGGTGTCGCACCCGGACGAGCCCGCGCCCGCGCTCTACCTGCTCAACGCGGTCGACGGCGGCGAGTCCGGCGGGCCGTGGAGCAACCGCACCGACGTCGCGCAGTTCTTCGCCGACAAGCAGGTCAACGTCATCACCCCGATCGGTGGCCGGGCCAGCTTCTACACCGACTGGATCTCCGACGATCCGACGCTGGGCCGGAACAAGTGGTCCACCTTCCTGATTCACGAACTGCCGCCGCTGCTCGAATCCCGCTTCCAGATGACCGGACGCAACGCCGTCGCCGGCGCGTCGATGTCCGCTACGTCGGCGCTGAACCTTGCGATCGAAGCGCCCGGCATGTACCAGGCCGTCGGGTCCTTCAGCGGCTGCCCGCGCACCACCGACGCGGCCGCGCGCAACTACGTGAGATCCGAGCTCGGCGTGTTCCACGCGAATGCCACCAATATGTGGGGCACGGACGACAATCCGGCATGGGACGCGCACGACCCGGTCATCAACGCGGAGCGGCTGCGCGGGGTGGCGCTGTATATCTCGGCGGGGAACGGCGCGCCGGGGGTGCACGACACCCTCGGCGATCCGACTGTGGCCGGGAATGTGGGCGTGCTGGCGGATCGGATGGCGGTCGGCGGGATCATGGAGACGGTGGTCAAGAACTGCACTGACGCACTGGTCGGTCGGTTGGGGTCGTTGGGGATTCCCGCAGAGGTGGCTTATCGCAACGGGACTCATGCGTGGCCGTATTGGGAGGACGACGTGCATGACTCTTGGCCGCTTATCGCGGGGGCGCTGGGAGTTTAGGAAGAATAGCGAATTGACTGCGGCGGAATGGAGTGAAAATCCTTCTGCCGCAGTTTATTTCGGCCGCGGGGTGGGAGTTGTTGCGGTAGAATTGGTGTATGAATTGGGGCGGTGAGATTCTCGAGCTCGATACCCCGGTGGCTGTTGCCGCCGAGCGGGTGTTCGATGCCGTGGATATCCTGCTCAACAACAGTCTCGATCCGATTTCCGATGACGGTGTCGTGGAATTGATGCGGGATTGGGAAGTCGCGCGGCGGAAGATGGCGGCGTTCGAGCACAAGCTCGTTCGCGAAGCCGAGAACCGGAACCTGCCCGACAAGGCGGGGGTGAAGACGACCGCGAAGTTCCTCGCGCAGACCTTGCGGCTCGGGCACGGGGAAGCTTGTGCGCGGGCGCGTGCCGCGGAGGTGTTGGGGCTGCGGCAGGAAGCCGGGCAGGCGTTGGAGCCGGTGCTGCCGTGGACGGCGACCTATCAGGCGATGGGGTTGGTGTCGGTGGATTCGGCGCGGCGGATCGCGAAGATCATGGACCGGGTGCCGGGCAAGGTCGACCCGGAGTTGCGGGAGCTCGCCGAATTCCAGCTGGCCAGCTTCGCCGCCCAGCCCAGCCCGGACGATCTGCCGAAGGTCGGGGACCGGTTGCTGGGTTACCTCGACCCCGACGGACGGTTGACCGACGACGGTGACCGGCAGCGGCGGCGTGGGCTCACCTTGAGCAAGCAGGGTGTGGACGGCATGTCGACCATGACCGCGGAGCTGACGCCGGCTGCGCGGGCGTTGTTCGATCCGATCTTCGCCAGCCTGGCCCAGCCGGGCATGTGCAACCCTGATGACGCGGAAAGCCCGTGGACGACTGACGGACTCGATGAGGAAGCGCTCGCCGGTTTGGAGCGGGCGGCGCGTCGCGACACCCGCACCGCAGCCCAGCGTAACCACGACGCCATGGTGGCATTCCTGCGCCCCGAGATGGGTCCCGCGAACCTGGGTCAGCACCGTGGGCTGCCCGTGTCGACCATCATCACCATGTCGCTGGCCGAGGTTGAAGCCGCTGCCGGTGTGGCCACCACCGCTTCGGGTGGGACGGTGCCGTTGGAGCAGGCGTTGCAGCTGGCTCAGAAGTCCAAGCCGTTCCTGGCTATCTTCGACCACGCCGGACGACCCCTGCACCTGGGTCGCACCAAGCGCCTGGCGAACTCCGCGCAGCGGCTGGCGTTGATCGCGACCGAGCGTGGCTGCACCCGCCCCGGCTGCAGCGCTCCCGCCACTCTCACTCAGGTGCATCATGTGACCGAGTGGGCCAAGGGTGGGGCCACCGACATCGAAAACCTGACCTTGGCCTGCGACGCCTGCCACGCGCTCATCCATGACGGGCCGGGTGGTTGGAAAACCGTTGCCATGCCAGCGGATTCGGAACACGCGGGCCGGACCGGGTGGATAGCACCACGCCACATCGATCCGACCGGTATGCCCCAAGTCAACGACCGTCACCACGCGGGCGAACTGATGGCCGCGTCACTGGCGCGACTGCGTGATCGCACGCGTCCACCGGTCAAATGGTGGTCACGTCCCTAATACGAGCCCGAGCCTCACCCAAGGTGGGGCCCTTCGGGCTGCGTGCCCCACGAATGCCCATGCCGCAAGCGCGTCCGCAAAACTACACAGAGCGTGGTCGCCTCGCCTGCCCTACCGGACCTGCGCTGACGCCAGGTCGGGAGCCGAATCCGCCGATCCCAGCCCACGGACTGCACGGATCACCTTCTACAGAAAGAACCCAAACCCATCCCCTCGTTTTCCCCGGGATGCTGCGCGGCCGAACCGTGAGTGGGGCTGGTAGGTGAGGGGGCCTCGCAAGCTCGGCCACCCTCTCCCTTATCCAGGCGTCTTTGTCTTTAGTCTTCTTTTTCTTTTGGTCTCTTGGTTCTTAGCCTTCAGGCGCATACTCGAACAATGCACACCGTGCTGATCCTGGGTGCTGGATTCGGGGGGCTCGAACTCGCCTCCTGTCTATCCCGGTCCGTGCCCGACGAAGTCCGGGTGACACTCCTCGACCACGGCGACGGATTCATATTCGGCTTCGCGAAAATGGACGTATTGTTCCGGGGCCAAACGGTGGATGACGTCCGAACTCCATACGACACACTCAACCTTCCGTCCGTCGAGTTCCGACGCGAAACGGTTACCGCGATCGACCCATCCGCCCGAACGGTCACCACCGACCGAGGCAGCTACACACCGGACACACTCGTCGTCGCACTGGGTGCGGATTACGACTGCGACGCCACCCCAGGCTTCGTCGAGGACGGTTACGAGTACTACTCGATCCACGGCGTCCACCGCCTACGTGAACGCCTAGACGCCTTCACCGGCGGCACCATCCTGCTGTCGATCCTCAGCGTCCCGTTCAAGTGCCCACCGGCCCCGTACGAAGGCGCGCTACTGCTCCACGAGGAACTCGTACGACGTAACCTGCGCAGTCGGACCCAGATGCACATGATCACCCCGATGGACTCCCCTATCCCGGTGTCCCCCAGCGCCAACACCGCGATCGTCGACGCCCTCGCGGACCGCGACATCGAGTACACGCCCGGGAAGCGGGTACGAGCTCTGAACCCGGCCACCCACACCGCGTCGACCCGTGACGGCGACCTCCCCTATGACCTGTTCGTGGGCATCCCCCGTCACCGAGTCCCGGATGTCGTGCAGGCCTCCGGACTGACGGAGAACGGGATAGACGGCTGGATCCACGTCGACGCCGCCACCCTTGCGACCCCCTACCTGAGGGTCTACGCGCTGGGCGACTGCGCGGACGCCCCGGTGCCTCGGGCCGGCGTCTTCGCCGAGACGGCGGCACGGACCGTCGCAGCGGACATCATCGCCCACCTGCACGACAGCCCGCACGACGGCAGGTACCTGGGACAAGGCACATGCCACATCGAGTTCGGCGGTGGCCTCGTCGGCAAGGTGGAAGCAGACTTTCTGTCCGGCCCGGCCCCGGTGGCCCCGTTCGTCGGACCGTCCGTCGAATTCGCCAGGGAGAAGGCGGAGTTCGCAGCAGAACGCCGGCGGCGCTGGTTCGGGTCCTGAGACGAACGACCAGCGCGCGGCGACGGTCACCGTCACCAGGTGATTTCCAGCTCCTGAACGTCGAAGCCCTGAGGGAAGTGGGCTGTTCGAGGCGCGCTCGCGAGCCCGCCGTACCGCTCATAGAAGGCGATGGCCGCGGTATTCGCTTCCAGCACTTCCAGATAGACGGGATGCTGCGGGAACTCCGCAGCGGCCCAATCGAAGCCGTGGTGCAGCAGCAGCGTCCCGATGCCGCCTCGTTTGAGAGTCGGGCTGACATGCAGATTGTCGATCAGCACCCGGCCGTCGGGCTGCAGCGCCAGGTAGATGAATCCGCACAGCTCCGAACCGGATTCGGCGACGAACAGGGTCCCGGGCGCGTCCTCCGCGGTGAGCCGGTCGTGCCACATCGTCTTGTGGTCGTCGACCAATGCCCCATCCAGATACGCCGCGGGCACGATCCCCACGTACGCGGTCCGCCAGCTGGCCGTGTGTAGGGCGGCGACCGCGTCCGCGTCGGAATCAGCGCCCGGGCGGATCAGGATGGTCATGGCATTCAGGTCCGTTCGTCGAAGGCCCGCAGAATCTCCTCGGCCGCCAGCGCCGGGGTCATGGTGCCGTCGTGGATCTGTTGCTCCACCGTGGCGCGCAGGGCCTTCACGTTCGGGTTGTCCGAGAGTCGGCGAAGCAGGCTGTCGTGAACCATAGTCCAGGTCCAGTCGACCTGCTGGCGACGACGCTTCTCGGCGAACTCCCCGGCCTCGGTCAGCACGCGGCGGTGGGTGAGGACCGTGTCCCAGAACGTGTCCAGGCCGGTGCCGTTGAGGCCCGACATGGTGAGAACCGGTGGACGCCACAGGGACTCGCGCGGATGCACGAGCCGCATCGCCCCTTGGAGTTCGCGGGCCGCGGCCTTGGCTTCCAGCTCGTAGCGTCCGTCGGCCTTGTTCACGGCCACCAGATCGGCGAGTTCGAGCACGCCCTTCTTGATGCCTTGCAGCTGGTCGCCGGTGCGGGCCAGGGTGAGGAAGCAGAAGGCGTCGACCATGTTGGCGACGGTGACCTCGGACTGGCCGACGCCGACCGTCTCCACGAGGATGACGTCGTATCCGGCGGCTTCCAGCAACACGATGGTCTCGCGGGTCGCCTTCGCCACGCCGCCGAGCGTTCCCGCGGTCGGCGACGGCCGGATGAACGCGTCACGCTGCACCGACAGCCGTTCCATGCGGGTCTTGTCGCCCAGGATCGAGCCGCCGGTCAAAGTCGAGGAAGGGTCCACGGCCAGTACCGCCACCCGATGACCCTGGCCGATCAGGTACATGCCGAGCGCGTCGATGAACGTCGACTTGCCGACGCCCGGAACACCGGTGATGCCCACGCGGTTCGACACCACCACGCCCGGATCGGGTGACACCTTCAGCAGCAGCTGTTGTGCCAGTGCCCGATGGTCGCTGCGAGTCGATTCGACGAGGGTGATGGCGCGGGCCAGTCCGGCCCGCTCCCCCGCCCGCACCTGCGCGGCCAGCTGATCGACGTCGATCACCCGGCGCGCCACCGGAGTGGCGGGCCGGACGCCGGGGCCGGGTCCGGGGACACCGACGCCGGCGGTGGTGCCGAGCCGAGGGTGGTCGCCGCCACCCTCGGTCGCGCGTGCGGCGTCGCTCATTCCGTTGCGCCGGAGCCGATCTCGTGGCCCAGCTGCGCGGCCAGCTTGTTGATCAGGTCGATCGCGGCGTCGGCGATGATGGTGCCGGGGCCGAAGATGCCCGCCGCGCCCGCCGCGTACAGCTCGTCGTAGTCACCGGGCGGGATGACGCCGCCGACGGTGACCATGATGTCGGGACGGCCGACATCGGCCAGTGCCTGCCGCAGAGCGGGCACCAGCGTAAGGTGGCCTGCGGCCAGCGACGAGACACCGACGACGTGCACGTCGTTGTCTGCCGCCTGCTGCGCCACCTCTTCGGGGGTCTGGAAAAGCGGGCCCACATCCACGTCCATGCCGAGGTCGGCGAACGCGGTGGCGATCACCTTCTGGCCGCGGTCGTGGCCGTCCTGACCCATCTTGGCGATCAGGATGCGGGGGCGACGGCCCTCGGCCTCGGCGAACGCCTCGACCAGTTCGATGGCCTTGCTGATGTTGGTCACCTTGCCGGCCTCCTCGCGGTAGACACCGGAGAGCGTGCGGATTTCGGCCTGGTGGCGGCCGTAGACCTTCTCCAACGCATCGGAGATCTCACCGACGGTGGCCTTGGCGCGGGCCGCCGCGATGGCCAGGGCCATCAGGTTGTTCTCCATGCCGCCCTCGGACGAGGCCGCCGCGCGGGTCAGCTCGGCCAGGGCCTGCTCGACCGCAACCGAATCACGTTCGGCGCGCAGCTTTTCCAGTTTGGCGTTCTGCTCGGCGCGCACGCGCGAGTTCTCGACCTTGAGGACCTCGATCGGGGTGTCTTCCTCGACCAGGTACTTGTTGACGCCGATCACCGGCTGCTGGCCGGTGTCGATGCGCGCCTGGGTGCGGGCAGCGGCCTCTTCGATGCGCAGCTTCGGAATTCCTTCCGAAATCGCCTGCGCCATACCGCCGTGCGCCTCGATCTCGGCGATGTGGGCGCGGGCGCGCTCGGCCAGCTGGTGGGTCAGCCATTCCACGTAGTACGAGCCACCCCACGGGTCCGCCGGACGGGTGGTGTTGGACTCCTGCTGGATCAGCAGCTGGGTGTTGCGGGCGATGCGAGCCGAGAAGTCGGTCGGCAGCGCCAGCGCCTCGTCGAGTGCGTTGGTGTGCAGCGACTGGGTGTGGCCCTGGGTGGCGGCCATGGCCTCGACACAGGTGCGCGCGACGTTGTTGAACACGTCCTGCGCGGTCAGCGACCAGCCCGAGGTCTGCGAGTGGGTGCGCAGCGCAAGGGACTTGGAGTTCTTCGGCTCGAACTTGGCGACCAGCTCGTTCCAGAGCAGACGCCCGGCGCGCAGCTTGGCGACCTCCATGAAGAAGTTCATGCCGATGGCCCAGAAGAACGACAGGCGCGGCGCGAACTTGTCGACCTCCATGCCCGCGGCCAGACCGGCCTTGATGTACTCCACGCCGTCGGCGAGGGTGTAGGCCAGCTCCAGGTCGGCGGTCGCGCCGGCTTCCTGGATGTGGTAGCCGGAGATGGAGATCGAGTTGAACTTCGGCATCTTCGCGGAGGTGAAGGCGAAGATGTCGGAGATGATCCGCATCGAGGGCTCGGGCGGGTAGATGTAGGTGTTGCGGACCATGAACTCTTTCAGAATGTCGTTCTGAATGGTTCCGGCCAGCTGCTCGGGCCCGACGCCCTGCTCTTCGGCGGCGACGACGTAGAGCGCCAGGATCGGCAGCACCGCGCCGTTCATGGTCATCGACACCGACACCTGGTCCAGCGGAATCTGATCGAACAGTTCCCGCATGTCGAGGATGGAGTCGATGGCGACACCGGCCATGCCCACGTCGCCGGTGACGCGCGGGTGGTCGGAGTCGTAGCCACGGTGCGTGGCCAGGTCGAAGGCGACCGACAGGCCCTTCTGACCCGACTGCAGGTTGCGGCGGTAGAAGGCGTTGGAGTCCGCGGCGGTGGAGAAGCCCGCGTACTGGCGGATCGTCCACGGCTGGTTCACGTACATGGTCGGGTAGGGACCGCGCAGGAACGGCGCGATGCCCGGGACGCTGTCGAGGGGGTAGCCCTCGGCCACGATGGCGTCACGATCAGCCTTGGTGAACACCGGCGGCACGTCGATGCCTTCGGGGGTCGACCAGGTGAGCTGTTCGGGCGCATAGTGATTGGCGGTCGCGGCTTCCTTGACGAAGTCCTCGACCTGCGCGGCGCCGACCTCGGCGGGGGCGGTGTCGCCCTCGGTCAGCGGTACTTCGGCGAAATTGCCGATCCGGTGCTTGATATCGCTCATCTCTACGCTCCCAGCTTCTCCAGCAGACCGGACAGAGCCGCCACCGCATCCATGCGCGCCGTCACGAAACCGTCCGGACGCTGCGCACCGGTCAGGTCCGCGACGGCCTTCTCCGGTCCGGCCAGCAGCACGGTGGTCACACCGGCCGCCCGCAATTCCTCCACCGCCGCGGCGGCGTCGGTGCCGTAACGCTTGTCGGAGCCACACAGCACGGCGATCGACGGGCCGGCCTCGGTGACCGCCTCGATACCGCCGGAGGCCAGCAGGTTGGTGGAGAAGGTGACACGAACATTGTTCTCCGACACCGGGCCCAGCGGAACCAGTCGCACCTGCGGGCGCGCGCCGTTGGCGGCCAGGTAGGCGTCGGAGCGGTTGCGCAGCGCCTCGAAGGCGGCGCCGTAGCGGGAGGCCCGGTCGGCGCGCGCGGCCTCCGACAGCGGCTTCTCGCCCAGGTTCGGGAATTCGTTGACACCGGTGACGGCCGTCTTGCGGTGCGCCACATCGGAATCGCGCTGCGCCTTGGTCGCGCCGATGCGCTCGGCCAGCAGACCGGACTGCAGGGCTTCCAGGTAGCCGCCGGCGGCCTCGATCTCCTGCATGAACTCCCACGCCTTGGCGGCGAGTTCATCGGTGAGCGACTCCACGTACCAGGAGCCGGCGCCCGGGTCCTGCACGTGGCCGAGGCGGGATTCCTCGAGCAGCAGCAGCTGGGTGTTGCGGGCCATGCGCTCGGAGAACGCCTGCGACACCTCGAGTTCCCCGGCGGGCAGGGCGGCGTCGAAGGGCAGCACGGTGACGATGTCGGCGCCGCCGACGCCCGCGCCGAACGCGGCGAGCGTGGTGCGCAGCATGTTCACCCACGGGTCACGCTGGCTCATCATGGCCGCGGAGGTGACGGCCTGCTGCGGGGCGTTGCCCGCGGCGGGGGCGCCGCACACGTGCGCGACGCGCGCCCAGAGGCGGCGGGCGGCACGGAACTTGGCGACCGTCTCGAACTGGTCGTCGGTGGCGGCGAAGCGGAACTCCAGCTGCCCCAGCGCATCCACGATGTCGGCGCCGGCGTCGGTGAGCGAGCGCAGGTACTCCAGGCCCGCGGCGACGGCCGCACCCAGCTCCTGCGCGTCGGAGGCGCCGGCGTTGTGGAAGGCGATGCCGCACACGGTGATCGCGCGAACCGTCTCCGGCCGGGCCACCGCCTGCTGGGCGAGGGCGACCGCCCCGTCCAGGTCGATCGCCGACGTGCCGGCGAACAGGCTGGTCAGCGGGGTCGCGCCGAGGGAGACGCGAATGTCCTCGCGGTTGGCGAGGGTCTTGGTGTTCGCGGCCGCGTAGGCGTCGAGCACCGAGAACAGCTGGGCGGCGGCCTCATTGGCGGCCGGACCGGCGTCCAGGGTGAGCGGGGCCAGCTCGAACAGCAGACCCTTCAGCGCGGTGGCGAGGCCCTCGACCGGGACGCCGCGCTCGGCGACACCCAGCTGGACGGCGCTGACGCCGTTGTCGAGCGCGAAGAGGATGTCGGCGTTGACGGCCTTGGCGTCGGCGCCGGCGAACTTCTGGCTCACGAACCAGCCGCGGTGCACGTCGCGGGTGGCGTCGCCGCCACGCACGTAGGGGAACTGCCCGGGCAGCGGCTGCTCGGGCAGTTCGTCGCGGCGCGTGTAGAGCGGGTTGACGGTCAGGCCGTCATAGGTCGTGACCGCGAGCAGCTTCTCCGGCTCGTCCGGCAGTTCGCTCGCATCCACCCTGCGGGCCTTCGCCAGCACCCCGGCGACACCCTTGCGCCAGGCGGCATACTCGGGCACCGGATCGGTGTCCGAGTCGGAAGCAATCGGCATAGCTGCGTGTCCTTCTTCCACTCCCTGACCGAATGACCGCTGGACTGGCATTCGCGCAGATCAACGGTCACTTTGGTTAACGAGCATTCCTCGTCTTTCCCCTGATGCTAGCGGCACCCCCGGGATTGCCGTCTCCGGAGTCTCGCTACCAGCGGGTAACCTGGCGCGGTGCCAACAACCGTGCGCTCGCCGCTGGAGCGCGTATCCGGGCTGCTCAGCCGCCTTCGCCAACCCCGCACCCTGGCCTTGCTGATCGGCTGCGGGCTGCTGTTCGCGCTGGCGGCGTTCGCACCGCACCCGGCGCCGCAACAGATCCGGCAGTGGGCCGACTCGGTCGGCCCGACGCTGCCGCTGGTGTTCTTCGCGGTGCACACCCTGGTGTGCGTGGCCCCGTTCCCGCGCACCATATTCACGCTCAGCGCGGGCATGTTGTTCGGCTCCGCGGAGGGTCTGACGCTGGCCGTCACGGCCACGACTCTGTCTGCGGTACTGGCGTTGTGGCTGGTGCGCGCGCTCGATCACGAGCGGGTCCGGGCCCGGCTCACCCACCCCACGGTGCAGGCGGTGGACGCCCGGCTGGAACGGCGCGGCTGGCTGGCGATCGGCTCGCTACGGCTAATCGCGTTCGCGCCGTTCTCGATCGTGAACTATTGCGCCGCACTGTCGTCCATCCGGTTCACACCGTATCTGGCGGCCACTTTCCTCGGCATCATCCCGGGCACGGTGGGGACCGTGCTACTCGGCGACGCACTGACCAACCGCACCTCCCCCGCCCAGGTGATCCTCACCATCGCCTGCCTCGCGGTGGGCGTGATCGGGCTGATGGTGGACGCGCGCATGACGGTCGACCCGGCCCGCGACTGACAACTATTGCTCGACCGCATCCGCGCTGCGGCTCAGTCGTTTACCAGGTGCGCCTTCAAATACATCCGCACCATCTCGGTCATCGCTTCCAGCCGCAACGCGTCGAGCTCCGGCTGCGGGAACGTGCCGGTGTGGATCGCGAAACCGTCGAAGCAGAAGATCACGATCGACCCCAGGGCCACGCTCTGAGCCGGTGGCAGTCCACGGGTTGCGGCCAAGCCGCCGTCGGCCATCATGGCGGCGGCGTATTCGTCGCGCACGACCGAGAGACGCTCGCGCAGTTGCGCATCGGTGCGGGCCGCGATCGTCAGCTCCAGCCACACCGTATTGATCGGATCCCGCGCCGCGTCGAGCCAGATGGCCAGCACCGCATCGATGTCACGCCGGTCGGGCAGCGCCGCCACCTTCGCGACGAAGCCGTCGATCTGGCGGCGGCCGACCTCCGCGGCCGCGGCCGCCACCAGATCGAACAGCGAGTCGAACCGGCCGAACAAGCCGCCGTGCGAGACACCCGCCCGGCGGCACACCTCGTTGACCGTCACCCCGGCGTGGCCCTTCTCGACGATCGCCTGAATCGTGGCCTCGATCAGCGCCTCTCGCGTTTCGGCCCGACGCTGGGCCTGAGTACGCCGTCCGGCCGTCACCACACTGTCCTCCAGGCTGCGCACATCCGATCACCCGATCGTTTTTCTGCGACCACGCTACCAACCTGTCACGACCGAACCACAGACCACCGGCGAACCGGGTCCGGGCGGGACCTACGATCTGGCCGGCGCGCGCACCGAGTTCGTCACGGCCAACCCGCGTTTCCTCGAGGTGTGGACCGCGGCGCAGAACTGGGCCGTCAACCTGATCAACACCGCACCCGACACCGCGGCCACCCACATCGCCGCACAGCTGGGCGTCCCGGTCGCCGATATCCGCAAGCAGCTGGGCGAATACGGCTACCTCGATGCGGCCACCCAGGCCGGACCCGCCTATCTGGGCAAGCAACTGGGCGCGGACCTGAAGTCCTCGGCCGATTTCCTGTTGAGCCAGGGCGAGATCCAGGGCCTGGCGACGCCGGAGGCGTATGCCGCGGCGGTCTACGCGGGGGCGGCCGCCAAGGTCAGCGCGAAATGACCGCGGCGCTCGAGCTGCGCGACCGCGTGGTGCTGACCGGGGTGTCCAAGACCTACGACACCCCGACCGGCAGCACCGTCGCGCTCTCCCCCACCGATCTGGTCATCGAACCCGGTGCGTTCGTGAGCATCGTCGGTCCATCCGGCTGCGGCAAAACCACGCTGCTGCAACTACTCGGCGGCTTCCTCACGCCCAGCGCCGGCACCCTGCTCGTCGGCCACGATCCCATCGACGGGCCGAGCCCCGAACGCGGCGTGGTCTTCCAGGCCCCCACTCTGTACCCGTGGCTCACTGTCCGCGGCAATGTCGAGTTCGGTCCGAAATGTCGTGGTGTGGACAGGAAGACGCGGCGCGCGGCCGCCGAGCGCATGCTCGACCTGGTGGGGCTCGCCGACTTCGGCGGCAAACGGCCCTACGAGTTGTCCGGCGGCATGCAACAGCGGGCGCAGATCGCGCGGGTGCTGGTCAACGATCCGCGCATCATCCTGATGGACGAGCCGTTCGGCGCGCTCGATCAGCTGACCCGGGAGCGCTTGCAGGTCGAGCTGCTGCGACTGTGGCGCGAGGCCGGGAAAACCATTGTGTTCGTGACGCATTCGGTGGAGGAAGCGGTATTCCTGTCCACCCGGGTACTGGTCATGAGCGCCCGCCCGGGACGGATCATCGTGGACCGCGACATCGTCCTGCCGAACGACGACCCCACCGGTGTCCGAGAGTTAGCCGTAACGGCCACACCCGAATTCCAGGCCCTCAAAACAGAATTGGCGAAAGCCATATACGAGGCCCACACGTAACTCCCTGAACAGAACAATGGCCCGTACCGCGTCGTTGCGGTACGGGCCATTGCGCATTCCGACGGTGCCGGAACCTGTCTTACAGGTAGGCGCCACACACGGGCCACGCGCCGCGGCCCTGGCCGGCGAGCACGTTCTCCGCAACGGCGATCTGCTCCTCGCGGCTGGCGTTCGCGGCATTGCCGGCGCCACCGTAGGCGTTCCAGGTGCTCTGGGTGAACTGCAGGCCGCCGTAGAAGCCGTTGCCGGTGTTGGCGGCCCAGTTGCCGCTGCTCTCGCAGTTGGCGACGGCATCCCAGTTGCCCGAGGCGGCCGAGGCGGTCGCCGTCGACAGCGCGAACGGGACGGACACGAGCGCGCCGATGGCCGCGGCGGCGGCAGCGATACGGGTGCGGGTGGTGAGCTTCCGGTTGCGATGCATAAGTTTGTTTCCTCGCCCTGCGCCCGCCGGCCCGCGCTTCACGCTGCGGGTCCCCGTCCCCAGGGGTATCGGTTGCTCTCGAATCGTGGGACGGACTTGCCGGTGTTCGTCGATTCGAGCTGGAGCCCGGGTGAATCCGAGCCGCTAGCGACGGTAACGGAAAGATCACCGCAAATCACGTACCGATCACGATCAGTTGTCGAAACGATTGCGGACGTAGTTTATGCGTTTACGCAGTTCGTCGCGGAGTGTCGCGTAATGACAATTCTGGTATTCACCGCCCGATTTGTGATCGAGGTCACGGGTAAATAGTGACCCCAATCGCGTAATACAAAGCGCAGACAAGACGATCGCGAGCCGCTATTGCCCTCCGACCGGCTCGGATCGCGCTGCGCGCAACCGTTGCCCCAGGTCAGGCCCCTGGCGATAGTTCCTGAAACATCGTTTCGGGTCCCGCAGGAGGAACCATGGCCACCATCGACGAACCCCGATCCGGGGCGCGCGCCGTCGACCGTGCGATAGAGGTGCTGAACTGCTTCGAAGGCGACGATCCGGAACTCTCGGTGAGCGAACTGGCCCAGCGCGCCGGATTACCGATCAGCACCACCCACCGGCTCGCCCGCGCCCTGGTGCGCGGCGGACTGCTGGAACAGGACCCTGGAACCGACCGCTATCGCATCGGCCACGGGCTGGCCGCGCTGGCCCGGCCCGCCCTCGACCGGCTCGGTCTCGACGAGGTCGCGCCCCACCTGTACGCGCTGGCGGCGGGCATCCGCATCACGGTCAGCGTCAGCCTGATCGACGACCACGACGCCGTCACCGTGTTCCAGGCCCGCCCGCCCGTCGCGTTCTGCCACCACCAGGTGCCGCGGGCGCGCCAGTCCCTGCACGCCAGCGCCGCCGGCCACGCCCTGCTGGCCTATGCGCCCACCCGCGCGGCCGCCGACCTCGACCTCGACCGCGTCCGGCGCACCGGGTTCGCCTCCGAGCTGATCGAGACCGAGGATCCGATCCGCGCGCTCGCGGTGCCCATCGTCGGCCCGCACCGGCAGGTGCGGGGCGCGCTCGCGGTGCAGGCCCGCGCGGCCCGGCTCGACAGCGAACTCGTCCGCGCCGTCGTCCCCGCCATGCGCATCGCCGCGGGGCGGATCGCACCGCTGTTCCAAACCACCGGCGGCACAGCGCTTTCCGCCGCCGAATTGCGCTCACGCTGATTTCCACATCGTGAAAAGACGGTTGCCGGGCCCCCGGCGCCGTCGCAGCATGTGAGCACTCCCGATCACCCAGCCCCTCCGGAAAGGGACCCACCATGCGGCTCTGTTGTCGTCCTCGCCTCGAACCCTCCCGTGCGACAGACACATTCACCGAAAGACTCCCCCATGGCATTCCCTCTCCGCCCCGCGCGGCTGCGGCGCACGCTCGCCGCCGCGATCGCCGTCACCAGCGCGGTGGTCCTGCTCACCGGCTGCGCCAAGACCGATGCGGGCACCACCGCCGACGGTAAGACCGTCCTGCGCTATCAAGGCAGCACCGGCCAGGTCTCGGCCTTCGAACTCGCGGCCGACCTCGGCTACTTCACCAAGATCGACCTGCACTGGGAGGGCGACACCACCAGCGGCCCGGCCAATATCCAGGCCGCCGCCACCAAGCAGGTGGAGTTCGGCAGCGCCTTCAACGGCGCGGTCATCAAACTCATCGCGGGCGGCGCACCCGTCACCTCCGTCCTCAGCTCCTACGGCGCCGACGAACTGAACTTCACCGGCTACTTCGTCCGCGACGACGCGCACATCGCCTCGGCCCGCGATCTGATCGGCAAGAAGGTCGGCGTCAACACCCTGGGCGCACACCACGAATTCATCACCCGCCAGTGGCTGCACGATCAAGGGCTCAGTGACGCCGAGATCAAGCAGGTGCAGCTGGTCGTGCTGCCGCCCGCGAACACCGAGGAGGCGCTGCGCAACGGGCAGATCGACGTGGCCGCGCTGGGCGGGGTCTTCCGTGACACCGCCATCGGGCGGGGCGGGGTGCATCCGCTCTACACGGACAAGGACCTGTTCGGCCAGTTCGACTACGGCACCTACGTTTTCCGCAACGACTACCTGAAGTCGCACGCCGACGCGGTGGCCGACTTCGTGCAGGGCACCGCCCGCGCCACCCGCTGGCTGCAGGTCACGCCTCGCGACGAGGTGGTGGCCAGGTTCGCCGACATCATCCACAAGCGCGGGCGCAACGAGAACACCTCGCTGCTGCAGTACTACAAGAGCTCCGGCATCCCGGTCCCCGGCGGCGTGGTCGCCGAACGGGAGTTGCAGATCTGGATCGACTGGCTGGTCCGCAATGGCGAACTGCCCGCGGGCAAGCTCGCCGCCAAGGATCTCTACACCAACAAGGACAATCCCTACGCCAACGGGAAGTACCCGGCGACCGGCGGGCCGAGCGGCGAGGCGGTGGCGAAATGAGTGCCACCGCAGTCAAACTCGCACTGTCGGGGGTCCGCAAGGAGTTCCCCGTCCGCGGCGAGGCGGAGCCCCTCACCGCGCTCTCCGACATCTCCGTCGATGTCCGGGACGGCGAATTCCTGGTCCTGGTCGGGCCCAGCGGTTCGGGCAAGTCCACCCTGCTCGATCTGCTCGGCGGTCTGGACAAGCCGACCGCCGGCCAGATCCTGCTCGACGGTGCACCCGTCACCGGGCCGGGCCTGGATCGCGGCATCGTGTTCCAGCAGTACGCGCTGCTGCCCTGGCGCACGGCCCGGGCCAATATCGAATTCGGCCTGGAGGCCAAGGGCATTCCCCGCCGCGCCCGCCGCGACCTCGCCGAACAGTATCTGGAACTGGTCGGGCTGGCCGGGTTCGGCAACCGCTATCCGCACGAACTGTCCGGCGGCATGAAGCAGCGGGTGGCGATCGCCCGCAGCCTCGCCTTCGATCCGGAGGTGCTGCTGATGGACGAGCCGTTCGCCGCGCTCGACGCCCAGACCCGGGAATCGTTGCAGGACGAGCTGTTACGGATCTGGCGGGCCACCGGCAAGACGGTGCTGTTCATCACCCACGGCATCGACGAAGCCGTCTACCTCGGGCAGCGGGTCGCGGTGCTGACCTCGCGGCCCGGACGGATCAAGGCCGTGGTCGACATCGACCTCGACCGGGCCGCGGACCCGGATGTCCGGTCCAGCGAACGGTTCCGCGAACTGCGCCACCACGTGTGGTCGCTGCTGCACGACGAGGTCGCGCGGGCCCAGGACCTGGAGCAGGCCGCGCTCACCGCCGATCGGAGGAGTTCCCATGTCTAGCGCCGTACAACTGGCCGACGCAGCCATCGACATCCCGTCGCGCACCGCCCAACCCGCGGTGCCGCGAGCACAGCGGCAACCATCGGTGGTGCTTCCCGCGATCGGCAGGCTCGGCTGGCGGATCGGGAAACCGGCACTGGTCATCGCAGCCTTCCTCGCGTTGTGGGAGGCCGCGCCCCGGCTGGGGTTCGTGGACGAGGTCTTCCTGCCGCCGTTCTCCACGGTCGTCCAGGCCGGACTCGAACTCGTGCGCAACGGACAGCTGTGGGAGCACACCTCCACCAGCGTGACCCGCTCGCTCATCGGATTCACCATCGCACTGCTCACCGCGATCCCGGTCGGTGTGGCGATCGCCTGGTACCGGCCGGTCGCGGAGTTTCTGAACCCGGTGCTGGAACTGTTTCGCAATACCGCCGCCCTCGCGCTGCTGCCGGTGTTCATCCTGATCCTCGGCATCGGCGAGACCTCCAAGATCGCGCTGGTGGTGTACGCCGGGTTCTTCCCGATCCTGCTCAACACCATCAGCGGCGTGCGCACAGTGGACCCGCTGCTCATCAAATCGGCTGTCTCACTGGGCTTCTCACCTTTGCGGCTGTTCCAGAAGGTGATCCTGCCCGCCGCGGTGCCGTCCATCTTCACCGGTATCCGGATGGCGGCCTCGGGCTCGATCCTGGTGCTCATCGCCGCGGAGATGTTCGGGGCGCGCGCCGGGCTCGGGTACCTGATCACCGCCGCCCAGCAGAACTTCCAGATTCCGGACATGTACGCGGGGATCGTCGCCATCGCCCTGGTCGGGCTCGCCTACAACGGCGTGCTCGTGGCCATCGAGCGCCGACTGTCCCGCTGGCGCGCGCACTGAGTCGCCGCCGCTTCCGAAAACCGTCGAAGGATCACTCCCCTATGTCCAACCCCCGCAAGACCTTCCACCTCAACGCCTTCCTGATGGGCGTCGGCCACCACGAAGCCGCCTGGCGGCACCCGCGCACCCGCGAACACCAGGTACTCGAAGTCGGGCACTTCCAGGAACTGGGCCGCATTGCCGAACGCGGCAAGCTCGACTCGGTGTTCTTCGCCGACGGGCTCGCGGTGGGACCGCGCATCAAACGCAATGCGCTCACGGTGTTCGAGCCGATCACCCTGCTCGCGGCCATCGCCACCGCCACCGAACACGTGGGCCTCATCGCCACCGCCTCCACCAGCTACAACGAACCGTTCAATCTGGCCCGCAAATTCGCGTCCCTCGACCACATCAGCGGCGGCCGGGCCGGCTGGAACATCGTCACCTCGGGCAGCGAGGACGAGGCGTTCAACTTCGGCTTCGACGCCATCCCCGAACACGCCCGCCGCTACGAGCGGGCCGAGGAGTTCGTCGATCTGGCCGTACAGCTGTGGGACAGCTGGGAATCCGACGCGGTGGTGCTCGACCCGGAGACCGGCGTCTTCGCCGACCCGGACCGGGTGCACACCATCGACTATCGCGGCGAACGATTCCGGGTGCGCGGCCCCCTGAACTCCCCGCGCAGCCCGCAGGGGCGGCCGCTGCTCGTGCAGGCCGGATCCTCGGAGAGCGGAAAGGAATTCGCGGCCCGCCACGCCGAGGCCGTCTTCACCGCCCAGCGCACCCTCGCCGAAGGGCAGGCGTTCTACCGGGAACTGAAGGCGCGGCTGCCCAAGTACGGACGGTCGGCCGACGAGCTGAAAGTGCTGCCGGGCCTGGTGCCGTTCATCGCCGGCACCGAGGCCGAAGCCCGGGCCCTGGAACAGGAATTCACCGACCTCATCTCCCCCGACTACGCATTGCGGCAACTGTCGGGACTGCTCGGCGTCGACCTCACCGAGCACGCCCTCGACGCACCGCTCCCGCCGCTGCCGCCGGAAAGCGAGATCGAAGGCGGCAAGAGCAGATTCACCCTCGTCAAGGAGCTCGCCGAGAAGGAGGAGCTGACCGTGCGCCAGCTCATCGGCAAGCTCGGCGGCGGCCGCGGCCACCGCACCCTCGCTGGGACGCCCGAACAGATCGCCGACGACCTGCAGACCTGGTTCGAGCAGGGCGCGGCCGACGGCTTCAACATCATGCCGCCCTACCTGCCCGGCGGGCTCGAGGACTTCGTCGACCAGGTGGTGCCGATCCTGCAGCAGCGCGGCCTGTTCCGCACCGATTACACCGCCACCACATTGCGCGGCCACTACGGCCTCGCCCCGGTGGAAAGCCAGTTCGCTCCCGTCCGCACCCAGGCCACCGCCTGACCTCAGAAAGGAACCACTCATGACCACCGTCACCGAGAACCCGGTCGCCACCTTCCAGATCACCCCCGTCGCCGGGCACATCGGCGCCGAGATCAGCGGCATCGACCTGCGCGACGACTTCACCTATGAGCAGATCGCGGTCCTCACCGCGGCACTGCACGAATACAAGGTGCTGTTCTTCCGTGAGCAGCGGACCGGGCATGCCGAACAGATCGCCTTCTCGCGGCGCTTCGGCGCGGTCACACCCTCGCACCCGTACGACGACGACGCGCCGACCGAGCACCCCGAGATCCTCGCCGTCGACAGCCGGCTCTACGAAAAGCGTTTCGGGAAGAAGAAATTCAGCTACACCAACCAGTGGCACACCGACATCTCGCCGCTGATCAACCCGCCGGCCGCCTCCCTGCTGCGGGCCGAGATCGCCCCCGAGCGCGGCGGCGACACCCAGTGGACCAATCTCGCGGCCGCCTATGCGGGACTGCCGGATTCGCTGAAGTCGCTGCTCGACGGTCTGCGCGCCGAACACCGGTTCGGCGGCAAGCTGCCCGCATGGGACTCCGACAGCGACTACGCCAAGCGCGTCGCGGCCGCACCACTGGTCACCGAGCATCCGGTGGTCCGGGTGCACCCGGTGACCGGGGAACGCGTGCTGTTCGTGAACCCCGGTTTCACCACCCGCATCGTCGGCCTCAGCCCGCGCCAGAGCGACGCGCTGCTCGAACTGCTCTACGCGGAGCTCGCCGACCCCGCCTATACGGTCCGATTCCGGTGGGAGAAGGACAGTGTCGCGTTCTGGGACAACCGCGCCACCGCACACCTCGCGCCCAGCGACCTCGACCATCTGGATGTGACCCGGGTGCTGTACCGCACCACCCTCGAAGGTGAGGTGCCCGTGGGCGTCGACGGGGCGCCGTCGCGGTCGATCTCCGGGGAACGCTTCGACGGATCGGCGAACTGATCTCGAGCGACGACGCGGCCCTCCCGACAGTGTCGGGAGGGCCGCGTTCTGTCTATGTGGCAACCGGGCTATGTCGCAACCGGGCTTTCCATGCCGCAGCCGGGCTCGGACGGATCTCCGTCACTGACCCAGCGGCCGCGGCGGATTCTGCCAGCGCTGGTCCGGCGGCTCCTGCCGGTACTGCGGCTGCACGGGCGGGGTCGGCCGCTGAGTATGCGGCAACTGCTGCGGTGGGATCGCCGGCGGCAATCCCACCGGATCGACCGGAGCGCGGGCATCAGCCTCCGCCGCGCGCACCGCCTGCTGGGTGGCCGGGTCGGTGGCGGTGTCGAACCAGTCGGCGACCTCGTCCGAATCGTCCTCGGCCGACTCCGACGCGCTGTCCGGCGCCGGTTCGTAGCGGAACACACCGTCCTCGCCCTGCTTGCCGAAGCCGCGCGCGAAGCCCTCCAGGGCCTTGCCGAAATCGCTCGGCACCAGCCACACCTTGTTGGCATCGCCCTTCGCGACCTGCGGCAGGGTCTGCATGTACTGGTAGGCCAGCAGCTCGGGGGTGGGCTTGCCGTTCTTGATCGCCGCGAACACCTTCTCGATGGCCTTCGCCTGACCTTGCGCCTGCAGGTAGGCGGCGGCCCGTTCACCCTGAGCGCGCAGGATGCGGGACTGCCGTTCACCCTCGGCCGACAGGATCATCGACTGCTTGGCGCCCTCGGCGCCCAGGATCTGCGCCTGCTTCTGGCCCTCGGCGGTCTTGATCGAGGCTTCCCGCTGGCCTTCGGCGGTGAGGATGATGGCGCGCTTCTCACGGTCGGCCTTCATCTGCTTCTCCATCGACTCCTGAATCGACGGCGGCGGATCGATGGCCTTCAGTTCCACGCGCGCCACGCGCAGGCCCCAGCGGCCGGTGGCCTCGTCGAGGACGCCGCGCAGTTCACCGTTGATCTGGTCGCGGGAGGTCAGCGTTTCCTCGAGGGTCATGCCGCCGACCACGTTGCGCAGCGTGGTGATCGTCAACTGCTCCACGGCGGCAATGTAATTGGAGATCTCGTAGACCGCGGCCTGCGGACTGGTGACCTGGAAGTAGACCACCGAGTCGATCTGAACGGTCAGGTTGTCCTTGGTGATGACCGGCTGCGGGGGGAACGACACCACCCGCTCGCGTAGGTCCACCTTGGCGCGCACCCGGTCCGCGAACGGCACGAGGAAGGTGAGCTGTCCGGAAACCGTGCGCGAATAGCGGCCCAGCCGCTCGATCACGGCGGCCTCGGCCTGCGGCACCAGCGCCACCGACTTGAAGACCACCACCACGACCAGAAGAATGAGTACGACGGCGACTATCAGTACAGCCATCACGGCCCTTTCATGACGACGGCGTGGGCGCCGTCGATCTTCACGACGTATACGGTCGAACCGACGGGGTAGGACTCCTCCGGGGCATCCGGACGCGCACTCCACACCTCTCCGCCGATTTTCACGCGACCGCCGTGCTCGTCGACCGTTTCGAGCACCTTCGCGGTCCTGCCGGGCAACGCGTCCACCCCGGTCTGATGCGGCGGCGGAATCGCGTAGCGTCGCAACAGGAATGGGCGCACCAACACCAGCAGGGCGATCGAGGTGGCAGCGAACACGACCGCGTCCACCAGCACCGACGAGCCGGTGAGACCATTCACACCCGCGGTGATGAGCGCGGCGACACCCAGCATGATCAGCACGAGACTGCCCGTGAGCATCTCGGCGGCCGCGAGCAAGATCCCCGCGACCAGCCAAACAATTGCGGCCACGCCACAACAGTAACTGTATTTACCGGGCGGGGCTGATATTCGTGATCACTCCGAGCCCGGCGACCGGGCACATCGGACACCCGTTCCCGGAAACCGTGCACAACCTGCCCAGCAAGGGCCCGTACCGCCGGAATGGGCGCGGCGCGAGCGGGATTCCCGCCCGTCGCCGGTAACCTCGACGCGGTGAGCGGGCACCAAAAGTACGGCGACATCCTTTCCGGGCACACACGGAAACAGAAGCGGGAGGTGCCCCGCGTGGTCGCCGAACGCGACCTCGTCGCAGAGGACGCGGCCACCGGATTCTGCGGTGCCGTAGTGGGTTTCGACCGCAGCTATGACGGGGAATTCGTCAAACTCGAGGACCGCAGCGGGCGTGTACGCCTGTTCGCGATGCGGGAAGCAGCGTTCCTCATCGACGGCAACCCGGTGACGCTGGTGAAGCCGACAGCGACCGCACCCGTCCAGCCCACCCGATCCGCCTCCGGCTCCACCCGCGTCGAAGGCCTCAAAGCACGGGTCGCGCGCGCCAGCCGCATCTGGGTGGAAGGCATCCACGACGCGGCGCTCGTCGAACGCGTATGGGGACACGACCTCCGGGTCGAGGGCGTCGTCGTCGAACAACTCGAGGGCCTCGACCACCTCGGCGGGAAACTGGCCGAGTTCCGGCCCGGACCGAACCACCGCGTCGGCGTCCTGGTCGACCACCTGGTCACCGGGTCCAAGGAAACCGGCCTCACCCAGGGCCTCGGCCCGCACGTGCTCGTCACCGGCCACCCCTACATCGACGTGTGGCAGGCCGTCCGGCCCAAGGCGGTCGGCATCGACGCCTGGCCCGACGTGCCGCGCGGCGAGGACTGGAAGACCGGGATCTGCCGGCGACTCGGCTGGGGCACACCGCAGGACGGCTGGCGGCGCGTCTACAACGCCGTCAACTCCTACCGCGACCTGGAGACCCCCCTCATCGGGGCGGTCGAACGACTGATCGATTTCGTCACCGAGCAGGAGTAGCCCGCCAGTTATCCTCGAATACATGAGTTCCCCAAGTGCCTCGCTCACGGTCTGGGCCGGTTCCTGGCTGGCAGGTCGTAGCGCTCCCGACGACGTGCTGGACGAACTGCGCGTGTGGGCAGCGCAGCAGACGGTGGCCGCCGGGGACCCTGTCACCGGCGGGCACACCGGCTTGCCGTGGGCGTCCGACGAGGATCCCGCCGCGGTCACGGGGGCCGGAATCATGGTGCTGCTCAAGCTCATCCGCGAGGCGTACGCCGGGCCGGAAGCACAGGTTCGGCTGGTGCTGCCGATTCCCGGGGACGTGCGCGGCATGCCAGTCGGCACCGAATTCGCGGCGGCCGCAACCGAAGCCGAGGAAGGCATCCTGATCGGGGCCCCGGGAACCATCGGAACCGGGCTGGTTCCGGTGTGGACCGACGACGACGCGTTGCAGTGGCGGGTGTACTCCACGCCTATTCCACTGACCCTCGCGCCGGAGATGCCGTTGGGTGAGGCCGAGTTCACGATGCGGGAAGCCGTGCGGGATGCGGCGGACGCGTTGCAGCAGATGCAGACCACGCGACTGGGGTCCGGCGGCGTGGCGCCCCGGGATCTGGTGGAAGCCGAGCTGGCCGGGCATACCCGGCACAAGTATCCGGATTCGATGCCGTTACGGGCTCGGCGGATTCTCGATACCGCGGATCAGGTGGCGGCGATTCTGACTGTCGCCGAGCGGGAGCCGGCCTCCGCGCCTACCTCGGCTACGGCTGTGGCTGCTCAGGAGGCGTTGTTGCGGCCGTTGTGGAATGCGATTCGTGCGGCTCGGCTGGCGGCCGTCCACGCTCGGTGAGTGTCCGATTCGTTCAAGAGTTCCGGTCGGGTGGGCGCTTAGGGTTCGGTCATGGGTATTCGACTGAATGTGATCGGGATCGTGGTGGCGGATATGGGGGCTTCGCTGGCGTTCTATCGGCGGCTCGGGGTGGAGTTCGCGGAGGGGGCCGAGATGGCGCCGCATGTCGACGCGGAGTTGGGTGGGGGTGTGAAGTTGATGCTCGATACCGAGGAGACTGTGCGATCGTTCCGGCCGGATTGGGTCGCGGTGCCGGGGGCTGGGCGGATCGGGCTGGCTTGTGATTGTGGGGATCCGGGTGGGGTGGATGCCAAGTTCTCGGAGTTGGTCGAGGCTGGGTATCGGGCGGAGTTGAAGCCGTTCGATGCGTTCTGGGGGCAGCGGTATGCGACTGTTTTGGATCCTGATGGGCATGGGGTGGATCTGTACGCGGCTTCTGCGTGAAGGGCGTACGAGCCAAAAGGACCAAGAACAAAGAGGACTAAAAGATAAAAGACGCCTGGAGAAGGGAGAGGGGCTGGCTGGGTCGGGAGGCTCGCTCACCTTCCAGCCCCATTGCGGCTCGGCCGTGGATCGGCCCGGTGTGGGGTACAAGCACTCTGAAGTTGTCGAGGTACACGCACTGTGAGGTGTGCTGGGAGGGAAGGGTTGGGGTCGTCCCGAGCCTTTGAGGCTTTGAGTCTTTGGGCTTGTGTCTCGAGAAGGTGATCCGTGCAGTCCGTGAGCCGGGATCGGCGGGTCACGGCTCCCGGCTCGGCGTCAGCCCAGGTCCGGTAGGCAGGCGAGGCGACCACACTCTATGTAGTTTTGCGCACGCCAGCAGCACACGAGCAGCACTGGTTTCACGCAGCCCGTGAGCGCCACTTTCGGCAACTGGAATCGATGGCAGCGGCGATCGACTGCCCGACATGATGGCGATCGTTCACCCGAGGAGTTCCGGTCGAGTCAACACTCTTCGGAGCAATCCACCCTGTTCGACCCCGATGGGGTGAGTCCTTGCCCATCACAACGGTTTTCCACCCATCAGGCCCGTCATTGATCAACGCGTGGCAGTGATCGCACGCGAGAGTCAGGTTGTTGATGTCGGTGGGTCCGCCTTTTGCCCAATCGTTCACGTGGTGTGCGGCGCACATCGAGGCGGGTTGTTCACAACCCGGGCGGGTACATCCCCTGTCTCGGGCAATCAGTGCCAGGCGTTGGGCGCGGTTCGCGGTGCGGCGCGACCGCTGCAGGTACAGCGGCATCCCGTCGCCGTCGAGGACCGCGATCACCGGGTGGGTGCCTTCGGCCATCTTCAGCGCTTCGTTGATGGAGATCTGAGTACCAGTGTTGGTGGTCGCGACCCCGGTGCCGTTCTCCAGGTCGGTGAGGCTCATGGTGAGCACGACCTCGACGGGCAGGCCCCGGTGCATGCCGAGTGCGCGCATGTTCACGCCCGGCTGCACGAGAGCCATCAGCGCGTCGTGGGTGCGCTGCCCGGCGTCACGCCGATCCCGGCCCGCGGCAGCATCGAGGACGCTGTCGGCGATGAACCCACCACTGGCGGTGGGGCTTTCAGGGTCTTCGAGGTTGCACATGCCGGGCCGCGCGAGTTTGGCGAACACCGCATCCAAGCATGCCCGCAGTTCGGGGGTGATCCAGCCTTCGATGCGGGACATGCCGTCTACGCCGGGGCGGCACAGGGTGATCCCGCGGCGACGGCGACGGTCGGCATCGGAGACAACCTTCCCGTCCGGATCCAGCCGCGCCAGAATGTCCCGGCCGATCTTCGGCAGATCATCCGGCCAGCCCTCACGCGAGTACACGACGAGGATCTCCTCGGCCTCTGCGCGTGCTTCGGTGGGGATGTCGGTGGGGAGGTGGTCCATCACGTCCATGATGTTGCGGACGTGATCCCGGGAAATGTTTCCGGCGGCAAACGCTTCGGCCATTACGGGAAGCACTGCGGGACGCAGGTGTCCGCTCGGTTCGAAGAATTCTCCGCAGTGGTGGGTCACCTTCACCCGCAATGCCGCGTCGTAGCGCGACAGGCCGAGGGTGCGCCGCAGAAAAGGCACCATCTTCCCCGCACCCGAACGCGCATGCAGCGACCGCTCACCAGCTTCGATGATCAGGCGCGTATCCAGTGCGGCCAGTTGCCTTTTGCAGGCTTCCAACTGCTGCATCAACGCCACGACGTCTTCGTCGGAGAACTGCGTCATCGCCGAGTTCTGGATGGTTTCGCTCAGGGTCGAGACCGCGGCCGCCAGTTCAGCGATACCGCAGTCGTCGAGTGTCACCCCATTCGAATCCATGTGCTAATTCTACCGCCGAATCAGAACTATCATGCACGAATTATGAAGTGATATAAGGATATTCAGAACAAAGCGAGTTCCAGACCTACCCAAGCAGCTTCATCGGCGACATCCCTGAATATTCTCGAATATCTCGGCTCATATGCGCTTGGTCCGAATATCCGGCAGCGACCGCCGCATCAGCCAGCCCCATCCCGCCCCGCGCCAATGCCAGCGCCCGCTGCATCCGAAACACCCGCGCCAGAGTCTTGGGCCCATACCCGAACGCCGCTAGGGATATTCGATGCAGCCGGCGCGGCCCCGTCTGCAGTTCCTCGGCCGTCGCCGCGACAGAACTCCCCGACCGGAGCGACTTCACGATAAAGCTGACCACCGGGTCCACTGCATCGACTTCGGCCGCGCGCCACCGCGCGATCGACTCCAGTCCGGCAGCCGGGCTCGATGCCGAACCGATCAGATCGGAAGCGGAACGCAAGTCCGCGGGCGACCATAGGTCGGCGAGATCGACCCTGGCGTCACGGAGTTCGTGTGCGGGCACCCCGAGGAGAGCTGGAGCGGTGCCCGGGTAGAACCGGATCCCGGCGATGCGGTCGGCGAAGCCGGGTTCCGGACGATAGGCGCGAGTGTCCGGACCCGCGACCGACAGTCGGCCGTCGATCCACAACAGGTCCATGCTGCCGTCCGGAAGCACCGGCAGATCGGAGTCCGACACGCCGTCGCGGCACCAGATCACTGCGCCGCCGATACTCGACGGCCGTTCCCGATAGCCTCGTGGCGCATGGATTTCCGTCATCGCACCCGCACCCCAGTACGTCGTGACCTCGAAATTCGTTGAATTACACCGTTGTTCGGCACCTCGTGCACATCAGCACATCGTGCAATCTTGCACTCACTGCAAGATTGCACGTTATGCCGTCGCGGGGTCCGGGCTGTCGGAGACCTCGACGACGTGCTCCTTCTGCCCCGGCTTCCAGACCGTCACTTCCATGCGGCCGTCGACGATCTCCACCGACGACGCCCCCGTCAACTCGACCGCGTAGAACGGCTCGAACTTGCGGCCGCGTAGGTCGAACCCGCTCTCCGCGAACAGGTCCTCCGCCCAGCGGCGCTGTAGCTCCGGGTCCTGCACATCACGGACCGTGCCGAACAGTTTGACGTCGCCGTCGCTGACCTGCGTGTCCACCGTGGCCGTGTGCAGGCAGAAGCGCGGGTCGCGGGCCAGGTCGGCGAACTTCGTGGTGCCCGGCATGCCCACGAGCCACAGTTCGCCCTCGAAAACGCGCGGTTCGAGGGGGCTGATGCGCGGCGACCCGTCCTTGCGCAGTGTGGCGAGCATGCACAGGTTGCCGGTGGCGGCGTGACGACGGGTGAAGATGGTCGCAATACGCGGTGCGGCAGCGGCGAACTCATTCCAAGACGTCATGACCGCGACCGTACGCCGGGGGTCCGACATCTCCGGCCACCGAAACCCGCCCGCTTCTGTTTGAATGGCCCGATGTCGCTCTCCCGCCGGCTGACCGTGCTCGCGACCGCGCTCATCGGCTGCACCCTGCCCGCCGCCGCCCCGGCTCACGCCGTGGTCGGTGGGACCGAAGCCAAGGCCTCCGACCATCCGTGGCTGGCTGCGGTCGGCACCCCGCTGTTCTTCCCCCGCGCCTCCGGCGAGTTCTGCGGTGGCGCGCTCATCGCGGCGGACCGGGTGCTCACCTCCGCGCATTGCGTGCAACTCGCGCAACTGCTGCCGCAGGCGCTCACCGTCACGTTCGATCGCAGCGACCTGACCTCGCACGACGGAACCACGGTCGCCGTCACCGACGTACACCTGCACCCGGACTTCCGCACCGACACCGTCGACGGAGTCGATGTCTACCACCACGATCTGGCCATCCTGACCCTCGCGCACCCGCAGACCCGAGCGACCGTCCCGATCGCCGCACCCCAAGGCGACACCGCCACCGTGCTCGGCTGGGGCGGCACCGCCGACGGTGACCTCTTCAACACCGTGCTGCGGCAGGCCACCGTCCCGATGGTCTCCGACCCCGACTGCGCCTCCGCCTATCCAGGCGCCTTCGACGCCACCGAGATGGTCTGCGCGGGCTCCACCACAGCCGACACCGGCGAATTCGACAGCGGCGGACCACTGCTCATCAACGGCAAGCTGGTCGCCATCACCTCGTGGGCACGTGGCACCGCACTGGCCGGGTATCCAACCGTCTACGCGCGGATACCCGCATCCTTCTGAGCCCTGCGTCCCCGGCCACCGAGCGCGGATACACGGCGGTGGCGTCGTGTCTCGCGATCCGTGCGGGCAGACGCACCTGGCGTCTGGATGCCCTCGCAGAGGCAGCCGTCCGATGGCGATCCCGGCCCGGCGCAGCAGCCACCCAGCGCGCGGCGATCATGCCACGGGCGCCGCGCGGCCGCCGGCCGTCGCCACTGAGTTCGTCGCGCAGCCGTGGACCTCAGCGTCGATCAGGCCGCTCGTGCCTCTGTTGCCGAGCAGGACGTCGGCGGTGGCGTGTCGCGGGGCGGCATTCGCCGTGCATCCACGGCCGCGCGAGAATTCTGTGAGCCGCGTTCCACAACAAGGAGACCCATGAACAGCGCGCACCGGAACACTCGGGTCGCCGAAATCGACTGGCCGGCGCTGGAGCACGCTTACGGCGATGCGAGCGATGTGCCCGGCTGGATCGAGGGGCTGGGCGACGCCGAGAGGGTTGAGGAGTCGCTGTACGAGTTGTGGGGTGCGGTGTTGCATCAAGGCACCCTTTACGACTCGACCGCGCCCGCGATGACATCGATCGCGGCCGCGCTCGGCGGGCGGCAGACCGCGGATGCGGAGAACACGGCTTGGTTGCTGCTGATGTTCGCCGACACGGTACGTGACTACGAACAGGTCGGCCTGGAGGACCCCGAGACGGTCGCCCTTGTCCGGTCGGCTCGCGAATCGTTGATCGGAATAGCGCAACTGGTGCGGCCACTGATCTCCGGCGACGGACCTGAGGCGGCGGCCGCGGCACTGCTGCAAGCCGCTGCATACCCGGCCGATTCCGGCTCGAACACGCCCGATTCCGTTGCGCGTCCGGTCGATGCCGACGCGCTCGACGCCCTCTCGACACGGGCCGGTTCACGGCCTGCGGGGCAAGTAGAGCAGGCCTGTGTCGCCGCGCTCATCACGCTCGGGGCCGATGTCTCACCGGCACTCGCCGACGGGGATCCCGGCCTGGCGATGGCGGCGACGCTGGCGCGGATCGCGGTCGGGGGCAACCAGACCCGCGACCTCGATGCGCTGGTCACAGGGTGGGAGCTCGCGGTCGAGGTCGTGCCGAACATCGCGTTCGGTGTCGGCACACTCCCGGAGTGGTTGAGCGCGGTCAACTCCGGCGCGGCGGCTCACGTACTCGCGGCGTTGCCGGTGCCGGACGCAGCGGCGATCTCCGGGCTCGTCGACGTCGTGATCGGGTCGCGGAGCAATGCGGCAGCGGCGGTTCGCCGTTTGCCGGCTCTCGCGGCGCTGCCGGGCACCGAGCCGGAAACGATGATCGCGGCACTGCGCCAATGCCCGCCGACACCCGAAGTGTGCGACGCGCTCGTCGCCCTCGCCGAGCAGGTGACCGACGGTGGCACCGCAACCATCGGATCGAGCGCCTTCGATACCGATGCTCGCGCGGACGCAGCTTTCGCGCTGCTACGCGCCGGCGACGGACGATGGTCTCGCCCGATGGCTCAGGCCCTGCTCACCAACCCCGCCGCACGCGGCCTCATGGTGGCTACCTCGATGTCGGGGCGATCCGCGCTCGGCCATGCGCTCATCCGTGAGCATGCACCCTCCGCAACCATGCTCGTCGCTGCAATCCTGCAGGCGGTGCGGCGGGATCCGCCCGCCGATCCGTCGCGCGACGGCGCCGGCCATCTCGTCACGCTGCTCGCCTCCTGGCCCGCGGAGGCCGTCGCCGGTGCGCTGCCCGAGGTCCGGGAGCTACTGGAGGTCGCGCCGAAGGCGGTGGCCGACGCGCTCGCGACCTGGGATGACACCGCGAGCATCGACCGCATCCGCGAGGCGAGCAGCAGCGGCGACGCCACCGTGTTGCTCGCGCTCGCACGGTTGACGCAGGACCGCAACGACTTCCATCGCGTCCTGGACGCCGACCTCCGGTACACGGAATCGGCGGTGCTCGAGCACTGGGCCGACCACGCTGATCCCCGCTTCCTCGACTGGTGTCGCACCCTCGTCGGCACCGAACCCGCGACCAGCGTCTACCAGCGAGGCGACCAGCTCACCGCGCTGCGTATCCTCGCCGAGGTCGACTCGGGTACCACCGTGACCGGCTGGCCGGTGCTGCGCAGCCTCATCGACGCCGGAACCGAGCCGATCGAGGACGCCATCCGACTCGCACTCGATTGGCGGGCGCAGCGGATACTTCCGCCCGAAGCGTGCACCGACTTCGAGGCGCTGCTCGCCGACCTGGTCGTCACCGACCGGACGAACTACAGCGGCCCGCTCGTCAAGACCGGCGTTGCCGCCGCGATCGCCCTCCTCGACCTCGGTCTGCCCTTACCGGGCACGCCCGCACGGGTCGCGAAGCTCGTGGCACGTGCCGTCACTGACGAGTGGGCGCGCGACCTCGGCCTCCGGCTCGCCGAACGACTCACGGTCGCACCGGCACCGGTCCGTCGCGCCGTCGCGAAGAAGCTTCGCTCTCTTGTCGACCGCGACGAGCGCTTCGACTCCACCGGCGACATCGCCGTCGAGGATGAACGGGCACTCGCCCGACTGCGCCCGATCCTGCACGACCTGGAGGTCGGCTGAGTCGATCGGCCGTCCGACAGGCAGTGCGGAAATTGGTCGGCACCGCTGTGGGCCCGTTTAGATTGGTGACTTCGATTGCGACGAAACGACCATCACCGAGGCAGGTGCGAGATCACAGCCACATCGGAGGAATCGGCGATACCGGCGACCACACGCCGTCGGCGGCGGGTCGTGCTGGGTGTGGCGGTCATCGTGGTCGGGATCGTGGTGGCGATCGTCCTCGGAGTGCTCGCGACTGGCGCGGTGGCGTACCTCGTGGCCGACCCGGCGCTCTTCCTCGGCGCCGGCCTGGTGGTCGCGGTCGGTGTGTGCTTTTTGCTGAGCAGGTGGGGATTCGGCTTGTCAGGGGTGCGGCGTGCGACGTCGAGTGCGGCCGGGCTGGCCGCCGCGGTCGGCGTGGCGATCGTCGCGCTGGCGGCCATGACGATCCTCGATCCCTTCCCCGTCCAGCCGAAAGCCGATGCGCCGAAGGACGTCCAGTACTGGGAGCTGCCCACCGGGTCCCGCATCGCCTACGTCCATGCGGCCGCCGCAACGGGCCCGGGTGCGGAAGCCGCCGGTGATCTTCGTCCACGGCGGCCCGGGGACCCCGGGTGAGGGAATCCCGACCGGCGGCGCCGAACTCGCGGCCCGCGGATTCGACGTCTACGCCTACGACCAGGTGGGTGCGGGCCGCTCGACCCGGCTCAGCGATGTCACCGAGTACACCGTGCAACGCCAGGTCGAGGATCTCGAAGCCATCCGGAACCAGCTCGGCGCAGAGCAGCTAGTCCTCATCGGACGGTCCTGGGGCGGCTCGCTGACCGCGCAGTACATCGCGGCCCACCCGGATCACGTCGCGAAGGCCGTGTTCGTCGCGCCCGGCGCGATCTGGCCGGAGGCCTTTCCCGACGGGGTCGGTGAGCCGTGGAATGCGATGAATCCGGCGCAGCAGGCCCGCTACGACGAACTGATGGACAACTCGCGCATCCTGGCCCTGTCGTTGCTGATGGGCGTGAACCCCGAAGCCGCGCACGCGTTCGTCCCCGACGCCGAGGCCGACTCGTGGATGCACGAGGTGGCTCTGACCGGCCGCGACGGGGCCTCGTGCTCGCACGACATCACCACGCCGCCGCACGACAACCTCCAGGGCTTCTACGTGAACCAGATGACGACAAAGGATTTCGCGTCCATCACCGATCCCCGGCCTGCGCTGCGGAACGCGCGGGTTCCGGCCCTGGTGATGGCGGCGCAATGCGACTTCCTGCACTGGCCGGTCAGCCGCGAATACCGTGACACCCTGCCCAACGCGACGCTCATCGACATTCAGGGTGCGGGCCATGCGGTCTCGACCGACCAGCCTCAGCTGTTCACGCGCCTCCTCGAGACCTTCCTCGACGATCAGCCGCTTCCCCTGCCCGCCTACACCTCCATGGACCCGCCGCCCGGGCGCTGGACCAACTGAGCCTCAGACCTTCGACGCCGATTGGTCGAAGGTGAAGACGCCCGACGGGTCGTAGTGTTTCGCGATACCGCGCAGACGGGACGCATTGTCGCCGTAATAGGCGCTCGCCCAATCGGACAGGCCGGGATCGATGTAGTTCACGAAGGCCGTATTCCCCGTCAGCTCGCCCAGGCCGTCGCGCATGTCGTTCACCGCCGCCCGCGCTTCCGGAGTCGTGGCGCCGACATAAATCTGCGCGGTGGCCAATGCCCCTCGATACGGGAAGGCCGTGTCTTTCGGGCCGATTCGCGCCGGAGCGCCGGACAGGCTGTCCAGCAGGATATCCATACCGGTTCGCCCCGAGAGCAATGCGGTCAGGCGACTCGGGTCCGACAAAGGCTTCGTCAGTATGCGCGAGGACGCGGTGAACGACTCCCGGCCGAGCACTCCCCCGCCATTCCAATCCGGCCGGCACTGCTCCACCGCATAATTCGCGCAGCCACCGAAATACATCATCGCCGACAGGTAATCCTTGGATAGCGAATACCGGTTGGCCGGTTGCGTCCCGGTGGCCGCGACCAGCTTGTCGACCAGAGCATTCATATTGCTTTCGGATCCGACATAGCAGCCGTTGATCCGGCACGTCGGCGGGCTCCCGGCGGAAATGCCAAGGGTGGACCAGAATTCGTCCGGTGCGGAAGCGGTGAACGACTGCCAGGCGCCGAGCACCTCGGTCAGCGACCCGGCCGGGAAGCGCACCTGGAACACGGCCAGCTGGGGCGCCGCGACAGTCTTGAAGGTGAAGGAGGTGACGATGCCGAAGTTGCCTCCGCCACCACCGCGCAACGCCCAGAACAGGTCGGGCTCGGAGGTCTCCGAGGCCGTGCGCACCGTCCCGTCTGCGGTGACGACCTGCGCCGAAATCAGGTTGTCGCACGTCAATCCGTACTTGCCGGTCAGCACGCCGATGCCGCCGCCGAGGGTCAGGCCGGCGATCCCCACCGTCGGGCAGGAACCCGCGGGCAGGCAGCGACCGGCCTTCGCCAAGGCGGAGTACACATCCATCAGCCGGGCGCCCGCACCGATGATCGCGGTCCCGTCGGGTTTCACCTCGATACCGTTCATCGTCCCGAGGTCGACGACCAGGCCGTTGTCGGGTGTCGAATACCCGCCGTAGCTGTGCCCGCCGCTGCGCGCGGCGACCGGGATCCGCGCGCTCGCCGCCGCATTCACGCAGGCCTGCACATCGGAGGCCTTCGCGGCCTGCACGACAGCGGCGGGCGTGCGGGTGTCGAAGACGGGGTTGTAGGCCAGTTTGGCTGTCCCGTAGCCGGAATCGGCCGGCAGATGCAGCGGCCCCGCGAGCCGTTGCCGTAGCCCTACCCAATCCACCTGCCCCGCGGGTGTTTCAGCGCGAGGCTCGGCCGGCACACAACCGGTGACCGGTCCCAGCGCGGCCAGCCCGAGACCGAGCCCGGTCGCGCGCAACAGATTCCGCCTATCGATCGCCATGACGGCGCACCTCCCCCGAGGTCGCGCCCGACACAGCCGGGCGCACACGAACCACTCAACGGTTCGTTATCGCGCTCCGGAACGGAAGCGTTTACGTCAGCATGCCGTCGGCGAGTCGCGCCCAGTCCGACAGAACCTGCTTGCGACGCAAACGATCTCGACCCACCATCTCGTCGAGAGTCGCGCCGCGGACCAAATTGATGGTGAGCCAGAAGGCGGCTTCGAGACGGTCGCGGGACACGTCGAGGCGGCGGCCGCACGCGGCGAGGAGTTCGGCGGTCAGGTCGTGCTGCACGCGCAGCATGTAGCGGCGCAGTTCCTTGTCGTTGGCGATGCCAACGTACAACTCCACCGCCGCCTTGCCGAGCTTGCCCGCGAACGGCGCGGTCACCAACTCGACCAGGACCGCCCCCGGCGACGACTCCCCCGGCAGCGTCCGCTCCCGCCGCTGCAGCGCCTCGGCCTGCCGCTGCGTCAGGTGTTCGATGGTCTGGGCGAACAATTCCTGCCGGGTGTGGAAGTGGTGCAGTTGCGCGCCGCGGGTCACCCCGGCCCGGGCGGTGATATCGGCGATGGAGGCGCTCGCGTACCCGACCTCGGCCAGGCTGTCGATGGCGGCGTCGAGCAGCAGGGCTCGGGTGCGGAGACTCTTCTCCTGATGCTTGTTCGGGGGTAGACCGGATACCACCTGGTCAGTCTAGCCGCCTGCCGAAATTGCGTGCTGCCTTGCACGCAATTGGGTGTCGGTCGTACTGTGACCTCATGCCCGTCGATCGCCTGCTGCCCACGTCCGAAGCCCGCGACCTCATCGAGCTCACCCGCGACATCGCGGACAAGGTGCTCGAGCCGATCGTCGCCGAGTACGAGAAGCAGGAGCGCTATCCCGACGAAGCGTTCCGGGCGCTCGGCGCGGCGGGGCTGCTGAGCCTGCCGTATCCCGAGGAGTTCGGCGGCGGCGGTCAGCCCTACGAGGTGTACCTCCAGGTGCTCGAGGAACTGGGCGCGCGATGGGCGGCGGTCGCGGTGGCGGTGAGTGTGCACAGCCTGTCGTGCCATCCGCTGTTCGCCTACGGCACCGACGAGCAGAAGCAGCGGTGGCTGCCGGACATGCTGTCGGGCAACCTCATCGGCGCCTACAGCCTCTCGGAATCGCATGCCGGATCCGATGCGGCCGCACTGCGCTGCCGGGCCACCGAGACCGAGGGCGGCTACCGGATCACCGGCACCAAGGCGTGGATCACCAACGGCGGCAAGGCCGACTACTACACGCTGTTCGCCCGCACCGGTGAAGGCTCGCGCGGCATCTCCAGCTTCCTGGTGCCCGCCGACACCGAGGGCCTGACCTTCGGCAAGCCCGAGGAGAAGATGGGCCTGCGCGCGGTCCCCACCACGACCGCCGCCTACGACGACGCGTTCCTGCCCGCCGAACGCCTGATCGGCGCACCGGGCCAGGGCCTTTCGATCGCCTTCAGCGCCCTGGACTCCGGCCGGCTCGGCATCGCGGCCGTGGCCACCGGCATCGCCCAGCGCGCCCTCGACGACGCCGTCGCCTACGCCAAGCAGCGAGAAGCCTTCGGCCGCGCCATCATCGACCATCAGGGCCTGGGCTTCGTCCTCGCCGACATGGCCGCCGCCGTGGACTCCGCCCGCGCCACCTACCTCGACGCCGCCCGCCGCCGCGACGCCGGCCTCCCCTACTCCCGCCAGGCCAGCGTGGCCAAGCTGGTGGCCACCGACGCCGCCATGAAGGTCACCACCGACGCCGTACAGGTCTTCGGCGGCTACGGCTACACCCAGGACTTCCCCGTCGAGCGCTACATGCGCGAAGCCAAGATCACCCAGATCTTCGAGGGCACCAACCAGATTCAGCGGCTGGTCATCGCGCGGTCGCTGGCCACCGACTGACCGTCGCGGGAGCGGCAGACGTCAGCCGTCCCGCGCGGCGAGTGCTGCGTGGGACGGCTGACGAGGTGCTCAGCAACTACCGAATTGACACCACCAGGGCGTCTGTTGACGGTTCTGGTTTCCGTTCCAGTTGTTGTTGTTCCAATTGTTGTTGTTCCAGTTGTTGTCGTAATCGCGATGCCAGCGCCAGTCGTTGTCGCGCCACTCCCAGTGTCCGCCATTGTTGTCGCAGTCGCTGTTCTGCCAGCGGCCCCGCTCCTGCTGCCAGCTCGACCGGCCGGTGTGATCGCAGTCCCGGTACCAGCCGTTGTCGTTGTCCGCCAACGTCAGCGGCTCGGCCAGGGCGGGCCCGGCGAAGCCGATCGGCAGGACGACGAGCGCGCCGAGGACGAACGCCCGGGCCAGCCGGTGTCGTGTGGATGTGTGCTCGGAGATTGTCATGGCCAAACCTCAGTTCGGCACGGCCATAAAGGCGTCAGGAAGGTGCATCCTCGACCGACGTGGCAACCACGCACACTGCGCTCTACTGGCGGATTCGTGACCGTGGCAGAGGATCCGGGGGCGCTGTTCGTGGCCCACGGAAGATCGATGCTCGGTCCGACCTCAGTGCAAACCCGCCGTCCGGCCCGAAAAAGGGCTCGGACAGAGGGTCTCACCGGGACGTATGCCCGATGAGACCCTCCACCGTTCTTACGCCGTGGCCTCGCGCTTGGGCAGCTTCCAGCCCGGGCGCGGGAAGTGGCAGGTGTAACCGGTCGGGTAGCGGACCAGGTAGTCCTGGTGCTCGGGCTCGGCGTCCCAGAACGCGCTCGCCGGGGTCACCTCGGTGACCACCTTGCCCGGCCACAGGCGCGAGGCGTCCACGTCGGCGATGGTGTCCTCGGCGACCCGCTTCTGCTCGTCATCGAGGTAGAAGATGGCGGAGCGGTAGCTCGAGCCGATGTCGTTGCCCTGCCGATCCTTGGTGCTCGGATCGTGGATCTGGAAGAAGAACTCCAGCAGCGCACGGTAATCGGTCTGCGCCGGGTCGTAGACGATCTCGACGGCCTCGGCGTGCCCGGGGTGATTGCGGTAAGTCGGGTTGTCGTTGCGCCCGCCCGTGTAGCCCACCCGGGTGTCGAGCACGCCCGGCTGCCGCCGGATCAGGTCCTGCATGCCCCAGAAACACCCGCCGGCCAGGATTGCCTTCTGCGAGTCGGTCACGCTTCCTCCTTCGTGAACAGTGCCTTGTACTGTCCGTAGCCTTCGGATTCCAGATCGTCGAGGTGCACGAACCGCAGCGACGCCGAGTTGATGCAGTAGCGCAGCCCGCCCGCATCGCGCGGCCCATCGGGAAACACGTGCCCCAGATGGCTGTTGCCGTGCACCGACCGCACCTCGGTGCGAATCATGAAATGGCTGATATCGCGCTTCTCGGCCACATTCGCCGCGTCCAGCGGCTTGGTGAAACTCGGCCACCCCGATCCGCTGTCGAACTTGTCCGTCGACGCGAACAACGGCTCCCCGGACACCACATCCACATAGATACCCGGCTCGTGGTTGTCCCAGTACTCGCCGGTGAACGCGCGCTCGGTGCCGTTCTCCTGGGTGACCGAATACTGCTCGGGCGACAGTGCCGCCACCGCCGCCGGATTCCGGTTGTACTCCCGTGCCACATGACCTCCTTGGTAGGCCTCAGCTACAACCCACCCTGCCTGACGGAAAGTCCGTTCGCGAGCCCGCGTCATACTTCTGTCACCTTTACCCGCCGGGCATACTCACCACCGTGAGCGCACCCGAGAGCGATGCCGATGACGATCAGGTGCCCGCGTGGGCGCGGCGCACGGCCGGGGAATCGCGCTGGGCTGCCACCGCGGCCGTCATCGGGATCTTGCTGGTGCAGTACCTCCTGCCGCCCGAATACTCGGCCGGGCCCAACTGGGTCGTGCCGATCGTCGGGTTCGCACTGCTGATCATCCTGGTGATCGCCAACCCGGTCCGACTCGACCGCGAGGACGAGCGGCTGCGGCGATTCAGCCTGATGTTGATGGCATTGCTCGGCTTCGGCATGGTGTGGTCGGTGTCGCACCTGGTGAAATCGCTGATCAACGGCACGGCCGCGAACGATGCCGCCGGTCTGCTCGGCTCGGGCGCCGCGGTCTGGCTGTCCAACGTGCTCGTGTTCGCGCTCTGGTACTGGGATTTCGACCGGGGCGGTCCCGCGGCGCGCGCCCACGCCCGCAAGCCGTATCCGGATTTCCTGTGGGTCCAGATGCAGAATCCGGCACTCGCCGATCCCGATTGGGAACCGCAATTTCCGGATTATCTGTATCTGTCGTTCACCAACGCGACCGCCTTCAGTCCCACCGACGTGATGCCCATGACCCGCTGGGCCAAGCTCCTCATGATGGTGCAGTCCGGGATCTCGCTCGTCACCGTGAGCCTGGTCGTCGCCCGCGCGGTGAACGTCCTGCACTGACCGGTGAACCGGTCAGCGGTTGAAGAACATGTCGGCGACCAGCATGATCACCGCGATCGCGACGAACGCCGCGGCGAACATGATGGACTGGCCGATGGTGCCGACGATGCCGGCGGCCAGGAAGAGGGTCAGGACGGGGGCCCAGACGAACAGGTCCGGCGGGCCGAAGATGCGCTGCGGCTTGCGGGTGGCGGTGCCGCCGGAGGCGGGCTGACGGCGTTGCGGGGTTCCGCGTCCGGGTGTAGTCACCTGGGGGAGACTACAATTCGGCGGCCGACGGTGCCACCGCGGGGCGACGCGGGGGCAGGGCGCAGCAGCCCACGACGCAGGGCGCGCCGTCGACGGTGCAGCCCAGGCCGGTGATGTCGCTCAGGCGGGCCGGGGCCGCCGCGGACAGGTACTCCTGCACCAGGTCGGCGACCATGCGCGCGAAACGCGGGTCCGGGCCGGGGGTGGCGGCGCGGGCGAAGGCCATACCCAGTTCGGCGGCACGGTCTTTCGCCTCGTTGTCCAGGTCCCAGATGACCTCGAGGTGGTCGGAGACGAAACCGACGGGGCACACCACCACCGAGTCCACGCCCTGCTCGGCGAGCGCGTCGAGGTGGTCGACGATGTCGGGGTCCAGCCACGGCACCTGCGGCGGGCCCGAACGCGACTGCCAGACCAGGTCGTAGGCGTCGAATCCGGTTGCGGCGGCGCACAAGCGGGCCGCCTCGGCGACCTGACGGCTGTACAGGCGCTGCTCGGCGGGCGGGCCGGACGCGATATCGGCCGACACCGGCACCGAATGGGCGGTGAAGACCAGGCGGGCCGAATCACGCTTGTCCTGCGGCAGTTCCGCGACCGCCGCGCGGATCGCGTCCGCGAACGCCGCGATGAACAGCGGATGATCGAAATACTGGCGCAGCTTCACCAATTCGGGGGCATCGGCGACCGCGGCGCGGGCGCGCGTGATGTCCTCCTGGTATTGCAGGCAGCCCGAATATCCGCCCCACGCCGAGGTCGGGAACACCAGCGCCGAGCGAATACCGTCCGCGCGCATCCCCTCGACGGTCGCCTCGACCATGGGATGCCAGTTGCGGTTGCCGAAATACACCGGCAGATCGATTCCGCGCGAAGCGAATTCGGCCTCGATCGCCTTGATGATGTCGAGGTTCAGCGCGTTGATCGGTGAGACCCCGCCGAAGTGCAGGTAATGCTGCGCGACTTCGGCGAGGCGCTCCGGCGGCACGCCCCGGCCCCGAGTGACGTTCTCCAGGAACGGCATCACGTCCTCGGGGCGCTCGGGACCGCCGAAGGACAGCAGTAGCAGGGCGTCCACTTCACGAGCGGTGGGCTCCGCCGACACTGCTCTCCTCCTCAGAAACTCGAACCGCGGGTGATCAGTTGGAGCCGAAACCGGCTTCCGGGAACCAGGTGTTGTGGCTGGCGCCGCCGTCGACGTAGATGATCGAACCGGTGGTACCGGGCAGCCAATCCGAGAGCAGCGCCACGACCGACTTGGCGACCACCGACGGGTCGTCGACGTTCCAGCCGATCGGAGACGCGCCGTCCCAGTACTCGTTGAGCATGTTCAGCTGCTTGGCGTCATCGGTGGCGGTGCCCGCGATGGCCTTGGCCGCGAGGGTCTTGATCGGACCCGCCGCGATCAGGTTGGAGCGGATCTTCTTGGCGGTGCCGACTTCCCGCGCCACATAGCGGTTCACCGACTCCAGCGCCGCCTTGGCGACACCCATCCAGTTGTAGTACGGCATCGCGGTGCGCGGATCGAAGTCCATGCCCACGATCGAGCCGCCCTCGTTCATGGCGGGGAGCACGGCGCGCGCCAGCGAGGCGTAGGACCAGGCCGAGATCTCGAAGGCCTTGGCGGCGTCCGGACCCGGCGCGTCCAGGAAGTTCACCGCGTCCGGACCCATCAGGGTCTTGGGCGCGAACGCGATCGAGTGCAGCACGCCGTCGATGCCCTCCGGCGCCAGCTCACGCAGCTTGGCGGGCAGCTCGGCCAGGTTCTCTTCGCTGGTGACGTCCAGACCGATGGCCGGCGACACCTCCTGCGGCAGCCGCTTGGCGATGCGGTCGATGAGGCGCAGCCGCTCCGGGATACCGGTGATGATCACCTTCGCGCCCTGCTCCTGCGCGACCGCGGCCGCGTGGAAGGCGATCGACGAGTCGGTGATGATGCCGGTGATGAGTACGGTCTTGCCTGCGAGCAATCCAGCCATGGGGTGGTCGGTTCTCCTCGTTAGAAATGCTGGGGGTGAGGGTTGGGGCGGGGTCCGAGCGGAAAGCTCAGTGGCCCATGCCCATGCCGCCGTCGACGGGGATGATCGCGCCGGAGATGTAGGAGGCGTCGTCGGAGACGAGGAAGCTGATCGCCGCGGCGACATCCTCGACCTGCCCCATCCGGCCCGCGGGGATGATCTCGAGGACGTTCTTGCGCATCTCCTCGGTCATATCCTCACGGGTCATGTCGGTGTCGATCAGGCCGGGCGCGACCACGTTCGCGGTGATGTTGCGCTTGCCCACCTCGCGGGTGATGGCGCGAGCCATACCGATCAGACCGGACTTGGACGCCGCGTAGCTGACCTGCGCCGGCGAACCCATCTGGCCGACCACCGAGCCGAGGAAGACGATGCGGCCGAAGCGGTTCTTGAGCATGTTGCGGTTGGCGCGCTGGGCGACTCGCCAGGCACCGGTCAGGTTGGCGTCGATGACCTTGGTGAACGAGTCCTCGCTCATGCGCATGAACAGCGTGTTGTCCACGATGCCGGCGTTGGCGACGACGACCTCGACGGGACCTTGGTGCGCCTCCACCTCGGAGAACGCCCGATCGACCGATTCACCATCGGTCACATCGCATTTCACGCCGAAGAGACCCTCCGGCACACCGGACCCGCGATGGGTGACGGCGACCTTGTGTCCGTCGGCGAGCAGGCGCTGGGCGACCGCGAGCCCGATGCCGCGATTACCGCCGGTCACCAAGACCGACCGGGATGTGATGTTCGACATAGACGCAAACCTATCTGTTCGTGTTCGGGACTCGGCGCGCGGTACCGATTTACGGCAGACGCTGACGATAGAGCAACGCGGCCACCAACCCGGCGGCAGTCACCACCAAACCCAGCAGCAACCACGGGCGGCTGGCGTCGGCGACGGTCATCTCGTACCCGATCTGCTCTTCCAAGTGCGCGTAGACGTTCTTGAGTTCTTCCAGCGTGGAGGCGGTGAAGAATTCGCCGCCGGACAGCTTCGCGATCTCGCGCAGCGAGTCGTCGTCGACGGGCACGCGTACCCGCTGCGAACCCTTGCCGTCCTGGTCGGGGATCTCCACGGTGCCCCACGTGGTGCCGAACGAAATCGTCGACACCGGAATGCCTTTCTCCTTCGCCAGACGCGCGGCGGTGAAGCCGTGGCGAGGATTCTCGACATCCTTGTCGTCCGGGACGGTCTGCTTACCGTCGGACATCAGCACGACCTGCGCCGGCGGCGGCTTCTCCGCTCCCGGCAGCACCGAGGCCAGGGTGTCGATGGACTGCAACGCGGTCAGGATGCCCTCACCGGTCGCGGTGCGCTCGGCCAGTTTCATGGTGTCGATGGCGGCCTTGACCGCCTCCCGATTCGTGGTCGGCGACACCTGCACCGACGCGGTGCCCGCGAACGTCACCAGCCCCAGGTTGATGCCCGGGGTCAGATTGTCGGCGAATTCCTTGGCGGCCTTCTTGGCCACCTGAATTCGGCTGGGCGGCACGTCGGTCGCCTCCATCGACAGCGACACGTCGATCACCAGGATCACCGTGGCGCGGTTGCGGGGCACCTTCTTCGCCGCGGTCGGACCGGCCGCCGCGAACGTGAGGAACATCAGGCCGACCAGCGTCACCGCGACGGGGATATGCCGCCACGGCTTGGGCTGGCGGGGCGCGACCTTCTCCAGCATCTCCATATTGGAGAAGCGCAGCATCTGCTTGCGCCGACGCTGCTGCATCAGGATGTAGATCAACGCCGCCAGCGCGATCACGGCCAGGAAGGCCAGCCAATACTGGTAGGCGAAATGCGAAAGGCTGAAAGTCAGCTCGCCGATAGTCACTGCCGCGGCACCCGTCCGGCATTCGGGGCGCCAAAGGTATGGCGCCGGGTGGACACGAATCTCACCACGTCCGCGATCCAGTCGCCGTCGGTGCGCAGGGTCATCACCGGCGCACCGCAACTGCGCAACGCCTGCTCGACCTGATCCCGATGGCCTTGCGCGGCACGCGCGAAATCGGCGCGGAGCGTGGGGGTCACACTGAATTCCCGGGTCCGTCCGGTCTCCGGGTCGTGCAGGACCACATCGCCCAGATCCGGAAGCTCCAGATCGCGCGGGTCCAGCACCTCGACACCGAGCAGATCGTGGCGGCCGGAAATGGCGCGCAGCGCATGCTGCCAGTCGATATCGCCGAGGAAGTCGGAAATGACCACGGCCAGACCGCGTTTGCGCTGCGGGCGGCGCAGCGCCTCGATGGCCCCGAGCAGATCGCCGCGCACACCGTCGGGCGCGTGCGGAGTGGTCGCGATCTTGCGCAGCATCGCCTGCTCGTGCACCCGGCCGCTGCGGGCCGGAATGCGGATCAGCTCCTGGCCGTTGGCCACCACCGCGCCGATCCGGTTGCCGCCGCCGCTGGTCAGATGCGTGACCGCGGCCGCCGCGGCGACCACCAGATCCCGCTTCTCACACAGCGCGGTACCGAAGTCGAGGCTGGCCGACAGGTCGACCACCAGCCACGTCTCCAGCTCACGGTCGGCAATCATCTGCCGCACGTGCGGATGGGTGGTGCGGGCGGTGACCGACCAATCCATCTGCCGCACATCGTCGCCCGGCTGATACATGCGGGCATCGCCGGGCTCGGAGCCGGGACCGGGGATCAAGCCCAGGTGGTCACCGTGCAGCACACCGTCCAGGCGGCGGCGCACGGTGAGTTCGAGGGTGCGCAGCGCCGCCTTCAACCGCGGGTCGGTCAGCTGCCCCCGCTGGAACGAGGGCGGGGCGTGCGTGGCACCGCTGGGGGATGAGATCGTCACGGGCGCAATCGATTCCGTGGCCGCCTACTTCTGCGGCTGACCGGGGACGGCGGGCATCTGACCGTTCGGGGGCTGCGGAATGCCCTGCTGCTGCGGCGGCTGCGGGATGCCCGGGGCGGGCACACCGGGCTGCGGGATGCCCGGCTGCGGCACGGCGGCGGGCATCGGCGCGGGCGCCCCCGCCGGAGCGTTGGCCTGGGCGGCGACCTGCGGCAGGCCGACGGTCTGCAGCACGCGCTTGATCACGTCGTCGGGGCTGACCTCGTCGGCCATCGCGTCGTAGGACAGCACCAGGCGGTGGCGCAGCACGTCCGGGATCACCTCGACCACGTCCTGCGGGACCACGTAGTCGCGGCCGCGGATCAGGGCCACCGCGCGGGCGGCGGCGATGATGCCCAGCGAAGCACGCGGGGAGGCGCCGTAGGAGATCCAGCCGGCCACGTCCTGCATGCCGAAGTCGGCGGGCTTACGGGTCGCGGCGATCACGCGGACCACGTAGTCGACCAGTGCGTGGTGCACGAAGGTGTTGGCGGCGACGTTCTGCAGCCGCACCAGCTCGGCGGGGTCGAGCACCCGCTTGGCCTCCGGCGGGGTGACACCCATCCGGTAGATGATCTCGCGCTCCTCCTCCACGGAGGGGTAGTCGACGACGACCTTGAACAGGAAGCGGTCGCGCTGCGCCTCGGGCAGCGCGTACACGCCCTCCGATTCGATCGGGTTCTGAGTCGCCATGACCAGGAACGGGTTCGGCATCGGGTAGGTCTTGCCGCCGATGGTCACGTGCCGCTCGGCCATCACCTCGAGCAGCGCCGACTGCACCTTGGCCGGCGCGCGGTTGATCTCGTCGGCGAGCACGAAGTTCGCGACCACCGGGCCCAGCTCGGTGTCGAACTCCTCGCGGCCCTGCCGGTAGATGCGGGTACCGACGAGGTCGGTGGGCACCAGGTCCGGGGTGAACTGCACGCGCGAGAAGCTGCCGCCCACCACCGTCGCGAAGGTCTCCACGGCCAGCGTCTTGGCGATACCGGGCACACCCTCCAGCAGCACGTGGCCCTTGGCGAGGACACCGACCAACAGCCGCTCGACCAGCCGATCCTGGCCGACGATCACGCGTTTGACTTCGTAGATCGCCTTTTCCAGGGTCTGGACATCGCGCTCGAGGGTGCTCGGAGCCGAAGGCACATCCTTCACCGTGCTTACCCCGCTCACACCGTCAGTCGAAGTCACCAACATCCCCGCTTTCGCCTTGGTCCTGTGCGTTCCGCCCCAACTATTCCAGGTATCTCGCGCGATTGCCGCACCCGGATGCGATCGGGGCGCGAATTTCGGCCGCGAAATGTGCCTTTCGGCTATTTCCGGGCCGTCGTGGCCCGCTCCAGGACCAGTTCGACCGCGTCGGCGACCGGGGTGTGACCGCCGGTGAGTTCGATGATCACCCGGTCGAGCGCGGGGCGGTGCAGGGCGACATCGATGAAGGCGGCCACGTCGTCGCGGCAGACATCGCCGTACTCGATCGCGAGTCCGGCTGTGACCAGGCCCTTTCCGGGTTCGTCGCGCAGCGTGCCGGGACGCACGATCAGCCAGTCCAGGTCGGTGGCGACCAGGTACGCGTCGGCGGCCTTCTTCACCCGCATGTAGTGCTCGAAGCCCGGGGTGGTTTCGCGATCGCGGCCCGCGTCGGGAAAGACGGAAACCAGGATCAACCGGGCAACTCCGGCGAAGCGAGCGGCATCTGCGGCCTTCTCCAGTCCCCTGCCGTCGATGAGGGAGGTCTGCTCGAGGCCGGTCCCGTGCGCGCCCGCGGAGAAGACGACCGCGTCGTGACCGTGGAACTTGGCCGCGAGGTCATCGACCGAATCCGTGATCAGATCACCGGACACGGGCGTCGCGCCCGTCGCGGCGATGATCCGCGCCTGATCGGGACCGCGATGCATGCCGGTCACCTCGTCACCGCGGGCGGTCAGCAGCGCCGACAAGCGGCGACCGATGCCTCCGGCCGCACCGATCTGGAACACCTTCACGATCGCTCCTCTCGTTGGCGGGACGGTTCCAGCTTCCCACCCGCGCGGGGCTGTCCGCGGCAGCGGTGGCACGCGGGCATTTCCGGCCAGTGTCGAGAAAGTTTCCGGACCCTGGATCACTACGGTGAAAAGGCGTCTAATCTTGCGAATGTCTCTGCCGCCGACCGTTTCTCCGCCGGTAGCGTTATCCGTATCGGTCGACGGTGTCCGGTGATACGGGATGTGGTGTGCAGTGTGGGATTTCGAGGTTTCGCCCGAGCAATCCATCGGCGGAACGGTGCTGGAAGAACTCCGGGAGCGAGCGATCGCGGACGGGGTCGCGCTACGGGTGGGAGTGGTGGTCGAACACAATGACGCGGTGTTGATGCTCGAGCACGAGGAGCACGTCGAAGGGCGCAGTCCGCTGCACCTGCCCGGAACCGTGGTCCGCCCGGGTGAGTCGCTGGCCGGCGCCGTGGTGCGCGCGGTGCGGGAGGAGACCGGTCTCGTGGTGACCGATATCCTGCGGCACCTCGGCAGCTTCGACTACCTGTCCAGCGCCGGGAAACCGGTGCGCAGAGAGCATTTCGCCGCCGTCGTGGCGAGTGCCGGACCGGTGCGGGTGACCAACTACGCCGAGTACCGATGGGTGCCGCTGACCGGCGACCTGCCGGTAACCTCGTCGATCCGCCGGATCCTGTCGACCTATCAGGAGTAGTCGCGCGCCTGCCCGAGGTAGGCCGGGGCGTGCGCGGCGACGTGATCACGCAGCCGCGCGACGGCCGGGGTCGGGCGGTGCCCGCCCGAGACGAGGCCGATGCTGCGGTCGCGGGCGCCGGTCAGGGTGACGCGGGTGAGGCCCGGGTGTGGTAGCTCCGGGGCCGGGAGCACCGCGATGCCCAGATTCTGGGCGACCAGGGCGCGCAGGGTCTCGAACTCGGTGATCTCGAAGCCCACCCGCGGGGTGAATCCGGCCTCGGCGCACCAGGAGTCGAACAGGCCGCGCAGGTGGTAGGTCGGCGGGTTGGCGATGAACGGCTCGCCCGCCAGATCTGCGAGGTCGACCTCGGTGCGGGATGCGAGCGGGTGGGCGTCGGCGACGTAGAGGTGCAGGCGCTGCACTCCCAGGATGATCGTGGGCAGGTCGTCGGGAGCTGGGATGGTGACGGCCAGATCCAGGCGGCCGTCGCGCACCATCTCCACCAGGGCGCTGCCGTGCGCCTGCACCAGGTGCAGGCGGATGCGGGGCGCGTGCCCGTGGAAGTCGGCCAGCAGCGACGGGACGCTGACCGGGCCGAGGGTGAACGGGAAGCCGAAGCGGACCAGACCACTGTCGGGGTCGGCATCGCTGCGGACCACGTCGACGGCGTCGCCCAGGGCTTGAACCAGCCCGCGCGTGCGGTCGAACAGTTCCTGACCGGCCGCGGTCAGCGCGATTCGACGACCGACCGGTTGGAAGAGTTTCACCCCGACCGCCTGCTCGACCGCCCGCAACCGGCGGCTCAGCGATGACTGCGGCACACCCAGCCGCTGCGCCGCGCGCGTGACATGCCCCTCCGCCGCCACCGCGTCGAACGCCGCCAGCAGCGGAATGAGGGCCTCGACCTGCGGGGACAGCGATTCATCCATATTCGGATCATAAATGCGTGAAATGAACATTGGACGGATCGATGGGCGCGGCGTGACGATGACCGGGTACCCGCAGCCCAGGAGGTCGGCCCCATGGACAAGCACTCCGCACATCCCGAATCCGGCACGGACACAGAGGTTCTCGATGTCGCCCTGATCGGCGGCGGCATCATGTCCGCCACCCTCGGCGCGATGATCGCCGCCCTGCAACCCGAGTGGTCGATGACGCTGCTCGAACGACTCGATCGGGTCGCGGCGGAGAGCTCCGATCCCTGGAACAACGCGGGCACCGGGCATTCCGGGCTGTGCGAGCTCAACTACATGCCCGATCCCGGCGATCCGGACAAGGCAGCGGAGATCGCGGCCATGTTCGCGGTGTCCCGGCAGTTCTGGGCCGGGCTCGCCGACCGGGGCGACCTGACCGGCACCGGATTCCTCACCGCGACACCGCACATGGACGTGGTGTTCGGCGAACGCGACGTCGCCTACCTGCGCCACAGATTCGAGACCCTGCGCGCACTGCCGGCGTTCGCGGCCATGGAGTACAGCGAGGACCACGCCACCATCGCGAGCTGGGCGCCCCTGGTCATGGCCGGCCGCGCCCCGGACCAGCCGGTCGCCGCGACCCGCTACGAGGCAGGCACCGATGTCGACTTCGGCGCGCTCACCGGGCAGTTGGTGGAGGCCATGACGAACGCGGGCACGCAACTGCGGCTGGGTCACGAGGTCACCGGGTTGCGGCGCGCGGCCGACGGCATCTGGACGGTCACCGGACGGGACCGGAACACGAAGCGGCGCTTTGCCATCCGCGCCCGGTTCGTCTTCGTCGGGGCGGGCGGCCACGCGCTCGGGCTCCTGCAGAAGTCCCGCATCCCCGAAGTCCGCGGCTACGGCGTCTTCCCGGTCGGCGCGCAATTCCTGCGCACCGACAACCCGGAGGTCGTCGCCCGGCACGAGGCGAAGGTCTACAGCCAGGCCGCGCTGGGCGCTCCCCCGATGTCCGTGCCACACTTGGACAAACGCAACGTCGAGGGCCGATCGTCACTGCTGTTCGGCCCCTACGCCACCTTCAGCACCCGACTGCTGAAACACGGCAGGCTCACCGACCTGTTCACCACGCTGCGCCTGACGAACATCGTCGTGCTGGTGGCGGCCGGCCTCCGGAATCTGCCCTTGGTGCGCTACCTGATCACCGAGCTGCTCTCCACACGGCGACGCAAGTTCGCACAGCTGCAACGCTTCTACCCCGAAGCCGACCCCGCCGACTGGTATCTGGTGCAGGCCGGTCAGCGCGCCCAGCTCGTCACCCCCGACCTCGATCGGGTGGGCGCACTGAGGATGGGCATCGAACTCGTCACGGGCGCCGACGGCACCATCGCGGGACTGCTGGGCGCGTCCCCCGGCGCTTCGACCGCGCCCGCCATCATGGCCGACCTGTTGGATCGTTGCTTCCCCCAGCACCGTTCGCGGTGGGAACCCACCCTGCGACAGCTGATGCCGGGTCACGCCGTCGGCTCGAACTCCCACAGCACAGGCCCGAACGTGCCCGCCGCGATCGGGAAGTAGCTGTGATGATCGGCTGAATCGACCACCACGATGTGCGCGCCGTCGGCCAGGTGCTCGGCCCCAACGGGTGTGGTGTGCCCGGCGCGGCGTTCGAGCACGCTCACCCAGCCGATCTCGGTCGCCACGTAGACGCGCTGCGCACCCGGATCCCAGGCGAGCACGTCCGGGGTCTCGCCGACTCTGTTGTGGTCGGTGACAGCGCGTTTCGTGAGATCGACGGTGACGAGGGTGGCGTTGTCCTCGCAGCCGGCGTACATGATCTGCGCCGATGCATCGAGCGCCAGTCCGTGCGGGCCCGAGCAGCCGGGCGTCGGAATGCGGTCGGTGACGGTCAAGGTGTCCGGTGCGATCACCGCGAGTTCGTCGTGCCCCTGCACGGCCACGATGATCCGATCGAGGCCGGGGTCGTAGACGACATTGCCGACCTCGCCGCCCAGAGTCACGGTGCCGCGGACGTTTCCGGTGTCGGCGTCGACAACCGTTTCACTGCCCGCGTGTTCGTCGGTGGTCCAGACCGCGTCGCGGATCGGGTCGTAGGCGAGTCCGTCCGGGTATCTCCCGGTGGGCGCGCGGAACAGCACCGACCCGCTGTCCTCGTCGAGGGCGACGACCTGATCGCGCCCGGTCACGGTCGCGTAGACCCGGTGCTTGTCCGGAACGACCAGCACGCCGTGCACGTCCGGCGTGTCGGCGATGGTGCGCACGACGGTGCGCGCGCGGGCATCGACCTCCACGATCTCCCCCGCCCCCATATGCGCCAGGAACAGCAGTCCCCGGCCGGAATCCAGACTCGCGTAATCGAATCGGGACGACCCGCCCGGCAGGGCCACCGCGGCGACCTTGCGCAGCGGCAGCGGACCGCCGGTGGTGGCCGGACCCGATGAGCAGGCCGCGACCAGTGCGGTCCCGGCCAGCGCCCATCCGATGCGTCGCCACCACATCCGGTTCACCTCATGCGATTGCGCAGACGCCACGGAAGAGTTCGGCGGCCGCGTCGGCGGCGGGCTCGATCAGGCGGGGGTCGTCGTAGAAGTCGATCTGGCCGACCGAGTCCAGCCACAGCTCCGATTTCGGGGATGCGACTCCAGCGTAGAACTTGTGCGCCCACGGCGGGACCAGGGCGTTCTCCGAGTGGACCAGCAGGAACGGCACCGACAGGCGGGCCGCAGCCTCCTGTGCGTCGAAACCGGCGGTGTGCTCGAAGGATTCGACGGCGAAACCGTTGGTGTAGTTGGGGACCACGCCGCGCGGGGTGCCGTAGTACTCGAACGCCTCGGTCAGCGGCATGGCCACATCGCCGTTGTCGGCGGCGACGGCGGGGATGGTCTCCACCGCGCCGGTCGCCAGGCGACGCTCGCGGGCCAGGCGGCCGCGCTCGACGACCGCCGGATCGGCCGGGTTGGCGGCGGCGTCGGCGTAGACCCCGGCGACGCCCGCGAAGGCCCGGAGCCGCGGGTCGTCGGCGACGGCGCGAGCCATGTAACCGCCGCCGGCGCAGACGCCGAGCGCGACCACGGGCTTGCCGGTGAAGCGCTCGTCGGCTTCCAGCGCGGATACCGCGGCGCTGATGTCGGCGGCCTTGCCCAGCGGATCCTCCAATTGGCGTGGCTCACCGGCGCTTTCACCGAAGGTGCGGTGGTCGAAGGCCAGGGCCGCGAATCCGCGCCGGGCCAGCGCCTCGGCGTAGACGCCGGCGGCCTGCTCCTTGACCGAGGTCAGCGGGCCGGTGGTGACCACCACGCCGGTGGGTTCGCCCGCCGGCAGGTACAGAGTGCCGACCAGTCGGTCTCCGGACCGGGTGAAGGTGAACGGAACTGTGTTGACAGTCATCTGGTGCTCTCGTCCTCGAAGTCGTCGCATTACGGTGAAACAAGACGGTAGGCGCGGACCACGGCCACCGATAGAAGGCACTTCGAAGTGCCCTTCCGAACGGAGGCGCAATGGAACTGGTGATCCCCGACGTACTCGAGGAATCCTGCACCACCCGCCAGGCCCTCGAACGCCTCGCCGCCAAGTGGCGCATCCTGCTGATCTACGCGCTCCTCGACGGCGCGCAACGCCCGGCCGCCCTGCGCCGCCGCCTGCCCGGCATCACCCAGAAGGTGCTCACGGAAACGTTGCGCGGCATGGAATCCGACGGTCTGGTCGAACGCCACGTCTACAAACAGACTGCCCCGCAACACATCGAGTACTCACTCACCGAACTCGGCAAGTCCCTGCAAACGCCGCTCGCCGCCATTTGCGCCTGGGCCACTGACCATTCGTGACCGATCACCCGAATCCACCTGCGCCCCACAGAAATTGATATCGGCTGCGAAGAACGCGGGCGGGTGAACGACTCGATTCCCACCCCGCGCCCAGATGCTTCCCGATCAGGCGCAAGACTTGGGTTGCACATTATTCGCCAAGTACCATAGAAGTTGCCGGTAGACACCGTCGACAAGGGCGGCTTCCGGCAACCCGGGGGTTCCATCATCGGTCAAATGACCCCAGACATCATCAACAGTGCAGGTCAGATGTGGTGGAAGTTGATCAACCATGCGGACATGCATGACTGATACAGAGATGTTTCCAAATTTTTGTCGGATAAACCAACCGTTTGCGGCGATAGCGAGCAGAATCAACCTGGACAGTCGCTTTTCGAGTAGGGAAGATCGACATGACCTCAGTCGACACTGCGATCGTTGACATATCGGACGGTTTTCCAGCACACCGAGGGGTGATACGGGGGTCGGGGGTTTCTTCATCGGGTAGCGGGCGACCGCGTCCCGATCGGGGGACCGGACGTCGGCATCGATGTCACCCATACCCGATCAGCCTGCACCGGCTGTAATGATCTCGGCGGCCGACCCGACGTACTGAGCAACTGTGCGGGTGTTGGAATCGTCCACACCCTGGCCGCCATTCATGGTCCCCGGATCGGACACCTATGCGTATTCAAGGCCGGTCCCCGGGCGTTTTGAGTTCCTGAAAATGAACGTTGTTTGCGGAGGTCGAAATGCGCCAGTCGAACAGTGGCATCGAAAGCAATCCTGACCGCTCGAGTTCGTCGCCTACCGGCACATTTCAACCACAATTAGATATCTTCCCCTTGACATCCGCGCAGCGGGGTATATGGTTCGCCCAGCATCTCGCGGAATCCACGCCGATATCCGTTGCCCAATACGTCGAAATCGTCGGCGAGTTGGACGCGGAATTACTCGCCGAAGCGTGCAGAACCGCCGGTCGCGAGTTCGGTTCCGGGCATATGCGCCTGATCGAAGTCGACGGCGAGCCGTGCCAGTACATCGACCCCGACAACGGGGCCCCGGTGACGGTCATCGACCTGCGTGAGCATGCCGATCCGGTCGCGACCGCGCACGCCATGATGACCGAGGACTACTCCGCTCCCCTGGATCTGCGCAACGACGCCCTGGTGACGGCCATCGTGTTCCAGGTCGGCGTCGACCATTACCTGTGGTACCAGCGCGCACACCACATCGCGCTCGACGGCTTCGCCGCGGTGACCATGCTGCACCGCATGACCGCGCTGTACAACGCCTGGGTGCGAGCCGAGGACCCGGAGCCGTGCGCGGCCCAGGACCTGCGGCTGGTCGCCGAACAAGATCTCGCGTATCGGGATTCGACGCGCCTGGAGAACGATCGCCAGCACTGGCTCGAACACCTCGCGGGCGCGCCGCCCGTGGTCAGCCTGGCCGCGCGCGTCAGCAAGCCCACCATTCATCCGGCACTGGTCAGCACCGAGCTCGAGGACGATACCGCCCGCCTGCTCGACACCGTCGCGCTCGACCACGACAAGAGCGTCACACCCATCATCGTCGCGGCATTCGCGGCGTATCTGGCGCGGATGACGGGCAGCGACGAAGTATTGCTGAGTCTGCCCGTCTCGGGCCGGCATTCGGCCGTGCTGCGCCGATCCGGCGGCATGGTCGCCAATGTCGTGCCGCTGCGAGTACAGGTCGCCGATCGCAGTGTCGGCGAACTGATCGCCGCGGTGAAAGGCGAATTGACGAGCGCTCTCCGGCGGCAGCGCTACCGCCAGGAAGACATATTCCACGATATGGGAATCGCGCGTGACGAGACGGCGTCCTTCGGGCCGGCCGTCAATCTCATGATGGTGGAGAACGAAGTCGTCCTGGGCAACACGACCGGCCGTCTGCACGTCCTCACCTCGGGACCGACCGCCGACCTTTTCGTCAACATCTACCCGGGTGCGGGCAAAGAGAGCACCCATATCGACTTCCAGGGAAATCCGAATTCCTACAGCCACGACGAACTCGCCGGACACCATCGCCGGTTTCGCATGTTCTTCCACGAATTCCTCGCCGGCGGGCCCGAAGCCGCGGTCGGCACACTGCCGCTGCTCGATGTCCAGGAACGGTCGGCGCTGCTGCCCGTACGCGGGCCCAGCGCGGTCGAAACCCGGCTGCTGCCCGAGATCCTGACCGAGAGCGCGCGCCGTAACCGGCACGGGTGCGCGATCGTCTCCGACGGCCGGACCATGACCTACAGCGAGCTGGACGCCAGATCCTCGCAGCTCGCGCGGCAGCTGATCGCGCTGGGCTGCGGTCCCGACACCGCGGTGGCGATCATGCTGCGGCGTTCGGTCGAATCGGTGGTGGCGACCTGGGCGGTCGCCAAGAGCGGGGCCGCGTTCGTCCAGATGGCCCCCGATTACCCGGCCAACCGGATCGAGCACATGGTCGCCGACAGTGGCGCGACCGTGGCGATCACGGTCGAGGCCCTGCGCGGGCGGCTCCCGGAAGGGATGCGCACGGTCGTCCTCGACGATCCCGCGCCGCGGGCGCAGTTCGACAGCGGGCCGATCTCCGATGCGGACCGCACCCATCCCCTGCGGCCTTCCAACATCGCCTACATGACCTACACCTCGGGATCCACCGGGACTCCGAAGGGCGTGCAGGTCACCCACACCGGCCTCGCGAATCTCGTCGCCGACCGCGCGGCCACCTTCGGCATCGACGCCAATTCGCGGGTGTCCTATGCCCTCTCCCCCAGTTTCGACGCCTCCCTCGAACAGTTCCTCACCTGCTTCGCGAACGGCTCCACGTTGGTGATCGTGCCGCCCGAGGTGACCGGTGGCGACCCGCTCACGCAACTGCTGGCCGAGGAGCACGTCACTCACCTGACGCTGACGCCCACGATGCTGGCGACCGTGGACCCGGCGCTGTCGCCCGACGTGCAGGTGGTCGTGGTCGGCGGTGACGTCTGCCCGCCGCACCTGGTCGAGAGGTGGACCTCGTCGGCGGCCATGTACAACGAGTACGGCCCGACCGAATCCACCGTCACCGCGGCCGGTGCCGTGCTTACGCCCGGTCACGCCACCACGGTCGGCGGCCCGATCCGGGGCGTCGAGGCCATGGTGCTGGACCGGACGTTGCAGCCGGTGCCACGCGGCACCGCGGGCGAGTTGTACCTCGCCGGACCGGGATTGGCCCGGGGATACAGCCACTTGTTCGTGGAGACCGCCGCCCGGTTCGTCGCCGACCCGTACGGCGGCATCGGGGCGCGCATGTACCGCACCGGCGATATCGCGCGCTGGACCGGTGAGAACGGCGACACGGCGCTGGAGCTGATGGGCCGCAGCGACTTCCAGATCAAGATCCGCGGCTACCGGATCGAACCCGGCGAGGTCGATGCCGCGCTCACCACCCACGAGGACGTCGATCAGAGCGTCACGGTGCCGGTGCGCAACAACGTCGGCACGACGGTGCTGGCTTCCTATCTGGTGCCGGTCAGCGGCCGCCGGATCGACACGGCCGAGATCCTGCGTTTCGCCCACGACTCGCTGCCGCCGCATCTGGTGCCGGCGGTGTTACTCACGCTGGACAGCCTGCCGGTGAACGCATTCGGCAAGCTCGATCGGCGCGCGCTGCCCAAGCCCGAATTCGGGACCGCGCCGGCCGGGCGGGCGCCGGCCACCGCCCGGGAGAAGACGATCGCCGGGTTGTTCGCCGAGGTGCTCGGTGTGCCTCAGGTCGGGGCCGAGGACAGCTTCTTCGTGCTCGGCGGCGACAGCATTCTGTCGATCCGGCTGGTGGCGCGGGCCAAGGCCGAGGGCCTGAGCTTCTCCACCCAGGACGTGTTCGTGCACAAGACCGTCGCGGGCCTGGCGGCCATCGCGACCGAAGCGAGCGAGGCGCCCGGTCTGGCCGAGCTGCCCGGTGGCGGTACCGGCCCGATGCCGTTGTCGCCGATCATGCACGCCATGCTCGATCGCGGTCACTACGGCCGCTTCGCGCAGGCCGCGCTGGTGCAACTGCCCGCGGAGGTCGATCGCGCGGGCTTGGTGCGCGCACTGGGTTCCCTGCTGGACCGCCACGACATGCTGCGCGCGGTGCTGCGCGAGAGCGATGCGGCGGATCGGTATGTCGAGGTGCTCGCTCGCGGAGCGGTCGACGCCGAGGCCGCACTGACCGAGGTTCGGCTCGATCGACGCGACGCCGCCGAGATCGACAAACATCTCGAGGATGCCGCGGACCGCTTGGATCCCGGCAACGGTGTTCTCGTACAAGCGGTCTGGATTCAGGACCGCACCGGCTTCGGACCCGACCTGCTATGGCTGGTGATCCACCATCTCGCGGTCGACGCGGTGTCGTGGCGCATCCTGCTCGGCGACCTCGCGCTGGCCTGGACGCAGGGCGCGCACGGCGGTCAGCCGCACTTCGGCCCGGCCACCACCTCGTTCCGGCGGTGGGTGCACGGTCTGGCCGACCACGCGCCGGACCTGCGCGCAGCCGAGCTCGACCGGTGGAAAGACGTTCTCGGGCGCGAGGATCAGCTGCTCGGATCGCGTCGCCTGATCCCCGATCGTGACACCGTGGCCACGGCCGGCCGGATCAGTGAGCGGATTCCGGCGGCGGTGACCGAGGCGGTGCTGACCACCATTCCCGAGCGATTCCACTGCAGCGCCAACGATCCGCTGATGGCGGCGCTGGTGCTCGCGCTCGGTGAGTGGCGGCGTCGGCGCGGGATGGCATCGACCGGAGAGTCGATCCTGCTGGAAGGCCACGGCCGCGAGGAGCAGGCCGTGCCGGGCGCCGATCTGAGCGCCACCGCCGGCTGGTTTACCAGCCGCTTCCCGGTCCGGATCGACTGGGACGACATCGATCTCGACGACGCCCTGACCGGCGGCGCGGGTGCGGGACTGGCGATCCAGCAGGTCAAGGAGCAGCTGCGCGCGGTGCCCGGCAACGGCATCGGCTATCAGGTGTTGCGGTATCTGGATCCGCAGGGCCGCGCCGAGCTCGCGAATCTGCCCGAACCGCAGATCAGTTTCAACTACCTCGGGCGGGTGGGCCTGGGCGAACGCTCCGGACCGTGGACTCCGACAACCGAATTCACCTCGCTCACCGCGACGACCGATCCGGCGATGGCGTTGCCCGCCGTGCTCGATGTGAACGCGATCGCCGAAGCCGGGCACGACGGCCTCGAACTCGCGGTCACCTGGGAGTTCGCCTCGGGCGTACTGGGCGCCGAGGAGGTCGAAGAGCTGGCCGGGCTGTGGGTTCGGGCCCTCGAGTCGCTCGCCGATCACGTCCGGTCCCGGACCGCGTCGAGCTTCACGCCCTCCGACTTCCCGCTCACCGCGGTCTCCCAGCCCGATGTCGATCGCTGGCTGCGCGAGTACCCGTCGATGACCGATGTGTGGCCGCTGACCGACCTGCAGTCCGGGCTGCTGTTCCATACGATCTACGACCGCGAGGGCGCCGACGGCTACATCGTCCAGGCGGCGCTGACCTTCGCCGGGCAGGTGGACGGGGACCGGATGCGGCGGGCCGCGCAGGTGCTCATCGACCGGCACGACAGCCTGCGGACCGCGTTCGTCACCGGTGCGGACGGTCCGCGTCAGATAGTCCTGCGCGACGCCACGGTCGATTGGGCCGACTCCGACGTCAGCGGCGACGACCGGCAGGCGGAAGCGTTGCGGCAGATCGCGGCCGCGGCCGCGGCGCCGTTCGATCCGGCGTGCCCGCCGCTGGTGCGTTTCCACCTGGTGCGCACCGGCGTCGACCGGTACCGGTTGCTGGTCACCAACCACCACCTGGTGCTGGACGGCTGGTCGATGCCGCTGCTGATCCACGAGCTGCTCGCCCTGTATCTGTCCGACGGCGATACCGCCGAACTCGCGCCCCCACGTTCCTACCGCGAGTACCTGCGGTGGCTGCAGGATCAGGATCGTGATGCCGCGACCGCCGCCTGGCGGGAGATGCTGGCCGGGATCGAGGGTCCGACGCGGGTGACGAACGGGCCGCAGCGGGCCGTCACCGCCGACGCCGGCGAGGTCGGCCTGAATCTGGATGCGGCGACCACCGCCGCGCTGCAGGGCCTCGGCCGCTCCCATGGCGTCACCCCCAATACGGCGCTGCATGTCGGTTGGGCGCTGCTGGTGTCGGTGCTGGCCGGTCGGTCGGACGTGGTGTTCGCCAATACGGTGTCGAGCCGTCCGCCGCGGATCCCGGATGTCGAGCGCATGGTCGGGCTGATGATCAACACGCTGCCCGTCCGCGTCCGGCTCGAACCCGGCGAGTCCGTCGGCGACCTGCTGATCCGGGTGCAGTCCGAGCAGGCCGCGATGCTGGATCACCAGCACCTCGGTTTGGCGGAGCTGCAGCGGGCGGCCGGTGTCACCGACCTGTTCGACACCGCGACGGTGCTGGAGTCCTATCCGTTCGATCGGGAACTGCTGGCGCAGGATCTGTCCGCGGCCGGTTTGCGGCTGCTCGAGATCGACGCGCACGATGCCACACCGTATCCGCTGAGTCTGCAGGTGACCCCGCCGCGGCCGAGTCGCGACGGCGGACCCGAGGACGGCGAGCCCGGAACCTACACGGTGACATTGAAATTCGCGACCGACCGCTTCGATGCGGCCGAGGCCCGCACCCTGCTCGAACGATTCGAGTTGCTGCTCACGCAGATCGTCGGCGATCCGGCCCGCACGGTCGGCTCGATCTCCACCTCCGGCGATGCCGAACGCACACAGCTGCTTTCGATCGACGGCGGGCAGCCGGCCGCGGACCTCATGCTCGGCGACATCCTGTCCGAGACCGTGCGCAGATATCCCGACGCCGTGGCCGTCCGGTCCGGCGAGATGACGTGGACCTATGGTGAGCTGGAGCGTCGCGCCGACAGGTTCGCTCGCCTGCTGATCGGCCACGGCGCTCGTCCCGAATCGATCGTCGCCCTGGTTCTGCCCCGTTCGGCCGAACTGGTTGTCGCGATCTGGGCGGTGGCGAAGACGGGCGCCGCCTTCCTGCCCGTGGATCCCGGTAATCCGGCCGCGCGGATCGGGGAGTTGCTGGCCGACTCGCGGGCCACCGTGGGTGTGACGACACGTGCTATGGCGCAACGGCTTCCGGACACCGTCGACTGGTTCGTGCCGGACGCCTGCTCGTCGGAGGCCGACGAGGAACTCCCCCTCCTGCCGGCCGTGCCTACCGGTCTGTCGGCCGACAATGCGGCCTACGTGATCTACACCTCGGGATCGACCGGCATTCCGAAGGCGGTTCACGTCAGCCATCGCGGTCTGGCCGATCTGGTCGCGGCGCAAGCCGACGCGTTCGGGCCCACCCCGGATTCGATGGTGTTGCAGGTCGCGTCGCCGGGCTTCGACGCCTGCGTATCGGAATTGCTGCTGGCGCACAGCAGCGGCGCCTGCCTGGTGGTGGCGCCGCCGGAGGTGTACGCGGGCATCGATCTCGAGGAATTGCTTCGGTCGCAGCGGGTTTCGCACGCGATCATCACTCCGTCGGTGCTCAACACCATGGATCCGTCGGGACTGCCGGCGTTGACCACGCTGGCGGTCGTCGGCGAGGCGGTCGGGCCGGACACCGTGAACCGGTGGGCGCCCGGCCGCCGACTGATGAATCACTACGGTCCGACCGAATGCACCATCTGGGCAACGGGATCCGATGCCCTCGCACCCGGCGACCCGGTGACGATCGGCGGCCCGGTCCGGGGCGCGACCGCGATGGTGCTCGACCCGTGGCTGCGTCCGGTGCCGGTCGGCGTCGCGGGCGAGCTCTATATCGGCGGGCCCGGCCTGGCCCGCGGCTACGCCGATCGGCAGGCGGTGACCGCGTCGCGCTTCGTCGCCGATCCGCGCTCCGCCCGGGGCGAACGGATCTACCGCACCGGTGATTCCGTGCGCTGGGTGCCCGGCGCGACCGGCCCGGTGCTGGAATACCTGGGCCGCTGCGATCAGCAGGTGAAGATTCACGGTCTGCGGATCGAGCCCGGGGAAATCGACGCGCACGTGGCGCGGCGCCCGGACGTGGCGAGCGTCGCCACCGTGGCGGTGCAAGGCCCCGCGGGCGAACCGGTGCTGGTGTCCTACGTGGTCGCCGCGCCGGGCACCGCCATCGACGTGACGGCCATCGACGACGATCTGTCCGAGAGCATGCCGCGCTACATGAATCCGGCGGCGATCGTGCAGCTCGACGACATGCCGCGCACGCCCACCGGCAAGATCGATCGGAAGAACCTGCAGCAGCGCGCCTTCGAGGTGAGTGCCACCGGCGGGAGACCGCCGTCGACACCGGCCGAGCAGACCGTGGCGGAATTGTTCGCCGAGGTGCTCCATCTCGACACGGTGTCGGCCGAGAGCAATTTCTTCGCGCTCGGCGGGGACAGCATCGTCTCGATGCGGCTGGTGGCGCTGGCCCGGGCGGCCGGGCTCACGTTCACGCCGCGAGATGTGTTCGAAGGCAAGACGGTTGCCGCCCTCGCCGCGCTGGCGGACGGCGCGACGGCGGCGGCGCCGGTCGAGGAAACCCCGCGGCGCTCCGCTCTGGACCGGGCGTATCGCGCCTCGGATTTCCCGCTCGTCGAGCTCACCGAGCAGGACGTCGACCGGCTGGTGGAGCGCTACCCGGGCCTGTCCGACATCTGGCCGTTGTCGCCCATGCAGTCCGGGATGCATTTCCATTCGACGTTCGACCCGGAGGCGGCCGACGACTACACCGTCCAGACCATGATCGGATTCTCCGGCGCGGTCGACGGTGAACGCTTGCGACGGGCCGCGCAGGCCGTGGTGGACCGCCACGACATCCTGCGGGCCGCGTTCGCCGAGACGTCGGCCGGACCGTGCCAAATCGTCCTGGACCACGCCGAGATCGCATTCCGGGAAATCGATCTCGCCGCCGGCGGCGATGAGCATGGCCCGGCCGACCCCGAATCGATCGCCGCGGCGGACGCGGCGGCCGGATTCGACCTGTCGGCCCCTCCCCTGTTGCGTCTGACCCTGATCCGGCTGGGCGCGGACTCGGCCCGGCTGCTGGTCACCAATCACCACGTGATCCTCGACGGCTGGTCGATGCCGCTGCTGATGCGAGAACTGCTCGACTACTACGGTTCTCCCGCGCACATCGACGCCGCCGGACCGGCATCGTCGTACCGCGACTATCTGGCCTGGCTGGGTCGGCAGGACGTCACCGCGTCCAAAGCGGCCTGGGCGCAGGCCTTCGCGGATGTCGACGCACCCACCCGGGTGTCGCGCGACGCCGACGCGGTCGGCGCGGTGTCGGCCGGTGAGGTCGGGGCCGAGCTGACCGAGGACCGTTTCGCGGCGCTGCGGCGCGTGGCGGCGCAGGCTGCCGTCACCGTCAATACCGCCGTCGGCGCGGCCTGGGCCCTGAATCTGCGGGTGCTCACCGGCGAGACCGACATGATCTTCGGCTCCTCGGTGTCGGGGCGGCCGCCGGAGTTGCCGGGGGTCGATCAGACGCTGGGCATGTTCCTGAATACGGTTCCCGTGCGTGTCCCGCTCGATCCCGCGATGACAGTGCGCGAGTTGCTGATCGACGTCCAGGCGCGGCAGGCCGGCCTGCTCGACCACCACCATGTCGGGCTGCCCGAGATCCACCGCAGCGTCGGCCTGCCCGAACTCTTCGACACCGCCATCACCTACCAGTCGTTCCCCGTCGACCGGAACACGCTGCAGCAGCTCGTCGACGCCGCGGGCCTGCGGGTGACCGAACTGAGCGGAGTGGACTCGACGCCGTTCCCGCTGAGCCTGGTCGTGGAGCCGCGGCAATCCGAGCACGGTGCGCCGCAAGGCTTGCGGATCACCCTGCGATTCCACGATCACGCCTTCGACACCGCGGCGGCCCAGCGCATCCTCGACCGCTTCGTCGAGTTGCTGGGCAGCATCGGCGCCCACGCCGAGACCCGGCTGGGCGAACTGCCGCTCGACGAGCGACCGCGGCCGTGGTGGCCGGACACACCGGGGAAGGCCGCGATCCCGCACACGCTGGACCGCATTCTCGCCGCCTCCGTCGCCGCCGCACCCGACGCGGTCGCCGTGCGCTACGGCGCGGACGCCCTGACCTACCGGCAGCTCGACGAGCGCTCCACCCGTCTGGCCCGAGTCCTGTTGCGGCACGGCGCCCGCCGGGGTCAGGTCGTGGCCTCGGTGCTGCCGCGCTCGCCGGCGGCGACGGTCACCCTGTGGGCCGTCGCGAAGACCGGCGCGGCGTTGCTGCCGATCGATCCGACCCTGCCCGGGGAGCGGATCGAATTCCTGCTGTCGGACTCGGGCACCGTGCTCGGGGTGACCGACTCCTCCGCCGGGCGGCGCGCCCCCGACGGGGTCCGCTGGCTGGTCCTCGACGAAGAGCCGACGGTGGGCGCGTTGGACACCGTTCCCGCGGTGCCGATCATCGATGCCGAACGCGGCGGACCGATCCGGCGCGATCAGCTCGCGTACGTGAGCTACACCTCCGGGTCCACTGGAACCCCGAAGGGCGTGCTGGTGAGCCATCGCGGCCTGGCCGATATCGTGGCGGCGCAGCGACGGCTGTTCGGCGTGGACCCGATGTCGGTGGTGCTGCAGGTCGCCTCGCCCAGCTTCGACGCCTCGGTGTTCGAATTGCTGATGGCGCACGGTTCGGGCGGCCGGCTGGTCGTCTCCCCCGCCGAGGTGTACGCGGGCCCCGAACTGGCGGATCTGCTTTCGCGGGAACATATTTCGCACGCGGTGGTGACGCCGTCGGCGCTGGCGACGGTCCCGAGCGAGGGCCTGGACGGGCTGCGGCTGCTGGCCACCGCCGGTGAGCCGGTCGGGCCCGAACTGGTCGATCGGTGGGCGCCGCAGCGCACCATGGTGAATCTGTACGGGCCGAGCGAGAGCACGATCTGGGCCACCGCCAGCGATCCGCTGACACCCGGTGGTGCGATCACGATCGGCAGGCCGGTCGGTCCGGTCGCCGCGGTGGTCCTCGATACCTGGTTGCGGCCGGTGCCGCACGGTGTCGCGGGTGAGCTGTACCTGTTCGGCGCCGGCTTGGCCGACGGCTATGTCGCCCGCAGCGCGTTGACCGCGGCGCGGTTCGTCGCCTGCCCGTTCGGGGAACCGGGCCGGCCCATGTACCGGACCGGTGACGTGGTGCGCAGCAGCGCGGACGGCGACCTGGAGTTCCTGGGGCGCAACGACTTCCAGGTGAAGCTGCACGGCACCCGAATCGAACTGGGCGAAATCGACGCCGCGCTGGGCGCATTGGCGGAGGTCGCCTACGCGGTCACCGTGCCGCGCCACGATGCCGGGCGGCCGGTGCAGCTGGTGTCCTATGTGGTGCCCGCGGCCGGGTCCGGCGTATCGGGAGCGCAACTGCGGGCGGCGCTGGCCGAGACCTTGCCTCGGATCATGGTGCCGTCGGCGGTGATCGTGCTGGACGAGGTACCGCTGACCGCGAACGGGAAGCTCGATCGCGAGCGGTTGCCCGAGCCGGTCGCGGTCGCCCGCGAGTTCCGCGCGCCCGCACCCGGAATGGAGCAGCTGGTCGCGCGCGCCTTCGAGCAGGTCCTCGACGTGGACGGCGTGGGCGCCGACGACGACTTCTTCGCACTCGGCGGCGATTCGCTGAGCGCCTCGCTGGTGGTGGGACGCCTGGGTGCGGCCCTCAACGTGCGCGTACCGGTGCGGGCGGTGTTCGAGGCGCCCACCGTCGGCGCATTGGCCGCGCGGGCCGGGACACTCACCGGCGGCGAGCGGTTGCCGCTGCGGGCCGGAGTGCGGCCCGATCCGGTGCCGCTGTCGCTGGCACAGCAGCGGATGTGGTTCCTCAACCGGTTCGAACCCGATTCACCGGCCTACAACATTCCGGTGATGCTGCGGTTGTCCGGAAGTCTGGACACCGGCGCGCTGGGCGCGGCGCTCGCGGATGTGGTTGCGCGCCACGACGTCCTGCGGACGGTCTACCCGGAAATCTCCGGTGAGCCCCAGCAGGTGGTGCTCGTCGAGCCCGCGGTGCCGGTGGAGCCGGTGCGGGTGCCCGCCGATTCGGTGGCGGCCGTGGTGGGCGAGTTCGTGCGCCGCGGATTCGATGTGACCGCGGCGGTTCCGATGCGGGTGGGCTTGTTCGAACTCGATCCCGAACCCGGCAGTGACACCGGGGAATTCCTGCTGGTGCTGGTGGTCCACCACATCGCCGGCGACGGTCAGTCCATGGGCCCGCTGGCCCACGACGTGATGATGGCCTATGCCGCGCGACTGGACGGGCACGCTCCCGACTGGAAACCGCTCGGCGTGCAGTACGCGGACTTCGCGTGGTGGCAGCGGCAGATGCTGGGGGCCGCCGACGATCCGGCGTCGCTGATGTCGGCTCAGCTGGAGTTCTGGCGCACCACCCTCGACGGCGCACCGGACCGGCTGGAACTGCCGACGGATCGGCCCCGTCCGGCGGTCGCGTCGCTGGCGGGCGGCCGGGTGCCGGTGGAGATCGATGCGGGTCTGCACCAGCGCCTCGTCACGCTGGCACGGTCGCGCGGCACGTCACTGTTCATGGTGATGCACGCCGCGCTGGCCACGGTGCTGGGACGGCTCAGCGGCACCGACGACGTCGTGATCGGCACCCCGATCGCGGGGCGCAGCGAACCCGGACTGGACGCACTGGTCGGAATGTTCGTCAATACCCTGACCTTGCGGACCCGGGTCGACGCCGGCGAGCGGTTCGCCGAATTGCTGATGCGCACCCGCGACACGGATCTGCTGGCCTTCGAGCACGCGGACGTACCGTTCGAGCGCGTGGTCGAGGAGCTGAAGCCGGAACGGTCCGCGGCACGGCATCCACTGTTCCAGGTGGCCCTGGCCTTCGAGAATCTGTCGGCCGTCGAGGTGGCACTGCCCGGCGTCCGGATCGGCCGGGCCGAGGTGGACACCGGGGCGACCCAGTTCGATCTGCAACTCGTGCTGTCCGAAGCGGCCGCCGATGCCGGTGTCGCGCAGGGCATCTCGGGCATGATGAGCTTCGCGCGGGATCTGTTCGACGAGTCGACCGTGGCGGCCATGGTCCGGCGCCTGGTGCGGGTGCTCGAAGCCGTCGCCGACGATCCGACCATCCTGGTCGGCGATATCGACTGGCTCGCCGTCGGCGAGCGCGCGGAACTCACCTCCCGTGTCGGTGCGCGCACCGCGGCCGCGCCGGAACCGTCCGGACTGCTGCCGGAGGTGTTCGCCTCCGCCGTCCGCGACAACCGTGACGGCGTCGCCCTGGTCGCCGACGGCGAAACACTGTCCTACGCACAGCTGGACGAGCGGTCGAACCGCCTGGCCAGGTACCTGATCGGCCGTGGCGCCGGACCGGAGAATCCGGTGCTGGTGGCGGCGGCCCGGTCGATGGAGTTCGTCGTCGCGTGGTGGGCGGTCGTGAAATCGGGTGCGGCCTTCGTGCCGGTGGACCCCGCCTATCCGGCGAGCCGGATCGCGCAGATGGTGTCGGATTCGCATGCGACGCTGGGCGTCACGGTGGCGTCGGTGTCGGCGCAGCTGCCCGACGCGGTGGACTGGATCGTGGTCGACGATCCGGCCGTGGCGACGGCGATCGACGGGTCGGACGACGGCCCGGTCGGCGACGACGAGCGACTGCGGCCGCTGCGGGACTCGAACGTGGCCTACGTGGTCTTCACCTCCGGATCCACCGGCGTCCCCAAGGGCGTCGCGGTCACCCACACCGGCGTCGCCGACTTCGTCTCGTCGTACCGCTCGGACTTCGGGCTCGACAAGTCGTCGCGAGTACTGCAGTTCGCGTCGCCCTCGTTCGACGCCACGCTGCTGGAGATCCTGATGGCGGTCTGCCGGGCCGGCGCGCTGATCGTGGCGCCGACCGGGATCTACGGCGGCGACGAGATGGCCGAATTCCTGCGCACGCAGCGGGTCACCCACGCCTTCATGACGCCCGCCGCGCTCGCCTCGGTCGATCCGGCCGGACTCGACGACGTGCGAGTCGTGATGTCCGGCGGTGACGCGGTCTCGGCGGATCTGGTGAACCGTTGGGCCGGAACCGATCTCGCCGGCATCCGGACGTTCCGGGAACTATACGGGCCGACCGAGGCCACGATGGTCACCACGGCCACCGGGGAACTGCATGCCGGTGACCGGCCGACGATCGGCGCACCGCTGCACGGCGTGCACGCGCTGGTCCTCGACTCCCGGCTGCGGCCGGTGCCGGTCGGGGTCGCCGGAGAGCTGTATCTGGCGGGGCCTTCCCTGGCCCGCGGGTACCTGGACAAGGCGGCCGCGAGCGCGGCCCGGTTCGTGGCCCACCCGTTCGCTAAACCTGGGCACCGCATGTACCGCACCGGTGACGTGGTCCGCTGGAACAGCGCCGGCGACCTGGAGTTCCTGGGACGCAACGACTTCCAGGTCAAGATCCGCGGCTTCCGGGTCGAGCTGGGCGAGATCGACGCGGTGCTGAGCGCGCGGCCGGACGTGGCCTACGCGATCACCACGCCGTGGCGCAGCGACACCGGCCCGACCCAGTTGGTGTCCTATGCGGTCCCCGAGACCGGGGCGAACCTCACCGGTGAGGAGCTGCGGGCGGCATTGGCCGAGGCGCTGCCGTCGTATCTGGTGCCCGCCGCGGTGATGATCCTCGACGCCATCCCGCTCTCCCCCAACGGCAAGCTCGACCGCGGGGCGTTGCCCGCACCCGTCGTGCAGGCCAAGCGATTCCGGGCCCCGGCATCGCAGGCGGAGGAGATCGTGGCCGCCGTCTTCGCCGACGTGCTCGGCGTCGAGACGCCGATCGGCGCCGACGACGACTTCTTCGACCTCGGTGGCAACAGCCTGGTGGCGACCCGCGTCGCCGCCCGGATCGGCGCCGCGCTCGACGAGACCGTCCCGGTATCGATGATCTTCGAGGCTCCGACGGTCGCGCGGCTGGCCGCGCGCGCCGAATCCGAGGCCCACACCGGCCGCGTGGCATTGACGGCACAGGTACGGCCGCAACGGATTCCGCTGTCGTACGCCCAGCAGCGGATGTGGTTCCTCAACCGGCTCGAGCCCGGCTCGGCCGCCTACAGCATCCCGATCGTGCTGCGCATGTCCGGGCAACTCGATCTCGACGCGCTGCGCGCGGCCGTCGCCGATGTGCTCGAGCGGCACGAAGCCCTGCGGACCATCTACCCCTATGCCGAGGGCGAGCCGGTACAGGTCGTCCTGCCCGCGGCGCAGGCGATCCCGCCGATCACCGCGCTCCCGGTCACGGAATCCGAACTGGACGAGGCGCTCTCGGCGTTCACCGCCACGACGTTCGACGTGACCGTCGACGCGCCGCTACGGATCCGGTTGTTCGAACTCGGGCAGCACGAGTGGGTGCTGGCCGCGGTGGCGCACCACATCTGCTGCGACGGCTCGTCGCTGGGCCCGCTGGCCCGGGACATGATGACCAGCTACGCCGCGCACCTGGCCGGGGAGACACCGAACCTGCCCGACCTGCCGGTGCAGTACGCCGACTACGCGATCTGGGAGCGGGCGGTGCTCGGTCGCGAGGACGATCCCGACTCGGTGCTGCGCGGCCAGATCGACTACTGGACCCTCGAATTGGCGGAACTCCCGGCACTGCTGGAGCTCCCCACCGACCGGCCGCGACCGCCCGTGCAGACTTACGCGGGCGCGACCGTGCCACTCACCGTCGACGCCGAACTGCACGCGGCCCTGCAGCAGGTGGCGCGCGAGCACCACACCACGCTGTTCATGGTGTTCCACGCCGCGCTGGCCGCCACGCTGGCCCGGCTGGCCGACATGGACGACATCGCGATCGGCACCCCGTACGCGGGACGCGGCGAACCCGAACTCGACGATCTGGTCGGCATGTTCGTCAACACCCTGGTGTTGCGGACCCGGTTGACCCCCGCCATGACGCTCACCCAACTACTCGAGCATGTGCGCGGGACCGACCTGGCCGCATTCGGGCACGCCGACGTGCCGTTCGAACGACTGGTGCAGGAACTCAACCCGGCCCGCTCGCACGCCCACCATCCGCTGTTCCAGGTGATGCTGGCCTTCCAGAACATCGGCAAGGCGGACTTCGAGCTGCCCGGTCTGGAGGTGGCGGGCGAGACGCCCGAGACCGACACCGCACTGTTCGATCTGCTGCTCACGGTGTCGGAATCCTATGACGCCACCGGCGACCCGGCCGGCATCAGCGGCGCGGTCACCTATGCCAGCGACCTGTTCGACGCGGCCACGGTGAGCACGATCGCCGCTCGCCTGCTGCGCCTGCTCGACGCACTGGCCACCGACTCGACGCGGCAGGTCTACGAGGTGGATCTGCTCGGCGCCGAAGAACGGGACACCGTTCTGACGCAGTGGAATTCGACCGCACGCGAGCTCCCCGCCGGCGAGACGCTCGCCTCGCTCTTCGCCGACTCGGCGCGGGCGCACCCGGACCGGCCCGCGGTGACCTACGGCGAACAGACGCTCAGCTACGCCGAATTCGCCGCTCGCGTCCACCGGCTGGCGCGCTGGCTGATCGGGCGCGGCGTCGGACCGGAGTCGCTGGTGGCGCTGCGGATGCGGCGTTCCCTGGACCAGGTGATCGCCATGTACGCGGTGCACACCGCCGGCGGCGGGTACGTGCCGGTCGATCCGGATCTTCCGGCCGACCGCATCGAGTACATGCTCTCGACCGCCGCGCCCGTGCTGGAGTTGACGTCCCTCGACGGGCTGGAACTGTCCGGACTGTCGGACGCGCCGATCACCGATGACGATCGGCTCGCGCCGCTGCGACCGCACAATCTCGCCTACGTGCTGTTCACCTCCGGGTCCACGGGTCGACCCAAAGGTGTTGCGATAACCCATGGTTCGGTGGTGAACCAGGTGCGCTGGCTCGGCACGCACTACGCCTGGACGCCCGACGACGTGGTGCTGCACAAGTCCCCCGCCACCTTCGACATGTCGGTGTGGGAACTGTTCGCGACCCTGGCGATGGGTGCACGCATGGTCATCGCCCGCGCCGACGGGCACACCGATCTGCCCTATCTCGCCGAAACCATTGCCGCCCAGCGGGTCACGATCACCGCACTGGTGCCGTCGATGCTGGCGGTGTTCGCCGACGCGGTCCCGGCGCGGCAGCTGGAGTCGGTGCGGACGCTGCTGGTCGGTGGTGAAGCGTTCGGACCCGATGTGGTCGCCGAAGCGCGGCGCACCATGCCGGGGGTCGAGCTGCACAATCTGTACGGGCCCACCGAATTCACCGTGTGCGCGACCTCCCACCGCGTGACCGATACCGACAGCGGCAACATGCCGATCGGCGCACCCGCCTGGAACACTCGCGCCTACATCCTCGACGACCGGTTGCAGCCGGTGCCGCCCGGAGTCTCCGGTGAGCTGTACCTGGCCGGCGATCAGCTCGCCCGCGGCTACCGGTCGCGTCCGGGCCTGACCTCCGAACGGTTCGTACCCGACCCGTTCGGCACCGGCGGGCGTCTGTACCGCACCGGCGACCTGGTGCGCTGGAACCAGGCCGGTGAGGTGGAATACCTGGGCCGCACCGACTTCCAGGTGAAACTGCGCGGTCTGCGCATCGAACTCGGGGAGATCGAGGCGGTGCTCGCCGAGCACCCGAGCGTCGCCCGGGCGATCGCGCTGGTGCACTCCACCGGGGCGGCCGAACATCTCGTCGGCTACGTGCTGCCCGCCGCGGGCGCCACCATCGACACCGCGGCCTTGCTCGAACACGCGGCCAACGCACTGGCCGACTACATGGTGCCAACCACCGTGATGGCGCTCGACGAGGTGCCGCTCACCGTGTCGGGCAAGCTGGACCGCGCGCGGCTCCCGGAGCCGATGCTCGCGGTCGGCGAGTTCCGGGAACCCTCCTCGTGGCTGGAAGAGGAGATCGCGCGCGCCTTCGGCGCGGTCCTGGGCGTGGAGCGGGTCGGCGCCGACGACGACTTCTATGCCCTGGGCGGCAACTCGTTGAAGTCGGTGCAGGTGGTGAGCGAACTGCGCAAGGAGATCGACTACGAGGTGCCGATCCGGTGGATGCTGTCCGATCCCTGCCCGGCCGATCTGGCCAAGCGGATCGAATCCGGCATGCAATCCCACTCCACGGTCGAGCAGACCGGCCTCGGGTTCGACGTGCTGCTGCCCATCCGCACCGGAGGCGAACAACCGCCGCTGTTCTGCATCCACCCGGCCGTGGGCCTGGCGTGGTGCTACCACAGCTTCGACCGGTACCTCACCGCCGATCGGCCGATCTACGGCCTGCAAGCGCCGCAGATCGGCGGCGAGGACCCCGGGCCGACCTCGATCGAAGACCTGGCGAAGCGCTACTTCGCCGAGATTCGCACGGTGCAGCCGCACGGCCCGTACCATCTGCTCGGCTGGTCGCTGGGTGGCATGCTCGCCCACGCGATCGCCGGGGAGATGCGGGCCGCCGGTGAAGAGGTCGCGCTGCTGGCGCTGCTGGATGCCGAGACGAGTGGGGTGGACCCCTCGACCCTGCGCAGCGTCACCGCCGGTGAACTGATCAGCAATCTGGGTCCGGTGATGGGCGTCGATTTCGTCAGCCCCGACGCGACCGCCGCGGAGGCCGCCGACCTGATCGAACGCCACCTCGGAGCGAGCCTGGGCATCGACGCCGCCCGGATCGAACGGCTGACCGACGCCTACAACCTGGCGGTCCGCGCGGCCGGCGCCTGGGAGCCCACCGTCGTGGACAGCGACATGCTGTATTTCACGGCGACCCGGGACCGGCGATCCGACGCCGAAGGCCACGAGGGGTGGGCGCATCTGGTCGGCGGCCGGATTGCGGCCTTCGATATCGATGCTGCCCACCTCGCGATGACCGAGCCGGACGCGGTTGCCCAGATCGCCCGGATTCTCAACACACGCTTGGAGCGATGATCATGTCCACTAGGGCGACAGGGCGGGCTCGCCCGGTGCATCGACCTCCGCCGCCGGCAGCGGTGAGGTGAGGCCGACGATGGCCCCCACCGACGCCCCCAGCGCCCCACCGAGCAGGGCCGCGGGTCCCGCGATGATGGCGACACCGACCGCCGCGCCCAGCAGCGGGCCGACCACCAGACCGGTCGGCAGGAACGGGATCCCGGCGACGAGCCCGACGGCAGCGCCGACCACTCCGGCCGCTATCGCTACCGGGGCGGACACGCCCGCACCGATGCCGGCGCCGATAGCAGCCCCGACGCCCGCGTCGACGACGGTGGTACTGCACCGCTGGGGATCAGCCGGGATGCCCACACAGAAATTCTGGACCAGATTCGGATCGAACAGCGGCTCGTCCACCCGGTCGGCCAAGGCCTGGGTCGCGGTGGCGACCACGTCCTGGCCCGGGAATTGGCCCGTCGATAGCCAGTCCGGTGGCGCCGGTAGCGCGGCCGGCGGCGGCGCGTTGTCGCCCGGAGCTGCCGAGGCGATTCCGGTTCCGAAGACGACGGCGACCGGCAAAATGCCAGTAATCAACAGTAATCTCGATCGGCTTCGGCAACTGGATTCCCGCATTGCGCACCTCCTGGAGGAAAAACTGCTCTACGTCGAGCAATTGCGACGTAGTGAGTTTAAACAGAAGGCCGTGTCGGATCGGACATTTTACCGATATAAGTCGGTACCCGGCAAATATGCTGATGCACTACATGTTCCGCGCTCTCCGCCGCCCTTCGGGCGCGTCGCGCGCACCCTCCACGCGACTGTGCCCGCCATTAGCTGTGCCTGGACAACGCCGTCCCGCAGCGGCGGGATGCCCGGCCCCCTCCTGAGGGCCGGACAGTTCCGCGATCCCGGCCAACCGGATCAGGTCTCCGTGCAACGGCGCGCGGTGGTCATGGTGGGCCGGGGTCGCGAACCACACGCGACTATCGAGCGCCCACCGCAGCTTTCGAACAAGAGCGGCTTAAGACCAGGCTGTCAGGATCGCGGAATGGCGCAATCCACGGAGCAGGTCGAGTCGGCGGACGGGACACCCATCGTGTTTCACACGCGAGGGGACGGGCCGCCGCTGATGATCGTGCACGGCGCGCTGGTCACCCTCCATACGTATCTGGATCTGGCCGAGCGGCTGGCGTCGGAGTATCGGGTCGTCGTGGTCGAACGGCGGGGTTACCCGCCGAGCGGAAGCGGGCCGGGGCCGGCCGAATTCGCCTCGCAGGCCGACGATCTCGCGGCGGTGCTGGCCGCGGTCGGTGAGCCCGCGTTCGTTTTCGGCCATTCCGCGGGTGGTCTGGTCGCGCTGCATGCCGTGCAGCGGGATGCGTCGATGGTGCGGCGGCTCGCGTTGTACGAGCCGCCGGTCGTGTACGCCGGTCCCCCGTTGCGGCCGACGCTGGAGACGATCCGGCAGCAGATGGCCGAGGGCCGGCCCGCGGACGCGATCGTCGAATTCTTCTCCGCCATCGTCGAACCCAAGCCTCCGCGCTCGGTGCTGCGTTCGCTCGGTGACGCGCTCGCCTTCCGGGCGACCGGCCTGGTCGCGGACCTCGAATGCCTCACCGCCATGGATCCCGACCTCACGGCCTGGTCGGGCATCGACATCCCCACGTTGCTGCTCACCGGCGAGATCACCGACCCGTACGGTACGAAAAGCACCGAGCTGCTCGGCGCCACGCTTCCCGATACCCGGACCATCACCTTGGCCGGGCAGCGGCATCACCCCGAGGACACCGCGGCGGTGGCCGCGGCGCTTCGCGAGTTCTTCGGTCAGGAGACGGAGCCGCGGGGTTCGAGTCCGGCGGCACGGTAGACCTCGTCGATCAGTTCCATATTGATCACCGAATCCGAGGGCGGGGTGAGGTTGGTGTCGGCACCGGCTACCGCGCTCGCGAAGGCGCGCAGCTGGCGGACATAGGTGGCTTCACCGGGGATCCGTTCGCGGCGGGTGACACCGTCGACGGTCACGGTCAGCCGGTGAAAGGCCTGCGGGAGTACATGGTTGAAGACCTTCATGGTTCCGCGTTCACCTTCGACCCGCAGGCCGATCCGCAGCAGCGAACGCGACCACATCGACGCGGTGATGCGGCCTTCCGCGCCGGAGGGAAACCGGAAGTCGGCGGTCATCGCGCGATCCACGCCGGGACTGCGCAGCAAGGCGCGGGCTCCGGTCACCACCGGACGGCCCGGATCGAACAGTCGCATGCTGTGGATGGCGTAGCAGCCCGCGTCCATGGTCGCGCCGCCCGCCAGATCGAGCCGGTAGCGGATGTCGCCGAACTTGGGCAGCGGAAAGCACATCGAGCTTTCCACCCGCCGGATCTCGCCCAGCTCGGTCGCGGCGATCTCCCGCATGCGCTCGGCCAGCGGGTGATACCGGTAATGGAACGCCTCCATGACGGTGAGCCCGGTTCGCCGCGCCTCGTCGGCGACCTGCACGGCTTCGGCGGCATTGGCGGTGAGTGGCTTCTCGCACAAGACATGTCGTCCGGCGGCGAGCGCCTGCAGCGTCCACCGGGCGTGCAGCGAATTCGGCAGGGGGATGTAGACGGCGTCCACCGCCGTCAGCAGATCCGCGTACGAGTCGTGGACCTGCGCGATCCCATGCTTGCGGGCGAAGGCCTCGGCGCGGGTGCGGTCCCGTGCCGCGATCGCGGTGACCTCGACCTCCGGGACCGCCGCGGCGGGACCGATCAATGCGGTGGGTGCGATCGTCGCGGCACCCAGTATCCCTATTCTCAAGACGCTCTTCCCTTTTCGATCGAACTCGACACGGCGGTCCGCGCGGCCGCACTCGACAGCAGGTCCACCGCCGCCGCGATCTGCGCACCCGACATCTCCCGGCCCGGATGCAGCCACAGGTGCGCGTCGACATGACCGTCGACGCCGCGGACAGGCACACCCAGCACGGTCACCTCGGTGGTCTCGTCGCCCTCGGGCGCGACGGGAAAATGCGCCGCGGGCCCAAGCCGGGCAAGCAGCGACAGCACCGCGTCCTGCAGCGGGCCGTCGGCGCTCGACGGTGAGCCGGCGATATCGGCGAGCACATCGCGCAGTTTGGTGGCGGCGGGCGTGAACCGTTCGATCACGTACCCGCGCCGCGAGATCAGATCCAGCGCCCTCCGCAGCTCGTCCCGATCACCGATTCGCCCGTCACCTGTGCCGGGCAGACGATTCAGCCAGTCGTCGCACCCGGCAGGGTCGAACGCGGCGAAGACGATCCCGATCGGCGGCACGTACGGAACACGGCCACCGATCAACTCCGCGGCACCGGCCCCCACGGCGTCGACCAACACGACCGACTCCCCGTCGAGGACCGACACCCCGGCAGTGAATCCCGTAGCGGCGGCAAGGCCGGCCAGCTCCGAGGCGGCCGCCCGGGCCATCGAATACCCCGCCGCGGCGGCCCGCCCGATCGCCAGCATCGCCAGTCCCAGCCTGTAGGTCAGGTCGGTCCTGGTGACCCACCCGGCCTCGACCAGGCTGACCAGGATGGCGTGGCAGGTGGCCGTGGTGATCTCGGCGGCGCGCGCCAGCTCGCTCAGCGAGAACGATCGATCGGGGTGGGCGGCCAGAAAGGACACCATCCGAACCACTCGCCCCGTGGGCGGAGACCCTGTGACAGCAGCAGCGACCACACCGAAATCCTTTCGAATATTCGAAAGCAACAATCGCTATTTCGAATGTCCGATCAGGCTACCCGGCGTGGTTGCAGTTCGCTCGGCAGCGGTGGTGATGTTGCGGACCATGCCTCCGAAGATGGCGGCGTGAAACGGGGCGATGGCGTGCCAATAGAGGTGCCCGGCCAGGCCGTGCGGGTCGAACAGGGCACGCTGGCGGTAGCGTGCTCCGCCGTCCGTGAGCGGGGTGACCGTCAGTTCCAGCCACGCTCGCCCGGGAACCCGCATTTCCGCACGCAACAGGATGCGGTGGCCGCGTTCGAGTCGTTCGACCCGCCACCAGTCCAGGGCTTCACCTTCGCGCAGTCGGTTCGGGTGTCGGCGTCCCCGGTGCAGGCCGGCGCCGCCGAGCAGACGATCGAGCCATCCGCGCAGCGCCCAGGCCAACGGGAACGAATACCAGCCGTTCGTGCCGCCGATCGACTCCAGCACCGACCAGAGGATCGCGGGATCGGCGCCGGTATTCCGTTCCCGCACATCGGAATACGCCGAACCGCCGGACCATTCCGGATCGGTGGGCAGCGGATCGGACGGGGCGTCGGACGGACTGGCATCCGACCATCGGGTCGGGACGTCCAATGCCCGGACACGCTGCAGGGCCAAGCCCACCGCGCGCCGATACGGTGTGAGCCCGCCCGGCGGGTCGGGAATGTGGTCGGCTACCCGACGGTCAGCACACACCACATCGTTGACCAGCGACTCCATCAGCGGAACCGCGATCGCCCGGGGCACCGGGGTCACCAGGTTCACCCACTGGGCCGACAACCACGGCGTGAGCACGGGAACCGGCACGATCAGGCGGTGCGGCAGCTCGGCCACCTCGGCGTACCCGCGCATCATGCCCCGATAGGTAAGTACCTCGGGCCCGCCGATGTCGAAGGCCGCATTGACGCTGTCGGGTAGTCCGGCGGCACCGGTCAAGTAGTGGACGACATCGCGGACCGCGATGGGCTGGATGCGGTTACGCACCCACCGCGGTGTAACCATGACCGGCAGCCGTTCGGTCAGATAGCGCAGCATCTCGAAACTCGCCGAGCCCGAACCGATGATGACCGCCGCGCGCAGCACCACGGTCGGGGTCGCCGAGCGCAACAGGATCTCACCGACCTCGGCACGCGAGGCCAGGTGTCGAGAGAGCGTCTGCCCGGAGGGGGTGATGCCGCCCAGGTAGACGATCCGCGCCAGTCCCGCACGGCCGGCTTCGGCGGCGACCACTTCGGCGGCGTCGCGATCGATTCGCGTGAAATCGGCGCGGGTCAGCGAATGGACGAGGTAGTAGAGCACCTCTCGGCCCGCCAGCGCGGCCCGCACGTCCGCTGCGCACGTGACGTCCCCCCGCAGCACTTCGACGCTGTCGCGCCATGGCACGTCGTCGAGTTTGCCCGGGTCCCTGGCCAGCACCGCGACCGAATGACCGGCTGCCAGCAACTCCGGCACCAGCCTGCCACCGATGTAACCGGTGGCACCGAACACCACACATCGCACGTGATCACCTCCTCCGTCGACGAACAAGCACAAAGAGCGGCTGTCCCGTTCGCGACTTCGACGTTATCATTTAATCGATGCATAATCGATGCACCAGTGGACATGGATTCGGCGACCGCAGAGGGATGCGCGCGCCCGTCGCTCTACGCCTCCCGATTCCGCTGGACGACGATGGACACAATTCGATTCGCTATCGATGCAAACGAGGGTGCATGCGTCCCGGATCGGCACAGCACAGTATCGCCAGGAAGGACACCCATCATGAATCCGAATCCGAACCGACCGCGCCGACTTTCACCGACGATCGTGGTTGCCGCGGCCTTCGCGATCGCGGTCGCCGGGATCGGCGCCGGCGGCCCGGGGCCTGCGCACGCCGACCCGCCGGCGCCGGTCGCCGCACTCGACCTGGGCCGGTATCTCGGCACCTGGTACCAATTGGCCGCGGTACCACAGTATTTCAACCTCGTCTGCGCCAGGGACACGCGCGCGGACTATGTGCTGGACGAACTCGGGGATGTGTCGGTGCACAACTCGTGCACGACGTGGCAGGGCAGCGTGAACGAGATTCGCGGCACGGCCACGGTTACCGATCCGGCGACGAACGCGCAGCTACATGTCAGCTTCCCCGGCGTGCCAACCCAGGACGCGCGCTACGGTCCACCGAACTACATCGTCACAGCACTCGGTGACGACTACACATGGGCTCTGGTCACCGACCCGAACCGCCTGTCGGGATTCGTCCTGTCCCGCACCACCACGCTCGACGACACCCAGTGGCACGATGTCACCGCCGCGATCACCGCGGCGGACGAAAACACCTGCTGGTACCTGACAACTCCGGTCACCGGCGGACTCGACCGGATCGAACCGCTCTGCGCGAGATGACAAACCGACAGTGCCGGCGTTTCATCGGGCCCGAATTGCGAATTCCCGATGCATGATGGCCGCTCGAAGCTACCGTGGATCATGTTCCTACGCTTCATAATCCAGATTCTCATCAATACCTTGGGGCTCACACTCGCGGCGCTGATGGTGAATATCGAAATCATCAGCCCCGCCTCGCAGGGATTCGGCGGCAAGATGATTGCGGCGCTGCTGATTTCGGCGATTTTCGGGCTGGTCACCGGCATTGTCAGGCTCGGGGGCGTGGCACCCCTGATCTTCTACGGGCTCATGCTCTGGCTGGCGGCATGGGTCACTGAAAGTTCCGAATACGGTGCGCGCATCCACGGGTTCTGGAGTGTGTTGTTGGCGGCAATCGTGATGACCGTTGTCCATTGGGCGCTCAGTCGCGATATCAAGGTCACCGTCGGCACTGCCTCCGGCGTCGTTCCGTTTACCGGAGACGGGGACGCCTCCATCGGCGACCTGCTGTCGAAGGAATCCGAGGGGGTTGTCGTCAGGCGGTACGTGAGGTTCTCGCTGGGCGGCAAACGTGGGCGACGCCGCACTGACATCTGATGGGTGGTCGCGTGGAATATGTTGTGCTGCGCCATATTCGATGAACGAAGTCGCACGGGCGACCCAACACCCGGAAGTCAGTCGCCGCCTGCGCAATTACTGATGCTCGCCGCGCTGGGCCGAGGATCGTTAGGATCACGGGATGGGGAGTGACATTGTCGATCGGACATCCGTTGAGGCCGTTCGGCGTTCGGTTGTGCTGGGTGCGGGTGGCGTCGTCGGGGCCGCATGGGAAGCGGGATTGGCCGCTGAATTGCGCCGCCGGGGAATTGATTTGGGTGCGGCCGACTCGATAGTCGGGACGTCCGCGGGCGCGGTTGTCGGGGCCGCGCTGGTAGCGGGGCGGGACCTGGATTCGTTCGCCGACGATCCACGTCCGCCCGGCAGTACGGAACCGCCGCCGGTGGTGAAGCGCGAGTTGGTGGCAGCCGTTTTCTCCGTGTTGTTCGACCGGACGTTGGAGCGCGGTGAGGCGCGGCGCCGGGTGGGGCGCATGGCGATGGCCGAGGAGCCTGCGAAACCGGCGCATATCGAACCGATCGAGTGGCTGGTCGGTGGCAACGACTGGCCGGATCACCGGCTGCGGGTCGCCGTCGTCGACGCGGCCAGTGGTGAACGTCAGGTGTGGGACAAGGGCAGCGGCGTACCGCTGGCTACCGCTGTCGCCGCGAGCCATTCGTTTCCGGGACTCCGCCCGCCCGTCGTCGTCGAAGACCGCTACTACATCGATGGCGGGGTGTGGTCGCCCACCAATGCCGACCTCGTCGCCGACTCGGACGTGCTGCTGGTCGTCGAACCGTTGGCGCACATGTTCCCGCCCGAGCAGAATCGGGCCGAACTAGCGACGACAACGCCTGACACCGTCGTGCGGTTCCGCCCCGACGCAGCCGCGATCGAGGTGTTCAACGCAGCCGCGACCGACGCACTCGGGAGTTGGCCGCGAGCATTCCAGGCGGGCATTCGCCAAGCAGACGACCTGGCACAGCAGTTGATCGACGCGGGCTGGTTGCCGCCGCAGCGTTGATCCCGACTGCCGCACAACCCCGAATACCGCCCTAACGCAGCCACGGTCTCCACCGATAGTCGGTGTGGTCGCCCGTCGACGCGGACCTCACCACACCCGGATCGCGGGCGCCACCCGGTGCAGGTTCTGGATCGCATCGACGTTTACGATCCACCCATCGACCGGGGGACGACGATGCGTAGGAGGGGCATTGCGCACTGATCTGACTCTGCTGCACCGGTTCGTGCTCTCCCAACTGAACTCCATGGGATTGGACCGCTCACGCCTGATCCTGGAATCCGGTGTGCCGGAATGGACATTGACCGGCAATGGCGTGCACGTTCCCAGCGAGACCTTCTGGCGCCTGTGGGAGACCGGCGCGCGGATGCTCGACGATCCTGACGTGGCGTTGCGGGTCGCGAGCCGGTACACACTCAAAGCGACCGGGCTGTACGACTATCTGTTCACCAGCGCACCGACCCTGGGCGAGGGACTGGCGACCTGCGGCCCGTATGTCAGCGCGGTCACCACCAACCACAATTTCAACCTCGTCGACGACGACGCCGGACCGACACTGCGGCTGGATATGGTCGACGGCGCCGACGCCACCCGTGACCACACCCAACTGTGGGGTTTGGCCGCCGTGCTGACCCGAGCTCGCCGCGTCGTCGACGCCCCCTTGGACCCGGTCCGAGTCACCGTGCGCCGCAACGCACCTCGCCGCCTAGACGCCTACCGGGAGGTATTCGGCGACGCCACAATCGAATTCGGCGCCGACACCGATGCGATGACCTTCCGCGTATCCGACCTGGCCCTGCCGCTCACCACCGCCGACCCGGTCCTCGCCGCGGTGCTGCAACCCCTGGCGGACGCGCTCCCCCCGCCCCCGCCCCTGACATCCGCGTGGCCCGAACGGGTCGCGGTGGCAGCGGCCGCCGCCCTCGACGAGGGAGAGGCGTCCTTGGAACGGGTCGCGCGGCGACTCACCACCAGCCCGCGCACCCTGCAGCGCAGGCTCGCGGAGGCCGGCACGACGTGGCGGCGCGAGCTGGACAGAGCGCGCTCGGCTCGTCTCGGCGCGGCGCAGTCGACCGGTCCGCTGAGCCGGGCCAAACAGGCGCAGCTACTGGGGTACGCCGACGAGTCCTCCATGCGCCGGGCCGCGCTGCGCTGGGCGGTCGCCAACAACGCGCACCGCTCGCCGATGCAGCGGTGATCGCTCGGCGGTCGAGGTCGGCCCATCCGGTCGAATAGCTGTCTGTCTGCTCGCAACGGGAGATAGGCTGGACACCGTCGAAAGTGAGTCGGTCATGTTCGGTATTCGCAGCCATACCGTGAGGATTGCGCGCGGCCGATGATCGACGACGCTGCAAGCCGTACCCCCCGTGACCTGGACCTGACGGTAGCGGATGAGTTGCGTGAGCTCGGTTTCGAGAACGCCGAAGAGATCGGTCGCGGCGGCTTCGGTGTGATCTACCGGTGTCGGCAAGCAGGGTTGAATCGCACCGTCTCGGTCAAGGTGCTGACCGGAGACCTGGACGAGGAGAGCCGGGCGCGGTTCGTGTGGGAGCAGCAGGCCATGGGCCGGCTGACCGGGCATCCCAATCTCGTCACCGTGCTGGCCGCCGGAGTCACCGGCGGCGGGCGGCCGTATCTGGCCGTACCGGATTACCCCGTGGACTCGCTGGATGCGCGGATCCGGCAGCGGGGTCCGCTTCCTGTCGATGAGGTGCTGAAGGTCGGGGCCGGGATCGCCCGGGCGCTCGAGAGCGCGCATCAGCTGGGCATCGTGCACGGCGATGTGAAGCCGGGCAATGTTCTCTTCCCGGAATACGGCGTACCCGCCCTGACCGACTTCGGAATCGCGCACATCCGCGGCGGTTTCGAAACGGCTGCCGACACCCTGATGGCGTCACCGGTTTTCACCGCGCCGGAAGTCCTCGAGGGCCACGCTCCCACTCCCGCCGCCGATGTCTACGGGCTCGGCGCCACCTTGTTCTACGCGTTGACCGAGCATGCCGACTCCGAGTCGCGCAGCAGCGAGCGAGGTGCCGCCGAGTTCGCGCACGTCGGCCGAGGGCAGGCGCCGGACCTGCGCGATCGCGGCTTTCCCGCCGACGTGTGCGCCGTCATCGACGCGGCGATGCACCCCGATCCCGAGCAACGGCCTTCCGCAGTGGAACTCGGCGCGACCATCCGGCAGCTACCGCAACGCGGCCGCCACCCGGGTGGCGTAATGGCAGCCCACAGCGATCCCGTCGCCGTCTTCGACCACCTGCCGCAGAACCGTCCGCCGGCCTCGTCGCGAGCCTCAGGGCACGCCCGAAATCTGCTGCCCGAGATGACCAGCTTCATCAACAGGCGCGCCGAGCTGACCGCGCTCAAGCACCAGCTGACCGTATCGAGGCTGGTGACACTGGCCGGGATGGGCGGCGTGGGCAAGACCCGGCTGGCGCTGCGGGCGGCCTCGGCGGCTCAACGCGATTTCGCCGACGGGGTGTGGGCGATCGACCTGGCCGACGTGCGGGACCCCTCACTGGTGGCTCCGATCGTCGCGGCCACGCTGGGAGTGCGGGCGGATTCGGCTCGGCCGGTGCACGACACGCTGATCGAGTATCTGCGATCCAGGGAAGCCCTGCTCGTCGTCGACAACTGCGAACAGGTCGCCGAGCCGATGGCCAGGCTGGCCGAGCGGTTGTTGTCGGCGTGCCCGGGATTGCGGATGCTGGTCACCAGCCGCGAACCGCTCGATATCGGCGGTGAAGTGGTGCAGCGGCTACCGCCGCTGAGCGTTCCCGCCGCCGGCCGCGAGCCGACGCTGCGACAGCTGCGCAAATACGATGCGGTGACGTTGTTCGCTGACCGCGCCGGCGCGGTCGTGCCCGGCTTCGAGTTGACCGAGGAGAACAAGGCCGCGGTGGCCGGGATCTGCGCCCGGTTGGACGGTCTGCCCCTGGCGATCGAACTCGCGGCGGCTCGGATGCGCACGATGTCGCCGGATCAGATTCTGCAGCGGCTCACCGACCGGTTCGCCCTGCTCACCCGGGGCCACCGCACCGCGCCGACCCGGCAGCAGGCCCTGCGGTGGTGTATCGACTGGAGCTATGAGCTGTGCACCCCGGCCGAGCAGCGGCTGTGGGCCCGGTTGTCGGTGTTCACCGGTGGTTTCGAACTCGAAGCCGTCGAGGCGGTGTGCGGCGCCGACGCCGAGGCGGCAGAGCTGCTCGACGTGCTGTCCTGGCTCGTCGACAAATCGGTGGTGATCAGAGAGGAACCCAACGGCGCGGTCCGCTTCCGGATGCTCGACACCGTCCGGGAGTACGGGCAGGACAAGCTGCGGGAGGCCGGTGCGGACCAGGAGCTGCGGTGCCGGCACCGGGACTGGTACCGGCGGCTGGTACTCGACGCCGAGGCGGACTGGATCAGCGACCGGCAATGCGACTGGATGGCCCGGCTCGACCGCGAGCAGGGCAATGTCCGTGCGGCGCTCGAATTCGGCCTGTCCGACCCGACCGAGCAGTCGGCCGAAGCGGCACTGCGCATCAGCGCCGCCTCCCTCACCTTCTGGAGCTTCCGCGGCTTGTTCGGTGAAGGCCGACGCTGGCTCCACCGCGCCCTGGCCCATCCGTGCGCACATTCGACAACCGACCGGGTCCGGGCACTGCACGCCAGCGTCTTCATGGCCACGCGGCAGTGGGACCTCGAGACGGCAGCCGACCTGCTCGCGCAGGGGCGGGTGCTCGCCGAGCGCGAACCCACCCCCATGAATCAAGCCTTGATCGCCTACGCGGAGGGAGATCTGGCCCTCTATCGTGACGAACCCCCACACGCGGTGTCGTGTATCAATCGAGCCATCGAGGTACTGAGCTCCGAACCGCGCTCATGTCTGCACGTCTCCGCGCTGCTGCTGCTCGGCGTGGCATACGCGCAGCAGGGCGACGCCGGACGGGCCGCCGAATGCCATCAGCGGATCCTGTCCATCACCGAGGAGTGCGGCGAATCGCTGTTCCGGTCCACTGCGCTGGGGATGACCGCGATCGCGGCATACGGGCAGGGTGAGAGCTCCCGGGCACAGGAACTGCTGCGGGAATCGCTGCGGCTCAACCGGCGCGCACGCAGCCTGCTCGTCGCGGCGCTCGACCTCGAAGTGCTGGCCTGGGTCGCGGCCGGCACCGACGGCCAGCGAGCCGCCGTGCTGATGGGCGCGGCGGCGAACATGATGCGGACCGCCCCCGGCGTGGCCATCTACTTCCCCCAGATGGTCGAAGCCCACCTCGACTGCGAGCGGGTGGTGCGGGGCGCGCTCGGCGCCGCACGCTTCGACGCGGCATGGCGACGCGGGCGGGAGATGCGCGTCAACGCCGCGGTCGCCTACGCCCTCGACGAAGAACAGCCGGGCGACGCACCCCGCGACGGCGCGGCGACGTTGACCAAACGGGAACGCCAAGTGGCCGACCTCGTCGCCGAAGGGCTCACCAACAAGCAGATCGCGACCCAGCTGGTGATCGCCCTGCGCACGGTGGACGCGCACGTCGAACACATCCTGGCCAAGCTCGGGTTCAACTCTCGCGCCCAGATCGCGGCGTGGATCGTGGATGCGGCCCAGCCCGGACGCTGATCGCGTGCCTCCGCGTTCCGGAGCAAAAATAGGTATGCCCAGTGGCCATTCCACCGTCGTGTAAGTAGTCCGTGCAGACGATGCTGAAAACCGAGAAATCCACCAGCACCGGTCCACGGAGGTTCGGTTCCATGTCCCTATCGACTGCCACGCTCGCAGCGGATGTCAGCGACGACAGCGCACAGTGTGCCGACGACATGTTCGCAATCCGGCGATGCGCCGCCTGCGACAAGTTGTTCGGGCCGTTGATCGCCGCCTGTTCGGCCTGCGCGTCCGACGATCTCGAGTGGGTGCCCTCGTCCGGCGCCGGTTCGATCGTGTCGTCGCGGCGGGTGCACCGCGCGGGTGATCCGCATGGCTTGTCGACGCCGTTGATCATCGCCATCGTCGAACTCGACGAGGGGCCCTGGGTCTACACCTGCCTCGAAGGTGAGGTGCCGCTGATCGGCATCGGGCCGGTGCGGGTGCGCTTCCAGCCGAGTCCCCGTCGGGACGGATTTCCGGTCTTCGAAGTCGCCGATCGTGGGAACCGGATGTTTCGATGACCGCTTTGATGCCGCTCGCGTACGGATACGTGCGCGACGATCTGTTGAGCAACCGCGACCCGCGTGGCTGCGACAAGCTACTGCGAGCAGCCGCCAAATCACTCGGGTACGCGCTCGGCACGGTATTCCACGAGCGGGGAGCGGAGGGCACGACACTGCCCCCGGTGTTCGTCGACCTGGTCCAGGAATGCCGGCGGGCCAGAGCCTGCACCGTGCTGACGCTCCCCGGACACCTGTCGGGCGCGTCCGTGTGCCATCGAGTCCTGCTCGCGATCCTCGAGGCCCGAGCCGAAGCCGCAATCCAGGAGGTCCGCCCATGAGCACCGTCTCCACGCCGTCGATGCCGGTGGCGCTGCTGTTGATCGCCGGGTATCGAGTCCTGCAGATCAGCGAAGCGGCCTACTACCGGTCGCGCACCCGGATCAGAAGCCGAGACCGGTATGGATTCGATCGAGCAGTTCGACGGTCCGGAAGGGTTTAGGCAGATACCCTGACGCGCCCGCGTCGATCGCGAGGCCCACGAGGTCGGGATCGGTTTCGGTGGACACGATCAGGATCGGCACCGACGAGGTCGCCCGCAGACGCAGGCAGAACTCGGGTCCGGAGAGGTCCGGCAGTATCAGATCCATCAGCACCAGATCGGGTTTCCAGCTGCCGATGGTGGTGAGCGCCTGGGTGGCCGTCGAGACATGCAGGGCGTCGTAACCGGCCGCGGCCAAGACCAACTGTTCCATCTCGGCGGTCGCGGCATGTTGTTCGACGACCAGCACTCGCGCTGCCGGATGAGCCGAATCCCGTACACCGATCAGCGGTCGGCCGGCTCTGATTGTCGAGAGTTGATGAAGATTCATGGGCGTTTCCCTTGCTGACCGGATTCCCCGACCCGGTGTGACCCGCCCTACAGTGCCGGACGGAACTCGACGCTAAGCCGAACAGCAACCGATCAGCAATACCTACAAGCTATGCAATGTCTGATTCATCACGATCGTCACGTTCCCGTGATCTCAGGGCTCGAAGCCCGGTCACACCGTGACCATATCGTGAGCAAACAGCCACATGGAGTTCACCGGGGCAACGATCGCACCCCGTCATAGCGCCGGTGACCTGCGGCAACCGCCCGTTACCAAGCTCAGAGCTTGTAGCCGATGGCACGCAGCAGTTGGTGCCGGTCGGCCCGGTCGGTCTCGGTTTCGATCCCGAGGGGTGGCGCACCGTCGACCACGCCGACGATGCCGCGCCCGAGCGAAGTCTCGGCAATGAGGACTTCGACGGGGTTGGCGGTGGCGCAGAAAATGGTGCAGAGCTCGGGGACGTGGCGGATCGCGTTGAGAACGTTGACGGGGTAGCCGTCGCGGAGGAAGACGATGAACGAGTGGCCCGCGGCGACGGCTGTCGCGTTCTTCGTAGCGAGGTCGACCAGGCTGTCGTCGTTTCCCGACCAGCGGATCAGGCGAGGGCCGGAGGCTTCGCAGAAGGCCAGCCCGAAGCGGAGTTGCGGGCCGGTGCCGACGAGGGCCTCGTGCAGGTCCTCGACGGTCTTGATGAAGTGGGATTGCCCGATGATGACATTGAGCTCATCGGGATTCTCGATGGGCACCGCTGTCAGTTCCATGGGGCTATCGTCCCTCGCCACGCTGCCGGGGAACAGCCCGGGGAGCTATCGGCGCGGCTTTTCGGTGCGCCCCGTCACGACGTGCCCGCCCTCATCGATCGGTGGGATGCTCCCGCGCAGCCCCGGAAAGTGAGGGCTCCCGCCCGCCGACGCGCAGGCCGTCCACGACGTAATGTTCGAAAACACTTACAGCGGAACGGATCACGTCATGGACACCCCACCACCGCAGCCCACCGATGATGACTACTGGAAGCCGCAGGCGCCCGGCGCGATTCCCCCGCCGCCACCTGAATACCTCCAGGGCAGTGGCGAATACATCCCGCAATTCGACTATCCCGAGCAGCCGGTGCGGCCACCGGCGCCACGGTACCAGCCCTATACCCACATTCCGGCGAACCCGCCACCGGAGGGCAAAGGGCTGGCGATCACGGCCCTGATCTTCGCTGTGCTGTCACTCGGGGTGCCGTGCCTGTTCGGTTGGACCGGAATTTTCCTCGGGCTCACGGCCGCGGAAAAGGGACATCCGCTCGGCAAGGTGGCGATCTGGACGTCCATCGTCTGCATGTTCATCGGGTTCGTACTGGCAGCCCTGTTGACCAAGTACTGGCTGTAGCGAAGGCGTTTCCGGGCTGGGCGAGACCGATGCGTTCATCCACCATCGTTTTGCCACTCCCCCGCCCACTGCGTCAGCGGTGCGAGCCGCTCGACGAGCGTGCGCCCGGCGGGGGTCAGCCGGTACCCCTCCGCATGTTCGACCAGGCGTGCCTCGGTGAGCTCGGACAGCCGGCGGGTCAGCACGCTCGAGGAGAGGTCGCCGCACGCGGTGCGCAGTTCGCGGAAGGTGAGCGGGCCCGGGGCCCGATCGAGTTCCCAGATCACCCGAAGCACCCAGCGCCGCCCGAGCAGATCGAACAGGGCCATGATCGGGCGCCCGGTGGTCGATCCGCGCACCGGGCGTCCCGGCCGTGGCGGTTCGGCGGCCACGCTCACACCTCTTGCGGCGGGGGTGAATCTTCCAGTCGCCGTGCCATTTCCGCGATGGCCGCGCGCAGCGCCCGATATGGCCGGAGGAACAAAGTTACGTGGGTCAAGCCGCCGGTCTCGGAGAGCTCTTCCCGCAGCACCCCCTCGAGGTCATTGTCGGCGAAACGCGCGGTGAAGGCGAACACCCCCTGCTGCCCGTCGGTCCACTGCCGGGTCTGCTGCACCGAGTCGAGCACTGTCGCGATCGTGGCCAGCAAGTGTGCCGCGCGAGCCCGGCCGTGATAGTCGGCGACCGGGCTCGAGAAGGTCGCCTCCTCGGCGAGCAAGGCCGGCAGTTGTGTGGCGTCTTTCGACTGCCACACCTGCAGTACGCGACTTTCGATCATGCCTCTATTTTAGAGGCAGACTGGGGTCCGGACCAGTCCCCGCGTAGCTTCTCGAGTATGGAAAACGAGGGACCCAGCCGGACAGCGCTCGTGACCGCCTACGCCCGGGCCTATCATCAAATTGCTGACCGGCCAAGGATTCTCACCGATCCGCTGGCGGCGCGCCTGCTGGGTGTCACGGTGGATGAGCTGGCCGAATTCGGCCGGCCCGCGGAGGACAGCGGTGCCGACCTGGGAATCCTGCGACTGGGTGTCAGTGATCGGCCGCGCCGCCTGTTCTTCGCCGCGCGTGCCCGTTTCGCCGAGGATCGTGTGGCCGAGGCCGTCGCCGCCGGCGTGCGGCAGGTCGTGATCCTCGGCGCGGGCCTGGATACCTTCGCCTACCGCAACCCGCATCCTGACCTGCGTGTGTTCGAGGTCGACCATCCCGCCACCCAAGCGTGGAAACACCAACGCCTCGCCGCATCCGGCATCGACCAGCCCGAGCGGTTGACCTTCGTCCCGGTCGACTTCGAAACCGACACGCTGGCACAACGATTGGCGGCCGCCGGATTCAGCCGCACCGATCCGGCCGTATTCGTATGGCTCGGTGTCGTCTTCTATCTGACCCCGGACGCCGCCCGCACCACCCTCGAATACATTGCCGGTCAATCCGAACCGGTCGAGGTGATCTTCGACTACCTGCGGTCGGCGGACACCGACGAGGATCGTGCACAACTGCAGGCGCGCGCACATCGAGCGGCAGCCGTCGGCGAACCCTGGTTCAGCTACTTCACTCCCGACGACATCGCCGCACAGCTGCACGCTCTCGGCTTCACCGACGTCGAGGACCACTCCGCAGCAGACCTCATCGCCGGATACCTCGATGGCTCCACGGAATTCGATGGCGAACCACCGCAGGCACTGCACCCGGTCCGCATCCTACGGGCGAGCCGCTGAAGGGGGCCGACTCCTACGGTGAAGGGCTGGTCTCGTGGTCGCCGGCCCCTGGCTGGGTCTGCCGGATGCCTCGCCAGCCGAGCGGAAGTTGGACGCGCCCTGCCCGGATATCGCTGATGAGGTGCGCGTAGCCATCACGAACTTCGCCGAGGTGAACCCATGCCGAGTGTCGAAGGTCCTCGCAGTCACTGTGCAGCACCGTCCACCACGCTTCGGCGTAGGTCTTGGCCACGTGACTGATCACCTCGCCGAAGGTGTGGGTGTGGCGGCGGGCGCACCGGCTGTGGCGCACCGAGGACGCGGCCCAAGAATTGATCTTGTCGATGACCTTCGCGATATCGGCGCACAAAGCCGCCTCGGTGACCTCCGGAGCGTGCCGCAGCGGATTCAGAACCGCCGAAATCAACGCGGCGTGCAGATCGCCGAGCTCTCTCGCCCACGTGATCAGCGGGAACGGTTCGGCGAGCCGCCCGGCGATCGCAGCCAAGAGTTGCTCGGGTGACAACAGAGATTCGGAATCTGTCGCCGGATCCTCGAATGCCGCTACACCCGCATTCATAGGTGCCCACCGGTGGGGCTATCGGAAGCGCCGGTCATGCGATGCATTCGAACGCTCGACGCTCATTGAGGGCTTCGATGAGATAGGCGTACTGATACATGGGCGAAAGGTCAACTTTTCGAGATGAATGGTTGATGTCGAGAACGCGCCGCTGCGACTCGGGGCATAATGCTAATACTGACTGCGCACTCAGTCAACGACAGTTCGCGCGGTCGATCGGTTCTCAGGGGTGTCGGAGCAGTTGGACGAAGAGGGGCGGGATCGATGAATGGACGTGTGGCGGGACCGGGCAAGTCGGCCGCGATTCTCGATATTTTCACGCGCCATGTCGCCGAAAAAGGCTACGACGGAACCAGTTTCAGCGATGTAGCACGCGAGCTCGGTATCTCACAGGGCTTGATCGTGCACCATTACGGCACCAAGGCGCGGCTACTGGAAGCCCTGCATGTTTCCTATATGCGACGCCGTGTCGACGAGGCGGAACGAATCGTTGCGGCCTTCTCGACACCACCCGAGCAGCTGGCCGGGCTGTTGCACGCAGCCATGCTGTACCAGGTACACGACCGGAACCGGACCGTCGCATTCCAGCGAGAGGTCGCCCGACTCGGACAGGAAGAGGAGGATTCCGAGGGGCGCAAGCTGCGTAGGTATTACATCGGAATCCTGCGCGGCGTGCTCGAGGCGGGCATCGCATCCGGCGACTTCCATCCCGTCGACACCAGCATCCGGAGCCTGCTCATCTTCGGCGCCGCGCAGTGGGCGTGGACGTGGTTCGAACCGGGCGGCCGCAATTCCGCCGAACAGGTCGGTGCCGAACTGGTAGATCTCACTCTCGGATCGCTATTGCAGAGCAGGGCGTCCTTACCGCGCCTGCGCGATCCCGAAGGCCACCTCATCGCAACGGTAATCAACATCATCACCGCATAGGAGTGCCATTTCATCTGAAGCTGAACTGGCAAGCCAATTGTCGAGGGCCGGAAAGCATTGTGCGCCCGCGTGATTGGTTGAGAGAGGACACTGGGCGACCGCTACACGTGTTCGACGAACTCTTCTGGCGGAGAGTCCATGTCGGCCAGGGGGATGCGCTCGATCGGCGACCGTGCCGGCGATCTCGCACCCATCCCCTCGGGCAGATACGGTGCTGCCATGGAATCGAAGCTGGGCACTGGTGACGAATGCGAACTGCCCGCCACCGCATCCGTATGGCTCACCGACGACCCGCAACCCGGGTTGGTTCTGGTCGAGTTGACCGATGCCAACGGCCGACCTCACCAACTGGTCGATAAGAGCGCCATCTTCGGCAGCGATCTGCTGCCGACCTCGACCTACCCACGCCCCACTGCCATCCGGTGCACGATCGAAGACATCAAGGGCGAAATCGCAACGGTCAGCGTGCACTGGGTGTTCAGCCGCGTCACCGACATGCCGTTCACCTTCGACGTTCGGCTGGATACGCTCGGTCCGGTTGCCGCCGGCTGAGTCATTGCCCAGCGGCATACCAGTCCGGTGCCGGTTTGACCGACTGCAGCAGACCCCAATCGACATGGGCGAAATAGGCACAGCTGCAACGAGAGTCGGGATCGACTGCCGTGAAGGCCAGCACGTCGCCAACTGAACCAAACCCGTCGACGAAGTCAACCGGACCCAGACCGGAGTCCCGCAACTCCTCGGACGTGCACGACCAGGGAGTCAGGTCTGCGACCGAGTCCAGCCGAGGCCGAGGCGACTCGGATCTGCGATGCAACCGCCTGAAGACCTGGCGACGGTCCCGACCTACCTCCACGAACTCGATCTGCAGACCCGGCCAGAACGATAGATCCCACCGGGCGTGTCGCAAATTGGATTCGGACTGGGGTTCCTCCGAAGCTGGTGCACCCCAAGCCGATACATACTCCTCGATCGAGGTGAAGTTGTTCGTAGCATCGGCATACCACCACCTTTTCTCGGCGATCGCAGCGTCGTCGAGAGTCGCGCCGACTCGCTCCAGCAGATCCGCAGCTTGAGCAGGAGCGCTCTTGCACATCGCGTGCAGCATCGACAATTGATAGTCATACAACGTCGTCACAGGTCCGCCGCTCATCGTCCCTCCCCGTCGGCACAATCCGCCTCGAACGTACCAGGAGCCGAAACACACTGTCTGCCCTGCATATTGCGCTGAGCCGTACCAGCACCACTCGCGTGATGAGATGGACCGGTGGTACAGGAAAACTCCGATCGCCCGACCTCCGGCGAACGGCAATTGACAGAGACAGGTCACATGGTGGCCGATCCGAACGATCTCACCGAGCGTGAGTTCATCGCACTCTTCGCTAGGCGCAGTGGCATGTACGTCGGCCGCCCCGACGTGCGTGGCGTCACTAGCTTCCTGACCGGCTACGACACAGCCGCCCACCGGTACGGTAGACCGATTCTCGACGGCTTCCGAGAGTGGTTGATAACCAACTACATTGGTCAGCACAGCAGCTTCGGCTGGCCTTCGTTGATCGAGTCTATCGCGTTACCGGAGCGGGATTTCGCAGCTGCCCTTACGCCGGAGCAAGAAGCGCGTGTTCTCGAGATCCTGTTCGACCTCCTCGACAAGTTCATGGCAGAGCGCGAAACCATCACGTAGAACATCGGAAGACGCTCTGACCCACAGGACCAGCGTCGCACCTACTTTCGGTTCACCGCCCAGGGCTTTGAAGCCGCAGTGCGAGTTGTTGATTCGAACCCCTGACCGTGCATACGCCAAGCGTGCTCGAGCGGATGTGGACGCGAACGGTCGCTGCCAATCTCGGGTTGGCTGGTTCCCCTTGGGCAGCATCGACTACCGCAGACACAGGTGTGATGGCACGCACGGACAGCCCATCGTAAGGGCGCCGCTGTACAGCGGTATCAGTACCGGGCAGGCGGAGACAGTCACGTCCGCCTAAGGCCGCGACCATCTGGTTCTGAACCGTTGCCGCTTCCAGCGCATCAAGCAGCGCCTGGCCGCGTGCCGTTGGCCGCTGTGGCGTTGGGCTGAGATACCTGATGAACAGTGGCCCGCCCACCTGCTGCTCGAGTAGCTCGAGCTGACGGTTCAGTAAGCAACTCGCGACACCGAGATAGGTGGATACAGACTTCAGCATCGTGAACTGCATCGCAATCCAAAAGCGCCGCAATCGTTCCCAGCCATTGTGCGTTCCTTCCACCGCTGCGCGCACATCGCGGGGAAGACGTCCGGGGCGACGCCGGGGCGAAAGCGCCCTGCGCCAGCGGTTCTCGCAGCAATGCTGGAGAGATGGTCACCGGCGCAGCCACTTTAGACTGGCGACGTGTTTCGGCTGATCTTGTTGGTGCCGTTGGCCTGCTGGCTGCTCGCGGCGCGAGCGCCCCGCACCCGGTGGCGCGTGGGTGCGATGTTGGCGGTGCTGACCGTGGCCGAGCTGGGTGTGGCGTTCGGGGGCTGGCGAGTGCGCCACTATCAGCACAGTCTCGAGGTGCTGATGATCGCCGCCGGTGTCGTGGTGCTGCTGGCGGGGCTGATCTGGGACTGGGCCGATACCGACGGTGGTGGGGTGCGGCAGTGGATCGCCCGGGTGCTCGGCGGGCTGTATGGCGTACTGGCCCTGTTCGTGCTGCTGTTCTTCGTGGTGAACGACCTCGGCACCTTCGCGACCGCCCCAGCCTACGGAGGCAAGGCCGTCGCGATCCCCGATGCCGCACTGCTGCTACCCCTGCCCGCCGGCCTGACAGTCGTCGACGAGACGACCAGCTGCAGGGACTCCAACGCGGGGGGCTTCTGCGATCGCACCTTCGCCATCGCCGCCGCTGACGGCACGCCCGATGATCGGGTGGCCGGCCGCTTGCTCGCTCATCTGGGTGATTCCGGCGGCTGGACATTCGGTTCTGCGGGCGAGGAAAGGCTCGCCGACCTGAGCGGTACCCGGTGGCGCGCCTGCCGCACCGCGGGCTGGTGGCTGGATCGCCAGAGCGAGCACGTCTCGGTCTTCGCCTTCACCCCCGGCATACCGCACAACCGATTCGCCCCGGCACAGGCGGCCGTCACCGTTGAATTCGGGTTCTCCCACCAGGTCTGCGAATAGGGGTTCCGGTAGTAACGGCGCAGAGAACAACGAAGTTCGTGTAGCTGCTGGCCAGGCGGTGTCGTGCGTTTCGTGGTGCGGGGCAAGGTGATTGATGCTCGGCTGCTGGCGAGGGTTGATCAACACCCGTGTCGCCACGAACCCCAGCACGCCGACCGACAACATCCACGGCGCCTTCGCCATCCCCGGCTGCACCTTCTCCTTCAGCACCGTCACATCCCGGGCTCCGACACTGCGCCAGGTACACATTCCAGCATGCGTGATTGCGGCGATCCTTCCACTGCCGTTCCAACGGCCCTGCGATGACCACATGGGTCGCGCAACCGATGCTGGCATCCGTTGCCTGGCACCAGCTTTCTGCCACACCGAATAGAGGCCGTTGGCCTGCCTGCTGCGACCTCGCGGACCGGCTGGGCGTGGGGGTGAGTTGTCCCGACCCCGTCGCCTCGAATCACCGGGTCGAAACCGGGCGAAACCGGGGGTAACGAACTGTGGATCCGTTGCCGAAGTGCCGCCGCCGGTGAGTTACTGGGGATGCAGTGGTTGCCCCAGCAAGAGCGGCATCCGTTGCAAGGTAACCCTTTTCATTCTATTTCGGCTTGGAGTCGGACCATGGCACCTGTTCTCATCTTCCTGCCATCCCCTTCCGGCCCTGCGACGGTTTTCAGCCCTTCACCTTTGTCTGATGGCGGGTGTGGCCGGGCAGCCGGAGGGCAACTGCCTGCCGACGGCCCAATCACGTTGCGGTCGCGGGCAGGGGCAGTAGAGGTGCCGATAAGGATGGCGTCACCCGGGGCATACAGCGAGAGAAGATCTGGGTAACACGGCCATTCCGCCGCGAGTTGCGAATCCAGCCCGCCCGGTGAGACCGGGCGCCGGGCCAGAGATTCGGAGGTGCGCCATGACAGCAACCCCACGCGAACCACGCCGTGACACGTTCGTTCGCCGACCGGGAAAGCGGCATACGACCCCACCCGCCGTCACCAGCGGTTCCGAGGATGATGTGCCAGTGGTGCGTTGGCCGGAGCCGAGTCGGCTCGAATCGTGGTGGCACGCCGACATGCACCCCGCCGCCGAGCCACCAACACCCACATGACCCGAACTGACTCGATCGGCACACAACGGTAGTCCCCGCGTTGGCGGTGGCGCACGAGATCGAGATCCCGTGCGCTCTATGGCACGCAGGCCCGGATGAAGGCCAAGTCGGTCGCGGTCGGGGTGGGACTCCGGCAATGCTGGTGACTTATGCCACAGTAATGCGTGTGAGCTATCAATACTCCAGCCTGACCGGGGCGATCGACGACAACGCCAGCCCGTTGCGTCAGTACCTCGACCAGCGGTACCCGAATCTCGAACCCGTGCAGGCCGACTACCGAGCCCGCGCCGGCACACTGCTCGTCGGCGGCACCGGCGCCAGCCCGGGAACCTTGGGCGCGGCCTTCGACTACCTACTCCGATTCACCTGCAACGCCGAGTATCTACCCGAGACCGCGGTGTTCGCCGAACCGATCTTCGATCGCCCCGACCACATCGCCGTCGTCTGGGAGCTGGCCACACTGGCAGGTCACGCGTTTATGCGGCCGCTGTCGGAGAACACCTTGGAGATCGTTTCACGGGCGAGCTGGGCGTTAGCGCTGTGCACGGAGCTGTACCGCAACCCGTTGGTCCTCCCCAATTCGCCACTGGCCGAACCAATTCGCAGCGACCGGTTCACCACCGAGGCTTTGCTCGCGCTGGCTCCCGACGACGCTCTCACCGAGATGCGGTCGCTGTATCTACTCGCTCTCACCGAACTGGCCGAATTCCTGCCCGACCCATCGGCGGCGGTGGCCCCGGGACCGACGTTCGCCGCCTCGCAACTCTGCTCGGCGGATGCCGACCTCATCGTGGACGGCGTCCTGATCAAGGTCAAGACCCACCTGGGCACAGCCAACCGTAAGACAGGGCAACGATCGGACTCGCTGTCGCTGACCGACATCTACCAGATCATCGGCTACACGCTGTTCGACACCACCGACACCTTCTCAGTCCATACCGCGGCCCTCTACTCCGCCCGCTACGGCGCATTGCACACATGGCCGCTGCAGCAGCTGCTCGACACCCTCGCCGACGCGCCGATCGACCTCGCGGCCGAACGCGCCCACGTATGGAAACTTCTCGGCGGCCAGCAGATTCCGGCGATCCCCGTGCTCCGATGAGCCACTGGCGCGCCAGTCTTTCCCAAGGTGTGCAGGTACCCCCGACCCGAGGCCGTCATCGTCCTCGCCGGCGACCAGGCCACCGCTCGGGAGGTTATCGACGCCGAATTCGTATCTCGGCTACCGATTCCGGGGTTCGTATACCGCGGGCCCGATCGCGACTTGAGCGAGCAGGCCCGGCAGGTCGATGCCCAGATGCCGGGTGACCTCACCCAGCGCGTTATCCAGTGCCACCCGCACGGACCCCGGCCGCGGGTGCAGCCGCACAACGGTGCCCGCCCAGCGGATTTCGACGCGGCAGACCTGCTCACCGCGGGCGGACCCGGTGACCGGGCGCGGTGCACCGATGACGACGTGGGCCTCACTACCGCAGCGGCTGACCCGGCCGCTGATGAACATCTGCACGCGAGCACTTCCCCTTCGAGCGACGATTTCTGCCGTGACGGTCCACATTGCTGCTCGGGCCAGGTGGATAGGGAGGAGCCCGCGGGCTGATCCACCCGGCCCGAGCACGATGCGCCGCTCGAGCTGGTGAAGCGGGGCATCGATTCCGGAGTCGTCCACGGTTGACCCCGGCCGGGGTGATCCGACGTGAGAATGCGGCGCGATAACCGTGCCTGGATTCCCGCCGCGCTCCACGATCGGCTCACCCGCACCGCACCGTATCGAGATCCTGGGCTGGAGCGGCCCGAATGCCGCGTTGATGGCACGAATCGAGAGTGTCCAGGCACGGGTGGTCACCGATATCTCGGAATTAGCTAAATGATCGAGATTGTCGTGCAGAATGCCGGTCAGAACCGGCCCGACCGGTCGGTGAACCTTAATGGGGTGAAATGACCGATCTGATGGGATCGACCGTGCACGAACTGCTCGCGCAGGTTCTCGCGCGCTACGGCAGCATCGACGTCTTCATCGCCCGCCTGCACGTTCTGCTGGACACACCCACCGTCGAGCCTCCCGTCGCGGTGGCGCCCGCTGCCGGTGGCCGGCACCGGCTCGCCGAGCCCACGCGCAGAAGGCCGATGACTACCGGAGCCCCACCTCGCCCAAGTGGTTGAAATCTGAGGGTCGGGCTACCGAGAGGCAGGCGCAGGCGGGGCAAACCGTATGCGTCGCTTGTGGCTTGGAGATCGGGGCGAAAGTAAGAATCGCGTCAGGTGGTACATGAAGCCGCTGAAATGCCTTGCGGCAAAACGCCGCTGCGCTTTCATTGCGTCGGGCGTGCAGCGGTTTCAGTAGGTTCCGGGCTGGCCGGCCGGGCAAATCGGGCGTCTTCGTCGCGCCTGGTCGCGCCTCTGCCGGGGAGGGCGTGGGTGGCGCTACGGTTCCGCCATGATGCTGCTGCAGCCGCCCACGATCGCGTCAGCGCAGGAGAAGGGGATGATCCTCGATGTGGCCGCTCTCGGCCGCCACGATCCCCTCGGTGCCGACATCCCGTACGTGCGCGCCACCGACGGCTGGATGTTCGAGCTGCCCGAAGAGTTGCGGGAGTGGGCGAGGTTCGTCATCGGAGGCAATCCGCACAACCCCCAGCCCGGATACCCCTCGGAGTTCCCGTGTCGGATCGAATTCGGGGTGCGCGACGGCCGCATGTACGCCGAGATGCTGTAGCTCGCATAGGGGCCGAAGACCGAGAGATACGTGGTGTGCAGGTGCGTGGCCGGTGCCGGTCCTGATCACCGTAGGCTCGCACTCCGTGACCTCGTCGCCGCCGGATCGTCCAGTACTCGTTTCTCGCTCGACGCTGACATCCGACGACAGAGCCGAAGCGGACCGATGGCTCGATCAGCCATCGGTCCGGAAGGGGCTCGGTATGCTGCCCGCGTCGAGCCCGATCGCCTGCGGCGAGTCGAGGATCAGCCGGGCCAGGTGCGGCTTCTTCAGCGGTGCAAACGAATCGGCCGAGGCGGGGCCGCGGGAGCGTCCAGGGAGCGACTCGCTCGAAGGCGGTAGCGAGCCGCAACACGATCACCTCGCCAAGGTGGCGGCCGACGACCTGTAACCCGACCGGCAGCCGAACCCGATGTCGCCCACTGTCGGCGCGATCCACACCGAAGCACAGAACGTCATTCTGTGCCGCATCCCGCGCTGACCGAACCGGCCGGCGCCGGGCGCCGGCGGTCGGAACTGTCGATGCCGCGCCAGCGTACCGGCACAAAACGTACCCTCGATGGCCGGAAAGTTGTTCCCCACCTCTGTCTTTCGAAGGTCCCGTGCCACGACCACAGGCGGTCACATCGGAGGGTGGGACCGAGCCACGCTGGCCGAACGTGGTGCGCGGAGTCGGCGTTCGCCTTCGTCGACCGGTTGATTGCCGATCGGATGATCTGGACTCCATCGAAGGTTGGTCCGGCAGGGACCGATCGGATCTATCGGCGGCCGGTCCGAGCTCGCAGAATCGCAACAATGCAGATCGATCCAACTACTGTGGCCGACTCGGTGCCGCGGGCCGACCGAAGCGCGTGGATCGGGCTCGGTGTCCTCGCAGCTGGGCTCTCGTTGATCGTCGTGGACGGCACCATCGTCGGCGTCGCGCTACCAGTGATCGTCACCGATCTCGGACTCGATCTGACCGATGCCCAGTGGGTCAACAGCGCCTATTCGGTCGTCTTCGCCGCACTGTTGCTGACTGCGGGCCGTCTCGGCGACCGGCTGGGCCGACGCCGGATGTTCGCGCTCGGCGTTCTCGTGTTCCTGGCGGGCAGCCTGATGGCCGCCGTCGCGTCGAGCGTTGCGGCGCTGATCCTTTCGCGTGTGGTGCAGGGTGTCGGCGGAGCATTCGTATTGCCCGCCACCTTGTCGAGCGTGAACGCCACCTTCCGTGGCAAGGATCGGGTCATCGCGTTCGCGGTGTGGGGCGCAGTCATCTCCGGCATGGCCGCCGTGGGACCGCTCCTCGGCGGCAGCCTGACCACCTACTTCAGCTGGCGATGGATTTTCATCGTCAATATCCCGATCGGGGCGGCGGTACTGATCGGTACATTGCTCGCGGTGCGCGAAACCAAGGCCGCGATCAGCGAACCCGGGCTCGACGTCGACGGACTTCTGCTCAGCGCGATCGGGTTCGGCGGGGTCGTCTTCGCACTCATCGAAGGTCAGAGCCTCGGCTGGTGGCGCCCGCACTCCGCGTTCAGCGTCCTCGGAATCGAGTGGCCGCGAAGCGCTCCGGTCTCGGCGGTTCCGGTCATCGGGCTGATCGGCGTGGTCGCGTTGGTGCTGTTCGTAGTCTGGGAACGACACCGGGCACGGGTGGGCCGGTCCGCGATCCTGGACGTGAGCCTGTTCTCCATCCCGACCTTCAGCTGGGGCAATCTGACCGCGCTGACCGTGGCGATCGGAGAGTTCGGCCTGCTGCTCGTGCTGCCGCTGTTCCTGGTGAACGGGCTCGGCTTGTCGACGCTGGGCGCCGGCCTGGTACTGGCCGCAATGGCCTTGGGCGCCTTCGGATCCGGAGCCGCCGCCCGGCACATCGCCACCCTGCTCGGCACCTCGAGAACGGTCATGTTGGGCCTGGTCCTCGAGGCAGTGGGCGTCGCCGTGGTCGCGCTGCTCCTTTCCTCGACGGTCTCGCCCTGGCTGCTCGCCGTGCTGCTGGCCGGGTACGGCGCGGGACTCGGTCTCGCCTCGGCGCAGCTGACCGGCACCGTGCTGGCCGACATCCCGCCGGAGCGGTCGGGCCAAGGTTCGGCGACGCAGAGTACGGTCCGGCAACTCGGCGCGGCACTCGGCTCCGCCATTCTCGGCGCGGTGCTGTCGATCGGATTGGCCCACAACCTGACCGACCGATTGGAATCGGTTCCCCAGTTGCCACCGCCAACGGCACAGCACCTGGTCACCGCAACCAGAGATTCGGCCGGAGGAGCGATCGCAGCACTGCGCGCACAAGGCGACGCCGGACAACTCGGACCCGCAGGACCACAGGTGACCACCGCGCTGTCCGAAGGATTCGGCGACGCAACCAGGACCGCATTGGGCGTGGCCGCCGCCTTCCTCGCGCTCGGCTTGGTGAGCGCGACCGTCCTGAATTCCCGCACCCGCCGAACTTCCACCATGGAGAGCCGATGAGAAAGTCGTTCTACGCTGCCGCCTGCTACACACTCCTGGGGCTAGTCCTAGGGTTCTTCTACCGCGAATTCACCAAGGCCCACGACTTTTCCGGAAGCTCACAACTCACCGCCACCCACACCCACGTCCTCGCACTCGGAACGCTGTTCTTCCTCATCGTCATCGTGCTGGACAAGCAATTCGCGCTGACCTCCGGCCGCTGGTTCAACGCCTTCTTCTGGACCTACAACGCCGGACTGGTCATGACTGTGGCCATGATGGTCGCGCACGGCATCCTCACGGTCCTGAACCACGATGTCAGTCCCGCCATCTCGGGCATAGCCGGACTCGGCCACATCCTGCTGTCCATCGGTTCAGCCATGTTCTTCCTGTGCCTGCGCGGCCCGATCACGACCGCGGCCCGTGAGTCCGACGCTACGAAGCAAAACGCGGAACACACGGTCGAGCGCTGAAGGGTTGCCGAGCCGCGGATCCCTCGCCTTCGCGAGGACAAATCGACGTCGATACCCTTCACCTTTCGAATACTCGAGCGCCCGCGCCGACAACCGACTCAGAACTTATTGGTGGGGGTGCAAAGTGTCGGTTTCGGGGTCGACTCGGAACACCGGATATTCAGCGGCGATCGTGTCGAACTCAGTCAGTGCGGCGTGGCGGTCGACTGGGATGTGCGGGCGAGCGCCGGGCACCGCGTCGAGGTAGCGTCGCAGGATCGCGGCGCGTTCGGGCACGGGCACCTCGACCAGACGGACACGGCGTCGACGCCCGTGATGTAGCACGACCTGTCCTCGTGCGGCTCGGACGTTGCGGACCCAATCACAATGCTCGCCGAGCATGGAGACCAGATACCACTGGTGGTGCCAGTCGGCCATGCCCAGCGGGAAGCTGCGCACCTTCCCGGACCGACGTCCGGCGACCTCCAATGTCACCCATCGCTGGGGCTGGAGGCCCACGGCAAACACCACCGACCACAGCCGGGCGAACCAGCGCGCGGTCGCATCGCCGCGCCCACCTGTATACATGGCCCGCAACCGTGCCGCAGAATACGGCCACATAGGTCGCCTCCTCGCGATTCCGGCTTCTGTCAACCAGCACTCTGCCGGGATCTGGCGATCGAGAGATAGAGGCCAAGGTCCCGCATCACTGGCGGCCCCGAAACTCGAGCACCCACGCCGACAACCGACTTAGGACTCACGGCCGGACCACACGGGAGCTGAACCGCAACTGGATGGCCGCGGTCTTCGAGTGGCGCAAACGTGTGTTGCTCGGCAACGACCACGAGGACCAGGAATGGCGGCTGGCCTACCTGCGCGAGGCTCGCATCCGGATGAACTGAGCGCTACTTCTCCGCGCCGCTGCGAGTGCGATTTCCCCGAGGCATGTCGGTGCGGGTGAGCACCATGAAAGGTGCACCGATCCTGGTGCATCGCAGGGGAATTCAATAAGGGGGCCTCCCATGGGCCGTGATACCCCCGTCACCACGCCTACGAGCTGTGGACCGATGACCGCTACGTCGAGCTGTCCGATACCTCGGCCCCTTCGACTTGTCGCAAATCGACAGGCCAAAGGGGCCGCGTGCAGCAGCCGATATATCTACGGTGCATTTCAGGCGGTATCGCGACCAGTTCGACAAAGTAAAACTCTGTCAATCGGTCGCGGGTTCGTCGGTGGCGGCCTCAGCTGGGCCGAGGGCTCGCGGGGGTGCGGTGAGGGCCTGCGCCGCGCCGAGAGTCGCGCCGATTCCCGCGCCGATGGCGGCGAGCGGTGCCGCCATGAGGGCCGCGCCGTACGCGGCGCCGATGGGCGCCGCGGCGAGACCGATCGGTGCGAACGGCAAGCCGATCGCCAGACCGAGTGCGCCGCCGACACCTGCGCCGATCAGTGCGAACGGGCTCGCTATCGCTGCGCCTGCGGCAGCACCGAGCGCCGCGGAGCCGACGGTCTGACTCGCAACACGATCGGAGCGAGTGCGTTCCATACCGACCGAGTCGAAGAACGTTGCGAGATCGGCCTCGGTGACCGCCGCGGCGTCGTTGAGTTGGATGGCGGGCTCCCGTGGCAGCCAATCCGGCACCTCGACCTGCACGTTGCCGAAGCGCAACATGCCCGGCGGCGGCGCGATCGGCGGCACCGGCGCGACCGGGACCGGGCCGTGCAGGAACTCGACCGGCGACAGATACTCGCTTTTCGGTACCGGCCGCGCCCACTGCAGCGAACTGCGCGTGTCGTCCGGGATTCGCGTTCCCTGGTACGGGCGCACATTCGGCACTTGCGCTGCGGGCCAGTTCGGGGACTGCTTCGTCTGCTCTGCCTGCACGGCGGGGGTCGCCTCGCCTGAATCCGGGTCGTCGGCCACGAAGGCAACGTGGCTGCCGTGCTCGGTCGGGCTCACCGGAACGTAGCGGCCGGGCTCGGCGTTCGCGGTACCGCTGCTACCCACCAGAGTGAGAACAACGGGAACCGCTCCCGCCACTACCATCGACCCCACCTTCTGTTGACGCGGACTGAGCTTTCTGTGCTTGCCTGTGCCCATGTATCACCTTCCACATTCCAGAGACCTTGTCGATTCGCATTCGGATCACAGGGGCGTCTCGGATGGTCGAGCGTGCCGTGAAAGGTTCGAACAAGGCCATCACCAGGACTTTCCGGGCTGTTCAGCACCCTGGATCGTGGGTGAACATGTCCACCATCAACCCCCGGGATCCAGCTCCGAACCCCATGGCGACATCGGCATCCCATGTCGGATCCGGGACTGCGATCACCGCGGCCTCGCGCACCGCGGGGTGTTCGACAAGGTGGTTCTCCAGGGTGCCGGTCTCACGAAAGACCTCGACGGTCAGGTTGGTTGCCAGGCTTCCCGGAGTCCACCACGGGTCGTTCGAGTGTTATCAGGTCAGGACCTTGGAAGAGGGTGACCATCGAACGCGCGACCGCGTCCGCGTCCGGATCCGAGTTCGTGTCATCATCGCCGTGATCGCGGGTGCGGGCATCGGGATAGTGGCCGCCCTGAGTCGGTCTGGGCTACCAGGCCTGAGGCTGAGGTAGCGCGGGCCCGATCGCGACGTGCGCGAGCAACCCTGGCAGGTTGATCCCCAGATGCCGGGTGACCTCACCCAGCGCGTTATCCAGTGCCACCCGCACGGACCCCGGCTGGGGGCGCAGCCGGACAACGGTGTCCTTCCAGCGGATTTCGACGCGGCAGACCTGGTCACCGCGGGCGGACCCGGTGGCACACAACACGAGCAGGTCGGCGAGTCGGTACATGCCTTCACCACCACCTGAGCCCGGCGGCCTTGCCGCGGGGCGCGCATCCATACCTGCTCATGACACGACCATTTCCACCGTGACGATCCGATTGCTGCTCAGGCCGGGTGGATCGAAGAGATCTGCGGGAGGATCCACCCGGCCGCCGAGCACGGATACACCGCTCGTAGTCAGCGAAGCGGGGCACCGATTCCGGAGTCGTCCACTATTGACCCCGGCCAGATGATCCGACGTGAGAATGCGGCGCGATAACCCGCCGGATTCCCGCCGCGCTCCACGATCGGCTCACCCGCACCGCACAGTATCGAGATCCTGGGCTGGAGCGGCCCGAATGCCGCGTTGATGGCACGAATCGAGAGTGTCCAGGCACGGAAGGTCACCGATATCCCCGAATTAGCTACACGATCGAGGTCGTCATGCAGGATGCGGGACAGAATCGGGCCCGCTCGCAGGTGGGTGTTCGCACTCGGAAGACGATCGATTCTCCGAACGCCCCCAGAACGGGAAACGTTGACTCGGAGACGGGGTTCAAAGACCGATCGGTCCAGCGAAGCTGGCTGCCGCACAACGGATCTTGATTGCGATCGTTTTAGAGACAATGAGAAGGCGTCGGGGGACTGACCGCGTTGGCACCCAAACGTTCGGAAGTCTGTTCGTCGAATGGGCTACCTGTGCCGGCGCGGTCGGTTCGGGCTGAGCGTCGGCGCTCGTCGGCTCATCGCTTCGAACACTGGCAAGGCTAGCGGGCCTGGGGCGTGCACCCCGGCCATGGCATCGGGCCAGCGATGAACTCCAGTGCCGATCCTGCGGGCACGCGCTGCATCCGGTCTCGCGACTGATACCGAAATACCTTGGCCGGCAAGGATTTACGTTCGACCGGCACCTAGCGAGACGAACCTGTGGGGTCAACCCGGTCGAGACCCTCGACGCAGCCACCCGCGCCGGTGGGCGAGGCAGGGCCGGGATAGGATCGAACCGCTCGTCCCGTTTCCACGTGCTCCACGCTCCACGATTGCAGTTCCTCAGAACGAATCGAATGGTGGTTCACCTCATGTGTATCGGGAAACTCGCCGTCGCCGCGGTCGCCGGGTGAGTCTCGGCGGTCTGGTGACAGGTCATCTCGCCGCGGGCGTGCGCGGTGCGGTCGATTTCGCGCGTCGCCGCCTCACCGGGGACTACCCGCTCGACGAGTTCGGCCTCGACGAGCACCTGCTGGAGTCGCTGATCCTGCCGGCCCTGCGGCCGCTGTCGCGGCTGTGGTTCCGAGTGCAGGTCGCCGGCATCGAGAATCTCCCCGAGTCCGGGGGCGCGCTGATCGTGGCCAACCACGCCGGCGTGCTGCCGCTGGACGGACTGATGCTGCAGGTGGCAGTGCACGATCACCATCCCGGGCATCGGGCGCTGCGCCTGCTGGCCGCCGACCTCGTCTTCGAGCTGCCGATCGTGAGCGCGCTGGCCCGCAGGGCCGGGCACACGCGGGCCTGCCCCACCGGCGCCGAGCGGTTGTTGCGCACCGGCGAGCTGGCGGGGGTGTTCCCCGAGGGCTTCAAGGGCGTCGGCAAGCCCTACCGCGCGCGGTACAAACTGCAGCGGTTCGGGCGCGGCGGCTTCGCCTCGGTGGCGCTGAAGACCGGTGTGCCGCTCATCCCGTGCTCGATCGTCGGCTCGGAGGAGATCTACCCGAAGCTGGCCGACCTCACCCCGCTGGCCCGGCTGCTCGGGCTGCCGTACTTCCCGGTGACGCCGCTGTTCCCGCACCTGGGCGTGCTGGGCGCGATCCCGCTGCCGTCGAAGTGGCACATCGAGTTCGGTGAGCCCATCCCCACCGCCACCTATGGGCCGCAGGCCGCCGACGATCCGATAACCATGTTCGAGGTCAGCGATCAGGTCCGCGAAACGATCCAGCACGCGCTGTACAAGCGGCTGACCCAGCGCCGCAATCCGTTCGCGGGCTAGCGATATCCGACCCGGGGTGTTCGTGCACCGCCGGGGGTATCGAACGAGGCCGCGACCGGCGATCGTTCGCTTCCGGACACCGGCCGGTCGGCGCACTTACTCGCAGCAGCAACCGATGCGAACGAGGCGTGGTCGCTGTCCAGCCCTGATGAGGCGACGTGCGTAGTCCCCTACCCACACTGCTGCGAACCACCCACAAAGAGAAGCAGGAGCTGGGCATTACACGCTGCAGGGCAACCAACCCCATTACCGCTATGCCGGGACGACGACAGACCAGGGCACCGACCGGACCGCTTGACACAAGACTCCTCACAGAGATGACAGGACGTGTTGCAGACCGCCGCTACGCCTTCACAACTCGAGCCGGAGAGTCGAGTAGTCGGCTACGGATGTGAGGTCGGTGGGTGGAAACGACGATGTTGACATGGCCTTTTGGCCTGACCACAGAGTGTGGATACCTCTGATGGCAGTGGCAGGAAGGGAACTTAGGGAAGGGAGCGATCAGTGCCGACGGTAAGTTTTCCGCTCAACGGTGGCGGCGAGGTCCTGGTGCGTGTGCAGCCGGAGGAACAGTTGGGCACAGTGGTGACTCGGGGCGGGTCAACCTTGACCGACGAGGTTGTGGAGAAGGCTGAACGATCCTTCGATTCGGCACTGAGTGCGATTCACGTGGTGGCGGAACGGGTCGTCGAACAGCTGCGGGGGCTGGCCGCGCCACCGGCGGAGGCTCGAGTGCAGTTCAGTTTGGAGTTCGACGCGAAAGCCGGTGCGATCGTGGCGTCGGCAGGTGCCACCGCACAGTTGCAGGTGGATTTGACGTGGCATCCGTCCGGCGGTGCCCGCGATCCCGGCGTCCCGGAAGACATGAGGCGTTGAAGGCTGGAGCAAGATCTGCGGTCAGTAGGGAGGGGTGGCAGCGATGGTGAGCACGATTCGGCTGGAGATCGAAGCGGGTTTGGGTGACGGGGAGTTCACAACTCGTGTGGTGGATTCGCCGGTCGGTGTCGCGTTTTCGGCGTCCATGCATCTGGATGCGGCCCCGCTTTTGGGCCAGCGGAACGATCTGGAGATGGCGGTCCTGGCCTCAGCAGTGACCGGGCGCGGAATCTCTGACCTCAACGAGGAGAAGCTGCGGGCTGTCGGCGCGGCTCTGTTCGATGCACTGCTCACTGACAAGGTGCTGGATGCGTTCCGCGCGAGCATTGTGGCCGCGCAGGGCAAAGGAGAGCCCTTACGCGTCGAGCTGCGTATGAGTGCTCCCGGACTGGCTGCCCTGCCCTGGGAAGCATTGTGGGACAAAGACACCCAGGGGTATGTATGCCTGACCGAGTCGATGGTGCGGCACGTCTCGGCCCCGTACATTGTCGAACCGCAGGCGGTCACTTCCCCGTTACGTGTGCTGGGTTTGGTGGCCTCCCCGCGGGGGATGCCGCCGCTGAATGTCTCTGCTGAACAAGAAGGCCTGGAGAATGCGTTGAACGCGTTGACCTCCGGCGGCTGGCTGGAGCTGGAGTGGCTGACGCAGGCGAGTTGGGATGCGGTCCACGAAAAGCTGCTCTCCGATCAATGGCATGTGGTGCATTTCATCGGTCACGGCGACTTCGACGTCGCCAGTAATCAGGGAAGTATCGCCTTGATCGGTGCCGGCGGCCGGGCGGACATGGTCGCGGCCAATAAGTTGGCGATTCTGCTGCGCCAGGCCGAGCCGATGCCTCGGCTGGTGGTGCTCAACTCCTGCGCATCCGGTGAGCAAAGCGCCACGGATTTGTTCTCCGGCACCGCCGCCGTCCTGGTCCATCACGGAATCAACGCGGTGGCCGCCATGCAGTTCACCATCAGCGATCCAGCAGCGATCTCCTTCGCGAGAGGGTTCTACACGGCGATCGCGCACGGTCACAACGTCGATGACGCCGTCCGCAGCGGCCGCATCGCGATTCTCGGCGGCGCATCCCGCACCCTGGAATGGGTCACTCCGGTGCTGTATCTGCGAAGTGGCAATACCCAGCTTTTCACCCTGACACCCAAACCGTTGCAGCCCAGTGAAACGAACCCCACCAGAGTCCATGATCTAGCCCGCCTTATTGCGGCGCTCTGGCGGAGACATGCTCGGATTATCGGTATGGGCATCGTCCTCGTACTCGCCACGATTGTGGTTGCGTTTTGCGTCGCAAAACTAGTAGGCGACCATGACTCGGCTCTGGCGTTACCACCGGGGGCTCATTCCTGCCCACAGAAATACGATGAGAAAAATGGCTACGCTCATAGCGCCTACGCTGGTAGCCACACTTCTTGCGAGTTTGCGGAGGAGGTGCGTATAGCCTATGCGGAGGGCCGCCGTTTTCAAGAACGCACAATTGATGTCTACTCACCGATAACAGGCCAAAATTACCAGATGTCGCGCATTCCCGAGGGCGAGTTCGTCAGGTGTACGAACACGAGCAATGCTGTGGTTTACATTTATTGAGACAAACTTGTGCGTCTGGCTGACCTCGATGCGCCGACCGGCGCCACGCCGCGGAAGGTCGTGCGCTACGAGCACACCGAGCCTGGCAGCCTGATCCACGTCGATATCAAGAAGCACGGGCGCATCCCGACCGGCGGCGGCTGGTGGGCCCACGGCCGCGGCAGCCCGAATGCCCTGGCCTCCAAACGCGTCGGCGCGGGCACCGGCCGCGTCGGCTACACCTATCTACACACCGCTCTTGACGATCACTCTCGCTTGGCCCACACCGAGGCCCTGGCTCGGCGATGCCGGCCGAGGCAACCGATCGGTCGGTCTTAACGGGCCTTTGGACCCTCCTGCGGGGCCAGCCCGGGCCGACATGATTCGAAGCATGATCGTCGACACCTCGAGCGCTACCGCGCACACACCATCGGCCACCACGACCGAACCCGCGCCGCCGACCGCGGCCACCGCGCGCCGGTGGTTCGAAATCGCCTTCGATTCCACCTATCTCGTCACCATCTGGACCCTGGTGATCGCCATGACGCGACAGCGCGGGCGAGTCCGCCAATCCGACCGCCGCACCGCGGGTTTGCTCCGCCGCGCGTTCCTCATGCTCGCGATCGGCGATACCGCGCATGTCGGATTCCGGGTCCTGGCGCTGACCCGCGGCGACGACCGAGCGACCGTCACCTGGCTGGGCAGGCGGACCAGCCTGCTCGGAATCGGCGAGATGGCCTCCTCGATCACCATGACCTTCTTCTACGTGCTGACCTTGGACGCCTGGCGGGTCCGGTTCGGCAAGGCCTGGACCCGATTCACCAAGCTGCTGCTCGGGGCCGGCGCAGTGCGCGTCGTCGCTTTGGCGGCTCCGCAGAACGAATGGGATCAGCCGACACCGCCGCAGAAGTGGTCGGTCTACCGCAATGTTCCGCTACTGGTCCTGGGCTTGGGGCAGGCGTTCCTGATCAAACGCGATGCCCGCCGCACCGGGGACCGCACCCTCGCCCGCGTGGGTGACGCGATGCTGGCGTCGTTCACGTTCTATACGCCGGTGATCCTGTTCGCCCGCCGCGTGCCCGCCCTCGGCGCGTTGATGATCCCGAAGACGATCGCCTACGTGGCGATGGCGATCCAGGTCTATCGCGGCTTCTACCGGCCTGCGCGGGTAGGCCACGACAAGCAGCATGGGGACTGAGCGATTGCGTGCGGCGCTGCGCGGCGGGGATTACAGATTCTGATCGCAAGGAGCTTCCGGCGGATGTCGAAGGGAGTGTCTCCGATGGGGTCGATGCGGGCGTGGCGGGTGACGAAACCGGGGCCGATCGATGACCGGCCGCTGACCATGAAGCAAGTCCGAGTGCCTGAACCCGGTCCGGGCGAGCTGTTGGTGCGGGTACTCGCATGCGGGGTGTGCCGGACGGATCTGCACGTCACGGAAGGCGACCTGCCGGTACATCGCTCCGACGTGGTGCCCGGTCACGAAGTGGTCGGGTTGGTGACCGCGCTGGGCCCCGACACCGGAACCGAGTTCGTCCCCGGTGATCGGGTGGGAATCGCATGGTTGCGCCACACCTGCGGAGAATGCCGATTCTGCCTCCGCGGAGCCGAGAATCTCTGTCCATGTTCGCAATACACCGGATGGGACGCCGACGGCAGATACGCCGAGCGTCGACAGGTGAACCCAGCGGCGACCACCTCTCACCGTGTGGCCGAGAATCTACGAGGGCGGCACGGTTCCCGGCGGCGCGGGGTGTCCGGCGGGCCCCGGCTGAGCGGGTTCAGCCGTGCCGAAGGCGGCGACCGCGCCGAAACCCTCGGCGAGACAGTCGGTCAGCGTCTCCGGATCGGGTACCGCGGCGGTGTCGGAGTTGATTCCGATGCAACAGGTTCCGACGTGCGAGATCAGAGTGATGTTGAAGGCGGTGCCGGTGGTGGGGCCGAAGGGGTAGATCCGTTCGATCTTCGCGCCGGCGATGTAGAGCGCGACCGGGGATCCCGGGACGTCGGAGGCGATGAAGTCGACGTGTTTGAACATGCTGGTGAGCAGGCCGACCGGCAACCGGTTGAAGGTCGCCGCGACGGCATTCGACAGCGGGATCGCCGGTTCGTGCCGCCATCGCTCGACCGTGGCATCGAGTGCGCGCATGAGATCGACCGTGTCGCCGACTGCGACGGGGACGGCGAAGCGAGTGAGCGTGATGCGGTTGCCCCCGACTGGATCGCCGGTGCGCCGCAGGCTGATCGGCATCGCTACCCGCAGCTGTTCGACTTTCTTCCCGTGTCGGCTGTGGTAGATGCGCAAGCCGATCAGAACCGAGGCCAGGAAGGCGTCGTTGACCGTGCAGCCGGCCAGGCGCGCACCACGGTGCAACGTCTCGAGCGGCACCTCGAGCACCGTCAGCCGTCGCCCGAGGCTCCGCTCGGTCATCAGCGGCGACAGTGTCCTGGTGATCGGGCGGGCCAGCCGGAACAGGGATTCGGCCATCACGGCGCCGTCGCGGACCGCACCGACGGGGTTGGTGACGGCGTGCCAGGCGATGGGCGGAATCGCTGCCATCCCGGCGCGTACCAGGTCCGCCCCCGCCGACCAGTTCCACGTGACGATGTCGCCGAGCACGCCGTCTCCCGGCCGCGCCGGGTCGGGGACCGGTTCGTGCGTGGTGCCCGCACGGGTGACATCCAGGATCTCACCCGCTATCTGCATGCCCCCTACGCCGTCGGTGAGGCTGTGGTGCACCTTGAGCACGAGTGCGCTCCGCCCCCCGTCCAGACCGCCGAGCACGGTGAACCGCCACAGCGGCCGGGCCGGATCGAATGCGGACATGACCTCGGTGCGCGCGAACTCGATCACCGACGACAGGTCCGCGGGGGCCGGCAGGGCGAGATGACGAACATGCCAGCACAGGTCGAAATCGGGATCGGGGAGCCACCGCGGCGGCGTGAGCCCCCACGGTACGGCGACCAACCGGTGCCGGAATCTCGGCACCGCCCGCGTCCCCCGATCGAGCATGCGCAGCAACCGATCCCAGTCCGGTTCGGTGTCCAGGATCAGCACCGTCACGATCGTCGAACGCAGACTCGGATCCTGCTCCATGCTCCATGCGAAGAGGTCCGACTGTGTCATGTGAGTGTCATGTGCGGCCATTGTCCCTACCATCCCGGAACGCGCGAACCCTGTACCCGCCGGGCGATTTCACTGTCTTCACTGTGACCGGGAAGAACCCATGATCGGCAGAGGCGAAGGTCACCCGGTACGAGCCTTCGGGCACCGCGCCCTCGGCTCCGCGAGAGGACCGAGCGACGATCGGATGGGGACCATCGGCCCTACACCACGCCGCGTCCACGCGCCCATGCTGATGCACGGTGCCGATGCCCTCGGCAGCCGTTCCACTGTTTTCACGTCAGGAGCAACTCATGGCCACACCCACTCAGCAGCAGTCCACGCAGACCCCGCAGGCGGAGCGGCTCTCCAACGAAGTTCTCGAATCGGCCAAGGCCGGGCAGCAGGCCGCCAGCGCGGCCGTGCACACGTTCATCAGCACCGTCGACCAGGCGATTCGCGAGCGGCGAGAGGCGATTCGCGAAGACTCGGCGCTGCACGCGCTGCGCACGACACTCGTCGACGCCGGGCTGGAATTGTCCGACAAGCTCATCACGGCCCAGTACGAGTTCCTGCGCAGCATCGTGCGCGACGCGAGCGCAGCACACGACAAGGCCGGCGCGGACAAGCAGTGAACGACGCCGTCCCCACCGACCGATGACCGACCGAACCGGTCACCCTCATCGGCCACTCGTTCGGTGGCGCCGTCGCCATCATGACCGCCCACGACTCGCTGGACCTGGTGGGCCGGCACTGCCGGCTGATCGCCGATCCAACCCGCTTCGGCGAAGTGATCAGTGAGGCACTGACTTTCACGCCGGCCACCGGCGCGGCCTGACCAATCCGCGACGCTGTTCGGGCCGCAGCGGGTCGAAGGCGGATGCACGCCGCCACCGGCCCGTGGTGACCAAATACCCTGCGGCACAAGAACAACAGCCGTATCCACCGCTCGCGGACTGCCGGGACACTGATGGCATGAGCGTCAACGATGATGATGTACGCGGCGGTCCGGCGCCTGATCCGGGGACGGTTTCGGCGGCGATCGAGCTGGCGGCGCGGGCGCCGTCGGTGCACAACACCCAGCCCTGGCGTTGGCGATTCGACGGCTACCGCCTGGATCTGTTCGCCGACGCCGAACGCCTGCTCTCCGCCGCGGATCCGCTCGGCCGGCAACTGGTGATCAGCTGCGGTGCGATGCTGCACCAGGTCCGAGCGGCCTTCGCGGACCGTGGTTGGCGCACCGACACGACGCGGGTGCCCCAAGAGAAGCGCCCGGATCACCTCGCGTCCATCGGATTCCGGCCGTGGGCGGATCCCCCGGTCGATATCCGCGCGCAGGCGCACGCCATCGCGCACCGCCGGACCGACCGGCTGGCCCTGCTGGACCCCAGCGGCTGGGACGACCTGGTTCCGGTACTGGGCGAGTTGGCGGCCACGCAGGACGTCCGGCTCGACGTGCTCGCCGAATCCGCCCGGCCTCAGCTCGCCGCCCTGTCCCGCGAGTACGCCACCCTGCGCGGTCACGACATGTTCTATGACCTCGAGCTGCATTCGTGGGCAGGGGATTCCGATATTCACGACGGTGTTCCGCGTACGGCCCTGGCCTCGGACACCGAGTTCGCGCTGGTCGGGGTCGGCCGCAGCTTTCCGCCGGGGCCGCGCTCCACTCGCCGGAGTCACCTCTCCGATCATGCCCGGCTCGTGGTTCTCAGCGCGGTGCGGGACTCGGTGGCACAGTGGCTGCGCATCGGCGAGGCACTCTCGGCGGTGCTGCTCGAGTGCACCGCCGCCGGCCTCGCCACCTGTCCCCTGACCAACATCACCGAATTGCCCGCCGGGCGCGAACTTCTCGCGAGCCTGATCGGCTGTCCCGGCATTCCGCACGCGGTGATCCGAATCGGCTCCGCCCCGCCCGATGAGATTCCCGCCCCGCTCACCCCCCGCCGCCCGGTCGCGGACATCCTCACCTTCGGGTGAGGTCGCCCGGCCGGGCCGGGTAGTGCTGCCGGATGAAAGCCGGTCAGCAGTGGCTCGACGGCACCACGATCATCGGGCATTCCACAGTGTGCAACAGCGCGTCGCTGGTCGAGCCGAGCAGCATCCCAGCGAAGCCGCCGCGGCCGACGACCAGCACAGTGGGCGTTCCCACCGGGCGACCTCAACCGGCGAGACGCGCATCGACTCCAGCAGTTCCGCCCGCGCTCGCGGGGTCAGCGGATCCAGAGCGCCCTGGGCGCGCAGGAGCATCCACACCGGCATCATCGACTTGTTCCCGCCCCGCCGGGACCTTCTCCTCTGGAGTCACGCCCGGCCCGTGCGCAGGCTGGTGACACCACTATCGAAGGAGGCGTGCGATGGAATACCGGGTCAACGTGTGCGAGACACCACCCCAGGCGGTCCTGCGCATACCGTTGGAGGTCCGCCCGGACCTGTTGAGCGAGGGCATTGTCAGCGGCATGGGCAGGCTCAGCGAGGTCGCCGAGAAGGCGGGGCTCACCGCGAACGGCGCGCCGATGATCACCTTTCACCGGGAGCTGCCCGCCGAGGACGCCATCGTCATCGACTTCGGGCTGCCGATCGAGGCGGCCCCGGCACTGGGACCGAGCTCCGGCGCCGAGCTGGTCATCCAGTCCCCGACGCTGGTGGCCCGCACCAGCCACCGGGGCGGCTACGGCGACATCGATGCCGCCTATCGCGCGCTGCGGGAGTGGTTGCAGCGGGCCGGTTATCGCCCTGTCGGGCCGCCGACCGAGGCCTACCTCATCGGGCCGGACGAAGTGAGCGACCCCAGGCTGCTCATCACCGAGATCCGGATCCCGGTGTCCCCGGCCCCGGCGATCGCGGTCCATCTACCCACCGCCTTCCCGGATGCCGTCGAACGAACTCGAACAGTGTTGCGGGAGAGGGGTTTCGGTGTCGTCACCGAGTTCGATGTGCAGGCGGCGCTGCGGGAGCGGACCGGTCAGCACATCGAGGAGTACCTGATCCTCGGCATCTGCAATCCGCAGCTCGCGGGCATCGCGTTGGCGACCGATCGAGAAGCCGGGCTGCTGATGCCATGCAACGTGGTCGTCCGCGCGGACGACACCGGTGTCCTGGTCGAGGCCGTCGATCCCACCCTGCTCGTCCAGGTCCTGGCCCGGCCCGAGTTGGCCACCACGGCCGAGGAGATCCGCCGGATGCTCGCCGGGGCGCTGGCGAGCCTGGCCCGTCCGGCCGCCGCGGCGGGCTGACGGCGATGCCGGGGACCATGGTCCCGGCCCACGCGGGTACGAGTCCTCTCACCGAATTTCTACGGTGCGAGCAGGCTCGACACATGGAAACCAAAACCACCCGCATCGCCGTCGTCTACTCCACCGCCCAAGGGTCCACGCGCGAGATCGCCGACTTCATCGGCGCCTCGCTCACCGCCCGCGGTGCGACCGTCGAGGTCGCCGACGCCGAACACGCCCCCGATCCGACCCGCTTCGACGCCGTCATCCTCGGCAGCGCCGTCCACGACCGGGCCCTGCTGCCCGAGCTGGACAACTACGTCCGCTCCCACCGCCACGAACTGCGCGCGCGTCCGGTGTGGCTGTTCAGCGTCGGCCTCGGTCCCGCCCTCGTCGGTCCGATCGGCCGCCTGATAGGCCGCATGGTCCCGAAGAATATCGCCGCCATGCGGGACGCGGTCACCCCGCGCGACTACCGTGCGTTCGCCGGTCACTACGAACGCGCGGGCGTCTCGCTGTCGGCGCGCACCCTCTACCGCCTCATCGGCGGTCCGCGCTACGGCGACCTGCGCGACTGGACCGCCATCACGGCCTGGACCGACACCATCGCCCAGGAGCTGAAACTGCCCAGCGCGCAGGCCATCCCGACCCACCCCTGACCTGAGTCCGCGAGAAGGACCACGCCGATGAGCCATCACACCGACCCGTTCGGTCCCGCGATCCACACCGGCAACATCTGGCTGCGCACCGTCGCCGACCGACTGGGCACCGACGACCGGATGACCGCGCACCAAGCCTTGCGCGCCTGGCTGCACACGGTGCGCGACCGCCTCGACATCGGCACCGCCGCACATCTGGGCGCGCAACTGCCCACCCTGCTGCGCGGTGTCTACTACGAGGGCTGGACGCCGGGACGCGTTCCGGTGCCGCACGATCCGCACTCGTTCCTGCACCAATTCGCCCGCTCGGCGGACGTGTCGGTGGAGGAGGCGACACGGTCGGCCGCCGCGGTCACCGACGCGCTGACGCAACTGTTCTCCCCCGGCCGGCTCGACCACGTCCTGGCCCAGTTTCCCGCCCCGCTGCGACGCGTGCTACTCGGTGCCGATTTCAGCGACATCCTCACCGCAGCAGGAATTTTCGAGACCCCTGAGGACCGGCTGTGACCATTCGCCACGCTCCCCTGTTCGTCATCGCACTGCCCTTCGTCGTCACCGGACTCGAACTCGCCGGCGCGACGCCGACGGTGCTGCTGTGCGCCCTGCTCGTCCTTTCCGTCTCGATCCTGTTGTTGCTGCTGATGCCGGGGTCCGACAACACCTGGAGTCGTCATGGGTGACTATGTCGCCACCTTCGAGGAACTACGACTGACCGACGCCGACCGCGCCGGCGGCAAGGGCGCCAATCTCGGCGAACTGGTCGCCGCGAAGCTGCCCGTCCCACCGGGCTTCGTCATCCTGGCCGCCGCCTACGAGGAAGTGATCCAGGAGGGCGCGCACGGCCCCGAACTCGACGAGCTGCACACCCGCGGCCTCGCCGCGGCGGCGAGCGCCACACCCGCCGACGGGCAGCGGCTCGACGAGATGTGCCGCCGCATGCGCGAACTCGTCCACGACACCCCGATCCCACCGTCGGTCCGCGAGGCCATTCTGTCGGCGTACCACCGGCTCGGTGACGGCGTCTTGGTGGCCGTGCGATCCTCGGCGGTCGGCGAGGACAGCGCGAACGCGTCGTTCGCGGGAATGAACGTGTCGCGCACCAATATTCGCGGGGACGACGCGTTGATCACCGCGCTCGCCGACTGCTGGGCGTCGTTGTTCACGCCGCGGGTGCTGACCTATCGGGCGCGGCGCGGCATGCACGACCGGCCCGAGATGGCCGTGGTGGTGCAGCGCATGGTCACCGCCCGCTCGGCGGGGGTCGCATTCACCGCCGACCCGGCCACCGGTGCGCTCGACCGCATCGTCATCGACGCCGCGCGCGGCCAGGGCGAGGTGGTGGTGTCCGGAGCCGTCACCCCCGACACCTATGTGCTCGACGCCGCGGGGCCGACGCTGCTCACCACCCAGATCGGCCGCCAGAGTTTCGTCATCGTGGCCGGCCCCCAGGGCGATCGGCGGATCCAGCTCTCCGAATCCGAAGCCCAGGCGCCCGCGCTCACCGACGAGCAGGCCGTCGCTGTGGCCCGTCTCGCGCTCGCGGTGCAGGCCCATCACGACGGCCGTCCGCAGGACGTCGAATGGGCCTTCGACGACGAACACCTCTGGCTGGTGCAGGCCCGGCCGATCACCGTGCTTCCCGGCGATGCCGACGCGAAACCCACCATGGCGCACACGGTCGAGGGCCGGGTCCTGGTGCGTGGCCTTGCCGCCGCGCCCGGCCGCGCGACCGGACCGGTTCGGGTACTGCGTTCGCCCGCAGAAGGATCGGCCCTGGGGGCCGGTGAGATCCTGGTCGCGCTGATGACCAATCCCGACTGGCTGCCCACGCTGACCCGGGCCGCGGCGGTCGTCACCGACAGCGGCGGCATGACCTGCCACGCCGCCATCGTGGCCCGCGAACTCGGCATCCCGTGCATCGTCGGCGCACGCACCGCGACCGCTCAGCTGACCACCGGCGAGCCGGTCACCGTCGACGGCTCCACGGGCGAGGTGTACGCGGGAATCCCGCTGCCGGCCTCGATCACGGCCGTCCCGCGCCCGGTTCCCGCGGCCGCCGAACCTGAGGCCACCGCCACCCGCGTCTACGTGAACCTCGGGCTGCCCGAAACCGCCGAACGCGTCGCCGCCACCGATGCCGACGGGGTCGGCCTGCTGCGCGCGGAGGTCCTGCTGACCCAGGCGCTCGGCGGGCGGCACCCGCGCGACCTCATCGCCCGCGGCGAGGACGAGAAGTTCATCCAGAGCGTGACCGACTCGATCCACCGGATCAGCTCCGCGTTCGCACCCAGACCGGTCATCTATCGCGCGAGTGATATGCGCAGCAACGAATTCCGCGCGCTCGAGGGCGGCAGCCGCTACGAGCCCGACGAGCACAACCCGATGATCGGCTTCCGGGGCTGCTATCGCTACGTTCGCCAACCCGAGATGTTCCGGCTGGAACTGGCCGCCCTCGCGCGCGTGCGCGAGCGGACCCCGAACGTGCACTTGATGATTCCGTTCGTGCGCACTCGCTGGGAGCTGGAAGAATGCCTCGAGCTCGTCGACGCCAGTCCGCTGGGCCGCCAGCGCGGCCTGCATCGCTGGGTCATGGCCGAGGTGCCCTCGGTGGTGTACCGCCTGCCGGAGTACGTGGGCCTGGGAATCGACGGAATCTCCATCGGCAGTAACGATCTGACCCAGCTGATGCTCGGGGTGGATCGTGATTCCGAGGAGTGCGCCGAACTGTTCGACGAGTCCGACGAGGCCGTGCTCGACGCCATCCAACAGATCGTCACCAGCGCGCGGCTGCTCGGTATCACGTCTTCACTGTGCGGTCAGGCGCCCTCCACCAATCCGGACTTCGTGGAGCATCTGGTGCGCGCGGGCATCACCTCGGTCTCGGTCTCCCCGGACGCCATCGGGCGCACCCGGCGCGCGGTCGCCGCGGCCGAGCGGCGCGTGTTGCTGGACCACGCAACGTCCGTGCGGGCCGCGAGGTGATCGCACACTCTGGTGGAGCCCCGCAGCATGCCGGTGAAGCCACCGCGGCCGTGGCTGCCGCGTGTGCTCGGCTTCGTCGAGTTCGGACCGAACAGCCCTGTCCTTCACCAGGATGCGCCGCTCCAACTCGAGCCCGGCGACATCCTCTGCACTGAGTGCCGCAGTCGGCGGCGGACTGACAGGCGCGCAGATCGTCGGCGGCGGTGCGCACCACCGATATCCGGGATGCCCCGTCGGTGTCGCGGACGACCGCCTCGGGCAGGCGCGGGTCGCCGAAGGGCCGCGCCTGCGGGGCAGGCGCCGCCCGGAATTCGCGTGCTGCCGGCTTCGGCATGGCCCGCACGGGGGCTGCGGGTGACGGCCGGCCGGCCGCTATGGACCTCGGACCGAAGAACACGCAGGTCCGCAGCCATCCTCGAGGCCGATGTGACACCGATGCAACGACTTTCGGCCCTGCCGACAGGGCTGCCCGGCAGTTGACACTTGCAACTGTGACTTCCGAGTCCTGTGACAGCTCCTATTCGGTACGCGAGACGCTGTCCCAGTTGCGGCTGCGAGAGCTCCTCGGCGAGGTCAAGGACCGAGTCGAGCAGAGTCCGGTGGCCAGCCCTTCACCGAAGACGACGAAGTCCTGGTCCAAGCCTTGGCGGCCGCAGTCGGCACCGCCATCGACAACGCCCATCTCTACGAGTCCTCGCGCACCCGCCAGGCCTGGATCGAGGCCACTCGCGACATCGCCACCGAATTCCTCGCCGGCACCGACCCCGACCGAGTGCTGGCGAACGTCGTCACACACGCCCGCACACTCACCCAGTCAGAACGAGCCTTGCTCGCGGTCACCGATCACCGATCACCCCGAACCCGACCCGAGGAAGTCACCGAACTACGGATCGCCCGCTGGTCGAGCCCCGAAGACGGACCGACCACCACCGTCGTCAAGACCGTGGATACCGCGATCGGCCGAGCTTTCGCCGAACGCACTCCACTACGTTTCGACGCATCCAGCGGCTCTTCGCCGCCGGTCTCAGTCTCCAGGGCACGGTCGCCAGGGCACACTCTCCCGAAGTCCGGCAACGTCTCTCGGATGTGATCAACGAACTGCAGGATGTGGTCCAGGAGATCCGCACCTCGATCTTCGACCTGCACGGCGGCAACGGCAACACCACCCGGCTGCGCCAACAGCTCGAACTGCTGATCGAACAGCACACCGCCGACACCGGTATCCGCGCGTCACTCCGCGTCTCCGGACCATCGTCTGTCGTCGAACCAGCGCTGGCGGACCACGCCGAAGCCGTGGTGCGCGAAGCCATTTCCAGCGCCGTCCGCGACACCGGCGTGCAGGAGACTTCCCTATCCGATCGACGTGTTGATACTGGTCGATCAAAGGCGAGCGAGTAGTGAAGCCCTCACCCTAGTCGCCCTGGCGTTGGAAACGGATGTTCCGAGAAATGCTCTGACACAACGACATACGGATTTGACGAACGAATTCTACGCTCGTGCCGCCGAACGCGGTGCGCCCTCCGAGTTGGAGGCGCAGCTGCGGGCTACGATCGCGAAGCTGAAGAAGACGATCGAGAACAAGAACACCGAGCTCGCCCAGCTCCGCCGAGATGTTCCCGCCCTGGTGCGGGTCGTCAACCATCTCACTCTCGAAAATCAGCAGCTGCGCGACACATTGACCAACCCCAGAGCGACGGTCGTCCCGTTCCCACACCGGCGGCCCGGTCCGGCCCACTGACCAATGCGGTCGGCTCGCCGGACTCTCCCCGGCTTGAGATACGTATCAGCGGTGCACTACGGCCGGTCAGGAGACGATGCGGACGGCGTAGGACATGATGCCGTCTTCTCGGACGCCGGAGACGCGGACCACTTGGGGGGCCTCGACCATTGCGTTGGCAGGCCGTAGCTGAAGCCGAGCGGGGTGGATGTCCGCTCGGCCTCGACTGCTCATTCGTGCGCGTGCACGACCATGACCGGGGAGTGTGCGTGCTGGACCAGCGAGTGCGCGGTGGAGCCGAGCAGCAGGCCCAGGAAGCCGCCGCGACCGCGGTTGCCGATCACGACCAGTTGTGCTCGCTCGGACCACTGTTGGAGTTGGGCGGCCGGGGAGGTTACGTAGACGCGGCGGATCACGTTCACGTCGGGGAATTTCTCCTGCCAGCCGGCCAGGCGCTCGGCGAGCATCGACTCCTCGACGGCCTCGATGTCGCCGAGCGACGGGGTCAGGTCCTCGCCGGCGAACAGGCCTGCGCGCCAGTCGCTCCAGACATGCACTGCCACCAGGTCCGCGCCGCGCTCGGACGCCTCGGCGAAGGCGGCCGCGATGGCGGGTTCGCTGACCGGGCCGCAGTCGATGCCGACCACTACCGGTCCGGTGCTGTGGACCGTGTCGTCCGCCTCGGGATCCGGGCGCACCACGATCACGGTGCCGGCGGCGTGGGCGGTTACCGCCAGCAGTGTCGAGCCCAGATGCCCTAGGGTTCCGGTGTTTCCGGTCGCGCCCAGGACCACGGCGTAGGCCCGCTCGCTGAGGTCGGTCAGCGCTCCCGCGGCGGAATCGTTGACCAGGTATCCGGCCACCGGCAGGTCCGGGTATTCGGCGTGCACGAGGTCGCGGGCACCGCGGAGCGTGGTCTGCCCCTTCGCCCGCAGGGCCTCGATCGCGTCCGGTGTCACGACCGCGTACGGTCCCGCCACCGCGACGGTGCGCGCCAGGTCCAGGCCGTGGATCAGATGGAGCCGACGGCCACGGGTCGCGGCCAGGGCGGCCGCCCAGCGCACGGCGATCTCCGATCCCGGCGAACCGTCCACGCCGACCACCACGCCCGCCGAGACCAGTCGGTGCGGTTCGTCGAATTCCTGCTCAGTCATTGCCATCTCCCGGCGGTGTGGTTTCGATGCGGCCGATCGCCGCTTGATCTCACCGTATGGATTTCGGGGTGCGGTGTACTGCGGCCGATCGTCACCGGCCCGCGGGCCCAAAGGCTGCGCCCGAACGGGCCCATCGCCGCCATCCCCACACCGGCCGCGCCGATCCCCACGAGCGACAGACAGCCCCAACGCAGAACCGTGCGGGCGCGCGCGAGACAGCGAACACCGGGAACAGAGGGACAGCGTCATGCTGCACAGGTCGATCTCGAGAAATCTTGTTTCGCTCGTGAATTCGCCGATCTCAACGAGTTTGCGCAACGATTCCGGATAGCAGTCCAGCAGCTGCTGCACCCTGGCGCGGGAGGAGGCCCACGCGATCGGGTTCATGGCTGACGACTTCGCGCACCTCCCGTAGGTTGCGACGCGCGCGCAGGGCGTAATGACCATCGCCATGGTGACTTCCGTCGCCCGTGCCGTGGCAGGAGTCCTCTGCCCCGCATTCGGCGGCCAGGAGCAAGCTCGAGCCGGTACCGAGTGCTCACTCACCTCCCGAAAGGCGTGTCCAATGAGCCATCACACCGATGCGTACGCGCCCAGCGTGGCCGACGCCATCGACACCGACGATCGCGTCGTCGCCCACCGCGCCCACCGCATTCTGCTCGCCGAGGGCCTCACCGGGCCCGTGCACTGATCCGAGGACATCATGCCGATCCGATCCACCATCTCGCTGGGCCGCGTCGCCGGTATCCGCATCGCCGCGCACTGGTCGGCGGGGATCACCGTGGGACTGTTCACCTGGATACTCGCCTCCTACCTGCGCGGCACGGCGAGCACTACCGTTGTGCTGGTGGCCGCGATCCTGGGCGCGCTCGCGCTGATCGCGTGTCTGTTTGCCCACGAACTGGCGCATTCGATCATTGCCACCCGTCACGGGGTGCGCGTCGAACGCATCGTGCTGTGGCTGCTGGGCGGGGCTTCCGAACTCGCCGACGAACCGCGCGACGCCCGCACCGATCTGCGGGTCGCACTGGTCGGCCCGGGCACCAGTCTGCTGCTGGGCGTCGTGGCCTACGCCGCGGCGGCGGTGTCGGCCGTGTTCTCCCCCGGCGGGCCGGTGACCGCCACCCTGGTCTGGCTGGCGACGGTCAATGTCGTTCTCGCCGTGTTCAATATGCTGCCCGGCGCGCCCCTCGACGGCGGGCGCGTGGTGCGGGCCCTGCTGTGGCGCCGCAGCGGAGACCGGCTGCGCGCGGAGACCACCGCCGCCCGCATCGGCCAATACCTGGGTATGGGCCTGGCCGGCATCGGGATCGCCGAGATCATCGCGCTCGGCGATTTCGGCGGCTTGTGGCTGATGCTGCTCGGCTGGTTCCTCTACACCGCCGCCAATACCGAACTGACCGTCGCCGGCCTGCGACACCAACTGGCCGACACCACGATCGGCGACATCATGACCCCGACGCCGGTCGCGGCCGCCGGCGCCTGGACCGTCGACGAGCTGCTGCGTTCGAGCCTGGTCTACACCCGCCACCGCGTGTTCCCCGTCATCGACGCCGACGGCCGCCCCTACGCCGTACTGGCCTGGGCCGACCTGCTGCACCCTCGCACCCCTACGCGCCCCGGCCTGCGTGTGGCCGATCTGGCCCGCCCGCTCGCGCCCGCCGCGATCGCCCGCCCCCAAGACCTGATCGGCGACATCGTCGCGCGCATCGTGCTGCGCCCCGACCTCGACGTCGTCGCCGTCGTGGATCCGAGTGGACGCCTCACGGGTCTGGTCACGGCCACCGACCTCGCCCTCGCGTGCAACCGCTCGGCGCTGGGCCTGCCCATCGACGCCGCGACGCGATTCGCGGCCGCCGGCGGCGACAGTCCCGCACCCGGCGGCATGCCGGCCTCTGCCGAGATGTAACTCGGGTCCAGGCGAGGGCCCGCCCGCGGCATCGCGCGTGCGAGGCCATGGGGCCGAAAGGCTGTGACATTCTGGGACTGCGGCCCTGGCGGCCGCAGGCTCGCGGCAGTGAACTGCTCGATAACGCGCTCGGAGAGGAAGGGTCAGCGCCATGACGTCCACGCAAGAGACTCACAGCCGCTGGCTCGGACTCACCGCATTGCGCGCCGCCGTGGTGATCACGGCGGCGGGATCGGCTGCCGTGTGTGCGCTGGCCGTGCTGTTCGCCAAAATTCTCGACAACGTCCTCGACGGCGACGGCGTCACCGTATGGGATCGGCCGGTGTCGAGTTGGCTTGCCGCGCATCGCGAACCGGGTTTGACCTCGGTGATGCGTGCGCTGACCGAGGTGGGGAACCCGCCGGTGCTGGCCGCGGTGATGGCGGCCGTCGCGATGGTCACCGCGGCGCGCACGCGCACCCTGCTGCCGATCGCGCTCGGCGCGGCCGCCTATGGCGGCTTCCTGTTGATGGTCGTGACCGTGAAACTGGCGGTGGGCCGGCCTCGCCCGCCGCTGCCCGAGCGCGTTGTCGCCATCGACGGGTCATCGTTTCCGTCTGGACACGCGGCCGGGATCGCGGTCGTCACGCTGGTGTCGGCGTGGATGGTCACCCTCGGGAGTGGACGGCCGCGGTGGATCGGCGTCACCGCTTGGGCGACCGCTGTCCCGCTCGTCGTGGCTGTGGGGTTTTCCCGCGTCTATCTCGGCGTCCACTATCCCAGCGACATCGCCGCCGGCTGGGCATTGGGTGCGGCCTGGGGCGGAGTACTGATCCTTGCAGGCTCCACCGTCACGCCACTGTGGCGGGGACACCCGCTCGGACGACGCCGTTGTCGCCCTTGAACTTCCGGTCCTCCGGGTTCGACCCGATACAACGATTCTGCCCACGGTGACCCGCGTCACCCAGCGCTGAAGGTCTCCGCCGAGGTGTTCCTGAGACTCGTTGAGCCATACCACAGTGCGCGGTCGCACTCGCCCGAGATTCTCGCGCAGCGCGGTGCGCCGGTCGGGGCTGGTCGGATGCCACAGCCGCCACCCACCGCGCTCCCGCAGCGGGGTCAGAGCCTCCCACAAAGCCCGGGTCTTGCCTGTGGGGGAATCCCCCAGTAGCAGCACGAACCTGCTGTGATCACACCGCAGGTCGGTCATACGCGCGTGTGCGCGAGTCGGCCCGGCGCGTGGGAAGTTCGGAACCGACCAAGGGACTAAGGCGTTGAGTCTGTCGACCTCGTGACTTCCTACCGGATAACTCATCCCTTCCCTCCGCTAACCACGCCCACCGACCCCAGTAGATTCGGGTTCCCATGAAATCTCGACACGTTGACTTGACAGGGAAGACCATCACCGTCGAGGTCAACGTCGCCGACGACCTCGACATCCTGGTCTCCGACGACGGCCGTGGCATGCCGGATCACCTGACACCCAGCGGATAAGCCGACCTCGCCCACCGTGCAGAACAATCCGGCGGCACCTTCGCCGCAACACCGACGACACCGAAACCCGGCTACGCTGGTCCGCCCCCCTGCATTGAATCCGGCCGACGGTGCCGGGCACGACGCACACCGTGCGCGCCGACGCCACATCGACTGGGGGCCAAGATCGACCACGGGTCCGGACCGGACGAGAACCGGCTGCGCCCCGCTGAGAACTCCATTTCTGCCGGGCGCAGCCCGTCTGTCGCTAGTAGCCGACGGTGAAGTCGTGGCCCCACAGGCTGACCGCGGTGGATTCGCGCGCGATCCACGAGTGGTCGTCGACTTCGAGTCCCTCACAGCCGAATTCGATGTCGAATCCGCCCGGCGTCTTCATGTAGAAGGAGAGCATCTTGTCGTTGATGTGGCGACCCAGGGTGGCCGACATCTTGACCTTCTTGCGGTTCGCGCGGTCCAGGCAGAGGCCGACGTCGTCGGAGTTCTCCACCTCGACCATGAGGTGCACGATCCCGGTCGGGTTGGGCAGCGGCAGGAACGCCAGTGCGTGGTGGCGCGGGTTGCAGCCGTAGAAGCGCAGCCAGGCCGGGTCGCCGTCGGCGGGACGGCCCACCATCTGCGGGGGCAGACGCATGGAGTCACGCAGCCGGAAGCCCAGCACGTCCTGGTAGAACGCCTGCGCCGCAGCGTCGTCGGTGCAGGTGAGGACCACGTGGCCCAGACCCTGCTCGGCGGTCACGAACTTGTGGCCGTACGGGCTGACGAACCGGCGGCCCAGGTACTGGGCACCGTAGAACGCCTCCAGCGTGTTGCCGGACGGATCCAGGAATCGGATCATGCCCTCGACGCGACGCTCACCGAGTTCTTCCTTGGTGCCCTCGGTGTAGGAGACCCCGGCCTTGTCCAGGCTCTCGCGCAGCTCCTGCAGGCCCTTGGCGTCAGTGACCTCCCAGCCGGAGACCAGCAGCCGGTCCTGCTCGCCGGGCACGATGATCAGGCGGGCGGCGAAGTCGTCCATGCGCAGGTAGAGCGCGTCGGGGTTGAGCCCGCTGCCCTCCATCATGCCGAGCACCTCGAGGCCGTACTCGCGCCAGGCCGCCATGTCGGTGGCCTCGATACGCACGTAGCCCAGTGCCTTGATACTCATGGCCATTCCTCTCGTTCGACATCGAATCGGACCGTGGTCACGCGCTACACCATCGTGTCGCCGGTGGGCAGCCCGAAGGCGTGGTTGCCGTACATGACGTAGGCGCGCTCGGCGTCGTTGGCGGCATGCACGCGCCCGGCGTGCGCGTCACGCCAGAACCGCTGCAGCACTGTGCCATTCTCCAGCGCGGTCGCGCCCGCCGCCTCGAAGAGCCGATCGATGGAGGCAACGGCGCGACCGGTGGCGCGCACCTGATCGCGACGAGCGCGGGCCCTCAGGGCGAACGGAATCTCCCGCCCCGCGACCAGGCACGCGTACTCGTCGGCCACGTTTCCCGACAGCTGCCGCCACGCGGCGTCGATGTCGCTGGCCGCTTCGGCGATCCGGACCTTGCCGAACGGATCGTCCTTGGCCTGCTCCCCCGCGTAGGCGGCGCGCACCCGCTTGCCCTGATGCTCGATATGCGCCTCCAGCGCCCCGTATGCCATACCGACGATCGGGCTGGAGATGGTGGTGGGATGGACCGTGCCCCACGGCATCCGGTACACCGGGTCGGTATTGTGCTCCAGGCCGGGCGCTTTCGCCTCGCCCATGGTCTTGAAGCTGAGGAAGCGGTGTGCGGGAACGAAGACGTTCTCGACCACGACCGTGTTGGACCCGGTGCCACGCAGGCCGACCACATTCCACACATCGTCGATGCGGTAGTCACTGCGGGGAATGAGGAAGCTGCCGAAGTCGACGGGCTTGCCGTCCTTGATGACCGGGCCACCGACGAAAACCCAGTCGGCGTGATCACAACCCGACGACCAAGCCCACGAACCGTTCACGAGGTAGCCGCCCTCGACTACCGTGCCCGCCCCCATGGGCGCGTAAGAGGACGCCACCCGGACATTGGGGTCCTCGCCCCACACATCCTGCTGTGCACGCTGGTCGAACAAGGCCAGATGCCAATTGTGAATGCCGAGGATGCCGGCCACCCAACCGGTGGAGCCGCACGCACCGGAGATCCTGCGGACGGTGTCGTAGAAGACGACCGGATCCGCTGCCCGGCCGCCCCATTGACGCGGCTGCACGAGGGTGAAGAACCCGGTCTCCTGCAGGTCCTTGATCGATTCGTCGGGGATGCGCCGCAAGTCCTCGGTCTGCTGGGCGCGTTCACGCAGGCTCGGCAGCAAGGCCTCGACGCGGCCGATGATTTCCTGGGTCATCTCGCGGGATGCTCCTGACTATCGGGTGACGGGCGACCCCGACCACCGCATAACTAGAACTGGTTCTAGTGAATATTGAGCATGGGCCGCCATGGCGGTAGTGGATTAAACGCCCTAAAGAATGGACTTTTGACCATTGCTCAGCCGTCGCGACATACCTCAAGCTGTCACCGTTCTGAAACAAGTTCCACCGTGTGGAGGAGTGAGTGATGGTGACAATCCCCCAGGGCCGCGGCAGGAAAGTCCGCGAGATCGACGTGGGCTCGATGCCGAACCGGTACGCCCGAGGCTGGCACTGTCTCGGCCTCGCCGAGACCTTCCGCGACGGTGAACCGCACGCGGTCAACGCATTCGGCAGCAAGCTGGTCGTCTGGGCCGACAGCACGGGTGAGCTGAAGGTACTCGACGCCTACTGCCGGCACCTCGGAGGGGACCTCTCCATGGGAAAGGTCAAGGGCGACAATGTCGCCTGCCCCTTCCACGACTGGAGCTGGGGTGGCGACGGCAAGTGCAAGGACATCCCGTACGCGCGGCGGATACCCCCGCTGGCCCGCACTCGGTCGTGGCTCACCATGGAACGCAACGGGCAGCTGTTCGTCTGGCATGACCATGAGGGCAACCCGCCCGCGCCCGGAGTGACCATCCCGCACGCGCCGGGGGCCTACATCGACGCCGACGGCCGCGCCCTCGCCGAGCTGAATCCCACGTGGACGCCGTGGATCTGGAACTCGATCCTGATCGAGGGCTCCAACTGCCGTGAGATCATCGACAACATCGTGGACATGGCCCACTTCTTCTACATCCACTACGCCTTCCCGACCTTCTTCAAGAACATCTTCGAAGGCGAGGTCGCCACGCAGTATCTGGAGACCAAGGGCCGCCCCGATGTCGCGGCTGGGGCCAAGTACGGAGGCGAGACGCTGCTGACCTCGCAGGCCTCGTATTACGGTCCGTCCTACATGATCAATCCGCTGCTCAACAGCTACGGCGGCTTCGAGGTGAGCAGTGTCCTGATCAACTGCCACTACCCGGTCACCCAGGACTCGTTCGTCCTGCAGTACGGCATCAGCATCGAAAAGCCCAGCGGCCTCCCGGACGAGGCCGCTGGGCAGCTCGCCGCCAAGATGACCGAGGGCATAGCCGCCGGCTTCCTGCAGGACGTGGAGATCTGGAAGCACAAGTCCAAGATCGAGAACCCGCTGCTGTGCGACGAGGACGGCCCGGTCTACCAGCTGCGCCGCTGGTACGAGCAGTTCTACGTGGACGTCGCCGACATCGACCCGAAGTCGGTGCAGCGCTTCGAATTCGAAGTCGACACTACCAGGGCCAATGAGGTCTGGGAGGCCGAGGTCGCCGAGAATCTGCGCATGACGCGGGAATCCGTTCCCGCCGGCCCGTCAACGGAAGCGTGAGGAGCTCCCGGGCACGCTCCATGTCGCGGCCGCGCAGGTTTCTGCGGGTCGAGCCGCTGCCCGTGCCGCGACTTCGGTTGCCGGATACGGGCTCCCGCGATCAGATTCCCGCGACCCCGGCGAGGTGACCGATGCCGTAGGTGACGGCCATGGCCAGGGCGCCACCGATGACAATTCGGGCGACCGTGCGAGCATGGCCGGCCCCGCTCAGGTACGCGCTGAGGTTCCCGGTCAGCGCGAGTGCGAGCAGGACCGCGCCGAACGTGACAGGGATTCGCACCGACGCCGGTGTCAGCATGACCGCGAGCAGCGGAAGCAGAGCACCCATGGTGAATGCGACTGCGGACGCCAGCGCCGCATGCCGAGGGTTGGTCAGCTCGTCCGGATCGATCCCCAATTCGGCGTCGACATGGGCGGCGAAGGCATCATGCGCGGTCAGCTCCTCGGCGACGGTCTGCGCAGTGGCCGGAGACAGGCCCTTATTGCGATAGATGGCGGCAAGCTCGGCCAGTTCTTCCTCCGGGCTCTCGAGTAATTCACGACGCTCTTTGGCCAGCAGCGCCTGCTCACTGTCACGCTGCGAACTGACCGAAACGTACTCACCGAGAGCCATCGCCACTGCGCCCGCGGCCAGACCCGCGATACCAGCGGTGACGACAGGTCCGGTCTCGGTGGTCGCCGCCGCTACGCCGACAACGATGCCGGATACCGACACAATGCCGTCGTTGGCGCCGAGCACCGCGGCCCGCAGCCAATTCAACCGGGACGATAACCCCGCACTGTGCGGCTCCCGCTCGTGCAAACCGCTATTGCCCAATGCAGCTTTCTCTGAATCCGTACGCACATCGCAGAGAATAGGGGCCCGGCGGACCCGTCCGCCAGCAATGGCAGCCTCACCAATCTCAGGGCACCCTTGGCATCAATTACCCAGTATGGCAAGGCTTTCCGAACCACTCTGAACGGCTCGGCATCCACTCGGCCGCCAGCTCCTCACCGGTCTCGGCGCTGCGAATGGCGGCGGAGGATGAGGTCGGGCGACCGGCTCGATCATGCTGTTCCAGCGCTGTTGTCGCCGGGGGTGCGCCAGCATCGTGTGCACGCCGTGGTGTTCGGCGGCCCAGTTCACCGCCATGTCCGGCATGGCTCCCGGTATGCCCGTATCGCACTTCCGCGCGAATACACCTGCGCGAAAACGCGTGCACGGAATCTGATTTCCAGCAATGACATCCGTCACAGCCGCGCCCGGATTTGACTCGAGGCGTTTCGGGGTTCAATATTGGTCTGTCTGCACCTCGCTAGGCGAGGCTCCTGTACGAATACAGGCCACTGATCCGACGACGTCGAGAGACGCCCAGGGTTAGGACAGATCTCCCCGGATTAAGGGGTGATCCGAAGTGGCTTCCCGCACAATGGGATACGTCGTGCAGTGCCGAAGCTCTGACGAGAGGGGTGCCCACAACGTCGCTGGTCGCGATGTTGTTCCCCTTCGCTTGGTGCGGCACCGGTTGGTGTGGTCGACGCGCGCGTGCGTCCTGGCGGCAAGGAGGTGAGGGGCGAATTGAGTTCCGGCGATAGTCCGTATCCGAGTCCGGTTCGAAAACCATTGTCGTTCCCGGCTTGCCGCGTACTGAGCGCTTCCTGATTTCTCTTATCGTTCGTCGGCCGATTCGGCGACCGTTTGATTTCGCGTGCCCTGAATGAGGGGCCGACGGGTATTCGAGAAGTCTGGTGGCATTCGGAGATTCCGTGGTGGGCCGATTCTCCGAAAAGAGTTTCATCATGGCCGTCATCGCATTCCCCCGTACCCGTACCCCGCTGACCGTGCTGTCTGTGCTCGGGGACTCGGCGCGCCGAGTTCGCGCCCGCCACACCCTGACCGAGTCCGAGCGGGCCAACCTGCGTATCGCTCGCCCCCCGGTCGCGGCCTACACCGCTTCCCTGGGCGGTCACCCCTACCACGCGTAGGCCCCTCGCGGTCGCGGGCCCGCGCTGCGCGGCTACCTGCGGCTCGCCGTGGTCCTGATCGGCGTCAAGACCTTCCAGTCCATCACCGGATGGCCCGGCCCCGTGCTCGTCCGCGGTGTCGGCATGCTCTGCCGCGAGTGTGCCCACACCGCGGCCGGGATGAGACCGAATCAGCCTCGGCTGAGCGGAATAGCCCTGACCACCAGCAGGATTCGAAACCATGGCAGGAGAACAACCTTTACAGCTCGGGTCGGCTTCAAGGTGGTGGTCAGGATCGCGTCACTGTAGTGTCCCAGGCCGGCAACGCCCGAGATCGTGGGGCCGGCAGCGTGTCCCAGGACCGTGAGTGAGCCGTGGACCACCATCATGGCCACCGTGAGAACAAGTCCGAGGGTGGTGTTCCAGAACCCGATCCGCAGAGCATCGCTGAGACGAGGTGCCTGCTCGGTTATCTCGTCCAGGCCGGAAGCCGCCGCATCGCACAACAGCGGCACCGCGCGTCAGACGTTCACGGCCCGGCGCGCGGAATCCGCGGCGATCTCCGCGGCCCACGAGGAGATGGCGTTCCAGTCCCGCAAGTCGCCGTAGCGCCGTCCGCCCAACAGGAAGTAGCGCAGCCTGGCGCGCATCGGGAGCCCGGCGCGCTCGTAGCGTCCCGCGAATGCCCGGTAGCCGCGTACCGCCAGCGCATCCCGCACGATCGCAATCTCTTTCGGCACCGCACGCGCGACTCGCCGACCGACCGGACCCGTCAGCGCCGGAGCCATACCGATACTGAAAAGCCACACATCCGGTTTCGCCAGCTGTTCCAGCCGCTGGCAGGCGAAGACGACGAAGGACTTCAGCAACGCCTCGTGATACACCGGACTGCCCAGCACCACCGTATCGAACCCGCTCAGGTCCGGCACCCGGTGACCGATCGCCACCACCTCCACCACCGTGTCGGAGGATTCGAGTCCCTTGCCGATGACTTCGGCGACTTCCTTCGTCGTCCCCTGCCCCGTCGCATAGACCACGGCCAACCGCCGCACCCTCATACCCATGCCCGCCAGCCTGCGGACCGTGCGCCGACTCTCGGCAGAGGAATGATGCCCCTGCCCGTGGGACCACGGTAATCCGTTGTCCCGTCGATAGCGGAGGCGGATGGGAAGGGTCCCGGGCCGATCGCCGTCACCGCTCGGGACGAAAGTCCCCGATCCACTGGCGAAGGTCAGGAGGCGAATTCCGGCCCTATCTCCGACAGCGCGTAGTTGATTACTTTGCGGTAGCCATAAGACGTATGCGAGGAGGATGCTGGTGACCGCGGTATCACCGAAACCTGAACTACCCGTGGCGGTTACACGCCCATACCCAGCCCGACGCGGACAGCGTGGCTCGTTCGCCTACAAGCTGATCACGACCACCGACCCCAAGGTGCTCGGCACCATGTATCTGGTGACCTCGATGGCGTTCTTCATGATCGCGGGCCTGATGGCCTTGCTGATGCGCGCCGAACTGGCGCGGCCCGGAATGCAGTTCCTGTCACCCGAGCAGTTCAACCAGCTGTTCACCATGCACGGCACCATCATGCTGCTGTTCTACGCGACCGCCATCATCTTCGGATTCGCGAACATCCTGCTGCCCTTGCAGATCGGCGCACCGGACGTCGCCTTCCCGCGATTGAACGCCCTGAGCTACTGGCTCTATGTATTCGGCGCGACCATGGCGACCGCCGGATTCATCACGCCCGGCGGCGCGGCCGACTTCGGCTGGACCGCCTATGTGCCCTTGTCCGACATCATCCACTCCCCCGGCGTCGGCGCGGATCTATGGATCCTCGGGGTAGGCGTCTCGGGCCTGGGCACGATTCTCGGTGCGGTCAACATGCTCACCACGGTGGTCTGCCTGCGCTGCCCCGGCATGACCATGTTCCGGCTCCCCATCTTCACCTGGAACGTGGTAGTGGCGAGTTTCCTTATCCTGCTGGTGTTCCCGCTGCTTACCGCCGCGGCGCTGGCACTGTTCTACGACCGGCATCTGGGCGGGCACATCTACGATCCCGCCAGCGGCGGTGTGATGCTGTTCCAGCACTTGTTCTGGTACTTCGGCCACCCCGAGGTGTATGTCATCGCCTTGCCGTTCTTCGGCATCGTCTCCGAGATCCTCCCGGTCTTCAGCCGCAAACCGATCTTCGGATACACCGGCATGGTCTACGCGACACTCGGCATCGCCGCACTGTCGATCGCGGTGTGGGCACACCACATGTACGCCACCGGCGCGGTGCTGCTGCCGTACTTCTCGTTCATGACCTTCCTCATCGCGGTCCCGACCGGTGTGAAGTTCTTCAACTGGATCGGCACCCTCTGGAAGGGACAGCTGACCTTCGAATCGCCCATGCTGTTCTCGCTCGGCTTCCTGGTGACCTTCCTCTTCGGCGGCTTGACCGGTGTCCTACTGGCCAGCCCGCCACTGGACTTCCACATCTCCGATACCTACTTCGTGGTCGCGCACTTCCACTACACACTGTTCGGCACAGTCGTGTTCGCCACCTTCGCCGGCATCTACTTCTGGTTCCCCAAGATCACCGGCCGCATGATGAACGAGCGACTTGCCAAGTGGCACTTCTGGACCACGTTCCTCGGCTTCCACCTGACCTTCCTGGCCCAGCACTGGCTCGGCAACATGGGCATGCCCCGCCGCTACGCCGACTACCTGCCCAGCGACGGATTCACCACGCTCAACACCATTTCCACCATCGGATCGTTCCTCCTGGGCGCGTCGATGCTGCCGTTCATCTGGAACGTCTTCAAGTCCTACCGCTACGGCGAGGTCGTGACCGTGGACGACCCGTGGGGTTACGGCAACTCCCTGGAGTGGGCGACCTCCTGCCCGCCGCCGCGGCACAACTTCCATGAGCTACCCCGAATCCGTTCGGAGCGACCGGCTTTCGAGCTGCACTACCCGCACATGGTCGATCGCATGCGCGCCGAAGCCCACGTGGGCTGGGGCGCCAAGGCGCACGAGGTCGCCGAAACCGGACTGGTGGCAACGAAATGACCCGCCGACAACAGACGCAGACCTTCCATGTACCACACCTTCCCCACGGGCTGATTGTCGTACTGACGGCGATCGTACTGATCGCCGGAATGATCTGCTTGTCCCACCTCGCGGACTTCGACACGGCCGGCAAGCCGAATACACCCTCCGAATCGACTGTGACACATATTTGTCCGGGCACGCGGTGCACTGCCGAGGAGCAACGCTGACCCGGATGCCGAACGTGCGGATCGGCTGTCCCCCCGGCCATCCGCACCCCGGTGCGGCAGGCAGCTTCCGCGCCGTGCGGGTGGGACTTTGCCCCGAGGCCGACGTACACGAAGCCGGGTCCGGTTGTCGCCGGACCCGGCTTTCGGCTATTCCGTGCGTTTTCGCCTGGCACCGCTCCCTCGGTGTGGAAACCGACCACCAACGCGCGGATTACGGGTACGCACTGGGCGCGGGCGCACACCCGCCACCCAGTGCGATTCGATCAGACCCGCGCCCGCTCGCGCGCCAGGGCTCGGTCGCGCTGTTCTTCGAAACGCGGAATCTGGACCTTTTCGAGGTTCTCGAGGAACACCACGAGCCGATCCCGGGCTTGTTCACCGAGCGGACCGAAGTCGTTGCGCTCGAAGAGATTCCATTGCCGTAGCACGGGCTGAAGGACTTCTTCGAGATGGATTCGCAGGTCGTAGACGCCGTGTTTGGCCATCAGCACGCCGTTGCGGCGGAAGTTGGGCATGCCCATGCCCGGCATGCGGAAGTTCTCGATGATCAGGTCGATGGCCTGCACAGCCTGATCGGGCACCAGATCCAGGGCCGCGCCGCACAGCGTGCGGTAGAAGATCATGTGCAGGTTCTCGTCGAGGGCGAGCCGGTGCATGATGCGGTCGGCCACCGGATCATCACAGAATTGGGCCGTATTGCGGTGACTGATGCGGGTGGCGAGCTCCTGAAACGAGACGTAAGCGACCGAATGCAGGAACCCGGTGTCGTCGAGGATGCGCGCCTCGACCGGTGCCGCGAATCCGTTCGTCATGTGAACCATCCGGTCGTTCTCGAGGGCGACCGGATCGACGCCGCGAGTGACGACCAAATAGTCGCGCAGCACAATGCTGTGGCGCGCCTCCTCTGCGGTCCACCGCCCGACCCAGGTGCCCCACGCGCCGTCGCGGGAGAAGTTCTCGGCGATCTCGCGATGGTAGGAGGGCAGGTTGTCCTCGGTGAGCAGGTTGGTCACCAAGGCTGCCTTCGCGACCTCGGACAGCTGAGATTGTTCTGGCTCCCAATCGATTCCGCCCAAGAGCGGGAAGTTACGCCCCTCGTCCCAAGGCACATAGTCGTGGGGATGCCAGTCCTTCGCCATCGACAGGTGCCGATCCAAGGCTTGCCCCGCGACGGGCTCGAGTTCCGTGAGGATCTCGAGCTGTGTCAATACGCGCGCCAACGTGTAGTCCGCCTTTCTATTTCGAAATGTGAAGAGAAACGAACGCGCATGAGGAACGCCCCTTCGGGACGACCTCACGCATATGTGGAGCGGAGAGTGCCGCCGCTGACCGCGGCCTGAGTAAACCGTTGCTCAGGCCCGGTCGTCAGCCGGCGTGACGAGAGTCAGGTCAACGGCGTCGCACCCGCGCCCGATCGGTGATCCGACACCGATCGAGCAGCCGGCCCGCCGCTCCCGCCACGCGTTCACCCTCGAGTACCGGCACCTTGCCGCCGGCGAACAGCACGACGTCGGGGTAGTCCACCGACGACCAAGCCTCCAAGACCCGCAACATCGGCCGCGCCCTCCTGCGCTCTCGACACACATCACCAATGACTAGAACAGGATCGACGGCGCCCCTGCCGGGAAATAGGGCCGAAAGGCCCCCTGAGGAGGGCCTTCGAACTCGCGCCCGCCGCGCACCCTGAAGGAGCCTGATCCTCACGCCACTTACTCAGGGGGCCAACTGTTCTCGATGATCCTCGTCCGGACCTGCACCGTCCATGGCGCGTGCTGCTGGACCACGTACTGTCCGTGCAGGCCGCGATCAGTCTGGTCGATGCCCGGTCCGGTGCGTGCTCGGCGTCGGCGACCTCGACGGTCCCGCCCCGGGCGGCGAGATCGTCGTCCTCGGTGAACGGCCCAGGCTCTGAAACTGCACGCACCGCACACCATTCCGATTCATCCCTGACGGCCGCGCGGACCCGGGATTCGACATCGTGATCGTGCGGGTCAGGTCCTGCGCAGGGACTTCCGGCCCTACCCGGGGATCGCATGGGCTGACCACGATAGAGATTCGAGACACGAGTTTCCGGCCGACAGGCGAGGAGGTCGTTCGATGCGAGCACAACCAGGGGATTGGCTGATCGTCGAAGGACGCGCGGTCGGGGGCGTAGTCCGTCGCGGTCTCATCGAAGAGGTACACGGCCAGGACGGCGCACCGCCGTATCTCGTGCACTGGACCGACACCGGGCATCGGGCCTTGACCTTCCCAGGCCCCGATGCGTACGTGCGGACCAGCGCGGAGCTGCGCGCCCAGGAGGAGATCGCCGCGGCCCGGTACTCGTCGATGCAGCATGTACCCGCCTCCGCTCCGACAGGGACGGCCGGGGCTGACCGATCTCGTCACTGACCTGCAGACCCGGGCACTCCGGTCCCGTACCGAGGACCTTCGGCGCTGTTCGCGGCCGCGCCAGACCGACCAGACTGGAATCGAACGGAGCGCGAGAACGGAGGCTCCCGTGACCATCGGCGACACCGTGACGATCGACCGCGACGGGTTGGACCGGCTCGTCGTGGTGTTACAGGAGAACTCGTATCGGGTCATCGGCCCGACGATGCGTGACAACGCGATCATCCTCGACGAACTCGACACGCCGGCCGCGCTGCCCGCCGGGTGGGGCGTGCACACCGAGCCGGGCCGGTATCGGGTGAATCGCCGCTCCGACCAGGCGGTCTTCGCGCATTCGGCCGGGCCGGGATCGTGGAAGCAGTTCCTGCATCCACCGCACCGCCTGATCGCACGACTCGACGCCGACCTGAATCTCGAAGCGTCCGGAGACAGCCCGACGCCGCAACCGGATCGCCCCACTGCATTCCTCGGTGTGCGTGGCTGCGATATGGCTGCCATCCGCATTCTGGAGCGGGTGCTCGGCGCAGATGCGTACCCGGACTCGGCTTTCGCGGCCCGCTGCGCCGGTCTGTTCATCATCGCCGTGAACTGCACCGAGCCAGGCGGGGTGTGTTTCTGCGCGTCGATGGGCACCGGGCCGGGCGTCACCGCGGGATACGATCTCGCGCTCACCGAACGCATCGACGACACCGGGCATCGGTTCCTGGTCGAGGTGGGCAGTGCGGCGGGCGAACGCATACTCGCCGAGCTCCGCTCACACCCGGCGACCCAGGCCGAGATCGCGGACGCCCGCGCCGAGGTGGCTGCCGCGGCGGGTCGCATGGGCCGCAGCATGCCGGATGCGGACCTGCGTGCGGTGATTCGCGAATCCCGCGAGTCACCGCAGTGGGAAGACGTCGCGAGCCGCTGCCTGACCTGCGGCAACTGCACCATGGTGTGCCCCACCTGCTTCTGCACCACTACCGAGGACGTCACCGATCTCACCGGCGACCACGCCGAACGCTGGGAGCGCTGGGCGTCGTGCTTCGAATTGGATTTCTCCCATGTGCACGGCGGCAGCGTGCGGCAGTCGGGCGAGAGCCGGTATCGGCAGTGGCTCAGCCACAAACTCGGCACGTGGTACGACCAGTTCGGCAGCTCCGGGTGCGTGGGCTGCGGACGCTGCATCGCATGGTGCCCGGCCGGTATCGATCTGACCGTTGAGATGGGCCGGCTCGTCGAACTGCGCGAGGAGGCCGACGATGGTCACCGCTGAGGAACTGTCCGCGTTCGCATCGCTGGCAGCACTCGACCGCGCGAAGCTGGAAACGCTCGCCCGGGCCGGGCATGCGGTGCACTATCCGGCCGGGGAGCGCCTGATCGTGGAAGGCCAACGGGCCGACCGCTGCTGGCTCATCAGCGAAGGACGGGTAGTGCTGGACGCGGCGGTGCCGGGGCGTGGCGATGTCGTGGTGCAGACCCTCGGTTCTGGCGATCTGCTCGGCTGGTCGTGGCTGGTGCCGCCGTATCGATGGCATTTCGGTGCGATCACCGGCGAACCGGTACAAGCGATCGAATTCGATTCGACCAGGCTGACCGAATTCGCCGACGCCGACCCGAGTTTCGGCCACGCACTGACGCTGCTGCTGTTCGAGGCGCTCCTGGAGCGACTGCAGGCCACCCGCGCCCGGTTGCTGGATCTCTACCGCAATCCCGGCGAAACCTGCACCGCTACATCGATACGCCTGGGCACGTCAGGTGACGGGCGATGATCGCCGAGGCCCGCGCCGGCGCGTCCGCGGACACCACGCTCCCGTATCGGGTGGCCCGCCGCATCCCGCAGACCAGCGACACCGCGACCCTGGTGCTTGCCCCGGTCGACGCTGCCGCGCAACGGTTCCGGTCCGGGCAGTTCATGATGCTCTATCGCTTCGGTGTGGGCGAGGTCGCCATCTCTGTCAGTGGAAATCCCTGTGCCGCGGTCGATTTCCTGGAGCACACCATCCGCGCGGTCGGGGCGGTGAGCGCGGCCCTGCACGACGCTCCGGTCGGCGCGGCGATCGGAGTCCGCGGACCGTTCGGCACCGGCTGGGATCTCGGCTCCGCCGCCGGACGGGACCTGGTGATCGTCGGCGGCGGAGTCGGGCTGGCACCGCTGCGCCCGGTCGTGCTGGAGGCGCTCGCACGGCGCACCGAATTCCGGAGGATCGTCCTGATCACCGGTGCTCGCAATCCCGATGACATCCTCTTCCGGGACGACCAGCAGGTCTGGGCCCGCGACGGCCTGCTCGAACTGCATCAGACCGTCGACCATCCGGCTCCCGGCTGGACGGGACCGATCGGCTTCGTCACCGAACCACTCGCGAAACTGGTCGTCGATCCGGGCAACACGACGGCATTTCTGTGCGGTCCCGAACCGATGATGCGGTTCTGCGCGAACACCCTGCTGCGCAAGGGCGTCCCGCCCACCGATATCCAGGTCACGCTGGAACGCAATATGCAATGCGGTGTCGCCCGCTGTGGCCATTGCCAGCTCGGTCCGCTGCTGCTGTGCCGCGACGGCCCGGTCGTGGACTACGCGGTGGCCGAACCCCTGCTTTCGGTGCGGGAGCTCTGATGACGACACCCACTCTCGCGGTCTGGAAGTTCACCTCCTGCGACGGCTGCCAGCTCACCCTGCTCGATTGCGAGGACGACCTGCTCACGCTGGCGGGCCGGGTCCGCATCGCTCATTTCGTCGAGGCGAGCAGCGTGATCGAGTCCGGGCCCTATGACGTGTCGCTGGTCGAGGGTTCGGTCAGCACGCCCGACGAGCAGCGCCGGATCCTCGAGATCCGCGCGCAGTCACGGATTCTCGTGACGATCGGCGCCTGTGCCAGTCACGGCGGCATCCAGGCGCTGCGCAACTTCGCCGACATGACCGAATTCGCGTCGGTGGTATACGCCAGCCCGCAATACATTTCGACGCTGGACACCGTGACGCCGATCGCGGCGCATGTGCCGGTCGACTACGAGCTGCGCGGCTGCCCGATCGACCGCCGCCAACTGCTGGAAACCCTGTGCGCGCTGCTGGCCGGGCGCGAACCCGACCTGCCGAACACCAGCGTCTGCACCGAATGCAAGCGCCGCGGCAATACCTGTGTCATGGTCGCCGACGGCATTCCCTGTCTCGGCCCGGTCACCCAGGCGGGATGTGGTGCCCTGTGCCCGTCCTACCATCGCGGCTGCTACGGCTGCTTCGGCCCGATGGAACGGCCCAATATCGGTGCGCTGCTGCCGATCCTGCGGATCAACGGCATGGATACCGTCGCTATCGACCGAGTGTTCAGCACAGTCGCGGTCGCCGCACCGGACTTCGCCAACAGGAGCCGGGATGAGCCATCGCAGTAGGCAATTGCGGGTCAGCTCGCTGGCGCGTGTGGAGGGCGAGGGCGCGCTGCGGGTGGTCGTCGACGACGGCCGGGTGGAGCGGGCAGAGCTCGATATCTACGAACCGCCGCGCTTCTTCGAGGCCTTTCTGCGCGGCCGGGCGTACACCGAGCCACCCGATATCACCGCCCGGATCTGCGGTATCTGCCCGGTGGCGTATCAAACCAGCGCCTGCAACGCGCTGGAGCAGATATGCGGCGTCGCTCTGGATCCGCCACTGACCGCGCTGCGTCGACTGCTGTACTGCGGCGAGTGGATCTCGAGTCATTCGCTGCACATTCACCTGCTGCACCTGCCCGACTTTCTCGGTTACCCCGACGCCATCACCCTGGCCGCCGACCATCGCGAACTGGTCGAGCACGGGCTCGCCATCAAGAAGGCGGGCAATACACTGCTCGAACTGATCGGTGGCCGTCCCATCCACCCGATCAATGTCCGGGTCGGCGGTTTCTACTCGGTGCCCGGCCGCGCCGATCTGGCACCGGTCGCCGAACAGCTGCGCCGAGCCCAGGACTACGCGATCGACACCGCCTGCCGGGTAGCACAGTTCGACTTCCCGGACCTGGAGCTCGACCACGATCTACTCGCAGCCACCACACCGGACCGTTACGCCATCGAGAACGGCACCGTGTCGACCAGCACCGGACTCGACTTCCCCGCAAGTGAATTCGGCGAGCACGTGGTCGAGGAACAGGTTCCGCATTCCACCGCGCTGCACGCGCGATTGGACGGGCGACGCTACCTGACCGGTCCCCTGGCTCGATACAGCCTCAACTCCCGGCGACTCTCCCCACTCGCCCGCCAGGTCGCAGCCTCGGCCGGACTCGGCCCGGAGTGCCGTAATCCGTTTCGCAGCATCGTGGTTCGCGCCGTCGAGGTGGTGTACGCCATCGATGAGGCGCTACGTCTCATTGCCGACTACGTGCCGCCCGCCCACCCCGCGGTGCCCTGCGCCCCACAGCCTGGCGCCGGCCACGGCATCAGCGAGGCCCCGCGCGGATTGCTCTATCACCGTTACGAAATCGACGACGCGGGCTCCATCCGGGCGGCCACCATCATTCCGCCGACCTCCCAGAACCAGGCCGCCATCGAGGACGATCTACGCCAGGTGGTGTCCGAGCACCTCGACCTGGACGATGCGGCGCTGACCACCCTGTGCGAACGCACCATCCGCAACTACGATCCGTGCATCTCCTGCTCGGCCCACTTCCTCGAGCTCGACGTGGTGCGCCGATGAGCGGCCCGCGAGCCGTCGTCATCGGCGTCGGCAACGAGTACCGGCACGACGACGGCATCGGACCCGCCGTGGCCGCGGAACTCGAAAGGCTGTGCTTGCCAGACGTTCTCGTGGCCGTGAGCGACGGCGAGCCGACGGGTCTGCTGGATCTCTGGGCCGACGCGGAGCTGGCGATCGTGGTCGATGCCGTCCTCTGTGAACCTTCCACCCCCGGCCGGGTCTGGCGTACCACCGTCGATGCCCTGCGCGGCCTCACTCACGCGGCCAGCTCCCACGCCATGGGCATCCCCGACGCCCTCCCCTTGGGCCGCGCCCTCGGTAAGGTCCCCGCCGAACTCGTCGTCCTCGCCGTCGAAGCTCACCGCCTCGACCTCGGCGCCGGCCTCTCCGCCCCGGTCGCCGCCGCCCTCCCCGACGTCATCGCCGCCGTCCGGGCGGAACTCGCCCGCTGCGGAATCCCCGGCGGATGAATGAACGCTCAGCCGGGCCGATTCCAGTCGGGCCGAGCGGCGCCATGGTCGCACCGGGGTGTCACTGCGAGGGCCGCGACACAGACTTCCGCGGTCGATACGGATCCAGCCGTCGGTGAGGAGCCATCGCTGCGGAGCAGCAGCGGCCGGGTCAGGAGATGATGCGGACGGCGTAAGGCATGATGCCGTCTTCTCGGACCGTGGAGACCTTGACGACCTCGCCGGATTGTGGCGCCTCGATCATTTTGTTGTTGCCGATGTAGAGGGCTACGTGTTGGCTGCCGCCGGGGCCCCAGAACAGCATGTCGCCGCGGGCGCGATCGCCGACGGGAACCCTTGTGCCCATGGTGTATTGGTAGCCGGAGTAGTGGGGTAGGGAGACGCCGACGCCGGCGAAGGCGTAGATCATGAGGCCGGAGCAGTCGAAGCCGGTTTTGTTGTAGTCGCCGTAGCTGTCGGCGGTGCCGCCGTCGCGGATGCCGAGGGTGGGGCCGTCCTCGTCGCCGCCGCCCCAGGCGTAGACGACGCCGAGTTGGGACATGGCTCGGTCGACGACCGTTTCGATCAGTTCGGAGCGGGAGCCGCTGGGGCGGGTCGTCGAGGTGTCGGGGCGGTTGGGCTGGGTGGGGCGGCGCGGGGGTGGGGAGGAGTCCTGGACCTTGTGCGGGCGGTGGCTCTGGCCGACCTGGTTGGCGCGGTCGGCGGCGGCGCGGTCGGCGGCGACGCGGGCTGCGGCGGCGACGGCGGCTGCGTGGGCCGCGGCTTGGGCGGCCGCCTCTTCGGTTTTGCGCTGCTGGTCCCAGGCGAGGAAGGCGTCGCGCTGGCTCTGCAGGCCGGCCACGTTGGCGCGGGCGGCGTCGAGGCGCTGCTGGGCCGAGTCGCGCTGGGAGACAAGGCCGTTGCGGACGGAGTTCTGCTGGTTGAAATCGGCCTGGGCGGTGGTGACGGCGTTCTGCGCTTCGGCCTTCTTGGCGTCGGCCGCGGCCGCGGCGGCATCGGCGGCCTGCTGGGCCTGTTTCGCGGCGGAGGTTTTGTTGGCCTGGTCGATCTGGGCGTGGCGCAGGCCGTCGACGACCTGCCGCTGGTTCTTGGAGGCGATGGTCAGCACCTGGGCGCGGTTGAGCGCGATCTCGGGGCTGGGGGCGGCCATGTAGTTGATCAGCGAGGTGGAGCCGGGGCGCATGTAGACCTGCGCGACGTACTTGTCGAAATTGCCGTGCGCGGTATCGACTTTCGTGCCGGCGTCGGTCAGGTCGGCCTGGCATTGGGTGACGGTGCGCGCGGCGGTGTCGGCGGCGTCGCGGGCCATCTGCAGATCCACCAGGGCCTTGTTGACAGCTTCGCGGCGGACGGCGATCGCGTCGTCGAGCTGCTGGAGCTGTTGTTCGGCCGAGGCGACCTGGTTGATGAGGGTGCCGACCTCACCGACACCGGCGTCGACCTGGGCGCCGGCGGCGTTGAGGTCGCCGTCGCTGGGGTTGGCGGGTGGGGGTGGAACCGCGTGGCCGGAGGCCATGCCACAGGCCAGCACGACGGCCGCTACGAGCAACTCCGTAGCGACTCGTGCTGGACGTCCGCGTCGCTTCGCCGGTCGTCGCATCGCACCTCCCTGGAGTCCCATCCGGCACAACTTCCCCAGCCGTGCCATCGCGAAACGGTACGACATGGCATGAACCGCTCAGAACAGCCACGCCACAATCACACATATGTAATTCGTCAGTAGCCACATATTTGCAGGTAGACCACACGATCACCATGCGTCACATGACACGACACGAGTTACGTTCCCGGCGTGTCGCATACGAACCGGGCGGTTTTCCGCGCGGCGGAACCACACCCGGGCAAGAAGAAAGGGGCCCGGGAAGAACCCGAACCCCCACACGGCGACACCGTCGCCGGACGACACCGCCCCTAGGCCACCGGAGCCGATGGCCGCGACTCGTCGCCCGCCCGCCGCACCTTCACCAGGTACAACCCGCCGATCCCGGTGATCAGCACGCCCAGCAGCACCAGGGTGATCACGGTCCACGACACCGCCTCCGGCTGCTGCAGCCGATCCACGAAAACCTGTGCGGCGTCGGCGGTGTGCTCGGGTCCGCGGTACTTGGCCCCGTCCTCGGCGCGCTCGAGCCGCCCGCGGGTGAACTGGTCGCTGAAGGTGCCGACCCAGTCGTCGCTGAAGACGACCACGGTGCCGTGCTCGATCTTGCCGACCTCGTTGGCCAGGTCGCGCAGATTCGCCTCGATCCCCGGATTGCCCGGCACCACAACGATATCGAGCTTGACGCCCTGATCGCGCGCGTCGGCGGCGATGGCCGCGAGGGCCTCCTGGTCGCGTCCCTCGGGGGCGGCGACATGGTTGTCGTCGAGATCGGCGATGATCTTATTCAAGTCGGTGTTCGGCGGTAGTTCCGCCTTCACAGGCGTGAAAACCGAGAGGTGCGAGACGGTCACGAACGCAGGGTACGGGACGGCCTGTCAGATCGCCTCACCGCGCCACGGACTTCCCGCCCCCGATGTGCTCACAGGACAAGCGTACTGTTAATGTCGCAAAACGGACGAGGCCCGCGCCTCGACGAGGCCATCGGCACAGCCCCGCCGCTGGCCCTCCCATTCACAGACGAGTGGAGCTGAACGTGACGAGTATCGATACCTTCGGCGCCAAGGGCACCCTCGAGGTCGGAAGCAACTCGTATGAGATCTTCCGTCTCTCGGCCGTGCCCGGCACCGAGAAGCTGCCTTACGCCCTGAAGGTCCTCGCGGAGAATCTGCTTCGCACCGAGGACGGCGCGAACATCACCGCGGACCACGTCCGCGCGATCGCCAACTGGGATCCGTCCGCCGAGCCGGACACCGAGATCCAGTTCACCCCCGCCCGCGTGATCATGCAGGACTTCACCGGCGTGCCCTGCATCGTCGACCTCGCCACCATGCGTGAGGCCGTCACCACCCTCGGCGGCGACCCGAGCAAGGTCAACCCGCTGTCCCCCGCCGACATGGTCATCGACCACTCGGTCATCCTCGACGTGTTCGGCACCGCCGACGCCCTCGAGCGCAACGTCGACCTGGAGTACGAGCGCAACGGCGAGCGTTACCAGTTCCTGCGCTGGGGCCAGGGCGCGTTCGACGACTTCAAGGTCGTCCCGCCGGGCGTCGGCATCGTGCACCAGGTCAACATCGAGTACCTGGCCCCCACCGTCATGGTCCGCAACGGCCAGGCCTACCCCGACACCTGTGTCGGCACCGACTCGCACACCACCATGGTCAACGGCCTGGGCGTGCTGGGCTGGGGCGTCGGCGGCATCGAGGCCGAGGCCGCGATGCTGGGCCAGCCGGTCTCCATGCTGATCCCGCGCGTGGTCGGCTTCAAGCTGACCGGTGAGATCAAGCCGGGCGTCACCGCCACCGACGTGGTGCTCACCGTCACCGACATGCTGCGCAAGCACGGTGTGGTCGGCAAGTTCGTCGAGTTCTACGGCAAGGGCGTCGCCGAGGTGCCGCTGGCCAACCGCGCCACCCTGGGCAACATGAGCCCCGAGTTCGGTTCCACCGCCGCGATCTTCCCGATCGACGGCGAGACCATCAACTACCTGCGCCTGACCGGCCGCAGCGACGAGCAGCTCGCGCTCGTCGAGGCGTACGCCAAGGAGCAGGGCCTGTGGCACGACGCGGACAACGAGCCCGCGTACTCGGAGTACCTGGAGCTGGACTTGGGCACCGTGGTGCCGTCCATCGCCGGCCCGAAGCGCCCGCAGGACCGGATTCTGCTGTCGGACAGCAAGAACGCGTTCCGCAAGGACATCCGCACCTACACCAACGACCCGGTGCCGCACACCGCGCTGGACGAGGCCATCGAGGAGTCCTTCCCGGCCAGCGATCCGGTCGCCTCGGGCACCGCCACCGACGAGACCGCCGTCCCGAATGCCGCCAACGGCAACGCGGGCCGTCCGTCCAAGCCGGTCAAGGTCTCGGACCCGGAGCGTGGTGACTTCGTCCTGGATCACGGCGCCGTCGTGGTCGCGGGCATCACCTCCTGCACCAACACCTCGAACCCGTCGGTCATGCTGGGCGCGGCCCTGCTGGCTCGCAACGCGGTCGAGAAGGGCCTGTCCTCCAAGCCGTGGGTGAAGACCAACATGGCCCCGGGCTCGCAGGTCGTCGCCGACTACTACGAGAAGGCCGGCCTGTGGCCGTACCTGGAGAAGCTGGGCTTCTACGTGGGTGGCTTCGGTTGCACCACCTGCATCGGCAACACCGGTCCGCTGCCGGAGGAGATCTCCAAGGCGATCAACGACAACGACCTCTCGGTCACCGCGGTGCTCTCGGGTAACCGTAACTTCGAGGGTCGCATCTCCCCCGACGTGAAGATGAATTACCTGGCTTCCCCGCCGCTGGTCATCGCCTACGCGCTCGCGGGCACCATGGACTTCGACTTCGAGGTCGACGCCCTGGGTCAGGACACCAACGGCAACGACGTGTTCCTGAAGGACATCTGGCCGTCGCCGCAGGAGATCGACGACACCATCAAGTCGGCGATCAGCCGGGACATGTTCACCAAGTCCTACGCGACCGTCTTCGAGGGCGACCAGCGCTGGCAGGGTCTGAACACCCCCGAGGGTGACACCTTCGCGTGGGACGAGGCCTCCACCTACGTCCGCAAGGCCCCGTACTTCGACGGCATGTCGATGGACCCGGCTCCGGTCGAGGACATCAAGGGCGCGCGCGTGCTGGCGCTGCTGGGCGACTCGGTCACCACCGACCACATCTCCCCCGCCGGTCCGATCAAGCCGGGCACCCCGGCCGCGCAGTACCTGGACGCCAATGGCGTTGCGCGCAAGGACTACAACTCGCTGGGCTCGCGTCGTGGTAACCACGAGGTGATGATCCGCGGCACCTTCGCCAACATCCGTCTGCGCAACCAGCTGCTGGACGACGTCTCGGGTGGCTACACCCGCGACTTCACCCAGCCGGGTGGCCCGCAGGCCTTCATCTACGACGCCTCGCAGAACTACCAGGCCGCGGGCATCCCGCTGGTCGTGCTGGGCGGCAAGGAGTACGGCTCGGGTTCCTCGCGTGACTGGGCCGCCAAGGGCACCAGCCTGCTGGGCGTCAAGGCCGTCATCACCGAGTCGTTCGAGCGCATCCACCGCTCGAACCTGATCGGCATGGGCGTTGTGCCGCTGCAGTTCCCGGCCGGCCAGTCGGCCGCGTCGCTGGGCCTGGACGGCACCGAGACCTTCGACATCGAGGGCATCACCAAGCTGAACGAGGGTGTGACTCCGAAGACCATGCAGGTCACCGCCACCAAGGAGAACGGCGAAAAGGTCGTCTTCGACGCGGTCGTTCGCATCGACACCCCCGGTGAGGCGGACTACTACCGCAACGGCGGCATCCTGCAGTTCGTGCTGCGCAACATGATTCGCGGCTAGTCACCGCGATGTAGCTCGGTTCTCGAAGGGCTGTTTCGAAACCGAGTCGTGGTGGTGGGCATCGTGGTTGTGCGAAAGCGCAGCTCCGGTGCCCACCGCGCGACCCGCTCGCGGGTCGCTTCGCTCGTCGCTCGTGCGGGTTTTCCGATTTGGTCGCAAGATCGAGAAGGAGAACCCGCACAACACGTTTCGGAGGAGTCCAGTGCCCAAGGTCTCAGACGACCACCTCGCCGCCCGGCGCAGCCAGATCCTGGACGGGGCGCGCAGCTGCTTCGCCGAGTTCGGCTACGAGGGCGCCACCGTGCGTCGTCTCGAAGAAGCGACCGGTCTGTCGCGGGGCGCCATCTTCCACCACTTCCGCGACAAGGACGCACTGTTCCTGGCCTTGGCGCAGGAGGACGCGGGCCGCATGGCCGAGGTCGCCGCCAACCAGGGTCTGATCCAGGTCATGCGTGACATGCTCGCCCGCCCTGAGGATTTCGACTGGCTGGGCACCCGCCTCGAAATCGCCCGCCGACTGCGCAACGATCCCGAGTTCCGCGCCAACTGGGAAGAGCGCTCCACCGAGCTGACCGCCGCGACGGTGGCACGCCTGGAACGCCGCAAGGCCGCCGGCGCGCTGCGCGACGACGTGCCCACCGAGGTGCTGCTCGGCTACCTCGATCTGGTCCTCGACGGCCTGATCGCCCGTATCGCCTCCGGGCACGCGGGCAACAACCTCGAAGCGGTCCTGGACCTGGTCGAGGCTTCCATCCGCCGCAAGGCCTAGCCGCCGAACGGCTTTCAGCGCTCGCGTTCGAGATCGGCGAGCAGTAGCCGCGAGATGCGGTCCAGTTCCTTGCGGTCCTTGGCGGGCAGCACCGACAGGATCCGCGTCTCGTTCTCGAAGTGGTCGGTGACCACGACGTCGATCAGGTGCAGGCCGCGGTCGGTGAGCGCCACCTTGATCGCCCGGCGGTCCCCCGCGTCGGCGATGCGGCGCACCAGCCCGGCCTGTTCCAGGCGGTCCAGGCGGCCGGTCATGCCCGCGCGCGACAGCATCAGGGTATCGGCCAGCCCGGAGGGGTTGAGCTCGTAGGGCTCCCCCGAACGCCGTAGCGCCGCAAGCACATCGAACTCGCCGCGCTGCAATCCGTGTGCGGTGAACACCGATTCGACCTTGGCGCCCACCACCGTGGCGAGCAGGCCGAGGCGGCCGAGGATGGCCATGGACTCGCCGTCCAGATCCGGCCGCTCGCGCCGCCATTGCGCGGCGATCGCATCCACTGCGTCGATCTTCTTCTCACCCATGGACAAGATTCTATTCGATGCCATATAGTTCGGTAGCGAATTATCAAGCACCGAATGACTTGGAGCCGATCATGACCACCGCTTCCCGCCCCGCCGCCATCCGCCGCCCCGAGGACTCCGAGATCATCGGCGCCGGTCAGCCCGCCTCCGTGCGGCTGCTCATCGACTCCGAGGAGGCCGGCGGCTCGGTCAGCACCGTCGAGGTGACCCTGGCCGCGGGCGCTGACGGCGCGGCCCCGCACTACCACACCCTCTCCGACGAGCTGTTCTTCGTCGCCGACGGCGAACTCCAGGTCCTGGCCGGCGACAAGATCGTCACCGTCGGCGCGGGCGGCGCCCTCGTCGTCCCCAAGTTCATGCCGCACGCCTTCGGCGCTGCCCCCGGCAGCTCGGCCCGCCTGTTCATCGCCCTCATGCCCGGCGTCGAACGCCACGGCTACTTCCGCTTCCTCGAGCAGCTGGCCCTGGGCCAGACCACCCCCGCCGACTTCGAGGCCGCCCAGAAGGATTACGACAACTACTTCACCGACGCCCCGCAGTGGTGGGCCGAACGCAACGCCAACCGCGCCTGAACTCGGAAACACGGGGGGACGATGATGAAAACCGCACCGGCGGAGCAGCATCCGCCACGCCTGGGCCTGGCGTGACCCACGTGCCGCGGACTGCTCGACCGCCCGCGCCATCTCGACGCGATCGATATCGCGCCAGGTGAACGTTTCGACACGATCGTCGATTTGACGGGGTACCGGCCCGGGGATTCGGTGACAATCGTGAACGAACTCGGTGAGGGTCGCACGATCAATGTCCTGCGCCTGTGTGTCGACCGCACCGAGTCCGATTCATCCAGAATTCCGGATCGGCCGGCGGAGCTCGAGCGGCTGGATCCCGCCACGGCCGTACGCCGCCGGGACCTGCATTTCCGCACGGGTGACATGCCGTCGATGCCGGGCCATGACGGCGGTGCGGACATGAAGGGCCGGCTGATCGACGGCCGGGCCTTCGATCCGTCCCGCCCCGACCTCACCGCGCGGTTGGGCGAGGTGGAGATCTGGCGGCTGACCACCAATTTCAATCATCCGATTCATCTGCACCTGAATCCATTCCAGGTGCTGACCCGTAATGGCCGCGCCCCGTCGGCCACCGATGGCGGCTGGAAGGACACCATCCACCTACCCGCCAGTCAGGAGGCGGAGATCGCGGCGCGGTTCACCGGCTACACCGGACGGTTCCTGCTGCATTGCCACAATCTCGAGCACGAGGACCGGGGCATGATGGCCAATGTGGCGGTGACGCACTGATCCCCGAGTCGATGCGGCAACCGGTCGCGGTCGCCGCGGCGGGGCCCGGCGCCGCGGGTAGCCCGTTGGTCGCCGGACCGGAGTGTGCCGCAGACCACGCGACACGCGGAATGATCATCGGGGCGCGGTGGGTTGGAAGTTGCATGGTCTTCTCTGTTCCGATCACCGTGCGCGGCTATGAGCTCGACATCAACGGGCATCTCAATCAGGCCGTCTATCTGCAGTACGCCGAGCACGCGCGCTGGGAGCTGTTGCAGGCGGCGGGGCTGCCCGGCGACAAGATGGTGGCCGCCGGGATCGGTCCGGTGGTGCTGGAACAGACCATCAAGTACCAGCGCGAATTGCATCTCGGCGACGAGGTCACGGTGAGCTGCGAGTTCGAGTTCACCGGCGGCAAGATCTTCCGGATGCACCAGCGCATCGTGAAACTCGACGGGACCGTGTCGGCGCAGATCGACGCCGTGTCCGGTCTGCTCGATCTGACCGCCCGCAAACTGATTGCGGATCCCGGTGCGGCACTGCGGGCCGCGGCCGACTCGCCCGACGTGCTGGGCCTGTGACTCGACGGCACGTGTCCGCGTCCATTCCCGTTATTCAGCGAAAATCTTTCGGCGGGAGCGGTTTCCGAAACCCCGGCGGAGTTTGCCGAGGTAGCTGAAATCTTTCGTTGCGGACCGAATTCGACCCGTCGCGGGATATGATTCAGATCACGCTCGGCCCCGCAGCAAATCCCGAGCAGATCGGAGTTCCGCATGACCGGCGCCCTGCACCGAACGGGATCGGCGACCCTCGCCTGCACTTCGCCCCCACTACCCGGCTACCTTGTCGCAGCCACCGAGCGAAGTATCAGCGTGCGGGTCGGCGACGGTACCTGGACTCTGGATCGCACGGATGTCCTGGATATCGCCCGGTGGGATGCTGCGAGCGCGCAGAGTGGCTGCGAGGGCCGTCCGGTGCTGGTGCGGGTACGGTCCGGCGCCACTGCCGATTTCACGCAGCGCCGCCGGGTGGAGGTCACCGATCGGCCGTTGACGCTGGCGCCGGAGCAGAGTCCCGCGCGCGGTGACGACGAGCTGGCGCGGCAGACCGAAAGCTGGGCCCGCGGACTGGAACTGACCGCGGGTCCCGGGGTCGGCGGGGCCACCATGACCTGCTGCCAGACCCGGTCGCAACACGGCAGCGACGACGGCATCGCCTGCGACAGCCTCGACTGACGGGCCGCGTATGGCCGCCCGCACCATGGGTTCTGTCCTCATCGTCACCGAGGCCGAGGACCTGCACGGCGATGCCCTCGCCGCTACGCTGCGTAAATTTCACGGGCACAACCCGCTTCGTCTCGACATGCGTGACTTCCCGCGCGAGAACGGCACTTTCCGGCTCGGCGCGGACGGCTCCTACCGCAGCCTGTCACACATCTTCGGGCTCGACGACGTCACCTCGGTGTGGTGGCGGCGACCGCACCCGACCGCGGTGCCGGGCGGGCTGAGCACCGAGGACGACACCTACCGCCGCGCCGAATGCGACGGGTTCCTGCAAGGTCTGCTGTGGTCGATCCCGGCCCTGTGGGTCAACGACCCCGGGGCCGATCGCACGGCCGGCCGCAAGATCGTGCAGCTGGAGACGGCCGCGCGCGCCGGGTTCGCGATTCCGGAAACCCTGATCACCAATGATCCCGACGAGGCGCGCGCCTTCATCGAATCCCGGCCCGGGCCAGTGGTCTACAAGCGCACCGGGACCGGGCGCGGGGCGTTCACCGAGACGCGGCTGTTCACCCCAGCCGATTTCGACAAGCTGTCCACGATCCGCAACTCCCCCACCATCTTCCAGGACTACATCCACGCCGAGAGCGACCTGCGCATCGTGTGGGTGGACGGCATCGAGTGGGTGGTGCGCATCGACTCGCAATCCGGTGTGGGGCGGGTGGATTCGCGTCTGGACACGTCGGTGGCGTTCACCGCCGATCGCCTGCCCGCTTCGGTGAGCAAGTCGCTGACCACGCTGATGGGCGCGCTCGGTCTGGCTTTCGGCGTGCTGGATCTGCGGGTGGGTCTCGATGGCGAGTTCTACTTCCTGGAGGTGAATCCCCAGGGGCAGTTCGCCTATCTCGAGATCAAGACCGGTCTGCCGATTTTCCGCAGCCTCGCGAATCTGCTGGTGCTCGGCGACGGGACCGTGACCCCGTAGCGGACGCACGCCATCGCGAGATCGCCGATCCACGGTGCAGCGAGATAGCAAGTCCCCGACCGGCTTTCACCGGTCGAGTTCTTTTTCCCGGACCGGGACGCTACTTGCTGACGGCCTTGCCGGCTTTACGGCGGTTGGCACCGCCTCGGCTGCGGAGTTGCACATGCGACTCCACGAGCACGTTGTGAATGAAGCCGTACGACCGCCCGGTCTCCCGGGCTAGTGACCGGATACTGGCTCCGGCCTCGTACTGCTTCTTGAGCTGGGATTGCAAGCGATCGCGGGATTTCCCGGTGACGCGCGTGCCTTTACCCAATACGGCTTTACCCTGTGCGGGCCTGTCACTCATGGCTTCCTCCGAGTCGCCGTGGGCGCCTCATTCCAGGGTAGAGACTCGGATGCCTGTGATCAACGAAACGGTGTGATGTGAATCACCGAGTTTTGCCGAACCCGCGTTTTTCGGTGCGGGAAGCGAGTTTCCGGGCCCCGACGGTGGTTTTTCCGGGCCCGGAACGCGCACGCTCAGGCGAGCTGGATGAGCTCCAGGTAGTCCTGCGACCAATGGTCCTCGGTGCCGTCGGGCAGCATGATGACCCGCTCGGGGTTGAGCGCCTCGGCCGCGCCCGGATCGTGGGTCACCAGCACCACCGCGCCGGCGTAACTGCGCAGCGCGTCGAGCACCTGCTCGCGCGAGACCGGGTCGAGGTTGTTCGTAGGCTCGTCCAGCAGAAGGACATTCGCAGCCGAGGAGACCAGACCGGCCAGTGCGAGACGCGTCTTCTCACCACCGGAGAGCGTGCCGGCGGGCTGCTCGAGCTGCGGACCGGAGAACATGAACGCACCCAGCAGACCGCGCAGATCCTGCTCGCCCGCGTCGGGGGCGGCGTGGCGGATGTTCTCCCACACGGTCGCCTGGTCGTCGAGGGTGTCGTGCTCCTGGGCGAAATATCCGATCTTGAGGCCGCGACCGGGGTCGATCTGCCCCGCGGTCAGCGTCTCCACGCCCGCGAGCAGCCGCAGCATGGTGGTCTTACCGGCGCCGTTGAGGCCCAGGATGACGACCCGGCTGCCCTTGTCGATGGCCAGGTTCACGCCGGTGAAGATCTCGAGCGACCCGTAGAGCTTGGTCAGGTTGGTGGCCATCAGCGGCGTCTTGCCGCAGGGGGCGGGCTCGGGGAACTTGATCCGCGCCACCTTGTCGGCCACGCGGATGTCGTCGACCTCGTTGAGCATGCGCTCGGCGCGCTTGACCATCTGGTGTGCCGCAGCGGCTTTCGTCGCCTTGGCGCCGAGCTTGGCGGCCTGCTGCTTGAGCGCGGACGCCTTCTTCTCGGCATTGGCGCGCTCGCGCACGCGGCGCTGCTCGTCGGTGGCGCGGGCGTCGAGGTACTTCTTCCAGCCCATGTTGTAGATGTCGGCCTCACCGCGCACGGCGTCGAGGAACCACACCTTGTTCACCACGTCACCGAGCAGTTCGACATCGTGGGAGATGACGATCAGGCCGCCGTCGTGGCTCTGCAGGAAGCTGCGCAGCCAGTTGATCGAGTCGGCGTCGAGGTGGTTGGTGGGCTCGTCGAGCAGCAGCACCGTGTCGGACTTGCCGCCGCTGCCGTCCGAGGCGCTGAACAGGATGCGCGCCAACTCGATTCGACGACGCTGACCACCGGAGAGGGTGCGCAGTTCCTGGTTCAGCACCCGGTCGGGCAGGGCCAGGCTGTGGCAGATGCGGGCGGCTTCGCTCTCGGCGACGTAGCCGCCCAGGGCGGAGAACCGCTCCTCGAGCCGCCCGTACTTGCGGATCGCCTTGTCGCGTTCCTTCTCGTCGGCGACCTCGGCCATCAGCGCCTGCTGCTTCTCCATCTCGCGCAGCAGGGTGTCGAGCCCGCGCGCGGAGAGCACCCGGTCCTTGGCGAGGATGTCGAGGTTGCCCTCGCGCGGGTCCTGCGGCAGATAGCCGATTTCGCCCGAACGAATGACCTTGCCCGCGTAGGGTTCTCCCTCACCGGCGAGAATGCGCAGCGTGGTGGTCTTGCCGGCGCCGTTGCGGCCGACCAGCCCGATGCGGTCACCGGCCTGCACCCGCAGCCCCGAGCCCGGGGCCGTCAGCAGGGTGCGGACTCCGGCCCGGACCTCCAGGTCGGTCGCGGTGATCACAAGCGTCTCCTCGGGTATGGCGGGTACCGGCAAACCGATGCCGGAAGTTAACTGAAGAATTGTGCGCCGCCTCGACGCACAAGAACTACCGATTTTACCGCCGCCACCTCCCCCTCACCGAATCGAGCACACCGCCCGCAACCGCGATGCGGCGTCGGGGTAGCCACGATCACACCGCCCGGCGCGCTCACCTGCGCGAACCAGCGGGCCGGCGAGCGGCCCGGCCAGCGTGGCCGCCGGGCTTCCCCACCGGTCAGAGCCTGGATCCGACCCCTCCGCACCGAGTAACACGGCTGCCGCGAGCACGCCAGCGGCCGTGGCTCCGGAGTGCGGTTTGCCCTCGGTGGTGATCCGCGGCACACCCGTGGTTCGATCGCCAGGACGGCGTCGACAGCCCGTCAGCCTGGGCCGTCACCATCCCCCGATCGACCCTCGCCCGTGTCGACCAGCAGCCTCTTCAGCACCTTGCCGGTCTCGCCCCGAGGCAGATCCTCGACGAACGCCACATCGCGCGGCACCGACACTCGACCCAGCCGCATGCGGATGCACCGGCGCACTGCGTCCGGATTCCAGCCCCGACCCGTCGCGCTGCACCACGAAGGCCGCGAGCCGCTGTCCGAGTGTCCACCGGGACGCGCAAGTACCTCGACGTGGGGCTATTGGCAACAGGACCTGCACGACTCCTGGCCGCTGTTCGAGCGCGCACTGCGCGGCTGAAGCGCTTCATCCGACCGTCTCGTGATTCTCCAGCAATCAACAAACAGATGCGCGAGTGCTAATGTTTCAGCAGGTGGGGAACCCGGGTCGACGAGGGAGCGGAGTCGAATGTCTGCAGCAGCTCATACCCAGCACACCGATCACGAGCACGTCCACGGCCCGGACTGCGGCCATGTCGCGGTCCCGCACGGCGACCATGTCGACTACGTGCACGACGGCCACCTGCATCGCGCACACGAGGGCCATTACGACGAGTGCGAAGCGCCGGCCCACAGCGAACACGCCGAGCACACCCATGTGCACGGCGAGGGCTGCGGCCACGTCGCGGTCCCGCACGGCGACCACGTCGACTACATCCACGACGGCCACCGGCACGCGGCACACGACGGTCATTACGACGACCACTGACCGGACGGGCCCCATGCGTTTCCAGGCGATCCGCCGCTGACACTGTACGAATTCGACGGCGCGCGTGACCAATTCGGTGGCCGGCCGGTGTCGGCGATGTTCGGGCCGGACGTAGACGTGGAACAGCTGGGCGGTGGTGTGGCCGGGATAGCGAGCGGCCTGCCACCGCGCCCCCCAGGGCGACCAGACGCCCGACTCGGTCCGCCGCGCCCTGCGCGAGCTGCGCGCGCCGTCGGCAATATCGACGGCGCGGCAGCATCGGCCACAGCGTGTGCCGCGCGATGCCGGTATCCGTAGCCACATCGAAGACATCGAAAAACGACGGCGCGCGCCACTCCTTGCGAACCTGGGGGGAGATCCGAACTCGACATTCCAGCGGTTCTACCGATCCTGCCGTGTGAAACCCCCCGATCCGGCGTGTTCTCTCGGCGGAGTCCTCAGCCGCACCGCGAGCGGACTATGCGCGGGCACAACCACTCTCACCGCGCGGCGGGCGCGGGCGCGGGCGCCTGATCAGCGCTCACCCGCCGCCTTACAGGTTGACATCTGCCGGTGATTTGTAACACACTCGCGAGGCTCAACGGTGATGAGGAAGGGGTCGGGGATGACCGATCACGCGCGGGCGGCGCTCGAACTGCTGCGGGACAGTGGCCAATTCAAGTGGTACGTGATTCCGCTGCTGCTGGTCGTGGTCTACGTGTACGCCACCGAGGTCGAGCGGCGGAACTGGAATGTGCTGTTCGCGGGGCTCGCGCTGTGGGGCATGGACTGGTTCAACGAGATCTGGAACTCGCTGGTCTTCCACGCCACCGGGCGGGCGCCGGTGTGGGGCGCGACCGGGCCGACCGCATATCAGATCCTGATCGGGTTGAACATCGAGATCTGCTTCATGTTCGCCATCATGGGCGTGGCCGCCGCGAAGATGCTGCCGCCCAAGGAGGTTCGCATCCTCGGGCTGCCCAACCGGCCGGTGCTGATCGCGCTCAACTCCGCGGCCGCGGTCGGGGTGGAGGTGCTGCTGAACAAGGCGGGCGTGCTGACCTGGGATTGGTCCTGGTGGCACGCGGGCTTCCCGTACCTGATCTGGCTGATCGGTTACGTGCCGTTCTTCGTGGCCTGCTTCTTCGTTCATGACCTGCCGACCGTGCGCGCGAAGGCGATCGCCGTGGGCGCGATCCTCGGCGTCGACGCCCTGGCACTGGCCGTGTTCGGCGCTCTCGGTTGGCTGTGATGACCGATGTGACACTGCGTCGCGGCGTGCTCGCCGCGGCCACCGGACTCGTCTTCGCCCTGGCGACACCGCAGCAGGCCGCCGCCGAGGCGCCCGCATGCACGCTGGTCGGCACCGTCGGCACGCCGGAACCAGGCGCGGACGAGACCACCGCCGGGCTCGAGGCGTTCCCCGCCGCCGAGATCGCGCTGCCGGATCGGGTGCTGTTCCGCACCACCGCGGAAACTTTCAACCGCCGCTGGGCCTTCGCCGCCCGCGACGGGGCGATCTACGTCAAACCCCTCACCGCCCAGGGCGGTTGGCGGTCGCTGCCGCTGCCGGGCTGTCTGGCGGGCCGGGTCGCCGGCGTCTCGGCCGACGACGACGAGCTCATGGCCATCGACGTCGACGGCCGCTTCTTCACCATGGACCGCATCCTCAGCGCGCCCAAGGACTGGAACTGGAGCAGCCGCTACGGCACCCCGCTGTGGACCGGCCCCGGCAACACCCTGCCGGCGGGCACGGTCGCATGGACGTGGTCGGTGCTGTCCCCCAACGAGGATCATGTCTGGCGCGACACCGCCGGCAACGACCATTCGGTCGGCGGGGCCAAGGTGTCGCACGTGTACGCGCTCACCGACGACGGGCACCGCATCCACTATGTGGACCCGTGGCTGCCGCTGGACCACAGCTACGAGATGTCCACCCCCGCGCAGGGCCGCTTCCGCGCGGTCGCGCTGTCCACCAGCGGCTCGACCACCCTGGTGGTGAACCGCTTCGGCGACCTTTACACCCGCCTCTACGATTTCGACATCTCCGGCGCGGACAAGGTCTTCTTCCGCTACTCCTACGAGGATCAGCGCGGACGCCCCGAAGCCCCCGACATGCTCACCGAACGCGTCGACGACCATTACGCCGCGATCCAGCTGCCCGCCCCCGACTGGAACCGCCAGCCCAAGATCCCCGGTCGGATCACCGACCGGGTCTCGGTGCACAAGACCGGAATCGGTTCGGCCGCACGCGAACTGCGCGTGGAGGGCGTCGCCGACGGCCACACCGGGTACTGGGTGAAAGACCTGTCGGCCGACCGCTGGGACTTCGTCCCCACCGACGAGCCCCTCGTGGGCCGCATCCTCGACAACACCCCCACCGACCATTCGGTGGACGAGACCGTGGCGGTCTCCCCGTACTCCTACGCGGGCCGCACCGCCGCGGGCGTCGGCGTGCGGATCGAGTCCTTCGATCTCGCCGTCTCCCCCACCCCGCTACACCTGGAGTTCGCCGACGGCAGCCGCCTCGACCTGCCCCTGCACACCGTCGACGCACTCCGCCAGACCGTCCAGCCCGCCGGAATCACCGACCAGCCACGCGGTTTCGACGGCAGCATCGAAATCCCGGCGGACACCCTGACGACACTCGCCACACAGCCCGAGGAGGTCCGCCAGTTCGTCCAGACCGTCCTCGACGGCCGGCGCTTCACCGAGACCGCGGTCCGGGTCACCGCGAACGATTTCGCCATCGACGCTCTCGGCGTGACGCTGCCTCGCACGCACTGACCCGGACCCCGGGCGTGGGGAATCAGAGGTCGGGCAGCCAGTTTCCATGGAAGCCGTGCGGCACGCGGCGGGGCAGGTGGATGGTGGCGACGGGGGCGGCGGCCAGGTCGTCGGCGTCGAGAATGACCAGGTCGCTGCGGTTTTCGGCGGCGTCGTAAACGTAGGTCATGAGATAGCCCGCGCCGCCGGGTGTTTCGTCGGCCGCGGCGAAGGCGGCCTCGGCGGGCACGCGGCCGGGCCCGAAGTCGTGGACGCTGCTGGAGCCGGTGTGCAGGTCGTAGCGCAGCAGCGCGCCCCGCTCGCCCTCGGAAATCGAGGCGTGGCCGAAACGAGCGTCCAGGCCCGCCAATCGGTCGTCGATGCGCGGGAATTCGGCGATCCGGTCGTCGATTCGCTCCTCGCGGACCGCGCCGGTGGCGAGGTCCAGGGTCCAGCGCCACAGCGTCGCGCCGGTGTCGAAACCCTGTGAGGTATCGCGCCACATGCTCGGATACCGCATGGCGTAGAGCACGATCCGGCCCGGTTCGTCGTGGGCGTTGAGGGTGTGGAAGACGTAGCAGGGCTCGATGTCGAACCAGCGCACCGCGCCGTGCGGGTCGTCGCGGCGCAGCACGCCCAGGCGGGCGCGATAATCGTCGCTCCACCGGAACGGCATGCCGCCGCCGGCCATCGCGGTCGGCATGTCGAAGACCACCGGCAGATCCATGAACAGGACATGGTTCGCGGTGAGCGCGAAGTCGTGGTGCATGGTGGCCGCGGGCACGTCGATGATGCGGCTGAGTTCGAGATTGCCCGCCGCGTCGGCCCGGTGATACGTCAGGTACGGCTCGACGAAGTTGTAGCCGAAGAAGTGCAGTTCCCCGGTGACCGGGCAGGTCTTGGGGTGCGCGGTCATGGCGGTGGTGAGCTTGCCGTCGAAGTCGTAGGGGCCGACGGTGTCCAGCTCACGGGTCAATTCGTAGGGGAACGAGGATTCGACCAGCGCGAAGGTGCGCCCGGCGTGCCGCACCACGTGGGTGTTCGCCGCCCCGGCGGTGTAGTCCCGATTGCCCTGGGCGTCGATGCCCTGCGCGCCGTCGGTGAACCGGGTGGTGCGCACCCACCGATTGCGATAGGACACCGCGCGTCCGCCCTCGAGCCGAACGCCGTGCACCATGCCGTCGCCGAAGAACCAGTGCGGGGAGCCCGCGTCGTGCGGGTTGGGCCCGTTGCGGACGAACCAGCCGTTCAGATCCTCGGGAATCGTTCCGGTGCAAGCCAACTCGAAGGCGGTGATCTCGTCGGTGACGGGTGCGTAGTTGCCGCTGAGATGGGGAGGTGTGGTCATGATCGATACCTTCTGCCCGAGCAGCACACTGCCCGCGGCTGCGACATTCCAGTTCTGACATGTCCAAGATTGAGCCTCCTGTCTCGACATGTCAAGAGTGGAATGTAAGCTGATTCCTATGAGTCTCCGGTTCGCCCTCCTCGGATTGCTGTCGGACGGTCCCGCCAGCGGCTACGACCTGCTGCGGACCTTCAAGCTCTCGCTGGCCAATGTCTGGCCCGCGACACAGAGCCAGATGTACACCGAGCTCACCAAGCTCGCCGACGCGGAACTCATCGCCGTCACCGATGAGGGACCGCGCGGCCGCAAGGAATACACCATCACCGACACCGGCCTCGACGAGCTGCGCACCTGGCTGACCGACACCACCCCGAAAGAGGTCCACCGCAACGAGGCGCTGCTGCGGGTGTTCTTCCTGGGCGTCATCGCACCCGCTCAGGCCCGCGCCTATCTGACCGACATCGCCGAGAGCGCCGACCGCGAGCACGCGCAGCTGCGTGAGCTGGAGAAGGGCATCGACTGGAACGAACGCGACCTGTCCCGCTACGGCCATCTGGCGCTGGAGTACGGGGCACGCGCCACCGAATTGAAACGGGATTGGGCCCGCTGGGCGCTGGAAAACCTACCGCCGGAACAGGATTGAGCCGAACGCCCTACAGCCCGAGACCGTGCGCCAGCACCGGCCAGGACGCGGGCAGCTCGTCGTCCCAGTAGCCCCAGGAGTGGGTGCCGTAGGGGTGCAGTTTCACGGTGGCCGGGATGTCGAGCTCCGCGAGCCGGTCGCGCATCGAGCGCGTGCACTGGTCGGTGGCCGCCTCGAGCAGGCCGCCCACCAGGATCTGGTTCGCGAGATTGTCGCCGGCCCCGGCGAAGTGATGGTCGAGGACCTTGTCGTGCGGACCGGGCATGCCGTTGCCGCTCGACAGGTACAGATCCAGGCCGCGCAGTCCCTCGGCGTGCAGGTAGGGGTCGTTGGCCGCCCACTGCGGATCGCCGGACGGGCCGTACATGTTGATCGCGTCGCCGCCGCCGAAGGCGACCGTGATCCGCACGAACGCCTCACCGACCGGGTCGGCGATGCGGGCGCACCCGCTGTAGGCCGCCACCGCGCGGTACAGCCCCGGCTTCACGATCGGCAACTGCAGCACCGAGGTGCCCGACATCGATACGCCCACCAGGCCGTTCACGCCGTTGGCGCCGAGCGCGGCGTCGATCAGCGGGGGCAGTTCCTCGGTGAGGTAGGTCGTCCATTTCATGACGCCCAGCCGCGGGTCCGGATGCCGCCAGTCCGTGTAATAGGACGCCGCGCCGCCGATCGGCTGCACCACGTTGACGTTCTTGTCGGCCAGGAAGTCGAAGGCGTTGGTGCGCTGATCCCAGGAGGCCGCGCCCTTGCCGCCGCTGCCGCCGCTGAGCATGTACAGCACCGGGCGCGGCACCGAGGTGTCGGCGGCGCGTTGCACATCGACGGGGAAGTCGAGGTTCATGGCCGCGGAGTGCACGGTGAGTTGCAGATGCCGCTCGTCGATGACGCGGGTGGCCACGATCGCCGAACCGTCCGGGGCCGCCGCCCCCGCCGAACTGCCCGTCGGAAATGGCAGCAGATCCGGTTCGGCGTTGGCCGCGAGATCGAAGGGCGTCGAGGTCAGAGCGATGAGCATCGCCGCTGCCGTGACTGCCGCGCTGCACATGATCGAGCGGTATCGCACTCCGGTGTCCTGGTTCTCGCGTGCCACCGCGGGTTGGGACACCGGGCGACTGTTCCTCCGACGGCCGCAGCCGCCCAACGCCCGATGAAAAGCCCATCGGGCGCGGCGGCGATTCTTACAGCCGCTCTCTAACGGCAGGTTTCCGGATGCTTGCGTACAGAAAACGCCTTGCGCACCGAATCCTCAGCCGAGGGTGAGCAGCTTAGCGGTGCCCGAAACGACGGTTTGCTCCTGGTTGACCAAAGCCGCCCGAACCTGCACGGCCGCGCCCGCCGCCAGCGGAGATTCCCCCACGGCGGGGGTGAGCGGAATGGTGGCTGTGTGCTGCGAGCCGTCGCAGTCGAAGGTCATCTGGGCACCGCTGGCGGCGGGCCGATCGGCATTGGGATCGCCGACCATGACCTGGATGCTGGACACGCCCGCGGACGCCTCGCAGGCGTACTCGACCCCGACCGAGGCGGGCGCGGCCCCGGCGACGGAGATGCTGTTGGCGGCCAGGGCGGGTGCGGCGGTGTACACCAGGCTCACGCCCAGCGCCGCGAAAGCGGTGACGGACAGGGCGGAGCGGTACCGATTCCGGATGGTGACCGTGGACATTCATGCCTCCTGTGTGACGGGATGTGAATCGCTGAACACACTCGGAAAGACGCAACGGCCAGTATGGCCGGGAGTCCTCATGGTCCGGTTCCCGGGTCCCCTGACACAGCAGAACCGCACCGCCCGTCGATTCGTCATCGGGGCGGTGCGGTTCGGGAGAAATCAGGGCGCGGGAGTTACTCGCCCGCGGTCAGCACCACCGGCAGGCTGGTGTGCCCGTTGGAGATGAAGCTCCCGATCGGGGTCAATTCCGTTGCGGGCGTGGCCAATCGGAGGTTCGGGAAGCGCTCGAACAGGGCGGGCAGCGCGATGGCGGCCTCCATGCGGGCCAGCGGCGCACCCAGGCAGTGGTGGGCGCCGTGCCCGAAGGCGACGTGCTGGTCCTTGGTGTCGCGGTGGACGTCGAACCGGTCGGCGGTCTCGCCGTGAATCTTCGGGTCGCGGCTGGCACCGGCGTAGGAGGCGAGGATGGCCTCGCCCTTGGGGATCAGGATGCCCTCGACGTCGATGTCCTCGACCGCGTAGCGCAGCGGCAGGTGCGCGACCGGCGCCTGGTAGCGCAGGGTCTCCTCGATGACGTCGTTCCAGGTGGCCTTCTCGGCGCGGACGTCGGCCAGCTGCTCGGGGTGCGCGAGCAGCGCGACGATGGCCTGGCCGATCAGGTTGACCGTGGTCTCGTGGCCGGCGTTGATGACCAGCATCAGCGTCTCGACGAGTTCCTTGTCGGTCAGCTGCGAGCCGTCCTCGTCGCGGGAGGCGATCATGGCGGTGGTGATGTCGTCGCCCGGGTGCTCGCGGCGGTAGGCGACCAGTTCGCCGACCCGCGCGTACATGTCCATGAAGTTGGCCATGGCCTCTTCGGCGGTCAGCGATCCGTCGAAGAAGCCGTCCACGCACTTGTGGATGGCGGCGTCGAGGTGCTCGGGCACGCCCATCAGCCCGCTGATCACGCGGATCGGGACCGGGTAGGCGTAGAGCGAGCGCAGGTCCGCGGTCGACCCGGCCGGCAGCTCGGCCAGCTCGTCGAGCAGTTCGGCGACGATGGCCTCGATGCGCTCCCGCATGGCGGTGGTGCGGCGGTGGGTGAAGGCCGGGGACACCAGCTTCCGCAGCCGGCGGTGGTCGGAGCCGTAGGCGGTGAACATGTTCTCCGCCGCGATCCAGGGCATCAGCGGCCAGGCCTCGGTGATCTCACCGTTCTGGAAGGCCGACCAGTGCTGGCGGGGGTCCTTCGAGACGCGGGCGTCGGCCAGCAGGCTCTTGAGCACGGTCTGGTCGGTCACCGACCACGCGTGCACGCCGCCCGGCAGCTCCACCAGCGCGACGGGGCCCTGCTCGCGAATCCGCGCGGACTCGCCCTGGATGTCGGCGCCGGTGACGTCCAGCACGATCGGGCTCTGGGACATGAAAAGCTCCTTACACCGCGCGGAGCGCGGGACTGATCGGGAATTCGACCGGCAGTGCCACCATGGCGCGGTGGAACGGGCCGGGACGCCAGGAGATCTCGTCTTTGCCGACGGCCAGCGCGATATCGGGCAGCGCGTCGAGCAGCTGGTCGATCGCGGTTTGCGCGACCAAGTAGGCCACCGAGCGGGCGGGGCAGGCGTGCGGGCCCGCGCTCCACGCCAGGTGCGAACGGTTGCCGGTGCGGTCGCCGCCCGCGATCTCGGGATCGTTGTTGCAGGCCGCGAGGCTGATCAGGACCGGCTGATGGGCGGGCAGCCAGGTGGTGTCGATGAGCACGGGCTGGCGCGGATAGCTGATGGAGAAGTTGGCCATCGGCGGGTCGTTGAAGAGGACCTCGTCGATCGCGTCGCGGGTGGACAGGCTGCCGCCCAGCATGTCTCCGCCGAAGCGCTCGTCGGTGAGCATCAGCAGCAGGGTGTTGGCGATCAGGTTCTGCATTGGCTCGAGGCCCGCACCGTAGAAGCTGACCAGCTGGTACAGCATTTCCTCGTCGTTGAGCGCGGCCGAGTGGTGGGCCATGCGGGAGGTGACGTCGTCACCGGGTTCGGCGCGGCGCAGCGCGATGAGCTCCATCAGCGCCTCGGCCAGGGTCTGCATGCCCCACGCGGCGTTGACGGTGTCGAACAGCGCGGCCATGCCGGTGGCCACCCGCTGCCCGATATCCGCTGAGCAGCCCACCAATTGGTTGAGCACCTCGAACACCAGCGGCAGCGCATAGCCCGAGACCACGTCGGCCCCGCCCTGGGCGGCGATGCTCGCGATGAGCGGGCCCGCGATCTTCTCGACGGTGGAATGCACGGCGTGCAGATCGATTCCGTCGATACTGGCGGTGTAGGCCTGCCGGTAGCGCAGGTGCTCGGCGCCGGAGTTGCGCAGCGCGTTGGGATACCACTGCATCATCGGCCGGATCGGCGAGTCCTCGGGGATGGTTTCCTGCCAGACCCGCGGGTCGGCGGGAAAGTGCTCGGGGTCGTTGAGGATTCGCAGCGCGGTCCGATAGTTCACGACCAGCGTGGCCGGGACGCCGGGCGCCAGTTCGATGGGCACCATGGAGCCGTAGCGGCGCCGCATGTCACGGTAGGCGGCGTGCGGGTCGGCCGCGAATTCCGGTGTCCCCAGCAGGATTCTGAGCTCCTCGGTTCCCAGCGCCGAACCGCCGCGCATCGGGCACCCTCCCGCCCCCACGAACCCGCCCCGTGACCCTGTGGTGTCCACGACCGAAACTCCCTACCGACGAACAGCTTTCACCGTGCTCCACCGGGCCTTCCCGATCGAGCCACCTTTTCGCACCCTAGCAGTCCCCCCGCACGGCTACCGATTTTGCGAAACACCAACGGGCCCTGCCGCTCCTCGAACCGGGGGCTGGTAAGCCGCGGCGCGAGGCCGTTATTCCTCGACGATGGAGGTGATCAGGGTGCGGCCACCGACCGTGCGGGTGGTCACGGTCTGGGTGAACGCGTCCTGCAGTTCCCCGGGGCGCTGCTGGATGACTTTCACCGCCCAGTGCTCGTCGTCGCCGGGGGTGATGCGCCCGATCTGCACGCAGTAGCGGGTGCCCACCGGCAACGAGTCGATGCCGCTCTGGATGGTGGCCGGGTTGGCCACGTTGGAGGCGTCGCCCGCGACGAATTGGCTTGCCACCGAGCCGGAGCGCAGCACGTAGTAGGCGTATTGGAAGGCGAGGATGGCATCGGGACCGGTGGCGATGCCGCCGGGGTCGGTGCCGGTGACGCCGTCGGGGGTGCGCCGGGTCTGGCAGCCGTCGGCGGCCGCGGCCACCGACGCGTTGATCGAGGTGGTGGCGGCCGGGGTCACCGCGGACGTCCGGCTCGATGTCGCCGCCGGACGGCTGGTGGTGGCCGCTGCCGATCCGCGCGGGCTCGGCTCCAGCAGGGTCGACAACAGCCCGACGGCGGCGGCCGCGGCCCCGGCGGCCACCGCGACCGCGAGCACCACCAGCAGGGTGCGCGACCGGGTCCACGGCCGCGACTCGGTGACCACGGCGTGCCGGTTCTGCCCGCGCGCAGGCTCCGCGAGCGGCGGAACCGGGGCGGCGGCAGGTGATTCGGTGAGCACGCCGCTCACCGCCGCCGACAGTTCGGCGCAGGTGGCGTAGCGGTGCCGGGGGTTCTTGGCCATGGCGCGCGCCAGGATCGGGTCCAGCGCGGCGGGCAGAGCCGGGTTCAGCGCGTGCGGGGACGGCACCGGGGCCTTGACGTGCCGGTAGATCAGGCGGGGCAGGTCGGTGTCGGCGTAGGGCGGTGTCCCGGTGAGCATTTCGAACAGCGTGCAGCCCAGGCTGTACACGTCGGCCCGGCGGTCGACGCGGGCCTCGTCGTGGAAGCGTTCGGGAGCGCTGTACTGGAAGCTGGCCACCACTTCGCCGCGGCCGGTGATGCCCCGGACCTCGTGGTTCGACTCGGCGATGCCGAAGTCGGTGAGCAGCGCCCATTCTCGCGGCTGCGCGGTCAGCAGGATGTTGGCGGGTTTGACGTCGCGGTGCAGCACGCCGGCGTCGTGGGCGTAGTCGAGGGCGCGGGCCACGTCGGCGGTGATGGCGGCGGCGCGGCTGGGATCCAGCGGCCCGGTGACCAGTTCTGCCTCCAGGTCCGAGCCGTCGACGTAGGCCATGGCCAGCCACAGCCGGCCCTGTTCCTCGCCGCGCGCGTAGATGGTGACGATGTTCGGATGCGTGAGCCGGGCAATGATATTGGCCTCGCGCAGGAAGCGCTGCCGGGTCTCGTCGTTCTCCCCGGCCACCCCGTTGAGCAGTTTGAGGGCGACGAATCGGGGCAGGTCCCGGTCGTGAGCGAGGTACACCTCACCCATTCCGCCGACGCCGATCAGCCGCTCGATCCGATACCCGGCGAAGGACACTCCCGGCCGGAGCTGCTCAGCCAAACAATCCTCCCGATTCACCTGCAACCGCAGACAATACCGGGACCCGCCGACGGCGGGAGGAACGGTGTGGATCGGATGCGGCGGGCCGTCGGTTCGCCGGCGTTCTCGCTGGTTATCCTCGGTGCGACCACCCGCTCCGCACCGATCCAGGAGACTTGATGACCGCCGCCGCCCGGCCGCACATCGCGGTCGTCACGGGCGTCTCGGGGTCCGGAAAGTCCACCCTCGCCGCGACACTCGCCCGGAGCCTGGGCTGGGATCTCCTCGAAGGCGACGACCTGCATCCGCCCGCCAATATCGCGAAGATGGCGGCCGGGCACGCGCTCACCGACGCCGATCGCGCCCCGTGGCTGGCCGCCATCGCGGCCTGGATGTCGGCGGAGTTCGCGGCGGGCCGCTCGGCGGTGGTCACCTGCTCGGCGCTCAGACGCTCCTATCGGGACGTCCTGCGCCGCAGCCTCGTCGGTCACCCGGACGCGATCCTCACCATCCTGCAGCTGACCGGTTCGCGGCAACAGCTCGCGGCCCGCCTCGCCGCCCGCACCGGCCATTTCATGCCCGCGGCCCTGCTGGATTCGCAATTGGACACCCTGGAGCCGCCGGGCCCCGACGAGCCCGTCGTGCGGCTCGAAATCGGTCCTCCGCCAGCGGAAATGGCAGTCGCCGCGCTGGCCGCCCTGCGCGCTCACAGCTGATCCGAAGCTTCAGCTCAGCTTCAGGCCACGTCTCTACGATCGACGGCGTGTACGCACCGAGAATCGCCGCCGCGGTCCTGCTCTCCACCGTTCTGATGGCCGCCGGGTGCGGGCACCCGCAGGCCCGCGCGGCCGGGGACACGACCGTCACCCTCGAATTCGGCGGATTGCAGCGGCAATACATCGTCCATTTCCCCGCCAACCACCCCCAGGGGCTCATGCCCGCGGTCCTCGCCTTCCACGGTGGCGGGGGCACCGCCCGCAATATGGCCGAGACCTCGGGCTTCAACCGGCTCTCCGATTCCGAAGGTTTCCTCGCCGTCTACCCCGACGGATACCAGAGGTCCTGGAACGACGGCCGGGGCGGAGACACCAACGCCGGGGCCGCCGCCATCGACGACGTGGGTTTCGTTGCGGCGGTGATCGACCGGATCATCGGCGGCGACTCGGTCGACCCGGCCCGGGTCTACGCCACCGGCATGTCCAACGGCGGCATGTTCACCGAGCAACTGGGCTGCCGGCTGTCGGGCAAGCTGGCCGCTATCGCCCCCGTGGCCGGGCCGCTGCCGCAGGCCGACGAATCCGGCTGCACCCCAGCCCATCCCCTGCCGGTGCTCGAGATCCACGGCACCACCGACCCGATCGTGCCCTTCGACGGCGGTGTCGTGCGGGTCACCTCCAGCCGGCACGGCGCGGGCACCAGCCCGGTGCTGTCGGTCGCGGCCACCCAGCAGGCGTGGCGGGAACGCGACGCCTGCGACGCGGTCACCACCACCGCGCTCCCCCAGCGCACCGACGACGGCACCTCGGTCACCGTCGCGTCCTCCGACTGCGCGGGCGGCTCCTCGGTACAGCTCTATACCGTCACCGACGGTGGCCACACCTGGCCCGGCGGGCCGCAATACCTGCCCAAGGCCATTGTCGGGAACGTCACTCACCAGTTCGACGCCGCGGAGGTGATCTGGCGGTTCTGCGCACGTTTCCACGCATAACCGCCGGTCGAACACCGGACAACCAGGACTTACCGGTACCGTGGGCCAATGGCCGCCCCACAGTTTGCCTGCCGGTAACTCTCATATGAAACAACCAACGCAGCAGTGTCGGATGGTTCCATGAGAGGTGGGCAGCACGTCATGCCGCGACCGCAGGCCGAGATCGAGACCGAGACGAACCCGATGATGCGGGCCGCCCTCGCGCCGCAGGCCCGCACCCTGGTGGACATTCTCGCCGCGACCGCCGCGGCGTACCCCGACGCACCCGCCATCGACGACGGCGAGGTCGAACTCGGGTACGCGGAACTGCTGGCCGAGATCGCGGTCGAGGTCGATCGGCTGACCGCGGCGGGCGTGCGCGCCGGGGATCGGGTCGGCGTCCGGATGCCCTCGGGCACCCGCGGGCTGTACATCACCATCCTGGCCGTCCTGCACGCCGGCGCGGCCTATGTGCCGGTCGACGCCGACGACCCGGACGAGCGCGCCCGGCTGGTGTTCGGCGAGGCCCGGGTCTCGGCCATCGTCACCGCGGCGGGCATCGAGACCACCGGCGTCACAAGGGAAGACAGCGGTGCCGCACCGGCATCGCCCGCGACCGGCGCGCCCGCCCCCGGCGACGACGCCTGGATCATCTTCACCTCCGGTTCCACCGGAACCCCCAAAGGCGTTGCGGTCACCCATCGCAATGCCGCCGCGTTCGTCGACGCCGAGGCGCGGCTGTTCCTGCGGCACGAGCCGATCGGGCCCGGCGACCGGGTGCTGGCCGGTCTGTCGGTCGCCTTCGACGCCTCCTGCGAGGAGATGTGGCTGGCCTGGCGGCACGGGGCCTGCCTGGTCCCCGCCCCGCGCGCGCTGGTGCGCACCGGCGCGGATCTGGGTCCGTGGCTGGTGCGCCGCGAGATCAGCATCGTTTCCACGGTGCCGACACTGGCCGCCACCTGGCCCGTCGAGGCCCTGGAACCGGTGCGGCTGCTCATCTTCGGCGGTGAGGCCGTCCCGCCGGAGCTCGCCGAACGACTTGCCGGGAACCAGGATTCCGAGCGCGAGGTGTGGAACACCTACGGCCCCACCGAGGCCACCGTGGTGGCGTGCGCGGCGCTGCTGGACGGCGGTTTCCCGATCCGCATCGGGCTGCCGCTGGACGGCTGGGATCTGACCGTCGTCGACGCGGCCGGAAACCCCGTGGGCGAGGGCGAATCCGGAGAACTCGTGATCGGCGGCGTCGGCCTGGCCCGCTATCTCGACCCGGCCAAGGACGCCGAGAAGTACGCCCCGTTGGAGTCGGTGGGCTGGGAACGCGCCTACCGCAGCGGCGATCTGGTCCGCAACGACCGCGAGGGCCTGGTGTTCCTGGGCCGCGCCGACGACCAGATCAAACTGGGCGGCCGCCGCATCGAGCTCGGCGAGATCGACAACGCCCTGCAGCATCTGCCCGGCGTCACCGGCGCGGCCGCCGCCATCCGGACCACCAAGGCGGGCAACAAGATCCTCGTCGGCTACCTCACCGGACCCGACGCGAACTACGACCTGGCCGCGGCCAGAAGCATTCTCGGCGAGCAGCTCCCCGCGCCGCTGGTGCCGCGCCTGGCCGTGGTCGGCGAGCTGCCCACCCGCACCTCCGGCAAGGTCGACCGCGACGCGCTGCCCTGGCCGCTGCCCAAACCCATCGCCGCCACCCCCGAGGCCGGTCTCACCGAGACCCAGCAGTGGGTCGCGGGACTGTGGGATTCGATCCTGGGCGCCGAGGTCACCGATCCCGACGCCGACTTCTTCGACCTGGGCGGCGGTTCGCTGGCCGCGGCCCAGCTGGTGGCCGCGCTGCGCGAACGCCATCCCACCATCGCGGTGGCCGATCTCTACGACCATCCCCGCCTCGGCGCGCTGGCCGCACTGCTGGACGGTTTCGCACCGACCGTCGCGGTCGAGGAACGCGTGGTCCGTCCGGTGCCACGGGCCGCGCAGCTGTACCAGGTGCTGGCGACGATTCCGCTCACCACGCTGACCGGTCTGCAATGGCTGACCTGGCTGGCCATCGTCGGCAATATCGCGGCCTGGTCGGGCTCGCTGCCGTGGCTGCCGCATCTGTCGTGGTGGTGGACGCTCGTGGCGTTCGTCCTGTTCATCTCCCCGCCCGGCCGGATGGCCCTGTGCATCGCCGGGTCCCGGCTGCTGCTGCGCGGCGTCGAGCCGGGCACCTATCCGCGCGGCGGGCCGGTGCACCTGCGGCTGTGGACGGCCGTGCGGCTGTCGGAGGCCAGCGGCGCCGAGAATCTGTCGGGCGCACCGTGGATGGTGCCGTTCGCGCGGGCGCTCGGCGCGACCGTCGGCAAGGGCGTCGACCTGCACACGCTGCCGCCGGTGACCGGCATGCTGCGACTCGGCGACGGGTGCAGCGTGGAACCCGAGGTGGACCTGTCGGGGTATTGGATCGACGGCGACCTGGTGCACATCGGGCCCATCGAGATCGGTCCGGGCGCGGTGATCGGCGCGCGGTCGATCCTGCTGCCGGGCACCAAGATCGGCCGCAATGCCGAGATCGCGCCCGGCTCGTCGGTGGCGGGCAAGGTCAAGGCCGAGCAGGAGTGGGCGGGCTCGCCCGCGGTGAAAGTCGGCCGGGCCCAGCACCGCTGGCCCGACGCCACCCCGGCGCGGGCCGCGCACTGGGTGGGGATCTTCGGTGTCACGTCCATGCTGCTGGCCTCGGTTCCGATCTTCGCGCTGGGCACCGGCGGCCTGCTGCTCGCCTGGTGGATCCGCGACACCCCGACGCTGACAGCCGGTTTCGGGCGCGCCTTCGCGATGCTGCCGGTGGCCATGCTGCTGGTGCTGGCGGTGTACGCCGCGGTCACCATCGTCTCGGTGCGGCTGCTGGCGATCGGACTGGCCGAAGGCCACCATCCGGTGCGCAGCCGGCAGGGCTGGCAGGCCTGGTCCACCGAGCGACTGCTGGATTCCGCGCGCACCTTCCTGTTCCCGCTCTACGCGAGCCTGCTGACCCCGGTGTGGCTGCGCCTGCTGGGCGCGAAGGTCGGCAAGCGCGTGGAGGTTTCGACCGTGCTGCTGCTGCCGAAGTTCACCGTGGTGGCCGACGGCGCGTTCCTGGCCGACGACACCATGGTCGCCAGTTACGAATTGGGCGGCGGCTGGCTGCGCATCGGCGAGGCCAAGGTCGGCAAGCGCGCCTTCCTCGGCAACTCCGGCATGACCGCGCCGGGCCGCCGCGTGCCCAAGAACGGCCTGGTCGCGGTGCTCTCCGCGGCCCCGTCCAAGGCCAAGGCGGGTTCGTCGTGGCTGGGCAGCCCGCCCACCCGCTTGCGTCGCGCCGCCGAATCCTCCGACACCGCACGCACCTTCGACCCGCCACCGCGGCTGCAGGTGGCGCGCGCGGTGGTGGAGACCTGCCGATTGATCCCGGTGCTGGTGACCTTCGCGATCGGCCTCGGGGTGCTGTTCGCCCTGGCCTCGTTGGCCCACACCGTGGGCCATCTGCCCACCGCGCTGCTCAGCGGCCTGGTGCTGTTGAGTGCGGGCGCGGTCGCGGGCGCCTCGTCGGTGATCGCGAAATGGCTGCTGGTGGGCCGGATCGGCGCCGAGGAGCATCCGCTGTGGAGCTCGTTCGTGTGGCGCAACGAGGTCGCCGACACCTTCGTCGAGCATGTGGCCGCGCCGTGGTTCGCGCGCGCCGCGACCGGAACACCTGTCCTGAATGTCTGGTTGCGTGGTCTCGGCGCGACCATCGGCCGCGGGGTATGGTGCGAATCCTATTGGCTTCCGGAGGCTGACCTGGTGACACTCGGTGACGGCGCGACCGTGGAACGCGGCTGTGTGGTGCAGACCCATCTGTTCCACGACCGCATCATGGCCATGGACACCGTCACCCTGGGCGCGGGCGCCACGCTGGGACCGCACTGTGTCGCCCTGCCCGCCAGCGTGATCGGCGCGGGCGCGACCATCGGACCGGCCTCGCTGGTGATGCGCGGCGACAGCGTGCCGCCGTCCTCGCGCTGGTGGGGCAACCCCATCGCGCCCTGGCCGGAGCGGAGCCGCTGATGGTCAATCCGTTCGACGAGCCCATCGACGATTACCTGCCGCAGAACGGAAATCGCGGCTACCGCGTCTCGCGCTACGAGCTGGACCTGGTCTACAAGGTGGCCACCAATCGGCTCGCCGGGCGCGCCGACATCACCGCGGTGACCACCGGCGCGCGAGATCGGTTCGCGCTGGACCTGTCTCAGGCGCTGGCGGTGTCCAAGGTGCTGGTGAACGGCGCCAAGCCGGCCAAATACCTGCACCAGCGTGGCAAATTGGTGATCACCCCGCGCCAGCGCGTTCCGGCGGGCGGCGCACTGGTGCTCACCGTGCAGTACGCGGGCCCGCCCACACCGGTGCGCGGCCCGTGGGGCGAGGTCGGCTGGGAGGAGCTCACCGAGGGCGCGCTGGTGGCCAGTCAGCCCAATGGCGCGGCCTCCTGGTTCCCGTGCGACGACCACCCCAGTTCCAAGGCCAGCTACCGGATTTCGATCACCACCGACTCCCCCTACTACGCGCAGGCCAACGGAACCCTGGTCCGCAAGCAGACCAAGGCCAGCCAGACCACCTGGGTGTACGAGCAGCCCGAACCCATGGCCACCTATCTGGCGACCATTCAGATCGGCCCGTATCGCAAGCAGCGAGTCGAGGCGCCGCGCGGCGCGATCCCCATGCAGGCGGTGCTGCCGCAGCGACTGCGCGTCCCCTTCGAACACGACTTCGCCCGCCAGCCGCGCATGATGGAGGTCTTCACCGAGCGCTTCGGGCCTTACCCGTTCGAGGCGTACACGGTGGTGGTGACCGACGACGAGCTCGAGATTCCCATCGAGGCCCAGGGCATTTCGGTGTTCGGCGCGAATCACTGTGACGGACAGCGCGGTTCGGAGCGCCTGGTCGCCCACGAGCTGGCGCACCAGTGGTTCGGCAACAGCCTCACCATCCGGCAGTGGCGCGATATCTGGCTACACGAGGGTTTCGCCTGTTACGCCGAATGGATCTGGTCCGAGGCCGCGGGCGGTCCATCGGCCGATCAGCTGGCGCGCACGGCGCACCGCAACCTGTCGCGACTGCCCCAGGACCTGGTGCTCACCGACCCCACCCCCGAGTTCATGTTCGACGACCGGGTCTACAAGCGCGGCGCGCTCACCCTGCACTCGCTGCGCCTGCACCTGGGCGACATCGCCTTCTTCGACCTGCTGCGGGCCTGGACCGCGCGCTACCGGCACGCCTCGGTGAGCACCGACGAATTCACCGATCTGGCGGCGCATTACAGCGCGAGCTCACTGCGTCCATTCTGGGAGGCCTGGCTGTATGCCCGGTCACTGCCCGGGTTGCCCGCCCGCCCCCCGTTCGAGGCCGATTACGAGACCGGGTAGACTTCCAGCGAACACGTTGTTGATCATCGATGTGCCGGGCCCGACAAGCGCACGGTCACATCAGCGTCGTAGATCGCTACAACTTCCAAGCAGCCCCCACTGCGCGGCTTAGCTTTCCTTACGGCGATCGATTTTGCCCACTGGCAATCTCGCCACCTTGTGCCCCCGGCGCGGACCGATGTCCGCAGCACGGCTCGGGCACGTATTCGATGCCCGAAAGGCACTGCAGCACCGATGACTTCTGCCCCGACCTCCTTCGCCGCGCTCGGAGTCCGCGAACCGCTGGTTCGCGCCCTCACCAACGCCGGTATCACCGAACCCTTCCCGATCCAGGCCGACACCCTGCCCGATTCGCTGGCGGGCCGGGACGTGCTGGGCCGCGGCCGCACCGGCAGCGGCAAGACCCTCGCCTTCTCCATCCCCATGGTCGATCGGCTCGGCGGTGAGCTGGCCGGCAAGCGGGTGCCCAATCACCCGACCGGTCTGGTGCTGGCGCCGACCCGCGAACTGGCCACCCAGATCGCGGCCACCCTCGAGCCCCTCGCGTCCGCGTACCGCATGACGGTGACCACCATCTTCGGTGGCGTCTCCCAGCATCGGCAGGTGCAGGCGCTCAAGCGGGGCGTCGATATCGTCATCGCCTGCCCGGGCCGCCTCGAGGACCTGATGCGGCAGGGCCTGATCAGCCTCGACGCCGTCGAGGTCACCATCATCGACGAGGCCGACCACATGGCCGACCTGGGCTTCCTGCCCGGCGTCACCCGTATTCTCGCCGCCACCCCGGCAACCGGCCAGCGCCTGCTGTTCTCGGCGACCCTGGACAACGGGGTCAACAAGCTGGTGCAGCGCTTCCTGCCGAACGCGGTGAAACACTCTGTCGACGAGGCGAATTCGCCCGTCGCCGCGATGACCCATCACGTGTTCGAGGTGTCGACCAACGATGCCAAGCGTGAGGTCGTGCACCGTCTCGCCTCCGGCGCCGAACGCCGAATCCTGTTCACCCGCACCAAGCATCAGGCGCGCAAGCTGGCCCGTCAGCTCACCACCGCGGGCATCCCGGCCGTGGATCTGCACGGCAACCTGACCCAACCGGCGCGCGACCGCAACCTGGCGGCCTTCGCCGCCGGTTCGGCCAAGGTGCTGGTCGCCACGGACGTGGCGGCGCGCGGTGTGCACGTCGACGGCGTCGAATTGGTCGTCCACGTCGACCCGCCCGCCGAGCACAAGGCCTACCTGCACCGTTCGGGCCGCACCGCCCGCGCCGGCAATGACGGCGATGTCGTCACCCTGGTCCTGCCCGACCAGCGCGGCGATCTCGCCACCCTGATGCGCAAGGCCAAGATCGACGTCACCCCGCAGCGGGTGACCCAGGACTCGGCGCAGGTGACGCAGCTGATCGGCGAGGTCGCGCCGCTGGTTCCGGTCTCCGCCGGCGATGCCGGTGCGGCCCGCGGCGAGACGTCCGGTGGCGCACCCGCGCGCGGGCAGCGTCAGCCCCGTCAGCGGTCCCGGCCCGCGAACGACGCCACCTCGGCGGCGCCGCGCAACCGGCGCAAGCCCGGTGGGCGTGGCGAGGACACGCGCACCACCGACCGCCCGGCCGATCGCAAGCCCGAGCTCGCCAAGGACGGCCGCCCCGGCGGCCGGACCGGAGGCCGCTCGACCGGCAAGCCCCGTACCGGCACGGGAGCGACCGGCGGCCGGAACGGCCGCGCGGGTGAAGCCAGCGGCGGCAATCCGTCCGCTCGCACCCGTTCCGAGGGCCGCGGAGCCGGCGTGTCCCGTCAGCGCGACCACGGCGGCGCGGCCGGCGACAACGGTGGCGGCCGCGTGGGTTCGCCGCGCTCGGGCGGCGCCCCGCGCCGTCGCCGCAACGGCTGACACGCTCGACGGACCGGGGTTGTCCCTTCAACCCCGGTCCATTTGCGCCGGAAATGTGACAATTGCCGGTATCTACCCGACCGGTAAGTTTCTACAGTTAATGAGAAGCAAGCAGCCGCCGCTTTCACACCGTGCATTTGTATCTGCCGTCTCCGACGCTCATACAAGCCAGGAGGGGAAGCCATGAACGCTCACGTACCACTCAACGAGCGCGTCACGGTGAAATACGAGCGGGTCGACGAACACCGGTACAAGGTGTCGGTCACTCCGATCGACAGGCTGCAATGGCGGGTCGGGTACGCGCCGGATATGAAGGCGGCCGTGAAATTGGCCCAGGAACTGGCGATCGAGGACTACAGGGGCTGAGCGCCGGGTTCCAGCAACCGTTTCGGGTGCATGCCGTCGACCTGCCCGATGAAGGGCGGATGAATGCTGTAGCCCAGCATCCGGCGAATGTCCTCCGACACCGCGCGCACCGTGTCGCGGGTCATCGAGAGCGTGAATGCCTCCTGCGGACGCAGCCACGGTTCGCAGTATTGCGCGGTCAGCGCCAGTCGCGAATTCGCCGAACGATTCGCCCCGCCGCCGTGCCACAGTGTGCCGCCGAAGAATACACAGCTACCGGCCCGCATTACGACCGGTTCGCGGGGCGTGGATTCGTCGGGAAGCTCATCGCCCCACAATTGACTGCCCGGCACCACATCGGTCGCGCCGTTGTCGGCGGTGAAATCGTCGATGGCCCAGATGGTGGCCGCACCCAAGGGCTTTCGCGGCCGCGGCAGCGGGTAGAAGCCGTCGTCGGTGTGCAGCATCTGCGCGTTCTCGCCGGGCTGGATATTGATCACCTGCAGCATGGACAGCAGATAGTTCGGCATGAACAGCCGATCCAGCAGGGCCAGCACGCGCGGGTGGTCGGCGATGCGGTCACAGGAGCGGGTCTTGTTCAGCACGCTGTAGACGCGCTGCGTGGCATGGCCTTCGAAGTTGTTGCGCCCGCTCCGATCCAGCAGTGGCGCAACGGCTTCCCGGATCTCGTCGAGTTCGGCCGGCGAGAGCAGGTCGGGCAGGATCACGTACCCGTCGCGTTCGAGGGCGGCCAGATCGGCGTCGACCACGGCCGGGTCGATGCTCGCGCCGCTGCTGCCGGTACGCCGATAGGTTCCGGCCAGATCACCGTCGAGATCCCGTAGCGAGGTCACCTTCGTGCTCATCGGGCCATCCTTTACATAACTGAGTTCTGTTATTCTCCGAGGGTGGCACGCGCACCGATCGGACGTCAACAACTTCTCGATGCCGCTCGCGACGAACTGGTCCACGCCAACGGTCTGCTGGAGTTGAGCGCGCTGACCCGCCGCACCGGCCTGAGCACCGGCGCGCTGTATCACCACTTCGGCTCGAAAGTCGGTCTGCTGGCAGCGATCTGGGACGACTTCTACGAAGGCCTGAGCCGGGCCATCGCCGACGATCAGCTGCCCGACGGCGACTGGGCGACCCGCGAGCGCGCCCGCACGCACTGCTTCGTGGCCTACCACTTCGACCATCCGCTGGCGGCCCTGCTGCTCAATCAGGCGGCCCCCGATCCCGGGCTGACGGAGATCCAGGCGGTCTACATCCGCAATCTCGGCGACGCCGCGGCCACCAATATCCGCCGCGGGCAGGCCACCGGCGAGATTCCCGCCGATCTCGACCCCGACAGCGCGGGCGCGTTCGTCATCGGCGGTTTGCGGCACGGGATCGGACAGCAGCTCCGAGTGCTCCCCCGCCCCGAGGTGGACCTGGTCGCCGAACGCCTGTGGCGGTTGACGGCGGCCTCGCTCGAATTGTCCTGACCCGGGACGGTCGGGCGCGAGTCAGGCGGCCAGCCCCAGATTGGCGACCAGGCGGCGGACCCGCTGTTCGATGTCGTCCCGGATGGCGCGAATCTCCTCGATCCCGCCCCCGGCGGGATCGGGCAGCGGCCATTGTTCGAAGCGGTGTCCGCCGATGATCGGGTTGTCGTCGCCGCAGCCCATGTCGATCACCACGTCGGCGGCGCGCATCAGTTCGTCGGACCATGGTTTCGGGAACTCGTCGGCGATATCCACGCCCCGTTCGGCCATGGCCTCGATCACGAGCGGGTGGATCGCCGCGCTCGGCGCGGAGCCGCACGACCACGCGGCGGCCTGCTGCCCCGCCATGCTGACGAAGAAGCCGAGCGCCATCTGCGAGCGTCCGGCGTTCTGGGTGCACACGAACAGGACGGTCGGCCCGGACAGTGCGCCGCGACCCGCGGTGCGGGCCATGGCCGTCAGCCGCTCCCGGGCGAAGCGCTCGGCGAGCGCGGGCAGCCGGTCGGTGGGCAGGCCGATCGCGGTGAGGTGGGCCAGTGAGCCGTCGAGGATGCGGTCGACGGTGGCGGCGTCGACCGCCGGACCGAATTCCGCGTTCAGCCGTGTCGCCGCGTCGCTCAGCACGGCCGGATCCGCCTCGGTGCCGGAAGGCACGGCGGCGCCGGGATTCTCGTTCACGCTCGCTCCCTCCGCTCGGATTCCAGCCTATCTCGCTGCCGTGCACTCTGCGCTGAGCTGTGACCTGCGAACACAAGCGGCGATAGGTGAACGCTATCGCCATTGTGCGTGGTAGGGCCAGCGGAGCAAGGGTCGCCGACCGGATGCACCGTGAGCGAATTCCCACATCGCACACCCCGATGTGACCACGGCCACATCCAGCCCCCGCGCGCCGCGGCGGCCACACCGACGGCCCGGCGCGAGCTCGACCCGCCGGTCGGATCGCAGCATCAAGGTGGGATCAGGCCCGAAATCCGTTGTGGTCTAGGGGTTCCCGCCACCCCGGCCGAGCTGGTCGCGGAACTGACCGGGGGTGAGTCCGGTTTCCTCCCGGAAGGCACGGTAGAAGTGGCGGTCGGTGGAGAAGCCGCTCGCGGCCGCGACCGAGGCCAGGGAGCGGGTGGGGTCGGCGCGAATGAGGCGGCGGGCGTGGGCGATCCGGGTGCGGCGGACCAGGGCGCCGGGTTCGCCGAAGCCTTCGCACACCCGGTACAGGGTGCGGCGCGACAGCAGGCAGGCGTGCGCGATCTCGTCGACCGTCAGGTCCGGGTTGGTGAAGTTCTTGCGGATGAAGGCCAGCACCTGCTGGCGGGTGTAGAGGGAATCGGTGGGGGCGGGCGCGGATTCACCGGTGGACAGCAGCAGCGCCGAGGCCATCATGCCGGCGGCGTCGCTGCCGAAGACGGTGACCGCGCGAGCGATGTCGTCCGCGGGTAGTTCGGCCAGGTTCCGGAAGAACGCGGTCACCACACCCAGCGCGCCGGTGGCGGGGACGGCGGTGGCGGTGGGCAGCTGCGCGCGGGTGAGACCGGAGTGCTCGAGCACCAGTTGCATCGGGGCGCGCACCAGTGTCGACAGGCAATTGTCGGTGGTGCGGCTCTCGAGCGGCAGACCGCTGTCGAAGAAGGCGACGGTGCCGGGTGTGGTCTCGGCGGTCCGGCCACCCTGCTCGGTCCAATTCGTCCCCTTCAGGACGATATTCACCAGCAGGAAGTCTCCGGTCGTCCGCGCCACCATCCTTGAAGTTCGCATGGCCCGCTGTGCGCTGGCCTGCATGCGCGAGACCGCGAATCCGTCGAATAGCGTGGACGCCACTTGGCCGTGCCAGTGCCCGGTGCGCAAGGGCTCGATGGCGGTCGGCGCGACCGCATCCGACATCAGGGCTTCCCACTGCTCGAATGCCTGACGTGGGGAAAGGGTCGAGGACGAGGAAATCTCGACGGCGCCGAAAACGGCATGGTCCACGAACGCCATCGTCTCACCAAAATTCGTCCGGTAACCAGCTTTTCGGCCGAGTTCCGGCGATTGTCGCGCCCGGCGCCTCACTGCACGGGTGCACCGCTCAGCAGGAGCGCAGTCAACGTCGCGAGGCGTTCGAGGCGAGGCGGCGATCCAAGATCTTCGTAGTGCCACAACGGGGTTCGCACCGCATCGGTGTCGCTCGCGTCGTAGCTGCCGGCCAGAAAGTGGTGGGCCCTGCGCAATGCCGCCGCCACGACGGCAGATCGGGCGGGGAGCGGCGATCGGCGGCATCGTTCCAACAGTTCAGCGCGAAGACCGCCAGCGCCCCCGCAGCGCGCACACCACCGCAAGCGTCGGCACCACCCGATATTCATTCGGCGCGTGCGGATTCCCCCAACTCCCGTCGCCGTTGCGGCTGCGCGCCAACGCGGTGAGACCCAGCCGGACCAGGGTCGCCGACCATGGCCGGGCGATGCGCGCGAGCCGGTCGACCACGCCCGCGGTGGCGTAGGCCGAGCCGCTGAGCAGGCCGTCGTCGTCCTCGTCGACGAGTCTGATCAACTGCCACAACGACATCAGGGCGTGTTTGCGGACCGCGGCGGTCGACTTCTGGTTCACGATGACTCGCAAGGGGTTGCGGCTCAGACGGAACCTCTTCACGGTACGCCCCGGGTAGGCCCGCTAGGCGTTGTCCCGCAAGGTGTATCCGACGCCGCGCACGGTGTGGATGAGTGGCGGGTGATCGGTGTCGATCTTGCGCCGCAGTTGACTGACGAATGTTTCGACCACCCGGTCGGCACGGCCTGCCTCGGCCTGCCACACCCGATCGAGGATCTGCCGCTTGCTCACCACCTTGCCCGCGTTGAGCATCAGGTACTGCAGCAGTTTGAATTCGGTGGCCGAGAGCCAGATCTGCTCGCCGCCGCGGAAGACCCGGTGGGTGCCGGCGTCGAGTTCGAGGTCAGCGAAGCGCAGCCGGTCGGGTCCGTCGTCGTCGGCGGGTTTGGTGCGGCGCAGGATGGCGTGCAGCCGCAGCACCACTTCCTCGAGGCTGAACGGTTTGCTCACATAGTCGTCACCGCCGGCGCTGAGTCCGGCGATGCGGTCCTCGACGGCGTCGCGCGCGGTGAGAAACAGCACCGGCACCTCGCTGCCCGCCGCCCGCAGTCGCCGGGCCACGGTGAATCCGTCGAGGTCGGGCAGCATGACGTCGAGGATCATGACGTCGGGTGGCCGCCGGGTCGCGGCTTCCAGGGCGCCCCGGCCGCTGTCGGCGGAGTAGACGTCGAACCCGCTCAGCCGCAGTGCGGAGCACAGCAGGTCGAGGATGTAGGGCTCGTCGTCGACCACCAGCACGCTGGCCGCGGCGGCCGCGGCGCGATCGCTCACGGTCGTCACCCTATGCGCACCCGCACCGACGAATTCCATACCGGTCATGGTGGTCGTGGCGACCACCGGGCAAGCTCGGTGTCAGCTGGGCGTTTCCTGTGAACGAGCCGGGCCGGGTCCGGGCGTGTCCGATATCGGGAACACGATCCGGAAGCGGGCGCCGGTCCCGGATTCGGTGAGCAGTTCGATCCGCGCCCCGTGCGCGGCCAGGACAGCGGCCACGATGGCCAGGCCGAGACCTGAACCACCTGCGCGCGAACGTGATTCGTCGATTCGATAGAAGCGGTCGAAGACCTTCCCGGCCTGCTCGAACGGAATGCCGGGACCCGTGTCGGACACCTCCGCGATCACCGCCGGGCCACCCACCGGCAGCTCGGCCCCGGCCGCCGCGACCACCCTGGCCTGGGTCGGCACGGTGCCCGCGCCGACCCGGACGTCGATCTCGGCGGTGGCGGGAGTGTGCAGCAGGCCGTTGCCGACCAGGTTGGTCAGCACCTGCCGCAGCCGATGCTCATCGGCCACCACGCGCACGGGCGCATCCGAAATGTGCAGCCGGACAATTCTTTCCGGTTGCCGAGCCAGCGCGTCCCGCACCACATCGCCCGCGAGGGCGGACAGGTCCACCTCGGTCAGATCCAGGGGCCGCTGTTCGTCGAGCCGGGCCAGCAACAGCAGATCGTCGACGAGCAGCCCCATGCGCGCGGCCTCGCCCTCGATCCGGCCCATCATGGTGGCGACCTCGGAGGGATTCTTGGCGCCGCCCATCCGATACAGCTCGGCGTAGCCGCGGATCGAGGTCAGCGGTGTGCGAAGTTCGTGCGAAGCGTCGGCCACGAAGAGCCGCATCCGCGACTCGGACTCCCCGAGCCGCCCCATGGTCGTCGACAGCCGCTCGAGCATCACGTTGAACGCGCTGCCCAGCCGCCCGACCTCGGTGTGGTCATCGGTGTAGTCGACGCGGCGATCGAGGTCTCCCGCGGCGATGGCCTCGGCGGTGTACTCGATCCGCGACAGCGGCCGCAGCCCGACCCGCACCAGCCAGGCCGCCACCCCGGCCAGCACCAGCACCAGTCCGGCGCCCGCGACCAATTCGATGGTCCGCAGTTCCCGCGCGGTCGCGTAGTAGCCGTCCAGCGGCATGACGACGGCCGCGGTCGCACCCTGCGGCTGCATCGGGCTGGGCGGCTGCGCCACGGTGCGGACCCGCCAGGCGGACCCGTGCGCGTCGTCGACCTCGAAGATCCGCGTGCCACGCGCCACCACCGCGGCCCGATCCATCGCGGGTAACGACAACTCGACACCGCCGACGCCGCCGAGCTGCCCCGACGGCACGCCCGCGCTGTCGAAGAACAGGATCTGGAATGTCGAGGGCAGTCCCTTCACCGGTTCGTCGGGCCGCGGCGGCGGGGGCGGACGGCTCTCGACGGCCAGGTCCTGCGCGACCCCGTTCAACTGTCCGTCGATCCGCGCCAGTTCGGAGCGGCTCAGCATGGCGAGGCTGAGCACCCCGAACGCGGTCAGCCCCGCGATGGCGATCACCAGCACCGACACCAGCAGCCGGGTCCGCAGCGTCCACCGCCGCAGCCGCGGGAATCGAGGACCCGCGCCGGCTCCGGCGGGCGGTGCGGCGACCGATCTATCACGCACGCACCCACCTCCGCACAGTTCGTCGCCGGCCCACGCCGATCTCCTTTCCGTCGCGTCGCCACGCGAACCGCACCGACGGTAACCGCCGAACCTCTGGTGAACTCGAGAATCCGGGTCCGGCCGCGCGCCGAACCAGCAGGTCCGCTCACTTCATCCGCGGACACGACGGCGTCACCGTCGCCCGGGCGCGAAGGGCCGCGGGTCCACCCCGCGTTGCCAGCGGACTCCCAGGTTCGCACGCCATTCGCCCCGAGCCGCGGCCGACAGGATCGGCTGTGATGACCGCGCCGCGATCCTGGTGCCGCGGTGAGCGAAGGGACGGACTATGACATCGACTGTGCGGACGCCGGAGGTGGCCTCGGCGGAGCCGCTGGCCGGGGAGGACGTCGGGCAGGGTGAAACACGCTTGGCGCGAATGGTTTTCGGTCCGAGCGGACAGCCGCGCTGGGCGCGGCCGGGGCTGCTCGCGCTGCTGGCGGTGACCGCGGTGCTCTACCTGTGGGATCTGACGAATTCCGGCTGGGCCAACGAGTACTACTCGGCGGCGGCGCAGGCGGGGTCGCAGAGTTGGAAGGCGTTGCTGTTCGGGTCCTTCGACGCCGGGAACGCCATCACGGTGGACAAGCCACCGGCGGCGCTGTGGGTGATGGGGCTGTCCGGGAAGCTGCTCGGGTTCAGTCAGTGGTCGGTGTTGTTGCCGCAGGCGCTCATGGGTGTCGCGTCGGTCGGTCTGCTCGCGGCGACCGTGCGGCGGCTGAGTGGGCCGGGTGCCGGGCTGCTCGCCGGCGCGATCGCGGCACTGACGCCGGTGGCGGTGCTGATCTTCCGTTTCGACAATCCGGACGCGCTGCTGGTGCTGCTGCTCGTCGCGGCCGCCTACTGCACGGTCCGCGCCATCGAGGCCACCGGTGGCCGGGTGTGGTCCGCGCCGACCGGTTGGCTGATGCTGGCGGGTGTGGCGGTCGGCTTCGGCTTCCTGACCAAGATGATGCAGGCGTTCCTGATCCTGCCCGGACTGGGGCCGGCTTTCCTGATCGCCGCGAACAGCCCACTGCGGCAGCGGATCTGGGCACTGATTCTGGCCTGTGTCGCCGTCGTGGCGTCGGCCGGGTGGTATATCGCTCTGGTCGAGTTGTGGCCCGCGGATTCACGCCCGTTCATCGGCGGCTCCACCGATAACAGCCTCTGGCAGCTGGCGATCGGCTACAACGGGCTGGGCCGGATCCTCGGCGGCAGCGGCAACATGGGCCCCGGTGGCCCGGGCGGCGGCGACGCTCCCGAGGGCATGAGTGGATTCGCGGGGTTCAGCGGATCATCCGGCCTCACAAGGCTTTTCAACACGCAGATGGGCGCGGAGATCTCATGGCTGCTCCCCGCCGCACTGATCGGGCTGGCCGCCGGGCTCTGGCTCACTCGCCGTGCACCGCGCACCGACCGGACCCGGGCGGCGTTCGTACTGTGGGGCGGCTGGCTGCTGGTCACCGCGGTGACGTTCTCGTACATGGGCGGCATCGTGCACCCGTACTACACCGTGGCCCTGGCTCCGGCGATCGGCGCGCTGGTCGCGCTGTCGGTGCGTGAATTGTGGTCGCGCACCGCCCATCCCGCGGCGCGACTGACGCTGGCCGTCATGGCCGCCGGCACCGGCACGTGGGCCTTCGTGCTGCTGAACCGCACCCCGGACTGGCTGCCGTGGCTGCGCTGGACGGTGCTGATCGGCTCGATCCTGGTGGCACTGGCCGTCATCGCCGGTACCCGCGGCTCCCGCCGCTACGCCGTCGTGCTGGCCATGGCGGGCGTGCTGTTCGGCCTGGGCGGCGCGAGCGCCTGGGCGGTCGCGACCGCGACCCAGCCGCACAGCGGCGGCAATCCGCTCTCCGGACCTTCCAGTAGCCAGAGTTTCGGCCCGGGCGGCATGCCCGGCGGCGCTCCCGGCGGGGCGGACGATGAGCATCCCGCGCCCCCGGGCGCCACGACCGGCTCAGCGCCCGAAGGGATTCCGGCCGCTCCGAGCGCCGAGCACGGCCCGACGTTCACGTCCGGAACCAATACCGAGCTCGTGGCCCTGCTCGAGCAGAGCGATGCCCGCTGGGCGGGCGCGACCCTCGGATCGGGTTCCGCCGCGGGCCTGGCCCTGAACTCCGGCAAGTCGGTCATGGCGATCGGCGGCTTCACCGGTGGCGACGACTCCCCCACCCTCGCGCAGTTCCAGACCTACGTCTCCACCGGTCAGGTCGGCTACTTCATCGAGGGCGGAATGGCCATGGGCGGGAACGGCGATTCGAGCGGCTCTCGGATCGGCGCCTGGGTGAAGTCCCACTTCACCGCGACCACCGTGGGCGGCAGCACCGTCTACGACCTGTCCCGGCCGGTCACCGCATGATCGGCGACCGGAGCCGGGTCCAGGGTTCGGCGTGAGCCCGCCGGTCAGATCAATGCCTTGTGCACCCGCAGTCGGCGACGCACGTTCGCCATCATGCTGCGGGTGCCCATGGTGCGAATGAACTTGGGAATGAAGCGGTTCACGAAGCCGACGAACAGGAACAGATGCTCGAAGCGGCGTTGGTCTGCGGCCGTCCATTCCACGCCCAACTGCTCGCGAAAGTACGGGGGCAGGTAGCCGACGGTGAGGAAGCGCAGCAGGCCGCCGAAGACGACCCGCAGGTACCAGTGGATCATCCGCAGGTGCAGCAGGTCGTCGATGAAGGCGCGGATCTTCTCGTCGGCGGCCACCTGTTCACAGGCCCGCACCCAGTACTCGTCGAATTCGGCGCGGGTGGCGGGCCACATCTCCTCGGTGACCTGCAGGGTGGTGCCCAGGGGTGCGGAGGTGGAGTAGAACGCCTCGGCCTGTTCGGCGTTCATCTTGCCGTTGAGCAGCTGATAGGAGTCCTCGAAGCCGATGTAGAGGCAGGCGGCGACCCACATCTGCAGGTGGCGGTCGAAGGCGTTGTAGCGCACCGCAGCGCCGGGCTCCGACTTCACCTGCCGGTGCGCCACATCGACCGCCTCCCGGAAGGCGACCTTCTCCTCGGGTGTGCCGAGGATTGCCACCGCGAGGTAGGAGGCGGTGGTGCGCAGCCGCTTCCACGGATGCACCATGAGCGCCCCGGATTCCACCTTGCTGTCGGCCACGCCATGGCCGACGCCCGGTCGCGCCATCTGCATGGCGACGTTCGCCGCGGCGCCGGAGAACTGCCAGAAGTCCAGTGCGTCCTCGAGTTTCGGCGGCCGTTTGGTGTCGGCCCGGTGCACGCCGGGTATGTGGATGCGGGTCTGTTCGAGGGTGAGGGTGGCGCCGCCGGTCGGCTGCGCTGCCGCGATGGTCATGGATTACCTCCGATAGTCCCGGCGATCCCCTTCCGCCGCCGGGGCGCTGGCTATGTTACTGAGGATTCCGCACCGCACCGGCAAATTCAAGAGATGAATTATAAGTAACTTAGATGGCCGGTGGTTATCGCGTTCGCACCGCGTGAGACGGTGCACCTCCGCAATCTCACCACAGAGAAAGATCAGCCGATCCACTTCCCTTCGCGAGAATCGTGAGTAACATACGTCGCTGCGGCAGCTCGTGCACAGAGGCGCGGGGCGGGGACGTGAGAGGACGTTCGCAACATGCTGAAACGCTTGGATCGATTGCTCGGCTACGAGATGAAGGTGTCCGAATTCCTCGGAACGCTCATTATTCTCGGCATTCCCTACGGGCTGATCGGGGTGGTGTGGACCCTCACCCACACCTCGCATCTGAAGCAGATGCACGGGCTCGATGTGATCATCTCGTTCCTCGGATCCATCGTGTGCTGGCCGGTGCTCACCTTCTCGAATGTGTGCATGACCTAATGATGGTGCTGGTCTGGCTCATCGACATCCTGGTAATCGGGATCAAGATTCTCGGTGGGCGAACGAAAGTCAATCCCGTTCTGCGCGTGGGCCTCTGGACGGCCGTGCTGTGCACCGCGGCGGCCGGTGTCACGGTGGCCGGGTACCTGCTGGTGCTGTTGCAGCGCTACCTCGAGGACATGGCCTGATGACGACACTCGAAAAGCCCGCCACCGCGGCGGAACCGACGGAGCTGGAGCGGATCGGCCGCAGCGTGCGGACCCTGTGGCGCGAGCATCCGCAGCGGTCCCTGGAAACCCTGGGGCGGCAGGTCGATCTGGGTCGCGACGCCCTGCGTCAGCTGGTGGTGTCGATCCTGCGGCGGCGGTTCCCGTACCGCGAGTTCATCAAGCAGTGCGCCTTCATGACCAGCGTGTCGGCCGCGCCCACGGTGCTGGTGGCGATCCCGATCGCGGTGGTGGTGTCGATTCAGGTGGGCGCGCTGGTGAATCAGGTCGGCGCGACCACGTTCATCGGCGCGGTGGCCGGGCTCGGCATCATCCGCCAGGGCGCTCCGCTGGTCACCTCGCTGATGATCGCGGGCGCGGTCGGGTCGGCCATCACCGCCGATCTGGGCTCACGCACCATTCGCGAGGAGATCGACGCCATGATGGTGATGGGCGTGGATCCGGTGCGGCGGCTGGTCGCGCCGCGGCTGGCGGCGGCGGTGCTGGTGAGCATGCTGCTGTGCGGGTTCATCGTGTTCGTGGGCTTCGCAACGGCTTACATGTTCAATGTCTACGCCCAGCAGGGGACGCCGGGCTCGTTCATCGGCTCGTTCGCGTCGTTCGCGGTGGCCGACGATCTGGTGATCGCGGTGCTCAAGGCGGCCATCTTCGGACTGCTGACCGCGATCATCGCCTGCGATATCGGCTTGCACGCGCACGGCGGTCCCGGCGGGGTCGCGAACGCGGTGAATTCGGCGGTGGTGAGTTCGGCGCTCATGCTCTTCGCCACCAATATCGCGCTCACCCAGCTCTACAACACGCTGCTGCCATCGAAGGTGGTGTGAGATGGGCAGTTCCTACACTCCCCCGGCGCTCCGACCGGTGCGGATGGCCGCGAACGCGGTGGCGGTGCCGGTGCAGGCGAATCAGCGCCTGGGCCATCAGGTCATCACCTTCTTCCAGGCTCTGATCGCGATTCCGTTCGTGCTCGAGCACTATCGGCAGGAGGTGCTGCGCCTGACCGCTGATGTGGGCTGGGGCAACGGCTCGCTGGTGGTGGGCGGCGGCACCATCGGCGTGGTGGTGGCGCTGTGCGGGTTCGGCGGCATCACCGTCGGCATGGAGTCGTTCACCGCGTTGAACCTGCTCACCATGAGCCCGCTCACCGGCGCGATCTCGGGTTTCGCCACCACGCGCGAGCTGGCGCCGATCATCGCGACCCTGGCCTTCGCCATTCAGGCCGGGTGCCGGTTCACCGCGCAACTGGGGGCCATGCGCATCTCCGAGGAGATCGACGCCCTGGAATCCATTGCCATCCGGCCGCTTCCGTACCTGATCAGCACCCGCATGATCGCGTCCACGCTGACCATCATCCCGCTCTACAGCGTGGGTCTGGCGGTGGCGTATCTGGCGACCAAACTGTCGGTGCTGATCCTGGGCGGCACCACCGCCGGCACCTACGACCACTATTTCTTCCAGTTCCTGCTGGGGCCGGACGTGTTCTGGTCACTGCTCAAGGTCATGGTCTTCGTGATGATCTCGACGTTCATCCAGTGCTATTACGGCTCCGTCGCCACCGGCGGGCCCGAAGGCGTCGGGGTGGCGGCCGGGCGGGCCATCAAGATGGTCATCGTCGTCATGGTCTTCGTCAATCTCTTTCTGACCCTTGCGATCTGGGGCATCGACCCCGGCTTCCGCATCTCGGGATAGGTGTTTCGATGATTCTCGATCCCAGCGGGCGGGGCCCCACGGCCCGGCAGCTCACGCTGGCCGGACTCGCCCTGCTCGCCACCGTGGCGCTGCTGCTGTATCTGCTGGCGCTGCGCTACAACGGCCGCTTCGAGGAGAAGGTGGCGGTGACCGCGGTGCTCACCAGCACCGGCGACGGATTGCCCGGCCACGCCGACGTGAAGTTCCGGGGCATGATCGTCGGTCGCGTCGAGGACGTGACCGTGGTGGCCAAGGGTGAGCGGCAGCGGGCCGCCATCGCCCTGAAACCGGTGTTGGCGAACACGATTCCGGCGAATGTCGCCGCACGGGTGATCCCGAACAATATCTTCGGGGTCACCGCGGTCGAACTGGTCGACACCGCGCCGACCAAGGACACGTTGCGTGCGGGCGCGACCATCCCGGAGGACACCAGCGCCGCGACCGTCCAGTTGCAGAGCACCCTCAATGTGCTGCGCACGGTACTCAACAACATTCAGCCCGAGAAGCTGGGCCGGGTGCTGTCCACGCTGTCGGCGGCGCTGGATCCGTCCGCGCGGGTGCCCGGGTCCACGATCGAGCGGCTCGATCGCTGGGTCACCGAGGTGCGCGGCATCGAGGGCGTCGGGGACCTGCTCGGCAATCTGGGCCGTGCGGCTTCCGCGTTGAGCCAGTCCGCGCCGGATCTGGTGGGAACCCTGGCCAAGTCGGTGACCACCGCGCGCACACTCACCGAGCAGCGGGCGGCGCTGATGAACCTGCTGAGCACCGGCGGCAGCGCGGTGGACACGGTGAACGGGCTCTTCGCGCGCAACCCCGACTCCGGCAAGTTCCTGGTGTCGGGCCTGAATCAGCTCTTCGGCAGTCTGGCCCAGGACCCGCAGGCCATCCCGTTCGCCATCGCCAACCTGAACACCGCCTTGCAGCGGTTGCAGTCCACGTTCACATTCGGCCCCAAGAAGCAGATGGTGTGGCGGATGGACGTGACGTTCACGCCGTTCCAGCAGTACACGGCGGCCGACTGCCCGCGCTACGGGGAGCTCGCCGGACCGCGTTGTGGCGGCTCGTCGGTGCCGGACAGCGCTCCGGCGCAACAGTTTCCGCAGCAGCAGATCCCGCAGTGGCTCGGCGCCGCCGGACCCGCTCCGGTCACGACGACCACACCGGCCGTGCCCGGGCTGCCGAGTCTGCCCGCCATTCCCGGGCTTCCGGCAATTCCGGGGATGCCGGCGATTCCCGGGTTCACCGCACCGGCCGCGGCGACCGACCCGGCTCCGGCCGCGGTACAGCCCGCCGGACTGCGCGGTTCCGACGCCATCGCGGCCTTGGTCGGTCACCGGCCGGACGCGGCGCAAATACTGCTGCTCACGCCGCTGCTGGCGGGCGGTTCCCTGGTGCCGGCCGAGGCGGGAGGTGCGTCGTGAAATCCGGAAAGTCCTTGGCGGGCTTCAGTCTTTTCGCCGCCGTCGCCGTGCTGCTGACCTACACGATGTGGTCGACCCTGCAGCGCACGGTGCCCGGCTCCACGCACAACTATTCGGCCGTGTTCTCCGACGTGCTGGGTCTGCGGATCGGTGACGACGTCCGCATGGCGGGGGTGCGGGTCGGCCGGGTCGACAAGATCGAGTTCGCCGACGGCTACCGCGCCCGGGTCGAGTTCCGCATCCAGGCCGATCAGCATCCCACCACCTCCACCAAGGCGCTGGTGCGTTACCAGAACCTGATCGGCCAGCGCTACATCGCGCTCATGCCGGGCAAGGACGCCGGTGCGCCGATGCCGGTGGGCGGGCAGATCCCGATCGAGCGCACCGAGCCGTCCTTCGACGTCTCGTCGCTGCTGTCGGGTTTCGAGCCGCTGTTCAGCGTGCTGCAACCCGACCAAGTGAATTCGCTGTCGGAGACGCTGATTCAGGCCTTGCAGGGCAATGGCGTCTCGCTGAGCGCCCTGGTGACCCAGGCCGCGCAGCTGGCCGGCACCTTCGGGCAGCGCGACGAAATCCTGGGCCAGGTGGTCGGCAATCTCAGCAGTGTCGTCTCCGGCCTGGCCCACCGCAGCAACGAGCTCGAAACGCTGATCACGCAGGCGCGGGCGCTGACCGATGCCCTGTACGCGCAGGGCAGCACGCTGAAGTCGTCGGTGGAACGCGTGGCGACGGCGACGGATTCGCTGGTCGGTGTGCTCGCCCAGGTGAAGCCCGGGGCGGCGCGCGCGCAGACCGACGCCTCCGCCGGTGTCGCGCTGCTGCTGCTCAATGGCGCGTCACTGGACAAGGCGGCCGTGGAACTGCCCGACGTCCTCAATGGCATCGCGCGGTTCAGCAGCTACGGCGCGTACGGCAATGCCTACCTGTGCAGCCTGGACGTCTCGCTGTGGGGCGTGCTGCTCCCGCCCGGTCTGTTCAATCAGGTCGGCGGCCAATCACATTCGGAGGTGTGCCGATGAGGCGGCTTCGCTACCCGGGGTTCCTGGCCAACCGGCCGCTGCGGCTGGGACTGTTCGCGTCCGGGTTCGTGGTGGCGCTGCTCGCCGGATCCACGCTGATCGAGCAGGCGCACGTCGGCGACCGGACGATTCACGCCGAGTTCGCGCAAGCCGCCGGGCTGCGGCCGGGCGCGACGGTGGACGTGTCGGGCATCGAGGTCGGCCAGGTCGGTGCGGTCAAGCTAAACAACGGCCACGTGCTGGTGGACATGAAGGTGCAGCGCGAGATCGAGCTCGGCGACGATGCGCGCGCGGCGATCAAGATGTCCACGATCCTGGGCCGCCTGCACGTGGAGCTGACTCCCGGCAGCGGAAAGCCGTTGTCCGGGAACCGGATCAAGCTCGACCATACCTCGGTCCCCTACAACCTGGGCAAGGTCATCCAGGATCCGCAGTACAAGAACTCCTTCGAACGCGTCGAGAAGCTCGACCCGCAGAAGCTGCGCAACGCACTGGATCTGGTCGATCGGCAGATGGGCTCCTCACCGGAACTCACCGTGCAGGCCCTCGACAGTGTGGGCGCGCTGGCCAAGGTGATCAACGACCGCCGCGACGAGGTGGACACCCTGCTGAAGGGCATGGACACCGTCTCGCAGCTGGCCTCGGACAACCAGAACAGCGTGCTGATGCTGCTGACCCGCGGGGAGGCCATCGGCAGCGCGGTGCAGCAGCGGCAGTCGCTGCTGAAGCAGCTGCTCGACAACGTGGCGTCGCTGTCGAAGCTGTTGCAGCAGATGGGCCTGGAGAACAACAACCAACTCGGCCCGCTCATCACCGACCTGAACACCATGTCGGAGGGGCTGGACAAGAACAAGAACAACCTGGCCGCGCTGTATCAGATCATGCCGGTGACCTTGCGGCAGTTCAACAATGTGCTCGGCGACGGACCGTACGGAAACGTGTACGCGCCGTGGCTGTTCCCGGACAACTGGCTGTGCTTCGCGCAGGCCGTGCAGGGGTGCAAGTGATGACACGTCGGAGACGACTGCGGCTGGCCGCGGTATGCGGGGCGCTGCTGCTCACCTCGGCATGCGGGCTGCTGCCCGATTCGATCGGGTCGCTGCCCAAGGAGTATCTCGGGGCACGAATGAAGATCACCGCGGATTTCGAGAGCGTGGCCGGGTTGTACGCGGGCAACGAGGTGGCGGTGCTCGGCGTGCCGATCGGCACCGTCGAAACCGTCACGCCCAAGGGCAGTTACGTGCAGGTCACCATGTCGCTGGACCAGGACGTAAAGATTCCCGCCGATGCCGTTGCGGCACTGGTGAATCCACAACTGATCACGAATCGTCACGTGGAGCTGGCTCCGGCGTACACCGGCGACGGCCCCACCCTGACCGACGGCGCCTATATTCCGTTGCAGCGCACCAGGGTTCCGGTGGAGCTGGATCGGATCCTGGCCACCTTCTCGCAGCTCGGCGATGCGCTCAAAGGCGACAACACCACCGGGCCGATGGCCAGCCGGGTGCTGTTCCCACTGCTCAACGGCAATGGCGACAAGCTGCGCCAAACCCTCGACTCACTCTCGGCCGCGTTCGAGGTGACCTTCGCCAACAAGGACCAGATCTCCAACACCATCATCAAACTCAATGACATCACCCAGGTCATCGCCACCAACGACCAGACGGTGCGCGACTTCAGCGGCCGGCTCACCGAACTGGTGAACCTCATGAGCGAGCAGGCCCCCGGCATCGAGGCGGTGCTCGGCCAGCTCGACGACTTCGTCACCAATACCGCGACCCTGGTGGGGCAGAACAAGGATCAGCTGGCCGGGGCGCTGACCCGCTTCGTGGCGATCACCCAACAGATGCGCGCCAATGCCCGCGGCCTCACCGAGATCGTGGACGTCGGGCCGCTCATGTTCCAGAACCTCGCCAATGCCACCAGCACCGAGCATCAGGCGCTGCGACTGCACGGCCTGCTGGACAAGTCGCTGCTCGACGGGGAGATCCTCTCCACGTTCTGCGAGCGCGTCCAGATGCGGCTGGACGGTTGCCGCACCGGCAAGGTGCAGGACTTCGGCCCCGACTTCGGCCTCACCGCCGCCCTCCTGGGAATCACGAACCTGAAATGAGACTGCGCACAACGACTCTCGGCGGAGTCCTGACCGCCGCCACGCTGCTGACCGCCACCGGGTGCGCGGTCACCGTGGACACCCTGCCCATGCCCAAACCCGGCCTGGGCGCGCCCGGCTACACCGTGCACGCCGCCTTCGCCGACGCGCTGAACCTGCCCGACCACGCGCACGTCAAGATCGGCGGCACCGATATCGGCGTGGTCACCGAGATCGCGACCACGAACTTCGTGGCCGACGTGAGAATGCTGATCCGCGAGGACATCCGGCTGCCTCGCGGCACCACTGTCGAACTTCGCCAGGCCACCCCGCTCGGCGACATGTTCGTGGCCATGACGCTGCCCGCGGCCGCCGAGGCCGGGGAGCCGCTGCGCGACGGGGACACCATCGGCACCGACCACACCGCGGCGGGCGCCTCGGTGGAACAGCTCATGATGTCGGTGTCGCTGCTGCTCAACGGCGGCGGCATCAATCAGGCCGCCAAGATCACCGGCGAGCTGAACTCGATGTTCGCCGGCCGCGCACCCGAACTGTCGCATCTGATCACCGAGCTGACCGCCGCCATCGCGGCGCTCAACGCCCGCACCGGCGACATCGACTCGGTGCTGGGCGGGCTGAACAATCTTTCGGGCGAATTGGCCCGGCGCAAGGCCCAACTCGGGGCGGCCGCCGACACCTTCCCGGCGTTGATCGGCCTGCTGACCGAGAACAATCAGCAGATCGTGGAGCTGCTGGCCAAGGTCGCCACCACCACCGACGCGCTCGGCGACTTCGCCACCACCACCGGCGGGGATTTCGTGGGGTTGTTCAACAGCATTCAGGCCCTCATGTCCGGATTCGCGCAGAGCGATCAGCTGACCGGGGCGCTGGACGGGCTGCACACCATCTACCCGTCGCTGACGGCCAGTCTGCGGGGTCCGGCGCTGGCGGTGGCCGCGACGGTGTCGTATCTGAGCGTCGGCGCGCTCACCGATCCGCACGGCAGCCGGTGGCCCGAACTCGGCGACGCCGGGCAGTTCATCGGCAGCCTGGAACAGGTGCTGGCCAAGGTGTTCGGGCGGCTCACCAGCCCGCCACGGCTCCCCGACGCCCAGCCGGAGCCGCAGCAGCAGGGAGCGGATCGATGAATCCGCCACTGTGGCAGTGGGTGGTGCGGCGTCGCATCGCCATCGCCAATCTCGGGTTGATCGTGGTGCTGGTGCTCGGGTCCGGCTATATCGGCGCCTACGTGCTGCGGTTCAACCCGATTCCGCACACCTACTCGGTGACCGTCGAGCTGACGTCCTCGGGCGGGCTGCTGCCCGGCAATGACGTCACCTTCCGCGGCAGCCGGATCGGCAAGGTCAGCGACGTGCACGTGGCCGGGGACGGGGTGGCGGCGGTCGCCGAGATCGACGACAGCGCCCGGATTCCGATCGGCGGGACCGTGGCCATCGGGCGGCTGTCCGCGGCCGGGGAACAGTATCTGGACTTCCGGCCCGACTCCGATACCGGACCGTACCTGCACGACGGGTCACTGGTGGAGCGGGCGCGGACCAGCGTCCCCGTGCAGATCCAGTCGGTGTTCAGCAATCTCGGCGATCTGGTCGGGGGCATGAACCCCGACCGGCTCAATGTGATCGTGGACGAACTGGACAAGGCCCTCGCGGGTGGCCCGGATCGACTGCGCAACATGATCTCCGGGCTGAGCCGGGCCATGTCCGGACTCACCGATCTGCTGCCGCAGACCCGGCAGCTCATCGAGAATCTCGAGGTCATCGCCGACACCACCCAGCACGCGCAGCCCGATCTGGGCACGCTGACCAAGGCCGGGAGCGTGCTGTTCGACCAGTTCGCCTCCGCCGACCAGGAATTGCGCAAGCTGCTCCAGCAGGGGCCCGGTCAACTGGCGGCGCTGAACGGGTTCATCACCGAAACCCAGGACCCCATCACCAATCTGGTGACCAATTTCGTGGCGGTCACCAAGGCGGCCAAGCTGCGCGCGCCCGCCATCGCCGCGCTCTTCCCCGCCCTGCGCGCCGGGTCCCAGGCGCTCGGCGTGCCCGCGCACGACGGCGCCTACAACACGCTGGTCGATCCGTGGCCGCGGCCCAGCTGCGACTACCAGACCATCCCGGTCGTGCCGACCGACGTGCAGGCCGACTCCCGGGTGCGGCTCTACAACTACTGCGTCACCTCGAATCCGGCCCTGCAGGTCCGTGGTTCGGCCAACGCGCCCCGACCCGACGTGCCCGACAACGGGGCCACCGCACCGCCGGGGGTCTCCGGCAACGAGATGTCCCAGCCGGTCCCCCGCTAGATCACCCACGCAAGCCAGGAGACTTCCCATGAGCGACAACACCATCGAGCAGACCCCGGCCGAGATGCCGGACACCACGGCCGATATCGCTGCCGGCGCGGATGTGATCGGCGACCGCGCCACCGACGCCGACGCCACCACCGGCACCGGCACCGACCACACCACAGACACCGCGCTCACCGCCGCCGACCTCACCGCCGACCTCACCGCCGACCGTGATGCCGAACTCGCGGCCGCCGAAACCAGCCCGGCCAAGCCGGAAACGGTTGGGCGCGGGTGGAAGTCGCGCCTGCGCGCTCCGGCGCTGCCCGCCCTGGGCGCGCGGGCCCGGATCGCGGTCGGGGCCGCCGCGGTGCTCGCGCTCGCCGCCTCCCTCGGCTCGAGCATCTACCTCTACCGCCACGACGGGCACGATCGGGATCTGCTCGCCGCCCAGGAGCAGGCCCGCGCCGCCGCCTGCGCCTATGCCCCGCTGCTGGCCACCTATGACGCCAAGAACCTCGACGCCTACTTCACCGCCGTCGAGAAGGACGCGACCGGCGACTGGCGCAAGCAGTTCGACGCCACCAGCAAGGAATTGCGGGATGTGCTGACCCAGGGCCAGGTGGTGTCCAAGGCCACCGACGTGCAGTGCGCGGTCCGCAATGCCGACCGCGACTCCGCCGAGGCGATCGTGGTGATCGGGCAGACCATCACCAGTCTCGGCACCCAGGGCAAGCCGGCGCCCGGCCAGCTGTCGATGGTGATGCGGCTGGAACGATCCGGCGACCGGTGGCTGGTGAACAAGGTGAATTCGCCGCTGGCGCAGCAGCCGCAGTCGTGAACCCGGCGAGGACGCCCGCCCCCGAACCGGGTGCGCGGGCGGTCCGGCGACGGCCCAAGAACCGGCGGGCCCAGATCGCGGCGGTGTCGGCGGCCGAATTCGCCTCGCTCGGCTACCACCGGGTCAGCATGGAGGACATCGCGGCCCGGCTCGGCATCACCTCCACCGCGCTCTACCGGCACTACCCGAGCAAGTACGCGCTGTTCGCGGGTGAGCTGCTACGGCTCGGGGAGGTGACCGTGGCGGCGGTGAGCCTGCCCGAGGTGGCCGCCGGCTGGCCGGCGCGGCGGCGGCTCGGGTACGCCATCGACGGCATCATCGCCGAGACCATCGCCAATCGGACCACCGTGGGGCTGGCCCGCTGGGAGCACCGCTACCTCGACGCGCCCGACAAGCGCACGGTGGACCAGCATTTCGCGACGGCGCTGTCCGAGCTCAGCGCGTTGATCGGTGCGGTGCGGCCCGGCCTGTCCGCGCGCGAGCGGGCCGTGCGGGCCGTCGGCGTCTTCAGCACCGTGAGCTGCCTCGGCGATCACCGGGTCCCGCTCGCCTCGAAATCCCTTGCCGTCCTGCTGAATACGGCCTGCTGGGCGCTGATAGGGGCGGATCTGCCCGAGCCGGCGCAGCCGCCGCCCGCCCCGCGCGCGGTGGAGACGCCGCCCACGCTCAAACACGAACTGCTCTTGCAGCGGGCGGTACGACTGTTCTACGAACGCGGCTACCCGAATGTCAGTGTCGAGGACATCGCGGTCGCCGCGGGCCTGCCCTCGACCTCGGCGGTGTACCGCTACTACCGCGGCAAGGGAGATCTGCTCAATGCCGCGTTCCGCCGGGCCGCCGACCGTATGTCGGCCGTGATCGGCCCCACCCTGGCCGAATCCGCCGGTCCCACCGAGGCTTTGGCCAAACTGGTCGACATGTACGTGGCGGGGGCCTTCGACGAACGTGAGCTGATCTTCGTCTACTTCGCCGAGTTCGGCCACGTCCCCGACGACGAGCGCGCGACCCTGCGGGTGGTGCAGCGCATGGTCGTCACCGAATGGGCGGCGCTGCTCACTCGGGTCCGCCCCGGCCTCACCCCCGCCGCGGCGGCCGTTCTCGTGCACGCCGCCCTCGGCCTGGTGGTGGACTACGCCCGCGTCTTCGGCGACGACGAGCGAATCCATCCCCGCCAGTGGGTGATCGGCCTGATGGAGGCCGTCCTGTTCGGCGAACCCGCGGTCGGCGCTATGCCGGGGTGACGAGCTGGATCAGGTTCCCGCAGGTGTCGTCGAAGACCGCGGTGGTCACCGGCCCCGCCTCCATCGGCTGCTGGGTGAACCGCACGCCGAGCCCACGCAGCCGCTCGTACTCGCCGTACACGTCCGCCACCTGGAACGAGGCCGCCGGAATCCCGTCGCCCACCAGTGCGTCCTTGTACGGCTTGACCGCCGGATGCCCGTCCGGTTCGAGCAGCAGCTCCGCGCCCGCGGGATCCTCGGGCGACACCACCGTCAGCCAGCGCGCCGCGCCCAGATCGACATCGTGCTTCGTGGTGAACCCGAGCACCCCGGTATAGAAGTCGAGCGCCTTCTGCTGGTCGTCGACGAACACACTCGTGATGTAGATCCGCACGCTCTCACCTTCCTGTTCGGAGGCCGGACCGCCCGCGCGGCCGGACTAGTTGGTGTGCTCGCCGTCGCACCACTGGTCGGCCGGGACCACGGCCTTGACCTGGTCGATGTGGTCGCCGCAGCCGGCCCAGGTGGTCTTGCCGCAGGTCTGGCAGGGGGTCGGTTGACACATGATTGCTCCTCGGGCTGATCGGGTGATCGGGCATGCCGTCGGCTGCGGGGGGCGTCAGCGGAACAGCGACGATGTCCGCAGCGGGGCTCGGGTGGATGGTAGCGGGTCCATCGCCGCCATCGCGTCGTCGACCCCGCAGCGGAGTGGCGTGGACCGAAATGCCGGTATGGGGGTTCCGGGGCGGTGATCTCTGCTATGACCTGTGGATCGTCGGTGAAAGGTGAACATGTTCTCTCGCTCCATGATTCGAGTCCGGGCCGTTCGATTGGCGGTGGTGGCGGTGACCGCCGCGGCCGTGGCGATGGTGTCGCCGGGGGCGTCCGCGCTGCCCACCGGATCCTCGGATCTGCCCACCGGAACCTCGCAGACCTCGGCCGGGACGCCGCCGACCGCCACGACCAGCGTGTCGACGCCCTACGGGTCGATCGGCGTGTGGATGCTGCGGTCGGACGGGAACGTGGCGAACTGGCTCGGGCAGCAGTATCAGGGGAAGTCGCTCTACGAGCCGGTCAACGTGGTGTTCGTCGATCGGACCTCGGCGACCGCCGATGCCGCCACCACGGCATTGACGAATCGACTCTCCGCGGCGGGGTTTCCGGTGCAGTGGCTGCACAGCACCGGCTATCAGGGCCGGATCAACGGGCAGCTTTACGCGCAGCAGCCGCCGGACGGCAGCGATTCGGCGTTCTCCGACGCCACCGCGGTCGAAACCAACGACCACGGACGGGTTTTCGGTCCGGCTCCACTGACGGGCGGCGGATTCGTGTGGTCGGCGGCGTTCAGCCGGGAGAAGTTCGAGGTGATCACCCACGGCTACGTGTCGTTCGCGCAGGCGCGCGGCAATCTGCGCGCGGCGCTGCTGAGCAAGGGCGCGACCGATCTCGGAGTGTTGACGCTGGGCAACACCTACAACACCGACACCGCCTCGACCGGTGATCACGACGGCAACGCGGTGGTCCTCGGACTGAACTGATCAACCCCGTGTCCGGGTTTCGGCAGGTGACGACGCCCATATAGATACCCCTGGGGGTATGCTACCGTGGTGGATATACCCCAAGGGGTATCCGCGAAGTAGCCCGAAGGAGTAGCCATGTCCGCACTGACCGACACCACCCAGGCCTCGCCGCACGGCAAGGCGGTCCTGAACGAGCTGTCCCCGCTGCACCGCGAGCTGCGGCGCGCGATTCCCGAGGTGTACAAGGGTTTCGGCGAACTCAGCAAGGCAGCCTTCGCGCCGGGCGCACTGGACCGCAAGACCAAGGAGCTCATCGCGCTGGCCATCGGCGTGGTCGAGGGCTGCGACGGCTGCATCGCCTCGCACGGTCAGGCCGCAGCGCGTGCGGGAGCCACCAGGCAGGAGGCGGCGGAGGCCATCGGCGTCACGTTCCTCATGCACGGTGGCCCGGCCACCATTCACGGCGCCCGCGCCTACGAGGCGTTCTGCGAGTTCGCCGACGCCATCGAATCCGGCGAAGCCCCCGCCTGACACCACGGAGGAACCGAAACCATGTGCCGACCCACCCGATGCCGGACCTGCGGCAAGACCACCTGGTCGGGCTGCGGCGCCCACGTCGCGCAGGTGCGGGCGTCCGTCCCGGCCGATCAGTGGTGCCCGGGCCACCAGGACACCAACGGCGGCGGTTGGATTCGCCGACTGCTCACCCGCTAGCCGCAGGCCCGTCGTACCGGCCCGCAGTCCCCTCCGCGCCGGGCCGGTACGACGGCCGATCGGTCAGGCCAGCTGCCGAGCGAGTCGCGGAATGCCCTCTCCGGCAACCCGATCCAGCGCCGCGGTGCGGCCGGTGACCAGGAGCAGCAGGGCGAGGATCGGTCCGCGGATCTCGCTGCCGCTGCCGTGCGTCCAGTCGATGTCGGTGGCGCTGAGCCGAATTCCGTCCAGCCGGTGGCGATCCCACACCGGCCAGCCCGATGCCGCGGCCGTATCGGCGCCCGCCGCCGCGGCTCGGGGATCGACCTCGATGATCCGGCCGAGCGGGATCGCGATGTCCTGGCCGTGAACGATGGTGTCGAACAGGATGTTTCGATAGTTCGTCAGTTTCGGCAGCCGCCGCGAGGCGGCATTGTCGCGGATCTGCCGCACCAGTTCCGCCGGCGGCCGCCGCGCGTGCCGCACGGTCAGATCGTCGATCATGCGGTTGTAGTCGCCGCGGGCGCGCACCATCGTGCGCAGCAGGTCGCCGGGCGAGGGCGGATCGGGCGTCACCGCGATGTGCGCGGCGACCTCGTGGACTCGCCAGCCGGCGCACAGCGACGGCGTTTCCCATTCGGTGGGTGTCAGATCAGCGAGCAGTCCGGCGATGGCGCGACGCTGCTGTTCGATGATCCGCCAACTGTTCTCACGGTCCATGGCAATCCCCGGGGACTATGATTAGTCAGATACACTGACTATTATCGTCAGCTTCTCTTACCAAGTCAAGGAGTGGGATGTCCGGTCCGGAGCTGAATGCCGGCCTGCTCATGTTCATCGCCTACCGGGCCATGGAGGAGCGCATCTTCGCCGCGCTCGCCGAGGCCGGGTACGGCGACATCAGCGTGGCGCAGGGCAGGCTCGCGGCGCGGATCGCCCCGGCGGGCTCCCGGATCACCGAGCTGGCCCAGCAAGCGCAGGTCACGAAGCAGACGGCCGGATTCCTGGTCGATCAGCTCGAACGTGCGGGTTACGTCGAGCGCACCCCCGACCCGCGCGACGGCCGCGCCCGCCTGGTCCGGCTGACCCGCCGCGGCCGCGCACTCGCCGACCACTCCAACGAGGTCGCCGCCGCCGTCGAGCGGGAGTGGGCCGACCACCTCGGAGAACGCCGCATGCGCAACCTCCGCGAAGCCCTCGCGCAGCTGCGCGACATCACCGATCCCTACGCCTGACCGTTGGTCCGCAGGCCGATGAAGATCTGCATACGCCCCGGATACGCGGTGCTGTTGACGTTGAACAGCTGCCCGATGATCTGGGTCTTACGCCCCGCGTCGTCGCACAGCTGAATGACCGGCCGGGTGCGCTCGTAGCGGGCGGTGGTGTCCGACCAGATCTCCAGGAACAGCGGAAACCGGCTCAGGTCCTGCAGCAGATCCCCGAACCAGCTGGTGTCGCCGTGCTGGGCGATGTATCCGTGCAGCCACTGGATGGAGATCCGCAGCTCCCGCTCCCACTCGACCATGGCGACCCGCGCGCGCGGATCCCCGAGCATCCAGTGCAAAAGGTTGCCGTCCTCGGGGAGGCCGGGGAAGCCCGCGGCGAAGCTGTCGTTCCACATCAGGATGTTGAGCCGGGTGTCGACGTAGGCGGCCAGGTGCGGTTCGTACAGCGCCAGCGCCTTGGGGATGCCGCGGCCCAGATCGGCGCGCAGATCGACGGTCGTCGGCTGTTTCACCGGATCGATTCCGGCCAGATCTGACAGTTGCCGGAATTCCTCCGGGGCCAGCGGGGACAGCCGGTCCAGATACCGCATCAGGGCCGTCACCACCTCCCGGGTGGGCCGTTCCCGCTCGCCCTTCTCGAGGTGGTTCACATAGCTGGCACTGACCCCCGAGTTGAATGCGAGCCGCTCCCGCGACACTCCCCGAGCGTCTCGAATCCGCCGCAATACCGAGCCGAAGGTGGGCGCATTGAGCAGCCCCTCCCCCGGTACCCCGCCGGTAACGAACTCCTCCATCGCCGCCTCTCCCACGCGCGAACTTGCTCGTTCAACTGATTCTTCCAGTGCGCCGAATTCGCGCGTGTCCCAGGTCGAGTTGGGAGATACTGGACTAATCGGGCGTGAACGGATGGCGGGGAGCCGGCTCGACCCCGAGGGCCGGCGGATGAGGCCAGGCGAATTCACGCTCGCCGAAGGAGCTGTGCCCCATGGTTTCCGAGCGAATCATTCTTCCCGATTTCTACATGCCGTACCCGCCGGAAGGAACCAATCCCCGAGCCGGAGCGGCCGAATCCAAGATGTGGGAATGGCTGGTGAGCCAGGACCTCGTCCCCGAGGAGTTGTCCAGACGCCGGGTCGCGGGTTCGCGCCCGGTCGAGATGTACTCGATGTGGTGCCCGCGCGCCGATGTCGAATCACTGGCGCTGCTCTCGGAATTCACGGCGTGGGCCTTCATAGTGGACGACCAGTTCGATATCGAGATGCCGGATCCGCGGCGCTGCCTGAGCACCATTCAGCGCCTGGAAACCGGATTTCAGCTCGACGAAACGCCGTCCGGCGTGCTGGCCACCGCATTTCAGGATCTGTGGCGCCGACTCTGCCTCGGCCGCTCACTGCCCTGGCAGCGCATGGTCCGCGCCGAGATCCAGGAATGGTGGTGGAGCTATTACACCGAAAGCGTGCGCACCATCACGCGGGACCTGCCGAAACTGGACGAGTATCGCACCCATCGGCAGATCTCGGTCGCGATCTACATGCTGCTCGATCTGAGCGAAATCACGTACGGCATAGATCTACCCGACGCGGTGCGGCAGCTGCCCGCGTTGAAGACGTTGCGCGCGGCGGTGACCGAGCACATGGGACTGATCAACGACGTCCATTCGCTGCCCGCCGACGAGGCCGTCGGCTACGCCTACAACGCGGTCCTGTTGGCCGAGTATCACTTCGGCTGCACCCGGGCGCACGCGCTGCGGGTGGTGAACGAGTTGCTGACCGACTGCATCGTGCGCATCGGTCATCTGGAGGAGGCGCTGGCCGAAGAGCTCGACGTGCTCGGCATCGCCGGGCAGACCCGCGCCGACATCATGCACACCCTGGAGGATTATCGCCGCTACGTGCGCGCCAACTTCGACTTCCACTATCGCGCACCGCGCTACACCAGTCCGCCCCTCGAGGCGCTCGAGCACGGTCAGCTGTTGTCCTAGCCGGGTAGTTGCCGGGTCACGCGGCGGGCGCCGGAGGCAGCGACGGCGAACTGGGAGCGGAATTCGCCCGGGGTCATGCCGGTTTCGAGCTGGAAGGCGCGATAGAAGTGGCGATCGGAGGCGAACCCCGACGCGGCCGCGATCGAGTTGAGCGATCGTGTCGGCTCCGACCGCAGTTGGCGCCGTGCGTGTTCGATGCGCATGCGCCGGATCAGTGCGCCCGGGCCGCCGAGCCCCTCGCACATGCGGAACAGGGTGCGCCGCGAGACCAGGCAGGCGCGGGCGATCTCGTCGACGGTGAGATCCGGGTCGGTGAACCGTTTTCGTAGGTAGGCCATCATCTGCTGGCGGGTGTAGAGCGAATCGGCCGGGGCGGGTGAGGCTTTCCCGACGGCGAGCAGCAAGGCCGAGGCCAGCATTCCGGTGGTCTGCCCGTCGAATGCGACATTCGCGCGCTCGGCTTCCTCGTTGGAGAGATCGGCCATATCGCGGAAGAACCGGGTGACCACCCCCATCGCGCCGTCGGCCGGAATGGGGACGGCGAACGGCAATTCGTCGCGGGCCAGCCCCGCGTAGTCGAGCACCGGCTGCAGCGGCGCGCGCAGCAGGGTCGACATGGCGTTGTCGGTGGTGCGGCTCAACAGCGGCTGCGCGCTGTCGTAGAAGGCGATCGACCCGGCGACGGACTCCGCGGTCCGCCCCTGCTGCTCTGTCCAGTTCGTCCCTTCCAGCACGATATTGGCGAGCAGGTACTCCCCTTGCGACCGCGACACCATCCGTTGAGTCCGATTCACCTGTTGTGCGCTGGCGCGCATGAGCGCCACCGACACGCGATCGAACTGGGTGCTGGTGATCTTGCCGTTCCAGCACCCGTCGTGTAGCGGCGATATCGCTGAGGGAACGATGGCATCTGCCATCAGGGCTTCCCACTGCTCGAAGGCATCACGCGGCGAAAGCGTCGAGGACGATCGCACCTCGACTGTCACGGAGGCGGTTTGCTCCACGTCCGCATCTTCCCACCGCCTGCGCCCGGGCGGGACTGGATTCTGAGGAATAGCGAGAGACGGCCGGGCCGACACTGATACTACCGGCGGATAACCTGCCCGAACAGCAATGTTCCACACTTCTGCCGGTGGCGATAGGACCTCACAATTAGGCCGTGTCCCGGCCTCCGCACCCCGACATACTGCGAATTGCAAGCTGATGCCAGACCCCTCGATTCGACGCAGTTGGGACAGGAAACATGACCGAGACGTCGTTCTTCGACCGCGCCTTCGCGCCGTTCGTGCCATTCGCCACCAAGGACCCCGATTACGCCGAGCTCGCCGAGATCGCCAATGCGGCGGTGCCGTTCGGTGTCTTCGCCGGCGTCCAGGTCACCGAGCTCGACGCCGACCACGCGCTGGCCGTCGTGCCCGACAACGCGGACCTGCGCAACCACGTGAAGACCGTGCACGCGGCCGCGCTGTACCTGGCCGCCGACATCGCCTGCGCGGTGGCCTTCGTCGGCGCGGCCGCCCCCGACCTCGGTGAGGTCGAGTGGATGGTGGTGCGCGACTCGCACGCCGCGTTCTTCAAGCCCGCCGTGGGCCGCATCCGCGCCATCGGCACCGTGGATCCGCGCGACATCCGCGCCATCGCCGAGCGCACCGAACCGGGCAAGTTCGACGTGGACACCCGGGCGATGCTCTACGACGACAAGGACGTGCTCGTGGGCAAGGTCTCGTTCCAGTACGTCACCAAGCTCGCCACCCGCGAGACCGCGTCCGCCTGATCCAGGAGCACAGACATGTCCACTCCCAGCCAGACCCCGGTCTCCGGCGAGAAGCGCCCCTCCGAGTTCTCCACCCTCGAAGCGGTCTCGGTGACGGTGCCGAAATCCGATGTCTCCGAGTCTGTCTCGTTCGTGCTGCGGGTACTGCCGGCGGCCGACCCCACCGCGCCGGTGCTGCTGGTGCTGCCCGCGATCGCCATGAAGGCGAAGTTCTACCTCCCCCTCGCCAAGTCGCTGCACGCGGCCGGATTGTCCGCGGCGACAGTCGATCTGCGCGCGCAGGGTGAGAGCACCCCGCCGCTGGGCGAGGCCGCCAACCACGGCTACCGCCAGCTGCTCGAGGCGGATCTGCCCGCGATTCTCGATGCGCTGCAGGAGCGTTTCCCGGAGGCCCCGATCTATCTCGTGGGCCACAGTCTGGGCGGGCAGCTGTCGCTGCTGTACGGCGCGGCGCACCCGGACCGGCTGGCGGGCGTGATCACCATCGCCACCGGCGTCGTGTTCTGGCGGGCGTTCGAGCTGAGGCGCTGGGCCTCGGTGCTCTACGGCAGCCAGTACGTCGGCGTGGTGTCGCGGCTGCGCGGCGTCTGGCCGGGCGGCAAGGTGATGGGCGGCCCGATGGCGGGCGGCGTCATGGCCGACTGGTCCTGGCACGCCCTGACCGGCCGTTACCAGCCTGCGGGGTCGAAGCTCAATTACGATCGTCTGCTGGGTGTTTCGCCGCTGCGCACGCTCATGGTGTCTTTCGAATCCGATCCGCTGGGCCCCAAGTCGACGGTGGATCACCTGGCCCGGCGGCTGAAGCGGGCCGAGCTCACCCGGTGGCACCTGGAGCCGGGCTCGGGCATCGAGAACCTGGATCACTTCGCCTGGATCAAGGACAGCCCGGCCCTCGGGGCGCGCTTCGCCGAGTGGGTGCGGGACAGCCGGTAGGTCTCCCTCTACCTGCCGGCACACAAATGTCCGGCTCGCCTCGATGTCGAGGCGAGCCGGACGTTTTCGTCGAGGCGGACGCTAGGAACCGAGCGAAGCGACCATGGCGGTGTCGTGGCGGACCTCCCGGAACCGCTCGTGATCGATGAGACCGTCCACGAAGTCGGCGGTCGTCGAGACCGCGGGTCCGCCCATCCGGAGTTCGGCCAGCGCCCGGCGCATGCGCGCGATGGCCGTGACCCGATCCGGCGCCCACACGATCACCTTCGCCAGCAGCGAATCGTAGAGCGCGGGAACGCGATAGCCGAGGCGGGCGTGACTGTCGACCCGCACGAACGGGCCGCCGGGCAGGTCGCATTCGGTCAGTTCACCGGGGGTGGGCGCGAAGTCGCGGGCCGGATCCTCGGCATTGATCCGGCATTCCAGCGCGACGCCTTGCGGCGCGACGTCGTCCTGGCCGTAGCCGAGCTCCTCGCCCGCGGCAATGCGAATCTGCTCGTGCACCAGATCGATGCCGGTCACCATCTCGGTGACCGGATGCTCCACCTGCAGACGGCAATTCACTTCCATGAAGTAGAAGCGGTGATCGGCGGGATCGAGCAGGAATTCGAAGGTGCCCGCACCGACATAGCCGGAGGCGAGCGCACCGCGCACCGCCATCGCGCCCATATTCTCGAGCACCTCGGCGGGAATACCGGGCGCGGGCGATTCCTCCACCAGTTTCTGATGGCGGCGTTGCAGCGAACAGTCCCGCGCGCCGAGGTGCACGACGGTCCCGTGCGTGTCGGCCAGTACCTGGATCTCCACGTGCCGAGCCGATTCCAGGTAGCGCTCGACGTAGAGCCGGCCGTCACCGAAGACCGCGAGCGCGGTGGCGCGGGTGCGGGCGAAGGCCTCGGGGAACTCGGCCGGATCGCGCACCACCGCCATGCCACGCCCGCCGCCGCCTGCGACCGCCTTGACGATCACCGGGTAGCCGATCTCGGTGGCGAACGCGGCGGCCGCGTCCGGGTCGGTGATCGGGTCGCGGCTGCCGGGCAGCAGCGGCAGGCCGGCGTCCAGCATGGTGGCCCGGGCGCGGGCCTTGTCGCCGAGTTCGGTCATCACCTTGGCCGGGCAGCCGATGAAGGTGAGCCCTTCGGCCGCACACACTTCCGCGAAATCCGGGTCCTCGGAGAGGAAGCCGTAGCCCGGGTGGACGGCGTCCGCGCCGGACATGCGGGCGGCCTCGATCAGCGCGGGAATGTGCAGATAGCTGGACTTGGCCGGTCCGGCCCCGATCCGGATCGCCTGGTCGGCGAAGCGCACCACGGCGCTGTCGGCGTCGGCGGTGGTGTAGACCGCGATCGAGCGCAGGCCCAGTTCGCGGCAGGTGCGGGCGACCCGCAACGCGATCTCGCCGCGGTTGGCGATGAGAACCGAGGTGATCATCGTCCGGCCTCGCGCACCAGCAGCAGCGGCTGGCCGAATTCGACCGCGGTGGCGTCGGGCACCAGGATCTGCTCCACCACGCCGGCCCGCTCCGCCTGGATCGGGACCATCAGCTTCATCGCCTCGATGATGCCGATCTGCTGCCCGCGCACGACGGTCGCGCCGACGGTGACGAAGGGATCGGCGCCCGGTTCGGACGCGTGGTAGAAGACGCCGACCATCGAGGCGGTCAGCGGGAAGGTGTCGGAATCACTGTCCGCAGCGCCGGATTCGGTCCGAGCGATGGCGGAGTCCGCGGTCATACCGGAATTCAGGGCGGCGTTGACGACGTGGCCGTTCGAGGTGGCGATCGGTTCCCGGGCCACGCCATCCGACGCGTCGGGGAGCCCAGCCCAGGTCACCTCGATCTGGAACTCGCCCGCCGCCACCCGGATCGACAGTGGTGGGCGGTCCGCCCGCGCGGCCACCGCGAGCACGCTGTCGGCCAGCACGGTGACGGTAGCGGCGGTGTCGAGGATCGGCGGGGTCATCACACATCCCTTTCCAGGAAACGGGGCTGCTCGGCCGAGAGGTCGGCGAGCACGGCGCTGTCGGCGCCGAAGCGGCGGAATCGCGCGTGGCGCGCGGTGATCAGGCTCATCTGGTCCTGCGGGAGCAGGTCGTCGAGGCATTCGACGACCGCCGAGCGCAGCTGTTCGGCCGCGGCGAGCAGGTCGGTCTCCGCGCCCGCGCCGGGCTCCTCGATCACGCCGTCGATGACACCGAGTTCCAGCAGCGAGCGGGCGTCGACGCGGAGCGCGGCGGCGGCCCGGGGCGCTTCGGCCGGGGTCTTCCACAGGATCGAGGCGCAGCCTTCGGCGCTGATCACCGAGTACACGGCGTTGGCGGACATGAGCACTCGGTCGGCGACGGCCAGGGCGAGCGCGCCGCCGCTGCCGCCCTCGCCGGTGATCACCGCGACCACCGGTATCGGCAGGCTCGCCATCAGGCGCAGGTTCTCGGCGATCGCGACCGCCTGCGCCTGCTCCTCGGCCTCGATGCCCGGGTAGGCGCCCGCGGTGTCGATCAGGGTGAGTACGGGCAGCCCGAGTTTGGCGGCCAGCCGCATGACGCGGGCGGCCTTGCGATAGCCGGACGGGTTGGGCATCCCGAAGTTGCGTTTGGCCAGTTCGGTTGTGCTGCGGCCCTTCTGGGTGCCGATGACGACGAGCGGAATCCCGGCCAGGCGGCCCAGTCCGGCCACGATCGCCGGGCAGTCGGCCGCGGCTCTGTCACCGTGCAGTTCGACGAAGTCGTCGACGACCAGCCCGACATAGTCGAGGGTGGTGGGGCGGCCGAAGCGGCGCGCGGCGCGCACGCATTCCCAGGCGTCGCGCTCGGGCAGGCGAGCGACCTCGGCGACCAGCGTCCGGGACGCGGGGCGCGGCTGCGGATCCGGGCGGCGCGCGGCCGCCGACAGCAGCCGGGTCAGGGTGGCCGGAAGCTCGGCGCGGGGCGTGATCATGTCCACGACACCGTGTTCGAGCAGGAATTCCGCGGTCTGGAATTCCGGCGGCAGGCTCTGGCCGATGGTCTGCTCGATCACCCGGCGACCGGCGAAGCCCAGTCGCGCACCCGGTTCGGCGATGATGACGTCGGGCAGGGTGGCGAAGGACGCCGCGACGCCGCCGAAGGTGGGGTCGGTGATCAGGCCGACGGTGAGGATGCCCGCCTCGTCCAATTGCCCGAGGGCCTGGCTGGTCTTGGCCATCTGCATGAGCGCGAGGATGCCCTCCTGCATGCGGGCCCCGCCCGAGGCGGTGACCAGGATCAGCGGAGTGCGTTCGGCCAGGGCGATTTCGGCGGCCCGGGTGATGGCCTCACCGACCGCGGTGCCCAGACTGCCGCCGAGGAAACGGAAGTCCATGACCGCCAGCACCACGGCGAAGCCACTGATCTCGCCGCGGGCGCAGACGACCGCCTCCGCCGATCCGGTGTGCGCCTGGGCCGCGCGCAACCGCTGCGCGTACGGCTTGGTATCAGTGAAGCCCAAGGGATCGGTGCCGGTGACGGCGAGCTCCAGCACCCGCACCGAGCCCGCGTCGCACAGTGCGCCGAGGCGTTCGGTCGCGGTCAGCGGAGCGTGGAAGCCGCAGGCCGGGCACACCTGGCCGGCGAGCTCGAAGCGCTTGCGGTACAGCATCTGTCCGCAGCCGCCGCACAGCACCCAGTCGTGGTGCGCGGTGGGCGGCCGATCGGACTGGACGACGGTCATGATCATCCCTCCAGCGGAGTGGGCAGATAGGTGCAGGCCGCGGCCGGCAGGCGCGCGCCCGCCTGCCGCAGCGCCGCCACCCGCGCGGTGACCGCGGTGCCGCGCATGATCTGCGCGGCCAACTCCGCCACCTGACGATTGCGCGCCGGGGCCAGATACGACCCGGCCGCCCAGGCGTTGAACGCGCCCATGGCCGGGCCGCACCACACCTGGTAGTCGGTGGCGCGCTCGGGTTCCCCGGTGATGCTCCACGCCGAGGACAAGCCCAGGTACCAGCGGAAGATCAACGCCATCTTGCGTTTCGGATCCCGCTCGGCGCGGAGGAGCTGCTCGGGATCGCGCTCGGTGAAGTACCCGACGCAGCCCGCCCACACGTCGTCGAGCGACCGCTTGAAGGTGCGCTGCTCGAGCAGCAGGCGTTCGGCGGCGGGAATGGCCTCGATCGACTCGTAGGCCCGGTAGATCTCGTAGAGCTGTTTGGCCCGCGCCGCGAACATGGTGCCGCGTTTGAGGACCTGCACCTCGACGCCCATCTCGAACATGTCCGCCGAGGGTGCCATGGCGCAGTCGGCGCTGCCCGCGGTGACCAGCAGCTGCTTGGTCGATTCCGACTGTCCGGCTTCGACACTGGCCTGGTTGATCGAGCCGGTCACCACGTAGGAGGCGCCCAGGGACAGGGCGGCGAACGCGGCGGTGGGGGTGCCGATGCCGCCGGCCGCGCCGATTCGGACCGGTTCGGGATACCCGAGCTCGGCCTGGACGCGGTCGCGCAGCGCGATCAGTTCAGGCACCAGCACGGTCAGTGGCCGGCGGTCGGTGTGCCCGCCGGAATCGGCCTCGGCGGTGATGTCGTCGGCCATCGGCACCCGCCGGGCCAGCTCGGCCTGTTCGGCGGTGATCAGACCGGCCGCGACCAGGTCCCGGACCATCGGTTCGGGCGCGGGCCGCAGGAACAGTTCGGCGACCTCGAGCCGCGACACCTTGGCGATCACCTTGTTCTCGGCGACCACCCGGCCGGCCCGCAGCGTCAGACCCGCGAGCCGATAGTGCACCACCTGCGGGGTCAGGCTCATGAATGCCGATGCCTCGATGCACCGAACCTGATGGCGCAGGCACAGATCCACCGTGGCGCGTTCCATGGCGAGCTCGCTGGGACTGTGAATCAGGTTGCAGGCGAAGGGCATACCGGGCGCTTCGCGGCGAATCTCGGCCAGCGCGTTGTCGACGCGCGCCGGCAGCACGCCCGCCGCGCCGAAGGAGGCCAGGATGCCTTCGCGGGCCAGAGCGATCACCATGCGCGCCGAGGCGATGCCGTTGGCCATCGCGCCGGCCATGTAGGCCTGGCGGACGCCGTGGGCGCGGCGGAAGGCCTCGTCCCCCAGCACTTCCGGTCGCCCGGCCGGGACGGCCGCGAGCACCTGCGCGGTGCGCGCCGCCGCCGGATCGTTGGTCGCCGCGAGCCCGGATTCGGTGCGCACCAGGAAGAACGGGTCCTCCAGGCGCAGTAGCGCGGCCTGCACGCCCGCCACGTCGGCGGCCATTCGGGTGGGTGTGGCGCTCACCATGGCAGCGCTCCTTCCGCACGCAGTTCGACTGCGATATCGCTGAGTTCGTAGATGCGCAGGCCGGGTTTCCACATGCTGGCCTCGCCGACCACGCGGACCCGGCCGGGCCGCTGCTCGACGCGCTTCACATGCACCTCGAGGGTGTACTGCCCGTCGGTGGGCAGGAATTGGCCGCGGTATTTCCAGGTGAACGGCAGCCCGGCGGGCAGCACGAACCCCGGATTGTCGACGCCGTCGGCGAAACCGCTGTCCAGCATCCATTCCTGCATGGCCTGCACGCAGGACTCGATGCCGAAGGAACCCGGGATCACCGGGTCGTAGCGGAAGTGCCGCGCGAAGACCCAGTGCGACGGGTCGATCGGCTGCACGGCGTGCAGATAGCCCTGCCCGTACCGACCGCCGCCGTCCACCACCCGCACCTGATCGAGCAGGGCCAGGTGGCCGCGCGAGACCAGGCGGGCGGCCGGGTCGGCGCGGCGGGCGGCGACGTCGATGACCCGGGTCGCGGGCGCGCCGTCCTGACTGTCGAGCCAGGTCGGGACGTGGCGGCCGGCGTCCAGGCCGGTCTGGTTGGCCATGGCGGCATCGCTGAAGTAGCCGAAAAGCGTGTCGCCCGAATAGAAGGGCTCGCCGTCGACGGTCATCGTGTAGGCGAAGTTCTGCAGCGTCGAACCCGGCACCGGCGAGGTGGACAACAGCTGCGAGTGCTCGACGATGGTCTTGTCGCGCAGATCCACCTCCCGCAACACCGTGGCCGTCCCGCCCAGATTGCGCAGGCTGACCGTGGCGTCGGGATCGTCGAGGGTGGGTCCGAGATAATAGCCCAGCAGCAGCGCGGCCTGCAGGGAGGTCTCCATGTAGACGCAGTTCGGCATGGAGGCGTTGGCCGTGTCGAGGTAGTACCAGGAATCGGCCGGCGAATCGTATTCGGTGCGGTGCGAACCACTGTCGAGCTTGCCGCGGGTGCCGGTCATCTCCATGAACCGGTCCACCAGCAGCAGTCCGCCGTCCGGCGGGCGGGTGGCCTTGCGGTCGCTGTTGCCGCTGAACTCCGGGCCCATGCCGATGCCCTGATCGCCGCGGCACATGTGCGCGAGATGGAATTCGCTCAGCAGCGCGCGCTCGCCGAAGCGGCCGACGCGGCCCAGCCAGCGGGCGGGGACGCCGCCGAGCTCGGGACCGATCGGGACGCCCGGCTTCTCGACCACCGCGACGGTCACGCCGCGCACCCAGCCGAGCACGGCGCCCGCCGCCGAAACCTGCGCGTCCACCCGCAGATACGGCCGGGGCACCAGGTCGATCTCGGTGACCTCCACGACGAGGTCGATCTCACCGGATGCCAGGGGCTCGCAATCGAGCACGACGGGCTGCTCCGGCAGTCCCGGCGCGCTCCGCTCGAAGGTGGCATCGACGAGGCACAGGTGCAGGCCCGCATGCAGGGCCAGGATCTGCGCGGCCTCGACGACGGCTTCGACCACCGCATCGTGGTCGAGCGTCGTGTCATCGGAGGCGGACGGGCGCAGCAGCGCGGTCAATCCGCCTCTGCCCCGAGCCCCGCCGTACACATCCAAGCCGTGCACGGCCGCGAGCGAGGTCCCGCCGACGCGAATTTCGGGATTCGCACCGTCCTGGGCGTAGCGGTCGCCGAACACCGCAGCGATGTCACCGGCGGCGAGGTTCGCCAGTCCGGTGTGGTCGAGGTCGGTGACGGTGGTGCGGGCCAGCGGTTTGAACCGTGCCTCGGTGTCCACCCGGGTGCCCGTGGTGTCCGCACGCGGGGTCGGCGCGCTCGCGGGCGGGCCCGTCACCAGTGCGCCCGGTGCATGAAATGCCCTGAGCTGCATGGCAGTTTGTGCCCGCAGCACCTGCTCGTGCGCCCGGACCATGGCGAACCGCAGGTCGCGCACCAGGCTCGCGACGCCCTCCGGCGCGGGCGCAACCGGTCGGACCGCGTCAGCCGCAGTGGGCAGAGTAGCGGTGGCAGCGCGCACCGGTGCGGGCGGCGGCGTTGCTTGGGTTGTCAGGGCGAGCGCGTCGAAGGGCTCGCCGACGAAATCGAGTTCGGCGGTGTTCACTGCGCAGTCTCCGTCCGCCAGTTCGCCACCGATTCGGCGAATTTGGCTGCCATGGCCGGTGTCGCCACGAACACCAGCTCGTCGAATCGCATCAGCACCCGGCCGTCTGTGCCGGTGGCCGTGGCGGTTGCGGTGATGCCGTTGGCGTTTCGGCGAATCCCGTCCACGGTCAGGAGGAAGTCGGTGTCGCCGGGCAGCGGCGCGTAGTACTCGGCCGTGCCGATGGCCAGGGGCAGGCAGGCCTGCCCGAGCAGCCGGCCACCGAGCACCGACGGGCCCTGCAACAGCAGGTCCGCCAACACGGGGCTGTGCAGACTGCCCGCGAAAGCCCCGTGCGCCACCGGGGTATCGGTCAGGCGGCAGCGCACGACCAGACGCTCATCGGTGAATTCGAGGACCTGCCGCAGACCTTGGAGTCGAGGACCGTGGAACTGGGTGGCGCTGGTGTAGATGGACTCGCCGTCCTGCGCGCCGATACCGGACGGGTGCGGCGGCCGCACGGGTGCGGTGCGCGGCGCGGCTGCCAATTCCAGGGTGGCCGTGTAGTGCGAGATGGGCAGGGTCCGGCCGCTGTCGCCACGGGCGGCGGCGTCCACGATGACGCTGTCGCCGTCGACTCGGGAGTCCGAAAGTTCCACCCAGCGTGGAATATCCGGTCCGTCGTCGAACACGATCCCCTTGTTGACCTGGAAGCCCCTGACCCGCGCCACGCGCAGCCCGGGGTGTGCCCGCTCCGCGACATCGATCAGCCAGCCCAGACCGAAAGTCGCCGGCAGCACCGCCTGCGCGCCGATCCGGTGATCGGCGATGACCTGATCGTGGCGCAACGCAGCCAGTTCCCGGCGGGCGATCCGGCCCGGCGCGGGTACCAGCTCGGATCCGCCCAGGGCGGTGGCCGCCCCGATCAGAATCCGGGTGTCGTCGCGGTGGGCCGCGGCGAACTCGTTGGCGAATGCCCGTGCGCCCGTGGCCGGATCGAGCAGCGGCACGCCGCGCTCGGTGAACAGGGCGCGCAGTTCGGCGGTCACCATGCCGCCGTCCCAGGCCGCCCAGTCGATCGCGATGCCGTGCCGTTCGGGGTGCCGGTGCCGCCAGCTCGCGACGAACCGGGCCAGGGCCTCGTTGGCGGCGGCATAGTCGGCTTGCCCCGGGTTGCCGAGCAGACCGGCGACGGAGGTGAACACCACCAGGTGCCGCAGCCGCTCGGCGTCCACGGCGTCGAGCACCGCGGCCAGGCCGCGCAGTTTCGGCGCGAAGACCCGATCGATCTGCTCGATCGTCTTGTCCGGCAACAGCGCGTCGGCGAGCACGCCCGCCCCGTGCACGATGCCGGTCACCGGGCGATCGGCCAGGGCGGCCCGCACCGCGGCGGCGTCGGTCACGTCCACGGCGAGGTAGGTGGCCCGGGCTCCGGCCGCGTGCAGCCGGTCGAGGGTGCCGCGAATCTCGCGGGCCGCGACCAATTCGCCGTGCAGGCGGGCGATCTCGCGCGGTGCGGGTCGCTCTCCCCCGGCGCGCAGCCGCTCGATCACCGCGGCGCGCAGTTCGGCGTCGACCACGCCGGCCGCCCATTCCGGCTCCTCGTTGAGCTCGGTGCGGCCCAGTAGCAGGAACTCCGCCGGACAGGTTTCGGCCAGCGCCGCCACACAGAGGGCGGTGACGCCGCGCGCACCGCCGGTCACCACGAACACGTCATCGAATTCGAGGGTGGGGTCAGCGTTCGTCTCGGGTCCGATCGCCACCGCGTCCACCGGGTGGGGGTAGCGGCCCGGGACGACGGTGCGCCGGGTCCCGTCGAGGTCGACGCCGACCTCGAGGGTATCCACGGCCGCGTCGTCGAGTTCGGCCAGGACGGCGGCGACGAGCTGCGCGTCGTCCACGTCCGGGTGCACGTCCACGGCCCGGCAGAACAGCCGCGGGGCCTCGGCGGCAAGGGTTTTGACCACGCCGCCGACTCCCGCGACCAGCCCGGCGGCCGGAGCCGCCGTACCGAGGTGACCCAGCCCGCCGTCGAGCCGGGTCAGGGTGAGGAACGCCGCGCGGCCCTCGGCGCCGGTCAGTGCCGGCCGCGCATGTTTGGCGAGCAGGATCGTCGCGGTCAGCGCGGCTTCCGCACCGGCCCACGTCGGCTCGCCGTCGGCCATGGCCAGGACGAGATCGACCGGAGCAGCCAGGACAGCGCTGATCGACTGCTCCGCCGACGCCGCGTCGGCGGCATCGGAGAGATCGACGCGTCGCACGGTCCAGCCTCGTTGTTCCATGCCCGCAACGATTTTCGTGGCATCGACGCCACCGTGGTCCGCGACGACCGCGACGGGTGCGGCACGGAACGGTGCGTCCATGACGTCGATGGCGGGCAGGTCGACGAGCGCGACCCGGTGCCGCAGCGTGGGTGCCGGTCCGACCTCCGAGCTCGGCTCAGTGGTCGGCGACGGTGCTTTTGGGTCGACACCACCCGCCTCTCCGACCAGCACGTCCACCATCTGATCGAGAGTTCGCAATTCACCGAGTACTTCGGGGCCGATGACCGGCAGGTCGGGGAAGCGCTCCTGCACCACGCCGAGCACCTGGACCCGCTTGATGGAGTCGACGCCGAGGTCGGCCTCCAGGTCCATGGCCGGGTCGATCAGGTCGGTCGGGTAGCCGGTCTTGTCGGCGACCACCTCGACCAGCGCGGCGCGCACCGCCGCGGCGTCGAGGGCGTGACCGTTCGCGGCGGGCTCGGCCGCGGCAGCCGGAGTCGGCTGCACGACAACCGGTTCCGGCGCGACGACCGGGGCAGGAGCGGCGGCGGGCACGGGAGCCGGTGCGACGGGAGCCACCGCGGCGACCGTGGCCGGGGCGGGAGTGATGGCGGCGGCTGCGGTCAGCTGCCGGGGTGCCAGGGGCGCAGGAGCCACCGGCGCGGGCCGGTACTCGACGGGCTCGCTCCAGAGGGCCGGGGCGACACCGGATTCCAGCTCGGCCAGTCGCGCCAGCACCTCGGCGGCCCGCTCGTGCGCGTGTCCGATGGCGACGCTCTGATCGCGCACCGACGCGATGACGTGCGGCAGGTTCGGGTCGTCGAGCCCGTGCTGGGCGATCAGGCCGACCAGGGTCTCGGCCACGTTCAGCTGGCTGTCCAGGTAGCGCGAGTGCAGCGCCAGGTGCTGGGCGGCCGGGTCGTCCTCGGATCGGTTCCGGGCCTGCGGGTGGACGGTCATCGGGTTCTCCTCCTGAATGTGGTGTGCCACAGCCCCATTGCTGTAGGCCGGGGCCGGTGCGGCCTCGGGAGCGGATGCGGACGGGGTGGCGAGCGCCGAGACGCGGAAGCCGTCGGTGAGTCCGTCCCGGTAGGCGGCGCGCCGGGCGGGAGAGATGTGTTCGGGAGCCGACAGGCTCACGGTCATGCCCTTGCGGTCCGGTTCCGGCAGTGCCGGGGCGTCGTAGCGGTTGATGCCGTCGAGCTCGACACCGAGCACCGCCAGCTGCACCGCCGCCTGCTTCAGCGCGAGGTCGGAGTCGCCGAGCGGGCCGCTGTCGGTGGGCACGGCGATGATGTCGGTGTCGGCCAGGATGGTCCGAACCAGGCCGGTGAGCACCTGTTTGGGGCCGAACTCCACGAACACGGTGACCCCGTCGGCGTGCATGGCGCGCACCGCCTCGACGAATTCCACCGGGCGCAGCAGCTGCTGGGCCAGGGTGTCGGCATTGGCCGCGGCGTCCGCCGCGTACACCGCGCCCGGGCTGTTCGCGTAGACCGGCACCGCGGGCGCGCCGATCTGCACCGTGTCCAGCGCGGCACGGAAGTGCTCGACAGCGTGCCCGACGTAGGGGGTGTGGAAGGCCGCGGAGACCGGCAGCCGGCGCGCGGTGATCCCCTGGCTCGCGCACTCGGTGAGCAGTGCCTCGACGACCTCGGTGCCACCGCCCACGACCACCTGTTCGGGCGCGTTGTGGTTGCACACCAGCACATCCGGCGTCTCGGCGAGCAGCTTCTCGACCACGTCGCGGGTGGCCGCGACGGCGGCCATGGCCCCGGCGTCGGCACTGCCGGCCACCGGCGCCATCGCCGCACCGCGCGCGGCGGCCAGCCGGAAGTACTCGGCGGCGGTCAGGGCGTCGGCGGCCCACAGCGCGGTCAGCTCGCCGAAGCTGTGGCCGAGCAGGCCGTCACAGCGCAGGCCCAGTTCGCGCAGGAAGCGGAACTGCCCGGCCGCCAGCGCGCCGATGGCGGGCTGGGCGTATTCGGTGCGGCGCAGCGTGGACTCCTGACGCTGCCGCAGTTCCGGATCGAAGATCGGCGGCGGGAACACCGCCGCGGCCAGACCCGGATCCGCCCCGGGGAAGGCGGCATTGGCGGCGTCGAAGGCGTCGGCCACCATGGGGACGTTGACCACGGCTTCCAGGCCCATGTCCAGGTACTGGCTGCCCTGCCCGGCGAACAGCGCGCCGATCTTCACGCCGTCGGGCGCCTGCCGGCGGAAGTAGACGCCCTGCGGCAGCGACCACTGCTCGGCGTCGAGGTCGGCGGACAGTCGCTCGACCACCACCGCGCGCAGGCGCGCCTCGGTATTGTCATCGGCCGCAACGAATCCCACGCGGGCGTGCGAGGCGGGGACGGGGCCGCCGTCGAGAGCGGGCGCACCCGAGTTCAGAAGTTCCAGCAGCGCGGCCGGATCCGGCGCGTGCCACAGGTGGGCCCGCGCGGTGCGGTGCAGATTGCGCACCACCGACCGGTCGCCGTCGTACTCCTCGAGCACCATGTGGAAGTTGGTGCCGCCGAAGCCCATCGCCGAGGCGGCCGCCCGGCGCACCGCTCGGCGCGGATCGCGGATCCACGGGCGCAGTTTGGTGTTCACGTAGAACGGCGCGGAGTCGAAGTCGATTCCGCTGTTGGGCCGGTCCACATTGATGGTCGGCGGAAACACCTTGTGGTACAGCGCCAGTGACAGCTTCATGACGCTGGCGGTGCCCGCGGCGCCCTTGGTGTGCCCGATCTGGGACTTCACACTACCCAGGGCCGCGCCGTGCAGCGGGGCGGCATTGTCGGCCAACAGCTCCCGCAGAGCGGTCAGTTCGGTGCGGTCGCCGACGGCGGTGCCGGTGGCGTGCGCCTCGAACAGTTCCACCGACGCCGGGGAGCAGTCGGCGTCCTCGTAGGCGCGGTCGAGCGCGATGCGCTGGCCCTCGGCACGCGGGGCGTAGATGCTGTTGGCACGTCCGTCGCTGGAGGAGCCCAGTCCGCGGATCACCGCGTAGATCCGGTTGCCGTCGCGTTCGGCGTCGGCCAGCCGGCGCAGCGCCAGCATGCCGATGCCCTCGCCGAGCAGCGTCCCGTCGGCGTTGTCGGCGAACGGGCTGATCCGATCGGACTTGGACAGCGCGCCGACCTTGCCGAAGGACATGTACACGAAAATGGTGTTCTCGGTGTCGACTCCGCCGGTGATCATCATGTCGGCGCGGCCGTCGACCAGCTCCGCGATGGCCACGCGCATGGCCGACAGCGAGGCGGCGCACGCGGCGTCCACGGTGCAGTTCAGGCCACCGAGGTCGAGCCGGTTGGCGATGCGCCCGGCCACTACATTGGCCAGGAACCCGGGGAAGGAGTTCTCCTCCCACGGCGCGAAGGCGCGCACGTAGCGGTCGGCGATCTCGTCGGCGTCGGCGGCGGTCAGGCCCGCGGCCTGCACGACCTCCTTGAGCACGGGGGTCGACAGTCGCGCGGCCAGCGGGTGCATGAGCGGCACCGGGCCGGTGGTGCCGAGCACCACGCCGGTGCGGGCGGGCCGATACCACTCGGCGGCGTCGGCGCCGGTGTCGCGCAACAGGTCTCGCGCGACCATCAGGCTCAGCGTCTGCATGGTGCTGGTGACGTCGAGCTGGTTGGGCGGCACACCGAATTCCAGCGGATCGAAGTCGACGTCCGGCAGGAACGCGCCGCGCCGGGAGTAGGTCTTGTCGGGGGCGTCGGGGTTCGGGTCGTAGTAGTCGGAGACCTTCCACCGGGATTCGGGGACCTCGGTGGTGCAGTCCAGGCCGTCGACGATGTTCTGCCAGTAGTCCCGGTGATTGCGGGCCATCGGGAACAGGCTCGACATGCCGACAATCGCGATCGGATTGTCGGCCAGTCGCCGACCGATCCGCGTCGTTTCCTCGCTCACTGCTTTCCTCTCTGAGTGGCCGAAGCCAAAGCCTCTGAATGACCGGGGTCAGGCCGCGGCCAGCGCCATCCCGGTCGTGTGCGCCAGCAGCTCGGCGACCGAGCGGGCGAAGTACTCGTGTCCACGCGGGCTGGGATGCAGGCCGTCCGGCGACCACATGGCCGGGTCGGCCCATTCGGGCACGGTGGTGACGTCCAGGCACAGGGCCCCGGTGCGGGCGGTGGTCTCGCGCAGGGCGTCGTTGGCCCGGGCGAAGCGGTCCCGCAGCAGGGCCCGGAAGGTTTCGGGCACCGGCAGATTGGCCGGGATGTCGGCGTAGGTGGTGGTGAACACCACGGTGTCCATGCCGGTGGTCTGGTCGAAGATGGCGGTGAGATTGCGCCGGAAGCGGTCGGGGTCGTAATCCCCGACCAGGTCGTTGACGCCGACCACGACGCCGATCACCGGCGCCTTGTTGGCCAGGGCGCGGGTCAGCTGGTGATCGACCACATCCTGGGTGGTGGCCTGGTAGGCGCCCAGGTTGCGCACGGAATCCGCGGGCAGCCAGAGCATGTCGGCGAGGCGGGGCACCCAGCCGTGCCAGCCGCCGCCGGGTGCGGCGTCGCCGCGGCCCTCCACGAAGCTGTCCCCGAGCGTGGTGAGTCTGATGGTCGCCATGGTGGTGTCTCCGATTCGGCTGGGGCGATCAGGATTCGTCGGCCGTGTACATCCGCTCCCCCGCCGGGGTGCCCGCGGCGGTGTAGAGGGTGTCGAGGTGCTCGGGGGCGAAGAACTCCTTGCCGTGCAACCCGCCGCCGATCAGGCGGAAGAACTGGGTCAGGCCCAGCTCGCTCGCGCCGGCGGCCCGGAACGCGGTCTCGTAGAAGGGCGGAGCCTTCAGCTCGGAGATCATGCAGGTGAAGTTGAAGGTGTCCAGGCTGCGCTCGTCGCGGATGCTCTCGTACTCGGCCGCGGCCTCGTCGATGGGCCGCTCACCGGACAGGCCCGCGTGCAGCTGCTCGGCCAGCACCTCGGTGTAGACCAGGGCGTCGGAGATGCCCCAGCCGGTGAAGGGATCCTTGTGGTAACCGGCGTCGCCGACCAGCGCCCAGCCCGGTCCGGTCGAGCGGCGGTAGTAGTTGTCCGGGTAGCGCATGGACCGCAGTCGTTCGGCCCGTTTGCCGTTGTCGCGCAGCTGCGCACCGAATTCCGGCAGGATCTGGTCGAAGACCTGCTGGAAGTTGGCGTCCACATCGGTGCGGAATTCGGCGAAGCGGTCCAGCGGGCGCATCACGGTGACCAGGTGCTGGTCGTCGTTGGTCGGCCAGGCGCCGAACTGCTGCTTGTCCATGCCGGTCCAGTGGTGGAATTCCCAGTCCAGGCCGTCGTAGTAGCTGTAGTAGACGAAGCAGGAAGCCGGTCGCACCGTGTGGAATTCGGCCTCGACCAGATCGCCGACGGTCGAATTGCGGCCGTCCGCGCCGACCACGAACGCGGCCCGGAATTCCTGCTCGGGTCCCTCGGCCAGGTTGCCCTTGACGCCGCACACACGGCCGTCCTCGCGCACCAGGCCGGTGACGGTGAAGCCCTCGATCACCTCCGCGCCCGCCTCGCGGGCGGCATCGACCAGAAGGGTGTCGAGCACGGTGCGCCGCGGCGCGTACACCTCGTCGATGCCCTCGACCTCGGCGAAGCCCCGCAGGGTGATGCCGGTGTAGGAGAAGTTCAACCGGCGGATGGGGGTGACGCCGGAGGCGACCAGCTTGTCCAGCAGGCCCCAGGCCTTCAGCCGCGCCACGCCGACCTGGTGCATGTAGTGGGTCGACACCGTGTCACTGGGGAAGGTCGATCGGTCGACCACCAGCACGCGATGACCCTTGCGGGCGAGCAGCATGGCCAGGGGCGAGCCCGCGCAGCGCGCGCCGACCACGATCACGTCGTACATGGAAAATTCTCCCTAACTGCCGTGAATTCGACATGTTGATTCTCGAAGCCCCACCGGGAGGCTCTCAAGGTCCGAGACTCGAATCGCATTGTGCGATTGCGGATTTCGATTAGAAGAGTGAGTCGTGCGCCACTGTCATGCGGAGGGGCGCGGCGCATAGAGCGCGGCGATATCCGCGGCGTAGGCTTGTTCGATGACCGCCCGGCGCAGCTTGAGCGAGGGCGTGAGCTGACCGTTGTCGACCGTGAAATCGCCGGACACCACACGGAACTCACGAATCGACTCCGCCTGCGACACCAGGCCGTTCGCCTCCTCGATCGCGGTCGCGACCGCGGCCACCACCTCGGGATGGCGCGTCCACTCCTGCGGCGGCACCGCCGGTTCGCGGTCACGAGCCCAGCTCTCCAGCGCCACCGGATCCAGCGTGACCAGTGCGGTGACGTAGGAGCGCGCCTCCCCCAGCACGATGCAGTTGCTCACCAAGGGATGCAGGCGCACCCGGTCCTCGAGCGGGGTGGGCGCGACGTTCTTGCCGCCGTTGGTGACCAGGATCTCCTTGCGACGGCCGGTGATGTAGAGGTATCCGTCCTCATCCAGTCTGCCGAGATCGCCGGTGCGCAAGACGGTTTCGGCCACCGTGGCATCGGTGGGCCAGTAGCCGGGCGAGGTGTTCGCCCCGGCGACGAGCACCTCGCCGTCGGCGGCGATGGCCACGGTGGTGCCCGGCACCGGGCGGCCCACGCTGCCGTGCCGATTGGCGTGCACCTGGTTGATCGTCACCGCGGTCGCCGACTCGGTCAGCCCGTACGCGCCGAGGATCTGGATCCCGACCCCGGCGTAGTAGGCGTCGGTGGTGGCGTCCAGGGACGCGCCGCCGCTGATCACATAGCGGCACCGGCCGCCGAAGATCTCACGGACGGCGGCGAATTCGAAGTCGTGGTGGGCGCGGTGCGCCGACGCCAGCTCCGGATCCACGGCGTCGGCCTCGAACAGCGCGCGGCCGTACTCGACGGCCACCCGGTCGGCCTCGGCGCCGATGGCGACGCGGCAGCGCTTGCGAATCTTCTCCAGCGCGTAGGGCACCAGGGCCAGGAAGGTCGGCCGGAACTCCGGCAGCGCGTCCAGCAGATCCGGGATGCCGGCCAGCAGCCGGGTCCGGGTGCCGCCGTGCAGGCAGGCCAGCAGCACGGTACGTCCGAAGATGTGTGAGAGCGGCAGCGCCAGCAGGGTCGCCGCGTCCTCGGCGCGGAACAGTTCGGGCAGGTGCCGCACCGTGTTCCCGGAGGAGGCGAACATATTGCGATGGGTGAGCACGCAGCCCTTCGGCATTCCTGTGGTGCCGCTGGTGTACACGATGGTCGCGATGTCGTCGGCGCGGACCGCGGCGCTGCGCTCGGCGAAGGACTGCGACCGCGCGGTGTCGGGGCGGACCGGCGGGTCGGTGAGCAGCCGGACCGGCATCCGCCACCGCGGGGAACCCAGCCGGGTCAGCAGCTCACGCTGTTCGGCGGTCTCGGCGAAACCGTAGACCGCGCCGGAATCGGCCAGCAGGTGGTCGATCTGCTGCTCGGAGGCGGTGGGATAGACCGGCACCACGATCGCGCCGATGCTCAGCGCGGCGTAGTCGAGTACGACCCACTCGTAGCTGTTGCGCCCCAGCACCGCCACCCGGTCCCCGTGCTCGACCCCGGCGGCGAGCAGGAATTCGGCGAATTCGACTACGTCGCTGTGGAATCCGGCGAAGTCGACGTCGACCCATCGGGTCCCGGTGTGGCGGCACAGCACCGCGCGGGCGGGGCGCAGCCGCGCGCCCTCGGCGACCACGTGGAACAGTCCGGCCCCGTCGGGCAGGGCGTCGGCTTCGATATCGCCTCGAGAGATCGCCGACAGACCGTGATCGTCGACGGATGTGGACAGCAACAAGGTAACCACCTGAAGATTCGATGATTCGACGCTCGGTGCCCGCGGCGCCGGTCGCTACCTCGCGGCCAGGACCCGGTCGAGCTGTTCGAGAGTTTCGGTATTGCCGAAGTGCTGAATCGCCTGCCAGCCCGCCGTTTCGGCGGCACGGCAGTTGCGCGCGCTGTCGTCGATGAGCAGGCAGCGCGCGGCGGGGACGCCGAGGGTCTGCTCGGCGATGCGGAAGATGCGCGGATCGGGTTTGCGGACGCCGTGTTCGTGGGATCGCACGATCGCCTCGAACCCGGCGGATTCGGGAATCAGCCTGGCGCGGTAGGGTTCCCATTCGCGCACGCTGTTGGTGAGCATTGCCAGCCGGCACTCCGCGTCGAGGCGGCCGCTGAGGGCGTCGTAGAGTTCACCGTTGAAACTGCGTTCGCCGTACCATAATTCGCTGAATCGGCCGAGATCGGCGGCCGGTGGCCAGGCCGGTGTCAGCTGTGCGGTCACCCGCCGGCCCCACTCGGCCTCGCCGAGCGCTCCGAGCTCCAGGGGCGCGAGCTCATCGCCGCCGAATTCGGCCGCGACCGCCGAGCAGGCCCGCAGCAGGATGCCGGCGGGCACCGCACACTGCGCGGCCACCCGCTCGAGCACCTCCGCCACGGGGTCGGTGAGCACGCCACCGAAGTCACACCAGATGACCAGTTCGCCGATCACGAATCCAGTCTCACGGCGTACGGACCGGTCGGCAACGCCGATAATCCACACGCACGGTTGGCGATTCCTATTGCGCCAGACGGGATTCCAGCTTGATTGCGGAATCCAATGGCCGCGCCGATTCGATGCATCCCAGGAACGAGCGCACGATCGGGCGGGTATCATCGGCGCGCCAGACCACGCACAGTTCCACCGTCGGAACCGGATCGTGCAGCGCCACCGTGACGGTCTGGCTGTGGCCCACGGTGGGCGCGGCGCCCGCCCGCACCGAGGACGCGAACCCCACCATCGGCTTCACCGACACCATGATCGCGGTGGCATTGGGATCATCGAGCTGGTGCTCGATATTGAGCTTGATCCCGCTGCGCTCGGCGGCATGGTGAATGGCGTCGTACATGGCCGGGCACTGCTGGCGTTCGAACAGGATGCAGGACTGCGAGGCCAGCTCGGCGAACGAGGTGCTCGACCGCCGCGCCCAGCTGTGCCCGCGGCCCACCACCGCCACCAGCGGCACCTGCAGCAGGGGCCGGCTGTGGAACTCGGTGGCCGCGGGACGGCCGTACACCAGCCCCACGTCCAGCGCCCCGGACGACAGCGCGGCCAGCTGCGGTCCGGTGCGCTGCTCGATCATATTGATGGTGACGTTGGGCAGGATGGCGTTCATCCGCGCCAGCGCGCTGGGCAGGATGCGCTGCCCGGCCGCGAAGTTGTAGCCGATCCGCAGGGTGCCGGCCCGGCCGAGCGCCACCTCGCGCACGGTGGATCGGGCCTCTTCGGTCTGGCTGAGGATATTGCGGGCGAGATCGCGCAGTACCTCGCCCGCCGGGGTGAGGTTGACCTGGTGTGAGCTGCGCTCCACCAGTTGGACTCCCACACTGCGTTCCAGTCGCTGGATCTGCTGACTGAGTGAGGGCTGGGCCAAATGTAGTCGGGCTGCCGCGCGGCCGAAATGTAGTTCTTCCGCGACGGCAACAAAGGACGCCAGGAGTCTGAGCTCCATGTTCACCTCCCCTTCGGGATGCAGCTCAGCGTATCCGGCCCGAATAACCACGGGTGAACCCGCCGAACGGCGAAATGAACTATGGGCGATACAACCGCGGCGCCCACCCCGCTCGACTAGGCGCCGATCTCACGCACCATCCCCGGGTGCGCCAGCTCCACCGGGCCCGGAAACAGTTGCACCGCTTCGTCCAATCGCGCCTTGCGCCACACCTCGTCACCGGTCGGCAGGTGCGTGAGCAGCAGTTCGCGCGCTCCGGCCGCCGCGGCGGCACGGGCGGCGTCTGCGGCGCACAGGTGGCCGTGGGCGCTGCGATCGGTCTGCTCGAGGCTGGCCTCGGCCAGGAAGAGGTCCACTCCGGCGGCGAGCCGTTCGAGCGCGTCGGAGACCCCGGTGTCGCCGGTGTAGGCGAGCGAGCCGTCCGGACCGCAGATCCGCAGTCCGCAATTGGGTTTGGCGTGCGGCAGGGCGATGAACTCACAGGTGCTCTCGCCGATGGTCACGATGTCGTCGGGCTGGTATTCGCGAATGTCGAAGGCGGCCTCGAAGACTCGATCCAGGATCGGCAGCGACTCGGTGGTCAGCGCGGAGGCCAGGGTCTCCAGTACCGGGCGCGCGCCGGCGGGAACATACAGCGGTATCAACGGCATCCGGTCCGGCAGGTCGGCGTACCAGGACTCGAAGCCGGGGTACTTGGCGAGCGCGTAGGGGGCCAGCAGGATCTTGCCCAGCGGCAGCAGGTCGTAGCAGTGATCGATGTGCAGGTGGCTGATGATCACCGCGTCCAGCGCAGCCGGATTCCGGTCGGCGGTGAGCGCGGTCGCGATGCCGGGACCGCAGTCCAACAGCACCCGGCTGCCGCCGGTATCTACCAGGTAGCCGGAACTGGGCTGGCCGTCCGCCGGCATTCCGGCACGGCAGCCGAGCACGGTGAGTTGCATAGTCTTCTCCATTCCACGGGTGCGCCGAATCCAGCGCGCACGAATCAACAGGGGGGCGACCGGATCACACGGTCGAAAGGAATTGCCGGGGAGTTACTTCAGTCCCGAGCGCACGAAGGCGTTGACGATCTGGCGCTGCAACAGCAGATACAGCACGAGCACCGGTAGGCAGGCCAGGCTGGCGACCGCCATCATCGGCCCCCACTGCTCGCCCTCGGTGCCCATGAAGCTGCGCAACCCCAACTGCAGCACGCTGTTCGAGCGGCGCAACAGCACCGCGGGCCAGAAGTACTCGTTCCAGGCATTGATGAACAGCACGATGGTCAGCGCGGCCAGGGCGGGCCGCAGGTTCGGCACCACCACCGTCCACAGGATCGACCACGAGGAGCGGCCGTCGATCTTGGCGGCGGCCACCAGCTCCTTCGGGAACGCCGACATGTGCTGGCGCAGCAACAGCAGCGCCAGCGCCGAGCACAACGTCGGGAACACCACGCCCACCAGTGAATCCACCAGGCCCAGCCGGTTCAGCAGGATGTAGTTGGGCAGCATGGTGACCTGGAACGGCACCAGCCAGGTGCCGACGAACGCCAGATACAGCACCCGCTGCAGCGGGAAGGTGTACATGGCGAACGCGTAGGACGCGAGCAGCGCGACCAGCAGCTGCCCGGCCGTCGACAGGGCCGCCACGAAGAAGGTGTTGGCGACCAGGCCGGCGATGTCCACCTTGTGCGCGGCGTCGCCGTAGTTGGCCAGCGACATCGGCCACGGCACCGGCGACAGCGAGGTCACGTCCTCGGGGCGGCGCAGCGCGGTGGCGAACAGCCAATAGATCGGGAAGACGCACACCACCGCGGTGACGATCAGCAGGACGTGGCTGCCCAGGACGCGCAGACGGTCAATCATCATGGAACGCCACCTTTTCCGAGATCCACACCAGTGCGCCCGCGACGACGCCGAAGCCGACGAACAGCAAGACCCCCGCCGCGGCGCTGAGCCCGGCGTCGAAGCTGTGGAACGCGTAGTCCCAGAGCAGGTAATAGATATTGGTGGTGGCCTGCGCCGGACCGCCCTGGGTCATCGAGTCGATGAGCGGGAACGTGAGCGTGGGACTGAGCAGGACCGTGGTGAGCACCAGGAACAACAGGGTCGGCGAGAGCAACGGCAGCGTGATCCAGCGGCAGATCTGCCGCGGACCGGCGCCGTCGACCCGGGCCGCCTCGTCGTAATCGGTGCTGATGCCGGCCAATCCGGCCCACACCACCAGCATGGCGAAGCCGAGCAGATGCCATCCGGTGATGGCGATGATCACCCACGGCGCCGCTTTCGCGTCGTACGCCCAGTTCCGGTCGGTGCCCAGCACCCGGTCCACCGCACCCGAGCCCGGATGCAGCAGCCAGCGCCACACCGCCGCGGCCGCCACCGGGGCCACCAGGAACGGCGCGAACGCGAACGCCTGGTAGGCGGTCCGGGCCCGGGCCGACACCCGCCGGCTGGCGAGTGCGATCAGCACCGGCAGCAGCACCGTGAACGGCAGCAACCCGACGATCAGCACCACCGTCCGCCAGATCGAACCGCTGAACGACGGCAGCTCCAGCAGCCGTTGGTAATTCGCCGCGCCGACCGACCGCATCGGTGAGGTCGGCAACAGGTTCCACGACAGCGTGGACAGTTCGAAGGCCTGCGCCAGCGGACGATAGGTCCACAGCACCAGCAGACTCAGCGCGGGGGCCAGGTACAGGTAGGGCACGGCGCGCCGCAGGAGGCGGCGACGCCCGGGGCGGCGCGCCGGAACCTGTTCGGGGACAGCGGTACCGCTCTCCTGCGGCGCTTCCAGGACGAACATCACGGAAGCAGTTTCGCGCCGGCTTCACGGGCCGCGGTGAGCGTGGACTGCGGATCCTTGCCCTGGAACACGATGGACTCGACCGCCTCCATCATGCCGTCGCGGATCTGCAGATAGCTGTTGCCCGGCATCGAGATCCACGGCTCCATGCGGTCGAGCTGGGCCACGTTCGGGGTCAGCAGCGGGTTCGCCTTCGACCAGGCGGCCAGGCCGTTGGCGTCCTCGAGCAGGCCGGTGCGCAGCGGCAGGTAGCCGATGCCCTGGGAGATCTTGGTGTACGCGGCCTCGCTGGTGAGGAAGGTGATCAGCTCCCAGGCGGCGCGCTGCTTGGCCGGATCGTTGGACAGGATGTGCAGTCCCGCACCGGAATTGGTGGGAATGGTGGACTTGCCGTCGAAGCTGGGCATGGCCGCCGACCGCAGGTCCCACTTGCCCTTCGCGCCGGTCATGAAGGTGCCCTGGATGGCGCTGGACTCCAGGATCATGCCGATCTCACCGCGGGCGAAGGCCTCGTAGCCCTGCTTCTGGTCCAGCTTGGGCATGGCGCCGGTGGCGACCAGCTGCTGCCCCATCTTGGCCACCTCGACCACGGGCTGATCGGCGTAGGCCAGCTTGGCGCGATCCTCGGAGATCACGCGGCCGCCGTTGGAGCGCACCATCGACTGGAAGCACCAGTCCTTGGCGGACTTGGTGAGGCAGTCGATGTAGACCCCGCCCTTGCCGGTGTGCTCGGCGATCGCCTTGCCGGCCTCGGCGACCTGCGCCCAGGTGGTCGGCGGCGTGGCCGGATTCAGGCCCGCCTGCTCGAACAGCGAAGCGTTGTAATAGAGAACGGGCGTGGACAGCACGAACGGGACGCCGTAGGTGTGGCCGTCCCAATCGCTGAGGGTGCGGGCCTTGGGCGCGAAGGGGTAGCGCGCGCCGTCGAAATTGCGCTGCACCTCCTGCTTACCCACCAGGGTGTCCAGCGGCTTGGCGCCGAGCTGGTGGATGGTGAAATCCAGGTCGCTGAAACCGAGCTGGGCGACATCGGGCGGGCTGCCCGCCACGATCTGGCTCTGAATGCTGGAGATGGTGTCCGTGGTCGGGTTGGGGCTGTTGCCCTGCGGCTTCTGCGCGGTCACCTTGATGTTCGGGTGTTCGGCGCCGAACTGGGCGATCAGGGCGTTGAAGGTGTCGGTCCAGGCGCCGGCCAGGCCGTAGTTGTAGGACTCGAAGACGATCGAGACCTGCTGGCCCGGAGCCAGATCGGGGATCTTCGCGGCGGTGGTGGTGGACTCGGTCTCGCCGGTGGCGCCGAGGCCGCAGGCGGTGAGCGCGACCAGGGCGGTGGTCACCAGGCCCAGCAGGGGCACGGTGCGTTTCACGGTGTTTCTCCTCATCAGGGGGTGAAAATCAGGGGACGGGAACGGCGGTGGCGGCATCCGCGGCGAGCGGGGCGTCCGAGCTCGGCTGCTGCCAGGTCAGGCGCAGGCCGGTGGCCGGGTCGAAGAGGTGGATGTCGGCCGGGTCGACCGCGAAACCGATGGCTTCGCCGACCCGGACCCCGGCCGGGCGCGGGGCCCGGGCGACCACGGGACGATTCGCCTCGCCCGGCACGGTGTCGCCGACCTGGACGTGGATCAGCTCCTCGCTGCCCAGGTTCTCCACCATCGTCACCTGGCCGCGAATCGCGCTGATATCGCGGGTGATTCGCAGCCGTTCGGGGCGGATGCCGACGATGACGCGGGTGGAGATGGCGCTGTCGATCGCCTCCTCGGCATCGATGCCGAGCGCCGCGTCGATGCCCTCGGCGGTGACCCGCAGCCCGTCGATGTGCGGGCGCACCTCGGCGTCGATCAGGTTCATCGGCGGGGAGCCCAGGAACCCGGCCACGAAGGTGGAGCGGGGGCGGTCGTAGAGCTCCTCGGGCGTGCCGACCTGTTCGATCCGGCCGCCGTTGAGCAGCGCGATCCGGGTCGCCATGGTCATCGCCTCGACCTGGTCGTGGGTGACGTAGACGAACGTCGCGCCCAGCCGCCGGTGCAGGGCGATCAGTTCAGCGCGGGTGGCGCTGCGCAGTTTGGCGTCCAGATTCGACAGCGGCTCGTCCATCAGGAAGGCCCCCGGGTCGCGAACCATGGCGCGGGCCAAGGCGACTCGCTGCCGCTGGCCGCCCGACAGCGCGGCCGGGCGCCGATCCAGCAGCTCCCGCAGACCCAGCACGCCCGCGACCTCGGCGACCCGCGCGGCGATGGTGCGCTGCGGCTGCCGCCGCGAACGCAGCGGGAATCCGATGTTCTTCTCCACCGTCAGATGCGGGTAGAGCGCATAGCTCTGGAACACCATCGCCAGGTCGCGGCGCTGCGGCGGCTCATCGGAGATGTCGGTGCCGTCCAGCAGGATTCGGCCCTCGGTAGGCTCCTCCAGGCCGGCGATCAACCGCAACAGCGTCGACTTCCCGCATCCGCTCGGCCCGAGCAGGACCAGGAACTCCCCGTCGGCGATATCCAGCGTCACCGCCCGCACCGCATCGGTCCCCGCGAATCGCTTGGAGATCGCATCCAGGTATAACCGCGCCACCACTGCTCCTTCAGGCCTGGTCGACCACTGTCGGCATACAAGTCACGGGGTCAGTCTGGGACAGATCCGGGCCGCGGAACCGTGGCGATAGTGAACGCCAATCGGACGAATCGAGTCGACGTAGCAACCCTGCGCGGCGGCCGAACCTCGGTGAGGGTTGTGGCGACGACGACCGGGTTTCGATATTCGACAGGGGCCGGACATGACCGAATTTCCCGTGCGAGTGGTCCGCCGCCGTGACGAGGCCGACGATGTCTTCTCGCTGGAACTCGCGACTACCGACGACAGCCCGCTCCCGGCGTGGTCGCCGGGTGCGCACATCGATGTGCGCGCCGGTGACGCCGGAGTGCGGCAGTACTCGTTGTGCGGCGATCCCGGCGACGACCGACACTGGCGGATCGCGATCCTGCACGAGCGGGACGGACGCGGCGGTTCGGATCACCTGCACCGCACCGCGTTGCCGGGGACGGAACTCCGGGTTTCGCTGCCCCGCAACAACTTCGAGCTGACGCCACAACCCTCGTATGTGTTCATCGCCGGCGGGATCGGTATCACCCCGATCCTGCCCATGATCGCGGCCGCTGCAGCCGCCGGCGCTGCGTGGCGGCTGTACTACGGCGCTCGCAGCCGGGCCCACATGGCCTTCGCCGATGAGCTCGCCGCACGCCACCCGGAAGTCACGCTCGTGCCGCAGGACGTCGACGGGCTGCTGCCGCTGCCCCGCATCCTCGACGAGGCCGCGCAGGCCGAAATCTATTGCTGCGGCCCCGAACCCATGCTGGCCGCGATCGAACAGCAGGCCGCCGCCCGCGAAATGACCATCCGCACCGAGCGTTTCGCCGCCCGCCCGGCCGCCGCCGACACGGTGAACCGGCCCTTCGAGGTGCGTCTGGACAGCACCGGCGCCACCTATCGCATCGAGGCCCGGCGTTCGATCGCCGATGTCCTCGAAGCGGCCGGGGTGGACATCGTCACCTCCTGCCGCGAAGGCACCTGCGGCAGTTGCGAAACCACCGTCCTCAGCGGCGAGATCGACCACCGCGACGAGATCCTCACCGCCGCGGAACGCGCGCGCGGCAACACCATGATGCTCTGCGTCTCCCGTGCCCGATCCGAGGTCCTGGTCCTGGACCTCTGACCGCCTCAGACCCCCCGTCACCACCCGAGAAGAAAGAAAACCGATGAGGAAAACCGCTGCGACGACCGTGCTCGCCGCCGCATTGGCCGTCTCCGCCGCCCCCACCGCGCACGCGGAGGAGGCCGCCGTCAACTACGCCGCCACCACCACCGACAAGTCGATGACCATCCGGACCGACGCCGGTTCGCTGGCCGTCGAGGACGGCGTCTTCAAGATCAAGGACGTGGCCGGCAAGCTGATCGGCGGCGCCGAATTGTCCTTCCGGGTCGACGATTACGTCTTCCCGATCGCCGCCGAGATCACCGACCGCACCGCGGTCCTGACCCCCCAGTTCGACGCCGAGCACGCCACGTACCAGCCGGTCGCCCTCCCGTACGAGGACCAGGCTCCGTGGAAGAGCCAGTACGAGCGCGAGCAGGCCGCCTGGAACCGCATGGTCACCACCATCAGCACCGGCGCCACCATCGGCACCCTGGTGGGCGGCATGGCCGGCGCGGGCGTGGGCTGCCTGCTCGGCGGCGCGGGCGGCGCGGTCCTCACCGGCGCGCTGTCGGCCATGTTCGGCGCGGTGCCCGGCGCCATCGCCGGCTGCATCGCCGGGATGAGCGTCGTCGGCTTCCTGGGCACCCTCGCCGGTCAGCTGCTGGTCACCGCGCCGGTCGCGATTCTCGCGGCGGGCCAGTACTTCACCACCATCAACTCGCCGTTCGCGGCCGCCAAGTAGTTTCCACCGCGATAGGAAGAACGGATCGGCTCATGGCCACCACCTCGAGCGCCGCGACCGGGACACCCGAGCCGCGCAAGAAGACGATCAGCAATCCCTACATCCATCGCCTCCAGCGTCGGCATTTCCTGCTGTTCGACGTTCTTCCTATCGCCGGAACCGCGGCGGCCGTGGCATTCCTGTGGATCCGGCCCTTCGGCCTGCTGGAATTCGCCCTGCTGTTCTCGATGTGGCTGCTCACCGGCCTCGGGATCACCGTCGGCTACCACCGGCTGTTCACCCACCGCACCTTCACCGCGGCCCCCGCGGTCGCCGTGACGCTCGCCGTGCTGGGGTCGATGGCCGGTCAGGGCGGAGTGATCTCGTGGGTGGCGCTGCACCGCCGCCACCACGAATGCAGTGACCGTGAGGGAGATCCACACTCCCCCAACCTGTCCGGCAGCGGATTCACCGGAGCGGTACGCGGACTGGCGCATTCGCACTTCCTGTGGATGCGCCGCCACGAATACCCCAACATCGTGCATTACGCCCCCGATCTCATCAAGGATCGCCGGTTGGTGCGCGTGGCCCGGCTGTACTACTGGTGGGTCGCGCTCGGGCTGCTAATCCCCACCGTGATCGGCGGGCTGGTCACCATGAGCTGGACCGGCGCGGTCAGCGGACTGCTGTGGGGCGGGCTGGCCCGCATCTTCATCCTCGAACACATTGTGTGGGCGATCAATTCGTTCCTGCACATGTTCGGCACCAAGCCCTACGAATCCCGCGAGAACAGCCACAACGGCGGCATCTTCGCGCTGGTGACGCTGGGCGAATCGTGGCACAACAATCACCACGCCTTCCCGGAATCGCCGTCCTTCGGGCTGGACTGGTATCGGCTCGACCCCGGCTACTGGCTGATCCGCGCGCTCGCCGCGACGGGCCTGGCCTGGGACCTCAAAGTGCCTTCGCGGGCACGCATCTCCGCCAAACGCATTGCCTGAGAGGGGCATACGATGGATACCCGCCCGACGAGCATCGCCGACATCGTCACCTGGTGCCAGGAGTACCTGGCCGGTCAGCTGGAAGTGCCGGCCGACGCGATCGACCCCGCCGCCGATTTCGACCGGCTCGGCGTCGACTCCGCGCTCGCGGTCGCACTGCTGATCGAGGTCGAGGAACGCTACGGGGTCGACATCTCCCCGGAAGATCTGTTCCGGCATCCGACCCTCGAGGCGGTCGCCGCCTACCTGCACCAGCAGGTCAGCGCGGACGTGGCCTGACCGATGGCCACGCTCGACAGTCGTCGGACCGTGACCGAACGGTCCGACGCCGCGGCCGCCGCCATTCGCCACCACTACGACGTCGGCAACGACTTCTATCGGCTCTGGCTCGACTCGTCGCTCAGCTACTCCTGTGCGCTACGGGAGACGCCGGGCGACACCTTGGAAGTCGCGCAGGCCAACAAGCTTCGCCATCACCTCGACGCCGTCGACGCCCGCACCGCCGGCGCCGTCCTCGACATCGGGTGCGGGTGGGGCGCGATCCTGCGCGAGCTCTCGCAGTCGCGGGGCGTGAGCCGATCGGTCGGCCTGACCTTGAGCGACGAGCAGGCCGACTACGTTCGCGCACAGGAGTATCCCGGTGTCGAGGTACGGGTCGAGGACTGGCTGAACTACCGGCCGGACACGACCTTCGACGGGATCATCAGCATCGGTGCGTTCGAGCACTTCGCCCGGCCCGACGACCCGGCCGAACAGAAGATCCGGGTGTACCGCGAGTTCTTCACCCGCTGCCGGCAATGGCTGAATCCGACCGGCGCGCTCTCGCTGCAGACCATCGCCTACGCGAACATGACCGCCGCCCAGGCCGATCCCTTCATGCAGCAGAACATCTTCCCCGACGCCGAGCTGCCCACCCTCGCCGAGATCGCGGCGGCCGCGGAGGGTCTGTTCGAGATCACCGCGGTCACCACCGGCCGTCTCGACTACGCGTGGACCTGCGCCGAATGGGCGCGGCGACTGCGCACCGAACGGGCGGCGGCCACCGAGCTCGTCGGCCCCGAAGTCGTGGCCCGCTACCTGCGTTATCTGACACTGTCGGCCATGGGATTCCGGATGGGGAAGCTCACCCTGCTGCGGCTGGTGATGCGACCGTATCCGGACGGATTCTTCGGCGAGGGAGGGGAATCCGCATGACCGGGCAGGCCTCGGGGGCCCGTACCCGATTCAACCCGTTCAGCGCCGAATTCCGGCGCGACCCCTACCCGATGTACCGCGCGCTGCGCGAGCAGCGGCCGGTGCACAAGACACTCGGCATGTGGGTGCTGACCCGGCACGAGGATGTGCGGGCGGTGCTCACCGACCGCAGCTTCAGCGCCGGACTGATCCCGCAGCTGGTCGCCGAACAGGCGCAGCGGCTCGGGCAGACCGACGTGGATCGTATTGCTCGGCTGGGTCGGAAATCGCTGGTGTTCACCGATAATCCCGACCATGCGCGCCTGCGCGGACTGGTGAATCGAGTCTTCACCGCGGCGGCCGTGGAGGAGCTGCGGCCGGTGGCGCGCGAGTTCACCGCGCGCCGGCTCGGCCTCGCTGTGTCGCGGGGCGAGCTGGATGTGGTCACCGATCTCGCCGCTCCCCTGCCGGTGTCGGTGCTGTGCGAATGGATGGCGCTGCCCGCGGACCTGCGCGAGCAAGTCGGGCCCTGGACCCACGACATTCGATTCCTGCTGGAGCCGGGCCTGATGCAGGAGGCCGACTTCATTCGCGTGCGCGACGTCGTGGAGGAGTTCGCGCACGCGCTCGGCGAGGTGCTGGAGCAGCGGCGGCGCGAGCCCGGCGACGACCTGATCAGCCGGCTGCTCGCCACCCGCACCGCCGGTGGCGACGCGCTCAGCGACGAGGAACTGATCTTCGTGGGCATCATGTCCTTCGTCGCGGGCAACGAGACCACCAAATCGTTGATCGGCAACGGCACGCTGGCGCTCATCCGGCATCCGGACCAGGCGCGGCTGCTGCGCGACGGCACCGCGACGGTGAAAACCGCCGTGACCGAAGCGCTTCGCTACGACAGCCCGCTGCAACTCACCAAGCGGCTGGCCACCAAGGACGTCGAGGTGGGCGGGGAGATCATCCGGGCGGGCGATCAGGTGATGGTGTGCCTGGGTGCGGCGAACCGGGATCCCGAGGTGTTCGAGCGGCCCGACGACTTCGATCTGATCCGCGGCGGGAGTGGCCATCTGGCCTTCGGGCACGGATTGCACGGCTGCCTGGGCGGGCAGCTCGCCGAACTGCTGGCGGAGGAAGCCTTCACGGGATTGCGTGAACTCGACCTGACACCGCTAGGCGACGAATTTGCTTGGCAGGAACACAGTTTCATCGTCCGAGGACTCGCACACCTGCCGGTGGCGGTCCAGGGTGCACGGTAGGGAATCGAAATGCCGCAACCGACACTGCTGCCCGAGATCCTGCAGCGGCGGGCCGCCACCGAACCGGACCGCACCGCCTACATCTTCCTCGACGACCGCGGCGCGGAATCCGCGGTCATCACCTATGGCGAGCTGCACGCCCGGTCGCTCGCGGTGGCCGCGGAACTCGCCGAGCGCGGCGCGCCGGGTGATCGCGCGCTGCTGATCTTCCCCCAATGCCCGGAGTTCATCGTCGCCTATTTCGGCTGCCTGTACGCGGGTGTTCTCGCGGTGCCGTTGAATCCGCCGCGGCGCGACCGGATCCAGGACGCGACCCTGTCCATCGTGCGGGACTGCGAGCCCGCCGCGGTGCTGACCCTCGACCTGTTCCTGGAGCCGTTGCAGGCCGCGCTGGAACCGCTGTGCCCCGGCGCGCACTGGCTCGCCGCCGACCGGATCACCACGGCGGCAACCGGATTCGAACCGGTGCTCCGATCCGGCGCCGATGTGGCGTTCCTGCAGTACACCTCCGGTTCCACCGCGGCCCCCAAGGGCGTGATGGTCACCCACGGGAATCTGGTCGCCAACGAGGAGATGATCCGGCGCGGCTTCGGCCACGATCGCGACTGCACCGTGGTCGGGTGGGCGCCGTTCTTCCACGACCAGGGCCTGATCGGCAATGTCCTGCAACCCCTCTACATCGGCACGACCAGCGTCCTCATGTCGCCGTCGGCGTTCATCCGCCGGCCGCTGCTGTGGCTCTCGGTCATCTCCCGATACCGGGCGCACACCAGCGGCGGACCCAATTTCGCCTTCGACGCCTGCGTCGCCCGGGCCGCGGGGGCGGCCGAACTCGATCTGGACCTGAGCAGCTGGCGGGTCGCCTTCAACGGCGCCGAGCCGCTGCGCGCAGACACGCTGCAACGCTTCGAGAAAGCCTTCGCCCCCTACGGCTTCGACCGCGGCGCATGGTACCCGTGCTACGGGCTGGCTGAAGCGACACTCCTGGTCACGGGCAGCGTCCCCGGCAGCGGGCCACGATTCCTCGACGCGGACTCGACGGCCCTCGAGGAGCGCCGCTTCGTCCCGTCCACCGGTGGGCGGACCAGGACCCTGGTGAGTTCCGGCCGCGTCTTGGCCGACGAAGACGTCCGGATCATCGACCCTGGTACCGGTGAGCCCTGCGCACCGGACCGTATCGGCGAGATCCGGGTATCGGGCGGCCACGTCGCCGCGGGCTATTGGCGCAATCCCGAAGCCACCGCCCGGACCTTCGGCGTCGACGACGGTTTCCTGCGGACCGGCGACCTGGGCCTGCTGGTGGACGGTGAACTCTATGTGGTCGGCCGCTCCAAGGACATCATCATCATTCGCGGCCGCAACTACTACCCTCAGGACCTCGAACAGGCCGTCCGATCCGCCCACCCGATCCTGGCCTCCGGCGTCTGCGCCGCGTTCTCCGTCCCCGGATGCGACGGCGAGCAGCTGGTGATCGTCCACGAGATCCGCCACCCCGACCCCGCGGACCCCGCAGACTTGATCGCCGCCGTCAAAGCCGCCATCCTCACCGAACACGGCATAGCCCCCGCCGCGGTCGTCCTCACCGCCCCCGGCCAGGTCCAGCGCACCAGCAGCGGCAAGATCCGCCGTTCCGCCGCCCGAACCCGCTACCTGGCGAACGAATTCACCCCGTGGTCGCCCCCGACCGCGAACCTCACCGAACCCCACAGGAGCTGACATGCAGAACTGGGAAGCCCCCAACCCCGACTACGCGACCCTCGTCCCCGCCGTGGTCCTCAGCATGCCCGCCGCGAAACACCTCGGCTTCGAATTCGCCCGGGTAGCCCCCGGCGAAGCCGACCTCCACCAGCTCCACCGCCCCGAACTCACCCAGCACAACGGCTACTTCCAGGGCGGCGTCCTCGGCTCCCTCGCCGACTTCGCCGCAGGCTCGGCCGCCGGCACCCTCCTCCACCCCGGCTGGATCAACATGACCATCGACTACACGGTCAAAATCCTCGCCCCCGCCAAGGGCACCCACGTCATCGCCCGAGGCCGAGTCCTGAAGCCGGGAGCCCTCATCACCACCGCCGCCGCCGACCTCTACGCCGTCGAGAACGACACCGAAACCCACTGCGCCACCGCCTTGGTCACCATGCGCAACGTGAAAGCGGGCTAGTCCGCAATCGAGCCGTTTCCGGTCCGGCTGTCCGAACGATCCACGGGCCGCTGGACCAGCCGGGGGCGACCGGAAGGCGCTCCCGGCGCAACGTTCACAATGGATGTGCTTCCAGGCGACGGCGAAGGGAGTGTTCGATGGGTTCGATGCGTGCGTGGCGGGTGACGAAGCCGGGGCCGATCGACAACCGGCCGCTGGCCATGGAGCGCGTCGAGGTGCCGCAACCCGGCCCCGGCGAGCTGCTGGTGCGGGTACTCGCATGCGGGGTGTGCCGGACGGACCTGCACGTCGCCGAGGGCGACCTGCCGGTACATCGCCCCGGCGTAGTGCCCGGACACGAAGTGGTCGGCGTGGTGACCGCGCTGGGCCCCGACACCGGAACCGAGTTCGCCACCGGTGACCGTGTGGGGATCGCATGGTTGCGCCACACCTGCGGAGAATGCCGATTCTGTCTACGCGGAGCCGAGAATCTCTGTCCACGTTCGCAATACACCGGCTGGGACGCCGACGGCGGATACGCCGAGTTCGCGGTGGTCCCGGCCGCCTACGCGCTGCCGTTGCCCGCGAACTACGACGACACCGAGCTGGCTCCCCTGCTGTGCGCCGGGATCATCGGCTATCGGGCACTACGCCGTGCCGCGCTCCCCCCGGGCGGCCGGCTGGGGATCTACGGCTTCGGCGGCAGCGCGCACCTCGCGGCGCAGGTTGCCCTCGCCGAGGGCGCGGAAGTCCACGTGATGACCCGCGACGTCGAAGCCCAGCGCCTCGCCCTCGAACTCGGCGCGTCCTCCGCCCAAGGCGCAGCGGAACCGCCTCCGGTACAGCTGGATTCAGCGATCCTCTTCGCCCCGGTCGGCGACCTGGTGCTACCCGCCATGGCGGCGCTGGACCGCGGCGGCGTGCTCTCCATCGCAGGCATCCACCTCTCCGACATCCCACCCCTGAACTACCAGCGACATCTGTTCCAGGAACGCGAGATCCGCTCGGTCACCGCAAACACCCGCCACGATTCCCGCGAATTCCTCACCTTCGCAACCACGCATCGTCTGCATGTCACGGTGCACCCGTACCCGCTCGCGGAAGCAGACTGCGCCCTACGGGATCTGGCACACGGACAATTCGCAGGTGCGGCCGTCCTGGTGCCCTGATCCTGGCGTGATCGCTCCATCCTGGGGATGCTGGAAGCGACACCGTCCATGATCTCGACCGGCACGAAGGACACCATGAGCCAGACCGACCAGAGCGATGCGACCGTGCTGTCGATCGGACTGCATCCCAGCGAAGTCGATTACAGCAACTATCCGCAGCTCGATGAGGCAACGTTGACCGCGCGCATCGACGCGGGGGAAGCCGCGTTGCGGACTGCGGGGTTCGATCTGGTCGCTTGTCGGCTGCCCGCGGATCCCGATGCCGCTGAGGAAGAGCTGCGCGGCCGCCTCGAGGGGCGCACCTTTCGGGTTGCCATGATCGGGGCGGGTGTCCGGATGGCCGCTGAACATACCCTGCTGTTCGAGCGTCTGGTCAATCTGCTCATCGAGCAAGCGCCCGGAATCCGGTTGTGCTTCAACACCTCACCGGAAACCACGATCGACGCCCTGCGGCGCTGGGTGGTACCCATCGACAACTGACGTCGAGCGGGGACTGACCCGCCTGTCAGCCAGAGCTTTCGGTGGAATGTTCTGTGACCCAGGCCGCTATCTGGGCACGGGAGGTGAAGCCGAGCTTGACCAGGATGTGTTCGACGTGGCCTTGAGCGGTGCGTTGGGAGATGACCAGGCGGGTGGCGATCGCTCTGTTGGTCAGGCCTTCCGCTACCAGGTCGGCGACCTGCCGTTCGCGTTTCGTCAAGATCGGGGGCGCGGATTCGGTTGCGGGGGCGGGTTCGTCGAGGGCTAGGCGCACGGCGGAGTCGAGGCTCATCGCGGCGCCCTCCTGGCGGGCTCGGTCGAAGGCTCGGGGGCCGAGGGCGTCGCGGCTGGTGCGCATGCAGTCGGAGCGGTAGGTCAGCAGGTCGCGGACCATGAGGGTGGCGGTGCCGGCGAGGCGGCCCAGCTTGTCCGCGGCGCCCATGAGGACGGCGGCGCGGCGGGGTTCGTTGCGGTCGGAGGCGATCCAGGCCAGGGTCTCCAGGCAGCCGGCGGCGACCAGGGGCTCGGCTATCAGGGCGGACAATCGGACGCCGTCCTCCAGCAGGCGCTTAGCTCGTTCCGCGTCGCCGGCTCGCCAGACGGCGAAGCCCGCGGCGAACAGAGCCCATGAGCGATAGATCGATTCGCCGGAGGTGGCCGTCATGGCGAGCGTCTTCTCGTGGCAGGCGACGGCCCGGGGGAAATCGCCCCCGAGGGCGTAGGCCCAGCCGAGGGAGAGCTGGGCATCCAACTGCATGCCGATGTCACCGTACGCCTCGTAGGTGCGGACCGCGTCGGTCAGCAGGGCGGCCGCGTCGGACTCGCCGACTTTGCCGAGGGCTATCAACGCATTCGCGTCGACGTGCTTGACCAAGGCCCCGACCAGCGGCTCCTCCGTCTGCTCGGCGAGTGCGCGGAGCTCCGCGAACCGGTTGTTCGCGGTTGCCAGGTCGCCGGTCAAACCCACGATCGTGCCGGCCGCGAAGAGCGCCCTGGCGCGATCGGTGGTCCGGCTGGCGGGCGAATGGCCCAGCGCGCGTTCATACCAGCGATAGCCCTCATGCAGTCGGCCGCGCAAACCCCAGAACAGGTACAGGTTGGTAGCCATCCCGAGCGCGCTCTCATCGTCCTCGGACAGGCTGAACTCCAACGCCTTTCGAAGATTCGGCAGTTCCCGCTCCAGCCGCGATACCCAATCCAGTTGATGCGGACCGATCATCTCCGAGTCGGCCCCGCGGATCAATCGTGCACACCAGTCCCGATGCCGCCGATCCAGATCCGCGCGCCGCCCGGACTCCTCGGCCTTCTCCCGGCCGAATTCCTGCACCGTCTCGAGCATCCGGAACCGCACCGCCCCATCGGTCCCCTGCCGGACCAGGATCGATTTGTCCACCAGCGCCGACAACGTATCCAGGACCAGGGACTCGGGCACGTCACCAGCGCACACCTGCTCGACCGCGTCGAGTTCGAAGCCACCGGTGAACACGGAAAGGTCGGCCCACAGCCGCTTCTCGTCGGGCGTGCACAGGTCATAGCTCCAGCTGATCGAATACCGCAGCGTCTGCTGCCGCTTCGGCGTGCCCCGGCCACCCCGGGTCAACAGGGCATACCGGTCGCTGAGCCGGGTCTGGATCTGCTCGACCGACATCGTGCGCAGGCGCGCCGCGGCCAGTTCGATCGCCAACGGCAAACCGTCCAGCCTGGAACAGATCTCGGCGATGGCGCGCTGATTCGCGTCGGTCATCTCGAAGCCCGGCACCGCCGCGGCGGCCCGTTCGACGAACAGCGCGACCGCATGCGAATGGCCCGACCCCCGGTCATTGCTCGAATCGGGAATCCCCAACGGCTGCAACGGATACACGGTTTCCCCGCCGATCCCCAGCGCCTCCCGGCTGGTGGCCAGAATCCGTACATTCGGGCAGGCCCGCAGCAGCGCCTCCGACAGCTTCGCGGCCGCGTCGATCACGTGCTCACAATTGTCGAGCACCAGCAGCAGATCGTAGGGCGCCAGCGCCTCCACCAACGTGTCGAGCACGGAAATGACGCCCTGGCTCCGTAGCCCGAGCACCGCGGCCACCACGTCGGGCAGCAACGCGTCGTCGCGCAACTCCCCCAGCTCGACCAGCCACGCCCCGTTCGGGAATTTCGACCGCGCCTTGTGCGCGACTCGCTGTGCGAGCCTGGACTTTCCGACCCCGCCGATCCCGGTCAGCGTCACCAGACGCGACCCCGGCAGCAGATTGCCGACCTCCGACAACTGGGTCCGTCGATCGACGAAGGTGGACAGCTCGAGCGGCAGATTCCCGGTCCCCTCGTGCAAGGCTTCGCTGTGGATGCGCGGAACTCCTTGTGGCACCGGCCGTTCGGAAACCGCGAACAATTCGGATTCCGAGCCCGGTTCCTCGCGCACCGCCATGTCGTCGACCACGAAACCACGCTCGAGCTGTATTCGGCGCAGTCGCTCGCCCAGGACCGCCGCGGTGGGACGGTCGCGCGGGTCGTGAGACATCGCCGCGTCGATCACCGCACGGATATCCCAGGGGATACCGATCTCACAGGCATCGGGATGCTCGGGGGTGGTGATGCGCACGAGCTGCGTCACCGGCTGCCGACCGATGCGGCCCTCGAACGCGACATCGCGGGTGAGGGCGCACAGCAGGGTGGCCCCGAGCCCATAGACGTCCGAACCGCGGCTGGGGGCCTGTCCGTCGAGCACCTCGGGCGCGGTGACGGCCGGCGAGCTGGACACGTCGGCGATACCGAAGTCGGTCAACGCCGGCTCGTCGTAATCGGTGAGCAGGATGTTCGCGGGCCGGATATCGCGGTGCACGACACCCGCGCGATGCGCGGATTCCAGCGCCCCCGCGATCCGCACCCCGATGTGCAGGGTGTCCGACAACGACAGCGGACCGTCGGCCTGCAGCCGCTCCCCCAGCGAGCCACGCGGAAAATACGGCATAACCAGGTAGGGACGACCGCCGGCGGTCTCGCCGACCTCGAGCATGCTCACGATGTTCGGATGCCCGGTGAGGCGCCCCATCGCCCGCTGCTCGCGAAAGAACTGGTCACGGACCTCTTCCACGTCACCGGTGAGGACCTTCACCGCCACATCGCGGTCCGCGGCGACCTGCGTACATCGGTAGACGATCCCGAGACCGCCCCGGCCGATCTCCTGCGCGCCTTCGAAACCGGCAGCGCTCAATTCCGTGACGACGTCGAAACCGGCATCACGCTGCGCTTCGAATGAATCAGCTTCGACCATCGGTAACTCGCAAATCGCCGGCAGCACGCTCTAGCCACAGAATATCCCTCCCACGCGTGGACGGCGGAAATAGGTATGTCCCGGGTAGATCGGCCGTCGTGCGCAGGTATGCCCCGGCCCGAAGCTGGTTTCACCGCCGAGCGAACGCCGGCACCGAAAATCCTTAGGAGAAGCTCCATGGCTACCGGATCTCGCCCCCAGTCCCGGACCGCCCGCCGTCTCGCCGCCTGCGCCCTGGCCGCCGCATCACTGTCGATCGTGGCGACCGCTCAGGCATCGGCCCTCGTCCCGGACTCGTCGGCAAAGACCCTGCCTGCGGCCGTCAGCGTTGCGGCCACGAAGATCGCGCCGACCGCGGCCGCCGGTTCGGACCTCGACGGCTGGATCCGCGAGGCGATGGCCGTGATGGCCGCGCACGGCATTCCGGGCAGCTATGACGGCATCCACCGCAACATCATGCGGGAATCGGGCGGCGACCCCGGCGCGATCAACCTCTACGACTCCAACGCCGCCGCCGGCATCCCGTCCAAGGGTCTGCTCCAGGTCATCGACCCGACCTTCCAGGCCTACCACGTCGACGGCACCTCCTGGGACATCTGGGATCCGGTCGCCAACATCACCGCCGCCTGCAACTACGCGGCCTCGCGCTACGGCTCGATGGACAACGTCGACTCGGCGTACTGACACGGAGTAACGACCATTCCGAAGAACCCGGCCCCAATGAGGGGGGCCGGGTTCTTCTATGTCGCCTGCGGCGCGAAATGGAGACGGTGTGACAAGCTGGGAAGGGGGCAATTCGCCAGCGCTGGTCCGATCAACATTCGTTCAGGAGGCTGCCATGGTCGATGACGGTGTTTACCGAGTGCAATTCCGCGAGTCGTATCCCGCAACCGGCGACGAGGCCACGAATTTTCAGCAGTGGCTCAAGGCGCTGGGCGGGATGGTCGTCTACGGCGCCTATCCCGGCCCGCTCGTGATCGACATCGCAGCGGATGCCGCAGGCCATGTCGCATCGTTCCCGTTCGTCGAATCGGTGGTGTCGGTCAGCGACAACTCGGTCGTGAGCGGATAGCCCGCGAGTAGGCTCATGGCAATGGACGCGGCCCAGTCGACTGTCGGAGTCGAGGAGGAGTTCCTCCTCGTGGACGGCGCCACCGGTGCACCCGCCGCGAAGAACGCCGAGGTGGCCCGAACCGCTGCCGAATGCGGGATCAGCCTGAAACTGGAACTCACCCGATGCCAGGTGGAGACGAATACCCGCGTGCATTCCAGCACCGCCGAGTTGATTCAGGAATTGCGGGATCTGCGCGTCGGTGTGGCGGCCTGCGCCGAGCAACACGACACCAGGCTGCTCGCGGTGGCGATTCCACCGACGGTGCCGCACGAATTCCCGGTGACCGACACGCCACGCTATCGCCGCATCGCCGCCGACTTCGGCTTGCTCGCGCACGAGCAAGGGCTGTGCGGCTGCCACGTGCACGTCGCGATTCCGGACAAGGAAACCGCCGTCCAGGTCAGCAATCATGTAAGGCCCTGGCTGCCGTTGTTCCTCGCACTGACCGCGAATTCCGCGATCTACCGCGGCGTCGACAGCGGGTTCGCCAGTTGGCGGAACATCCTGTGGCAACGCTGGCCCAGCGCGGGACCGCCACCCTATTTCGCGTCGACCGCGGAGTACGACGCCATGGTCTCCATGCTGGTTTCCAGCGGCAGCATTCTCGACGAAACGATGGTGTATTGGGACATCCGTCCGTCCATGAAATATCCGACCGTCGAGATCCGGGTCAGTGACATCCCCGCCACGGTCGAGGAGACCGCCCTGCTCGCCACCCTGCTGCGCGCCACGGTCATGACCGCGCGAATGTCCTTGGAGCAAGGGATCACCGGACCGCCGGTCCAGCCCGAGCTGCTGCGCGCGGCGTATTGGAAGGCCGCGCGCACCGGTATCAACGGCAACGCCGTCCACCCCGTGAACGGCAGCGTCGTCCCGGCTCGAGCGCTACTCGCGGAACTCGTCGATCACATCGGGCCGGCACTCGAGGAGTTGGGCGACCGCGACTTCGTCATCAGCGGCATCCGAGCGGTGCTCAGCCGCGGCAACGGCGCGTGTCGCCAACTCGAGGCCTTCCGCCCGCGTCGAGACGTCGGCGATGTCGTCACCGAATTGGCGAATGCCACCTTGGAGGGCTGCGACCGGCATCCTGTCAGCCTGCATTCCTGAGCGGCCTCACCGCTCGTTCGACACGTCGTCCGAGATCAGTTGTTCTTGCCCCGGGCGGCGACCTTCCAGCGGTCGACCACCGTGCCGTTGTCCACGACCGTGACGTCGTCGACGAGGTTCATGGTGATGCAGACATGATTGGGAATCACGCGCAGGCGTTCCCCGATTCTCGGCAGCGGCGCGTCGCCGGGCCACACCACGGTGGCGTGGTGTTCGGACAATGCGGTGATGTCCGCGTCGAGGTGATCGATCAGTCGGCCGAACCCTCGTGTCCAGGCCGGTCGGTCACTGCCCAGGATCTTGCTCCCCGAATCGAGGACGATCCGGCGCGGGCCGTGCGCGGTGTGCTGCCGGCTGACCACCGTGGCGGCGATTGTCAAAGCGATGTCCTCGACCGCGCAACGCTCGAGTTCGAGCTGCTGAGCGTCGCCGAACACGTACACGCCGGGACGCAGTTCGGTCGCCGCGCCGGCGGCGGTAAGCAGTGCGGAAGGCGTCGACCCTCCGCTGCGACGGGTGATCGGAAACCCGTCGGCGATCAGGATGTTTGCGGCGTCGGTGAGGGCCCGCTGCTCCTGCGCGGCAGCCTCGGCGGCCTGACCCGGCAGGTAGCTGTGACCGGGGAAAGTGAACACCCCGGTCACGCACAATCCGCCGGCCCGGGCGGCACGGGCGATCTCGACCACCTGCCCGGCGTCGACGCCACTGCGGTGATGTCCGCTGTCGAGTTCGACCAGCGCCTCGATCGCGCCTGCGGCGGGCCCGAGCTGGGCGGCGGCGTTCGCGGCCGCCTCCGGGGAGTCGACACCGATCGAAATGCGGGTGTGTGTCGTCAACCGGCGCAGGCGATCGGCGTGGCGAGGCCCGATCCACAGCGGGTAGGCGATGAAGATGTCGTCGACGCCGTGCTCGGCGAACACCTCGGCCTCACCGATGGTGGCGACGGTGAGACCGCTTGCGCCGGCCCGCAATTGCCGGTCGGCGATCTCGGGGATCTTGTGCGTCTTCGCGTGCGGACGCAAAGCGATCCCCTTGGCGGTGACGGCGGAACTCATCCGGGCGATATTGCGGTCGAGGACGCCGCGGTCGATGACAACGGCGGGCGTATCGATCTCACCGGGGATGAACACCACGTCGGACTCCTTCGGGACTGCATTGCGTCGGGCGGTGTACCACGATGCCACCCCGCCCTCCACCGACGGACGACCCGGCCCTCGATGCGAGAGCCGGGTCATCGGTCGGTGCCCGATCGCCCGTCGAAAGTGGTTGTGCTGCTGGAGCTTCAGCCCGGGATCTGGGTGGCCAACGCGTTGCGGCGGAAGTCGGAGAACTGTTGGGAGTCGGTGCAGAAGCCGCAGTTCGGGCCGAAGAATTCGGCGCGGGCGTTCGGGTCGTCCATCAGCCAGTAGCGGAGCCAGGCCGTGGACGGGCCGCGCATGTCCCCGCCGGTGATGCCGGTGCCGAAGTGGGTGGCGCCGCGCAGTTCGGCGTACTCGGCCGGGACCTGGTCGGCGGCGTTGTACATGGCTTTCACCAGGACCGGCCACACGATGGCGTCGAACTGGCCGGCCAGGAACAGCGCCGGCTTGTGGAGCTGGGCGGGGTCGTTGAGGGGTCCCGGCTGGATCGCGACGACGGTATCCACCCGGGGGTCGACGGCGGCGTTGATCGCGCCCGACCCGCCCTGGGAGTGTCCCGCGGATCCGATCCGGTCCAGGTTGACCTTGCCGTAGAAGACGCTGGAGGGATCGGCGTTGAGCTTCTCGATGAGGTCGATCCCGCTGCGCATGGTGATCGCGAAGTTGCTGACGGGCGTGTTGGCGGCCACCACGATGAAGCCGTGGCTGGCGTAGTGCCGCAGCAGCAGGGTGTAGGCCCCGGGCAGCACACCGGTGCCGTTGCCCCAGATGATCACCGGGTGCTTCTCTCCGTGCGCGCCCATGGTCTGCGGGTAGTACAGCGTGTGCACCACGCCGATACTGACCTCCGGCGTATAGGGGCCCGACTCGGCCCAGTTCCGGCCGACGCTCGGAATGCCGTCGGCCCGAGCGGGTGCGGCGACGCCGGTGAGAGTCAGCGCGGTGACCGCCGCGGTGACGACAGCCGCCATGGCGGTGCGGAGGATGGAAGTGCGAAGGCGCATGCGCTTCCCTTTCGAATGAAGCCCGGAGGCGGATTACGCACCGGCGCAGCGTGACTGCGATCCGGCGACTCGGCCGTATGCCTGGCGGGAAAGCTATTGCGCGTTCCTGCGGCGTGCGGCCGAAATCCTTTTCCCGGCGAAAGTCTTGTGCACGAGCACAGACCAGCGGGCGCGAGACTGTCTCGCCTGCCCAGACCGGGGTTATCGGCGGGCCGCCTCGACCGCCAGGGCGAGCTCGATCATCGCGCGGGGTTCGGCGATGGACCGGCCGGTGAGTTCCTCGATCCGCCGCAACCGATTCAGCACGGTGTTGCGGTGGCAGTACAACACCGCCGCCGCGCCTGCCGCCGAGCCGTCCGCGTCGAGCCATGCGGTCACGGTGGCGAGCAGCATGTCGCGTTCGGCCGCGGGCAATGCGAGCACCGGGCCGAGCACCACGGTCCGGAGTCGCTCGGCGAGGTCGGACTGCGCGGCGACCAGCGCGGCGGGCAGGCGCCGATCGAGCACCACCACCTCGCCGGCCCCGGGTGCGCAGGTCTGCAAGGCGATCTCGGCCAGCCAACGGGCCCTGGCCAATTCGGCCAGCGAACCCACCACCGGACTGATCCCGGCCGCCACGCCATGTTCCTGAAGCAGCCGGGCGGGCTCGGTCAGTGGATCGGCGCCGAGCGAGATCAGCCCCACCTCGTGGTCGGCGCGGATCCGCCACAGGATGTGAAAACCGTTGGTGGCCGGGTGCCCCCGATCGCGCGGCAGGCCCGCGATCGGGGTCACCGACCGCACCACCGCCACCGCGTAGCGGGCCCGCTCGGGCAGGCCGAGAAACGCCGACGCCTCCGCGACCAGGCCCGCACCCCCGCCCGCGGGGAAGACCGCCCCCGGACCGCCGAGCAGCACATCGAGCACCGCGTTGCGCCGCTCGCCGTCCCGCGCCAGCCGCTCCGATTCCACCGCCTGATACGCCTCGGTGACAGCCCCGATCAGCAGATCGACGATGTCCCACAGGTCGCCCACACACGGCAGCAGATCCGGCAGTGAGGCCGGATCCTTCTCCGCCACCGTCTCGATCATCGCCTCCCACAGCAGCCGGCAACCACGCCGGTACGCGTCCTGCAGCGAGGCCAATGGCAGCCCTTGCCCGGCCCGCGTCCGTCCGGTCCAGGTCGCGTCGGACAGATCGATCGGCTGGTCCCGGGAACGGTCCAGCATCGAGGCCACGGTCTGGCGCAGGTTGCGCAGGATCGTGTCCCGCAACTCCGCGGGCGCGATCAGCGCCGCGTACGCGGCGTCTTCGGTGCGGATCCGCTCGGACAGGCCGGTGGCGATGGCGGGCAACCGATCCGAGAGCGGCTCGGCCACGGCGGTCAGGATGTGCGATGTCGTGTCCCGGTCCAGCACCTGGCCGCCGCCCTTCCTCCAGCAACGATCCCGCGGCCACGCAACGCTGCGGGACCCGCATGGTAGCCCCGACCGCGTCGTCGGCGGGTCGGTTCAGGCGCCCGCGAACAGCGGCGAGGACACCTTGTTCACAGCGCCCGAATGCCCCTCGGCGGCAACTCCGATGACGTCGCTACACCATCGTGTCGCCGACGGGCAGCCCGAAAGCGTGCGTTCCGTACATGACGTATGCCCGTTCGGGATCGTTGGCCGCGTGTACCCGGCCGGCGTGCGCGTCGCGCCAGAATCGTTGCAGCGCGGCACCGTCGGTCAGCGCGGTGGCGCCGGACGCCTCGAACAGCCGGTCGATGGAGGCGACAGCCCGCCCGGTGGCACGCACCTGGTCACGACGGGCGCGGGCGCGCAAGTCGAACGGGATCTCCGTGCCCGCGACGAGATGTGCGTACTCGTCGGCGACATTCCCCGGACAGCTGCCGCCAGGCGGCGTCGATGTCGCCGGCGGCCTCGGCGATGCGGACCTTGCCGAAGGGATCGTCCTTGGCCTGCTCGCCCGCGTAGGCGGCACGCACGCGTTTGCCCTGGTGTTCCACATGTGCCGCGTACGCGCCGTAGGCCATCCCGACGATGGGAGTCGAGATCGTGGTGGGGTGAATGGTGCCCCACGGCATCTTGTAGACAGGGTCGGTGTTCTGTTCCAGGCCAGGGGATTTCAACTCACCCATGGTTTTGAAGCCGAGGAAGCGGTGCGGGCACGAACACGTCCTCGACCACGATGGTGTTCGACCCCGTGCCGCGCAGCCCGACCACTCGCCACACGTCGTCGATGCGGTAGTCGCTGCGAGGGATCAGGAACGAGCCGAAATCGACCGGCTTGCCGTCCTTGACGACCGGGCCGCCCACCACCACCCAGTCGGCGTGATCACAGCCCGAGGACCAGGCCCAGGCGCCGCGCACGAGATATCCGCCTCGGTCTGCTGCGCACGATCACGCAGTATCGGCAACAAGGCCTCGACACGTTCGGTGATTTCGTGGGTCATCTCGCCGCGCACTCCTTGAATCGGTCAGCGGGCAATCCTTCAGCCCGCCGCATAACTAGAACCTGTTCTAGCTACTATCCGACTACGGACGGCAATCTGACACCGTGTCGATTTGCCTTTCTTTTAAGGACTTTGGTCCATTGCACCTGAATGAACTCTCCTCAATCCTGACATGATCTGCAACATGCTTCAGAGGAGGGTTCCGGGTGCCGACAAACCCGCCGCAACACGGCAAGAAGGTCCGCGAGATCGATGTGGGCGACCTGCCGACCCGCTATGCCCGAGGCTGGCACTGCCTCGGCCTCGCCGAGACCTTCCGCGACGGTAAGCCGCACTCGGTCAAGGCCTTCGGGACGAAGCTCGTCGTCTGGGCTGACGGCGCCGGCGAATTGAAGGTACTGGACGCCTACTGCCGCCACCTCGGCGGGGACCTGTCCATGGGTGAGATCAAGAACGGCGATATCGCCTGCCCGTTCCATGACTGGCGCTGGAACGGAAACGGAAAATGCACCGAAATCCCGTACGCGCGACGCGTTCCGCCGTTGGCCCGCACCCGGCCCTGGCTCACCCTCGAACGCAACGGCCAACTGTTCGTTTGGTATGACCACGAGGGCAACCGGCCCGCACCCGAGGTGACCATTCCCCATATCCAGGGGCCCTACTCCGATGGAAAGGGTGGCTTCACCGAGACGCTCCATGCGAATTGGACGCCGTGGACGTGGAACTCCATCCTCATCGAGGGCTCCAACTGCCGCGAGATCATCGACAACATCGTGGACATGGCCCACTTCTTCTACATCCACTACGCCTTCCCGACCTACTTCAAGAACGTGTTCGAAGGTCATGTCGCCACCCAGTTTCTGCAGACCAAGGGACGTCCCGACATCGGCATGGCCACCAAATACGGCGGTGACACGCTACTGAGGTCGGAGGCCAGCTATTTCGGGCCGTCCTACATGATCAACCCGCTGTTGAACAGCTACAGCGGCTTCGAGGTTCGCAGCATCCTGGTCAACTGCCACTACCCCGTCACGCATGATTCGTTCGTCCTGCAGTACGGGATCACGCTGGAGAAGCCGCAGGGCCTGACCGACGAACACGCTCAGGGGCTGGCCTCGAAGATGACCGCCGGCATCGCCGAAGGCTTCCTGCAGGACGTGGAGATCTGGAAGTACAAGTCCAAGATCGAGAATCCGCTGCTGTGCGAGGAGGACGGGCCGGTCTACCAACTGCGCCGCTGGTACGACCAGTTCTATGTCGACGTCGCCGACATAGACCCGAAATCGCTGCAGCGCTTCGAATTCGAGGTCGACACGACCAAGGCCAACGAGGCCTGGGAGGTGGAGGTCGCCGAGAACCTGCGGATGATGCGCGCCACCGTTCCCACCCATGCCCGGCACTCATCGATCAATTCCTCGAAAGAGAAAGGCGGACAAGACCGTTGACACGTGATCTGACCCAGCTGGAGATCCTCACCGAGCTCGAGGACACCGCCGCCCAAGCCCTGGACCGACACCTGTCGGTAGCCAAGGATTGGCACCCGCACGACTACGTGCCCTGGGACGAGGGCCGCAATTTCGCCGCGCTGGGCGGTACCGACTGGGACCCCGAGCAATCCCAGCTCTCCGAGGTCGCCAAGGCCGCACTGGTCACCAACCTGCTCACCGAGGACAATCTGCCCTCCTATCACCGGGAGATCGCCGAGAACTTCTCCCGCGACGGCGCCTGGGGCAGCTGGGTAGGCCGCTGGACCGCCGAGGAAGCCCGCCACAGCATCGTCCTGCGCGACTACCTGGTGGTCACCCGCGGCGTCGACCCGGTCGCCCTCGAGAACGACCGAATGGTCCACATGACCAACGGATTCGCACCACCGGTCGGCACAGACACCCTCGCCGACAGCGGATTCCTCTTCTCGGTCGCCTACGTCACCTTCCAGGAATTGGCAACCCGCATCAGCCATCGCAATACCGCCAAGATCTGCGACGACCCGATCGCCGAACGCATGCTGGCGCGCGTCGCACTCGACGAGAACTTGCACATGATCTTCTACCGCACCCTGTGCGGCGCGGCCCTGGACCTCGTCCCCGACCAGGCGATGGAGGCGATCGACCTGATCCTGGAGAACTTCCGCATGCCCGGTACCGGCATGCCCAACTTCCGCCGAAACGGCGTGCTCATGGCAAAATACGGCGTGTACGACCTGCGCCAGCACCTCGAGGAAGTGGTCCAACCGGTGCTGCGGCAATGGGATATTTTCGGCCGCAACGACTTCGGCGCACGTGGCGAACAAGCCCGCGAACGGCTGGCGGGTTACCTGGAAAGTCTCGAGACGGTGCAGATCCCTCGTTTCGAAGAACAACGTGATCGGGCACTGGCACGGGAACGGGTGCGCAACGCCGCGGGACCAGCAGTCAGCGCGGTGTGACCCACACTTTGTTGCAGCCCTACCGCAATACAGTGCAGGCTGGTATTCACCACCTCGGACAACGCATCACCGTCTCGAGATCGTCGTAACCGAGAGAGAAGGATTGCCACTTCGGCGGGGCCTTCGGCGTCACCACCGTCGCCGATGTCGAGGCCGGGCAGCTGCCGCTCATCGCACCGGAGGGTTTCGCCGAGCGCGATCGTCTGGACCAAAGTCACCCGGGAACCCCGCGCCCGAATCATGATGGGACGGAGCAGGTTCGCAGTCGGCGGCAGCCGGCAGCCACGCGGGCCGACGACGCGACGCAGGGGATCACACATCATGTCGGTGAAAGCCATCGCAGCGAGCGCGGCAGCAGCAGTCGCCGCGCTCGCCCTGATCGGGTGCAGCTCCAGCAGCACGCCCGACCAGCCGAGCACCACGATCGCGGCCGCTACCACCCGACCCGTGTCGGCGGCGCCAGGGTCGTCTCCGGCCGCGGCGGGCGCACGACGATCGGCGTGCGTCGGCCTGGTCGCAGTGCTCGGCCTGGCCGCCAGAAGCCATGCAGGGGACCCGCAGTGGTCGTTGCAGCAAGCCGCCGACGAGCTCATGACCGAATGGCTTTCCAGCCCTGACGCCGCGACCGCGACGCCCGACGAAAACGCCGGTTTCACCGCCGGCGCGCGCGACGCCGTCGCCCTGGTATCGCGCGGCCAGGGCGACGATCAGTGCCGGTAGGTTTCGCCGAACCTCCCCAACAGCCAACAGTTTCCGTCACGGTAGACGTTATGGATAGCGCGAAACCGTTGTATCGCCGCGATCCCGAAGCATGGAACCGCCACCTTGCCGAGGGCATCGCTTCCCAGCCCCGCAAACGCGTCGACGCCGATGCCCTGGTCCTCGAAACCGAACGTCGAATCCTGCTGGTAGGAACGTGGTTTCAGCCGAGGGCGGTGAGCAGGGCGGTGAGCGTCCGGGCTTCGGCGGTCGAGTCCGGGTGGCTCGCGCGGATCGCGTGCAGGACGTCGTCGATCTGCCCGTCGAGAACCTTCCAGCCGGAGCCGTCGAGGGGCTTCAGCGTCGATTCGTCTTGATCCCAGGCGGTTTCGAGATCCTTGATCCGGGTCTTGGCCTCACTCTGCTTCCCGGCCTGGACCAAGGCCAGCGTGTCCGAGGCGATGGTGTGGAACTTGGCGATCTCGGTCGGCGGGAAATGCGATGTCGCCTGCCCGGGGATGGCCGCGGTGGTGACCGACGTGCTGGAGCCTTCGTCGTCGCCGGCCGCCGCGTCGTGGGGCTGCGCGGACGCCCACGCCAGCAGTGCACCTGCGAGGATCGCGACGATCGCGTAGTACCCGAGCATGATTCGCTCCCGTGCGGGTCCAGCGACAGGAGCCGCGGCCGGATTCGGCCGGCCATTGTCGATGATGTCGGCGCGAGTGCGGGTGAGGTACAGGACCGTCGCCAGAATGGCGGCCAGGAAGATGACGCTGGTGAGGGCGGTGCCCAGACCGAGGCCGTGATCGGCGCGGGGGGAGGCGAGCCAGTCGCCCAGGTTGGCGCCCAGCGGGCGGGTCAGTATGTAGGCCAACCAGAACGACAGCACAGCATTGGCGCCGAGTCGCCGGCCCAGGGCGACGGCCGCGATCAGTCCGGCAGGCAGCAGCACCGAGACGCCGGGGGCCCAGCCGGTCAGATCCAATACCCAGTCGCCGACGGCGGTGCCGAGGGCGAAAGTGACCAGAACGGCCAGCCAGTAGAACAGCTCGCGTGGGGTGGTGACGATGCTGTGGATCGACAGGGTGCGCTCGCGCGCGAACCAGATTCCGAACACGACCGCGAGGCAGGCGGCGAAAACGGTGGTGCTCACCGCTAATGGAACGCCGAGATTGTCGGTGAGGATGTCGGTGTAGAGGGTGCCGGTCACACTGAGCACGACCACGGTCAGCCAGTACACGAACGGCACGTATCGGTCCAGCCGCAACTGCCGGATCAGCACCGCGGCGAGCAGCACGGTGAACAGCAGCGCCGTCAGGCTCAACCCGACACCGAGGGTCATGTTGATCCAGTCGGCGAAGCTTTCACCGACGGTGGTGCACAGGATCTTGATGATCCAGAACCACACCGTGACCTCGGGAACCTTGCTCAACATCCGGTTACCCCGGTCGGTCCGCGCCGTCATCTCCGTCACGGGAGGCGACGGTAGCGACCGGCCGCTGTGACGACGCTGAGAAGGAGGCGTCGACCACGGTGCCCTGCCGGTCCGGCAATGAACCGGCGAATCCCGTTCAGGCAACTCGCGTTTCCGACGAAGGTCTGGACAGAGCACCTTCGGCCATGGACTATGGTTAGCCTAACCTAGTCCGAAGGAGATCTGTTCATGATTCGCAAGCTCGTCGTGGCCTCGATGCTGTCCGCCACCATGCTGATGCCGGCTGCCGCGGCCGTCGTCGTCACCGCCCCGGCGGCAGTGGCCGCACCGGCCACACCGTCCGCGGGTGAGCTGCAGGGCAAGCTGCAGGCGGCGCTGTCGGGGTCGGCCGCCGAGTTGGAGTCCGGCGATGCGAGCCAGATCATCAACGTGGGTCAGGTGATTCAGCGGATTCCGGGATACAGCTGGGACGTGTCGGGGCCGATCTCCGTCGACGGCGATGTCCTCTCCGCCACTCTGAACAGCCGACTGGGTTCCTACGCCTTCCCGTTCTCGGTGACCTGGAAGAACGTCGGCGGCACCTGGAAGCTGTCGCGCGAGAGCGAGGACATGCTCGCCGGCTACGCGAACATGGCCTGGTGATCGTGCACAGCCTCGGCTGAAGAAAGACACGTACCCGCTTGCGGGTGGTCTCCGACCGTTGTGCTCGGAGCCACCCCAAGTCGGCCCGACGTGCAGGCTCCCTCGAAATTCGATCCGAGCTTGCTAGCCTGACCCCGATCTTGCTCGCATGTAGTTCGTTCCCGGTTCTTCCACAGACACATGGATGGATTGCGAGGTTCTGTTGCGAGTCGTTCCCGTCACGCTGACCACGGCGTTGGCCGCCTTGACCGCGGTGGTCACCACCGTCTCCGCGCATGCCGCGCCGGTCCCAGTGGACACACCGGGTCCGCAGGGCACATCGATGCCGGACGTGCCCGGCTCGGATCAGGCGCTGCTCAGCTGCCCGCCGCTGCCCGATGCCGACAACCCGCTGGGCCCCATCCCGCCGCGCGACCCTCTGTGCGGAGAGAACGACTTGGAGTTGGCCGGCGATATCTACCTGCGCAGCAATGCCTATCGGCGGCTCTCCACGATCTACGGGCCGGATGTCGCCGTGAGTCTCATCGGCAACAACCACTACCAGTTGCGTGACCACGCCGGGAACCTGATCCTCGGCGAGGACCGCAGCACGCTGCACCACGTGCCGTTCGGCAACGAGATACCGGCGCCGCAGGGCAACGCGTCCGACCTGACGCCGCACGAGCAGGCGATCCGTGCGGGCATGTCGCGAGTGACGGTCGGCGTCATGCAGGGCGTCGTCTATACCGGCGATCTCACCGATATGTCGGCCTATCTGACCACGCCGATCGGATCCCTCGTCGTGCAGGCACCGGACACCGGGCCCGATCCACTCCAACCGGGCCCCGGCGGTGAGCGACAGTTGCAGCTGCTCAACAACTTTCAAGTGCTCGACACTCAGGGCCGGTACGTGATGGGCAATACGCTGACCCTCGGCTCGCCAATGGCGTTGTGGCCCAATGCCGCGGTGCCGTGCCCGCAGGGCACCGTGCCCATCTCCCAACTGCCCACCCGCTCCCAGCCCGGCAGCGCGCCGCTCACCGTGGCGGATCTGCCGGATCCGGTGTGCAAATCGCCTGCCGGCGTGCCGATCACGGGATTCATCGATGACCAGCCGGGCCAGGCCGCACCCGGAACCACCCAGCCCGATCCGGTACAGCGACAGAAGGACATCAACGACGCCTACAGTGCCGTCGGCACCCAGTTCGGGCTGGCGGTCGGCGTCGGCGGGCTGATCGGCAGCATGACCGGCCTCGTCATCGGCTGCCCGGCCGGCGGCATCGGCGCGGGCACCGCGGGCACCTTCTCCGCCGCCCTCGCCGGCACCGCCACCGGATTCGCGGGCGGCTGCCTCACCGGTGCGGCGATCCTCGGCGCCATGGGCGGCACGATCGGCAGCCTGGCGATCGGCGTCCCGGTCGGCGTCGTATCCGGTGTCAACGCCTACAACACCCTGCGTCTACAGGGCGACGTGGCACGACAACCCATCAGCGCGCCATGGGATTTCGAGCCGACCGCCCGAGCGCTGCCGGCCGTCGATGCGAGGACCCGGCTCGTCACCGCCGGTGTATCACCCGAAATCGCCACCGCTGTACCAGCCGAACTCGCCGCGGTCGTACCGGATGAGCTGGTCGCAACCGTTCCAGCGGAACTCGCCGCAGCCGTGTCGCCGATGCTCACCCGACTGCTGCCCGATCTGGGTGAGCGACCCACGCAGGAGACAGCGACGGCATGATCCCCGAACCCCCGCAAGTTCGCCCGAATAAAGGGACTGAAGTAGCGAGCCATCACATGAGTTGGAACTTGGCGGGTAAGAGTGCACTGGTCACCGGGGCGAGCCGTGGCATCGGGTTCGCGGTGGCGGCGGAACTGCTGGCTCGGGAGCCGATATAGGCCGCGGTGGGTCGATCGGCCGGTCCCTGCAGATTCGACGGGCCCCACTCCATGATGGGCATGACCGGGCAGCCCTCTGGAATGCTCGACTCCCAGGCGCGTGGATCGGCCGGAAAGTGTTCGGGGTCACCGAGAATCCGGAGCGCTTCGCAGCATCCGAGGATCAAAATGGCAGGGATACCGCTGGCCAGCTCGATTGGCACCATGCGCGGATCCGGCCGTCGGGCCCGCTGCCATGCTACTGGCGCAACAGAGCGACCGCGATAAGCCCGCATACATGGCGATGCATTAAACATGCTCCGCTGTAACAGGTTTCGTTCACCTGCCGAAACCCGTAGGTACCATCGCGCGCACCTTCGCCTGCTCTGGAACGCTCCGCTCAACCATGTTCCCGTTGGCTCTGCTGGGCCACCCACGCGGCGATCTGGGCGCGTGAGGTCGATTCGAGTTTGGTCAGGATGTGTTCAACGTGTCCGTTCGCGGTCCGCAAAGAAAGGCTCAGCCGGTCAGCGATGGCCCTGTTCGTCAGGCCGGAGGCGACGAGGTCGGCAACCTCCCGCTCGCGAATGGTCAACGTCGGCCGACCAGCGGCAGTGGCCCTCGGTTGCTCCTCCAGCGCATAGTCGATCGCGGCGTCGAGATCCAGTGCGGCGCCTTCGCGGTAGGCGGTGTCGAAGGATTCCTGGCCCAGACTGTGGTGAGCGGCTTGCTTGCAGCCCTGGTGCTGGTCCGCGAAGTCCGGATACAGCACAGCGGAACCGCCGATCGTCCGAGAAAGGGCTCGCGCGGCACCCAGCAACACTGCTGCGCGCCGCGCGCTGCCCTGCGCTCCTGCAATCCAGGCCAGTGTTTCCAGGGCTATCGCGGCCATGAACGGGTCTTTCTGCTGCCCGATCAGCCGCAGTCCCTCCCGCAGCAGCCGCAGAGCCCGGTCGCGATCACCCTGGCGCCACACGGCAACCGCTGTGTCGCACAAGGCATAGGACCGATGTACAGCATCGCCGTGGGACTCCGTGACCGCGAGAGCCTTCTCGTGGTACGAGAGGGCCGCAGCGCTGTCCTTCCGGAATTCGTGCACCCAGCCGAGTCCGAGCAGAGCCCAGATCTGGCCGTAGACGTCGCCCTGCGCGGTGAATGATTCCAGGGCGGCCTCCAGGGGGACGCGTGCTCGCGAAGGATCGTCGCCGCTGCGGACCGCGTGGAGACCTTTGGCGAGATCCGCGAACGCGTGCACGATCGGATGCTCGGTCCGGTCGGCCAGGGCCTGCGCCTGCATGACCAGTGCGGCCGCTGCCGCCAGATCGTTCTGGGACACGGTCACGATGGTGGCGCGCCACAGGGCCTTGGCGTGTAGCGCCGTCGCAGTAGTGGGTCCGCCTGCGAGGGCACGCTCGAGCCAGTACCGTGCCTCAGCCAGCTGACCGTGGGAGAACCAAAATAGTTGCAGGGCTGCCGCGAGCGACAACGCAGCCTCGGATTCCGCCTCAGCACCGGTGAGACAGAACTCCAGCGCCTCGCGCAGGTTCGGTTGTTCGCGGTCGAGACAGGCGATCCAGTCGAACTGGCGCGGGCTGATCCAGTCGGCCTCGGCGCGCTCGGCGAGCTGTCGATACCAATCCAGATGTCGGTGCCGCAACTCCGTGTGATCGCCGGCCTCTTCGAGCTTCGCGCGGCCGTATTCGAGCACCGTCTCGAGCAACCGGAATCGCACCGAGGAACCCGGCCCCTCCCGGATCAGAATGGACTTGTCGACCAGGGCGGCAAGCACATCCGGCATATCCTCCGCCGCCGGGTTGTCTCGGCACACATGTTCGACGGCGTCGAGTTCGAAGCTGCCGGCGAACACCGACATCCGTGCCCAGAGCCTTTGTTCGGCCGGGGTGCACAGCGAATAGCTCCAGTCGATGCACCATCTGAGGGTTTGCTGGCGGGTGGGGGCGCTGCGGCTGCCGCGCGTGAGGAGCACATACCGGTCGGTGAGCCGCTGCATGATCTGCTCAGGAGACAGCGTCCGCAACCGAGCCGCCGCCAACTCGATCGCCAACGGCAGCCCGTCGAGGCGGCGACAGATCTCGGCGACGGCGGCCACGTTGCCGTCGGTGAGCGCAAATCCGGGTACGACGGCGGCGGCCCGTTCGACGAACAGCGTGACGGCGTCACAGTGGGCCACGTCCCGCAGTGACAGTTCTCGATCCGGGGCAGGCAAGGCTAGTGGCTGCACCCGCAGCACCGCTTCCCCGTCGATGTCCAGAGGCTCGCGGCTGGTGGTGAGAATTCGCAGTTCGGGGCACGCGCACAGCAAGGTCTCGGCAATCTTCGCCACCGTGTCGATGATGTGCTCGCAGTTGTCGAGTACCAGCAGCAACTGCTTCGGAGCCAGGTATCCGATCAGCACATCGAGTACCGGCTTCCGTTGTGGCCGCAACCCGACGGCGGCGGCGATCACGCCGGGCAGCAGCGCACCGTCCTGCAGCTCCGCGAGCTGGACCAGCGACACAGCGTGCGGACCCTTACGTTGTGCACCCGCCGTGATCCGCAAGGCCAGCCGCGTCTTGCCCACCCCGCCGATCCCGGTCAACGTCAGCAGCCGCGAGCTCGTCAACAGACTCTTGGCCTCGGTCAGTTCGGCGCGCCGGCCGACAAAGCTTGTCAGCTCCAGCGGAAGAGCAGCCTCTGCGCCGGCCAACGAACCGGACGACTCGGGTCGTACTCGTGAGTGGTCGATCGACGGCGGAGTCGAGGGAACCGGGGCGCTTTCCTTCCGCTCAGCATCCGCTGCGGGCCGCGCTGCCATGCCATCGACCGGCCACCCGTGCTCGGCCTGCAGTCGCTGCAGCTGCTCGCCCAACGTCGCCATGGAAGGCCGCTGCTCAGGGTCGCGGGCCATGGCACATTCGATGGCGGTCGAGATGTCCGCATCGATGCCGTGCACACGCAGGTTCGGCGTCGGTTGCCGGGTAATTCGCGCGAGTTGGGCGACCAGCTGCTCGCCGCTGTGCCGCTCGAACGCCGCATGTCCGGTCAGCAACGCGAAGCAGGTAGCGCCGAGACTGTAGACGTCCGCCGCCGCGGTCGGCTCCTCACCGGCCAGTACCTCCGGTGCGGTGAAAGCCGGCGAACCCGTTACCGTTCCGGTAATGGTGCGAAATCCGTCGCCAATGCGCGCTATCCCGAAATCGGTCAGTGCCGATTCGCCGTAATCGCTGATCAGGATATTGCTGGGCTTTACGTCCCGGTGGAGGATGCCGAGCCGGTGCACGGTCTCCAACGCCCCGGCAATCTGCACACCCACACGCGACGTCCCCTCCACCGATAACGGACCATGACGAGCAACTCTGGCGGCGAGAGAACCCTGCGGGTAGTACGGCATCACCAAATAGGGCAGACCGGACGCGGTGGTGCCCACCTCCAATACCTCGACGATGTGCGGATGTCCGGTCAGCCGGCCCATCGCGCGCTGCTCCCGGACGAACCGCTTCCGGTTGTCTTCCTCGAGGTCTGCGGTCAGAACCTTTACCGCCACGATTCGATCCAACGCCGCCTGGGTGCAGCGATACACGGCGCCGAAGCCGCCGCTCCCGACATCCTGGGCATTCACGAATCCGGCAGCAGCCAGTTCCGCCGTGATCTCCGGGGCCACGGCGCGCTGAGTTCTCGAAGGGTCGGTTTCGCGCATACGCTGGTCCTGCCTCGTGACGTAGCCAGAATATCGCGCTGCCGAGCATGTTGGCCTGGTTATGTGGTGACGGCACACCGCAGGACCAACTCATTTGATCTCAGCCATTACCGAAACCAGCCCATGGCGTCCGTGATGTGTATGATTCGCCCAGAAGCCATTTGACCAATTCTGTTGTGTGACATGCCGATAGCAGAGAAATTCTCTGCGGTTGGGCATACTTCGGGTATCGAGGCTCGTCACGAACGTCGTGGTAGGCGCGGCGGAATCCTTACCAGGGATGAGTCTTCGCCCAGCTGCGTAGCCGGGATCGTAGTGGGTACTGCGGTGCTGCCCAGTCACCAAGCAGGCGAACCGCTCACAGGTCCTCGACATTCTTCGCGTCGTAGCTTTTCAGTCCGCCTGACTGGTTGCGCCGGCGGTTGTAGGCCCCGTCGGTGACCTGCAGGATCCGGTACGCGGAAACCAGGATCATCACGACCGCCATCAGCGCGGCGTCGAATATCGCGACCGGAGTCCGGGCGATGCGCTTGAAGTTGCGGCGCAGCATGATCGACGAATCGGCCAGTGACGTGGAAGTAGTGTTCATCCTGCGACAGCCTCCATGGTGGCGTGCCTGTTCAGGGCAACTTCCTGTACTGCGGCTTCGGCTCGTACGTCGAGAATCGCGAGCAGGACCATGCGGCACACGGACATGCCCGACAGGTGTCCGGGGAGCGTCAGCACGGTATGCGCCTCGGCTCGCCGGCATTCCCGGACGAGATCGACGAACGCCGGGGGCAATGTCGCGTTCTGTGGTGTCGGCTCGTGGAAAACGGTGCCCAGCGCATATCCGAGTGATCGGGCGGCGGCCCGCAGTATCTTGTCGCTGAAACTCGGGTCACGGTCGCTCAACAGATCGTCGCGTACGTATCCGTAGGCAAGGGGTGGTAAAGCAGTCATCGAAGCATCCGGTTTCCGGTCGGCCGGCGAGCTGTCGTCGCTGACACCCTCCGGTTGCCGGCCATTCGGCGGGAACATGAAAACCTCCGCGATCGGTCTGGTGGATTTCGCTTCAGCATCGTCCGTGCGGAGTACTCCCACACCGGTTGAATGGCCGGGGGGACATACCTGTTTTCGGCCGAGCGGCGAAGCAGGTCAGCACTGCGCGTAGTGCCGGCGGGCGCACGACGGGCATATGTTCGTTCTCGCCCAGCTCCTTCGGCCCCGAGGCCGGTAGGGATACGCTGTGCGTTAACAACGAGTTCACACGGTGATGCTCCGCGCCGTATCGCGCCTAACCGGCGGGTGGTATGTAGCTGATGAGTGAGGATGCTCAGTTCTGGACGGTCCGTGACGTGTTCGATTCGGTGACGGAGGAATTGGCCGCGGCCGGGTTCGAGGATGCGGAGGAGATCGGGCGGGGCGGTTTCGGTGTGGTGTACCACTGCACGCAGCAGGAGCTCGATCGGACGGTGGCGGTGAAGGTCCTGACCTCCGATCTGGATACCGGAAGTCGGGCGCGTTTCTTCCGGGAGCAGCGGGCGATGGGCCGGTTGACGGGGCATCCGAATATCGTCACGATGCTGCAGGCGGGGGAAACGGCTAACGGGCACCCGTTCCTGGTGATGCCGTATCACCCGTTGGGTTCGCTGGATGCCCGGATCCGCGAGCAGGGTCCGCTGCAGGTGGAGACGGTGTTGTGGATCGGGGTGAAGATCGCCGGGGCGTTGGAGAGCGCGCACCGGTTGGGCATCCTGCATCGGGATGTGAAGCCGGGCAATATCTTATTGACCGATTTCGGTGAGCCCGCGTTGACGGATTTCGGTATCGCGCGTATCGCGGGCGGGTTCCGGACCGAGACGGGCACCGTGACCGGGTCGCCGGCGTTCACGGCTCCGGAGGTGCTCGAGGGCCAGGCTCCGACTCCCGCAGCGGATGTCTACGGGTTGGGCGCGACTCTGTTCTGTGCGTTGACCGGACATGCGGCGTTCGAACGGCGCAGTGGGGAGAACGTGGTAACCCAGTTTCTGCGGATCACCACCAAGCCGGTGCTGGATCTGCGTGAGCAGGGGATTGCGGAGGACATCGCCGCGCTGATTGCGGCGGCGATGAGCCGTGATCCTGCTGAGCGGCCGTCTGCGCAGGCGTTGGGGGAGGCGATCCGGCAGACACAGCGCCACCATGGGTACGCCGTGGAGGAGATGGCGTTGACGTCGCAGGCAGAACCGGCACACGAGCACGGGAACCGCGGACCGGTCACGTCAGGGTGGAGTGCGCCGACGTCGGTGCCTTCGCGGGGTGCGGGCGATCTGCCGCCGGAGTTGACCAGTTTCGTCGACCGCCGCAACGAGATGACGGAGGTGAAGAATCTGCTGGCTTCGGCGCGGTTGGTGACATTGACCGGGATCGGCGGGGTCGGCAAGACGCGGCTGGCGCTGCATTCCGCGGCGACTGTGCGCCAGGAGTTCGGCGACGGGTTGTGGCTGGTCGAGCTGGCCGATGTGTCCGACCCCGCCCTGCTGGTCGACGTGGTGGCGGCTGCCCTGGGCTTGCGTGATGACTTGACACGGCCGTTGCCGCAGGTGGTGGAGGAGTTCCTGGCCGATCGCGAGGCGCTATTGGTACTGGACAACTGCGAGCACTTGGCGGAAGCGGTCTCGCGGTTGGCCGACACGTGGTTGCGGTCGTGTGCGAACCTGCGGATCCTGGCCACCAGCCGCGAACCGCTCGATATCGGCGGAGAGGTGGTGCTGCGGGTGCCGCCGCTGCCGGTCCCGGATCCGGAGCGGGAGCCATCGTTGCGAGAACTGCACCGCTACGACGCGGTGACCTTGTTCGCCGACCGCGCGGCCGCGGCGGTGCCGGGCTTGCGGCTCTCCGCCGGCGACAAGGCAACGGTGGCCCGGATCTGCGCGCGGCTGGACGGGTTGCCGCTGGCGATCGAACTGGCCGCCGCGCGGGTCCGTACGATGTCGCCCGAGCAGATCCTGGGGCGGCTCGACGACCGGTATGCGTTGTTGACCCGCGCCAGTCGCAGCGCGCCGACGCGGCAGCAGACGCTGCGGTGGTGTGTCGATTGGAGCTACCGGCTGTGCAGCCCGGTCGAGCAGCGGCTGTGGGCGCGGCTGTCGGTGTTCGCCGGTGGTTTCGAGCTCGACGCTGTCGAAGCGATCTGCGGCCCCGACCTGGATACCGACAGTGTGCTGGATGTGGTGTCCTCGCTGGTGGACAAGTCGATCCTGATCCGGGTCGAGTCGCAGGGTGTGGTGCGGCTCCGGATGCTGGAGACGGTGCGCGACTACGGGTGGCACAAGCTCGAGGAAATCGGCGAGTACGCCGATCTGTGCGGACGGCACCGTGAGTGGTACCGGGATTTGGCGCTGGCCGCAGACGACCAGTGGATCAGCGACCGGCAGCCCTACTGGGTAGCCCGGCTCGACCGCGAACTGCCGAATCTGCGCGGCGCGCTCGAGTACTGCCTGGCCGAGGACACCGATCAGGCGTCCGCAACCGGACTGCGGACCACCGCCGCACTGGCGGGGTTCTGGACTTTCCGGGGCCTGTACACCGAAGGCCGCCGCTGGATCGAGCGTGCCCTCGCACACCCCGCCCGGCAGTCCATCCCCGACCGGATCAAAGCGCTCCATGCCTGTTGCGCAATGGTGGTGATGCGAGGTGATGTGCCGGCGGCGGCCGCGCTCGTCGAGGAGGGGCGTCTCCTCACCCAGCAAGATCCCACCCCGATGAACCAGGCGCTGATGGACAGCTCCGACGGTGGGGTGGCGGTTTATCGTTGGGACCTCGACCTCGCGACCTCGCGCCTCGAACGCGCCGTCGAGGCGCTCGATTCCTATCGGCCCGGATTCGCGTACTTCGCCTCTCTGCTCGCGCTCGGTTTGGTGCACGGACTTGCCGGTGACACCCAACGGGCGGCCGAGTCCTACCGGCGACTGATCTCCATCGCCGAAGCGCGCGGCGAAACCCTCTTCCGTTCGACCGCGTTCTACGGCTTGGGCACTATCGCCTGGCAGGAAGGCGACCGGTCCCAGGCCATCGAGCTGCTCGAGAAGGCACTGAGAGTCCATCGGCGAATACGCAGCCCGCTCATCGCCGCGGTGAGTCTCGAGGCGTTGGGATGGGCTGCGTGCGCCGACGGTGATACCGAGCGCGCGGCCGTGCTGATGGGAGCCGCGCAGGAGCTCGACCGGTCCCTCGGTACCGTCGCGAGTATCGTCCCGCTGGTGCCGCAGTATCACGACGAATGTCTCCGGCTGACCCGGTCGGCCCTCGGCGCGCGCAGGTTCGATGCGGCCGTCCGCAGCGGCCGGGCGATGGGGATGGACGCGGCCGTCGGGTACGCGCTCGGCGAACAACCCGCCGTCGCTTCGCCGACATCGGGTCCGGGCGTGGCTCTGACCAAGCGTGAAAGCCAGGTCGCAGACCTCGTCGCCCGAGGCCTGACCAACAAACAGATTGCCGCCGAACTGGTGATCTCCCAACGCACCGCTCAAGGCCACGTCGAGCACATCCTCACCAAACTCGGATTCTCCGCCCGCACCCAGATCGCGGCATGGATCGTAGCAGGTGCGAAACGACAGAATCCGTGATCGACCGGGAATCGAGAGGATCGGCCACTTCGCTGCGCGACTGAGTTCTCTTTCGGTCAGCCGGATATCGTGGCCGACGCACGTGTGTGTTGCCGGTCCCTGCGGCGGGGTGTCTCGAGCCGGGCGAGCAGGGCGGGATTCGCGTCGCGGACCCGGCGTGCGATGTCGACGAAGGAGCGCACCAGAGTGTTCTCGTGCCCGGCGCGCCAGCTCACTGCGACCTCGTTCGGGGCCGCGTCGGTCACCGGGACCAGCCGGACGCCGGGAAATTTGATCCAGGCGGCGCACGGCACAGTCATCGCGATGGCGGTTCCGGTGGCCACCTGTTGCAATTGCTCCAGCAGCGTCTTCGTGCGGCAGGCTACCGGCGCCCGGCGGCCGGCGCGATGGGAGTCCAACTGCCAGAAGGCGTTCCAGATCGGGTCGGTGGCCGCCGAGGAGAGGATCGGCTCATCGAGTAGTTCCGCCACCACGACCTCATCGCGGTCCGCCAGGCGGTGGTTGGTGGGCAGCATGACCATCAGCGGCTGCCGGAACAACGGCTCGAACCGCAGCCCGGTGTCGTTGAACGGCCGCCGCACGAACGCGACATCCGACTGTCCGTTTGCCAAGCCCGCCGACGGGGTCTCGTAGGTGAAGTGGTTCAACTCGAGGCTGATCCCGGGATGGTGCTTCCGGAATGCGGCCAGAATCGGCTCGGTCAAGGTCAGGGCAGCCCCCTCGAGGCAGCCCAGCACGAGCCGGCCGTGCTCACCGCGATGGATCGCTCGGGCCTCTTCGAGCCCGGAACCCAAGCTGGTCATTGCGTCCCGGACATGTCGCAGAAACGCCGCACCAGCCGCCGTGAGCTCCACCTGCCGGGTTGTCCGCGAGAACAGCGTCACGTCCGTTTCGTGCTCGAGCTGCTTGATCTGTGTGCTGAGGCCCTGCTGCGAAACGTGCAGCCGCTCGGCTGCCCGAGTAAAACTCAACTCTTCCGCGACCGCGATGAAATACTGAAGTTGTCGACAGCGAACTTCCACGCGGGGCCATCCAGACCGATCAGACGTCTTGAACGGGATGTGTACCGAACTCTCACGTGAATGGCCGGCAATTTCGCAGCGATCGAGGTCGGCCTTGTCGTCGCTGACACCGTCTGGGTTCTGGGCATTCGGTGGGAACATGGAACCTCCGCGGAACGGCGCTGGTGAATTTCGCTTCAGCATCCTCTGTCCGGAGTAGTTCCACGACCGTCGAATGACCCGGGGGGCATACCTACTTTGCCCCTATTTTGCCCGAGCGGGCCTTCGTCGGCGCGCACCCAGGTCGACGTCGTGTGCGCTCATCCGAAGGGACTGAAGTAACGTGCCCTCACATGAGTGAGAACTTGTCGGGCAAGAGTGCACTGGTCACCGGGGCGAGCCGGGGAATCGGGTTCGCGGTGGCGGCGGAGCTGTTGGCACGGGGGGCCAATGTGGTGATTTCCGCCCGGAAGCCGGAGCCGCTCGAGGAGGCGGCGGAGCGGCTGCGGGGGTTGGGGCATGCGGGCAAGGTGGTCGCGGTCGCGGGGAACTCCGGGGATGCGGCGGCTCGGGCCGCGCAGGTCGCTACGGCGGTGGCGCAGTTCGGGTCGCTCGATGTGCTGATCAACAACACCGGGATCAATCCGGTGTACGGATCGCTGATGGAGGCCGATCTCGAGGCCGTGCGGAAGATCTTCGATGTGAATGTCGTTGCGGCGCTGGGGTATGTGCAGGAGGCGTACAAGGCGTGGATGGGTGAGCACGGGGGTGCGGTGGTGAACGTGGCCAGCGTGGCCGGGCTGCGCTCGACCGGGGTCATCGCGGCGTATGGGGCGTCCAAGGCCGCGTTGATTCGGCTCACCGAGGAGCTGGCGTGGCAGTTGGGGCCGAAGATTCGGGTGAACGCGGTGGCGCCGGGCGTGATCAAGACGAAGTTCGCGGATGCGCTCTATTCGGCGGATGAGGAGGCGGCCGCGGGTGTGTACCCGATGAAGCGGCTGGGGTCGCCGGAGGATGTGGCCTCGCTGATCGGATTCCTCGCTTCGAGCGAGTCGTCGTGGATCACGGGGACGACCGTGCGGGTCGACGGCGGCCTGCTCGCGACCGGCGGCATCTGAGGACTGAAAACACGTGCCCGGCACCGAGATTCGGTGCCGGGCACGGTCGTGTCATGGGCTCAGCGGAAGGCGAGAGCGCCGATGGTGTCGCTATTGCGGTACTTCAGGTACTTGCTGCTGGTGGCGTCGTCGACGGACGCGGTGGTGGTGGCGACGGTGATGACCAGGAACTTGCCCTGGTTGCCGTCGCGCCACTTGCCGGTTTCGAAGTCGGCGATGTAGCTGCCGTCGGGCAGGATCACGTCCTTGTCGTCGAACTTGCCGTCCGCGGCGGCCGCCTTGTCCGCATCGGCCATGGTCAGCACCAGCTGAGTCAGCATGAGTTCGCCGTTCTCGGCCTTCCACGCCATCGAGGAGGCCCGCTGGCAGCCCAGGGCGGTCAGCTTGCCGGCGTCCTCGATCGGGGCGCAGGAGTCGAAGTCCTTGCCCGTCACGTAGGTGGCCTGCAACGCGACGTCACCCAGTTTGAAGTGCCAGTCCTGGCCGTACTCGGTGTAGCTGAAGGCCTTTCCGCCGGGCGCGGACTTGGAGGTGGTCGGCGCGGTGCGGGTGGGAGCCGAGGTGGCGGGGACCAGCGTCGGGCTGTTGGTCGTCGAGGTGGCGTCGGCCACCGTGGAATCGCCGCTGTTGGACACCAGCACGATCGCACCGATCCCGACCGCCAGCAGCACCACCGCGCCCAGCACCACACCGATGATCAGCCCGGTCTTCGACTTCGGCTGCTGCGGCGGATAACCCGGCTGCTGCGGAAATCCGGGGGCCGGCGGGAACCCCGGCGGCTGCGCGACTCCCGGCTGCTGCCCGTAGCTCACGCTCTGCGCGAACCCGGGCGGCTGCGCGTACCCGCCGCCCTGCGGCTGACCGGCCTGCGGATACCCCTGCTGCCCAATCCAATTCGTCTGCGTCGGCTGCCAACCCTGCGGGTCGACCGGCTGCTGCCCCTGCCAGCCCGGCTGCTGCACCTGGTGCTGGCCGCCGGTGGACTGGGAGGGCTGGTCCCACCAGGCCGCGTCCGGCTCCTGCGGTGGCTGTTGCTGCCTGTGGACAGTGGGATCGCCCCCGGATCCGGCGGGTGGATACGTCATCTGATCACCTTTCGCGGCCTGCCCGAGCCCTCCCCGGCCCGGCATTGGTTCCCGAAGCGTATGCGGGCGTCCGCACATGATCCAATCACGTGGTGACCGACGATCTGCTCATCTGCGGCGCGGGCCCCGCGGGCCGGGCCCTCGCCCACCGCGCGCTCGCGCACGGATTGGCGGTCACCGTCGTCGACCCACACCCGGACCGCCGCTGGACCGCCACCTACGCGGCCTGGGTGGACGAACTGCCCGGCTGGGTCGCGCCCGAAGCTATCGCCGCCCGGGTGGAACGCCCCGTCGCGTGGACCAGCCATCGCATCGAACTGGACCGGCCCTACCTGGTCTTCGACACTGCGGCACTGCAGGATTCACTCGATATCTCCGGCGCGCGACTGATCCAGGACAGCGTGACCGCCATCGACGCCGCGGCCCGCACCCGATACGACGGCCTGGACCTCCCCTCGGTCCGCCTGGCCTCCGGGCGAACGCTGCCCGCCGGCCGGGTGATCGACGCTCGCGGCATCCCGCGCTCCCCCACCCTGGCCGAGCAGACGGCCTACGGCGTGATCGTCGACCGCGCCCACTACCCCGACCCGGACATCCTGTTCATGGACTGGCGCGACGACAACGGCGCCGACCCCGCCGCGCTCCCCTCATTTCTGTACGCCGTCCCCCTCGGCGAGGACCGCATGCTTCTGGAGGAGACCTGTCTGGCCGGTCTCCCCGCACTCGACCAACGCACCCTGCACGAGCGCCTCACCCACCGACTGCGTTCCCGCGGAATCGTTCTCACCGGCGCCGAACCCACCGAACGAGTCCGTTTCCCAGTGCACGGCGGCACCCGCCACGCCACGGCATTCGGCGCGGCGGGTGGCTTCACCCACCCCGCCACCGGTTACAGCGTGGCGACCTCCCTGCGCCTGGCGGACACGGTCATAGCCGGCGAGTCGGCGTGGCCCGCGTCGGCCCGTGCCGTACACCTGTTGCGCCAGTCCGGATTACGCGCCCTGCTGGCCCTCCCGCCCACCGAGTTGCCGCTGTTCTTCGACACCTTCTTCCAGTTGCCGATCGCCGCGCAGTCCGCCTACCTGTCGGGCCGCGATGATCTGCGCGGCACCGCCGCGGCCATGTCCGCCCTGTTCGCCGCACTTCCTTGGCGGGTGCGCCGCAAGCTGGCTGCCGCGGTAGTCCTCCCGCCGCGGCTGCTACAGCATTCTTCGTCCCACTAAACAATCAAGCACTTGCTTGGTTCCGATCCGTTCGCTATGAACTGGTAAAGGCAATCGAGGAGGAACCGTGAGCGACTTCGGCCACCGAGCAGGTGCGGCACTGGTACTGGGCGCGAGCGGTGGACTGGGCGGGGCGTGCGCGCGGATGCTCCTCGAACGTGGCAGTGACGTCGCGCTGACCTACTTCCGATCGCCGAGTTCCCTCGACGGACTCCTCACCGCCGCCGCGGAGACCGGCCGCCGGGCCCGGACCTGGCAGCTCGATCTCTCCGACGCCGACCAAACCGGTAAGGTCGTCGCCCAGGCAGCCGCAAAATTCGGCGGCCTCCACACCCTCGTCTATGCCGCGGGACCGCATGTGCCGATGCGGCATCTGAGCAAGGTCGCGCCGGCCGACTTCCGCGGTCAGATACTCGACGACGTCTCCGGATTCTTCAACGCCGTGCACGCCGTCCTGCCGCACCTGCGGGAGAGCAAGGGCAGCATCGTCGCGATCACGACCGCCGGAACCGCGCGGTTCCCGGTCAGGGACGGCTTGTCCATCGCACCCAAGGGCGCCGTCGAAGCGCTGGTGCGCGGAATCGCCGCCGAGGAAGGCAGATTCGGCGTTCGCGCCAACAGCGTGGGCCCCGGGATGACGACCGATGGCATGGCCGACCGGCTGATCAAGTCAGGCGATCTGGACAGCCAGGCCCTGGAGGTCACCAAGAACAACATTCCGCTGCGCCGGTTCGGCGATGCGCAGGACATCGCCGAAGCGGTCTGCTTCCTCGCCTCGGACCGCGCCGATTTCATCAGCGGACAGAAGCTCGATGTCGACGGCGGCTACGGCGTCTAGCGACACCACCCCCAGCCCGCAGCCGGCCTGACACCCGCGAGTGTCCACACCGACCAGAGGGCCAGAAACTTTTCAGCTATCACTCTCTCGATGTTAACGTTGCTTCTCACAGCCTGTTTCTAACCAGCTTCCACTGGTTTTCTCGGAACCCGCTAACTCGAGGAGTCGGTCAGATGCTCAAGGGAATCGCCCGTTCGGCAGTCGTCACAGCGATCGCCGTCCCACTCGTCGCCCTCGCCGCACCCTCGGCATCCGCAGACCAACCCGTGGCATCGACCGTCGACCAACCCGTACTGACCAATGTGGACGCGCCCTACATTTCGATCAACATCTGCCTGCACATCCCGACACCCGGATCCGCCACCCTGGACTGGTGCTGGCCGTAACCGGAAGTCGGCTAGCAGTCCCACCTGTCGACGCGCAGGGCAGCGATGAAGGTGGTCCACTCGGCGGCGCTGAACGCGAGGACCGGGCCGGCAGGGTTCTTGGAGTCGCGGACGGCGACCTCACCGCCGAGGAGGAACGCCACTTCGACGCACTCGGTTTGGCCGCTGCTGTAGCTGCTCTTGAACCAGCGAACCGGCGATGGTTCGGGGGCGGTGCTCACTGTGCATAGCTCCTTGCTGCGCGCCTGAGGATATCGCGGGTCCGGGTCTCGTCGAGTGTCGAACGTCTTATGGCAGCGGCGATTTCATGATAGCGCCGCACATCGTCGGCATCTTCCATGTAGAGATCGGGTTTGCCGGAGCCTTCGAGATACACCAGCGGTGGCGCGATCGGGCGACGCCTGCCGTCCGTACCGAAGTCCAATATCACGAACGCGCCGTGGAAAAGACCCCAAGCACAACCTGCCGAATAGGGATGCAGTCGAACCGACACGTTCGACAGTTTGCTCAGCTCCGCCAGGTGCCGAAACTGTGTCGCCATCACACGCGGGCCGCCCACGACGCGGTGTAGTGCCGACTCGTGAAGCAGCACCTCGAGTTTCACCGGATCGGTCCCCCGCGTCAGGATCGATTGTCTTTTCATACGCAGCTCGACCCGGCGTTCGATTTCCTCCGCGCTGCTGTCCCGATAGAACCCGCCGATCAACGCTCGCGCGTAGTCCGGTGTCTGTGTGAGACCGATGACGATCTCGTTGTAGGCGGCTATTTCGCGGGCCGACGCCGCGAGACCGACATACATCGTGAAGGTCGAATCTCCGTAGAGCCCACCGAAGGTGGTGTACCAGGACGATGCCTGGGCTTGTTTGGCCAGCTCCACGGTGCGATCCGTATCGGCGTTGCCGACGTCGTAGAGATCGCACAATGCCTGCACATCTCGAATGCGGAGCTTCTTGACACCGCCGGTCTCGATCCGGTGCAACGCGGTCTTGCTGAGCTCCACGAGCTGCGCAGCCCTCTCCATCGAGAATCCTCGGCCTTCACGCGCCTCGCGAAGGAAGCGACCGAGTTGCCTACGGGGCAGCGTTGTCGGTTGGTCGTCGTTGGTCATAGCGGCACTCGCATCCCCCGGTATTTCGGAACGAAGCACACTCCACTGCGGACCGAAGATTACGCCGGAATCGGAACACGTCCAGGCCGTTTGAACCAGATACATCCGAAACGTCCGAATCCCCTGTTCCATCGAATCGCCCGTGGTGTGCTGGACCTTGACCAGCACCCGAATGACGGGAGGTTCCAACAATGTTCGGGCTTCCAGCGACCGGCCACACCGCCCTAGCGGTGATGAGTGAAGATGCGGCGAATCAGGCTCTACGGGAACATGCGGAGTGTCCGATCACCGTGTGCCCGGCCAAGTTACAGGCCAAGACCTATCTGGTGCGGATCGGCAAGCGCCCGATGCGTCCGCCTCGGGGGAGCTGAGATGGACGTCTGTCGAGCCGGGAGCCGCCGACCCCTCATCGGTCAGCGGCCCCCGGCTCGGGCGGGTGGTCAGGACCAGCGGGTATTCAGGGTGTTTTCGCCTGCGGCGGTGAGGGATCCGAGGATGCGCAGGCGGGCGATGCCGCCGTCAGGGTAGATGTCTACGCGCGCGTGCGTTGCGGGACGGCGGGATTCGGCGCCGAGGCGGATGCGGTGCGGGGTGTCGGGCTGGACCGCGGTGGTGGGGAGCAGGTCGAACCAGGCGGGGTCGTCGGCGGGCGGGACGGGCGCGCCGTCGGGGAGGTCGATGGCGCGCAGCCGGACTTCGGCCGGGGCGTTGAACACCAGGTTGGTGGTGTCGATCTCGATCAGCTCGGGGACGCCCTGGGCGGCCAGGGCGAGCACGGCCCAGTCGTTGCCGTCGTCGCGGCGGCGGCCGGTTTCCCAGCCTTCGGACTGGTTGCGGGCCAGGCCGGGGGCCAGCATGTTGTCGGGGGCCGAATAGAACATGTTGGAGCAGCCCAGGGTTCGGGCGCCGTTCTCCAGAGCGGCCAGGTCGACGGTGAGGCCGATCAGCAGCGCCGGGTCGGGGACCACGTCGCCGTGGACGCGGATGCGGGCGATGCCGCCGTCGGGGAACATGGTCAGGCGCACGTGGGTGAAGACGCCGTCGGAATCGACCGGGAACTCGTGCTTGGCGTCACCGGTGAGCGGACTCTTCTCCACGACCTCCACCCACTCCGCCGAATCCAGTTCGGCCACCGTGGGATAACCGCTCACCCGGCAGGCCTGCACCGAGGCGAAGGGCGGGTAGTTGCCCTTGAACCAGGCGGTGTCGATGACGACGCCGCGGATGCGGCCGGGCATGCCCAGGCGGATGATGGCCCAGTCGTTGCCGGGTTCGTTACGGCGCCGGCGGGTTTCCCAGCCGTCGTATTCCTGCCCCTTGGTGCCGAAGGTCTCCGGGGAGAACTTGGGTTCCCAAGGGTGGATGAGGTTTTCGCGCTCCTCGAAGGATTCGTCGCTCGCGGCGACGACGGCGGCGCGGTTGCTGCGCACGGCCAGGTCGGGCAGGGCGGTGAAATCTGACATATGTTCTCTCACTTCCTATTTCGTGAAGGAGAGTCGGATCGCGGGTCCAGCACCGACAGCTGCACGGTGAACCGCTCCACCACCCATCCGTCGGGTAGCGCGGATCCGCAGTGTCCGTGCGATGTCCACGTCATCGGCCCGGCCGGCGCGCTGCTCACGCGATCCAACTCCAATCATTGTCGGGATCCAGGTATTCCAGCCCGATCCAGCCGTCGTATCCGGCGGTGTCGAGGGCGGCGAAGAGGGCCTCGAAGTCGAGGGTGCCGGTGCCGGGGCGGCTGCGCGCGGGCGCGTCGGCGATCTGCACGTGGCCGATCCGATCGGCGTAGGTGGCGATCACGTCGAACAGGTCCTCCCCCATGCGGGCGAGATGGTAGAGGTCGCACAGGAATCGGAGGTTGGGCTCGCCGACCTCCTCGATCACCCGCACCGCGTGCGCGGCCGAGACGATCGGGTAGTCCGGCGACTCGGTCGAATTGAGCGCTTCCAGGACCACCTGCGCGTCGATCCGCGCGGCGGCCCGCGCCGCCAGCCGCAGGTTCTCCAGCGCCAGCTCGTCCTGGACCCGCGGGTCGACCCCGGCGATCCGGTTGCCGTACAGGGCATTCAACGACCGGCAGCCCAGCCGTTCGGCGATCCCCGCGGTGACGTCGATATTGTTGCGGAACTCGGCCTCGCGGCCGGGCACCGACACCAGCCCGCGGGCGGCGGGCACCAGGTCGATGAAGTTCAGCCCGATCAGTTGCACCCCGGCGTCGGAGACCGCGGTGACGAACTCGTCGACCTCCTTGTCACCGGGCACCGGGTTCTCGCCGAAGGGCCACCAGAATTCCACGGCCTCGAATCCCGCCGCCTTCGCCGCCGCCGGACGTTGCAGCAGCGGCAGGTCGGTGAACAGGATCGAGCAGTGCACGTCGAATTTCCGCAGGTCACCGTCGGCGGTGTACTTCATCGGGTCGATTCCTCCCTGTAGGTGTGCCAGCTGCCGTAATCGGTGATGTCGATCAGCTGCGGGTCGGAAATGACCGGTCGCCGCAACAACATGGACAGCACCGAGCGGTTGTCGTCCAAGGCAATCACACCGAGTTCCAGCTCCGGCGGCTCGGCCGGGAGCAGCCGATTGCGCAGCACCTCCATGGGCACGTCGAACAGCTCGCCGGTGATGGGCGCGCCGCCGTAGGCGACGGGGTGCAGGGCGGGGAAGCGGTCGCCGACCGAATAGAACCGGTACTGCGCCGCGGTGGTGACCTCCCCGGCGCAGGGCGCGCCATCGAGCAGGTAGTTCAGGGGTTCGCCGCGCATGGCACCCCCGTTCAGGAAGATCAAAGGCATAGCCGTGGGCTCCTCAGCAGTCGGTCGGGGCAGGGTCAGACGGAGATCCGCAGGCCGTCCGGGGAATCCGGCACGGTCACCTCCGGCACCGCGACCGCGTCGCGATGGATCGGTCCGCCGTGGGAGCCGAGAGGCACTCCGGTACCCCCACGGCGGACCGCCACGATCTCGGCGGCGATGGAGACGGCCGTCTCCTCCGGGGTACGCCCGCCGAGATCCAGTCCGATGGGCGACTTCAGCCGCGCCAGTTCGGCATTCGTCATCCCGACCGCACGAAGCCGCTGGAGACGGTCCTCATGCGTGCGCCGGGATCCCATCGCACCCACGAACGCCACCGGCAGGCGAAGCGCCACCTCCAGTAGCGGCACATCGAACTTGGCGTCGTGAGTGAGTACACAGACCACGGTCCGGGCATCCACCCGGGTCCGCGCCAAATACTTGTTCGGCCATTCCACGACCACCTCGTCGGCGTCGGGGAAGCGCGCGGGAGTCGCGAAGACCTCCCGCGCGTCACACACGGTGACGTGGTAGCCGAGGAACTTGCCGATCCGGGCCACCGCGGCCGCGAAGTCGATCGCCCCGAAGACGATCATCCGCGGCGGCGGCACATGCGATTCCACGAAAACGGACACTTCGTCGTCGCCGCAGCCGATGGTTCGCACCGCGGTCGCGCCGGCGTCGAGCATGGCCTGGGCCTCGGCCACCACGCGTTCGTCGAACTCGTGGCCGGAACTCCACCAGGTGCCCAGCGCCATCACGGCGCCGCTGTCGAGGTCGCGGACCATGGCCACGGCCTCCCCCTCAGCTCGCAGGACCTGCTCCACCGCGTCACGGTTGGATTCGGTCACCGACTGGACGAACACCTGAATCGTTCCGCCACAGGTCAATCCGACCGCGAAGGCGTCGGTATCGCTGTAGCCGAAGGTCTCCCGGATGGTGGATCCGGTAGCCAGCGACTCGCGGCACAACTCGTAGACCGCACCCTCGACACAGCCGCCGGAAATGCTTCCGATGACGGTGCCGTCGGCATCCACGGCCAGGGCCGCGCCGACCGGCCGGGGCGCTGAGCCGCCGATCCCGATGATGGAGGCCACGGCGTAATCCTTGCCCGCCGCATGCCATTCCAAGAGTTGTGCCGCGATGTCGCGCATGACTAGCCTCCCAGGGCCAATTCGATGCCGTTGATACCGAAGTAAGCGACGAACACGACGCTGACCACGGCCACCAGCCAATGGATTTCGCGGTACTTCCCGCGAGCGAGCTTGATCACGGTGTAAGCGATCAGGCCCGCGCCGACACCGTTGGTGATCGAGTAGGTGAACGGCATGAGCACAATCGTGATGAAGGCCGGCACCGCGACCTCGAGATCGTTCCAGTCGATCTTGCGGGCCTGCGTCATCATCAGCGCGCCGACCAGCACCAGGGCGGGAGCGGCGGCCTGAATCGGCACCACGGCCGCGATCGGGGTGAAGAAGATGGCGGCACAGAACAATCCGCCGGTGATCACGCTGGCCAGACCGGTACGGGCGCCCTCACCGACACCCGTCGCGGACTCGACGTACACCGTGGATCCCGCGCCGCCGGACAGACCGCCGACGATCTGGGCCACACCGTCGGTGGTGAGGATCTTGCCCATGTCGGGCACCTCACCCTTCTCGTCGGTCAGACCGGCTTCGTCGCAGACGCCGAAAACGGTTCCCATGGCGTCGAAGAAGCCCGTCAGCACCAGCGTGAACAGCACCACGGTGGCGGTCACCGCACCCGCGGTGGCGAAGCCGCCGAACAGGTCGATGTGGCCGATCAGCCCGAAATCCGGGCTGGCGAACAGCGATTTCGGCTTCTCGGGGACCACGGTCCCCCACGCCTTCGGGTCGATCCGGGCCATGGCGTTGACCGCGATGGCCAGCAGCGTCGAGAGGGCGATGCTGATCAGGATCGCGCCGGGCACCTTGCGGATGAACAGCGCGAGCATCAGCAACAGGCCGATCGCGAAGATCACCGTGGGCCAGCCGGCCAGATGCCCGTCCACGCCGAGCGTGACCGGTGGGCCGCCCGGTGCGCCGTGACCGACGACGCCGGAGGACACCAGCCCGATCATGGCGATGAACATGCCGATGCCGACGCCGATGGCGTTCTTCATGGCCAGCGGAATGGCGTTGATGATCATCGTCCGCAGGCCGGTCGCGGCCAGGATGACGATGACGATGCCCATCAGCACCACCAGACCCATGGCCTGGGGCCAGGTCATGTGCGGCGCGGCCTGATAGGCGACGACGGGGACCAGTCCGAGACCGGCGGCCAATGCGAGGGGCACATTGCCGACCAGGCCCATCAGGACGGTGGTCAGACCGGCGGAGAAAGCGGTCGTGGTGGTCAGCTGAGCGATGCTCAACTTGTCCCCGTGCGCGTCCGCGACGCCGCCGAGAATTAGCGGGACCAGCAATATGACATACGCCATAGCGACGAATGTGGTGATGCCGCCACGGATTTCGCGGGTTATGGTGGTCTTGCGCTCCGATAGCCTGAAGAACTTCTCGAGCGCGGACCCCCCGGTTTCCGGGGTGGTGATCGGTGATTGAGTCTGGGTCATGGCTGCCCTCCTATGGGCGTAGCCGACCAACGGCCCGGGGGTGCTGGGGTATCCCCGGGCCGCGGATTCGGTGTTGTGGGGTCCCTACCGCGCGCCACCCTCTGGTGAGGCGCGGTCTGCCCCTGTTAGTCAACTGTTCCGGATGATGTCTTCCGGACGCACGGGCACGCGGTTGATGTTTCCGGTGCCACCCCGCTTGCGGCAGGCATCGCGAATCGCTGCGGCGATCGCCGGTGTGGAGGAGAGAGTGGGCGGTTCACCCGCGCCGCGCAACCCGTAGGGGGCGTGCGGGTCCGGGTTCTCCAGGATCTCCAGCTTCTGCGGGGGTGTATCGAGAATGGTGGGAATCAGATAGTCCGTGAAGGACGGGTTCCGCACCTTGCCGTTGGTGACCTGAATTTCCTCCATAACCGCCAGACCCAGGCCCTGAATGGAGCCGCCGTGGATCTGGCCTTCCAGCGAAAGCCTGTTCATGATCTTGCCGACGTCCTGAACAGCGTCCAGGGCAACGACTTTCACAAGTCCTAGTTCGGTGTCGACGTCCACCACGGCCCGGTGCACGCAGACCGCGAGCTGGGTGTGGCTGGAGCCCTGACCGGTGACCTTGTCCATGCCGGTGGTCGGCTGGTGGTGGTATTCGCGGGTCAGATCGATGACGTCCTCGCCGAGCACGTCCGCGATCGCCGCGACCACTTCACCGTTGTTCTTGACGACCTTGCCGCCCTCCAGGTGCATGAAGCCGACCACGTCGAACTTCTTGCGCGCCAGCACGAACAGCTCCTCGGCCACCGCCCGGCAGGCCGTCATCACCGCGCCGCCGGTCATGTACGACTGACGCGAGGCCGACGACGAGCCGGAGCTGCCGACATTGTTGTCCGACGGATGGCTGACCACCCGATCGACGGTGAGCTCGGTGCGCGCGATCTGCGCCTCGAGGGTGATCAGACCCTGACCGACCTCGGCGCCGGCGGTGTGCACCAGCGCGACCGGCTCGCCGCCGATCACTTCCAGGCGGACCCGGGCGGTCGAGTAGTCGTCGAAACCCTCGGAGAAGCAGATGTTCTTGATGCCGACGCCGTAGCCGACACCGCGGTACACGCCCTCACCGTGGGTGGTCTGCGACGCACCGCCGGGCAGGTTGCGGATATCCGAAGTATCGATCGACTCCGGCATTTCCATGTCGCGCAGGCTGTCGAGCATCTCCACCAACGGAGTCGGCGCGTGCACGATCTGACCGGTGGCCAGCTTGGAACCCTGCGACACCACGTTGACCTGGCGGACCGTGACCGGGTCCATGTCCAGGGCCTCGGCGAGCTTGTCCATCATCGACTCGTGGGCGAAACACGCCTGCACGACGCCGAATCCGCGCATCGCGCCGCACACCGGGTTGTTGGTGTAGACGCCGTAGGCGTCGATCTCCAGGTGCGGGACCTCGTAGGGGCCCAGCGCCAGCGAGGCGGCGTTGCCGATCACGTTCTGGGTGGCCGAGGTGTACGCGCCGCCGTCGAGGACGATGAGAACCTTGGCGTAGGTGAGCTTTCCGGTCGCGGTCGCGCCGTACTCGTAGCGCATGCGGGCCGGGTGGCGGTGCACATGCCCGAAGAACGACTCCTGGCGGTTGTACATCATCTTCACCGGCTTGCCGGTGCGCATGGCCAGCATGCCGGCGTGGATCTGCATGGACAGGTCCTCGCGGCCACCGAACGCGCCGCCCACACCGGACATGGTCATCCGGATCCGGTCCTCGGCCAGCCCCAGGCAGGGGCCGATCTGGGTGAGATCCCAATGCAGCCACTGGGTCGCGACGTAGAAGTCGAGGGAGCCGTCCTCGTTGGGGATGACCATGCCGGACTCCGGGCCCAGGAAGGCCTGGTCCTGCATGCCGACCTCGAACTCCTCGCTCACCACGACGGTGGCCAGGGTCTTGCCGATCTCGATGTCGCCGGCGCGCACCGGCTGGTAGCGGGCGATGCCGCCGCGCTCCTGCACGGCCAGTCCGACCGGGTCCGCGATCACCGCCATCGGGTCGGTGATCGGGTCCAGCACTTCGTATTCCACCTCGATGGCGGCCACGGCGCGGCGGGCGATCTCCGGGTGATCGGCGGCGACCAGGGCGATGGCCTCGCCGTGGTGGCGCACCTCGCCGAAGGCCAGCACCGGCTGATCCCAGGTGTGGTCGAGGCCGTAGACCTTGCGGCCGGGCACGTCCTCGTGGGTCAGCACGGCGTGCACGCCGGGCATGGCCAACGCCTTGCTGGTGTCGATGCCGATCAGCTTGGCGCGGGCGTGCGGGCTGCGCAGGGTCGCGCCCCACAGCATGCCGTCGATCCACAGGTCCGAGGAGTAGGCGAACTCGCCCTTCACCTTGAGGGTGCCGTCGGGGCGCAGCGGGCTCTCACCGATGCCGCCGTTGCCCGGGATCGCGACGTCCGCAGGGAACCGAGTGGTGCGTGCGATGGTCATCGGTTCTCCTGCTTCATGATTCGCTGCCGCGCGGCGACGCCGTTCTGCCCGACCTGATCGTGCGGCATGGTCTTGAGCTCGTCGTTCTCCACGACGGTGTTGCCGCCCACGAGCAGGCGCGCCAGCGGCGGCTGCGGGCCGAACACCAGCGAGCACACCGGGTCCTCGATGGCGGCGCGGAAGCCGTCCACCTTCCAGACCGCGATATCGGCGAGCTTGCCGACCTCGAGCGAACCGATCTCGTGCTGGCGGCCCAGGTTCCGGGCGCCACCCAGGGTGCCGACCTCGAGGGCCTGGCGCGCGGTCATGGCGCGGGGGCCGTGCACGGCGCGCTGGAACAGCATGGCCTGCCGCATCTCCCCCGCCATGGAGGTGAGCTCGGAGGAGGCCGCGCCGTCCACGCCCAGGCCGACCGGGGCACCGGCGGCGAGCAGGTCCATCACTCGCGCGATACCCGCGCCGAGGCGGGCATTGGAGGTCGGGCAGTGCGCCGAACCGGTGCCGGTCTTGGAGAACGCGGCGATGTCCTTGTCGTGCAGGTGCACCGCGTGCGCGAACCACACGTCGTCGCCGAGCCAGCCCAGCTTCTCCATGTATTCGACCGGGGTGCAACCCATCTGCTCGATGCAGTGTTCTTCCTCGTCGAGGGTCTCGGCGAGGTGGGTGTGCAGACGGACGCCGTGCTGCCGGGCCAGAGCCGCGGATTCCACCATCAGGCCCTCAGACACCGAGAACGGCGAGCAGGGGGCGACGGCCACGCGCAGCATCGAGTCGAACGACGCGTCGTGGTACTTGTTGATGATCTCCTCGGTGTTGAGGAGGATCTCCTCGCGGTTCTCCACCACCTCGTCCGGCGGCAGACCGCCGTGGGACTGGCCACGGTCCATGGAACCGCGGCACGGGTGGAAGCGGATGCCCAGTTCACGGGCGGCACGCACCTCGGCGTCGAACAGATCGCCACGGCCCTTGGGGAACACGTAATGGTGATCGGTGGAGGTGGTGGTGCCGGTCAGCGCGAGCCAGCCCAGGCCGGCCGAGGCCGCGCCGTAGACGATCTCGGCGTCCATGGTGGCCCACAGGCGGTACAGCCCGGTCAGCCACTCGAACAGGGTGGCGTCCTGGAACAGGCCCTGGGTGGCCCACTGGTAGAGGTGGTGGTGGGTATTCACCAGGCCCGGGGTCACCAGGCAGCCGGTGCCGGAGAGGCGTTCAGCACCCACCACCATCGGCGCGGGTCCCGCGCCGAGAGCTTCGATCCGGCCGTCGTCGCCGACGATCAGATAGCCATTCGGGATTTCGGCACCGACAACCGGTGCGATATAGGCGTTCTCGATGACGAGCTTGCTCATTTCGCCGCCGCCTTCCGCTCGGCCGCCATCCGCACGGCATCCAGAATCTTCTCGTAACCCGTACAGCGGCAAAGGTTTCCGGCCAGCGCCTCACGGATCTCGACATCCGAGGGGTTCGGTACCCGCTCGATCAGGTCGTGCGCCTGCACGATCAGACCCGGGGTGCAGAAACCACACTGCACCGCGCCCGCCTCGACGAACGCCTGCTGCATCGGGTCCAGCTTGTCGCCGTCGGCGAGGCCCTCGACGGTGCGGACCGAACGGCCCTGCACCTGACCGGCGGCCACCAGGCACGAGCACACCGGGGTGCCGTCCAGATAGACGGTGCAGGAACCACATTCGCCCTGCTCGCACGCGTTCTTCGCGCCGGGGAGGCCGACCCGCTCACGCAGCAGGTACAGCAGGCTCTCGCCTTCCCAGACGTCGTCGGCGGTTTCCTGGGATCCGTTGACGGTGAAGTCGATACGCATCAGGCCGCCCTCCTCTCCGCGGTGTAGTCGTTCCACGCCCAGCCGAGGGTCCGGCGGGCCATCACCGACAGCGCGTGCCGGCGGTAGTCGGCGGTGCCGCGCACATCGTCGATGGGCTTGGCGGCCGCACCGACCAGGCGGCCGAATTCATGGGCCAGCTCGTCGTTCAACGCGCCGCCGTTGTCCCAGTCCAGGTTCGCGGCCAGGAAGTCCTGCGCCTCGGTCGGACGGATCGGGGTGGGACCGGCCGAGCCGATGCCCGCACCGGCGGTCCGCGAATCCGCGTGCAGCGCGACGGAGAACGAACAGACCGCGATCACCATCGCGTTGCGGGTGCCGACCTTCGAGAAGTACTGCGGGCCGGAAGCGGGCTGCAGCCACACCGCGCGGATCAGTTCGTCGGGCTCGAGGGAGTTCTTCTTGACCCAGACGTAGAAGTCGTCGATGTCGATCATGCGGGTGCCGCGGGCAGCCGACTCGACCTCGACCACGGCATTGGTGGCCAGCAACGCCGGGTGCGCGTCACCAGCGGGGGAAGCGCCACCCAGGTTGCCGCCGACGGTGCCGCGGTTGCGGATCTGCGGGGAACCCACGGTGCGCGAGGCCTGCGCCAGGCCGGGCAGGCGATCCTGATACCGGTTGATGATCTTCACGAACGGGACACCGGAGCCCAGGCGGATACGGCCGTCGGCCTGCTCCTGCACCTGGAACAGCTCCCGGCACGGGTTCAGATCCAGGATGGCATCCGGACGGTGCACGTCGAAGTTCATTTCGACCATCACATCCGTGCCGCCCTGAATCGGAACGGCCTCGGGCCGTTCCGCTTTCAGCTGGAGCGCCTCGGCCCAGCTTCCCGGTTGTAGGAAATCCATTGCGTTCCTCTAGATATCGGTTCGACGCAGGTACGACAGCCGTGGCTGCCCCGGTACGTAGAGAAGGAGTAGGGACTCAGTTGCGGGGGTGGATCATTGCTCCGCCAGGAGCTTGCGGACCCGGCGGCCGGTGATGTCGGCCAGCTCGCGGCGCACCACGAGGCGTTCCTCGGCCACCGAGTTGCCCAGGCGGTGCCGCAGCTCCGCGAGCATCTCGGCGGCGCTGCGGTCCGCCGCCCGGATCAGGAAGACGTGGCCGAACTGCTCCTCGTAGGCGAGGTTCCCGGCGGCCAGCTCGGCCAGCACCCGGGCATCGGCCGCGGAGGCTCCGGACTGCTCGTCGGCCGACCACTGCGCTTCCCGCTCGGACTGGTGCCGGGCCGCGGTGCGCTCGCCGATGCGCGGGTGCGCCGAGAGCGCCTCCTCGACATCGAACCAACTCAGCTCCGCGACCCCGGCCACCGCGGCGGCGATCAGACTCGACTCGTCGGCGTAGGGGCGGTTCGCGACCATCTTGCGCGCCCAGTTCCGTGACGCGTTGCAGGTCAGCAGGTGCGTCTCGGCTTCTTCCAGGGGCAGCGAACCGAGCCATTCCAGGCGACTCGACATCCGACCTCCATCCGTGTTCGGGGTGTGTCAACCACTAAACCCGGCGGGCGGTCATGCTCGATAGGACGAGACCTCCGAACCTGTGGCCTGCTTCACAGGGGCGCGTTCGTAGTTACATCCAAGTTCGGTAACCGTGGCGTCACTCACTGTTAGCCTCGAGAATCATGCGGTTACGTTCCCTGCTGACCATGCACGATCTGGGCTTGCGGCTCGTCACCGGAGAGGACGAGCTGGACCGCTTCGTACGCTGGGTCGTAACCACCGACATGCTCGACCCGGGCCGATACCTCTCCGGCGGCGAATTCGTGCTCACCGGGCTGCAATGGCGGCACAGCCCCGAGGACAGCGACACCTTCGTCAGCGCGCTCGCCCGCGCCCGCGTCTCCGCCCTCGCCGCCGGCGACGCCCTCTACGGCGAAGCGCCCGAGGATCTGGTCGCGGCTTGTAAGAAACACCGAATTCCACTGTTCCGGGTCGAGGAACAGATCGCCTTCGCGACCGTCACCGAGACGATCAACCGGAAACTGTCCTCCGGCCGGGCCGCCGACCTGAGCGCGATCCTGGACCGGCACCGGCAACTGGTGTCCGGCGGCGGCCTGGACTCGGTGCTCGACCTGGTCCACCGCACCCTCGGCACCCGCTGCTGGGTGGTGTCCGCGCTCGGGCGCGTGGTCGCCGGACCCAGCCGCGACCTGCCCGACCAGGTGCGCTCGGCGTTCCTGAGCGCCCGGCGGCTGCCACACGTGCTGTCGCACAATCAGATCCGGTACACGCTGTTCGCCGTCGACGCCGACGCCACCTCCCGCATCGCCGACTGGTTCCTGGTCTTCGAGAGCGACTTCAAGGACTGGCCCGAGGAACGGCGAGCGCTGATCGGCGAACTCGCGGCCGTGGTGTCCCTGGAACGCGCCCGCCACGACGACCGGCACAGCGCCGAAGGGCGGCTCGCCCAGGAACTGATCGAACTCATCCTGTCCGAGGCCAAACCCGCCGACATCGTCTCCCGCCTGGAACTGACCGGACTGAGACTGTCCGACCGCTACCTCGCGGTCGCCGCGACCGCCGACTCCGGAGCCGTGCGCCCCGGCGAACTCCGCGCCGTCCTGCGCGAAATCCTTTACGGCAGAAGCCCCGCCATCGGCGTCGTCGACGGGGAAGTCATCCTGCTGGTCGCACTCGGCGACGAACAGTCCCTCGACGACCGCATCCACCGGGCCATCGAAGCCCTCGAACCCGGCCTGCAACTGAGCCGCCTCTCGGTCGGCATCAGCGGCGCGGTCGACGGCGAAGGCCTGCGCGGCGCGGTCGAGGAGGCCCGCTACGCCCGCCGCATGGCCGCCGAACGCCAGCAGCCCACCAGCGTCGTCCGCCACGACGAACTGGCCACCCACATGCTGCTGCTCGCCAGCGTCCCCGACGAGGTCCGCCGCATGTTCCGCGTCCGGCTCCTGGACCCCCTCCGCGTCTACGACCAGGACAATCGCGCCGACCTGGTCCACACCCTGGAAACCTTCCTCGAAGTCTCCGGATCCTGGACCAAATGCGCCGACCTCCTCCACGTGCACGTGAACACGCTGCGCTACCGCATCCAGCGCATCGAGGAACTCACCAACCGCGACCTGTCCCGCCTCGAGGACCGCGTCGACTTCTTCCTGGCCCTGGCATTGCGCTGAGGGCTCTCAGCCCGCGATGCGGCCCGGCGGGAGCAGCCGGGGCGGCAACGCGCCGTGCGGGAGTTCCGGGCCGATCGCGAGCAGGCTGCCGGGCGTGCGGCCCTTGCCCCAGCCGAGCTGCTCACGGTAGCGGCCGATGTGGGCCTCGGCGAGCGGGGTGCCGTCGGCTAGTGGAACCGATTCCGGAGCGACGTAGAGGGCGTCCGTCGGGCAGTATGCCTCGCACATGAAGCAGGTCTGGCAGTCGGATTGCCTTGCGATGAGCGGGATTCCGCCGTCGGTGCGGTCGAAGACGTCGGTCGGGCAGACGTCGACGCATTTGTCGCAGGCGATGCAGTCGTCGGCGCGGACCAGCTCGATCATGACGCCACCGCCACGCGAGCCTCGGAGGTCCACACTTCGTCCAAGCCGCCGGACAGTATGTGATGGTGCTGCGCCGGATCCAGATCCGGGTGGTCGGCGCGCTTGCTCATGCCGCGAGTCTCCGTGCGCGCCAACGTGGATCGGTACATCAGGCGGCCGACCGCGGTGATCGCGGCGGCCTGCCGGGCCTGAACCCGCTCCGCCCCGGTCGTGCCACCGAGCCCCCGCGCGGCTCGCTCCCAGAGGTCGTCGAGTTCCGCCAGCGCAGGACGGATACGGTCCCCGTGACGCAGATAGTTCTTCTCGAACGGGATCAGCTCGCGCTGCGCGGCCGCCACGACCTCGGCCGAAGATACCGATTCGGTTGTCTCGGGCTGTAATCCGACCCGGCCCGCGCCGCGCACCGCGGCCGGGTCGACGCGCCCGGAACCTCGGGCGAAGGCCGCAGCGCCACGACCCGCCCAGCTGCCCGAGGACATGGCCCAGGCGGCATTGTGGCTGCCGCCGCCGGTGAACCCGCCGCAGATCCGTTCCCGGGTCGCGGCGTCGCCCGCCGCGTACAGGCCGGGAACCGTTGTCGCGCAGTCATCGTCGACGACATCGATGCCGCCGGTGCCGCGCACCGTGCCCTCGGCGAGCAGGTCCACTTCGAAACGGTCGGTGAACGGGTCGATCCCGCGCCGGTCGAACTGGAGGAAGAAGTTGGGCTGACCCAGCCGCATCCGCGCCTGCACCCCGGCGTCAGCACGGTCCAACTGCGCGAAGACGGGTTCCGACAACAGGGTTCGCGCGATCACCGACCGCCCCGCAGCCGAGCCCGCGCCCTCCAGCACCCGGCCGTCGGCGTGGAAGAAGGTGGCGTAGCTGTAGTAGGCGGTCTTGGTGATGGTCGAACCCTTGGGAACGATGCCGTAGGCGTTCGAGAACTCCATGCCCGAGAAGCGAGCCCCGGCCTCGGCGGCCATCAACGCGCCGTCGCCGGTGTCAACGTTGGTGCCCAATGCCCGGGACAGGAACGCACAACCGCCGGTGGCCAGCACCACCGCACCGGCCACGACGCGGTAGTCCTGATCGGCGTGCCGCTGGTAGCCGGCCGCGCCGCGCACGACACCGTCGGCGTCGACCAGAAGTTCGAGCGCCGGAGCGTGATCGAGGATCCGGACGCCGAGCCGCTGCACCCACGCGCGCATGCGCCGCATGTATTCGGGGCCTTGCACGCCCGTGCGCAGGGGCGCGCCGGTTTCCGGATCCGCCGGGAACGGGTAGCGGCCCTCGACCGCGAGACGGTTCATGTTCGTGTAGGTCTGGCCGAGGACCCGATCCATCCAATAGTGGTCGGCCAGATGCCCACCCAGGGCCTCACGACTGGCCTTGGCCTTCGAACGGGCGGCGGCCTCGGGCGCGACATACCAGACGCCGGTGCCGGAAGGCGCTGTGGCGCCACTGGTTCCGCAGTAACCCTTGTCCACCAGCACCACCTCCGCGCCCGCTTCCCGGGCGTGCACGGCCGCCCAGCACGCGGCGGGTCCGCCGCCGATCACCAGTACATCGGTACTGATCTGCCATGGTTCGCTCATCGGCACGGTCCTCCGGGAAGAGTAGGTGCCCGGAACGGTAAGGCGGCCCGGCGCGCTCGCCGAAGGGTTCGAATCACGGCGATCGTTTGGCCGCCGGATTTCCCACATGGTGGCAAGCGGCTTGCGGTGGGCCGGATACGTGGTCAGCGGCAGGCTTCGGTCATTCCGGTCAACCACTCTCGGACGGCGGTGCGCTGCTCGGGGGTGAAGGCGGCTTCCAGTTCGGCCTCGCGACGCTCGACCGCGGCGTGGGCACGCTCGTAGAGGGACCGGCCCGCGTCGGTGACGAAGATCTGGTGCGTGCGGCGGTCGGTGGGGTGGGGGCGGCGTTCGATCAGGTCGGCCTTCTCGAGGCCGGCCAGCATTTCGTTGGCGGCCTGCCGGGTGCTGCCGACGTCGCGGGCGATGTCGCTCACCGACTTGCCCGGCTGCCGCTGGGTCATCATCAGGGTCGCGTATTGCGAGGTCGTGAGCCCGAAATCCTCGAGTTCCTCGCCGATCGCCGAGCGCATGCTCAGCCAGACCGTGCGGACCATGAAGGTCAGGGATCCACCCTGTGATCCGGAACAGCTCACCGGGACAACCTTTCCGCGAGATTGACAGGTTCCTGACAATAACGCACACTGGCGATTGTCAGGTTCCTGCCAATCTTATCGAAGGTTTCCATGACCACGCCCGCGACGCCGCCGAAATCCCGGCAACGGCTCATCCTCGCCGTACTCCTGCTGTCCTCCCTGCTGATCTGGCTCGACAACACCATCCTCGCCACCGCACTCGAGACGCTCGCCGACCCGATCCGCGGGCTCGGCGCGAATCCCGCACAGCTGCAATGGGCTTCGGGGTCCTACACCCTCGTCTTCGCCGCCCTCATGTTCACCGCCGGAGCCCTGGGCGACCGGTACGGGCACCGGCGGGTCCTCGCCACCGGACTCGTCATCTTCGCGGCCGCCTCGATCTGGGCCGCCTACGCCGGGAATCCGGGGCACCTCATCGCCGCCCGCGCGGTCATGGGCGTGGGCAGCGCGATGATCATGCCCGCCACCATGGCGACGGTCACCTGGACCTTCACCGGGCCCGCCCGCGCCGCCGCGATCGGGTTGTTCTCGACCTCCGCCGGCGTCGGGCTGGCGGCCGGGCCGTTGCTGGCCGGAGTGTTGCTCGACCACTTCTGGTGGGGCTCGGTGTTTCTGGTGAACGTGCCCGTCGTCGCGATCGCGTTGATCGGGATCGCGGCGCTGGTTCCCGACTTCCGGAGCCCGACGCCACGGCCGCTGGACCTTGCCGGACTCGCGTTGTCGATCAGCGGCTTGGCCGCGCTCGCCTACGGATTGATCCAGGCCGGTCAGGTCGCGAGCTGGACTCCGATCAAGGTGTGGGGACCCACGGCCGCCGGGCTGGCGCTGCTCGCGGTGTTCGTCGTCTTCGAATTGCGCTCCGCACAGCCGAGTTTCGACCCGCGACTGCTCGCCGAGCGGGTCTTCGGCGGCGGCAACGCGGCTTTGGGCCTGCTGTTCCTGGCCATGACCGCGGCGGGCTTCTACGGCGCGTTCTACCTCCAAGGCGCACGCGGGTTCTCGCCGCTGGCCGCCGGATTGATCAACTCACCCGCCGCGGTCGGCGTCATCATCGGCGGGCCGCTCGGCGTGCGACTGGTGCGCCGGTGGTCACTGCGCGCGGTCACCGCGACCGCCCTCACCGTGGGCGCGCTGTGCATGGGCAGCATGGTGTTCTTCGGCCTGCACACCCCGATCATGTGGAACATCGTCCTGTCGGCGGTCCAGGGCTTCTCGATCGGCATGGTGATCGGGTCGGTCACCAGCGCACTCATGAGCACGCTGCCGCTCGACCGCGCCGGCGCGGGATCAGCGGTCACCAATACGGTCCGGCAAACGGGCAGCGTCCTGGGGATCGCGGTCGGCGGGACCATCATGGCCATCACCTACCGCACCGGCATCGAGGGCGCGACGGCCACGCTGCCGGAGGCCGCACGCGAGCCCGCCCGGGTCTCGGCCGAACAAGCCCGCCACGTCGCCGCGAGTCTCGACCGCCCTGACCTGGCCGGGGCCGCCGATCACGCCTTCATCCACGCCATGCACGTCGGTTCTGTCTGGACGATGCTGTTCGCGCTGGCCGGAGCCGCGGTCCTGGCCTTCACCCTGCGTCCCGCGACGCCGAACCAGGCCGATTCGGCGGAACAAGTGCCTGTCCGCGAAGAAATTTCGCCACGCCCGACCCGCTAGGGGCTTGTGTGTAACTTGGATTAGCACTTACCTTGGAGTGTGTCGCACCGCACAGGCCCGGCCCCCGGTCCGGCGCCCGCGCGGCGCGGCACACAGACGAGGAGGCAATGATGGCTCTGACGACGAAGTCGGGCACCGGCACGGAGGCACGCGAGTACGCGGACGTGCTGCACACCCTTTCGGAGGGATCGGTGTACCGCCGATTCGATCCGTATCTCGATATCCCCTGGGACTCCCCCGAATTCGCGATCGACCCGCACGATCCGCGCTGGGTGCTGCAACCCGATATCGACCCGCTGGGCGCCACCCAGTGGTACCGGGACCAGCCCATCGAACGCCAGATCGAGATCGGCAAGTGGCGAATCACCAACGCCATCAAGGTCGGCGCGGCCTTCGAGAGCATTCTGATCCGCGGAATGATGCAGTACATCATGAAGCTGCCCAACGGGTCGCCGGAATTCCGCTACTGCCTCCACGAGATGACCGAGGAGTGCAACCACATCCAGATGTTCCAGGAGCTGGTGAACCGGATCGGCGTCGACGTTCCCGGAATGCGGCCGTTCTTCCGGAAACTGTCGCCGCTCATCGGCGTCGCCGGCGGGTACGCCTGGCCGATTCTGTTCATCGGCATTCTCGGCGGCGAGGAACCGATCGACCACTATCAGAAGGCGGTCATCCGCAACGGCGCGAATCTGCCGCCCGCGGTGGTGCGCTGCATGGAAATCCATATCGCCGAAGAGGCGCGGCACATCTCCTTCGCCAATGAATTCCTGAAGCGGCACATCCCCCGCCGCAGTCCGATGTACCAGAATCTCTGCGGCATCGCATTCCCGCTCGCCATGCGCTGGCTGGCCGGCGAGATCATGGCTCCCCCGCCGGAATTCGGCCGCACCTTCGACATTCCGCGCGAGGTCATCAAGGAGGCGTTCTGGCAGTCCCCGACCGCGTCCAAGATCCTGTCCGGCTATTTCGGCGACATGCGTTCCCTCGCCGACGAACTGGGCCTGATGAACCCGGTCACCAAGCGACTGTGGAAGACCCTCGGCATCGACGGCGACCACTCCCGCTACCGCAGCGAACCCGACCGCCGAGTCGCCTGACCCCGAGGGCGACCGCGGCGCGGTCCTACCAGCTCATCGGGACCGACTGGTTGAGTCCGATGAGGTTGCCGTCGGCCGCACGCAGCACGGCCAGCCGGCCGCCGGGCATGTTCACGATGCCGGTGGCCGGATCGCCGTGGGTGATCCGCGCGGCGCCGATCTCGGCGAGGGATCCGTCGGCGATCTCCCCGAGCGCCGTAGCCCCGGCGGCGACCAACGCAGCGTACGACGCGGCTCGCGGCGAACACCGCCGTCCTCTGCGACACCGGCCGGCCCTACGAGACCTCCGATTCGACTCCGCGATGAGCGAACTGGTGCTCCAGGTTCCGCGCGCGCGACTGCGACTGCGTGATTCGGTCATCCGCGACTCGGCCGCACGACCGATCGACCCCGACGCCGCGTCGCTGACTGCCCTGCGGCACATCCTGACCGGAATCACGAAGGAAGGCTGTCCGCCCGCGGCCGCCGACCAACTCACCGGAACCATCCTCGAGCTGCTCTCCGCCGCCGTGTACTCGCACGCGGACGGCCGCCGCACGCCACCGCTGAGCGGCGAGGCGTTACTGCATGCCACGCGCGCGTTCATGCGCCGTCACCTCGCCGACCCCGAACTCGACATCGAGGCGGTGGCCAAGGCCCACTTCATCTCTCGGCGATATCTGGAAGTGCTGTTCGCGCGTGCGGGCGACAGCCCCGCGGCCCACCTGCGCGGACTTCGCCTCGACGAGGCGCGGCGGCGCCTGTGCGAAACCTCCGCCACGATCACCGACGTCGCCTTCGGCGTCGAATTCAACGACGTCGACACCTTCACCCGAGCCTTCCGCCGCGCCCACAGGCTCACCCCTCGCGAGTGGCGGCACGGTCACACGGCGACCTGATCGCCGAGGCCGCAGCGCGCAATCAGTCGCCGGGTTCCAGGCACAACACCGGGACCCGCTGGACCAGGTTGACCGCGAAGCCGTCCCGGTTCCAGGGGCTGATCCACAAATGGTCGCCGGGCCGCCTGCTGGAAACCGGTGAACGGGGTAGCGGACACAGGGACTTCACGCGGCCGAATCCGGCGGAGAATGTCTCCCCCATCCCCATGGAGAGGATCTTGATCGGCCAGAACAGCGCGGTGATCTCGGGGACTTTACTCACTATCGATCGATTGGGCGAAACATCAACTGTCACAAGGTTTATCACGCCGACGGCCTGCCGCCCACCCGCTGATGAATCGCTGCGAACCGCACGCCGGCAGCGGCGTCGGCGGAGACCTCGGGCAATGAGACTCCTCCCGGCAACATGCCGAAGTATCCCGTCTGGATAGATGACAGTCGGTGATTCACTGCTGCGACAGGGAAAGCGGTCGCGTGTGGGAAGCAATTCTCGACCATTCGCCCGGCACCGCCGATGGTGGCTAGGCCCCGCTCGCAACCGGGAGAAGTCGGATCCGGGGAACGGTGAACACTCGAACGACCCACGCGGACCGGAGACCTGAATATCGGACGACGTTCTCCCGGCCGCCTATGTCGCCCAGCCGCCCGCAAACCTAGACCGGACCGGGGCAGCCGAAAAGCGCTGCAAAGCCGCCTGTTTCGCCACAGCTGATTCTCACGGGCGACATGCGCAAGCCTGCTCTGATTGCTTCGACCCCCCGCGTTCAAATCCACAGTCTCAACCCGGCACGGAGCCCCGGCAGCCATCAGCAGGCTCTGAGATGATAGCCGCATGATTGGGTGGGGGGCGGAGGCCGCCAGCGGCGGCTCCAGCGGGTTGACAATTGCTCTTGCTCTCGCGGCTCCCGCAGCTGCCATTATTGGGGCCTTCATCGCTGCGCGTGCTTCACGAGCGGGCGCTCAGAAGTCTCTGAGTGAGCAGCTGGCCACGCTAGCTACCCTGCGCCAGACTCTTGACGGGCTTCCGAAAGGCACCGCCGCAAGGGAAAATCTCGAGGAGTCGATAACGACGCTGGAAGCCGATATCGCCAAGCGCAAAGCTGCTGCCGCGACGCGGCAGCGCAAACTCGACGAGCTAGTCAGCATGTTCTACGGCGCCGGACTTGGCGCTGCGGCTGTGTTTTTGTGGTTGAAGTTCTTCAGTCATACGAGCGACCAGGACTCCCAGTACTGGGCCGACGTTGCCATGGGCGGGGCCATCGGCATGGGAGTAGGGCTTGTCCTTCCGCTGAGGCGGTGGCTGGAGTAGTCGTGACGAACTGGACCACGGATGCCGCCAGCAGCGGCTCCTTCCGCCACTTGTGCTGCGCAAGGGTTCTGGGCGATGTTCTACACGACTCGGCCAGCGTCTGAGGCCACAAGCGCAGCGACCCAACAGAACCCGACGTCGGACCCGACCTGTCTACTTCGCCGAGAGGTGCCCGCTGGGTCCGGGCACCCGGTTGCACAGGCGAATCAGCTGCGGTTTTGAGCGTTCCCTCAGATGGAACTCTGTAACGCCGCCGCACCGACACCGGGTGGCCTGACCCCGGGGTCCCGGTCAGTCATCGACCTCCAGGCACAGCACCGGGACCCGCTGGACCAGGTTGACCGCGAAACCGCCGCGGTTCCAGGGCTGCTCCAGCGGCTGGGTGTGGCCGTCGGCATCGGTCGCTCGGGCGCTGAGAACATGCTCGCCCGGTGTCGCCATCCAATCGAAATGCCATCGGCGCCACACCCATCGGCGGCCCTGATCCGAGTCCAACTCCGCCTCGTGCCAGCTGTGCCCGTCATCGGTGCTGACCTCGACCCGAACGATTCGAGCCTGCCCCGACCAGGCGCGGCCCTCGAGCGGCACCGGGCCCGGCCGCACCACCCGGGCCCGCGACATGTAGTCCGGGAAGCCGGGCGGGACCAGTAGCGCGCGCGGCAGAATCCGCGTGACCGGTTCACCGGTCTCACCGGGGTCCTGCCGGATCCGATACGCCACCGCCTGCTGAAACCCTGTGAACGGCGTGGCGGTCACAGTGACTTCACGCAGCCACTTCACATGCGCCATGCCGTACCAGCCCGGCACGATCAGCCGGATCGGAAACCCGTGCTGCGGCGGCAACGGCGCCCCGTTCATCTCGTAGGCGACCAGCACCTCCGACTCCGAGCCCATCGCCACCTCGATCGGCAGCGACCGCTGGTAGTCCTGCTCGACACCGCGCTCGACCCCGTGATCCGCCCCGGTGGAGACCACCTCGACCGCGTCGGCCTCGACCTCGGCCGCGGCTAGCAGCAGCCGCAGCGGCACGCCCGTCCACTCGGCGGTGGCGACCGCCTCCACGAGCCAGGGCCGACTCACCGGCCGCGGGGTGAGCAACGCCCGCCCATTGCCTGCACACTCCAGCGTCACCCGTGTGGTGACCTGCGCAAACGCCTTCAAAGCAGCCACATCCAGCCGCAACCGGCGCCGCACCCGGCCCGCGATGGTCAGCTTCCAGGGCGCGTCCACCGCGACATACGGAATGTCGTAATGCGACTGCACGTAATGCAGCCCCGGCGGCGTGACGTCGTAGCGCAGCGCCTCGAGCGGCAGCCCGTGATTACGGGTGGCCAGCCCAAGTTCATCCAGACCGATGCCCTCACCAGGGGCGGCGAGTCGCGCCCGGGTGCTCCAATCGGCGAGTCGATGACCCATGTACTGATTATCGCGCCGTGGACACGATCCGGACGGGCCGGACGATCCGGACGCCCCATATCGATCCGGGCGAGCAGTGCGCGGTATCGACGCAGCACGTCGGCCGTTAATAAGCCGTCACGATGGATGACAGCGACCGATTTCCGGCCCACCATTAGCGATGGGAGACGATGTGCGTAGGAGGAACGATGTCGATGATCATGGCGTCCGGCCCGGCCGCAATGGCCGCGACAATTGCCGATGGAGTGCCCGCCTATACGAGCACGGGTGTCTGGACCGGAAGCGCCATCATGGTTCTGGTGCTGGCGGCATTGGCGATCTGGGTTCTCATCGCCGGCCACCCCCGGCCGCCGAGTCACCGGCGATGAGCCGCCCGCGACCGGCTGACGGCGTCATTCTCCCGACGCGAACCCGGTAGTCGACCGAACAAGGACTCGTTCAGATGGGCGCGGAGGCTACGATCGGGAAATGCGGTCCATTTGGAAGGGCTCCATCGCGTTCGGATTGGTCAATGTCCCCGTGAAGGTGTACACCGCCACGGAGGACCACGACATCAAGTTCCACCAGGTGCACGCCGCCGACGGCGGGCGCATTCGCTACGAGCGGCTGTGCACGGTCGACGGGCAGCCGGTGCAGTATTCCGATATCGACCGGGCCTACGAATCACCCGACGGGGACCGGGTGATTCTCACCGACGAGGACTTCGCGAAACTGCCCGCGGCGGAGAAGCACGAAATTCCGGTGCTGCAATTCGTGCCCTCGGAGCAGATCGATCCGATTCTGTTCGACAAGAGCTACTATCTGGAACCCGATTCCACCACGCCCAAAGCCTATGTGCTGCTGGCCAAGACGCTCGAACACGTGGATCGGGTGGCGCTGGTGCATTTCACGCTGCGGCAGAAGACGCGGCTGGCCGCGCTGCGGGTGCGTGACGGGGTGATGGTGTTGCAGACCCTGCTGTGGCCCGACGAGGTGCGGTCGGTGGCGTTCGACAAGCTCGACGGGGTGGCGGAGCCCAAGGCGCAGGAATTGAAGATGGCCGAGACGCTGGTCGACACGCTGTCGGACGACTTCGATCCCGGCCTGTACGTGGACGAGTACCAGATCGAGTTGAAGAAGCTGCTCGACGAGGCGATCGCCAGCGGATCCAGCAAGGTCACCCGGGCGCCCGAGACCGCCGCGCCGGAGATAGACGCCGAGGTCGTCGACCTGGTCGCGGCCCTGCAGCGCAGCCTCGAAGCCTCCGGGCGCAAGACCGGGTCGGCGCCCGCCGCCAAGGCCGCGCCCGCCAAGGCCGCCGAGAAGAAGCCCGCCAAGAAGGCTGCGAAGAAGGCTCCGGCCAAACAGGCCCGCAAGGGCGCGTGAGGCAGCAGCATCCACCTGGCAAACTAGCGGGCATGGATTCCGACTTATCCATCCATCCGGATATCGCCATCGTGCCCATGGGCCTCGGGCACCTGCGTCAGGTCATCGACCTCGGCTACCAGGTGTTCGACACCCACGCCAAGCCCTACACCTCGTGGTCGCTGACCTCGGTGGCCGAGCACCTCGACAGTGCCGGCAAATCCTGCTGGGTGGCGGTGGATTCGGATCGAGTGGTCGGATTCGTGCTGGCCTCCATGGAATTCGAGCTTCGTGAGGACTGGGCCTACCTGGAGTGGATCGCGGTCTCGCCCGACGTGCAGGGGCACGGCATCGCCAGCAAGCTCATGACCGCCTGCTGCGATCTGCTGTTCCGCCACGGCGCTGCCCGCATCGTCACCGACGTGGAGAACCACAACACCGCCTCCGCGACCATGATGCGCCGCAACGGGTTCACCGAGGGCACCACCGTGACCCTGTTCGTGCGACCCAATCCGGACGAGACCATCGCCGGGGACGACGAGCAGGTCACCCTCGGACCCGGCACCAAACGCGATCTCATCCGGCGCGGGCGGATCACCGGCGACGGCCGCCACGGCCGCCTCCCCCGGTAGTTGTCGGACCCCGCCGCTACGGTCACGGTCATGACCGTCGCCGACCAGACCATGTCCGCCATCAACGATGCCGTAGTCCTCGGCCGCCAAGGCGATCCAGCGGCCGCACGGCAACAGCTGAACGCGTTGTGGGACAGCATCGGCGCGGGCGGCGACCCACTGCACCGGGTATCGCTGGCGCACTTCCTCGCCGATCTGCAGGATCACGCGGCCGACGCGCTCACCTGGGACATCCGCGCCCTCGACGCCGCCGACTCGCTCACCGACGAACGCGCTCAGGCCCATCACGCGGATCTGAGCGTGCGCGGCTTCTACCCGTCGCTGCACCTCAACCTGGCCGACAACTACCGCCGCCTGGGCGCTTTCGACACCGCGCGCCGGCACCTGGACGCGGCCCACGCACGCCTGGACGCCCTCGACGAGGACGGCTACGGGCTGGGCGTGCGGACGGGTCTCGCCAATGTCGAAGCGGCACTGTCCGAGCGCTCCACCGACCGGCTGCCCAGCCACCCCACCCCGTAGCCACACCGCGCACGAAGGTACCGGTGACACGGGCCCCGCGAGCATTGCTGCCCCAAACCGGGCGGTATACGCTGGCCGCGATCATCACCCAGCGAAGGGACGCTTCCATGCCGGATCCGCGACCGAGAGCAGTTGCGCCCCAATCGGATCCCCGGGGCCGCCGCCTGGTCGCGGGCGCCGCCGCGCTGCTGGCGGTGACGGCCGCCGCGAGCGGTCCGATCGCGCCGGGCGGTCGCGCCACCGCAGAGGCACCCGAAACACCGGTTGCCCTGGCGGTTTCCTGCGCCCCCGCGCAGGCGCGGGTGGCACTGCCCACCCGGGCGCCGCTGCTCGACTGGTCGGAGAACATCGGGTTCGACGCGGCCGGGGACGTGTGGATCGCCCGCAGCCTGCGCAGTGTGGTGGAGAAGTACGACCGGGACGGGAACGTCGTCGCCAGTGTGGCGGTGTCGAGCCCGGGCGCGGTCCGGCGCGGCCCTGACGGGCTGATGTACGCGACCTTCGGAAATTCACCGGCCTCCGGTCTGTCCGGGGGCGGCGGAGTGCTGCGGTTCGATCCTTCGGCTGCCACACCGACCCCCGAGGTCTTCGTGTCCGGGTTGGGACAGCCCAACGGCGCGGCCTTCGCCGCGGACGGCACCCTGTACGTGGCCGATACCGGCTCGAACACGGTGGTGCGCATCCGACCTGACGGCACCGTCGACACCGACTGGACCGCCCACGCCCGTACGGCACTGGCAGCCCAGGGCTCCGGCGCGGACGGCATCGTCGTAGCCGACGACATTCTCTATGTCACGCTGCTGGAGAGCCCCAACGCACGCGTCGTCGCCATGCCCATCCAGGACCCCGCGCGCACGACCGTCGCCGTGGATCTGGCGGCGGCTCCCCTGTCCGGCCCCCTGCTGCCCGACGATCTGGCCATCGGACGCGACGGGCTGCTCTACATCGCCACCGGCACAGGGCAATTGGTGCGCGCCGATCCGGTGACGCACACCAGTTGCACCCTGCTGTCGAGCCAGCCGCTGACTTCGGTGGCGATCAGCCCCACCGACGACCGGACACTGCTCCTCGGCACCGAAGGCGGCGACGTCCTGAAGGCGCACTACAGCTAGCGTCAGTTGTCCTGCGCCGCATGGGCTCTGCCCTCGCGGAAGAACTCCATGAGGCTCTGTACCGTGGCCACCTCGCCGCGCGGCCGCACGGCCCCGAAGGGCGCGTTCCAGAACTCGCCCTTGCGGCGGGTCCACGGGCCGACGTAGGCATACGGCGTCGGGTTGTCCCAGTCGCCCGGGGAGACACCGTAATTCACCTCGTCGACGGCCACCGACAGGTCGAAGTGCTCGGGCCACAGCACCGGCTGTTCGGCGGCGAAGCGCCGTAACGCGGTGTCCCCCACCGCGAACCAGTCGTGCACGGCGGTGGCGGCGCCGGAGTCGACACGGAACGGCTCGTCCGGATCCATCCGGGTGCCGTCGGAATAGAGGCCTTCCGGCGGTCCGTCGGCCTCGAAGCCGGCGGTCGAGGCGAGGTCACTGTAGGTGCCGTGCAGGCGGATACGGCCCTGCGGCCACACCAGATCGGTGCCCGTCACCGACACCGGCCACTTCATGCCGGTGAAGCCGCCCAGCACGATACGCATGCGGATACTGCCGAAACGACGATACTGCGGACCGGCGATCAGCAGTTCGGCTGCCGCGTGCAAGGCGAACCGGGTGTCCTCGTAGGTGATGTCGTCCACCGGGAAATCATCGCCGTCGAACCGGGCGTGTTGCTGGAAAATGGACTGCGGCAAACAAAACAGCGCCACCCCGGACGAATCCGGTGTGGCGCTGCCATGTTTCAGCGCTATCGGTCAGCTGGCGTTGTCGGTGCAAGCCGACAGGATGACCTTGCCCTGACGCGGCGAGGACGAGCCGGTGTCCGGGAAACCCGGCGCGCTCTTGCCGAGCACATTGATGGCGGCCGACTCGGCCTCCACCTTGGTCGGCGCCCACGCCCAGCCGAAGCGGGTGTCGGCGCCCTGGGCGACCGCGCCACAGGCATTGGCGAAGTGCACGACGACCGCGCAGTCACCGCCGCCGCACTGACTCACGGCCGAGTTGTCGGCGGCGTCCCAGCTGCCGTAGTTCACGGCATAGGCGACGTTTCCGGTGCTCTTGGACAGCGCCAGCGCGCCGTACAGGTCACCGGAGGTCGCGATGAAGACCGGTTCGCCGCTCTCCGCCGCGGAGGCGGTGCCGGTGGCCACGGTGCCCATCGCGGCCATCGACGTAACGGCGAGGCCCAAACTGGCCTTGCGCAGCAACGACATTCGATACTCCCCGGGGATGGAAGGTGATAACGGCGGTCATCATGCCAGACGCTCAGACCCGGCGCATGACCGAGACGACCTTACCCAGTACCTGGGCATTGTCACCATCGATCACCGGGTACGCGGAATTGCGGGGATCGAGGTAGACGTGGCCGTTGGCGCGGCGATACACCTTGACGGTGGCCTCGCCGTCGATCATGGCCGCCACGATCTCGCCGGTGTGCGCCTCCTGCTGCTGACGCACCACCACGATGTCGCCGTCGCAGATGGCGGCGTCGATCATGGAGTCACCGCGCACCCGCAGGCCGAACACGGTTCCACGACCGACCAGTTCTCGCGGCAGCGACAGCACGTCGTCGGCGTGCTGCTCCGCCAGGATGGGTGTACCGGCCGCGATATCGCCGACCACGGGCACCGGCACCGAGTTCTCGTCCTGCTGCCGTGCCGGCGCGGACGCTCGCAGGAACAGCCGCACATCCATGGGCCGCGTCACCGACTCGCTGCGCTTGAGGAACCCGCGCTCCTCCAGCTCGCGCAAATGCCGCGACACCGACGACGCCGACTTCAATCCGACCGCGTCCCCGATCTCCCGAGTGCTCGGCGAATAGCCGTGCCGCTGCACCCAATCCCGAATACTGCACAGGATCCGCTGCTGGCGTTCGGGCAGCGTGGAGGTGTCGAGATGCTCGAATCCGTCGAAGTCGTCATAGGTCACCGGTAAATCCTACGGCGCGTCGCGGCCCATTCCCCGGCACGACCGGCCGTGACATGCGCGTCAGCCCTCCGAAGGCCCCAGCATCGACTCCCCGCGCCCGGGCGCGGGCTCCTTGAGTTCGATGAACAGCGCGTGGGTCTCGCCGTCCCCGATGTTCTCCCCCGAATGCTCCTGTGCCCCCAGCCAACGCACCTGCCCCGCGGTCAGCGCGACCTCGACCTGCTCGCTGTTCGCGGTGATCCGCCGACGAAACGAGTTCAGCGGGTACAGCACGCTGTCGGGATGATGGTGCGGCGCGGTTCGGTCGCCGGGGCGATCGCGATACTCCAGGACTCGAACGCGGTCGTTCTCGAAGATGACCCGGTACAGATCCGGATTCACGACGGCGGGATCGGTGCTCATAGCGGCCTCCGAAGCTCGATATGGGATCAGAGTACCATGATGGGCATGGCCGTACCATATGAGGAAACCGGGCGTACCAACCAGAAGTCCCGCACCCGAACGGCCCTGATCGCCGCGACCCGGAATCTGTTGGCGCAGGGCGAGATCCCCACCGTCGAGGATGCCGCCCGCGCCGCCGACATCTCCCGCACCACCGCCTACCGCTACTTCCCCAACCAACGGGCCCTGCTCGCGGCCGTACGCCCCGAAATGGACCAAGCCACACTCCTGCCCGACCCCGCCCCCGACGACCCCCGCGAACGCCTCGACCTCGTGATGCGCGAATGCGTCCGCATCACCCTCGACTGGGAGCCCGAACTACGCGCCTCCCTGCGCCTCTCCCTCGAACCGGGCGCGGGCAATCCCTCCCCGCTGCGCCGCGGCCGCGCCATCGGCTGGATCGAGCACGCCCTCGAACCCCTCCGGAACACCCACCCGGCCATCGACATTCACCGCCTGGCCATCGCCATCCGCGCGGCCACCGGCATCGAGTCCTTCATCTGGCTGGTGGACATCGCGGCCCTCCCCCGTCCCGAGGCCGCCGAAATCCTGTGCGGCACAGCCCGGGCCCTGCTCAACGAAGCGCTCACCACACGCCCCTGACAACGACGAAGCGGACCGATCCACCAGGGATCGGTCCGCTTCTCGTCAGGGCGCGGGCGCGCTACACCGTGAAGCCGAGGGCGCGCAGCTGCTCGCGGCCGTCGTCGGTGATCTTGTCGGGGCCCCACGGGGGCATCCAGACCCAGTTGATCTGCAGGTCCTCGGCCAGGCCGGAACGCACCAGGGCGTTGCGGGTCTGGTCCTCGATCACATCGGTGAGGGGGCAGGCCGGCGACGTCAGCGTCATGTCGAGCTTGGCGACACCGTCCTCGAGGGCCATGCCGTAGACCAGGCCCAGGTCGACGACGTTGATGCCGAGTTCGGGGTCGACGACGTCGCGCATCGCCTCTTCCATGTCGTCGAGGTGCGCGAGCTCCTCGGGCGTCAATTCCTTGGCCTGCTGCTCGGTTTCGCTCATCTCTTACTCCCCGTTGCCCATCGTCTTCTTGGCTTCCTCGGCCGAGGCGATCCGCACCACGGCGTCCTTGAACGCCATCCAGCCCAGCAGCGCGCACTTCACGCGGGCGGGGTACTTGGCGACGCCGACGAACGCGACGCCGTCACCGATCACCTCTTCGTCACCCTCGACCGTGCCGCGGCTGGTGATCATCTCGTCGAACGACTCGACCACCTTCAGCGCCTGCTGCACCGGCAGGCCGATGACCTGGTCGGTGAGCACCGAGGTGGACGCCTGGCTGATCGAGCAACCCTGGCCGTCGTAGGACACGTCCTTGACGTCGCCGTTGTCGTCGATGTGCACGCGCAACGTCACCTCGTCACCACAGGTCGGGTTGACGTGATGCACCTCCGCACCGAAAGGCTCACGCAGGCCCCGGTGGTGCGGGTGCTTGTAATGGTCCAGGATGACTTCCTGGTACATCTGCTCCATGCGCATGATCTATGCAACTCCGAAGAAGCTCTGGGCCTTCCGCACCGCGTCCACCAGCTGATCGACCTCTTCGAGCGTGTTGTACAGCGCGAAGGAGGCACGGGCGGTGGCGGCGATACCGAAATGACGGTGCAGCGGCCACGCGCAGTGGTGACCGACACGGATGGCGACACCCTGGTCGTCGAGGATCTGGCCGACATCGTGGGCGTGGATACCGTCGACCAGGAACGACACCGCGCCACCGCGGTTCACGTTCTCGGTCGGGCCGATGATCCGGACACCGTCGATCGCGCCCAGGCCGTCGAGCGCCGCGGACACGAGCGTGTGCTCATGCGCCGCAACGGCATCCATGCCGACCGCGCCGAGATACTCGACCGCCGCGCCCAATCCGACGACCTGCGAAATCATCTGCGAGCCCGCCTCGAACCGCTGCGGCGGCGGGGCGAAGGTCGAATGATCCATGAACACGGTCTCGATCATGGAACCGCCGGTGATGAACGGCGGGGTGTCCTCCAGCAGCTCCCGGCGGCCGTACAGGATGCCGACACCCGAGGGGCCCAGCATCTTGTGGCCGGAGAAGGCGGCGAAGTCGACGCCCAGCTCCTTGAGGTTCACGCCCATGTGCGGCACCGACTGGCAGGCGTCGAGCACCACGATGGCGCCGACTTCCTTTGCCCGGCGCACCAATTCGGCGACATCGGCCACCGCACCGGTCACGTTCGACTGGTGGGTGAACGCGACCACCTTGGTGGCCGGCGACAGTTCCAGCGAATCCAGGTCGATGCGGCCGTCGTCGGTGATGCCGTACCACTTCAGCGTCGCACCCGTGCGCCGCGCGAGCTCCTGCCACGGAACGAGATTCGCGTGATGCTCGAGCTCGGTGATGACGATCTCGTCACCGGGGCCGACCCGGTACGGGAAGCGGTCGTCGGAGAAGGCGTAGGCCACCACGTTCAGCGACTCGGTCGCGTTCTTGGTGTACACGATCTCGTCCGCGCCGGCGCCGACGAACGCCGCGATCGCCGCGCGCGCCGCCTCGTAGGCCTCGTTGGCCTCCTCGGCGAGCTGATGCGCGCTGCGATGCACGGCCGCGTTGTGCTCGAGCAGGAATTCCCGCTCGGCGTCGAGCACCTGCAGCGGACGTTGCGACGTCGCACCGGAATCCAAGTACGCCAACGGTTTCCCGTCACGCACGGTCCGGCTCAGGATCGGGAAATCGGCCCGGATCCTGGCGACGTCGAGAGTCCCCACGGTGCTGGTCATATTCAGGCTCCTATACGGCTGCGGAGGTGAAACGCACGTACCCGTTCGCGTCGAGTTCCTCGGCCAGCTCGGCACCGCCCTCGGCGACGATCTTGCCGTTCACGAACACGTGCACGAAGTCCGGCTGGATGTAGCGCAGGATGCGGGTGTAGTGGGTGATCAGCAGGATGCCGCCGGTCTCCCGCTCCTTGTAACGATTCACGCCCTCGGAAACAATCCGCAGCGCGTCCACGTCCAGACCCGAGTCGGTCTCGTCGAGGATGGCGATCTTCGGCTTGAGCAGGCTCAGCTGCAGGATCTCCTGGCGCTTCTTCTCACCACCGGAGAAGCCCTCGTTCACCGAGCGCTCGACGAAGGCCGGATCGATCTCCAGCTCCGACATCGACTCCTTGACTTCCTTGACCCAGGTGCGCAGCTTGGGGGCCTCGCCACGGATCGCGGTGGCGGCGGTGCGCAGGAAGTTCGAGACCGAGACACCCGGCACCTCGACGGGGTACTGCATGGCCAGGAACAGGCCGGCACGCGCGCGCTCGTCGACCGACATCTCCAGCACGTTCTCACCATCGAGGGTGATGGAACCCGAGGTGACGGTGTACTTGGGGTGCCCGGCGATGGCGTAGGACAGGGTCGACTTGCCGGAACCGTTGGGGCCCATGATCGCGTGGGTCTCACCCGAGCGCACGGTCAGGTTCACGCCCTTGAGGATCTGGATGGGCTCGGCGTTCTCGTCCGGGTTGGCGACCTCGACGTGCAGGTCCTTGATTTCCAGGGTGGTCATCGAATTCGAATTCCTTTGCGGGGAGGGAAAGTTGGTGTCAGGCGCCGACAGCGGCGAGCTCGGCCTCGATGGCCGCCTCGAGCCGCTCCCGGACCTCGGGAACCGTGATCTTCTGAATGATCTCGAAGAAGAAGCCACGCACGACCAGACGTCGCGCCGCCTCCTCGCTGATACCGCGCGAACGCAGGTAGAACAGCTGCTCGTCATCGAAACGGCCGGTGGCCGAGGCGTGTCCGGCCCCGACGATCTCGCCGGTCTCGATCTCCAGGTTCGGCACCGAGTCGGCGCGGGCGCCATCGGTGAGCACCAGGTTGCGGTTGGCCTCGTAGGTCTCGGTGCCCTCGGCCGCCGCGCGAATGAGCACATCGCCCACCCACACGGTCCGCGCGTCGGGCTTCGACGACGTCGGATCGCCCTGCAGCGCACCCTTGTACAGCACGTTCGACTTGCAGTTGGGCACCGCGTGATCGATCAGCAGGCGCTGCTCGAAGTGCTGGCCGTCGTCGGCGAAGTACACGCCGAGCATTTCCACGTCGCCGCCCGGACCGTCGTAGCGGACGTTCGCGGTCAGGCGCACCAGATCGCCGCCGAGGGTGACATTGGTGTGCCGCAGGGTGGCGTCGCGACCCAGCTTGCCGTGGTGCGCGGTGGCGTGCACGGCGTCGTCGGCCCAGTCCTGGATCACGATGACGTTCAGCTTGGCGCTGTCGCCGAGCACGAATTCCACGTTCTCCGCATAGGTTCCGCTGCCCCGCTGGTCGAGGACCACGTTCGCGTGGGCGAAGTTACCCAGACGGATCTGGGTGTGCCCGAAGGCGGTCTTGCCCTCACCCGGACCGGTGATGGTCACGACAACCGCTTCGGCCACTTCGGTTTCCGCGGCGATCGACACGATGGTCGCCTGCTCGAAACCCGAGTACGCCTGCGCGGCAACGCGATCGGTGGGGATACCCGCGACACCGAGACGCGCGTCGTCACGGCCGACGGTCTCCACCGTCACACCCGCGATGCTGTTCACCTCGACGACGGGCTGACCGTCACGCACGGCGGTGCCGTCGTGCAGACCACGCAGCCGGCGCAACGGGGTAAAGCGCCACGCCTCGTCGTGCGCGGACGGCACCTCGAAAGCGTTCACGTCATACGACGCGAAGACCTCACCCTTGTTGATCGCCGGAACGCGAGCCTCAGCGGCAACGGCAACATTATCGACCGTCATCAGCCGACGGCTCCTTCCATCTGCAGTTCGATCAGGCGGTTCAGCTCCAGGGCGTACTCCATCGGGAGCTCCTTGGCGATCGGCTCGACGAAGCCGCGCACGATCATGGCCATCGCCTCGTCCTCGGTGAGACCACGGCTCATCAGGTAGAACAGCTGGTCCTCGGACACCTTCGAGACCGTGGCCTCGTGGCCCATGGTCACGTCGTCCTCGCGGATGTCGACGTAGGGGTAGGTGTCGGAGCGGGAGATGTTGTCCACCAGCAGCGCATCGCACTTCACGGTCGACTTCGAGCCGTGCGCACCCTTGTTCACCTGAACCAGGCCACGGTAGGAGGCACGGCCGCCGCCGCGCGCCACCGACTTGGAGATGATGGTCGAGGAGGTGTGCGGCGCCAGGTGCAGCATCTTCGCACCGGTGTCCTGGTGCTGTTCGGGACCGGCGAACGCGATCGAGAGCACCTCGCCCTTGGCGTACTCACCGGTCATCCACACGGCCGGGTACTTCATGGTGACCTTGGAACCGATATTGCCGTCGACCCACTCCATGGTCGCGCCGGCCTCGGCCTTGGCGCGCTTGGTCACCAGGTTGTAGACGTTGTTCGACCAGTTCTGGATCGTGGTGTAGCGGCAGCGGCCGCCCTTCTTCACGATGATCTCCACGACCGCGGAGTGCAGCGAATCCGAGCTGTAGATCGGCGCGGTGCAACCCTCGACGTAGTGGACGTAGGCGTCCTCGTCGACGATGATCAGCGTCCGCTCGAACTGACCCATGTTCTCGGTGTTGATGCGGAAGTACGCCTGCAGCGGGATGTCCACGTGCACGCCCGGCGGCACGTAGATGAACGAGCCACCCGACCAGGTAGCCGAGTTCAGCGCGGAGAACTTGTTGTCACCCGACGGGATGACCGAGCCGAAGTACTTCTGGAACAGCTCCGGGTGCTCCTTGAGCGCCGTATCGGTGTCCAGGAAGACGACGCCCTGCTTCTCGAGGTCCTCACGGATCGAGTGGTAGACGACCTCGGACTCGTACTGGGCCGCCACACCGGACACCAGACGCTGCTTCTCCGCCTCCGGGATGCCCAGCTTGTCGTAGGTGTTCTTGATGTCCTCGGGCAGTTCTTCCCAGGTCGCGGCCTGCTTCTCGGACGAGCGCACGAAGTACTTGATGTTGTCGAAGTCGATGCCGTCGAGCTTCGAACCCCAGCTCGGCATGGGCTTCTTGTCGAAGATGCGCAGGGCCTTCAAGCGGAAGTCGAGCATCCATTCGGGCTCGTTCTTCTTGGCCGAGATGTCGCGCACGACGTCCTCGGACAGTCCGCGCTTGGCAGCGGCACCGGCGACATCCTTGTCGGCCCAGCCGTACTCGTACGTGCCCAGGGAAGCGATGGTCTCTTCCTGGGACAGCGGCTGCGACTGTTCGGTGGTCGTCGTCATTCGGCACTCCTTCCGGAGTCATGTGTAGAAGTCGTTGCGGGCTGCGCAACGGGGGGCTGTACGGAACTTTCGGGGGCGGTATCGGGCATAGCGGGCGAAGCAATGAGGGGTACGTGCGTGGTGCACGCGCAGTCACCGTTGGCGATCGTCGCCAGGCGCTGCACGTGCGTGCCGAGAATCGCGCGGAAGGCTTCCAGCTCGGCCGCGCACAACTCCGGGAACTCCTCGGCGACGTGCGAGACCGGGCAGTGGTGCTGGCAGATCTGCACGCCCGCACCGACTTTCCGGGTCGAAGCCGCGAAACCGGCATCGGTGAACGCTTCCGCGATCTCCTCCGCCTTCGCCTCGGTCTCAGCCGGGGCGTGCACGGCGAGATCGCCGACCCCGGCCACGATGGCCGCCACCCGCTTGCGCGCGAAATCGGTGATGGCCTGATCGCCGCCGATCTCCCGCAGCTGCCGCATGGCCGCTCCGGCGAGGTCATCGTAGGCGTGGGCCAGACGACCACGGCCGGTGGCCGTGAGCTGGTACTGCTTGGCGGGACGGCCGCGGCCCTTCTGCTGCCACGGCGCGGAGCGCGTCGCCTGCGCCTCACCCGCGTCGATCAGCGCGTCCAGATGCCGACGCACGCCCGCCGGACTCAGACCCAGCCGCTCGCCGATGGCGGTCGCGGTGATCGGGCCCTCCTCCAACAGCAGCTTGACGACGGCTTCGCGCGTGTGTCCCTCACCCGCCGGCCCGGACACGACAACGGACCGGGCACCGTCATGCTGGTGTCCGGCCTGTTCCGCGTTCCGCAAACCCACGGTTTTCACAACACAAGTGTGACGGAATTCCATTCCTCGATCCAGTAAGGGTCCCCTGACCGAAAAAGCGCGACCTGGGAATATGCCGCCGCGTGTGAGCTGGCACACCATACACATCCCGGCAATCAGGAAATTAGGCCCGGTCATGTGGGGTTCCGGACGATGTGAACAGTGTCCTCGTAGTGGGTGCGACGGGAAATGTCGGCCGGCAGGTGGTTGCCCGACTGACCGCGGCGGGAGTCGAGACGCGGGCGCTGGCCCGCGATCCGGCAGCCGCCGGGCTTCCGGACCGAGTGGAGGTCGTGCGCGGAGATCTGACCGAGCCCGCGTCGCTGGCCGCGGCGGCGGACGGGGTCGATTCAGTATTACTGGTGTGGCCGTTCCCCGGCAGCGAGAACGCCGAACAGGTCGTGCGGGTGCTCGGCGCGCAAGCGCGGCGGGTGGTGTACCTGTCCTCCACGAGCGTCAACGGCCAAGGGCCGCAATCGGATCCGATTCCGCTGCTGCACGCGGAGATGGAAGGGCTGATCCGGACATATATATCGGAATGGACGGTATTGAGGGCGGACACGCTCGCATCCAACGCACTGGGCTGGGCGGGACAGATTCGCGCGGGTGACATCGTGCGCGGGACCGAGGTCGCGCCGTCGGCGGTGGTACACGAGGGCGATATCGCGGCGGTGGCGGCACGGCTGCTCACCGAATCCGGCCATGACGGGCGGATCTACCGCGTTACCGGGCCGCGGGTGGTCGGCCGGGCGGAGCAGGTCGAGGCGATCGGGGCGGCACTGGGCCGGGCGTTGCGCTTCGAGGCGCTGCCCGTGGCGGTGGCGCGAGAGTCGATGACGGCGGCCGGACTGCCCGCGCGCCTGATCGAGACGTTGTTGTCGATGGCCGAGTTCCGGCCGCGCTCGGAGCTGGTCACCACCACGGTCGCGGACCTCACGGGCCGTCCGGCCCGTGATATTCGGGAGTGGGCCGCCGAGCATGCGGAGGACTTCCGGTAGCCGACCGGTCGCTCGTGACCGGCCAGATTCGGGAGTCCGGGCATAAGTTCGACGCCGATCGAATTACATCCAAGGGCGGGTTTCACCCAGCGCCCGCCGCTCCCCCGCACAGCCGATCCACGAAAGCCGGTGCCAGCATGCCCCTCGCCGTATCGCTACTCGACCTCGCGGTCATCTCGCCCGGCCAGACCGCCCGCGACAGTTTCGGGCACAGTGTGGCGCTGGCGCAGGCGGCGGAACGCAGTGGATACCAGCGGGTCTGGTACGCGGAGCACCACAACATGAAGTCGATCGCGTCCAGCGCGACCAGCGTGCTCATCGGATACGTGGCCGCCCACACCGACAGCATCCGGCTCGGCGCGGGCGGGGTCATGCTGCCCAACCATTCGCCGCTGGTGATCGCAGAGCAGTTCGGGACGCTCGAATCGCTGTTCCCGGGACGCATCGACCTCGGGCTGGGGCGCGCGCCCGGCAGTGACCAGGAGACCATGCGGGCGCTGCGGCGCAATCCGTCCTCGGCCGACACCTTCCCCCAGGACGTCCTCGAATTGCAGGGGTTCCTCAACGGGAACACCCGGATTCCGGGGGTGCAGGCGGTGCCGCGCGCGGAAGGCGTTGTGCCGCTCTACATTCTGGGCTCCTCGCTGTTCGGCGCGCAGCTGGCCGCGCACCTGGGGCTGCCATACGCCTTCGCCTCGCACTTCGCGCCCGACGCCCTGCACCAGGCCGTCTCCGAATACCGCGACCGGTTCCGGCCCTCGGAGCAACTGGCCGAGCCGTACGTGATGGCCGGGGTCAACGTGTTCGCGGCCGAGGATCGGGAACTGGCCGAGCAGCAGAAGACCATCTCCTATCGCGCGCGCACGCGAGCCTTCATCAAGCGGGGCGCGGCCGGCGCGGACTTCTCCGACGAGGAGATCGACGCGTTCCTGGCCTCGCCCAACGGCCGGCACCTGGCCGCCATGACCACCTACACCGCGGTCGGCAGACCCGCCGACGTCGTGGACTACCTCGAGGATTTCGCGGCCGGGATCCAGGCCGACGAACTCATCCTCGCCCACCACGCGCAGGACATCGAGGATCGGGTGCGGTCGGTGGAACTCACCGGCGCGGCCGTCGCCGCGGGCGAAACCGTGTCGGGCCGAGGCTGATTGCTACTTCGCTCCGCTACGGGCGGGGGATGTTGCGCAGGTTGGAGCGGGCCATGTCGATCATCCGGCCGACGCCGCCGGCCAGCACGATCTTGCCCGCGGCCAGGGCGAAGCCCTTCACCTGCGCGGCATCGATCTTCGGCGGCAGCGACAGGGCGTTGGGGTCGGTGACCACGTCGATCAGGACCGGGCCGGGCTCGGCGAACGCCTTGGTCAGCGCGCCCCGAACCTCGCCCGGGTCGGTCACCCGGATCGCGGGAATGCCCACGGCCGCGGCGATATCGGCGTAGTTCACCGGTTCCTGATCGGTGCCGAAGTCGGGCAGGCCGTCGACGAGCATCTCGAGCTTCACCATGCCGAGGGTCGAGTTGTTGAACACCACGATCTTCACCGGCAACCGGTGCCGCCAGACGGTCAGCAACTCGCCCATCAGCATCGCCAGGCCGCCGTCACCCGACAGCGAGATCACCTGTCGCCCAGGGAACGCCGACTGCGCGCCGATCGCGTGCGGCAGCGCGTTGGCCATCGTGCCGTGCCGCCACGAGCCGATGATCCGGCGTCGGCCGTTGGGGCTCAGGTAGCGGGCCGCCCAGACGTTGCACATGCCGGTGTCGACGGTGAAAACCGCGTCGTCGTCGGCGATTTCGTCGATCGTGGCGGCGACGTACTCGGGGTGGATCGGCGTGTGGTGATCGATGTCGTGGGTGTAGGCGTCCACCACGTTCTCCAGGGCGGAGGCGTGGCGGCGCAGCATGTCGTCGAGGAAGGCACGGCTCGGCTTCTGGTGCAGCAGGGGCAGCACCGCGTCGATGGTCGCCGCCACGTCACCGTGGACGGCGATGTCGACGATCGCGCGGCGGCCGATGCGCGCGGGGTCGCGGTCGATCTGGGCGATGCGGCCGTCCTGGGGCAGGAAGGTGTCGTAGGGAAAGTCGGTGCCGAGCAGGATCAACAGATCCGCTTCGTGGGTGGCCTCGTAGGCCGCGCCGTAGCCGAGCAGGCCGCTCATGCCGACGTCGTAGGGGTTGTCGAACTGGATCCACTCCTTGCCGCCGAGGGCGTGCCCGATCGGGGCGTGCAGGCGGTCGGCCAGGCTCATCACCCGGTCGTGCGCGCCGCGCACGCCGGCACCCGCGAACAGGGCCACGGTGTCGGCGTCATTGATGGCCTCGGCGAGCCGGTCCACCTGTTCGGCCGGCGGGACCACGGTGGCCGCGGCGGTCACCAGATCCGAGGGGCGGCCGCGATTCTCGGCATCGGCGCTGAGCACATCGCCGGGGACGACGAGAACCGAGACGCCGTGGCGGCCGAGGGCGGTCTGCATGGCGATGGTGGCCAGGCGCGGCAGCTGCGCGGGTATGCCGGCCATTTCGCAGAAGTGGCTGCACTCCACGAAGAGTCGTTCGGGGTGGGTCTCCTGGAAGAAACCGGTGCCGATCTCGCGGCCGGGAATGTGCGAGGCGATAGCCAGCACCGACGCGCCATTGCGGTGGGCGTCATAGAGGCCCTGGATCAGGTGGGTGTTGCCGGGTCCGCAGCTGGCCGCGCAGACGGCGAGGCGGCCGGTCAGCAGCGATTCCGCACCGGCGGCGAAGGCTGCGCTCTCCTCGTTGTGGCAGTGCACCCACTCGATGCCCTCGGTACGGCGCAGGGCGTCGACGAAGGGGTTCAAACTGTCCCCTACCAGTCCATATACCCGCTGGACACCGGCGGCTACGAGTGCGTCGACCAACTGGGTGGCGACCGAATTCCGACCCATCATCGCTCCGTTCGCAGTGTCGAGACCGAGCATGATCGAAGGTCACTGTATCGGACATCGGACCGTGCAGTTGCTAAGTAATTGCCGAATTGTCCGATCTCCCGGGCCTGCCGGACCCGATCCTGCGATCGGCGGGACGACTCGCCCACGAGATCACGGTCAGCGCCGCCATGACGGTCAGGATCGGCACCTCGATGAGCTTGTATCCGGTGGTCAAATGGGAGGCGACAGCTCCCGTGTAGACGAAAAGCGCGCCCGCGTAGGCCCATTCCTTCACCAGCGGAAACCTCGGGAGCAGCAGTGCCGCCGCGCCCAGCAGCTTCCAGACGCCCAGGATGACCAGAAAATAGGTCGGGTAACCCAGATGAACGATGACATCGCGGACGTTCGAGGTGCGGGCGATGTCCCACCAGCCGCCGACCACCAGCTCGGCGGCCACCAGGACGGTCGCCGACCAGTAGAGCAGGGCGCTGTCGGGCACGATTCGTGTGACGATGGTGTGTGTAGTCATGACACGGGGACGTTCGGCGAGCACGAAATATGTCGGTCAGAGACTCAGGATCCACCGCAGCGCGATTCGAGCAGCGGCGCTCCCGCCTGACCTGCCAGGCCTTCCGAATGCTCGGCGCCTCCGGCGAGGCCGAGGACGCGGTGCAGGACACCTGGATGCGGTTGAGCCGCACCGAGATCGACTCGATCCGCAATCTCGACGGCTGGCTGACCACGACCCTGTCACGGATCTGCCTGGATGTGCTGCGCGCCCGCCGGATCGATGACCGCCATCCGCTCGGTCCCGGCGCACCGGACCCGTTTCCGCGCGGATGTGACCGTTTCCGCTGATCAGGTGGCGGCGCCGGGCGCGGTGCCGGTCACTGCCCAGGGTGCGCGCGTCGTGGGCCGGCTCGCAGCCGGATTCGCCGCCCGCGCCCGGTTCTCGGCGGTGGTGCTGGTGGACGGGCACGCGGGGGCGGTGGTGGCCGCGGCCGGCGAGTCGCCCGCGGTGATGGCCTTCACCGTCGACGGCGAGCGCATCACCCGGATCGAGGTGATCGCCGAGCCCGAGGCGCTGGCTCGGATGCGGCTCACCGTGTCCGACCTGAGCGCCCAACCCTCAGGGTGAATGCGCTTCGACGGCAACGGCTTCCGCGAGACCCAGGCGCAGCAGCCGCGCCATGGACGCCGAGACCGTGTACAGGGGTTCATCACTACGGCGGACGCGGGCCAGAATGGTCGCGCCCTCGTAGGCCGCGACCACCGTGGTGGCCAGGCCGCGGGCCTCCCTCGGTTCCAGACCCAGTTCGGTGAGGATGCCGGTGAAGCCGTCGGTCATGGCATCGAACGCCGAAACGCAAGCGGCGCGTACGGATTCGACATCGCTGCCGCCGTCGAGGGCGGGCGTGCCGACGGGACAGCCCACGATCCAGTCCGACTCGTCGAGCTTGGCGGCCATGAAGTCGAACAGCGTTGCCGCCGTGCCGAACACATCACCGGGAGCCTGGCGGATCATGCGACCGAACAGCACCCCCGTGCCGGTGATGGCCGCGACCGCGATCTCCTCCTTGCCGCCCGGAAAGTGGTGGTAGATCGACCCATACGGCAGTCCCGCCGCCTCGCTCAACTTCTTCAGCCCGAATCCGTGGTAGCCGTGGCGGGCGAGCAACCCGGCCGCGGCCACCTCGATTCGCCGTTTCGAATCGGACACCATTCATCCAGAGTATGAGCGGGGTCCGACAGTGGCACTGCGAATCGTGTTCGGGCAGTGGCACAACCAGGCCGGACGAGCGGCCGATTCAGCCCAGGGCCGCGATGGCGGCGCCCAGTTTGGCGGCGGCGGTGTCGGCCACCTCTTTCAAGGCGGGATCGCCCACGACCTGCACCATCAGCTGCGGATTCATGGCCTCGACGATCACGGTCGCGGCATCCGAAGGGTCTTTGCGCACAATCACATTGCACGGCAACAGCAGCCCGATCTGGCGGTCCACACCGAGGGCGGCGTGCGCCAGCGGCGGGTTGCAGGCGCCGAGGATGAGGTAGTCCTCCATGTCGGCGTCGAGCTTCTGCTTCATCGTCGCCGTCACGTCGATCTCGGTGAGCACCCCGAAACCCTGTTCGGACAGGGCCTTCCGGGTGCGCTCCACCGCGTCGGCGAAACCGGTGTTCAGGGTGGTCGACAGGGCGAGCGTCATCGATCGGTCCTTTCCGTTGCGGGGTAGCCGGTCCGGGGGACGCCCAGACGCTGCAGCAGCAGCGTCATCGGGCACCAGCCCACGATCCCGTAGAGCATCAGGTTGGCCGCCACGAATGCGGTCAGCAGCAGCCACCACGTCGAGAACGCGAGTACCAGCGCGATGCTGAGCAGCACCATGGTTGCGGCCAGGACCGGCACGAGGCGGTCGATGGGCCAGCGGCGGTTCGCGGTCATCGTGACTTCCTTTCGATCCCGGCGCTAGGCGAGCGCCAGGAAGAGTTTCTCCAGTTCCTCCACCGTCATCGGCTCGGATCCCTCGGCCTGTTCGCCGGTCAGGCAGTCGCGCAGACCGGTGGCGACGATCTTGAAGCCGGCCCGGTCCAGGGCGCGCGACACCGCCGCGAGCTGGGTGACCACGTCCTTGCAGTCGCGGCCCTGCTCGATCATGGAGATGACGCCCGCGAGCTGGCCGTGTGCGCGGCGCAGCCGGTTGAGGACCAGTGCAATGCTGTCTTCGTCGCCGATCATGAGGGTTCCTTCCCTGGGTCCGATGACTTCATCATACCCCTGGGGGTATGTGAGGGCCGTGAGAGAGGGCTCACCATTTCCCACGGCCCCCACCGTCCGGTCGTCGATCCGACCGATATCAGTGCGCGAAGCTGATGTCCGGCAGCACCTTGCGCAGCCAGCGCGGCGACCACCAGGCGGCGTGCCCGGTCAGGCGCAGCAGCACCGGCAGCAGGATCAGGCGGATCAGCACGGCGTCCAGCAGCACCGCGACACCGAGGATGATGCCCATCTCCTTCGGCGGCAACGGGTCGGCCAGGGCGAAGGTGAAGAACACCGCCACCATGACCGCCGCCGCGGCCGCGATCACCCGGCCCGAATGCGCGATGCCGTCGATGTGGGCCACCGCCGGATCACCGGAGCGCTCGTAGTGTTCCTTCGCCGTGGCCAGCAGGAAGACCGTGTAGTCCATGGCGATCGCGAAGATCATCGCGAAGAAGAACACCGGGCCCCAGCCGTCCAGGAAACCCTGCGGCGTGAAGCCGAGCAGGCCCGCGCCGTGGCCGTCCTGGAACACCAGCTTCGCGACACCGAAGGCGGCCGCGGTGGACAGCAGACTGACGCCCGCACCGAGCAGTGCGATCAGCGGGGCGCGCAAGGCGACCAGCAGGAGCAGGAAGCCGAGCACCAGGATGATGCCGACCACCAGGGGCAGGTAGTCGTTCAATGCCTGCTGCAGGTCCAGGTTCTCCGCGACGGCGCCGCCGACCAGCGCGTCATCCGGGAGCGCGGTCCGCAGGGAATCGACGATGTCGCCCATCGCCGGATCCGAGGGATCGACGGTCGGGGTCGCCTGGATCATCACCAGTCCGCTGCCGTCGGCGGCGGGCTGCGGCGGGGTGACCATGCCGATCCGGGTGTCGGAGCCGGTGATTCGCACGACCTCGGAGGCGGCGGATTCGGGGGCCACGATCTGCAGCATCCCCGGTGCGCCCATGCCGAATTCGCGCTGCACCAGTTCGTAGCCCTGCCGCACGGACGAATCCGCGGGCACCACCTGAATGGACGGCATGGCCACCTTCAGACTCGTCGCCGGAATCGCGAGCGCGATCAACACCAGCAGCGAACCGATGGCGAACGGCCACGGACGGCGATGCAGCAGTTCACCCCACTTCGCGAAGGCGGGCGAACGATGCTGCTGGCGAGCCACATACGGCAGCGAGCCCGCGTTCACCCGCTTGCCCAGCGCGCCGAGCACCGCGGGCAGCAGGGTCAGCGTCGCCAGCAGCACGAACGAGACCGCGAACATGATGCCGACCGCCATGGTCCGCACCGCGGGCGCGGGCACCACCAGCACCGCCGACAGGCTCACCAGCACGGTCAGGCCCGAGAGCAGGACCGCTTTGCCGGCGGTGGCCATGGTGACGGCGACCGCGGTACGCGCCGGAGTGTCTCCGCGCACGGCGTCGCGGAAGCGCGAGACCAGGAACAACGCGTAGTCGATGCCCAGGGCGAGGGCGAACATCATGGCGAAGTTCATGGCCCACACCGAGATCGGCGTGAAGTGGTTGAGCAGCACCAGCCCGCCCGCCGACGCGATCAGTCCGGTGAGGGTCAGCAGCAGTGGCAGCCCGGCGGCCACCAGGGAGCCGAAGGCCAGCACCATGATTGCCAGCGTGACCGGCCAGGAGAACATCTCGGCCTTCAGCATGGCGTCGTGGTTGGCCTTGTTGAAGTCGCTCCACAGGGCCGAGGCGCCGGTGGGGTAGATCTCGAAGCCGTCGGTGGCGAGGTCCTTCAATTGCGGGCCGAGGTCGGTGACCGCGGTGACCATGTCGTCGGTGCTCGCGTTCGCGCCCGCCAGCAGGATGCCGGTGTGCCCGTCGCGGCTGACCGATTGGCCGGGCACGGGTGCGACGATCGCGCCGAAACGGCTGTCGGCGTGCAGGATCGTGGTGATATCTCCCACCAGCGTTTGCGCCTGCGGGCTGTCCATGGTCGCGGTGTCGGAGTGGATCACCACCTGCACCGCCGCGGCGGAGTTGCCGCCGAAGTGTTCCTGCGCGAGGTCACGGACCTGCACGGATTCGGATCCGTCGGCCTGCCAGCCCGCTCCGGCGAGGGAGTCGAACACCGAGGGCGCGGCCGCGCCGAGGGCCACGGACAGGATCAGCCAGAAGCCGAACACCCAGCGGGCGCGGTCGGCCATGACCGCGCCGAGGCGGCCCAGGAGACCGCCGGGGGCGGTCGTGCTCGCAGAAGCGCCGGCGTCGCCGACTGTCGTACTTCGCATGTGAGTCTCCTTCCATACCCCCTGGGGTATGTCACGACTATACCCCCGGGGGTATCAAAGGCAAACGGGGGTGCTGCGCGGCAATCGCCGGGCACACCCCTCGACCCCCGCTACGGCCATGCGATCGGCGTCGGACCCGCACCGCCGGACTAGGCTTCGAACCTGTGGCGGTAGCGGAAGGCGCGGGGCGCAGAGTCATCGAGATCGGACGGCGGGCCCTCGGCCTGGACGTCCCTGCCGCCGATCACACCGTCGCCGTGCTGCACAGCGTCGACGCCGAACGGCCCGGCCTGGACCGGCGCGAAACCCTGCAACTGCTGCGGATCCGGCTGCTCGGCGCGACCGGGGCCGTGATCATGGCGGTCTCGGCGCTCGGCGTCGGAGCGCAACCGGTGCACCAGAATCCGATCTCCGGCATGCGGGTGCTCGGATTCTTCGCGCGCGCCGGCACCTCGACCCTGGCCATGTGCATGACCGGCACCGTGCTGGTGATCATGGCTTGGCTGCTGCTGGGGCGTTTCGCCGTCGGCGGGTGGGGCGGGGATCCACGCCACCGGCTCAGCCGCTCGCAGATGGATCGGACGCTGCTGCTGTGGATCCTTCCGCTCAGCGTCGCGCCGCCCATGTTCAGCAACGACGTGTATTCGTATCTGGCACAGAGCGAGATCGCGAACCGGGGCATGGACCCGTATTCGGTCGGACCGGTCGACGGGCTCGGACTCGACAACGTGCTCACCAACAATGTGCCGAACATCTGGCGCTCCACCTCCGCGCCGTACGGGCCGCTGTTCCTGTGGATGGGACGCGGAATCGCGCAGATCGCCGGCGACAACATCATTCTCGGGGTCTGGCTGCACCGGTTGCTCGCGCTGGCGGGGGTGGCGTTGATCGTGTGGGCGCTGCCGCGGCTGTCACGCCGGTGCGGCATCGCGGGGGTGAGCGCGCTGTGGCTCGGCGCGGCCAACCCGCTGGTGCTGTTCCATCTGGTGGGTGGCGTGCACAATGACGCGCTCATGCTCGGGCTGATGCTGGCGGGCCTGGAATTCTGCTTGCGCGCCATCGACGATCGCCCGCAGTTCGATCAACGAGCCTGGGCACTGCTGGTCTTCGGCTCGGTGCTGATCACCCTGTCCTCGGCGGTGAAGATCGTCTCGCTGGTCAGCCTCGGGTTCGTCGGCATGGCACTGGCGCGGCGGTGGGGACGCGGGCTCAAACCGATGCTCATCGCGGGCGGCGTGCTCGGTGTCATAGCAGTGGTCACGACACTGTCGGTGAGCTATGCCAGCGGCCTCGGATTCGGCTGGGTCAATACCGTCGGCACCGCTACCTCCGTGCGCAGTTACCTGTCGCTGCCGACGGCCGTCGGGATAATCACCGGATTCGGCGGCGTGCTGCTCGGGCTCGGCGATCACACCACCGCCCTGCTCGACATCACCCGGCCGATCGCCTCGCTGGTGACGGTCTTCGTGATCCTGCGCATGCTCATCGCCGCCTGGACCGGGCGGTTGAATCCGATCGGCGCGCTGGGTGTTTCACTCGGCGCGATCGTGCTGCTGTTCCCGGTGGTGCAGCCCTGGTACCTGCTGTGGGCGATCGTGCCGCTGGCAGCTTGGGCGAACCGGCCCGCGTTCCGGGTACCCGCGGTGGTGCTCTCGGTGATCGTGTCGGTGATGGTGATGCCGCGCGGCGCGGACTTCTATGTCTTCCAGATCGTCGAATCGGCCGTCGCCACCCTGATCGTGGGCGGTTCCCTGATCTTCCTCACGCGAAATGTGCTGCCGTGGCGCAATCAGCCGGGGGTGTCGGCTCGGTCACAGCAGCCCACGCCTTACGGTGTCTCATCGTGACCGCAGCTTCCGGACCCGCCGTACGCGTCGACGGCGTGGTGAAACGCTACGGCGAGACCACCGCGGTCGACGGCATCAGCTTCGACATCGAACGCGCACAGGTGCTGGCCCTGCTCGGACCCAACGGGGCCGGCAAGACCACCACCACCGAAATGTGCGAGGGCTTCGTCTCCCCCGACGCCGGCGCCGTGCGCGTGCTGGGACTGGATCCGATCGCCGACTCCGATCAACTGCGGCCGCGCATCGGCGTGATGCTCCAAGGCGGCGGCGCGTATCCGGGATCCAAGGCCGGGGAGATGCTCGACCTGGTCGCCTCCTATTCGGCGAACCCCCTCGATCCCGCGTGGCTGCTGGACACGCTCGGGCTGAAAGACGCCCGGCGGACACCGTATCGGCGGCTCTCGGGCGGGCAGCAGCAGCGGCTCGCGCTGGCGTGCGCGCTGGTCGGGCGGCCCGAGATCGTGTTCCTCGACGAACCGACCGCCGGATTGGACGCCCAGGCGCGGCACCTGGTGTGGGAGCTCATCGACGCGCTGCGCCGCGACGGAGTCAGCGTGCTGCTCACCACCCACATGATGGACGAGGCCGAACAGCTCGCCGACCGGCTGGTCATCATCGACCACGGGCGGGTCGTCGCCCAGGGCACGCCCGCCGAGGTCACCTCGCACGGCGCCGAAGGCCGGCTGGCCTTCACCGCGCCACCCAAACTCGACCTGTCGCTGCTGCAGGCCGCGCTGCCGGAAGGGTTCAGCCCGCGCGAGACCACGCCCGGCTCCTACCTGCTGCAAGGCGACATCACCCCGCAGGTGCTGGCCACCATGACGGCGTGGTGCGCGCGAATCGACGTGCTGCCCAGCGACATTCGCATCGACCAGCGCCGGCTGGAAGACGTGTTCCTCGAACTGACCGGGCGGGAGCTGCGCGGGTGACCGAAACCGAGAACCGATTCGCGGCGGGCACCTTCGCCCCCGCGCCGCAGCCGACCACGCGCGCCAAGATGCTGGCGGCGCAGACCCGCATGGAACTGATCCTGTTGCTGCGCAACGGGGAACAGCTGCTACTCACCATGTTCATTCCGATCACGCTGCTGATCGGGTTGACGCTGCTGCCGGTCAGCGGGCTGGGCGAGCATCGGGTGGATCGGGTCGTGCCGGCGGTGATGATGGTGGCGATCATGTCGACCGCGTTCACCGGGCAGGCCATCGCGGTCGGATTCGATCGGCGCTACGGGGCGTTGAAGCGGCTCGGCGCGACGCCGCTGCCGCGGTGGGGCATCGTCGCGGGCAAATGCTCGGCGGTGCTGATCGTGGTGGTGTTGCAGTCGATTCTGCTGGGCGGCATCGGCTTCGCGCTGGGCTGGCGGCCCTCGCTGAGCGGGCTGCTGCTGGGCGCGGTGGTGATCGGACTCGGGACCGCGACCTTCGCGGCGCTCGGGCTGCTGCTGGGCGGGACGCTCAAGGCCGAAGTGGTGCTGGCGCTCGCCAACATCCTGTGGTTCGTCATGCTCGGGACCGCGAGCCTGGTGTTCATGTCCGACGATCTGCCGCACGCGGTGAGCGTGATCGCACGGATCATTCCCTCCGGGGCGCTCTCCGAATGCCTGGATCGGGCGATGCGCACCAGCGTCGACTGGTACGGGCTGGCCGTGCTGGCCGGCTGGGGTGGCCTGGCGGGGTGGCTGGCCACCCGGTTCTTCAAGTTCGATTGAGTCCGAGCGTGTTTAACGACACGCTGTAGTAGGGCCGGTGACGGGGCGATATAGGGCCCCGCTACGATCGGTGCGTGCTGTCTCGCGCCTTCCAGCGACTTGCCGACCTGCTCCCGATGCCTTCCCTGCGGGTGCAGCGACTCATCGCCTTCCTGGTCATCCTGTCCCAGGCCGGAATCTCGGTGACCGGCGCGGTCGTCCGTGTCACCGCCTCGGGCCTGGGCTGCCCCACCTGGCCGCAGTGCTTCCCCGGCAGCTTCGTGCCGACCGCGGTAGCCGAAGTGCCGGTGGTGCATCAGGTCGTCGAATTCAGCAATCGCATGCTGACTTTCGTGGTGACGCTCGCCGCCGCGGCGATCGTGCTCGCGGTCACCCGGGCGCGGCGCCGGCGAGAGGTGCTGATCTTCGCCTGGCTGATGCCCGGCGGCACCGTGCTCCAGGCCGTGATCGGCGGTATCACCGTGCGCACCGGACTGCTGTGGTGGACCGTCGCGGTGCATCTGCTGGCGTCGATGCTGATGGTGTGCCTGGCGACGCTGCTGTGGGCCAAGGTCGGCGAACCCGACGACGGCGTCGACACCGTGCAGGTCCCCCGACCGTTGCGACTGCTCACCGGGTTGAGTGGGCTCGCGCTCACGGCGACCCTCATCGCCGGCACCCTGGTCACGGGTGCGGGTCCGCACGCCGGTGACAAGAGTGTGGAGAAGCCGGTCGAGCGGCTCCAGGTCGAGATCGTCACCCTCGTGCATCTGCACGGTGAGCTTCTGGTCGCCTACCTGGCTCTGCTGGTCGGGTTGGCCTGCGGTCTGGCCGCGGTCGGTATGAACAAGACGATCCGCAACCGTCTGATCCTGGTCATCGCGCTGGTCTGCGCGCAGGCGCTGGTCGGCATCGTCCAGTACTTCACCCATGTGCCCGCCGCGCTGGTCGCCTTCCATGTCGGTGGCGCAGCCGCGTGCACCGCGGCCACCGCCGCCTTGTGGGCCGCGCTGCGCACCCGCGAACCGATCCCCACCTCGACTCCGGCGGCCGTGGACACAGCCGCCGCGTAGACCGTTCCGCTGTTCAGCGCAGCGCGACGAGTTCGTGCAGGGTCGTGCCTGAGCGGTGCACGGCCTCACCATCGGTGTGCACGGTCAGCTCGAACGTGGACCGGAACCGGAAGTAGGCGGGGTGGCCGATCAGTTTGTGCAGCACGGGCCGGAACAGGCGTGATCGGACGAGCGGTACATCGTCGAGCAGGTCGTGCGCGTGGATGACCGAATCGACGGTGAGGCGTAGTTCCACTCGGTCGGGTACGCGCAGTTCGATCCATTCCGGGAAGTCGCGGCCGGCGATCGCGTCATAGCGACGCGGCCCCTCGGTGAGGATCGTTTCGCCTGTGGACAGCACCACTTCGTCCTTGTGGGCGAGCATCAGTGGCGCGATCGAGTGCGAGCCCTGCCGGGGCTGGGTGAGGACCTGGGCGTAGAGCAGCGAATAGTCGTCGGTGTAGAGACGGCCCCAATGCCAGCGGTCGATGATGCGCCGCATATCGCCGACGCCCCAATTGTGGTCGGCGTAGCCGCGACCGGTGACCGCACGCTTGTGCCCGTCGATTTCGAGCGTTCCGCTCACCCGGGCGCGGGGAGCTCCGACCACCCATCCGAAGCTGTCCTCCGCGCCGAAGCGCGTTTCGCCCTTTCCCGGCATCCAGCTGGGTGTTTCGTTCTCGAAGGTCAACTCGAAAGCCAGCCCGTTCTCGGCCAGCCGCACATGATGCCGAGGTAGGCCGTTCTCGGGAAACTCCGACCAGGCCCGGTTGTCGCCGATGCGCACATCGCAGGCATCGGCCGAAAAGCTGGTCGCCGCAGCCGAATACCGCTTGGCCGCCTGCAGGCGGCCGCCTTCGGGGGTGTAGACGATCAGCTCGACCCAGGGCCGCGCCCACGGCAGGTCCTCGGGGCGGCGCTTGATGAGGAAGCCGACCACGACGTGGCCGCTGTCGAGCAGGGCATCGAAATACCAGTGCTCGAAGGCCGTCTTGCTCGACGACGGATGCAGTCCATTGTGGTGCGGCGCGACGGTCGTGAGGACACCGTCACGACGACCCGGTCCATTCCAGACCTCGGTGATCTCAGTGCTGGTCACAGCTCGATACCCCTCGAAGAGATGATGTTTCGATGACGCGGCTGCGGGCGTTCAGCGCCGCAGCGCTCCGGTGGCGTCGAATTTCGCTTCCCGCCCGAGCATCTGGGCGCGGAACCAGTTCTCGCGATGACGCACCATGACTCGCTCGTAGAGCCGCGCGAACGGCGGGCAGCCGCGCCGGGCCACCTCCATCGCGGTGATCAGTGGGAACCGGGCCACAGGCAGGAGAATCCACGGGAACACCGGCGGCATCCGGTACTTGCGGCGAGTGCCGGGAGCCATGTACATCGCCGCGTACACCGCGTTGATCCGGTAGTTGTAGGCCGCGCGCAGCCGTTGCATGCCACGCTGCTCGGGCCGCGGAGCGAAGGCGGCGGGATACGATTCGATCAGTTCGGCGCCATGGATTCCGGCGTCATAGGATCTCGCGACGATCGTCATCGCCAGCACCCGCAGCGCGTCGGCGATGGTCTCCGGATACCAGGCGACCCGCACTCCGAGCAGGTGGCCCAGGTAACGCTGAAAGTGCAGCAGCGCACGGATTTCCGAAGGCGTGGTCTGATAGCCGAGCGCCCACAGGCCCAGGGCCGGCGTGACGCTGCCGCCGAGCAGGGTCAGCAGCTGATAGGTCTGGCTGATGGGCAGTCCCCACCGCCGCGTGTCCCATTCCGGATGCCCGGCGACGCGCGCCCGCACCGCCACGTGCATCACCCGCACCTTCATGGCGGTGGCGCGGCCGTCCGAGCCCGGCGTCAGCAGCGCGCCCGGCTGGGAGACGTCGATCCAGAAGCGGCAGGTTTCCAGGAAGCGGCGCAGCGCGCTGTCCCCGGCGTAACCGCCGGCCAGCGAGAGCGGGGTCGCGACGGCGGCCTCGGTGTACATCTCCAGCGTCTCGGCCCCGGCGAAGCTGAACAGCATGGTGCCCCAGCGCCGCCAGATCGCCGCACCCTGTTCCACCAGCTCCGGGCGCACCCAATCGGGGCGAGTCTCGAACTCCGCGAACAGTTCTCGCATCGCGGCCGGGGCATCGGGCACGGCGTCCAGGCCCGACGCGAGTGCGGTGTCGAGCAGGGCGCGGCCGGCGCGCGGCCCGGCCTCGCCGTGCATCACCTCGGCCACGAATCGCTCGGCGACCGGGTCGCCGGTGAACAGGTCCGCGCACAGCGCGCTCGCCTGCGCGTCGGTGGGGAACGGGCCGCTCCCGGCGATCGCGGTGACGAGGCGTTCGAAACGCTTGGCGGCGCGCGTGTTCCGGCCCTCCCAGTAGCGGAAGGCGGTGGGGCAGGCCGTTGCGGGCGGGGGCTCGGCGGCGGGTGTCAACGACATGTCCAGTGACATGGGGGCTCCTTCGGATCCTCGACGCCACACACCATACTCTGAAGTATGGAATAGGTACTCGAAAGTATGGAAATGCCCGCGTTCTACGATCGAGGGGTGCAGACGATGAACTGGCGCAGGTCCCGATGACCGCCGAGCTCCCACGCCCGGCCACCACGCCCCGCAGGTCCAGGAAAGCCGAAGCACAACAACGCGATTCGACGTCCGGCACCGGACGCCGCGCCCCGCGCCTCTCCTACGAGGACTGGGTGGACGGCGCGCTGGCCCTGCTGGCCCGCGAAGGCGCCGGCGCACTGCGGATACCCAGCCTGTGCGCGGCGCTCGGCGTCACCAAGGGCAGCTTCTACTGGCATTTCGACGACATCGGCCAGCTCGAGGAGGCCATGGCTGCCCACTGGAGCGCCACCCAGGGCCAAATCATCGCCGGGCTCGCCGCGGTCGATTCCATTCCGGTCGAGGACCGCATCGAAGCGATGGCCACCATGCTCGTCGAACGCAACTGGCTGGTCGAGGCCACCGTCCGCGAATGGTCGCGCACCCGCCCCCACGTCGCCGACGCCGTCCGCGAACTGGACCAGCGCATCTTCCAGGTCATCCAATCAGCCCTGGCCGAACTCGGTTTCGACGCCGAGGCCGCCCGCCTCCGCGCGGGTGCACTGGTCTACCTCGGCATCGGCTTCATCCACGGTCGCGACAGCCTCCCGACACCGTCAACCGACCAGATCAACACCATCGTCGCCCTGCTCATCGCACCCGAACCGGACTGACCCGGCAGGATGGGTAGGTGCCCGACCTGATCGACGACGCCCACCTGGAACAGACTGCGGTAGTGGCGAACTCCGCCATGAACCGCGACCGCCGCCTGCCCGCCTACCGCCGCGAACTCGGCTTCGACCCCATCGCCTGGCTGGCCGCCCGACCCGGGCCGCAACGCTGGCTCGATGTCGGATGCGGCAGCGCCCTCGCCCTTTTCGAGGCCGCAGAGCATCTTCCCGGCAACACCCGGATCACGGGCCTGGATCTGGTCGGCTACTTCCGCGGCACACCGAGGCCCGGCGTCGAGCTCGCGACCGGCTCGGTCCTGTCCTGGTCCCCGGACTCCCCCATCGACCTCATCACCAGCGTCCACGCCATCCACTACGTCGGCGACAAACTCGCGGCCCTGACCCGCATGTCGTCCTGGCTGGCGCCTGACGGCCGGCTGGCCCTGAACTTCGACGCCACCTCACTTCGCGACGCGAACGGCGGACCCCTGGGCCGCAGGTTCTCAACGGCCTTGCGCCGCAACGGCTTCACCTACACGTCGCGAACGCACCGCCTGACCCGAACCGGCCATGCAATTCCGGCGTGGAGCTTCCGCTACCTGGGTGCGGACCCCCTCGCGGGCCCGAACTACACCGGCCAAGAAGCCGTAGCCTCCCACTACGCATCAGAAGGTTGGGAGATCGAGTCTCTCCGGGCGCACTTCGAAAGGCCCCCATCAGCGAATTCGCGAGATTAGGGAGCCTCTCTCGTTGTCGCGCCAGCTGTAGCTTACCGATCGCCCGCGCTCTGTACGGGATCACGGAACCGCCGTAGCCTCGGAACATGAGCTTGGACCGTGGGGAACGGTTGAAGAATGCCCGCAAGCGTGCAGGGCTGACCCAACTCGAATTGGCAGAGCGATGCCCCGATGTATCGCTGTCCCAGCTGCGCCGGATCGAACGCGGGGAATACGAGCCGCGGCTATACGCACTGCGGCAACTCGCGGTAGCGCTGCGGGTCCGCACGGCTGATCTCGCCGAGGGGCAAGACGCCGAATACGCCGACGCCGAAACCGAAGCGCTCTGGGAGCCCGTGCGCCGCGCGCTCGTCGGCCATGCCGAGGCGGCCGATAGCACCGTGTCGGGCGCGGACGTCCGGACCGATCTGGAGAACCTGCGCGGGATGCTCGGGACCCACCGCTACGGCGAGGTGGCCGCGCTGCTGCCGATGGTTCTGCGCGACGCCGACGACGTGGAGGAACAGGGGCGAACGGTCCGGTCCCGCGTTCTCAACCTCACGGGTTGGATGCTCACGCAGTGCCGGCAATTCGACACAGCGGAAGCGACGCTGAATAGGGCGATCGACGCGGCCGAGGACCGCATAGATGCGGCGGCCGCCGCGAACACCCTGGCGTGGGTCATGCTGCGGCAAGGTCGGATTGCCGATGCGCGGGAATTTGCGATCCGATGGGCCGACGAGATAGAGCCGCCCCGTTTCTCCCGGGCCACCACCGCGGAGCTGTCGACGTGGGGCCGCATGTGGCTGTACGTCGCGAACATCAGCGTCCGGAACAACGAGGACGGGGAGGCCGAAGACGCGATGAATCTGGCGCGCGCTGCGGCGGCGCGGATCGGTCGCGAGGTCTACACCGACGCATCGACTGTGAGAACCTTCGGACCGATCACGGTGGCGCACATCGCCGCCGAGGGTCACGCGATTGCGGGCCGCCCCGAAATGACGCTCTCGATTGCCGAGCGCACACCGCCGGCCACGCTGCAGCCGGTTGCGTCGAGCCGGCTGAGGCATCGCCTCGACGTGGCCCACGCCCACGCTCAGCTCGGCCAGTTTCCCGAGGCCATCGCGGAAATGCAGACTGTGCGGAACGTTGCACCGGAATGGCTTGTGCAACAGCAGTATGGGCGGGACATCCTGACCAAGGTCATCATCAAGCGGCGCACCTTGACGCCGGAAACGCGCGAGTTGGCGAACCAGATTCGCCTGGAGCTGTAGCCACAGATTCGTCCCACGATTGACACTTTCGGTCCACTGGATCCGAAAGTGTCATTTTCTTTGTGCCGCAATGGGTTGACGCTGCTCTTAGTGCCCGGCGCCAGGAGGAATGTCCCCCGATCCCTGGTGTCGGGTGCACTCCAAACCTCGTTCCAGGGAGCAGGAGAACACCCGACATGCTCATCATCCTCACCGCAACTCTGTTTGCGCCACTGCTGTTCGCCGTCGTCACGGTCGCCACGCGCACGAAACCCGAACTCACCGTCGCCGATATCCAGGCCAGACTGGCCGCCGAACCGCCGCGGACCTACGTCCCGATCAGCCGGGGGTGGTGACCATGAATCTGATGCCGTCCGCCGTGGGGTTCCTGCGGAGCGACGTCTCCGGACTGAACCATGTCCGTGACGAGTTGCGGATCCGCGACGCAGCAAAGCGAACCGGATACGACCTGCGCAAAATCGTCGTGTTCAACGACCGCACCGAGGACCGTCAGCATCGCCTGCGCGTCGTGGTCGACCGCCTCCGCGTAGACGCCGTGATCGTGCCGAGCATCAAGCACTTCGACGACCACGCGATTCCCGTCGAGCTGCTCGCGATGGCGGCCGTGATCACGGTATCGCCTGGGAGCACGACGCCCCGCACCCGCTCCACCACCGCCTAGGCCATCCGATGTTCATCGAGGACGTCCTAGCCCTGCTGGATGAAGACCGGCCCGCCGGGTGGGTCAGCTACGAGGACGGATCCTGGTCCCCGATCTCGCCCGGCGGCCGGGTGGAGCCGCCCATCACGGCGGGCGACCTGATCGAGGCGGCGCGCCGCGACCTCGCCGCGCTCGAGGCGGCGGGCCTGATCGCCACCGTGATCGACACCGAGCCGCTCTCGGTCGTCGCAATCGAGTACGGCCCGCGGGGAGGTCGAGGCAGTAGGCCCGCGCTGGATTGCGGACCCGCGAACCGCCTGTTGCGACGGAACCAATCTGAATGGAGGAAAACGCATGTTGTACAAGTTGATTCGCTCGCTCGCCCTGGTCGCCACCGTGCTCATGGCGTTCCTCCTGACCACGACCGGGCAGGCGGGTGGTGCCGTCGAGCTGGCCGAAGACAAGTCGTGCGGACTCACGTGGCAGCCCCAACCCGATAGCCACCCCAAGGTGTCGGGGCCGATCATCTATATCGAGGTGCTGGTCGACTGCATCGTTCCGCCCGCCCGTCATGACCTGACGCTACAACTGCAACGCCGCGACACGGATGGCAGCTGGATCACCCAGAGGGCGCGAACCTCGAAGGAAATCCCCTCCCCGCGCCTGACGGTCCGCGCGGCGGCCGAATGCCGCGCCGGAGTCTTCCGCGGCCTGGTCCACGTGGAGGGTAGCCTGCAGTCGTCGGACTTCACGTTCACCGATTTCAGCCAGCTCCCGGCGATCAGCGCCCAGGACTGCAAGTGAGGACGGAATGAAGCGATACGGCGAAATAGATCACATCCCGGCTGGTGCCCAAGTAGCCGCGGGCGGAAGGCGACTCGGCGACCGTGTGGCCGCGGCGACCGTCTCCGCGCGACTCCTGATTCCCGGCACGGCGAAGGGGCACGGATTGAAGTGGGAGCCGAAGCGCGGCTGGGTGATCCGGCCCGCGTCCGGCCCGCGGAGGCTGACCTGGCTGCCGCCGGTGGCATCCACGAAGGCATACGGCCCCGAGGATTCCGACGGGGCTGCTGGATGGTCCGTCGAGATCCTCGGCATCGCCTGACGGCCACATCGGAAGATGCCAGCATCACCGAGTGACCGAATCTCGAGAACCGCACGAATCGATCGGCCCCGCGACTATGCGGCACCTGCGCGAAGTACTCGATGACCACGCCCGCTTCTGGGGCACCCGTGACCTACGTGCCTTCCACCTGCCCACCCTCATCCACGAATTCCCCCAAACCTGCCTGGTCGCCACCACCGGCAACGAAATCCACGGCTACATAATCGGTTTCGTCACCCCCGATCACGTCGCCTACGCCCATCTCATCGCCACGCGCGACGACACTCGGGGCACCGGCCTGGGCCGCCGCCTGTACTCCGCTTTCGCCACCGCCGCACGCCCGTTGGGCGCCACCGACCTCAAAGCCATCACGACGCCCACCAACCACACGTCGATCAACTTCCACAAAGCCCTCGGCTTCGTCACCCGGCTCGTCGAGGACTACAACGGCCCGGGTCAGCCCCGAATCGTCTTCACCCGCAACCTGAACCCGCCGTTCTGATCGGTCAGTCGCGCTGGAACTCCACCCTTACGCTGCCCGAATCCTCCGATAACCACTGGCCACCGCCCACCTCCGACCTCTAGGTTCCCGTCGTGCCGGAATCCGCGAACGCAGACCCAACCCCGATCATGGAACCGACTTGGGCGGAACCCGATTCACTTCTCGGCCTGATCCAGCGGGGGCGGGGAGCAGCGCGCGCAGCTGCGGCGGCAGCGCCTGAGGCGGCCGCGGAGTGCGTGATCGACTGCATCGTTCACGATCCGCGATGGGACCACCAGGTCGAACACCGTGCGTGGCTGTACTCGGCGTTGGTGGCCGATCTCGGAATCGATCTGCGACACTTGCGTGCCGCGTACACAGGTCCCGTCGATCCGTCGGACGATGCGGATGCGGGGCTGCTCGTCGACGTGCTCGAGCGGCTGGTCCGCCGGGGTATCGAGGACCAGCGCGCCTTCCATGTCGAACCACCGTCGCGGACCGGTCTTGGCGGGCGTGCGGTATGTGATGCGGCCGACCGCGAGCGAATCCTTCACGTTGCCACGGAATCCGGACTCATTCATCGCGACGCTACTGCCGATTTCGACGATGAGGTTTGGGAGACAGTGCTTTTCGAGGTCGCTGAAACGATACTGACGGACGAGTCGCTTCCACTGGCGACCCGGATCGCTGTACGGCGGCAGCTGTCGCGGCTCCGGTCGCCTCGGGCGCTGGCGTGGGCTCGGGCGAATGCCGGGCTGCATCACGAGGTCGGTGGCCTCGCGCTGAGTATGCTCACCGATCTGGCCGAACAGTCGGATGCGGTGAGGCTGTTGGAGTTCCTCGTGGCGACCGGAGCCGAAGGGCCTCGGTTCATCTATCAGCAGTGCGACCTGGTCGCCGCACTCGAGCGGTTGGATCACCGGCCGGCCGTTCCAGCTGTCGAGGCGATCGCCGACAGCACCGTCTACTCCTATCTGCGTAAACGATGCGCGCGGGCATTGAGCCGGCTCTCCGCCGACTTCCCCCGTGGGCGGGCGATCGAATATCTCGACGATTGCGAGGACGAGACTCGTGGGATCGCGATCGTGCACGTGGACCTGTCGGTCCCCGGAGTGCGCGAAAGGCTTGCCCGAACCGCCGCCGACACGAGCGAAGATCCGGACAACCGAGAGGCTGCCCGCGGTCGAATTTCCTAGGGGCTCAGGTGTGGTCGACGATCTCGGGCTTCCGCCTGGTTCGGAGTGTTGCGGCCAGGAGCACAACGGCTGTGATGATCACGATGTGGGCGGTGAGCATGACCAGCATGGGGAGGGCGAAGCCCTCGTTGGTCAGGGTGCCGTGGTCGCCTACGCAGTAGAGGGTGTAGTTGGTGGAGGTGCCTTCGGAGTCGTGGAAGGTGTCGGAGACGACCAGGGGTTGGGTGGCCGGGGGTGAGCAGAACAGGGGGGCGGTCAGTTTCGCTTCGCCGGGCCAGATGGCGACGGGGAGGATGATGCTGAAGGCGCCGACGATCAGGCCGGTCGAGAGGGCTGGAATGACACGGGGCATGGGTTAGACCTGCTGGGCTCGGAGGAAGGCGCCGGTGCGGTCGAACTCTGCGACCACCTCCGAGCGGGCGGAGACGACGTTGGCGACTATGCGGATGTCGCGGCCGAAACGGGTCACGATGATGGCGGTGACCTGGCCGCCGGGGATTTCGGCGCGGGTGCGGGCGGTGTCGACTATGTCTTCGATGTGCGAGAGGCCGGGGACCTCGCTGATCGTGAAGTTCTCGCCGTCCAGGTCGTCGGCGGCGGAGACGCGGGCGGGGTGCGGGGCGCTCAGGTCGTCGAGGGTGAAGGAGTAGTCGTCGAGCACGCGGGGCTGGCCTGGTGGCCGGACACGCAGGCGGACAGTCGGTTCGCGGGCGGTGAAATCGCGGTCCGCGAAGAATCTGGTCACCTGGGCGGGCTGGTTGTTGAGGACGAAGCGGAACTCTGTGGAGTTCGGCGCCGTAAGAAGGATGACGTTCACGTCCGGGTCAGCGGCGCCGATGCGCTGGGTCAGTGCGGCGATCGCGGCCTGCGGCAGGGCACTGACCAATCCGCCTCCGCGGGTTCGGATCTGGTCCTCGAAATCCGCGCGGTCCACCGCGCCGATACATCCGCTGGTACTGCCCAGCACGGCCAGGACCACCAGGACACGAAAACAGTTGCCACGGCGCATGTCCTGAATGCTAAGCGGTGCGGTCGGCGATGAGGAGGTGACCGTCGGCACGGAGGGAGCGGTGGGCCGGTTCGATATCGGCTGCGTCGGCCAGGGAGTGAAGGGTGCGGTCGGCGGTGACGGTGAAGGCGTGATCGGCGAGGAGCGCGGCCAGAGCGTCAGGGGTCCAGCTGGAGCGCTGGGGTTCTCGGGCCATCGGGTTGGGACGGCCGGAGACGGTGAGCAGGAGTTGCATGGCTTTGCGGCCGTAGTTGTAGGTGCGGTTGGGGGTGGGATAAGTGAGGACCAGGCGGCGGGCGGGAGCGCTGCGGGTGACGAGGGCCGACAGGGTTTCGGCTACCTCAGCAGGAGTCAGGTAAGGGACGACGCCCTCCCAGATCCAGGTGGTGGGGCGGGAGTCGTCGTGGCCGGCCGCGGCGAGGGTTGCGGTCACGGAGTCTTCGGCGAAATCGACCGGGACGAAGTGGATGTCGGCCACAGGTCGGCGGTCGCCCAGGCGGTCGCGTTTCTCGGCCTGCGAGGCCGGGTGATCGACTTCGAAGACGGTGGTGGCCGACAGCTCGGGCATGCGCCAGGCTCGGGCGTCGAGGCCCGCGCCGAGGATGACCAGCTGAGGGTTGGCGGCGGCGCGGATCGCGTCGTCGATGGCGATGGTGCGGACCGCGAGGACTTCGGCGGTGGCGGAGAGCAATTCGTATTCCATGCGGAGGCCGAAGGACTTCGGGACCGCACCCGATCGAACGAGGTCGACCATTTCGCGCTCGCTGTCGCTGAGCAGGGCGACCGCCACGGGGTCCGAGAATCGCCCGATTCCCAATCTTCCGTCCGCGACTGCCCGGCCCTGACAGACCAGGACGGCGGTGCGGCTCGCTGCGCGCTCGGTCACGGGTTCATTATCGGCGCGCAGGGCGTGGTTCGCCCGCCGACGCAGCGGGCACCGAAGCGGGGTGTCGACGACACCGGCCGCCCCGTCAACCGACCGACCGGGACGCCGTCACGGCCATGGTGGCGTAATCGATGGTGAAGGCGCCACCCAGCTCGTCGATGGCCGCGCCGATACCGTCGGTGACGGCCGCGAGGACCTTCGGCGACGCCTGGGTGAGCGAGCCATGGGTGGGGATCTGGTCGAGCCATTCCGCGCGGGAATAGGTGCGCCGCCAATCGAATCGCCACTGCTCCGGTTCGGTGAAGCTGCCTGCGGCACGAATTCCGTCGGCGACTGTGGTCATGATCGCCTGGTACAGCTCCAGGGCCGGGCGGTCGGCTACCAGTGCGGTCGGCGAGTCCGGCAGAAACTTCCGGAACACGGCGGCAAACGGGGCGACCACCTCTGGGGGCATCTGCGGGACATGCCAGAACGCGGCCAGGCGGCCATGGGGCCGCAACACCCGCGCCGCCTGTGCCGCGCCCGCGACGGGATCGATCCAGTGCCACGCGGTTCCGGAGATGACCGCGTCGAAGCTGCGCCCGGCTGGATCCCACTGCTCGAAAGTGCCTGTTTCGACATCGATTCCGGTGTCACGGGCGAAGGCCGCCATGCGCGGGTCCGGCTCCACCCCGAGCACCACGCAGCCGGCGTCGCGGAATTGGCGGGCCTCGATACCGGTCCCGCAGCCGACGTCGAGCACCTGATTTCCCGGGCTCGCGGCAAGGACGGCCTCGATCAGGGCGACGGGATAGGGCGGGCGGGTGCGATCGTAGCGGGCGGTGTCGACACCGAAGGATTCGGCGACCTGCCGGTGTCGATGGGGACTCTGATCGGCGGATTCCGACCCTGCGGACGGTAGAGTGACCATGCGCCCACTTTAAGTGGGCACTCGCCCACTCGGCAAGGGCCCGTGGGTGGATCGACATGAAGGAGAGCACAGGTGCCCACCGGGGTCGCCATTCGAGACGCACGCGAGCAGCTGTTCGACGCGGCCGAGCGAATTCTGTTGCGGGACGGGCCCAGCGGGCTGACGAGCCGCTCGGTGACCGCCGAGGCGGGGTGCGCGAAAGGGGTGCTGCACCGGCATTTCGCCGACTTCGACGGATTCCTCGCCGAACTGGTCGAGGATCGCGTCGTCCGGGTCGAGCGGCTGGGCGCGGACTTGCGAGACAAGGCCGGGAGCGGGACCGTCGCGGACAATCTCGGCGAAGCGTTGGCCGGGGTGTTCGAGACCGTCGCGGTGGCCGTCGTCAGCCTGGTCATCTACCGGGACGCGCTGCGGGCCCGCCTGCGCGAGCGTCGCCCGAACGGGATTCCACTCTTGACCGAGGCGACGGAATCCATCGCCATATACCTCGCCGAGGAGGCGCGGATCGGGCGCATCACCGCCGGTGCCGACACCGCGCTGCTGGCTCGCACGCTGATCGGCTCGGGGCACCTGATCTTCGCGGACCGCGCTGCGCCGCGGCCGACGCCCGACGCGGTGCACAGCATGGTGACGGCCGTTCTGGGCGCGACCGTGGCGGACTGACCGCCGAGACGGCCAAGGACGAAAGTCTCACAGCGAGACCACTCTTGACACCCTCCCGGCGTCCCGGAAGTTTTGCTCCTGTCCTTCAGGTCACCCGCAGGAAAGGTCTCCCACCGCTGTGAGCAACGAGTACGCCACCCTGTCCCCCGCCGAGGTCGTCACCGCGCTGTGCGCCGAATGGCTCACCGGCACACCGGAATCGATTGCCGAGTTCTTCACCGAGGACGCCGTCTACCACAACATTCCGATGCAGCCCTTCGTCGGCAAGGCCGCCATTCTGGAGTTCCTGCGCGGGTTCATCGGGGCCTTCGGCGGCATCGAGTTCACCGTGCACCACCAGGCCGTGACCGGCAATGTCGTGCTGAACGAGCGCACCGACCGATTCAGCCTGGGCGACAACAAGATCGAGCTGCCCGTGACGGGGGTGTTCGAGGTGCGCGACGGGCGGATCGCGGCGTGGCGCGACTACTTCGACATGGCTCCGTTCGCCGCGCTCCACCAGGGTGCGTAGCGGTCAGAAGCTCTGCCAGGCGGGCTTGTTCGCGACCGCGAAGCGGTAGTAGTCGACCGCTTTCAGGTTCGCGGCGGCCGCCGGGTCGACGATCACGGTGACGTGCGGATGCATCTGCAGGATCGACGCCGGGCAGAACGCCGACACCGGGCCTTCCACGGCGGCGGCGACCGCCTCGGCCTTGCCCTCGCCGGTCGCGACCATCAGCAGATGCCCGGCGTCGCTGATGGTTCCGAGGCCCTGCGTCAGCACGTGCGTGGGCACCTGGGTGAGATCGTCGTCGAAGAAACGGGCATTGTCCTCACGGGTCTTCGGGGTCAGCGTCTTCACGCGGGTGCGCGAGCGCAACGACGAGCCCGGCTCGTTGAAGCCGAGGTGACCGTTGGCGCCGATCCCCAGGATCTGCACCGCGATGGGTCCGCTCTCGGCGATGGCGCGCTCGTAGACGGCCGCGGCGGCCGGGATGTCGGCGGCATTGCCGTCGGGGCAATGCACGTCGGCATCGGCGAAGTCGACGTGCGCGGTGAACTCGTCGCGGATGAACTGCCGGTAGGACTGAGGGTGTCCCGGAGGCAGGCCGATGTACTCGTCGAGCAGGAACGCCTGCACCCCGGCGAAACTCAGGCCTTCCTCCCGGTGCTGCCGGATGAGCTCCCGGTACGCGCCCAGCGGTGAGGACCCCGTGGCCAGTCCGATGGCGCGAGCTCCCCGGCGCACGTGGTCGGCCATGATGCGGCCCGCCAGTACTCCGGCCTCGGCCGCGTTGTCGGTGATCACGAGTTCCATGGGGCTCCGTCCTTGTACACGGTCACGGGGGTGAGATGGTGGTCGGCGATCAGGATGTCGGCGCGCATCCCCGTGGACAGCGCGCCGATCTCGCCGGACCGACCGAGGAGCCTGGCCGGAGTGGCGCAGGCGGCGGTCGCGGCCGCGGTCAGATCGACCCCGGCCTGGAAAACAGTGCGGCGCAGGACTTCCGACGCGGTGGCGGTGCCGCCCGCGATGGCGCCCTCGCCGTCCGGGTCGTAGATGCGCGAGACGCCGTCGTGCACGACGACGTCGAGGCTGCCGAGCTGGTAGCGGCCGTCCGGCTGCCCGGCGGCGGCCATCGAGTCGGTGATGAGGGCCAGGTTGGCGGGACCGATGGTGTCGAAGACCATGCGGACGGTGCCGTCGGCCAGGTGCACGCCGTCGCCGATGACCTCCGCGATCACGTCGCCGCGGCCGGCGGCTGCCATGGCGGCGGTCAGGAAGTTGGCGTCGCGGTGCGCCAGCTCGGGCATGGCATTGAACAGGTGGGTGATCGATACCCGCCAGCCGCGGCGCATGGCGTGCACGGACCGTTCGTAGTCGGCGACGGTGTGTCCCAGGGAGAGAATCACATTCGCGTCGGCGAGCACGTCGGCGAGGGCATCGAAGTTCGCGGTTTCCGGGGCCACGGTCACCGACACGATGCGTCCGCCCGCGTAGTCGATGAGACGTTCCAGCAGTGCGGGGTCGCCGGGCAGGATCCGCTGCGGGTCGTGGGCCCCGCAGCGGTGCTCGCTGATGAACGGGCCCTCCAGGTGGATGCCCGCCAGCAGTCCCTCGTCGACGGCAGCGCCGAGCACCTTGATGCGGTCGCGCAGTTCGGCTTCGGTGGCCGAGACCAGCGAGGCGATCAGGGTGGTGGTGCCGCGGCGGCGGTGGTAGTTCGCGGCGGCGGCCACGCCTTCGGCATCGGTTTCGGGGAACCCGAATCCGCCGCCGCCGTGGCAGTGCACGTCGATGAGACCGGGCAGAATGATCGGCGGCTCAGCGGCCGGCGGCGGCAGTTCGCCGTCGAATCCCGCTGCCGGGCCGACATAGTCGAGCCGCGGTCCGTCGAACGACACCACTCCGTCGGCGAGGTCGCCCACCTCGGTGAGGGTGACGACCCGGCCGCGCAGGGTGGTCCTCACGTATCCGCCCCCAGGGCGGCGCGGGCGGCCCGGAGGGCGTCCTCGGCGGTCCGCGCCGAAACGACCGCCGCCGCAGCGGCTTCACACTGCGCTCTGCTGACCTCTGTCAGCTTGGCGCGCACCCCGGCGATCGAGCGTGGCGCCATCGACAGCGTCTCGACCCCGAGACCCACCAGCACACACGCGAATTCGGGATTGGACGCGGATTCACCGCACACACCGACCTTGACGCCCTGCTTCGCGGCCCCGGTCACAGCCGTGGCGATGGTCGCGGCCAGCGCCGGTTGCCACGGATCGTGCAGTGCCGCGACCGCCGAGGACATGCGGTCCGCGCCGAACAGGTACTGCGAGAGGTCATTGGTGCCGATCGAGAAGAATTCGACCTCGGCGCCCAGATACTCCGAGCGCAGCGCGGCAGCGGGGATCTCGATCATGATGCCGGGCGTCGAGAGCCCGGCGGCGCGGGCGCGGGCGGCGAAGTAGGCCGCCTCCTCCACTGTCGCGACCATCGGAGCCATGACCTTGACCGGGGTCCCGGTCTCCTTGACCGCGGCCTCGACGGCCGTCAGCTGATCGAGCAGTGTCCCCTCATCGACGCTGCTCAATCGAAGTCCACGCACACCCAGCGCCGGGTTCTCCTCGTCCGGCAGGGCGAGGTAGGGCAGCGGCTTGTCGGATCCGGCGTCGAGGGTGCGGACGATGACCGGCCGGTCGCCCATGATGCGGAAGATCTCGGCGTATCGCTCGGTCTGCTCGGCCACGGTTGGCGCCGATTTCCGGTCCAGGAACAGGAATTCGGTCCGGAACAGGCCGACGCCTTCGGCGCCCAGTTCGACCGCCAGCCGCGCGTCGGCGGCCGAGCCGATATTGGCCAGCAGCGGCACGGCGTGGCCGTCGGAGGTGCGGCCCGGCCCGGTCGGCGCTGCCGCCTGCCGGGCGCGCAGCGCCAGGACTTCCTCGCGCCGGGCGGCGGTGGGTTCGAGTTCGATCACCCCGGAGGTGCCGTCGAGCACGATCTCGGTCCCCTCGGCGATCGTGACCGCCTCAGGTGCCGCGACCACGGCCGGAATGCCCAGCGCCTTGGCCAGAATCGCGGTGTGCGAGGTGGGTCCGCCCGCCACGGTGAGCAGGCCGATCACCCGCTCCGGCTCCAGCGAGGCGGTGTCGGCGGGAGCGAGGTCGTGCGCGGCCAGCACGAAAGGCGTTGCGCTGTCCGGGATTCCCGGCGGATCGACGCCCAGCAGTTCGGCCACCACGCGCTGGCCCACGTCCCGCAGGTCCGAGGCGCGTTCGGCCATCAGGCCGCCGAGCGCGGTCAGCTGCTCGCCGAAGTGCGTGACGGCCCGGGTGACCGCGTGCGCGGTGGGCGTCCCGCCGCGGATCTCGGCGCGCACCTGATCCAGCAGCGCCGGATCGGCGGCCAGCGCCGAGGTCATGAACAGGATGTCGGCCGCGGGCCCGGTGGCATCGAGCGCCTGCGCCGAGTACCGCCCGGCGACGGTCTCGAATGCGGTCTCCGCGCGGGCGATTTCGGCCTCGACGTCACTCCCGGGTACGTCGTCCGGGCTGGTGACGGGCGCGGCGGCCAGCCACTTCACCGATCCGACCGCGATCCCGGGAGCGGCGGCGACGCCGCGCACCTCATGCGTCAAGATCTGTCTCCAGCATCGAGACCAGTCTATCGAGGGCGGCCTCGGCCCCGTCCTCGGCGTGCAGGGTGACGGTGTCGCCCTGTTCGGCGCCCAGGGTCATGATCTGCAGCAGCGAGTTGGCGGCGACGGGATCCTTGCCGGCCTTCGAGATCTGCACGGGCACACCGGCTTCCCCGGCGGCTTTGGCGAACAGGGCAGCGGGCCGCGCATGCAGTCCGGTCTTCGAGGCGACTACTGCGGTTCGGGTGATCATGCTGCGATGTTCTCCTTCTCGATCTCGGACTCGTCGGGTTCCCGGCCGGGTGTCGCCAGGTTCCAGCGTTTGATGATGAAGCTGAAGGTGACGTAGTACAGCGCCGCGTAACCGAGTCCGATCGGGATCAGCAGCAGCGGATGGGTGGCCTTGCCGAAGTTCAACAGGTAGTCGATGGCGCCGGCCGAGAAGGTGAATCCGTCGTGGATGCCCAGCGCGTTGGTCAGCGCCAGCGAGGAGCCGGTGAAGATGGCGTGGATCAGCAGCAGCGGCCACGCCACGAAGATGAACGAGAACTCCAGCGGCTCGGTGATTCCGGTGAGGAACGCGGTCAGACCGGTGGACAGCATGATGCCGCCGATCATCTTGCGGTGCTCCGGGCGGGCGTGGCGCCAGATGGCGATGGCCGCGGCGGGCAGGCCGAACATCATGATCGGGAAGAAGCCGGTCATGAAGGTGCCGGCCGAGGGGTCGCCGGCCAGGAAGCGCGGGATGTCGCCGTGCGTGCCGTGGTAGTCGCCGATCACGAACCACACCACCGAGTTGATGATGTGGTGCAGGCCCAGCGGCAGCAGCATGCGGTTGGCGAACCCGAACACGCCGCCACCCACGACCGAGTTGTCGGCGACGGTGGTGCCCAGCCACGTGAGCGCGGCATTGAAGGCGGGGTAGATGAACGACATCAGCACGCCGATGACCACCGCGGCGCACGCGGTCAGGATCGGCACCAGGCGGCGGCCGGAGAAGAAGCCCAGGTAGTCGGGCAGCTGGGTGCGATGGAAGCGCGACCACAGCGAGGCCGCGGTCAGGCCCATCACGATGCCGCCCAGCACACCGAAGTTCACCAACTGCGACGCCTTGGCGGTGGCGATGTCGGCCACGACCGGGCAATCCCAGTGCGCCGCACGGAACAACCAGCCGAGCACCGGACCACAGCTACCATCCAGCACCACCGGCGACATGGCCTTGAGGACACCGGTGAAAGCGAGGTAGCCGACCACCGCGGCGAGCGCGGTGGAACCGTCGGACTTCTTCGCCCAGCCGATCGCGATACCGACCGCGAACAGCAGTGGAAGGTTGTCGATCAGGGTGCCGCCCGCGCCCGCGAGGACCGCGGCGAACGAATGCAGGGGCGAGAAACGGCCGAGCATATCGTCTTGTCCGAGCCGCAACAGCAGGCCTGCGGCGGGTAGCGTGGCAATCGGCAGCATCAAGCTACGGCCGAGCTTCTGCAGTCCGGATAAATCGAGCTTCTTGCGGGAGCTCTCGGCGGCGGCTTCGGCCATGGCGAGTCCTCAGTTCAACTAGCGTCACTGGTTATAACCAGAGATATACTGGTTATAACCAGCTTTGTCTACTCGACACGCACGGAGGAAATATGTCGAAAGCGAATCAGATCGTCGCGGGCCTGGGCGGCGCGGACAATATCGTCGAGGTCGAAGGCTGCATCACGCGCCTGCGCGTCGAGGTCAAGGACCCCGGCAAGGTCGACGACAAGGCGCTCAAGGCCGCCGGCGCGCACGGCGTGGTGAAGATGGGCGACGCGGTGCAGGTCGTCGTCGGCCCGACCGCCGACGCGCTCGCCGAAGACATCAACGACATGATCTGACCGCCATGAGCACAGTGATTCTCGCGCCGCTCGACGGCAACGCCATCCCCCTGTCCGAGGTCCCCGATCCGGTCTTCTCCGCCGAGATGGTCGGCGCGGGCGCGGCCATCGAACCACCCGACACCGATGCCGCCGTCACGGTGGTCGCCCCGGTCGCCGGCTCGATCGTGAAACTGCACCCGCACGCCGCGGTCATCGTCACCGCCGACGGCGCCGGCGTACTGCTGCACGTCGGCATCGACACCGTCGGCAAGGCGGACCTGTTCGAGCTGAAGGCCGCCGAGGGCGATCAGATCGAGGCGGGTGATCCACTGATCACCTTCTCCCCCAACGCGATTCGCCGCCTGGGGCTGAGCGCCGCGGTGCCGGTGGTGGTCATGGACTCCACCCCCGGCTCGACGCATTCGACGGCCACCGGACCGATCGCCACGGGTGCGGTCCTGTTCACCATGTGACCGCGGAAATCACCATGTGATCGCGGAAACGACACGAGCCGCCGTCCCGAATGGGGCGGCGGCTCAATCGTTTTCGGGAGCGGTCAGACGTCCTCGGCCGACACGGTCATGTACACCTGGTACCGATCCGCGCGATACCACGACTGCGCGTGCTCCACGGCCCGGTCACGCGAGTAGGAGATCCGATCGAAAGCCAGGAGCGGCGAACCGGTTTCGGTGCCCAGCCAGCCCGCGTGCCGCTCGTCGGCGGCCACCGCGCGCACGCTCTGCTCGGCGCGGTCGATGGGGCAGTCGTACTCGCGCGACAGCAGCGCGTACAGCGACTGCGTCAGTTCGTGATCCAGCAGATCCGGCAGCAGATCGACCCGGTACCAGCCGTCGTCGATCGACATGGGCAAACCGTCGGCCAGGCGCAGCCGAACCAGGTGATAGGCCTTCACATTCGGGGCCAGACCCAGCGCGCTCGCCGAGGCCGCGGGCGGCACCGCGTAATCGGTGCGCAGCACCACGGTGCCGGGGGTGCGGCCCAGCCGGCGCATGTCGTCGGTGAACGAGGCCATGTGCAGCCGGGAGCGGGCGACCCGCTCGGCCACGAAGGTGCCCTTGCCGGGGACGCGGGTGATGACGCCCTCGGATTCGAGCTGGCCCAGCACTTCGCGCACCGTCATGCGGCTGACGCGGTAGTCGTCGCAGAGCTGACGCTCGCTGGGCAACATCTCACCGGGACGCAGAGTGGCGCACAGGGTGGTGAGGGCCGAACGCAACTGCGCCTGCTTGGTCACCCGCCCAGACACGTCGTTCCGGTCCTTTCCGCCCCCGCCTGCTGCGGGCGCGGTCATTTCTCGTTGCGCGCCTTGGGGAATCGCTTCTGACGCGCGACCCAGCCTGCCATCTTGGCCCAGTGGCCCTTCGCGGGGGTCACCTTGGAGATCAGCTCGCGGTCCCACTCGTCGGCCTCGGTCAGGCCGTCGACGGTGTCCACCAGAGACTTGGCGGACTCCAGGGAACCGACGACGCGGTCGCCCAGGACGCCGTCGGCGCCGACCAGGGTGACACGGACGCCGATGCGGCCGATGGGCTGCAGCACCGCGGTGGCGGAACCGCCGTGCTCGGCGACGAATCCCTTGACGGAATCCACGACGGACGGCGACAGCTTCTCGGATGCCGGGGCGGCGGTAGCGCTCATGTGTCGCAGTTTACCCACCGGTAATTCACCGTCCATGGACCGCCGCGTATCTCACACTCGGTGAGGCGCGGCGCACCCCGGTTCGGGGGCGGTGTCAGACTGGTCGGCATGCGCGCCATCCAGGTTTCCGAGCACGGCGGTCCCGAGGTCCTGCGGTATGTGGAGGTGCCGGACCCGCAGGTGGGGGCCGGGCAGCTGCTGGTGCGGACGCAGGCCATCGGAATCAACTTCATCGACACCTACATTCGGACCGGCCGGTACCCGCAGGCGGTGCCCTACATTCCGGGCGCCGAGGGCAGCGGTGTGATCACCGCGGTCGGGGACGGGGTGAGCGGCTTCCGGGTCGGGGACCGGGTGGCGTGGGCGGCCGCGCCGGGCAGTTACGCCGAGCAGGTGGTCGTGCCTGCGGCCGTGGCGATTCCGGTGCCCGACGGGGTGGACGCGCCGGTGGCGGCGTCCGCGCTGCTGCAGGGCATGACGGCGCACTATCTGATCGAGTCGATCTACAAGCCGCTGCCGGGCGAGACGGTGCTGGTGCACGCCGGCGCGGGCGGGGTGGGGCTGATCCTGACGCAGCTGCTCAGCGCGCGCGGAGTGCGGGTGATCACCACGGTGTCCACCGACGACAAGGAGAAGCTCTCGCGCGAGGCCGGGGCCGCGGAGGTGCTGCGCTACGACGACGACATCGCGGCGCGGGCCCGCGAACTCACCGGCGGCGCGGGCGTCGCCGCGGCCTATGACGGGGTCGGCGCGTCCACCTTCGAAGCCAGCCTGGCCGCCACCCGGGTACGGGGCATGGTGGCGCTGTTCGGCGGGGCGAGCGGGCCGGTGCCGCCGTTCGATCTGCAGCGGCTCAATCCACTGGGTTCGCTGTTCGTGACCCGGCCGACATTGGTGCACTACACCCGCGATCGGGACGAATTGCTGTGGCGCGCAGGCGATATCATGAACGCCATCGCCGACGGAGCACTGCGCGTGCGGGTCGGGGGCAGCTATGCGCTGGCCGACGCCGAACAGGCGCACCAGGATCTGGAAGGCCGCCGCACGACGGGTTCGATCGTGTTGGTGCCCTGAGGTTTTCCTCAGTCCACGTCGCGGCCGGTGAGGCCGCGGTAGACGAATCGGGTGAGGGCGTCCACGGCCTGCTCGTCGGTGAGCTCCAGGCTGCCGTCCTCGACCGCCTGCAGCAGGCCCGTCGCCGCCAGGAACATCATCGCGAGGCTGGCGTCGACCGGGCCGGGTAGGCGCAGGCCCGCGGGGGCGAAAGTATCGAAGTGGTCGGCCAGCGCGTCGCGCTGCTCGGTCGCGAAACGTGCTGCGATAGCGGCGAATTCCTCGTTGACCAGGGCGGCCTGCTGCATCGCGCGCAGCACCGGCCAGTGCTTGCGCGCCGCGGACCAGTAGCTCGCGATATGGAAGCGCACCGAGGCCGGGTCGGTGAAGTCGGCGGTGTGCGCGGGGTCCGCGGCGTCGATGTCGCTCTCGTCGGCGAGGTCTTTCAACAGCGCCTGGAGCAGTTCTTCCTTGCTCGCGAAGTGGTTGTAGAACGAGCCCGCCGCCCGGCCCGCGGCGGCGGTGATGTCGACGATCTTGGTGTTCAGGTAGCCGCGCTCGGCGAAGACCTGCCGGGCTGCGGCCTTGAGCGCCTGCTCGGTCTCGGCCGACCTCTCACTGCGACGTGCTGCCACCATCCACCTCCTTGACAGCGGAACGTACCACCCAGAATACTGAATCTCAGTTCAGTGAATATTGATTCAGTATTGGAGTTGACATGAATCCGCAGGTCATCGTTGTGGGAGCCGGTCCGACCGGGCTGACACTCGCCATCGACCTGGCGCGTCGCGGTATCGGGGTGCGCATCGTCGATCAGGCCGGGCAGTTCTTCGCGGGGTCACGCGGGGACGGTCTGCAGCCGCGCACGCTCGAGGTCTTCGACGACCTCGGGGTGCTCGACGCCGTGCTCGCCCAGGGCGCGCCGCAGGCGCCGTTGCTCGTGCATCTGGACGGGGAGTTCGTGATGGAGCGGCGGATGAGCGCCTGGCGCGAACCCACCTCCGATGTGCCGCACCCGAATCCATGGGTGCTGGCCCAGGCCGACACCGAGCGGGTGCTGCGCGAACGACTCGCGGAATTCGGCGTCCGGGTCGAATCCGGTACGGCGCTGGTCGATTTCAGCGCGGACCCGGACGGGGTGAGCGTGACGCTGCACCGCGACGGTGCGACCGAGCGGGTGCGGGCCGACTATCTGGTGGGCGCGGACGGTGGACGCAGCACGGTACGCAAGGCGCTCGGGATCGCGTTCGAGGGCAGCACCGACGAGTCGATCCGCCTGCTGCTCGGGGATGTGTGCGCGGATGTCCTCGACCACTCGGTCGGGTACTGGTTCGCCGACTCGGCCGCGCCCATGGACGGGATCGCGCTGATGCCGCTGCCCGGTGGTCGAAAGTTCCAGTTCGCCACGGGACTCGGCACCGACTCCGGGACCGGGCTCGACGTGCTGCAGGAGCACATCACGCGCCGTTCGCGCCGCGACGACATCCGGCTCAGCGACCTGACGTGGTCGACGGTGTGGCGGCCGAATGTCCGACTCGCGCACCGGTATCGGGACGGGCGGGTGTTCCTCGCCGGGGACGCCGCGCACGTGCATCCGCCGACCGGCGGGCAAGGGCTCAATACCGGCGTCCAGGACGCCTACAACCTCGGCTGGAAACTCGAAGCCGCACTGCGCGATCCGGGCGCCGCGAGCGAGGCGCTGCTCGACAGCTACGAGAGCGAGCGGCGGGCCGTGGCCGCGCGGATCCTCGGCCTCAGTTCGGATCTGCTCGACAAAACGGTCAAGGGCGACCCCGATGCCATGGATCGTGAAGGCACGCATCAGCTCGACATCAGCTATCGCGAACCCGGCGACGATTCGGAAGGGCTGCGAACCGGGGATCGCGCACCGGACGCACCGCTGCGCGACGCGAACGGCAAGAGCGTCGGGTTGTTCGACCTGTTCCGCGGTCCGCACGCCACCTTGCTGCTGTTCGGTCCGGACACGACCGCGGATCCGGGCCGCTCCCCCGCGACCGACCTCAGAACCGTACGAATCGTCCACCCCGACACCGGCTCCGGCCAGGCCGTTCTCACTTCCGAAGGGGGCGGAACCACGCTGAACGATGTCGTGTTCACCGACGTCGACGGTCACGCGCACCGCTCCTATCATGCGGCCGAGGGCACCTGGGTGATCGTCCGCCCCGACGGGCATCTGGGAGCCGTCGGCTCTGCTACCGCGCGGTAGCTCACGCGCCCTCGGTTCCAGGGGTTGACCGGTGCAACCCCTGGCAACCCGCAAGTCGGGCGGACCGTGCAGAATGATCATGCTGCCGCGCAAGACGATTCGCCCGGACCGAACATTTTCGGCCACGCGAGGGTGTCGCGACCCCGTAAGGTGGTCGCGGCGAGAGTTCGGGCGGCCGGCAGGTAGAGGCGCATCGGTCAGAGGTGGTCTGGGATGTTGGTGAAGGTCCGAAACGACGACCCGTCGCGGCTGTCGAGCACCGAACGCACCGTTGTGAACTGGCTCAAATCCTGGAGCGGGCCACATGCCGTGCCCGGGATCGCGGTCGTGCAGTGTCAGGACGCCGACGTGGTGGTGTGGACCCCGCAGACCTGCGTCGTGGTCGGCGTGCACGGATTCACCGAACGGGTTACCGGGACACTGGAATGCGCCCAGGATCAGCCGTGGACCGTGGACGAGCGGCCCGCGCCGCTGGACGGGGACGCCGACCCGCTCGACCGGGTGCGCCGCCAGACCATGGACCTCGCCGGGCAATTGCGTTCCGCGCCCGGACGGGAGCGGGTTCCGGTCAGCGGGCTGGTGCTGCTGGTGCCGCAGCTGGGCAGTCGGGTGAAGCTGGAGAAGGGCGAGCTGCCCACCGGCATCGATGTGCTGATCGGCGACGGACCGTCCTCGCTGCGCGCCTACTTCACCACGCTCGCCGAAGGGGCGCCCGCGTCCTGGGATGCCGCGCAGGTCGGGCAGGCGCTGGGCGCGCTCGGATTCGCCGCTGCCGCAACCTATTCCGATCTGGTATCCGAGGGGTTCCCGGTGCCGGACTCGGCTCGGGACGCACCGCTGCCGTTCGCGAACCGGCCCACCGAGGTCATGGTGCCGTCGGTACCGCCCGCGTCCCCGGAACCCGAGGAGCCCAGGCCGAGCCTGTCGAAGCGGGAACCGGGCGCGACCGGGCACGGCAGCGAATCCCGCAGTGGCGGACGGGGTCCGGGCGATCGGTCTGCGGCGCAACAGGAATCGGGCCGCGGGCCCGGTGTCGGCGCGGCCATCGCGGGCGCGACCTCCGCTACCGCGGCCGAGCGGGCATATCGGGCGCTGGCCGGCACCTCGGAACCGCAGCAGACGCCGGGCCGCACACCGCCGCCTCCGACACCGATCCCGGGCGCGGCGTCAGTCGGCCGGCCATCGGGCCCGGGGCCGGGCCAGCCACCGCTGCCGCCGCAGGGGCCCCGGCCGCCGGGCATCGGAGCCGGACCCCAATCCCAATCCCAGGCAGGCCCTTCCGGCCCTCCGCCGGGACGCGGTCCGGCCGGTCCGCCGCCCGGATCCGGTCAGCCTCAGGGGCCCGGCCTTTCCGCTCCGCAGCAGGACCGGTTCCCATTGTGGAACGAGCAGCAGTCCAGCGGAGGCGGGCGCAAGCGCCGCCGCGATATGCCGATCATCGGCGGGCTGATCCTGGCGGCGATCATCCTGGTGATCGCCATCGCCTGCACCGCCCGGAACACGCCGACACCGTCACCGAACAAGCAACAGCAGCCGACACATTCGACCGTCGTCGATGCACCCACGTCTGCGCACTCGACCGATCCAACACTGCCGCGCACGACCGTTCCACCGGCCTGCTTCCCGTTGCAGCCTTGCCACTGAGCCGGATGCCGGTGCGGGGCTAGGGCAGACGGAAGAACCTCGGACCGAACGTCGTACCGATGACCAGCGCGCCGTTCGCCACCGCGGGGGTGGCGAAGTGGCGGACCGGTCGTGGGGTCGAGGGCATCACCGGGGCCGGACCGGGATCACTCGGCGCGGCGAGCGGCGGCGGCCCGCCACTGGCTGGGAGTGCAGCCGTGGCGTCGCCGGAACCAGCGGGTGAAGTTGCCGGGAGTGGAGAAGGCGAGCAGTTCGGCGACCTCGGTGAGGGTGTGGCGGCGGTTGGCGACCAGGTGCTGTGCGAGTTCGGCGCGGGTGACGTCGACCAGGGTGGTGAAGGTTTCGCCTTCGGCGGCGAGGTGGCGGTAGATGGTGCGGCGATCGACGCCGAGGCTGCGCGCGACCTGATCCACCGAGCAGCGGCCCGTGGGAAGCAGCAGTTCGATGAGTGAGCGGACCCGATCGAGGGTGGTCGTGGTGAGGGCGTTCGCAGTCACGTCGAGCAGTGGCTGGGCGTACGCCCGCAGCTGCGGGTCGGACATGGCGTTCGCCGCATCGAGATCGGTGGTGTAGGTGAGGATTCCGTTGAAGTCGGAGTCGAAGGCCAGGTGCGTCCCGAGCACGCGGTGATGGGTGCGGCGGTCGCGGGGCGCGGGATGGCTGAATCGGACTTCCAGCGGCTGCCACTTGGGTCCCAGGAATCCGCGCAGTAGTCCGTGCAGCACCCCCACCGCGAATTCGATCGCCTGGCGGGTGCCGCCGGGCCCGCCCAGGTCGAGGGCCAGGCGGATGGTGGCGATGCCGTTGTCTTCGGTGAGCCGGGTGTGCAGTGCCTCGTTGTACATGTTCTCGTGCCGTGACAGGACCCGCAGTGCGCTACGGACGTCAGGTTCGTCGCGGATCACCAAGCTCAGGGGACCGAGATTGGCGAATCGGCGGCGTTCGACCAGGCGCAGCCCGAAATCCTCGTGCCCGCAGGCGATGGCGGAGCGTTCGAGGAGATCGGCGATCGCGGCGGCGGGGACCCAGCGGTCCTGCAGGCTCAGGCTCGCCGGATCCAGGCCGGCCGCGCGGATCAGCGCGACCGGGTCCAGACCCAGCGACTGACCGAGTTCGACGTAGCTATGCAGCGCGGCGTATCGGGCCAGCGGCCTCAACGCACCCTCCCATCATGTCCCGAGATGCTCATTTTTCTGTCCCGACAGGATAAGCATCCGGTCACGGTCCAGCTTACTGTGGGTTCCATCACAGTTACCGCGAAGAGGAGATCTGTTGTGGCACAAGCTGTTCGCTTCCATGAGACCGGCGGCCCGGAGGTGCTGCGCTGGGAAGAGGTCGCGGTGGGCGAACCCGGTCCCGGCGAGGTGCGCATCCGCCACGGGGCGGTTGGACTGAACTTCGCCGACACCTATTTCCGCAGCGGCTTGTATCCGGCCGCCTTGCCGGCGGGCATGGGTGTCGAGGCGGCCGGCGTGATCGAATCCGTCGGCCCCGGCGTCGACGGGTTCACACCCGGCGATCGGGTCACATACACCGGCAGCCCACTGGGCGCCTACAGCACCGAGCGGGTGATTGCCGCCGAGCATCTGATCGCGCTGCCGGACGAGATCGGCTTCGACGTGGCCGCGGCGATGACTATGCGCGGGCTGACCACGGCCTACCTGCTGCGCCGCATCCACGCGCTGCGCGCCGGGGACACCGTGCTGTTGCACGCCGCCGCCGGCGGGGTCGGGTTGATCTTCACGCAGTGGGCGAAGTTGTTGGGGCTCACCGTGATCGGGACGGTTTCCAGCGAGGAGAAGGCCGAGATCGCCCGGGCACACGGCTGCGATCACGTGGTGCTCTACACCCGCGAGGACGTCGCCGCCCGCGTCCGGGAGATCACCGGCGGCGCGGGCGTGCCGGTGGTGTACGACAGCATCGGCAAGACCACTTTCGACGCGTCGCTGGATTCGCTGGCGCGGCGCGGGCTGCTGGTGTGCTTCGGCACCGCTTCGGGCCCGACGCCGCCGATCGAGGCCATGCGTTTGGCGGTCAAGGGCTCATTGTTCGTGACCCGTCCGGCCCTGGCCGACTACATCGCCGATCCCGCCGAGCGCGCCGAACTGGCCGGGGAGCTGTTCTCCCACGTCGCGGCCGGACGCATCCGCATCGAGATCAATCAGCGCTACGAGTTGCCCGACGCGGTGCGCGCGCACCGCGACCTGGAGACCGGACGCAGCATCGGCTCCTCGGTCTTCACGCTCTGATCATCCCGGCCCCAGGATTCACCGTTTGGAGGAACTCATGACAACCATTGCCCCACTACCGGATTCGACAATGCGCGGCGCGATCGGCGTGCAGCCGCTGGCCTGTTCGATCGGCGCCGAACTGTTCGGTGTCGACCTCGCTCGGGCGGCGCACGACGACGCGCTGTTCGCCGAGCTGCGCGCCCTGCTGCTGGAATACAAGGTGCTGTTCGTCCGTGATCAGGACATCAGCCGCGCCGATCATGTCGCTCTCGCTCAGCGTTTCGGCCCGCTCGAGGACCATCCCGTGGTGGGCAGCGATCCCGACCACCCGGGACTGGTCCGCATCTACAAGGACCTCGACAGCCCGCCCGAGCACTACGAGAACGCCTACCACTGCGACGCCACCTGGCGGGTGAACCCGCCTATGGGCGCGATCCTGCGCTGCGTGGAAACGCCGCCGGTGGGCGGCGACACCATCTGGGTGAACATGGTCGAGGCCTATCGGCGACTGCCCGAGGACGTGCGGGACCGCATTCGAGGGCTGCGCGCTCGCCACAGCATCGAGGCCAGCTTCGGCGCACGGATGCCGATGGATCAGCGCCACGAACTTGCGCAGCGCTTCCCCGACGCCGAACACCCCGTGGTGCGTACCCATCCCGAGACCGGTGAGCAGATCCTGTTCGTCAACTCCTTCACCACCCACCTGGTGAACTACCACACCTCCGAGCATGTGCGGTTCGGCGCGGACTACGCGCCCGGTGCCGCCGAGCTGCTGCACTACTTGATGCGGCAGGCCACCATTCCCGAATACCAGGTGCGGTGGCGGTGGACGAAGAACAGCTTCGCCATCTGGGACAACCGCTCCACCCAGCATTACGCGGTCCAGGATTACTGGCCCGCCGTCCGAAAGATGGAGCGCGCCGGGATCATCGGCAACGCCACGTTCTGAGATCCACTCACTCCCACCATTGTTCGATTCTCGATCGGAGTATTTCCATGCATTTCCACGATGATTCGCTGTTCCCGGAGAACCAGGAGAAACTGGTCATCACGGTGGCCCCCTACGGTCCCGAATGGGAACTCGACGACTTCCGCGAGGACCTGCCGCTGACCATGGACGAGCATGTGCAGGCCGCGGTGGACTGCTACGAGGCCGGGGCCACCGTGCTGCACATCCACGTGCGCGAACTCGACGGCAAGGGCTCCAAGCGGCTCTCGAAGTTCAACGAACTGCTGGGCCGGTTGCGTGAGGCGGTACCGGAGATGATCCTGCAGGTCGGCGGCTCCATCTCGTTCGCGCCGGAAGGTGAAGGCGCGGACGCGAAATGGCTGTCCGACGACGCCCGCCACCTGCTCGCCGAACTGGATCCGGCGCCGGATCAGGTGACCATCGCCATCAACACCAGCCAGATGAACATCGTCGAGCTGATGACCGACGACGACATCGCGGGCACCTCCTTCACCCGCCCCGAGGTGTACGACGCCTACCGGGAGATGGTCGTCCCGGCCGGTCCCGCGTGGGTCGAGGAGCATCTGAAGCGGTTGCAGGCCAAGGGTATTCAGCCGCACTTCCAGCTCTCCAGCATTCCGCAGCTGGAGACGGTGGAACGGTTGATCCGCCGGGGCGTCTACACCGGCCCGCTCATGCTGACCTGGGTCGCCATCGGCGGCGGCTTCGACGGACCCAACCCCTACAACATGATGGAGTTCGTCCGCCGCGTCCCCGACGGCGCCGTGCTGACCCTCGAGACACTGATGCGCAGCTGCCTGCCGGTCAACACCATGGCCATCGCCATGGGCCTGCACGCCCGCTGCGGCAACGAGGACACCCTATGGGGCCGCAAGGGCGAGAAGATGACCTCGGTGCAGCAGGTGCAACAGCTGGTCCGCATCGCCGGGGAACTGGGCCGCGAGGTCGCCACCGGCAAGGAAGCTCGCCAGATCTACAAGCTCGACGAGCGCTACGGCAGTGCCGAGGAGACCCTCGCCAAGCTCGGGTACGCCCCCAACCGCAAGCCCGGCCAGGTCGGATTCACCCAGCACGCCTGACCTTTCCGGCCTCGGGCGGGCACCACGCCCCGCCCGCCCGAGCCGGGGCGCACTCCGCCGTGCGCGCCGCCCTCGTACGTCCCTCAGCTCTCCGGCCCGCCGCACCCCGTCTCGGCGCGCCGGATTCGTAGGAGCACCAATGGAGTTGCACACCACCGCCGCCCCGGCGCCCGGCCTCGCCGCCGCCCCGGTCGCGGCTCACGCCCCCACGCCCGCGGCCCGCCGCCGCTATCCGTGGCTGGTGTTCGCGCTGGCCTTCGGGCTGCTGCTCGCCGACTACATGTCCCGGCAGGTCCTCAGCGCGGACTTTCCGTTCCTGAAAACCGAATGGGCACTGTCGGATTCCCGGCTGGCATCACTGACCAGCGTCGTAGCCCTGATGGTCGGGATCCTCACCCTGCCGCTGTCGATCCTGGCCGATCGCTGGGGACGGGTGCGCAGCCTGGTCCTGATGGCCGTGCTGTGGAGCGCGGCGACCCTGCTGTGCGCGCTCGCCACCGGGTACGGGCAGATGCTCGGAGCTCGCTTCCTGGTCGGTGTCGGCGAGGCCGCGTACGGCAGCGTCGGCATCGCCGTGGTGCTCAGTGTGTTCGCCCCTCGGGGGCACGCCGCCCTCAGCGGTGCGTTCATGGCCGGCGGTTCGTTCGGATCGGTGCTCGGCGTCGGGCTGGGCGGCGTCATCGCCGTGCACCTGGGCTGGCGGTGGTCCTTCGCCGCCATGGCCATCGCGGGCCTGATCCTGGCGGCGGCGTTCCGCGCCCTGGTCACCGAGGCGAAGCTGGCCCAGCACGCCGCCGACCAGGATCACCGGCCCGGGCAACCCGGCCACGGCTACCGGGCGCCGGTATCGACGCTGTTCACCAATCCGGCGGTGCTGTGCGCGTATGTGGGCAGCGCGCTGCAGATCTTCACCGCGGCGATCCTGCTGGCGTGGATGCCGAGTTTCATCAACCGCTCCTACGGTCTGCCGCCGGACCGGGCGGGCGCGGTCGCCGCGGTGTTCTCGCTGCTCGTCGGAACCGGCATGATCGTCTGCGGCGTGATCACCGACCGTGTCGGCCGCCGCGACCTGACGCGGAAGTGGAGCGCCGCCATGGTGTTCTGCGTCATCTCGCTGCTGTGCCTGTGCGTCGGTTTCGGGATCGGCACCGGGCCGGCGCAATTGGCGCTGATCGGGATCGGCGCCTTCTTCTCCGGCGGCTCCTCCGGTCCCACCGCGGCCATGGTCGCCAACCTCACCCATCCTTCGGTGCGGGCCTCGGCGCTGGGCACCCTGACCCTCGCCAACAGCCTGCTCGGACTGGCGCTGGGCCCCTTCGTCGTCGGCGTCCTGGCCGACCACCTGGGGCTGGCGGAGGCTCTGCGGCTGGCCCCGCTCACCTATCTGGGCGCCCTCGCCGCCCTGATGCTGGGCAAACGCGCCTATCCGGCGGGGCTGCGCCGACTGGCCGCGCTCGAGCCCTCGCCCTCGCTCTGATCTCGAAAGGAACTGCCACACACCATGAATGACGCCAACGAACCCACCGTCGTGATCGTGCCCGGTCTGCGCGACCATGTGCCCGACCACTGGCAGACCCGCCTCGCCGAACGCCTGACGCGGGTGCGCACGGTCCCGCCGCTCGAACACGCCAAACTCTCGCGCGCCGCCCGGGTCGCCGCACTCGACGCGGTGATCGCCGAGATCGACGGCCCGGTGGTGCTGGTCGCCCACAGCGCCGGCGTGATGATCGCCGTGCACTGGGCGCAACAGGCCACCCGACCCGTGCGCGGCGCGCTGCTGGCCGCACCACCCGATTTCGAAACGCCACTCCCGCAGGGATATCCGGACACCGGCGAACTCGACGCCGCCGGTTGGAATCCGATTCCATGGCGACGGCTGCCATTCCCCAGCATCGTGGCCGCCTCCACCACCGACCCGCTCGCGTCCTTCCGGCGGGTCGCGGGAATGGCCGAAGCGTGGGGCAGCCGGCTGGTGGATCTCGGGGACGTGGGTCATCTCAACCCCGCCTCCGGCTACGGCTACTGGCCACGGGCGGAAGAACTCCTGCGGGAACTGATCGACGCCACCTCGGTCCCGACCCCGGGTGCGGGGGTCGCGCGGTGAGCAAGATCGTCGCCTCCGCGGCCGCGGCAGTCGCCGACATCGCGTCCGGATCGTGTCTGGCGGTTGGCGGATTCGGGTTGTGCGGGATCCCTGACGTGCTGATCGAGGCGCTGGCCGCGACCGCGGTCACCGAACTGGAGATCATCTCCAACAACTGCGGCACCGACCGATACGGGCTGGGAATTCTGCTGGCCGACAGGAAGATCCGCCGCATCACCGCCTCCTATGTGGGCGAGAACGGCGAGTTCGCCCGCCAATACCTGTCCGGCGAGCTCGAGGTCGAGCTGACCCCGCAGGGCACGCTGGCCGAGAAGTTGCGGGCCGGAGGTGCCGGAATCCCGGCGTTCTTCACCCCGGCCGGGGTCGGCACCCCGATCTCCGAAGGCGGTCTGCCGTGGCGGTACGCCGCCGACGGATCAGTGCGCGTGGCCTCGCCGCCCAAGGAGGTCAGGGCCTTCAGCGGACACCGGGGCCGGCGGCGCTACGTGCTCGAGGAAGCCCTCACCGCCGACTACGCGCTGATCCACGCGCGCATCGGCGATACCGCCGGCAACCTGGTGTTCGACAAGGCCGCCCGCAACTTCAACCCGCTGGCGGCCGCGGCCGGTCGCGTCTGCATCGCCCAGGTCGAAAAGCTGATTCCCGCAGGCGAACTCGACCCGGACCGGATCCACCTGCCCGGGATCTTCGTCGACCGCATCGTGCACACCGGACCGCAAACCAAGCGCATCGAGAAGCGCACCGTCGCCCAGGAGCATTGACATGAGTACTGCCACCACGGTCCTCGGCTGGTCCCGCACCGCCATGGCCGCCCGCGCCGCGCAGGAACTGCGGGCCGGCGAATACGTCAACCTCGGCATCGGACTGCCGACCCTGATCCCCAACCACATGCCCGACGGAGTGCGCGTCACCCTGCACTCGGAGAACGGCATCCTCGGCACCGGCCCCTACCCGCACGAGACAGCGGTCGACGCCGACCTGATCAATGCCGGAAAAGAGACCGTGACCGTCGTCACGGGGGCGTCGTTCTTCGATTCGGCGACCAGCTTCGGCATGATCCGCGGCGGCCACATCGACACCGCCGTGCTGGGCGGCATGCAGGTCTCGGCCACCGGCGATCTGGCGAACTGGATGGTGCCCGGCCACCTGGTCAAAGGCATGGGCGGCGCGATGGACCTGGTCCACGGCGCCCGCCGGGTCATCGTGCTCATGGAGCACACCGACAAGACCGGCGCACCGAAGATCGTGCGCCGCTGCACCCTTCCGCTCACCGGCGCGGCGGTCGTGCACCGCGTCATCACCGATCTGGCCGTCATCGACGTGACCGACACCGGGCTGGTCCTGCGCGAATGCGCACCCGGCGTGACCGAATCCGATGTCCGCGCGGCCACGGCCGCCCCGCTGACCACCGCGGCCTGACCGCTCCGAGAGGTGCCCTGTGCTCAATCTCGCTGTACTGCTGGAGGATTCGGCACGCCGGTCTCCCGGCATCGATGCCGTCGTGTGTGACCTCGAGCGACTGACCTATGCCGAACTCGACGCACGCGCCAACCAGGTCGCCCACCTGCTGACCGCCCGCGGAATCGAGCCGGGCGACAAGGTCGCGCTCTCGTGCCCGAATCTGCCCGAGTTCGTGATCTGCTATTACGGGATCGTCAAAGCGGGCGCGGTCGTGGTGCCGCTCAATATCCTGCTGCGTCCCCGCGAAATCGCCTACCACCTCGACGATGCCGAAGCGGCGCTGTATCTCTGCTTCGAAGGCACGACCGAACTGCCGATGGGCGAATACGGCTGGGAGGGATTCCAGCAGGCGCCGGACTGCAGGGACATGGTCCTGATCACCGCCGATCCGCGGGCTCGATCGCCGTATCCGGGTGTCGAGGCCTTCGCGCGGGCCGTCGCGGAACTACCGGGGAGGTTCGATACCGTCGCCCGCCGTCCCGAGGACACCGCGGTCATCCTCTACACCAGCGGAACCACCGGCCGGCCCAAAGGCGCAGAGCTCACCCACGCCAATATGGTGATGAACGCCCTGACCGCGGACCGGCTCTTCGACAATCGGCCCGACCGGCACGACACCCATCTGGTCGCCCTGCCGCTGTTCCATTCCTTCGGCCAGACCATCCACATGAACGCCGGGCTGTCGGTCGGGTCCACGCTGGTACTCATGCCGCGATTCGACGCGGTCGCGGCGCTGCGGGCGCTGGCCGACGAACGCGTCACCTTCTTCGCCGGTGTGCCCACGATGTACTGGGGGCTGCTGCGGGCGCTGGACGACACCGTCGATGTCGGCCGGATCGCCGCCACCCTACGCAAGGCCGTCTCCGGCGGCGCGGCGCTGCCGGTCGAGACAATGACGCGCTTCGCACAGCGATTCGGCGTGCCCATTCTCGAGGGGTACGGACTGTCCGAGACCTCACCGCTGGCGTTGTTCGCCGATCCGGAGCGCGATTCCCGGCCCGGGTCGATCGGAATTCCCGTGTGGGGCATCGAAGTGCGGCTCATCGACCCGGAATGGAAAACTGTCGCCGGCACCGGTGAGATCGGCGAGATCGCGGTGCGCGGCCACAATGTCATGAAGGGCTACCACCGCAGGCCCGACGCCACCGCGGAGGTGATGCGGGAGGGCTGGTTCCGCACCGGCGACCTCGCCCGCCGCGACGCCGACGGCTACTACTACATCGTCGACCGCGCCAAGGACATGATCGTGCGGGGCGGATTCAACGTCTATCCCCGCGAGATCGAAGAAGTCCTGCACACCCATCCCGCCGTCGCACTGGCCGCCGTCATCGGCGTCCCCGACGAGCATTACGGCGAGGAGATCAAGGCCTGCGTCGTCCCCGAACCCGGGGCCGAGGTCACCGCGCACGAGCTGATCGACTGGTGCCGGGAACAGTTGGCCGCCTACAAGTATCCGCGCGTCGTCGAATTCACCGGCACGCTGCCGATGACCGCCAGCGGCAAGATCCTCAAACGCGAACTCGCCCAAGCCCACAACCGGATCATCGCCTCTCGGTGAGACCGGAAATCCCGTACCGATGATGAGGAAACAGGAATGAAGATGAGGAACACTGCCGTGACAGCGGCGCTCGCGACCTCTGCGCTGATGGCCACAGCCGTCACCGCCCACGCGGCACCGGCGGGCGAGACTCCCTCCGCCGCAGTGCATTACGAGGTGAGCCGCGCGGGAGACTCCGCCGTCCTGACCGTCGCGGGCGGCACCGTGCGGCAGCTCGACCAGCAGCTCGCCGTACTCGACCGCGACAATCAGCTGGTCGCCGCCATCCCCTTGACCTATCGGGTCGACGACACCGCCTACCCGATCACCGCCCGCATCGACGGCGCCACCGCGACACTGACCCCGTCGAAGGACAATCCCCAGCACGTCACGCCGGTGGCCGCCAACGACGTCGTGACCGTCGATCGCGCGGCGGCACAGATCGCCGAATCCTTCACTCCCCGTGACTCGCAAGCGCTGGGCGCGTTCGCTCAGCGCGCCGCCATCGGCGCGGCGGTCAGTGCCGTGCTCGGCGCTGTCGTCGGCGCGGGCGTGGGCTGCCTGGTCGGCGCGGCCGCCGGAGCCGTACTGAGCAGCCCCGTGATCGCATTGCTGGTGCCGTTCGTCGGCGCGACCATCGCCGGGTGCGTACTCGGCATGGCCACCCTCGGCGCTGTCGGCTCGATGGGCGGCATCGTGGTGGCGGGCGGCCCCATCACCCTGTTCTCCGCCATCCAGTACTTCTCGACCATCCTCGCTCCGTGTCCGCCCGAACTGCCCTACTGCAAGGACCCCGCGCAGCCCGCGCCGCCGGCCAAATAGTCCGCGCCACAACTCAGGAGCTCCCCGATGACAATCCGGCATGCGACGCCCACCCTCGTCCTCGCCTGTCTCGCCACGGCCACCGCCTGCTCATCCGGCGACACCTCGCCCCCGCTCGTGTCCGGCCCCCCGGTATCCGCCGCGCCGGCCTCGATCGGCGTGACGTCGGCGGCGGGTCGAGACATGTTGACAGACAAGGCGGGTAGATCCCTCTATGTCTTCACGAAGGACACCCCCGGCACCTCGGCGTGTGTAGGCGAGTGCCTCACCAAATGGCCCGCACTACCGGGACCGGTCATCGCGGACCCGGGTGTCACCGCGGACCTGATCACCACGATCACCCGCCCGGACGGGACAACCCAAGCCGCCTACGCGGGCAAGCCTCTCTATTATTTCGCCGCCGACTCCGCTCCCGGCGACACCCGCGGCCAGGGCCTGATGGGCGCCTGGCACCTGATCGCACCCGACGGCCAACCGGTGCCCTGACCACCCACCGTCGGTATTCGGCGCGGTCGACCGGGGCCGCAGTCCTCCGCGACGGGACACACCGTCGCGGAGCCACCGATGAATTCGGACGCGCGGTACCGTCCATGCTCATATGACCGAACACATCCTCGAACTGCCCGATGCCGACCTCGCCTACGACCTGCGCGGACCCGCGCCGGCCGCGAGCGCGCACCGGCCGCTGCTGATGATCGGCCAGCCCATGACCGCCGACGGTTTCGGCGCACTGGCCTCCTACTTCCCGGAACGCACCGTGATCACCTACGACCCGCGCGGTCTCGGGCGCAGTGTCCGCAGAGACGGGCGTCGCGACAACTCGCCTACCGTGCAGGCCGAGGACGTGCACGCGCTGATCACCGCGCTCGGGGTGGGTGCGGTGGACCTGTTCGCCAGCAGCGGCGGCGCGGTCACCGCGCTCGCGCTGATCACCGCCCACCCGGGCGATGTCGCAACCCTCGTCGCGCACGAGCCGCCGATCCTCGGCGTCCTGCCCGATGCCGAGGCCGCTGAGCGCGCGCAGGCTCAGGTCCGGGACGCCTACCAGGCCAAAGGGTCGTTCGCGGGCATGGCCGCCTTCATTGCCCTCACCTCCTGGCAAGGCGAATACACCGACGACTACTTCGCGCAGCCTCCGGCCGATCCGGCGCTGTTCGGGATGCCCACCGAGGACGACGGCACCCGCGACGACCCGCTGCTGTCGGACGTCTCGTGGGCGGTCACGGTCTACTCCCCTGACGCCGCGGCCCTGAAGGCAGCTCCCACCCGGGTATTGATCGCGGTCGGTGCGGAGTCCGCGGGCACCCTCACCGCCCGGACCGCCGAGGCGACCGCCGCCCTGCTCGATTCGGCTGCCGTCGTGTTCCCCAGCCACCACGGCGGCTTCACCGGTGCCGACTCCGGCTACCCCGGCCAGCCCGAACCGTTCGCGCACCGGCTGCGCGAACTCCTCGACAAGGAGTAGTCACCGGAATGATCCGCGAGCGCGCGTTCGTCGAGATTTCATTGGTGGAGCGTCCGTCTCGAACTCCCGTGCGCCGCACGGTCATCGGCGGCGTCGTCCTGGCACTGGCCCTCGCCGCCGTCACCGGTCTCCCGCACTCCGCCGCACCGGCCGCCGCGGATCCGGTGTGCGAGAACGCCGACGACCCGGTGCACAGCCTCGGGTTCGTCGCGAACCTGGACCCCGGCAACGACTTGGCTGCCGCGTTGGCCCTGGCCGGTCAATTCGACAGGATCGAGCGGGCGGTCTTCTGCCTCACCAATATCGAACGCGCCAAGGCCGGTGTCCCCGCGCTGAAGTGGAATGAAGGGCTACGTAACAGCGCGGCCGACTTCGCCGGTCACGCCCAGAGTCGCCAGTGGTGGACCGACGGCGCCGACTTCCATAACGACCCCAACCTGCCCGGCATTCCGGTGACCATCCAGCTACTGCGCCGCGTGAAGTCCTACAACCCGTGCAACAGTTTCATATTCGACCCGCTCGGCGTAAACCGGTGGTCCGAGAACGCCTATGCGGGATGGGGTTCCAGTGACTCCACCACCGCACGGGCCGCCGTCACCTGGTGGATGAACAGTCCCGGCCATCAGGCCAATCTCCTCGACCGCCAGGTCACCGAACTCGGGGTCGGCGTCCGTTCCGGCGCGGCCCGCCCCGGCCTCGACAACGTCGACCCCGCAGGCATTTTCGTCCAGCAGTTCGTCGCCTGCCGCTGACCACCTCGACGCGGCCAGGGCAGTTCCTAGTGCTTGGTGAGCCAGACGTGGGTGACGGACTTGGTGCTGAGCATGTCCGTGACACGGTAGCCGGGGAGGCTGCCGAGGTTGTCGAAGAGTCGCTCACCGGAGCCGAGCAGCGTCGGGACGATGGCCAGGTGCAGGTCGTCGACCAAACCCGCGGCGAGGAACTGGCGGATGGTGGCGGCCCCGCCGCCGAGGCGGACGTCCTGGCCCTGTGCCGCTTCGAAGGCCTGGGCGAGGACCGCTTCCGGGGTGTCGGAGACGAAGTGGAAGGTGGTGCCGCCTTTCATGGGGAGCGCGGGGCGGGCGTAATGGGTCATGACGAAAGTGTCGTGGTGGTAGGGCGGGGTATCGCCCCACCAGCCGGTCCACGAATAGTCGGGCCAGTCGCCGCGGACCGGGCCGAACATGTTGCGGCCCATGATGGTGGCGCCGACGTTATGGTCGCCGGCCGCGAGGATGTCGTCGTCGGGACCGGGATCGCCGCCGGGCTCGCCGATCATGGTGAGCCCGTAGCGAGTGCGGAAAACCCAGTCGTGGAGGCGTTCCCCGCCGACGCCCAGCGGGGCGTCGGGGCCCTGATCGAGTCCGGCGGCGAAGCCGTCGAGGGAGACGGCGAAGTTGTGGACGCGGAGCTTCGGCATGACGCTGGCCTCTCGGGTGGCGGGGCGGCGTGTTCCGCCCTCACCATCTCATCGATCGGCGCACGGCCGAATCGACACGCGCGTCAGCCGGCGCCTATCCCTGGTCTTCGTCGAGAATCTGACGAAGACGCTGTGCGAAGGGTTCCGGCTGGCCGGGGTAGCCGGAGTCGGAACCGGTGAAACCGCCGTGGTGACTGGGGAACACGACGGCAGTCGAATAGAGCAGCGCCGCGGTCGCTTCCGCGGTGCGCCCGGTGAGGACCCCGGCCGATTCCTCGCCGACACCGATGACCACGCGGGTCGGTGCGGCCCGCAGCGCGTCGATGTCGGGCGTGTACCCGGTGATGGCCCAGGAGAGGTCGGAGAGCAGCGGGTCGTCCCGGGTGCCGTCGTCCTCGGTGGGCATACCGAACAACGCCGGATCGGCCGGGGGCTGCGCGAAGAAGGCGTCGGTGAACTCGCCCTGCCAAGAGGTGTACGCGATGAAGGCGGCCATCCCCGCGAACGAGCCCTTGGCCTGGTAGGCGTCACGAACCTGGGCCTGGCCGCGGGCCGCGGCGGCGGCGTCCGGGAGGACCGACAGGATCGGGGGTTCGTGGGCCACGAGGGTAGCGACATCGCCGGGGTGGGCGGTGACCAGCGCGAGCGCGGTGACCGCGCCGCCACTGCTGGCGAACAGATCCACCGGACCGAGGCTCAGCGCGGAGATCAGCGCGTGCACGTCCTCGGCCTGGACGGTCGGGGAATTGTCGCTGCGCCCGTCCTTGCGGACGCTGCGCCCTAGACCGCGCGGGTCGTAGGTGATCACCGTGCGTTCCGGGAAATACGACGCCAATGCCGCGAAACCCTCGGCGGTCATGGGCTGGCCGATCATCAGCAGCGGCCGGTGCGAGCTCTCGGCCGGTGCGGGTCCCCGCAGGTCGTAGGCGAGGTCGACGTCGGGCAAAGCTAGAACGTGGTCGGTCATGAGGCAGCTGTTCCTCTCGGATGAGGGGGGCGGCGGGTCCGCCCTACCTCCTCATCGAACAGCGACGCGCCGAATCGACACGCATGCCCACCGAAATGTCGGGATCAGCCGAAGAGGGTGTGCCCGAGGGTGTTCAAGCCGAGGACCGAGTCGACGGCCAGGCCGCAGAAGACGACGGCGAGGTAGTTGTTGGACTGCAGGAACAGGCGCAGCGGCTTGACCGATTCACCCTTGCGGACGCCGGAGTACAGCTGGTGGGCCATGAGCAGGAACCAGGCGCCGGCGACGAGGGCGGTGGCGGCGTAGATCACACCGGCGGCGGGGACCAGGGCGAAGGTCGCCAGCACGGTCAGCCAGGTGTAGATGACGATCTGCTTGGTGACGACCTGCTCGGTGGCCACGACCGGGAGCATCGGGACGCCCGCGGCCTTGTAGTCCTCCTTGTAGCGCATCGCCAGCGCCCAGGTGTGCGGCGGCGTCCAGAAGAAGATGACCAGGAACAGCACGATCGAGGGCCAGCCGATGGTGCCGGTGGCCGCGGACCAGCCGACCAGGGCGGGCATGCAGCCGGCCGCGCCGCCCCACACCACGTTCTGGGAGGTGCGGCGCTTGAGGCCGAGGGTGTAGACGAAGACGTAGAACAGGATGGTCGCCACGACCAGCGCGCCGGAGAGCAGATTGGCCTGCCACCACAGCCAGGCGAAGGACGCCAGTCCGAGGGTGACGCCGAAGACGAAGGCGTTGCGGGTGGGCACGGCCTCGCGGGCGAGCGGACGCTTGGAGGTCCGCTTCATCACCTTGTCGATGTCGGCGTCGGCGACACAGTTGAGGGTGTTGGCGCTGGCCGCACCCATCCAACCACCGAACAGGGTGACCAGGATGAGCCGGATCTCGACCTCGCCGCGGCTGGCCAGCAGCATGGTGGGAATCGTTGCGACGAGCAGCAATTCGATGACCCGGGGCTTGGTGAGCGCGATGTAGGCGAGGACCCGCCTGGTCGCCGCCGCCAACGGGCCACTGCCCGTGACACGGTCGGCGAGCACCGCCCCGGAGGAGCCGTGAGCGCCACCCGGCTGTTGCCCAATCCCCACTGTTTCTCCTCGCACGCCGTGCATTATCCGATCCGGTCTGGAATCCGCGGCGCGCGATCCAAACCCGATCCGGTGCGATATCCGGACACGGTGCGGCGCGGCCACTACTACACAGCATGGTAGACCCACGCCGACCATGCTCCCGACCAGGTCCACCTCGACGCGCACCGAGACCGGTTCGCGACGTGTACATCGGCCAGTCACGAACAGGTCCGCGAAACGCCACGAAGCAACGACACGGCGGACGGTGATTGTGGGTTCGGGTATGAGCACGAAACGCCGCCCTTTAGGGTGGTTGTAGATCGGTGCGGCCGCGTCGCACCCGGATCGAACGCAGCGACTCCCCCGCAGCCCACAACCGCATCATTGACGAGAACGTCAGGAGAACCTCGGTCGTGTCAGTCACAGACGACATCCGCGCGCTCACTCAGCCGAACCACCCCACCGACTGGACCGATCTGGACACCAGGGCCGTCGACACGGCCCGGATCCTCGCCGCCGATGCGGTCCAGAACACCGGCAACGGCCACCCGGGCACCGCGATGAGCCTGGCCCCGTTGGCGTACACCCTGTTCCAGCGCGTGATGCGGCTGGATCCGGCCGATCCGGCGTGGGTGGGTCGCGACCGTTTCGTGCTGTCCTGCGGCCACTCCAGCCTGACCCTGTACGTACAGCTGTACCTGGCGGGCATGGGCCTCGAGCTGACCGACCTCGAGCACCTGCGCAAGTGGGGTTCGCTGACTCCGGGCCACCCGGAGTACCGCCACACCGACCACGTCGAGATCACCACCGGCCCGCTGGGTCAGGGCCTGGCCTCCGCGGTCGGCATGTCGATGGCGTCGCGGCGTGAGCGCGGCCTGTTCGATCCCGAAGCGGCACAGGGCAAGAGTGCGTTCGATCACTTCATCTATGTCATCGCCTCCGACGGTGACATGGAGGAGGGCGTCACCTCCGAGGCGTCCTCGCTGGCGGGCACCCAGCAGCTGGGCAACCTGATCGTCTTCTACGACGACAACAAGATCTCCATCGAGGACGACACCCGCATCGCCTTCACCGAGGACACCGCGGCGCGCTACGAGGCCTACGGCTGGCACGTGCAGACCGTCGAGGGCGGCGAGGACGTCACCGGCATCGAGGCCGCCGTCGCCGCCGCGCAGGCCGTGACCGACAAGCCGTCGATCATCCTGCTGCGCACCATCATCGGCTACCCGGCCCCCACCAAGATGAACACCGGCTCCTCGCACGGCGCCGCGCTGGGCGTCGACGAGGTCGCGGCCACCAAGAAGATCCTGGGCTTCGACCCGGACAAGAGCTTCGACGTGGACGCCGCCGTGATCGCGCACTCGCGCGCCAATGTCGCCGACCGCGCCAAGGCCACCCGGGCCGCCTGGCAGGAGCAGTTCGAGGCGTGGGCCACGGCCAACCCGGAGAACAAGGCGCTGTTCGACCGGCTGCAGGAGCGCGCGCTGCCCGCCGGCTGGACCGAGACCCTGCCGATCCACGAGGCCGGCAAGGCGATGGCGACCCGCAAGGCGTCCGGTGCGGTGCTGGCCGCGCTGGCCCCGGTGCTGCCGGAGCTGTGGGGCGGTTCGGCCGACCTCGCGGAGTCGAACAACACCACCATGCCGGGTGCGGCGTCCTTCGGCCCGGAGTCCATCTCCACCGGCGCTTGGAAGGCCAACCCCTACGGCCGGACCCTCCACTTCGGTGTGCGTGAGCACGCGATGGGCTCGATCCTCAACGGCATCGCGCTGCACGGCCCGACCCGCCCCTACGGCGGCACCTTCCTGGTGTTCTCCGACTACATGCGTCCCGCGGTGCGCCTGGGCGCGCTGATGCGCACCCCGGTCACCTACGTGTGGACCCACGACTCCATCGGTCTGGGCGAGGACGGCCCCACCCACCAGCCGATCGAGCATCTGGCCGCGCTGCGCGCGATCCCGGGCCTGAACGTGGTCCGCCCCGGTGACGCCAACGAGACCACCTACGCCTGGCGCACCATCCTGGAACGGGACAGCGCCGAACGGCATTCGCACTTCCTGGTCTCCGACGCCCCGCACCAGGACGGCCCGTCCGCGCTGGCGCTGACCCGTCAGGATCTGCCGATCCAGGAGGGCACCAGCTACGAGGGCGTCCGCAAGGGCGGTTACATCCTGGCCGAATCCTCCACCGGCACACCGCAGGTAATCCTGATCGCCACCGGTTCGGAACTGCAGCTCGCGGTCGACGCGCGCGCTACGCTCGAGGCACAGGGCATCGGCACCCGCGTGGTGTCCATGCCGTGTGTGGAGTGGTTCGACGCGCAGGAACAGTCCTACCGCGACAAGGTGCTGCCGCCGTCGGTGCGGGCCCGCGTCACGGTCGAGGCCGGCATCGCGATGCCGTGGCACCGTTTCACCGGTGACGCCGGTGAGAACGTGTCCATCGAGCACTTCGGTGCCTCGGCCGATTTCAAGACGCTGTTCCGCGAGTTCGGCATCACCACCGACGCCGTCGTCGCCGCTGCCACCCGCTCGCTTGCCAAGGTGAAGGGATAGTTGTCATGACCCAGAACACGAACACCGCGGCCCTGTCGGCCGCCGGGGTTTCGGTGTGGCTGGACGATCTGTCGCGTGACCGCATCAAGTCCGGAAACCTCCAGGGCCTGATCGACTCCCGCAATGTCGTCGGCGTCACCACCAACCCGACCATCTTCCAGGGCGCGCTGTCCTCGGGCCACGCCTACGACGAGCAGGTCGACGAGCTCGCCGCGCGCGGCGCGGACGTCGACTCGGCCATCCGCACCATCACCACCGATGACGTGCGCGCGGCCTGCGACATCTTCGCCGACGTCTTCGCCGCCTCGAAGGGCGTCGACGGCCGGGTCTCCATCGAGGTCGACCCGCGCCTGGCCTTCGACACCGACGGCACGGTGGCCCAGGCCATCGAGCTGTGGAAGATCGTGGACCGCCCGAACCTGCTGATCAAGATCCCGGCGACCGAGGCGGGCCTGCCCGCCATCACCCGGGTGATCTCCGAGGGCATCAGCGTGAACGTGACGCTGATCTTCTCGGTGCAGCGCTACATCGCGGTGATGGGCGCCTACCTCGACGGTTTGCGCAACGCCAACACCGCCGGGCACGACCTCGCCAAGATCCATTCCGTCGCTTCGTTCTTCGTGTCCCGCGTGGACTCCGAGATCGACAAGCGGCTCGAGGCCATCGGAACCGACGCGGCGCTCGCGCTGCGCGGCAAGGCCGGAATCGCCAACGCGCGCTTGGCCTATGCCGCCTACCGCGACGTGTTCGACGGCGGCGCCCACACCGACGTCTACGCCAAGCTGTCCTCGGCGGGCGGCAACAAGCAGCGCGCGCTGTGGGCCTCGACCGGTGTGAAGAACCCGGAATACCCCGACACCATGTACATCACGCAGCTGGTGGGCCCGGACACGGTCAACACGCTGCCGGAGAAGACCCTCGAGGCCTTCGCCGATCACGGTGTGCTGGAAGGTAATCGCCTCGACGGCCTGGCCGCCGACGCGCAGCAGGTGTTCGACCAGCTGGTCGCTGTCGGGATCGACCTCGACGAGGTCTTCGGGGTGCTCGAGACCGAGGGCGTCGACAAGTTCGTCACCTCCTGGCAGGACCTGCTCGTCGCCACCACCGAAAAGCTGCAGGTCGCAGGGGGCAACTGACCGTGACTCGCGCGGCGACGACGGTCGCGATGCCGAACCCGCTGCGCGATGATCGCGACAGCCGGGTGCCCCGCATCGCCGGACCGTGCAACGTGGTGATATTCGGCGTTACCGGTGATCTGTCGCGGCGCAAGGTGCTGCCGGCCATCTACGATCTGGCGAACCGGGGGCTGCTGCCCCCGGGCTTCTCGCTGATCGGCTTCGCGCGCCGGGACTGGACTGATGAGGACTTCGCGAACCTGGTTCACGAGTCGGTGTCCTCCTCGGCGCGCACTCCCTTCCGGGAGGAGGTGTGGCAGCAGCTGAAGGAGGGTCTGCGTTTCGTTCGCGGCACGTTCGAGGACGACGCGGCCTTCCACAAGCTGGCCACCACCCTCAAGGATCTGGACCGGGATCGCGGGACGGGCGGCAATACCGCCTTCTACCTGTCGATTCCGCCCAGCGACTTCCCCATCGTGCTGGAGCAGCTGTCCAAGAACGGGCTCGCCAAGCCGACCGATTCCCCTGCGGGGCAACCGGATCCGTGGCGGCGAGTGGTGATCGAGAAGCCGTTCGGGCACGACCTGAACAGCGCGCAGGAACTCAACGCGCTGGTCAACACGGTGTTCCCGGAGCGGTCGGTGTTCCGCATCGACCACTACCTGGGCAAGGAGACGGTGCAGAACATTCTGGCGCTGCGCTTCGCCAACCAGCTGTGGGATCCCATCTGGAACGCCAACTATGTCGACCACGTGCAGATCACCATGGCCGAGGACATCGGATTGGGCGGGCGCGCGGGCTATTACGACGGGATCGGCGCAGCCCGCGACGTCATCCAGAACCACCTGTTGCAGCTGCTGGCGTTGACCGCCATGGAAGAGCCGGTGAGCTTCCAGCCCAAGCAGTTGCAGATCGAGAAGATCAAGGTGCTCTCGGCGACCAAACTCGTTGCGCCCCTGGACGAGACGACCGCGCGCGGGCAGTACACGGCGGGCTGGCAGGGCAGTGAGCCGGTGGTGGGCCTGTTGCAGGAGGAGGGTTTCGACCCCAACTCCCGCACCGAGACCTACGCCGCCATCACCCTGTCGGTCGCGACCCGCCGCTGGGCGGGCGTGCCGTTCTACCTGCGCACCGGAAAACGCCTGGGCCGCCGCGTCACCGAGATCGCGGTGGTGTTCAAGCGGGCCCCGCACCTGCCGTTCGACCAGACCATGACCGAGGAACTCGGGCAGAACGCGCTGGTCATCCGGGTGCAGCCGGACGAGGGCATCACCATGCGATTCGGGTCCAAGGTGCCCGGGTCGTCGATGGAGGTGCGCGACGTGAACATGGACTTCAGCTACGGCGAGGCCTTCACCGAGGACTCCCCCGAGGCCTACGAGCGGCTCATCCTGGATGTGCTGCTCGGGGTGCCGTCGCTGTTCCCGGTCAACGAGGAGGTCGAATTGTCTTGGCGCATCCTCGATCCCGCGCTGGCGCACTGGGCCGAGACCGGTAAGCCCGATCCGTACGAGGCCGGCGGCTGGGGTCCGGAATCCGCCGACGAGATGCTCGCGCGCAGCGGGCGGGAATGGCGGCGACCGTGATCATCGACATGCCCGACACCGACACCCGCGAGGTGTCGAAACGTCTTGTGCAGCTGCGGGAATCCAATGGCGTGGTCACCATGGGCCGGGTGCTCACCCTGGTGGTGTGCACGCTCGACAGCTCCGAGGCCGAGGACGCCATCGACGCCGCCAACGACGCCAGCCGCGAGCACCCCTGCCGGGTGATCGTGCTGGCGCGCGGTGACCGCATGGCCGAGACCCGGCTGGACGCCCAGATCCGCGTCGGCGGCGACGCGGGGGCGGCCGAGGTGATCGTGCTGCGGTTGCAGGGCGATCTGGTGCCGCACGAGGCCAGCGTGGTGATCCCGTTCCTGCTGCCCGACACCCCCGTGGTGGCGTGGTGGCCGCGGGGCGCGCCGGAGTTCCCGTCGAAGGATTCGGTGGGCCGGCTGGCCACGCGCCGCATCACCGACGCCACCTTCGCGGCCGATCCGCAGGCCACCATCAAGGGCCGTCGCCACTCGTATGCGACCGGTGACACCGATCTGGCGTGGAGCCGGGTCACCTACTGGCGGGCGCTGCTGGCGGCGGCGCTCGATGAGGCCCCGTTCGAAACCGTTGAGTCGGTGACGATTTCGGGTCTGAAGGAAGAACCGGCGCTGGACATGCTGGCCGGGTGGCTGGCCGCGCGCCTGGACTGCCCGGTGGTGCGGCGCACCGGCGAGCTGAAGGTGGAGATGCACCGTCCGACGGTGTCGATCGCCATCTCCCGCCCGCAGCACGGCCGCACCGCGACCCTGTCCCGCACCGGCGAACCCGACCAGCGTTTCGCGCTGGCGCGGCGCGAGACCAAGGACTGCCTGGCCGAGGAGCTGCGTCATCTCGACGCCGACGACATCTACGCCGAGGCCCTCACCGGAATCGAAAGGGTGACCTATGAGTAAGCCCGCCGTCACGGAAACCTTCAGCACCGTCGATGATCTGGTGGCCGCCGCGGCCGCCCGTTTCGTCGCCGAGGTGGTGGAGGCCCAGCGCCTGCGCGGCTCCGCCTCGGTGGTCCTGACCGGCGGCGGCACCGGCATCGCCCTGCTGGAACTGGTGCGCAAGGCGCCCGGCGACATCGACTGGGGCAAGCTCGACGTCTTCTGGGGCGACGAGCGTTTCGTGCCCACCGGCGACCCGGAGCGCAACGAACTGCAGGCCCGCCACGCCCTGCTCGACCACGTCCCGGTCGACCCGGCCCGCGTGCACCCGACCGAGACCTCCAGCGGCGACTACCCGGACCCGCTGGAAGCCGCCGGCGAGTACGCGGCCACCGTGCACGCCCACCTGGCCGAGCACGGCGCGTTCGATCTGCACCTGCTCGGCATGGGCGGGGAAGGCCACATCAACTCGCTGTTCCCGCACACCGACGCCACCCGCGAGGAACACGAACTGGTTGTCGCCGAAACCAATTCGCCCAAGCCGCCCGCGGTCCGGGTCACCCTGACGCTGCCCGCGATCCGCAAGTCGCGCCACGTCATGCTGATCGTCTCCGGCGAGGCCAAGGCCGCCGCGGTGGCCGCCGCCCTCAACGGCGCGTCCCCGCTCGACATTCCGGCGGCCGGTGCGATCGGCACCGAGTCCACCACCTGGCTGCTGGACGAGTCGGCCGCGGCGGACCTGCCGCGCTAGCTCACCGCCGAACGGCGGGCCGGATCGCGCGATCCGGCCCGCCGTTCGGCGTTCCCGGACCCGGGCACCGAACTGTGTCCCCTCCCCGCGTAAACGCGTAGTCGACTACTCGCGATTAGCTGGTAGGACGCGCTTAGCGTCGACCACACGTCGAAGGGTTCGGCGCACGGAGGGGAAGACCATGATCGACATCATCACCTTGCGCGGCACCGGGGAGCAGCGCAATTCGGATGGGACACCGGCGGGGATGCTGCACGATGTTGCCAAACTGCTGGACACCGACAAATTCAGCACCTTCGAGCCGGATTGGCCGGCGTCGATCGGGCCGGTCCCGAGCGAGTGGGGCCCGTCGCTGAACACCTCGGTGCGGCTGGGCGTCGCCGCCGGCGTCAAGGCGATCCAGGATTCACCGAATGTGTGCGGTCTGCTCAGCTATTCGCTGGGCGGGATCGTGGCGAGCACGATTCTGCAGGGCGTGCGAGCGGGCATCTACACCAATGTCGACGGCTCCCCGCTGGAGATCGCGTTCGTGGTGAACATCGCGAACCCCATGCGGCGGGCCGGACAATCGGTCGAAAACCTCTGCCCGGCAACGACATACGGCCTGCACGGCCAGCGCGGCGCCTGGCCCGCGGGAATCCACGTCCGGGAATACGCCAATCCCGGCGACATCATCACCTCCTCCCCCGGCGACTCGCCGCTGCGCGGCATCGACACCGCGATCTCACCGTTCTCCCTGGTCGAGGGCGCCCGGATCGGAAACCTGACCCAGTTCGTCTTCAACGAGCTGCTGGATTTCCTGATGCAGAACCCGGTGGCGAACCTGGACCGGTACGAGGCCGCGGTGCGCGGGATGATCGGCTACCTGACGCCGTGGCCCGACGGCCAGCACGTGCTGTACTCCGGCCACAACATGCCGGGCACCAACGTGTTGTGGACGACCCACGCGGCGGACTACCTCAACGCGAATTTCTGAACCGGCGACGCGCTGAGGCGCGTCCCGGATACCCGCGCAGGGCGGATTCGGACAGCCGGGTCCGCCCTGTGCATGCGACCGCACGGACATCCCCGCCGATGCACCGTGCCGTTCGCTGGCCACGATAGATTGCTGGATGAGAGCTGTAGTGAGGTGACTTGTGCGTGAAACCGGGAACGACGGTGCGCGACCGCAGGTGCGATTGAAGGTGCTGGGCGGGCTCGCGGCCACCGTCGAGGGACGGCCGGTCGATCTGGGCGGATTGCGGCAGCGGAGTTTGCTGGCTGCACTGGTGGCGGCCTTCCCGCGCGAGGTGTCGGCGGATCGGCTGCTCGAACAGGTGTGGCACGACGCCGCGGAACCATCGGTGAGCTCACTGCAATTCGGGGTCTCGAAGCTGCGCGACCGGCTCGAGCCCGACCGCCGGCGCGGCGCGGCGAGCGTGATCGTCCGTAAGGGCGCTCGCTACCAGCTGGATCTGCCCGCGAACGCGATCGACGCGCACCGCTTCGCCGCACAGCTCGAGATCGCCGAATCCGCCTGCGCGGCGGGCGATTCCGAGGCCGGACTGAGCGCTTACGAGGCGGCGCTGGCCGAATGGCGGGGCGCGCCGTACGCGGATGTGGCCGACGCCGATTTCGTACGGCCGGAGATCGCACGGCTCACCGCGCTCGAACTGCGGGCGCGGAAAGCGCTGGTGGAGTTGCGACTCGGCGCGGGCTGCGTCGAGGCCGCCCTCGCCGACGCCGACGCCCTGATATCGGCGCATCCACTCGACGAACGGGTGTGGGAGCTGGCGGCATTGGCCCGCTACCGCGCCGGGCAGCAGTCCGAGGCCCTCGCCGCGCTGCGCGACATCCGCCGCCTGCTCGACACCGAACTCGGCCTCGAACCGGGCGTCCGGTTGCGAGAACTGGAAACCGCGATCCTGCGCCACGACGAGAGTCTGCTGCGCGGACCCGCCACCCTCGCCGCCGTCATCGCCCCCGCGAGCGCACCCGTCTGCCCGATGCCGGTACCCCGCACCCAATTCATCGGCCGCGCAACCGAACTCGACGATGTCGCGGACGCCCTGCACACCGCCCGCCTGGTGACCCTGGTCGGCACCGGCGGAGTCGGCAAGACCAGGCTGGCCGTCGAAGCCTGCCGCCGACTGCCCCGAGCGCGCACGGAAGCGGAGCCGGGGCAGTGGTGGGTGGATCTGGCGCCGGTCGAATCCGATGCTCTGGTCGCCGCCACGGTGGCCGCCGCCCTGCAGGTCCGGGGCGCGAGCACACCGGATCGGCTCGCCGACATCGTCGCCACGCGGGAATGCCTACTGCTGCTCGACAATTGCGAGCACGTCCTGGACGGGGTGGCCGATGTCGCACACACCCTGCTGGCTCGCTGCCCCGGGGTCCGCATTCTCGCGACCAGCCGTGAGCCGCTCGCCGTCGACGGCGAACGAGTCCTCGAGATCCCGCCCCTGGACGAGGCCACTGCCATCGACCTGTTCGCGGCGCGCGCCGCGGGTGTGATCGAGGGATGGGCGCTCGACGACCGGGTGCGGGAACCGGTGCGGCGGATCTGCGCCGATCTCGACGGCATTCCGCTCGCGGTGGAGTTGGCCGCCGCGCAATTGCGGATGCTGTCCGAACAGCAGATCGCCGACGGCTTGGCGGACCGGTTCACCCTGCTCGCCGGAGGTGCGCGCACCGCGCCGCCCAGGCAGCGCCGCCTGGCCGACACCATCGACTGGAGTTACCGCCTGCTCGACCCCGACGAGGCGCGGCTGCTGCGCGATATCGCGGTCTTCGCCGGCAGTTTCGACATCGACGCCGCGGCCGCGGTGCATGGGGCGGCCACGCCGATGGCGGTCCTGCAACCGTTGACCGGACTGGTTCGGCGCTCACTGCTGCGGGTGCAACCCGCCTCGTCGCCGCGTCGCTATCGGATGTTGCAGAGCATTCGCGAATTCGCGCTCGCCCATTGTGAATCCGACGAGCTGGAGCGGGTGCGGGCGGCCCACCGGCGCTGTGTGCTGGAGCGGTCGCGGGCCGTGGCGGACCAGCTGCGCGATGCCCGGTCGGCACAGCTGATGGACGCGCTCAGCGCCGATGTCGCCGAGCACCGCAGTGCCATCGTGTCCGCCTTCGGGGCCGGTGAGCCCGAATATGTGCTGCGGCTGGCGGCGGCCCTGCACTGGTTCTGGTACCGGCGCGGGCTCATCGAGGAGGGCATCGCGGCCATCACCGGTGCGCTCGCGGTGACCGAACCACCCTGGCACGGCGTCGACGCCGCGACGTTGTCGCACGCCCTGGGCGGGCTCGGCGGCCTGCACTACCTCTCCGGCGATCCTCGGCGGGGCGCGGCGGCGACCGGGCGGGCGACGCAGGTGGCCGGCGAGGCCGGCGATCTGGACACGGCCGCGTGGATGCGGTCGTGGACCACCTATATGGGCGCGATGGTCGACCCCGCGCCCGAGGCGGTCGCCGCCGCCGCGTCCGCGGTCGCCGGGGCCCGCCTCGACGGGCGTCCGTGGCAGCTGGCCGAGGCGCTGATGATCGAGGGCATGATCCTGCGTTTCGCGAACCGGCCCGACGCGGCACGGGCCGCGCTGCGTGAGGCGGTCGCGGTCGCCGAACGCTGCGGGCACCGCTGGTCGGGTGCGTCCGCGTCGTGGACGTTGGCCCGCTGTGCCCTGGAGGCCGGCGAGGACGCCGAGGCTCGGACGGCGTTGCGCACCATGCAGACCGCGCTGGAGCGGGACGGGGACGTCACCTCGTGGCTGGTGATGGTGCAGTCGGCTGCGGCGCTCGCCGCCCACAGCGGCCGGGCCGCCGACGGCGCCCGCCTGCTCGGGGCGGTGCGGGCATTGGGTGGCCGGATCGGGTTCCTGCCGGAGGTGATGGATCCGGTGGACGCGGCCCGCGAGGCCGCGGCGGTCCGGTCGGCGCTGCCCGCAACGGAATTCGAGGCCGGTCTCACCGCCGGGGCGAGTATGACGCGCGCCGAGGTCAACGACCTGGTGAGCGCGATCGGCGCCGAGCCCGCGAGCGGTGCTGGGCGCGAGCTAAGTTCGCGCTAAGCGCGCCACGGTTTGCTCGACGGCGAACAGCACCACCAACTGTCAGGAGCCACATGTCCAGCGTCTTCGATCCGACCGCACCGGCCGACGTCGACCCGCACCCCCTACCGGCCGCCGACGTCGCCGAGCGGCTGCGCGCGGCGGTCGCCGGGGCCGTCCACACACCGGGCGAGGACGGGTATCGGCGCTCAGCAGCCGGATTCAATGCCGCGACCGAGCATCGGGCCGCGGCCATCGTGGCGGCCAGCAGCGCCGCCGACGTCGCGGCCGCGGTGCGCGCCGCCGTCCAGTCCGGCTACACCGTTGCCGTGCAGGCCACCGGGCACGGGGCGGCCGACTCGCCCAGCGACAGCATTCTCATCGACACCTCGGGGCTCGACGAGGTCTCGATCGACCATGAGCACCGGACGGCCACGGTTGGCGCGGGCACCCGCTGGCAGCAGGTGCTGGACGCGGCCGCCCCCTTCGGGCTGGCGGGACTGGCCGGATCCGCGCCGGCGGTCGGGGTCATCGGATACACCCTGGGCGGTGGGCTCGGCCCCATCGCGCGCACTCACGGTTTCGCCGCCGACCACGTGACCGCGATGGAGGTGGTCACCGCCGACGCCACGCTGCGGCGGGTCACCCCCGACAGCGAACCCGAGCTGTTCCGGGCCCTGCTCGGCGGCGGCGCGGCCCTCGGCATCGTCACGCAGATGACGTTCCGGCTCTTCCCGATCGCCACCCTGTACGCCGGTGGGCTCACCTACCGCATCGAGGACGCGCCGAGCGTGCTGCGGGCCTGGCGGAACTGGGTGGCGACCGCGCCGGAGAGCGTCTCGAGTTCGGTGGCGATCCTGAATCTGCCGCCGCTGCCCGAGATTCCGGAACCGCTGCGCGGCGCCACGGTACTGCACCTGCGCTACGCCCATGTCGGCGATCCCGCCGACGGCGCGGCACTGCTCGCGCCGCTGCGGCCGTTGGCGGTTCCGCTGCTGGATACCGTCGCCGAAATGCCGTACGCGGCACTGGCTTCCATCCACAACGATCCGGTCGATCCGATGCCGGCGCGCGATCGCGGGACGCTGCTGCGCGAACTGCCGGACGCGGCCATCGACGCGCTGATCGCGGCCGCGGCCCGGCAGCCGATCGGTATGGCCGAGATCCGGGCGCTGGGCGGCGCGCTCGCGCGAGAACCACTGTCCCTCAACACGATCGCCGGACGCCACGCGCCGTTCCAGCTCTTCGCGGTCGGCGTGCTGGCCCCGCCGATCGCCGCGGTGGTCCCCGCTGTCCTCGATGGCGTGGCCGCGGCTCTGGCCCCCTGGAGCCTCAACGCTGCCACGCCGAACTTCGGCCTGTACGCGCACGACGGGTCCGCCGACACCCTGGCCGCCTGGACCGAGCCGCAGCGCGAACGGCTGGTCGCCGCCCGCCGACGCTACGACCCGACCGGCGTGTTCGCCCCGGCCGCGCGCTGGAACATGCCCGAAAACTGATCTCCGGTTCCGCATCGCCGCCATCGGGACCTGCCACCGGTCGAGAGACCACGCGGGGTGCGACAGGTCCCCATGCGAACAGCCCGGCTTCCGATACTTACCGATCGGTAAGGTCTGCTGGCAGAATGACGGGGCGCTCCAGCAGCGGGTGCGGGAACAAGGAGGTTGGCGCGTGGCATTCGGTGATTTTCAGAACGAGATCTACTTCAACGGGTTGCGCGGGGTGGTGCCGACGCTGCCGGTGAGCTTCGCGGAGCTGGCCGAGCGGGCCCAGGCCGCGCTGCCGCCGTCGGTGTGGTCATATGTGGCGGGCGGGGCGGGCGATGAGCGCACGCAGAACGCGAATGTGGCGGCGTTCGATGGGTGGGGGCTGATTCCGCGCATGTTCGTCGGCGCCAAGGAGCGCGACCTGTCGGTGGAGCTCTTCGGAAGCACCTGGAACGCACCGATCTTCATGGCTCCGGTAGGCGTCATCGGACTGTGCGCGCAGGACGGGCACGGCGATCTGGCGACCGCGAAGGCCGCGGCGCGCACCGGCGTGCCGATGGTGGCCTCCACCCTGACTGTCGATCCGATGGAGGACGTCGCCGCCGAATTCGGCGACACCCCGGGCTTTTTCCAGCTCTACACCCCGACCGACCGTGATCTGGCGGCCAGCCTCGTCGAGCGCGCCGAGCGGGCCGGGTTCAAGGGCATCGTGGTCACCCTCGACACCTGGGTCACCGGCTGGCGGCCGCGGGATCTGTCCACCGGGAACTTCCCGCAGCTGCGCGGGCACTGCCTGGCCAACTACTTCACCGATCCGGTGTTCCGGGCGAGTCTGGCCAAGTCCCCCGAGGAGGATCCGCAGACGGCGATCCTGCGCTGGATCCAGGTCTTCGGCAACCCGCTCACCTGGGCCGACCTGCCGTGGCTGCGGTCGCTGACCAAGCTGCCGCTGATCGTGAAGGGCATCGGCCACCCCGACGACGCGCGACGCGCCAAGGATCTGGGCGTGGACGGCATCTACTGCTCGAATCACGGTGGCCGCCAGGCCAACGGCGGGCTGCCGGCGCTGGACATGCTGCCGGACGTAGTGGCCGCCGCGGACGGGCTGCCCGTGCTGTTCGACTCCGGGGTGCGCTCGGGCGCGGACATCATCAAGGCGCTCGCCCTGGGCGCGTCCGCCGTCGGGATCGGCCGCCCCTACGCCTACGGCCTGTCCCTGGGCGGTGCGGACGGCATCGTGCACGTGCTGCGCACCCTGCTCGCGGAAGCCGATCTGATCATGGCGGTGGACGGCTACCCGACGCTGAAGGATCTGACCCCCGACGCGCTGCGGCGCGTCTCGGTCTAGAACGCTGCCGAACGGGCGGCGGTCCGTGGCCACCACCGTTCGGCGGTGGCCGCACCGGCTCAGCCGAAGAACATCTCCTGAACCCGCCGCCTCACTGCTGGATGCGACGGAAGGGCCGGGCCGCCTCGAGGGTGTAGGCGAGTTCGAGCAGGGTGCGTTCGTCGCCGTGCGCGGCGGAGAACATCATGCCGATCGGGAGGCCGTCGGCGGACGCGCCCATGGGGAGCGAAAGGGCCGGTGCGCCGGTCACATTCGCCAGCGGGGTGTAGGTGACGTAGTTCAGCAGGCGATCGAAGACCTCGTCGAAGGGCTGGTCGGGGCTGAGGTAGCCGAGGGGCGGGGTGAGGCTCGCCAGGACCGGGGACACCACCAGCTCGATGTCGCGGAAGGACGCCGCGTAGGCGTGGCGGAGACGGGAGAGCCGGTACAGGACCGCCGGTGAGCGCAGGGCGGTGCCGCGGAACCGATCGGCCAGGCCACGGGTGAACGGGTCCAGACGGGCGGGGTCGAAAGTGCGGTCGAGGGTGAATTTGCCGGTGCGGCCCAGCAGGTACGCCAGCATCGCCCAGTAGGTGGCGAAGTCGTCGGCGAAGCCGCGGTCCACCGGGTATGCGATGGGGCGCACCTCGTGGCCGAGACTCTCCAGCAGTGCGACGGTGTCGTCGTGGACGGCCCGGACCTGCGGGTCGAGGGGGGCTCCGGTGATGGGCTCGGTGAGCACGCCGATCCGCAGGCGGCGTTGCGCGGGCCCCTCGACCAGGCCGACCGGCGGCAGCGCCGGGTTGCGCCAGAAGCGTTCGGCGGCAGCGAAATACGTGGCGCTGTCGCGGACCGTGCGGGTGAGCACGCCCTCCGAGACCAGGTTGATGGGCATGGAGCGGGCCTGCGGGCCGTCGATGTGGCGGCCGCGGGTCGGCTTCAACCCGACCAGTCCGCAACAGGCGGCGGGGATGCGGATCGAGCCGCCGCCGTCGTTGCCGTGCGCGATCGGGACCACGCCCGCGGCGACCATGGCGGCGGAACCGCCCGAGGAGGCTCCCGAGGAAAACCCGGTGGACCACGGGTTGTGCGTCGGTGCGGCATCGGCGAATTCGGTGGTGGCGTTGAGCCCGAACTCCGGCAGTGTGGTCTTGCCGAGCACGGTCATACCGGTGCTGAGGAACTGTTTCGTGAAGGGGCCGTGCGCTTTCGCGGCCTGAGCCCGCCACGCGGCGCTGCCGTGCTGGGTGGGCAGCCCGGCCACATCGGTGTTGTCCTTGACGTAGGTGGGCACGCCGTAGAGCAGCGCATCGCGGTCGGCCGACACCAGCGGCGTATCCATGTCCACCACGAGCGCGTTCAGCTCCGGATTCACCCGTGTCGCCCGCTCGCGGGCCGCCTTGGCGACCTCCGCGGCGCTGAGTTCACCGCGCCGGATCAGCTCGGCGATCGCGACCCCGTCGTGCTCGCCGAGCGCGTCGTCGGTGAAGGCGTGAACTCGCACTGCCATGAACGGGCCTCCTCGTCGATACTCGCGCACCCGACCGTACCCCGTAACTGGACGCACGAACAGAAGGATGGGTGACTCGGCCAGAACTGCCGGGCCACCAACCGAATTCGATGACGGGGCCCTCGCCTCATCATCGCGCCGGCCCGCCGCTATGCGTCAGTTCTGGCCGGGAAGACCGCGAAGGTGCCGAGCGCCTTGGCGACGAGCCGGCCCTCGTTCCGGATTTCCGACTCGAGGGCGATGACGCGCTTGCCCCGGTTGATCACCCGGGACTCGCACTCGACCACGCCGCCGCGCACCGCGGCGAGGTAGACGATCTTCACCTCGATGGTGGCACAGGATTCGCCTGCGCCGAGAACGCAGTAGACCGCCGCACCCATGCCCTGGTCTGCCATCGAATACATCGCCCCGCCGTGCATCACCCGATGGGGATTGAGGTGTTGGGGCGCGACCGTGAGCCGGCACACGCTGCGCGCACCGTCGCGGTCGAACTCGACCATGTCCAGACCGATGAGCGCGCCGAAGCCACCATCGAGATTCACCGAAGATTCCACAAGGCGGACAGCTTAACGACACCCGGGCGAGCCCCGCTGGTCGGCCAACGCGCGGCTACCGGGCGAGGTCGAGGCTCTTCAACGCCTCGATCAGGAATCCGTTGACGGCGTCGGGGCGTTCGAGCTGGACGAGGTGGCCCGCGCCCGGGACGTCGACGACCTCGCGGAGGTCAGTGACGTTGGCGCGCAGGGTGGCCAGGGGGTCGCGCCCGCTGAAGCCCTCCATGTCGGGGTCGTTCTCGCCGTAGAGGAAGTAGGTGGGGACCTCCACCTTGGCGTCGGCGTAGGCCTCGGTCAGTTCCCAGTTGCGGTCGAGGTTGCGGTACCAGTTGAGGCCGCCGGTGAAGCCGGTGCGCTCGAAATCGGCGACCAGGGTGTCGAATTCGGCTTGGGTGAGCCACGGCCAGGGCAGGGCGGGGGCCTGCGGGAGGACGTCGAGGTAGCCGAGACCGGGCGGGTTCTTCCACGTGTCGAGGTAGTGATAGTCGCCGGAGAGGGAGTAGTAGACGCGGGCCAGGAAGGAGCGGGGGTCGGCGGCGAGTTCGGCGTCGGCGACGCCGGGGGTCTGGAAGTAGGACAGGTGCAGGAAGTGGCGTTCGGCCGCCTTGGTCCAGAACGCCGACGGCGGGCGCGGGGGCCGGGGGGCGAACGGGTTGTTCAGGACCACGACGCCGGCGACCCGTTCGGGGGCGCGCAGGCTCAGTTCCCACACCAGCTGGGCGCCGAAGTCGAGGCCGACGAAGACGGCGCGCTCGGCGCCGATGTCGTCGAGCAGGGCCAGCAGGTCGCCGATGACGGCGGCGTTGGTGTAGGCCTCCGGGTCGGCGGGCGCCTCGGTGCGGCCGTATCCGCGCAGGTCGGGTGCCAGGGCCCGGTAGCCCGCCGCGGCGACCGCGTCGAGCTGGTGGTGCCACATGTACCAGGTGTGCGGGAACCCGTGACAGAAGACAACCGGGAAGCCCTCGCCCTGGTCCGCGACGTGCATCCGGACCTCTCCGGTGTCGATCGTCCGATGCGTCAGTTCCACTCCGCCTCCAATTTCTAGAACACGTTCCTATTTCAAGGTAATGTCCAGAGGTCGTGAGCGAAATACCCAAGATTCTCGCCGGAAAGGTCGCGGTCGTGACCGGGGCCAGCCGGGGCATCGGCAAGGGCATCGCCCTGGAGCTGGGCGCGGCCGGGGCGACCGTGTACGTCACCGGGCGCACCGTCACGCCCGGGCACCTACCGGGCACCGTGGCCGGCACCGCCGCCGAGATCGACGCCCTGGGCGGAACCGGGGTGCCGGTGGTCTGCGATCACCGCGACGACGCCGCCGTGGAGAAACTCTTCACGCAGATCCGCGACGAACAGGGCCGGCTGGACGTGCTGGTCAACAACGTCTACAACTCCCCCGGCTCCGCACGCTGGATCGGACGCAAGTTCTGGGAGGTGCCGCCGAAAGCCTGGGACGAGGGCTTCGACATCGGCGTCCGATCCCATTACGTGGCCAGCGTTTTCGCCGCGCCCCTGCTCATCGAATCGCGCGGCCTGATCGTGAGCGTCTCCTCCCCCGGCGCGGTCCGCCACATGCACAACGCGGTCTACGGCGTCGGCAAGACCGCCGTTGACCGGCTCACCGCCGACATGGCCCACGACCTCGAGGGCACCGGCACGACTGCCGTCTCGATCTGGCCCGGCATCGTCAATACCGAACTGCTGCAAATGGTTCCGGCCGACGCCCAGGGCCGCCGCCTGGTCACCCTGCCCGGTGAGGGCACCTTCGACCTGGATCAGGCCGAGACCCCGCACTTCGCCGGCCGCGCCGTCACCGCGCTGGCCGCCGACCCGGATCGCCTGGCGCGCACCGGAAAAGCCTGGAAGGTCGCCGACCTCGCCGAGGCGTACGGCTTCACCGACCTCGACGGCCGCATCCCGCGCGCCGACTAGAACTCTCGAATTACGTTCCCGAAGAACAGGAGTGGACAATCCAATGCGACGCGTTTTCGTCGTCGGCGTGAACATGACGCCGTTCGTCAAGATCGGTTCCCGCGAGTGGACCTACCCGCAGATGGTCGCCGAGGCCGTGAACGGCGCGCTGAAGGACGCGGGCGTCACCTATGACCAGGTGCAGCGCGCCGCGGTCGGTTACGTCTTCCAGCCCTCGGCCGCCGGCCAGCGGGCGCTCTACGACATCGGCCTGACCGGCATCCCGGTCGTCAACGTGAACAACAACTGCGCGACCGGCTCCACCGCGCTGATGTTCGCCCGCGAGTGGGTCGCGGCCGGCATCACCGATGTCGCCCTGGCCGTCGGCTTCGAGCAGATGACCAAGGAGGCCATGGCGGGCCCGGCCACCAAGCCGAAGGTCACCACGGTCGACCACCACCTGAAGGTGAACAAGGAGCACTTCGAGTTCTCCGCCGCGCCGATCACCACCCAGTTCTTCGGCAATGCCGCCATCGAGCACATGAAGCGCTACGGCACCACCCCCGAGCAGCTGGCCGCGGTCGCGGTGAAGAACCACCAGCACTCGACCAACAACCCGCTCGCGCAGTTCCAGGACGCGTACACCCTCGAGCAGGTGCTCGGTGACAAGCCGGTGCACGGCCCGCTGACCCGTTCGCAGTGCTCGCCGATGTCCGACGGCGCTGCCGCCGCGGTCGTGGTGAGCGAGGAGTTCGTCAAGGCCAACGGTCTCGAGGACCAGGCCATCGAGATCCTGGCCCAGGAGCTGGCCACCGACGACGGCACCTCCTTCTCCACCGGGTCGATGATCGACGTGGTCGGCGCGCCCATGACCCGCGCCGCGTCCTCGAAGGTGTTCTCGCGCGCCGGGATCACCGTCGACGACGTCGACGTGATCGAGCTGCACGACTGCTTCTCCATCAACGAGCTCATCACCTACGAGGCGCTGGGCCTGTGCGGCGAGGGCGAGTCCGGAGCCCTCGTCGAGTCCGGTGCGACCACCTATGGTGGCCAGTGGGTCGTCAACCCGTCCGGTGGCCTGATCTCCAAGGGCCACCCGCTCGGCGCGACCGGTCTGGCGCAGTGCACCGAATTGAGCTGGCAGCTGCGCGGACTCGCGGGCGACCGTCAGGTCGCGGGCGCGCGCACCGCGCTGGCGCACAATCTGGGCTTGGGCGGCGCGGTCGTCGTCACCCTGTACTCGGCCTACACCGCGTGACCATCGGATGAATTGAGAACCCCATGAGTGCAATCGATCCCGACACCATGCTGCGGCTGCCCGTGCACAACGGGCACGCCCTGGTGGCCGGGCTGAAGCGGCATCGCAACCGTCCGGTGCTCACCCTCGGCGACCACATCCTCACCGGCGGTGAGGTGCTCGACGGTATGAGCCGCTACATCGACGCCTTCGCCGAGCACGGCGTCACCACCGGCACCCCGGTCGGTGTACTCGCCCTGAACCGGCCCGAGGTGCTGTTCACCATCGGCGCGGGTCAGATCGTGGGTTCGCGGCGCACCGCGCTGCACCCCATCGGCGGCCTGGACGATCACGCGTATGTGCTTGCCGACGCGGGCATCTCGACGCTGATCCTGGACCCGGTCCCGGCGTTCGTGCAGCGCGCCCGCGAACTGGTCGACATGGTGCCGACGCTGACCAAGATCCTGGTGCTGGGCCCGGTGCCCGAGCAGCTGGCCGACGTCGGCGTGGACATCCTGGCCGCCGCGGACAAGTACGAGCCGCGTGCGGTCGAGGCGACCGAACTGCTGCCCTCGGACGTGATCTCGATCAGCTACACCGGCGGCACCACCGGCAAGCCCAAGGGTGTCATCGGCACGGCGCTGACGATGAACACCATGACGCAGATCCAGCTCTCCGAGTGGGAATGGCCCAAGCAGCCGAAATTCCTGATCTGCACCCCGCTCTCGCACGCGGGCGCGGCGTTCTTCCTGCCGGTCGTGCTGCTGGGCGGGCAGTGCGTGGTGCTGCCGCGTTTCGACGCGGGCGAGGTGCTGCGCGCGATCGAGGAGCACAAGATCTCGGCGACCATGCTGGTGCCGTCGATGCTCTACGCGCTGCTCGATCACCCCGACTCCAAGACCCGGGACCTGTCCTCGCTCGAGACCGTGTACTACGGGGCTTCGGCGATCGACCCGAATCGGTTGCAGGAGGCCATCGATCGGTTCGGGCCGATCTTCGCCCAGTACTTCGGGCAGTCCGAAGCGCCGATGGCGATCAGCTACCTGGGCAAGGAAGAGCACGACAAGGCGCGGCTCACCTCGTGCGGCCGGCCCTCCACCGCGGTGCGCGTGGCGCTGCTCGACGGTGAGGACAAGCAGGTTCCGCAGGGCGAGGTCGGCGAGATCTGTGTCTCCGGGCCGCTGCTCGCGGGCGGGTACCTGAACCTGCCCGAGGTCACCGCGGACACCTTCAAGAACGGGTGGCTGCGCACCGGTGACCTGGCGCGTCAGGACGAGGACGGGTTCCTGTTCATCGTCGGGCGTTCCAAGGACATGGTGGTCACCGGCGGGTTCAACGTGTTCCCCCGCGAGGTGGAAGACGTTGTCTCCGAACACCCGCTGGTGCACGAGGTCGCGGTTGTCGGTGTGGCGGATGCGCAGTGGGGCGAGGCGGTGACCGCGGTGCTGGTGCTCGATCCCGCCACCGCCGCCGATCCTGCCGCCGTCGAGACCGTCACCGCCGAGATCCAGGCCGCGGTCAAGCAGCGCAAGGGTTCGGTGCAGGTGCCCAAGCACGTGCTGGTGATCGAGAAGCTGCCGCTGACCGGTCTCGGCAAGCCCGACAAGAAGGCCATCCGGGTCCTCGCGGCGGAGCGCCTCGGAATCTCCTGATCACCCCGTGGGCGCTCGGCTACGCGAACTTGCGGGTTCGCAACAGCCGGGCGCCCCGGCGGGCGCTGTCCACGCCCGCCTCCACCACGGCGCGGGTCACGAAGTGGCCCAGGGCCGTTGCCACGAACACCGCCGCGATGAGCACCGGCGCCCAGTTCCAGCTCAAAGCCAGCATCATGCGGTCGAAGGTGCCGCGCGGTTGCACCACCGGCTCCCACGAGTTCAACCGCACCCAGCGGCCCAGGAAAACGCCTACAGCGCACAGCAAATGGACCGCGAGGGTCACCGGGGTCCGCCACGCCGCCAGTCCCCGCGCCTCCAGGAAGCGGCCGAGTTCGGCCAGCACCAGGTAGTAGGCGACGAATCCGGACACGATGAACACCCCGTACACCGGCAGGATCGTGGTCACCACAGGGCCGTTGCCCGCGGCGCGGATGTCATCGCGCAGATGCACCAGATCCGTCACCACATAGGGCGCGTTGGGCAGAAACAGCAGCAACAGGACCACACCACCCCACCAGACCGGTGAAATCGGTAGTCGCCGTTCGTCTTCGCGCGCATTGCGGAACACCAGCAGCGCCAACGCCACCGGGATCCACGCCAGCACGGAGTTCCACACCATCCAGAACAGATTGCGGTCCAGCACCCCCGCGAGGCTCGGCGCGACCGTTTTCACCGGGTCCATTTGTTCATGATGCCCTTTGCGGCGCGCCACGTCCCGCGTGTCGACGACACCGGTTCGGCAACACGGCGGCCATCACCGGACTTTGATCGCGATCTCCTCGAGGTATTTGATGATGAGCTTCGTCATCGGGCGCCACGAGTCTTCGGCGACCTCGCGCAGCGCGGACGACTCGAAGGCCTTCAGCCCGGTCGAGCCCACCTCACGCTCGATCGCGTTCCACAGCGGAAGGCATTCGGAGGCATCCACGAGTTCGGGGGCGGCGTCGAGGAAGGACGCTGGGCGGCTGCGGTCACCCAATTGGTCGAAGATGCCGGCCGTGCCCCGCGCGCAGCCCTGGACTTGTGAGAATCGATTGACGAATCCCATACCGATTCTCTTCATGCCGGTCTTCACCAGTGCGTCGGCCAGCACGGTCATGCTGCTGCTCGAATAGTCCACGGCTATCTTCACACTCGCCCCGCCCGTGACATGAACATAGCCGTGGGGAGCTACCAGAACCGAGCCGTCGAGATCGGGTGCGGTGCTCACGAGATGGGCTGTCAGGCCGGTGATCCCGTCGGGACCTGTGATCGCAGGCGAAAACGCTTGCAGCGCAGGACTCCCGACGGCTGGTGAAATTCGCAGTACGCCTTCGGAAATGTTCGCGATGACCGAGGTGCGCCGCGCGGGATTCACGGTCGGGTCGCCGCCGCAGATCTGGTAGTAGTCCTCCCATCCGGGATCGACCTTGATCACCCGCGTCCACGGGCACGGCACACCTTCCTCGCCGGGCAGAGGACCCGCGCGCGCGGTCACCGGTACGAGTGTCACGGCACCGAACGCGGCGATGCCGATCATGACAGCGGAGGCGGATCTGCGCACCATCGGAAGCTCCTTATGCGGCCTGTAGATGATCATCGCCGTGCAGGAGGACGCGGTAACGAGTAGCCGACTACCCGCCCCGGGTCGGGCTCGATACGCAGGTCCGGCAACACGCCCGCGATCGACGCGCCCGGGTTCGGCTCGAAACTTTTGTCGACAGGTGGCGACCAGCTGTTTTACGATCGTATTATGCGGCCGTGGGATATGAGATTCCCGAGTGGGCGCTCGACGTCGCGGCCCGGTTCGGTATCGCGCCGGAGGAGGTCCTGCGGGTTCTGACCGGACCCGGGCGGCGCTGGCCGCGACCGGTGCGCGGGACGGGCGGACTACCCGCCCTCATGATCATCGGCCGCACCGGCGCCGGGCAGCCGCTCGCGGTGGTGGTGCGTCCGCTGTCGCAGTGGGACCAGCAGGTCGTCGGCGTCCGGCCGGTGACCGGACGGCTTCTCGCCCAGTTCGAACAATGGGAGGCGGACCATGAGTGACCATCCGGACCAGGGGTACCCGAACACAGCCGCCGAGGCGCGCGATTTCCTCGACAGCCTCACCTTCGACGAGGACGCCCCCGAACCCGACCTGCCCGGCCCCGACACCCCCGTCACGGTGCTGCGCACGGTCCGGCTCCCCTACGCCATGGATCAACGCATCCGCGCCGAAGCCGACCACCGCGGCGTGAGCATGTCCGACCTCATCCGCGACTTCCTCACCATCGAACTGTCCGCTCTCGACGACGACACCCCCATCAGCCGCGCCGACGCCCGCCGCGCCCTCTCCGCCGCCCTCGCGAATCTCTCACCGGCGCACCACCCGCCACGGTGACGACAAATCGCCCGGGCACCTGATGGGTGCCCGGGCGACTACGGAAGCTTATGGACCTAGGAGAACTTGATTTCGAGGCCGATCCCGAGGATGGAGATCAGCCAGATGACGCCGAGGAAGATGGTGATGCGGTCGAGATTCTTCTCGACGACAGTGGAGCCCGACAGGCTCGACTGCACTCCACCACCGAAGAGGCTGGACAGACCTCCGCCCTTGGCGCGGTGCAACAGCACCAGCAGCACCAGCAGCACGCTGGTGATAACTAGGAGGATATCCAGGAACATCCGCATTCCACGGAGTATAGGGGGTCACCAGGGGTGCTCTTACCAACCCCCCTGGTGAGGGGCACGCTCTTCGAGTGCGCCGCAGCCCGTCTCGGACTGCCCCACGATGTCCCGCAACGAAGTGGCACGAAATCTGACACTGCCTGCCTCGCAATGTCCGCGCTCTCCCGATGCAGAACAAGATCATTTACTGCGCCGACAGGTCGACACCGACCAGATCCACACCGCCATCCAGCAACTACACAGCAATGCAGCCCCAGCCTCGAAGGCGCGAAGTCCATCCCCACCCCAGTGACCATCGACCTCGGCACCGCCATCCCCACCGACGGCGCGAAACTCGGCGCCAACGACTCCCCCCCTGCGAACGCGCCGGCGGCCTGGAACTCAGCGGAAGAGTCTCCGGACTCCTCCACGCCGGGGCCCGCAGCCGTTCTCTGCACTTGGCAAGCAGCTCCACCAGATCGGTCGCAGCGCCCCCCGACGCAAAGGACGACCCCATGCCCGATGCGGCATCCACCCATCACATACTCACGACCCATGGACGGCCCTCGGCAGCCGCCGGGCCGGACTGCAGAAGGGGACGTTACGAGTGGAGCTGCTCGCGGACGAATGCCGCCGCCTGGTCCCGGTAGTCGTTGACGAAGTATGCGAAATGCCCCGGACTCAAGGCATTTCCGAACCCGGCGGCCGGATCGCCTCCCTGACAGACGCGGTCGGCGGCATCGCAGTATGAGCGCACACGGTCGGTGAATTCGCCGAGGGCGCTGACGGGCAGCGCGGCGAAGCCCGACAAGGCGGGATTGTAGTTGCCGCGGTCGAAGGGGTCGGCGCCGTTGAACAGCGGACTGCCGAACACGGCGATCGCGTCGATCTGCGCGGCGGCCTGGTCGGTCAACGCGGTTCGCGTGCGAAGCGTGTTGCCGATGACGCGGCTGCCCTGTGAGTAGCCGAGGAGGACGAGCTGCTGATTCGGGCATCCGGCCGCGGCCTCGTTCACCAGTGCCGTCAGGTTCTCCACTCCACGCCCGGGGCTGTCCGGGGCCGTCGAGGCGGGATACTCGAGTTCGGTCACTGTGGTACTGCGGCCGGATTCCTGGGCGATCCGCTTCGCCAGCGGGGTCAGCAGCAGGCTGCCGGTCTGCGGTTCCAGCGTGCCACGCACGGTGACGACGCGGACCTCCGCGCAGCCGCTGGTACTGGGAGAGGGCTCAGCGGACGCGATCGGGAGAACCGGCAACGCGAGTGCCGCGGCGACGGTCGCGGTCGAGCACAGCAGGATTCGAGATCGCTCACGCATGCGCCCAATGTATTGGGGCCAGCGGCTACAGCGCCAGCTATTGCGCGCCAGTTGGGAAAACGGCCCGACTGTCACCCGCTGACCGGCGAGATCCGCCGCTCCGGCCGCGGCGCCCGGCTGGCTCTAGAGAACTCGAGTGCACGCTCATGCCGATGAGCGGCCAGTGCGGTCACTACGTACCAATATTGCGCTGCAACCGGCAGATTGGACCTCCAGCTCCGGTATCGAATTGCTCGGCCCGGGCGGATGCCAACGCAGCTACCTTCACGTGCAGATCCGGTGATTCTGACGTGACGCCTAGATCCTCCCTGAGGACTTGACGGAGCAACCACACCGCTTCTAGGACAGGGCCATCCAACCATCGATGCAACTTGTCCAGGCGCTCGGCTTCTGTTCGATCAACCGTGTTGTGAATGACCCGATATGTATTGGCCAGACACCTGTCAAGCTCGGCGGAAACCTCAAGCACTCGGTCCGGGATGACCATTTGCGCTTGGGCATAGATCTCGCGGTAGCTTTCGCGGGCGGCTTCGAGCCCGTCACGATCAGGTTGCCCACCGCGCTCCAGCTCTATCACACAGTGGTGCAGGTACATTCGATAATTCCGGGCCGCGGTGTTGAAGGCTGAGTACGCAGATTGCTTCTGCTCGTGCTGCTGCTCCATCCTTGACTGAAGCCGTTGTTCAGCGTGCTGATCTCGTTGAATCTCAGCATCAAGGCGTTTGCCACGAAACCCCGCCCACTGCGCGGCCACTGTCGCACCCAGCGTCCCAACAACTCCAACGCCTGCTACTGCCAAACCAATCAGCTCCGCTCCCACAGACTGATTATCAGTCATCACAGCTTCCAGTTGGTGACACACGTACGACTGGGAGCATCCGCTCATGCCGCTGACCGCGCTGACCGAACCGGCCAGCCCGGAGCATCGGAAGATCAACGGGCAGAGCGCCGTACGACCGCCGGCAGCGCGCGCTATTGCCGAAGAGCGTGCGCTACGGCTCTGGCCTTACGGGCGCTGAAATCTACCTCGCCACAACGCCTTCGGCGGCCATTACCTCTGCGGCGGCACGTTCCCCCGACCGCACCGCACCGTCGATCCAGCCGCACATGATCGCCGAGCTCTCGCTCCCGGCCCAGTGGATCCGCCTGCAGGGGGTGCGTAGCGCGTGACCGAACTCGGTGAGCACACCCGGTGGCGCATGACTGATCATTCCGCCGCCGGAGTAGCGCTCGACCGTCCAGTTCTGCTCGTGGTAGCTGACCGGGGACGAGGCCTTCGCCCCGAACCGGTCGACCAGTTCGTTGATCACCACAGCTTTGCGTTCCGCTGGATCGAGTAGCCCAAGCTTGCGAGCCGCGGGACCTTCGGTGATCACGCACATGATGCCGGGAGTGCCGGTGTCCGTGCAGGCGTCGATGGTCAGAGTGGCCGGGCTGCCGGGCGCGGCCGACTGTCCACACAGGCCGTCAGCGCGCCAGAACGCGGTGTTGTAGACGACCGAGATCTTGTAGACGGCACCACTGGGCATACGCCGGTGCAGGAAGGTGCGGTCGACGGGAAGCATTGGCTCGTAGGCGATTTGCATGGCGACGGCCAACGGCACGGCGACGATCGCGTGCCGAGCGCGGACGGTGAGCCGCTCGGAGTGGACGCTGACGCCGTCCTCGTCCTGCGCAATGAGGTCCACCGGTCTCGAAAGATGCAGCGCGTCACCGAGTTCGGCGGCCATCGGCCCATAGATCGCACCCATACCGCCGTGCACCCTGGCGTCCTGGGCGCCGTCCTTGTTGGAGATGACGAACACCGGCCCGCCGCCCGAGCCCATCTGGTGCAGCGCCCACAACAACGACACCTCCGAGGCGGCCGAAGTGTAAATGCCGGCCAAGGCCATGTCGAGCATCTCACGCGCCTGGTGGGAGTGAATATTTCGACTCAGCCACTCCCCCAGGGAGATTCGGTCCCACTCGCCGGCCTTCTTGGCCTCCCACGGAGCGTCGAACGGGATCGACTTGCACATCTGCTCGACCTCGAACAGACCGGCTCCGAGGTTGGCGATCGCCCAAGGGCTCATCGCCCAGGGAATGGTGCCGGAGTAACGGTGCTTCTTGCCGTCGACGATCATCATCGCGTCGCCGTCGACATACTCCTTGTATTCGGTCACACCGAATTCAGCCATCAGGGCCTTGATACGGTCCTGCCCGGGGCCGACCCACGCGCCGCCGCGATCGATCCAGGTCCCGTCGGGCAGGAACTCGGTGAAGGTGCGCCCTCCGACCCGGTCACGCGCCTCCAGCAGAGCGACCGAGCGGCCGGCCTGCTTCAGCCGCAGCGCGGCGGTCAATCCCGCAAAACCCGCCCCCACGACACAAAAATCGACATCGCCTGCCATGAGTCGCCCCTTCGTCCAGAAGTTCCGCACTCGCGCCACGTGTCCCCGCCATCACGTGAGGTGACTCGCCCAGCTCGTCGATCGCAGGGTCTGGCATAGCCAAAGTACGCCGCGCGCCAGTCTCAGTATCGGGATTCGCAGGAAATCTACGCATGTGAGGACGTGCCCCGCGTGTTCGAAGCCTTCACCGCCTGGTCGAGCACGTTCACGGTGAAGCTTCCAGTGGCCGGTTGGGTGAGGGCGGCTGACCAGCCGGCTGGCGTCGTCGCGTTTGCGGCGAAGGAAGGTCAGGGTAAGGTCGATGCCTTCGATCTCACCGAGCCATCCTTCGTCGTATGCGCGGTGGCGGAGTTGTCGAAGGTCGGTTTCAATGTCGTTGAGCCTGTGAATAATCATTCGTGGTTCGACGTGGAGCATGGGACATGCGGATACAGGCGTGTTCGTGGCTGCACGGTGTGGCGTAGGGCTCGCCGGTTCCTTATCACGGTGCCCACGCAGCGATGCCGCGTACTGAACGCTTCCGATGATTGGCCAGGTCGCGGGAACGGGCCGGGGCAATCAGGGAAGTCCCCGAAGCAGGGGAATGTCGGGCCGCGCTGCGGCGGCAAGCCAGTGGTCCGCGGCTGTCGCGAGATCGTGTAGCGCCGTGCCGTGCCGATCCGCGAGTTCCGCATTATGCGTCATCACGTCGATCTCGTTGGCGAAGGTGAGTGCGACGAACGCCCGAGTGTCAGCGTCGTCGAGGTGGACGGCGGAGCCGGTGAAACGGTCGGTGAGGGTGAACGGCTCGGAGCCTGCGAACTGCGGGTACGCGAGATCGCGCACGCAGGCGCCGTAGCAGTAGACGAGTTCTTCGGCACGTCCGCCGATTATGTGCACCAGCTCGCCACGCCGGCCAGGGGTGATCAGGTGGTCGGCGAATCCTGCGGTGCCGTATGCGGCATGGGCGAGTCCCGCCAGTGCGATCTCGGCTGGCTGTCCCCAGGACTGGAGCCGCCGCGCGACCCGGTTCAGATGATCGAGCAGGGTGCCGCCGGGATGTGCCATCGTGACGGCCCCGTGGCTCCTCAGCCAGTCACGAGCTGCATCGAATCGGTCGTCGGTCATGGACACCTCCGGACGTCAGTGGTCGGTGGCCGCTGCGGCTCACCGCCTCTCGCGTCCAAATCTACCCAGCACAACAACCGGATTCAGCCTGTCGGCCAACCGCGGCTTTCTCGCGGACCAGCGCCGCGGTGGGTTGGGCTGACGCGGCGATGCAGTTTGTTCGGTCGGCTGAAAGCGGCTTTCCCTGGATCGAGAACCCCGCGCGGTGCACGCGGCTTTCGCGGGCCCCATCGATCGCCTGACGAGCCCGGCCGGATAGGGCGGGGCGGGCCGACAGCTCAGGTTCCGATCGTGCCGATATCGCACACGTGATACCGGCACTACACCGGTATCAGAGGGAGGCGAGCTGGCAGGGCTTCGCCGCGGCGCTGCCGGCGGCGGCTGCGCCGCTGCTGCCAGTGGCCGCGGCATTGGCCGGGCCGCCGTTGGCCACGCCGGTGTCGAAACTCTGCGTGCCGGCGCCGACGCTGCCCGTGACGAGATCACGCACCATCGTGCTCGGCGCGGAGACCGCCGGGCTGTAATCGGCCCCGGCGTTGCTGGTGACGACCCCGTTGCTGTCCATCTCGACGGCCTCGATGTGGAATGAGGTGTAGGCGCAGTCGAGGTTGAATTCGCTGTAGTAGCCGAGACTGTCCTGGAAGGGGTTGAATCGTCCGTTGCTGTAGCCGAGCGGGCTTCCGTTGACGGTGATCCAGATCGGACCGGGATCTGTCACCCGGACGAACACGTGCGGTTGGGTGCACGCGCCGCCGGTCGCCGGGGCCGGGCAGGCCACGCTGATGAAGTTGATGGCGGCCGACGCGGGTGTCGCGGCCACCGCGAGACTGGCCGTCGCGGTGAGGGCCAGAGCTCCGAATCCCTTGCCCATCAGTGCTTTCCAGTGCATTCTGAAGTATCTCCTAGCTCGGTCTTACCCGACGACGTGGCAACCGTTCATGGCGGAACTGCCGGTGGCTACCGCATCGCTGCTGCCGGCGCGGGCGAGTCCGGGCGCGACGCCATTGGAACTGCCGTTGTAGAAACCTTGGACCCCGGCACCGAGACTGCCTGTCGTGAGGTCGCCGAGGATCACGCTCTGCCAGTTGTACTTCGGTGTGAAGTCGGCTGAGCCCTGGCTGATCGTGGCGCCGTTCGCGTCCTTCTGGGTGGCGACCACATGGAACGGCGTGTAGATGCAATCGAGCCACAGTTGTACGTAGTATCCGCCGGTACTGTTCGCCACCGGGGTGAAGGCGCCATTCCCGAGCGCGTTTCCGTTGAGCGTGATCCATACCGGATTCGAATCCGTCACTGTCACGAACACATACGATTCGGTGCACGGCCCGTCGACTCCGCCGGCCGGACAGTACGCTCCGACGGCGGTGATGGCGGCCGAAGCCGGTGCTGCCGGTATGGCGAGGCCCGCGGCCACGCCCATCGCGAGCATCCCGATTCCCCTGCTGCCCAGTGCTTTCCAATTCATTACTGTGGAGTCTCCTTGCTTGATCCAGGCATGATCGCCCGGACGAGCGCAGCGTAGCCGCCGGTGGAACCGCTTTGAATCAGATTCGTTTCACAAATATTGGGGCGTTGACAGCACCGGCTTGACAATGCCTACGGCAACCGCGCCGTCTACGGCGTGTGCATCGATGAAGTCCGAAAGCTCTGAGGCAGGCCGTATCGCGCGGAGACTTCTCCAGACACACTCGCGACATCGTGACATGCCGCATACCGCGCTGACCGAACCGGCCAGCGCGGCGCGGCGGAAGATCAACTGGCCGTGCCGATCCGAGGCAGGCGGAACGTCCGCAACTGCCGAGTTGAGTGTGATGGGCCTATTCATGCACCGATCGCTTCTGGAAGGCAGTCTTCGCCAATTCGGCTGCCTTAGTGCACGTTTAGGCCCATGATCACTTCGAGCTGGCAAGTTGCGGCTAGACACGCTCATGCCGCTACCCGCGCGCTCTGCGCTGCTGCAGGGCAGTAGATCCTCGGTCGATCCGGGCGGCGCCGGCGGCTGGATCGTCGTTGCGGCCCGCTTCGGTCGGCCAATCATTGACCGCGGCTTCTTCCGGGGCGGGTGGCGGGTGGGCCCGTAGGCTAAGGCGGTATGACGCTCGACCAGGTCGTGGCCGAACTCTACGGGCTCTCGCCCGCCGAGTTCGTGGCCGTCCGCACCGAGCGGGTGCGGCAGGCCCGCGACGCCGGGGACAAGGCCCTGGCCGACGCCATCGGCAAGCTCCGGCGGCCGACGGTCGCCGCGTGGGCGCTGAATCTGCTGTCTCGTGAGGCGAGCGATCAGGTCCGTGCGCTGCTGGAGGTGGGCGACGCTTTGCGCGATGCTCAGCGCCGCCTGTCGGCCGAACAGCTGCGTACCCTCACCACACAGCGGCAAAAAGTGGTCAACGTCGTCACCCGCAAGGCCGCCGAGCTGGCCGCGGGCCGGGGCCGGCACCTGACCGAACCCGTCCTGCGCGATATCGGCGCGAGCCTGCAGGCGGCCCTGGCTGATCAGTCGGTCGCCGACGGGCTCCGCACCGGAACACTCACCGCCGCAGCCACTTACGAGGGATTCGGCCCCGCCTCGCTGATCGCGATTCCCAGCGAGGCGCACCGCAGCTTCCGAACGCGCTCGGCGACAGCCCATCCCGCCGAGGACCGCCCTGAGAGATCGGCCACGCGGACTCCTCGGCGCGCTGATCCCACCGCTGCCGACGGGCCCGCCCGCGCCGCCGTGACTTCCGCCCGATCCGCCCACGACACCGCGGCCGCCGATCTCGCTGATCTCGACGACCGCATCGAAGCCCTGCGTGCCGAGCTGACCGAAGCCGAACACCGCCACCGATTCACCGCCGCCACCGAGCGTTCGGCTCGCGAAGCCCTGCAACGTGCCCAGAAACACCTGGACGGTGTCGAACGCCGCGTCGAACGTGCCCGGAAGCAATGACTCCCGGCGCCTGAGCGGACCCAGGCCATATCGAACGCGCAGCGATCAACGTGCGGGGCAGGGTCGAATGCGGTGTCACGCCACTCGAACATCACGTCACCTTGTTTCTGACGTTCCGGCCGTTGAGGTCCCCGAACTGGGAGACGACGGGGCTCGGTGGCACCGACTCCAAGATTCCTGCACCGTGGGCGAACTACGGCGGGTCGACCACCTACTGCGCGGGCACGTGGCATGCTCTGGTTTCCATCCTCGGTAAGTCGGGAGGAAGCGGCAGCTTCGACTGCTCCGACGTGTCCGGGAATATCGATGTGCACGAGAGTGAATGCGATCGCAGGACGTAGCCGACCGAGGAAGGGAACGATGCCCGACAACCACACCCGGCCCGACACAGTGGTGATGGCACCAGAATTGCTCGCCAACTACCGAGAGCAGCTGGACTCGCTCCGTCACCAGCTGGGCGTAATCCTCGGCAGCCAGCACCCGAGTGTTGGTCTGTTGCGTGAGGCAACGGAGAAGCTGAGCGAACCGGGCATACTGCTGAGGCGTCGCCCCGATCATCCCGCCGGTTACAGCCCTTCCGTTGTCGGCCCCGGCAAACAGGTCTGATCAACGCGGAGATCCTCGTGTCCGCGCACCTTCAACCGCGGCTGCGATGGCGGCCGTGACCAACACGATCCGATGTGCCCGGACCCGGCTGTTCTGGTGGCGCTACCACCTGACTCGCGTGCTCACACCGCAGCGGCACGGGATCCGCCGCCACCGCTGGGCCCTGCCGCTGGCGTACACCCGCAGCCTCCAGGCGGGCGACAACGGCGCGGCGATCGGCGTGGACCAGAGCCAAGGGCTACCGACTCGACGTCATGTACAGGCGGCGGGACGTACGGCCGGCCACCTCCTGCGTCGACTATCGGGAGCCAGTCAATGCCGATCGAGCGCCCACTCGGAGCGGTAGTCACGGTGATCGGACCAAATGGCAGCGATCGAACGTACGGTCGGGCAGGGCCAGGCCACCGAATCGTGGGTGCATCGGCGGTCTGCGTCCGGGGTGTGCTCGTGGAAGATCAGCCGCAGCACTGCCAGTTGTCGCAGAGTCTCGTGCGGGGTCAATGCGCCCGGGATGAAGACCTCCGATGGGGCGCTGCGGACGCCTTTGGGGCGTACTAGGCGCACCCACTGGTATTTGATTTCGCGGCCGCTGTCGCGGAAGTCGTGTTCGAGATTCTGCGCGAATTCTGCGGCTGCCTGCTGCCGGTTGATGCGGCGTGCGATGAATTCCTCGATGGTCATCATCGCCGGACCAGCCAGACCGTGGTCGCGGCCACCACCAGAGCCGCCCACAGCACCCAGTAGATCGAGGTCGCGTGTGTGGCGACCAGCACCGCGGCGGCGACGGCGAGCACAACGACCGTGGAAGTGCGCATGATCAATTGTCTCTCATCGCGCCCGGTATGCCACGAAGGCCCGGGTACTGGGGACATATAGTGCCAAGCGGTTGCTGAAAGGTGTACAGCCGCAGCGATTCAGCGCAGGGTCTCCGACCATGAACAGCCACATTTTGCGATTGCTACCTCGCAGCATCCCGGTAATCGCCGCCGCCACGGTCGGCACGGCACTGATGGCGGGCTGCGGACCGGCGTCATCGTCTCCCGCAGGTGTCACCACCTGGCCGGCGACTACGGTCCGAGTGACCACGACCACCGCACCTCCCAGCAGCACGACACCGACGCCGACGACCACGGTCACCTCGGAGCTTCCGACGTTGAGCACGGCGGCCGACCCCGTGCTGCCGCCCGCTCCCGTGCCGTTCGTTGCCCCCGCCCCGACGACGCCGGCCGCGCAGCCGTCCGTCGCCCCCGAACCGGTTCCCGCACCCGCACCCGCACCGCCGCCCGCTGCTGCCCCAGCGCCCCAGACCACCAGCGCGCCCTCGGTGTACTACGGCAGTTGCGCCGAGGCCAAGCGGGCGGGTGCGGCGCCGATTCGACGCGGGGAACCCGGCTACCGATCCGGGCTCGATCGCGATGGCGACGGAATCGCCTGCGAGAAATAGGTTCTCGCACGCGAAAGCTGACTCGAGTGACGTAGGTCGGAGTCGAACCGACGTGGTTCCTGAGTGAAAATCAGGCTGCCCATCCCGACAGAGCAACTACGCCATGAGTCCGGCCGGATGGAATCGAACCACCTGTGCCCGAAGGCGGGAGGTTTACAGCCTCCGTGCACACCATGTGCTCGACCGGTTGGTGGCGGTGGCCGGATGCGAACCGACGACCTGTGGATTATGAGCCCACCGCGCTCCCTGACTGCGCCACACCGCTCCAACGGTCCGCCATATGGCGGACCTTGCGGAAGACAGAGAACTCGAATCCCAAGCCCGGAGGCTCAACACCGCTAGCAACGGGTTCCGGCCGGCCCGACCGGTTTATCTTCCATCGCGGAAAGCTGAGGAGTCGAACCCCCGGGACACAATGCCCGCCTCCGGTTTTCAAGACCGGCTGGCCCCCACAGGCCGGAACCTTCCATCTTCACCGCCGCTCGGTCGAGCGTGCGGTGTAACCACATTCGCAGGATCACCGACGCTATACAACCGATTTTCCGGCCGCCCGTTTCTGGAAGCTCCATTCGGCGAGGGCGACGCGGTCCTGTCCGTCGTGGGCGTCACAAGGAGCGGCGTACGTATTCCTTGAGCGAATCTCGTACGAAGGCAGCGCAATTCGGGTTGCCGTAGGCGGCGGCGTAGCGGGGATCGTCGGCGTACAGGTCGGCCATGGCGGTGACCATGGCGATGGAGCGGTCTCGGTCGCCGTTGGCCAAGGGGGTGCCGGGGATGGTGCGGAACCAGGCGATGTGGCGGGCGGCTTGGGATTGGGCGGGGGTGGAGTCGGGGGTGTGGCCGGATTTCCAGGTGGTGATCCAGGTGGCGATCATGTCGTCGAGGTCGCGTTTCCATTCGCGTTGTTGTTGTAGGGATTTGGCGTGCCACCACTGGTTGCTTGCCTCGAACGCGGCTTCGCCCCAGCGGGCGATGACTTCGTCGCGGTAGGGGTCGTTGAAGCCTTCGAGCATCATTTGGAGGGAGCCTTCGGCGCCTGCGCGAGTATCAATAGTGTGGCGTAGGGCCCGGATTCGGTCGTCGATCCGGGCGCGTTCGGCTTCCAGGAATCGGAGGTGGGCCAGGAGCGCGGTGTCCTCAGCGTCGGTCGGGTCCTCCTCGGACGGGCGGTCGAGGATTTCGGCGATGGCGGGGAGGCTCAGGCCGAGTTCGCGCAGCAGGAGGATGCGCTGGAGGCGGGCGACGGAGTCGGTGTCGTAGTAGCGGTAGCCGTTGTGGCCTACTCGGGCGGGTGGGAGGAGGCCGATCTCGTCGTAGTGGCGCAGGGTGCGGCTGGTTACGCCGGCGCTGTCGGCCAGTTGCTGGATCGTCCACTCCACGAAGGTCTCCCGTTACTGCTTGCCGGCCCAGTCGCCCTCGAATGTGGCCGCCCACTGCTTGGCCTCGTCGAGTTCGGCCAGGCGGGGTGCGGTGAGGATGACGCGGTTGCCGTCGGGGTCGGTGATGGTGACATCGCTGGTGTACCACGCGGTGTCGGCGGGGCCGGTGATCGTCACGCCGGGGAAGGCGCGCAGGGTGGATGCGAGGGTCGCGAGGTCTTCGCCGCCCGCGGAGAAACTGATTGTGGTGCTGCCGGCAATGGGCTCTCCGGGGACGAGCAGCAGGTCCTGGTACTTCATGCGGCGCAGGTGCACCACCGCCGGGCCGTTCTCGCCGGGAATGGTTGCCAGCGCGACGAATCCGGCGGCCTCGTAGAACGCCGTCGTGGCGGCGATGTCGCGCACCTGGAAGGTGGCGAACATGGGCATGGGGTAGATGGTGCGGTCGATGGCGGGGTGTTCGCTCATGGGGTCGACGGTAGGAGTTGACGTAGCGGCAAGGTCAACTCCGGCGCACCGTCAGTTCGGGGCGGCGGTGTGGGCGGCGTAGACCGCGAGCATGTCCTCGACCAGGCGCAGCACGGTGACGTCGAGGTCGGGGCGTTGGTAGACGCCGCGGACCACGGCTTCGCCGGAGAACAGGTGCAGCATCATGAAGAAGATGGGTTCGCGGAGGTCGGCGGGGAAATCGGCGAGGACACCGCTGGCCTCGAGCGCGGCGACGATCTCGCGGTAGTAGTTCTCGGCGATGGGGGCGATGCGGTCGCGGAGTTCGGTGTCGGAGCGGGCGGCCAGAAAGATCTCGCGCAGCGAGTGGGTGTGGGTGGACTGCTGGGCCTGGCGCAGGAAGCGGAGGGCGACGTCGAGCGGATTGTCCTGGGCGCCGAGCTGTTCCATGGTGACGCGGTAGCCGACGAGCTGGCGGGCGAAGATCTCCTCGGCGGTGCGCACGATGAGGTCCAGGCGGGTGTCGAACTGGCGGAACATGGCGCCGGCGGATAGTCCGGCGCGGCCACAGATCTCCTGCACGGTGGTGCGCTGATAGCCGACCTCACCGATGGCCGCGATGGTGGCGTCCACCAGCTTGGCCACCGTGGCTGCCCGGCGCTCCTGTTGGGTGCGCCGCGGGCGGGAAACTTCGCTCACGACACCCCATCCTGCCCCGTGAACACGCGCAGCAAACATCCGGCCCGGGGTGACCGTTGACACATTCGCCACGGCCGACGTAGGGTCGCCGCGCAACTTAGGAAATATCCACTCTCTTTCTTGAGCGGTGGGTACGCGGCCGCCGCAGCGGCGTGGAGGAGTTCGATATGACAGCGGGGACCAGGACGATCGTCCGGGCGTGTGTGGCGGTCGCGGCGGGGATGACCGTGGCGATCTGCCCGGCGGTGACAGCGGCGGCCGACCCGGTTCCGGTGCAGCCGGGCCTGCCGTTTCCGATCCCGCCCGCACCGCCGTATCTGGATCCGGGCTTCTACCAACCGGATCCGGCGCGGGTGGCGGCCGCGCAACCCGGCGAGATCCTGGCGGCGCGGCAGGTGACGCCGGCCAACCTGTGGGTGCTGCCGCTCAATGCCGACGCCTGGCAGCTGTCCTTCCGCAGCACCGACACCCGCGGCGGCCCGATCGCGGCGGTGGCCACGGTCGTGGTGCCGCATCGGGCGGCGCCGAGCGGACAGCGCGGGCTGGTCTCGTTCCAGATGGCCGAGGATTCCCTGTCGGTGAACTGCGCACCCTCCTACACCTTGCGCACGGGGTCGCTGCCCAATCCGCTGAATCCGGTGATGGAAGCCGAATTCGTCGAGGTGCAGGCCATGTTGCAGCTCGGGCACGCGGTGGTGATCCCCGATCACGAGGGCCCGAACGCGGCCTACGCGGTGGGACCGCTGGGCGGGCGCATCACCCTCGACGGGATTCGCGCGGCCGAACGCTTCGACCCTGCGGGACTGCCCGGCACCGACACCCGCGTCACCATGTGGGGCTATTCGGGCGGCGCGATCCCGACCGCGCACGCCGCCGAACTGCAGCCGACCTACGCATCGGAGATCGATCTGGCCGGGGCGGCCGCGGGCGGTCTGATGGCCGATATCCGCGCCGCCATCGACTACAACAACGGCACCTCGAGCTTCGGCGGCGCGGTGCTGGGCGGGCTGTTCGGGGTGGCCCGGGAGTATCCGCAGGTGGATCGGTTCATCGCCGACCACATGAACCCGCTGGGCAAGGCGGCGCGGATGGTGCACGAGAACCAGTGCGTGGCCCTGCAATTCGCGGCGTTCCCGTTCGTGAACATCAAGGGCCTGTTCGACTATCCCGGCGATCCGATGCTGGCGCCGGAGATGCAGCCGGTGCTCGACGAGCTCAGCCTCGGGCATCGCGGGACGCCGACCGCACCGCTCTACATCTACGAGGGCACCTTCGACGAGGTGATGCCGCTCAACGCGGTCGACAACACTTATGACATTTACTGCCACGACCCGCGCGCCCGCGTGCAGTACACGCGGGACCTGTTCAGCGAGCACGGCATCGCGGCGGTGTCGAATACCGCGAGCGCGGCGCTGTGGCTCAACGATCGCCTCAACGGTGTTCCGGCGCCGGAGGGCTGCCACAACCGCGACGTCTATTCCGGCATTCTGGACCCGGGTGCGATCACGGCGTTCGTGAACACGATCGGGCAGACCCTCGCGTCGGCGCTCGGGATGCCAGTGTAACGGCCGTACGATCGGGCGCATGCCGGCAACTCGTATTCCGATTCTGCTCGCACTGACCGTCGTTGCCGCCGCGGGCTGCTCGTCCAGCAGCGGCACCGAGAACCCGCCCGCCTCGCTCACCGGCCGCACATTCGTCTCGACCGCGGTGTCGGGCACCCCGATTCCGGGTGGCGGGCCGCTGACGCTGACCTTCGTCGAGGGCGGCCGGATCTCGGCGACCTCGGGCTGCAACACCGCCAACGGGCACGTCGACCTGCAAGGCAACACCTTGCAGGTCGGCGAACTGGCCTCGACGATGACGGCGTGCCCGGGTGATGTGATGGGCGCCGACGAATGGCAGGCCGGGCTGCTGCACTCGCAGCCGACCTGGACCCTGTCCGGTGACACCCTGACGTTGAAAGGCAACGGCGCGACGGTGACCATGCTCGACCGCAAGGCCGCTCACCCCGACAAGCCACTGGTCGGCACCACCTGGGTCGTGAACACGTTGCTGCGCACCGACGCCGAGGTGCGTTCGGTGACCCTGGACGAGGTTCGCCCCACCCTCACCATCACCCCCGACGGCAAGGTGTCGGGCACCGCGGGCTGTAACACCATGACCGGCTCGGCCGTGATCGATGGCGACGACGTCACCTTCACCATCGCGACCACCCGCATGATGTGCGCTCCGGAGGTGATGGAGGTCGAGCAGCAGGTGCTGGGCGCGCTGGACGGAAAAACCAAGGCCACCATCGATTCCGACGTCCTGACCTTGCGCAATGCGGGCAACAACACGGGGTTGAAGCTGCGCGCGGAGTGAGTCCGGTTCCGCCCGACCCCCGCTGAGGCCCCTGAAAATCGTTGTCGCCGGACGGTATCGGCGCGCTAGCGTCCGGTCGCATGAATACGAGATTCCTGAATGTGGTGGATGTGGAGGCCACCTGCTGGGAGGGCCCCAATCCGCCGGGGCAGCCCAGCGAGATCATCGAGATCGGGCTGTGCGTGCTCGATACCGTGACGCGGGAGCGGGTGAGCCGGCACAGCATTCTGGTGCGGCCCGAGCATTCCTCGGTGAGCGAATTCTGCACGCAGCTGACCACCCTTACTCCGGAGCAAGTGGGTGCGGGCATCACCTTCGCCGAGGCGTGTGCGCTGCTGCGCACCGAATTCCATGCGGATTCGCGGCCGTGGGCCAGTTGGGGCGATTACGACCGCAAGCAGTTCCTCGCGCAATGTGAGGGGACGGGGGTGCGCTATCCGTTCGGCAGTGTGCACACCAATGCCAAATTGGCATTTTCCGCCGCCCGCGAGACTCGGCGCCGGTACGGGATGGCGGGTGCGCTGCGGCTGGCGGGGTTGCCGCTGGAGGGGACCCATCATCGCGGCGGGGACGACGCCTGGAATATCGCGGCATTGATCGCCGACCTGATGGGAAAGGGTGCGTGGCCGCTCTGACGCTTTGTGCCATTGCCTGAAAACACTGCGCGAGAGTGCGTTTTATGTATGGCCGACTGACAACAGAATATTGTGAAATAGCCACATTTTAGTGTTTCTGATGGACGCCCCGGCGACCCTAATGTTCACTCACGCCGAGGACCAGCTCCGCGTGCGTAGCCCATCGAACACTAGGAAATCCATGGCACACAGAGTAATTGCACGCGGCGTGGCCGCCTGCGCCGCGACCACCACCGCGGCGGGCGCGCTGGCACTGTTCGGCGCCGGCGTGGCCCAGGCGGACGCGGGGACGATCACCTGGAGCGACGGCTCCTCGCAGTTCACCCGCACGGTCAGCAACACCACTCCCGCCGAGGGCGACACCGTCACGGTCAGCACCAAGTTCGAACGCACCAGCTGGACCGACGAATTCATCTACAACATCAAGGACCGGCACGCCGCGTGCCTGACCTACGTCACGGGCTCGGCCAAGATGACCGGCAACGACGGCGACTACCCGTATGCCGATCCCGAGGTCAAGGCCGATGAGGGCAACGGGTACGGGTATGTGCGGGTGTCGTTCGGCGTCACCGACTGGTCGGTTCAGAACCGCCCCGGATTCCACCGCTCCCCCATCTTCACCGTCCAGTACAAGGTCGGCCACGACTGCGCCCGCGGCGCGGCCCTGACCAGCGGCATGGACTACGGCGGGTCGCTGGGGTCGGGCAACTACGGCACCAAGGGTCCCTCCATCACGGTCGGCAAGAACGCCACCACCACCACGCTGGCCGCGGTCAGCAATGCCCGGGTCGGGGTGGCGACCACGTTGAGCGCGACCGTCACCGGCGGCTCGGCCGGCGACCCGGTCGACTTCTACGACGGCACAACCAAGATCGGCTCAGGCACGCTGGACGCGGCCGGTACGGCAACCTTCCAGTGGACCCCCGCGGTGAAGGGCGACCACACCCTCTCCGCCCAGTACGTCGGCACCGCGGCCGCCGGCGGCTCCAAGTCCGCGAACGTCACCGCGCAGGTCTCCGAGCAGAACGCGACCTCGACGGTGAGCCTGGCCGCCGGTTCCGGCGCGCAGGTCGGCAAGGCGACCACGCTGACCGCCACCGTGAACCCGGCCGCGGCGGGCGGCACCGTCGAGATCAAGGACGGCGACACCTCCCTGGCCATCGTCCCGGTCGGCAACGACGGCACCGCCGCCTACCAGTGGACCCCCGCCGCGGCGGGCGCGCACACCCTGACGGCCGCCTTCTCCGGACGCGACGGCGTCACCGGATCCTCGACCACCACGCAGGTCAGCGTCGCCGAGGCGCCGGTCCAGAACACCGCCTCGACCACCACGCTGGCCCCCGTGTCGGGTGCGCAGGTCGGCAAGGCGGTCGCGGTGAGCGCGACGGTCAAGCCCGGAACCGCCGGTGGCAGTGTCACTTTCAAGGACGGCAACACCGTCGTGGGCACCGCCCAGGTCTCCGGTGACGGCACCGCCACCATCCAGTGGACCCCGGCCACCGCGGGCCAGCGCACCCTGACCGCCGAGTACTCGGGCGCGGGCACGGTGAACGCCTCCTCCGACCGGGCCTCCGTGGTGGTCTCCGCCGCGCCGGGCGCGGTCGACACCGGCAGCGGGACGGGCAGCCTCGGCTCGCTGCTCGGCGGCACCGGCTCGAGCAAGTAGCACGGCGTCGCCGGACGGTTCACTCCCGGCCGTCCGGCGACATCGTGAAAACCGCCTCCGGCCGGGCTGATTCGCGGCAGTCCGGCCGGACTGGCCGACGGATCCGATATTGCCGCAGGCGACGCCGCTCGAGATCTACGCTGAGTTCCCTGCGGAAACGACACGGGCATTCGGGAGGGTGTCATCGACGACGGTGCAGCGGCTCTGGATCAGTGGTTTCGCGCGGAAACCGCCGCGACGACGCCGGGACCGGCGCGCGCCCCGCAGGACACGATCGACACCGCCTCCGGACTCACCGGCGAGCGCTGTCTGGAACTGTTCGACAGCCAAGCCACCTCCCGCCACCTGGACCTGGCCGCGCGGCGACTGGGCCGGGAAGGGCGCGGGTACTACAGCATCGGATCGTCGGGCCACGAGGGCAATGCGGCGGTCGCGGCGGCATTGCGGGTCACCGATCCGGCGCTGCTGCACTATCGGTCGGGCGCGTTCTTCGTGGAGCGGGCCCGGCGGGTGCCCGGCCTGGATCCGATCCGCGATGTGCTGCTCGGCGTGACCGCCGCGGCGGCGGACCCGATTTCCGGTGGGCGGCACAAGGTTTTCGGCAGCAAACCCGCGCACATCATTCCGCAGACCTCCACCATCGCCTCGCACCTGCCGCGCGCGGTCGGGCTGGCTTTCGCCCTCGATCGGGCCGCCCAGCTGCATCTGCGCACCGAATGGCCGGCGGACGCGGTGGTGGTGTGCAGTTTCGGTGACGCCTCGGCCAATCATTCGACCGCGGCGGGGGCGATCAATACCGCGATCCACACCGCGCATCAGGGTGTGCCCATGCCGATCCTGTTCGTGTGCGAGGACAACGGCTTGGGTATCAGCGTGCCCACCCCGCGCACCTGGATCGAACAGGCCTACGGGACCCGCCCCGGATTGAAGTACTTCGACGCCGACGGCACGGACCTGCCCGCAGCGCTGGCGGCGGCGACCGCGGCCGCCGATCACGTTCGCGCCCACCGCACACCGGCCTTCCTGCGGCTGCGCACCGTGCGCCTGCTCGGACACGCGGGCTCGGATGTCGAATCGGCCTACCGCCGCGCCACCGATATCGCCGCCGACCTGCGGCGCGACCCGGTGACCGCCACCGCGCGACTGCTTGTCACCGCGGGGGTCGCGACGGCCGACGAGGTCATCCGACGCTACGACGAGATCGGCGCTCATGTCGCCGAGGCGGCCGAAAAGGTCAGCCTGGAACCGAAATTGAGCACGGCGGCCGAGGTCACCGCGCCGCTCGCGCCGGCCCGACCGGCACTCGTACGCACCGACGCCTTGCGCACGGCGAACTCAAACGTCTCGGAGACACCCCCGGATTCAGGCGAGGCTCTCACCCTGGCGCAGGCGATCAACCAGACCCTCGCGCAGTTGCTCGCGCGGGATCCGGATGTGCTGGTGTTCGGGGAGGACGTGGGCCGCAAGGGTGGGGTGTACGGGGTCACGAAAGGCTTGCAGCAGAGTTTCGGCGGGCGAAGGGTTTTCGACACCCTGCTCGATGAGCAGAGCGTGCTCGGCACCGCGCTCGGGGCGGGCCTGGCCGGGTTCGTGCCGATTCCGGAGATCCAGTATCTGGCGTACGTGCACAATGCCGAGGATCAGTTGCGCGGGGAGGCGGCGACGCTGTCGTTCTTCTCCGGCGGGCGCTACCGCAATCCGGTGGTGGTGCGGATCGCGGGGCTGGCCTATCAGAAGGGGTTCGGCGGCCACTTCCACAATGAGAATTCCCTTGCCGCGCTGCGGGATATCCCCGGTCTGGTGCTCGCGGTGCCCTCCCGCGCCGATGACGCCGCGGCCATGCTGCGCACGTGTGTAGCAGCGGCGCGGGTGGACGGCCGGGTGTGCGTGTTCGTGGAGCCGATCGCGCTGTATCACACGCGGGACCTGTATCGCGGCGGCGACGGCGGCTGGCTGGCGCCGATTTCCGGTGTGCGCCATGCCGAGATCGGGCGGGCCCGGGTGTATGGCGCGGGCGCGGATCTGACGATCGCGACCTTCGGCAATGGCGTGCCGATGAGTCTGCGGGTGGCGCGGCGGCTGGCCGAGCGCGGCATGCATGCCCGGGTGCTGGATCTGCGTTGGCTGGCGCCGCTGCCGGTGGCGGATCTCCTCGACCATGCGCGTGCCACCGGGCGGGTGCTGATCGCCGACGAAACCCGCCGCAGCGGAGGCGTTTCCGAGGCGGTGTGCACGGCGCTGCTGGATGCCGGATTCGAGGGCCGGATGGCGCGGGTCACCAGTGCGGACAGTTTCGTGCCGCTGGGTCCGGCCGCGAACACGGTGCTGCTGGACGAGGCGGCGATCGAGGCGGCGGCGCTGGCGTTGGGCCGCGACCGGTGACCGCGGGTGAGGCCGGGCCTGCTCGCTGTGCTGCCCCGCCTCACCCGTGGTCGACGCCGGTTCCGGTCGGCGTCCCGGTGCCGTCGATGAGTGCGACACCCGGCTTATCTACGTATCAACTACGTAGATACGTAATACCGTAGATCCGGGGCCGCCCGCAAGTGCGTGGTGGCAACGCCCACACCCACACCCCGTTCGAACGCGGCAGTAAGGCTGTCCTCAGTTTTGCCCCCTACACTCGGGCGGATTCCACGGGAGGAGATCGAATGCGGGCCGCGCGATGGCGGGTGGGCCGATGAGCGTTGCCGTCTGCCTGCTGCTCTACGGATTCGCCGTGACGGTGCTCGCGCCGCGCGTACTGCGCCGCATCAGCGCCTCGGGCACCACGCCACGATTAGCGGTAGCGGCCTGGCTGGCAGTGATGGCATCCACGGTGCTGGCCTGGACGGTGACGGTGGCCATCATCGTCATCGACATCGGCACCCACAAGATCACCCTGCTCCCGGCCCGTTTCCTCGACAGCTGCCTGCTGCACCTGCACGACGCGGCCGTCGGCCATTACGGACGGCACCTGCAGACCGGACTGCTGATCCTGTCCGGATTCGCCACACTGGCGGGCCTGGCCGTGGCGCTGCGGCTGTGCGCCACGCTGCTGCGGGCGCGCCGCACCAGCATCGAGCACGCGCGCATGGCCCGCCTGGCCGGTCGCCACCACCCCGACTTGGATGCCGTCGTGCTCGATGTGGACCATCCCGCCGCGTATTGCGTTGCGGGCAAACCTCATACGATCGTCGTCAGTCGCGGCGTGCTCACCGCCCTCGACGACCGCCACCTCGACGCGGTCCTCTCCCACGAGCGCGCCCACCTGACCGGACGCCACCACCTGCTGCTCACCCTCACCCGGGGACTGGCCACGGTGCTGCCGCGGATCGAACTGTTCACCGTCGGCGCGGCCGAGATCGCGCGGCTGCTGGAGATGCTCGCCGACGACGCGGCCGCGCGCATCCACGGCCGCGAGACCGTGCTGCAGGCGCTGCTGACACTGTCGGAGCTGCCCGAGCCGCCCGCCACCACGCAGGCGGCGCTGCTCCCCCGCGTACGCCGCCTGTCCGAACCGGCGCAGGCGGTCCGAGCGCACACCCGCGCCGTGGCCGTGGCGGCGACGCTCACGGCCATGTTCATTCCGGTGGCCGCGCTGATCGCCACCGCCATCGGGATCCAGGTCTGCGTGGTCTGAGCTCCCTGGACGGCGGCGATCGGCGAGGTCAGCGCCGCGTGGGCAGCGGCTGCGTGGGGTAGTCGATCAGGCGGCCGGTCGGCACGGGCCGATGCCCGGCTTGCTTTCGATGGCGGCCACCTTGCGTAGGCACGCGATCGGAACGGTCCAAGGCGGCCAGGGCGAGGGCGGCGATCGCGCCGATCACCACCAAACCGAGCCAGACCGCCCAGTCCGCACCCACGGCGTGGGCCGCACCCAGCAGCGCGCCCGTCGCCAGGTTCCCGATCAGAATCCCGATACCGACGATCGTGTTGTAGAAGCCGTAATGCGTGGCCACCAGCCGATTGCCCGACAACGACACCACGGTGTCCATCTCGAACGGGAACACCGCCGCCGTGCCCACCGCCAGCACCGCCGCCGCCAGCAGCAGCGCACCCAGGGCGAGCGCACCGCCGAATGGCTTGGCGGAGGGCAGGATCGCCAGCGGCAGGAACGACACCGCCAGCAGTGACACCCCCACCACCAGGCCGCGCCCGGTACCCCAGCGACTGCGGAACCAGGCGGTGATGCGCAGCTGGCCCGCCACCGCGACGACGCCGGAGATCACGAACAACGCAGAGGTGACCGTCTGCGCCCGGGCTCCCGCCAGGTATTCGGCCTGCAACGGCAGCGCCAGATACACCTGGAACGACAGCACGTACGAGCCGACCATGGCCACCGCGAACGCCACGAACCGGCGATTGGCCACCACCGTGCGCCAATCCTCGAGCACCGAGGTCCGCACCGCCGGTTCGGCCGAGCGCCGCGCGGGCAGCGCGAACAACTGCGCCACGGTGAGTGCCGCGAACACCACCGCCGCAGCGGCGGCCGTCACCCGGAAATCCAAGGCCAGCAACGCCAATCCGACCAGCGGGCCCCCCAGGGTGCCCGCCTGGTAGAAGACGTTGAAGACCGCGAACGCCTCGACCCGCCGTTCGCCGGCCTCCGCGGCGAGGTAGGCGCGCACCGCCGGATTGAAGAGCGCCCCCGCGAATCCGGTCGCCGCCGAGGCGATGATCAGACTCGGCAGGTCCGACGCGAACGCCAGCAGTGCGAACCCGGCTGTGCGCAGCAGGCATCCGGCCACGATCAGCGGTTTGTAGCCGAGCCGATCGGCCAGCGTGCCGCCCACCAGGAACATGCCCTGCTGCGAGAAGTTGCGCACGCCCAGCACCAGCCCGACCGCCCACGCCGCCAAACCCAGTGGCCCCGAAAGGTATCCGGCCAGATAGGGCATGAGCATGTAGAAGCCGAGGTTGATGCCGAACTGGTTGACCATGAGCAGCTGCGCGGCCCGGTCGAACCCGCGAAACTTCGTCAGGACACTCACGACAGCGACCCCGGGGCGGTGTCGGACTGCGGTATCCGGGGGTCGACAACCGTGGTGCAGCGAGTCCAGCGCTCGACCTGCCGCTCGCCCGGGTGGGCGATCTCGTCGGGACCCACGGGTTGCGTCGCGCCGAGCAGTCCGTGTGCGGCGCAATAGGAGTCGTTGTACACGGTGTCGAAGTAGCGGTGCGGCCCGTCGGGGAAGACGGCGGCGATCCGGGCGCCCACAGGCCGGGTGCGGGCGGCCCACCCGGCCACCAGCGCGACCGCGCCGACACTCCAGCCGCCGCTGGACAGGTAGCCCGAGGCCAGGGTCCGGCAGGCCCAGACCGCTTCGGCCGGTGCCACCCAATGGATTTCGGTGAAGGCCGGGTAGTCGACATTGTGCGGGTGGATGCTGGAGCCCAGGCCGCGCATGAGGCGGGGGCCGGCCTGCTGGCCGAAGATGGTGGAGGCCACCGTGTCCACGCCGATCAGCGCCAGGGACGGATTGGTGCGGCGCAGGGCGCGCGCGATGCCCGCGGAATGACCGCCGGTGCCGACCGCGCAGACCAGAACGTCCACGCCGCCGAGCTGTTCGATCAGTTCCCGGGCGAGAGATTCGTAGGCATCCACATTGTCGGGATTGCTGTACTGGTCCGGGCACCACGCGCCGGGTTCGGCGGCCAGTAGTTCGCGCACACGGTCGCGGCGTGCCTGCTGCCAGCCGCCGACCGGATGCGGATCGGCCACCAGCTCCACCCGCGCGCCGTAGGCCGCGAGCAGCTGCGCGACCATCGGTTCCAGGCCCGGATCGGTCACCACCGTCACCGGGTGCCCGTATACCAGACCCGCCAGGGCCAATCCCAGTCCCAGTGTGCCGCTGGAGGATTCGATGATCCGGGCGCCCGGCGCGAGCGCTCCCCGTTCGCGGGCGCGTCGCACCATGTGCAGGGCGGGCCGGTCCTTCATGCCGCCCGGATTGCGGCCCTCGAGTTTGGCCCAGAAGCCGCGGCCTTCTGGCGCGAAGGGCTCCCCCACCCACAGCACCGGCGTATTGCCCACCAGGGCGCGGGGTTCCCGGGCCAGGAGGGGCAGCCCGGAGCTGGTGGTGAGCGTGTCGAATTCGTCGAGCAGACCTCGGTCCATTGCTGTCGCTTTCGGTATCGGACCGCCGCGATCGGCGGCATGACGTGCACGGCAACGGGCTCCGGCACGGGGCGAAGGGCCCCGGCCTGCCGCTGACCGGTCAGCGTCGGGCGATACACAAGCGCGTCAACAGCATTCGGCCGCCGACGACACCGCCGGGCGGTCCGCGTTCACCGTGGAGTGCGGTGATGAGGTCCGAGGCAGCGATGCCGGGCGTCGGCATCACCCGATCCGGGGTGGTCTCGGGGGCGTGTTCGCCGCCGGGTTCGGCCGTCCGGATGGCGTGCTCGACATGCGGGTCACAGTGCGCGGATTCGCCTTGCGGCGCGTGCCGATCACCGGCTGGGCCCACGACGGGCGCCGGGCCGAGGGCGGGGGTGTGGTCGGCGCCCGCACCGGCCGCGCAATCGGTCACCGCGGCGACCAGCACCAGCATCGAGAACAGCAGTGCCCACAGCAACCGGCCCGACCCGCCGCCACGGAACACCGCCGCACCTCCTGTCCGAATCCGGCTGTCCGGCCGTCGCTTTCGCCGTGCCGGGTGATGTTCCCGGAATGGCGTTGACACGTTCCCGAAACAATCTACTATCTACGTACGTACTGCGTAGACACCTGGTGATCGGGTTCACGTCCGTGCGGGGCGAATTCAGGGCAAAAGGACAGGACACGCATGGGGTTCACGCCATCGGCCACACCGACACGCCGAACCCGCGCGCTCACCGTCGACAGCCGGCAGCGGGGTGGCACACCGAAACCGCGGGGCCGATACCCCGGACGATCAGCGCTTGCCGCGCGTGAGTTTGCGCAAGGCCGCACGCAGGCCCTCGGACTCCTCGGCGCTCATCTGCTCGACGAAATGCGCGAGCACCAGATCCGAGCGGCCGCCACTGCCCAGCGCCTCGCGCATGAGCCGGGCGCTGTACTCCTCGCGGCTGAGACTGGCCCAATAGCGGTAGGCCTTGCCGACTCGCTCGCGCTCCAGCCAGCCCTTGCGGTGCAGGTTGTCCATGGTGGACATGACGGTGGTGTACGCGATGTCGCGCTCGGCGGCCAGTTCGTCGAACAACTCGCGGACCGTCGTCTTGCCGGGACGGTCCCAGATGCGTTCGATGATGACCGTTTCCAGATCTCCGAAGCCTCGTGCACTCACGTCCGACGTCTCCTCACCTCGGCGCGGCATTCATACGTTCTACGTACGTAGACAGTAATATGGGCGGCTCACGGCCACAACATTTGGCGCATGCTCAGTCCGCCAGGCGATGCCCCGCGTCCCGCAGCACCGCGGACGCCTCCTCCAGCCGATGCGCCGGAACCAGCACCAGGTCCGCATGGAACGTGGAGGCGACGAACACCGGGATCGAGGATTCCGCGAGCGGGCCGATCAACGCCAGCAAGGTGCCCGGCGCATTGAGGCTTCCGGCGTCCACACCGTAGAAGCCCTTCCAGGTCTCCCCCTCGGCCCACGCCGGCGCCTCGCGAATCACGGTGAGGCCCTCCGGCGCTCGCACCAGGGCGATCCACTCGTCGTCTTCCGGGAACGCGGTATTCGGCAGATGATCCACCGCGAACTGCGACGGGACGATCCGCAAACGCTGGGAGCCGCTCATGGCCACATCGTAGGCGGCGAGCCCGACAATCCCATGCCTCCCATTACGCCGACCAGTATTGGTGTCTGCGACTAAAAATCGGATGCCGGATGCCGGGACGATCCGTAAGGTCACTGAAATGAGTACCAGCCCAAAGCAAATCGCCACCGAGAACGAGCAGATCGCAGCCCTCGGCACCTACCGGACTGCCGACGGAACCCTGGTCGACATCAGCGACGCGCTCGCCGAAGCCCGCTCCTGGACCGTCTGCCACGAACCCGGCGACAACATCTACACACCGGTCACCGGACCGTTCACCGGACGCCTCGAGGTCACCGGCGAGGGCAGCGTCCAAGCCGCGCGCCGCCTGCACCGCGAGGGCGGAAATCGCCTCGCCGTCCTCAATTTCGCCTCCGCCCGCAACCCCGGCGGCGGGTACCTGCGCGGCGCCCGCGCCCAGGAGGAAGACCTGTGCCGCAGCGCCCTGCTCTACCGCTGCCTGCTCGAAACACCCCGCTACTACGAGGCCCACCGCGCCTCCGACGATCTGCGCTACAGCCACCGCGTCATCTTCTCCCCCGAGGTGCCCGTCATCCGCGACGACGCCGGCGCGCTCGACGCCCATCCCTTCACCACCTCGTTCCTGACCTCGCCCGCCCCGAATGCCGGTGCGCTCGCCGATCGTTCGGGCCACCCGGTCGAGGTCCGCGACATCCTCGTCGAACGCGCCGCACGCGTGCTGGCCGTCGCCGCCCACCACGAGGTCCGCGAACTGATCCTCGGCGCGTGGGGGTGCGGCGTGTTCCGCAATGACCCGAACGAGGTCGCCGAGGCCTTCGACCTCGGGTTGCGCGCGCACGGCGCCACATTCGAACGAGTGGTGTTCGCCGTCTGGGACCGCTCCCCCGTCTCGGCCAATCGCGCCGCCTTCGAATCCCGCTTCGGGTCCGTCTCGTCCTAGCGGTTTTTGCCGTCGTGCCCGTCGTTCGGGTGTCGCGGCAGCCGCATCACACCCGGCAACCCATGTTCAGATTGCAATATCCGCAAACCCGGATATTTGTGCGATACCGGGCGACTCGGACTCTCCTCAGCCAGCCCAGCCCCAGCCGAAGCGGTGGGCGTAGGCCAAGGGCTGTCCGCGATCATGTACCCCGAGCTCGGCGAACACCGAATTGCGCGTCTTCACCGTGCTGACACCGAATCCACTCCCCCGCCCCGCAGCGCCCACTGTCGCGGGTCAGTCGGTCCAGGTCGGCGGGCGTTTGTCGAGGAAGGCCGCCATTCCCTCACGGGCGCCGGGCAATTGGGCGGCGGCGGCCATGACCTCGCGGGCGAGGGTGTAGGCGTCGGCTTCGGGGCGGTCGAGCTGGGCGTAGAGGGTGCGTTTGCCGAGGGCCTTGCTCGCGCGGCTGCCGCGGGTGGCGCGGGCGAGCAGGTCGGCGACGGCGGTGTCGAGGTCGGCGGCGGGGACGGCGTAGTTGACCAAGCCCCAGTCGACGGCCGTGCGGGCGTCGATCACGTCGCCGGTCAGGGCCATTTCCATCAGGCGTTTGCGGCCGATCGAGCGGGCGACGGGGACGGCCGGGGTGTGGCAGAACCAGCCGCCCTTGCCGCCGGGCAGGGCGAAGCCCGCGGTGTCGGCGGCGACGGCCAGATCGCAGGAGGCGACGAGCTGGCAGCCGGCCGCGGTGGCCAGGCCGTGCACGCGGGCGATCACCACCTGCGGGACCGATTCCAGCGTGGTCATGACCTCCTGGCACAGGGTGAGCAGCTCCCGCACGCCGAGCAGGTCGCGCGCCGCGACGTCGGCGAAATCGTGGCCCGCGCTGAACACCGGGCCCGCCGCGGCCAGCACGATGCCGGTGGCGTCGGTGTCCCCCGCCGCGCGGAATGCGGCCAGCAGTTCGGTCAGGTGATCGGCGGACAGCGCGTTGCGCCGATCAGGCCGGTTCATGGTGATGGTGACGGTGTCGCCCTCACGTTTGACGAGCAGGTGCCGATATTCCTCGGTCATGACTCCACGGTAGTGCCGGAGACGTGCCATCAGCAGAGATTGGCGACCATTCGCAGCAGCTACACCGGTGCGGGCGCGCCCGGCCCCAATCGCAGCCACTGTCCGACCGACGGGACACCGCCGGTGTCCACCACGACCACGAGATACCAGCCGGGTGGGGCCAGCGCGGGATTCGAGGGCATGGCCACCGAGATCGTGCCCGGGTTGGTAGCGGTGATCGGCAGGTCGATCAAGCGTTGGTTGTTGTCGCAGGAGTGGGTGCACGACGTGGGGTGCAGCAGCGACACCTCGCGCAGCGCGGCGGTCGTGGCGAGGGTCAGGGTCGCACCGTATTCCACGGGGCCCGAAGACATCTCGAACTCCGGGCGCGCGCCTTTGAAAAGGTAAGGCGGCCAGAAGACTTCGATGCGCAGTTCCTCGGTCTTGCGTTGCGGGTTCGACCCGGCGGTCACCACGGTGCCTGCGGGGGTCAGCAGTGCGACGGAGTGGTAGAGCCGCGCCACCCGCTGCGGGGCGGTGGGCGTCCAGGTTCCGGCGACCGGGTCGTAGATTTCGCCGGTGGGCGGTACCGCGTCGGCCATTTCCTCCATTGCCGAACCGCCCGTGGCCAGCACCGTGCGGTCGGGCAGGACCACCGCGCACACGTGCATGCGCGGGTAGGTCATGGGCGGTCCCGCCTGGTACGCGGGCGCGGCGGTGCTCAGATCCGCGATGCGGGTGTCCGCCAAGGCCATTCCCGGGCCGTGCGGGTCGACAGTGCCGCCGCCGAGAATCATGACGCGCTGCGCTTGCGCGGGCGGCAGCAGCACGCTGGTGGATTGGCTGCGCGATTCGGGATCGTAGAGTCCGGGAACCTCGGTGACCGCGCCGGTCGCGGTGTCCCAGATCGACGGGCGCATACCGTTGTTGGTGCCGTACTGGCCGCCGGTGTAGAAGACGCGGCCGTCGGCTAGCAGCATCAGATGGGCGTACATCGGAATCGGGCCGGGTATCGGCAGTTTCGACCAGGTCAAGGTCTGCGGGTCGAACAGTTCCGGTGTCTCCGATAGGAATCCGTCGGCACCGAGTCCCGACAGTGCCACCACCGCACCGGTTTCCAATGCCGCGAGCGTGGGATACCAACGCCCGTAGTCCATGTCGGGCTGAGTGGTCCAGGTCAGCGTCGCCGGGTCGAACAGCAGGGTGTCGCGCAGGCCGAAGAACGGGTCGTACTGACCGGTGCCGCCTGCGGCCAGCACGCGGCCGTCCGGCAGGAACGCCTGCCCCGAACAGAACAGGTCGATGGGTGTCGTGGGTGCGTCCAAGCCCGGGTCCGGGTAGTGCCAGACGCGGGTGCGGAAGTCGTGGGCGCCGAGCCGGTCCGGGTCGTTGCCGGAGCCGGCGAAGAACAGAATGTCGCCGGTGTGCAGCAGCGCCGCGTGCACCGGATTCACCTCGGTGTCGAAATCCAGTATGCGCCAAGCGCCTTCGGTCGCGGAGGTGGCCAGATCGGTGTCGAGGTCGAGCACGCGCAGGTATCCGGTGTTGCCGCCCGCGGGATGGTCGATGGTGGAAACCACCAGCCGCGGCAGCGCGCCCGCACCGGGCAGCAGGGCGATGGCGGCGCCCTGATTCGCGTCGAATCCCCAGTCGGGCACCCGGGACCAGCGGCTCCAGCCGTCCACGCAGTGCCCGGTTCCGTCCAGGCCCCAGCCGACGGTGTACAGCCCGCCGTTGCCGTTGCGCGGATGGTCGACGGTGAAGACGATGAGCTCGGGGCGGCCGTCGCCCTCGAGATCGGCGACGGTGAGGCCCGCGCCCTGGTTCTCCCACCCCCACCAGTCGGGCACCGACAGCCAGGGTGTCCACTGCGCGACCGAGCCGTCCGCGGCCAGGCCTTTGGCCAGCCGGAATCGGCCGCTGTTCTGACCGTCGGGATTGTCGACGGCCAGGACCACCAGGACCGGTTCGCCGTCGAGGTGGGTCAGGCAGATGTTGGCGCCTTGGTTCTCCCAGCCCCACCAGTCCGGGATCTGCTGCCACGGAGTCCAGCCGCCGGTGACGGTGCCGTCGGGGGCGAGGTCGCGGCCGATGCGGAAGTAGCCCTGGTTCTGTCCGGCGGGATTGTCGACGAGGAGGACGACCAGGTCGGGGCGGCCGTTGCCGTTGAGGTCGCCGATGGCGATACCCACGCCTTGGTTCTCCCAGCCCCACCAGTCGGGCACCGGCAGCCAGGGTCCCCAGCTGCCGACCGTGCCGTCCGCCGCGAGCGCGTGGCCGACCCGGTAGTTGCCGCTGTTCTGACCGGCGGGGTCGTCAACTTTCAGAACCACGATGTCCAGGACGCCCTGCCCGGTCAGGTCGGCGACAGCGATGCCGCAGTCCTGATCATTCCGCGAGAACCAATCGGGAATGGGAACGAATTGTCCTGCCACACAGCACATCATGGTCGGTGCGCGCCCGGGCCGACAGTCGATGGCCGGAATCTGCCGATGGCCGTTCACGCCAGGTTACGGAAAACCCTCCCGGCCGACCGGAAACCCATTACCCTGCGAAACGCTTTCGTTTCACATACCTGAGGATTTCACCATGAACAAGGCACTCTGGGCCAACGGCCTGGCCCTCACGGCCGCCGCCCTGCTGGCCTCGGCCGGCACGGCCAACGCCTCGCTGGCCACCGTCATCGGCTCCGACTCCACCTTCAAGGTCGGCATCGACATTCAGCCCGGCGTCTATAAGACCACGACCGCGACCCAGCTGTGCGCCTGGGCGCGCCTGTCCTCCCTCTCGGGCGGCACCGGCGGCACCATCGAGGCCGGCGGCGCGGTCGGCGGCAACGCCACCGTCACCATCAAGAGCACCGACGTCGCCTTCTTCACCAGCGGCTGCGGCACCTGGACCCTGGACACCACCACCACCGTGTCCGGCTCCTCCAACTTCAGCACCGGAAGCATCGGCGGCTTCCTGCCGACCGGCTCCGCCTCGGGCTCGTCGCACTGACCCGTGAACGGTGAGCCGTCCACCCGGTGAGGGCGGCTCACCGCAGGCGAGAAACGAAGCGCGACCTCAGCAGTCGCAGCAGGATTCCTCGCAGCAGCAACAGGATTCCTCGCAACAACAGCAGCCTTCGCCGCAGCAGATACAGCCTTCACAGCACGGAAGGCAACAGCCACTGCGGCGGCGGGGCGCGCGCCCGTAATAGCCGGGCGCGGAACCGTAACCGCCGTAACCGGGCGGCGGACCCCACGGGTCCGGGCCGCGCCGACGCCAGCGCGACTGCGGCGCGGCGACCGAACCGTGAGCGGCGCAGGTGGAGCCGCCGAAGGTCCGGGTCACGGAGCGGCCCAGCTCGTGCTTCAGCAGTTTGTGAATCAGCCGCGAATCGGTGAATTCCACTTCGGCCAAAGCCAATTCGATGCCCAGCAGGGCGTCCGCGCACAGCCGGTGCGCCTCGGCAACGTCGGTTCCCGTGGCCACCAGCGGATTCCACTTCCCGTGGGCCTGATCCTCGGCGAGATCCTCCACCGCGTCCACGAGATGCGCTATGCGGCCGAACAATCGGCCCACCTCGGTGAGCGCGGCGACATTGCCGGGCCGGCCCGCCAGGATCGCGGTGTGGCCGAACGCTGCCGCCGTCGCGGTCTCGGTGGGTTCGGTGACCGTCAGCAGCGGGGTGCCGAGCCCCGCCGCGGCCTCGATCTCGCCCTGCCGGTCCACGGCCGTGACCAGCACCCCGGTGTCGAAACCCAGCCCGGTACCGGCGGATTCACCTTGTCGCGCCCAGCGCTGGGCAAGGCGTCGGGCCGCGGGGCGGAAGCCGGCCGTGCCCGCCACTCCGTCATGGTCATCGACGTGATCGCGCACCTTGGCGGCGGCCAGGACCAGGGACACCGTGGCCGCCAGCCGGACACAGTCACCGGTGGCGACATCGGCGCGTTTCATGCCGCGCAGCGGGCAGGGCCCGGCCGTGCGGCGGGTGGGCGACGCGGTCGATTGCGCCTCCACCAGGGCCGAGACGATCAGCCCGTCGTAATTGGTTGCCATGCGGGCGCTCTGGCCGTGGTCGTCCCGCAGTGCCAGGCACAGCCCGCACAATTGCGCCAGCCAGGCCCGCCCGAGTTCCTCGCCCAGCCGATGACGGCAGGGCCGGATGATGCCGAACACCCTATCGACGGTAACCCGTCGCGCTCGATTCGTCGTGCGGATTCCCGATCGGCACCGCGTGTTTCCAGCGACACACGGTAGACGAGGAAGATCGAATACCGTTGAGCGGCAATATCTCCGCGGCTACACCGCCCTCAACCGGCGACGAGCGTCGCGAACTCCTCGGCCAGCAGGACCGGACGTGCCGCCGACCAAGCCAGGCTCACCCGGTTGGGTGCGAGGTCGATGACCGGGACGTGGCAGAGGTCCGGGCGCGTGTAGAACGTCATGACCGACAGCGGCAGGAAGATGATGCCGTGGCCCGCGGCGACATGCTCGAGCTTCTCCTCCACGCTGCGGAAGGCTGGGATCGCGGGTCGGCCGGTGCGCAATTCGGTTGCCACCGTGGCCCATTCGGGTGCGAGGGCTGGGTCCTGGAGGAGGTGTTCGTCGGCCAGGTCGGCGACGGTGACCGAATCCTTGCCCGCGAGCCGGTGATCGATGGAGAACACGACGACGCGGGGCTCGGTGTAGAGCGGGCGCAGGACGAGGCCGTGCGGGTCCACGGGCAGTCGCACCACGCTGACGTCCACGCGACCGTCGTGCACCATCTCGACCTGGTCGTCCCAGCTGGTGCGCACCAGATCCACGGTGAGGCCGGGATGGCGGCCGGTCAGGGCGCGGACGGCGGCGGTCACGATGAGGCCGGGCATGAAGCCGACGGTGAAGGTTCGCGCGTCCTCGGCGGCGCGAATCACTCTGCGCTGCAAGGCTTCAGCACCGGCCAGCAGCGGCCGGGCATCGACCAGTAGCTGCTCCCCCGCCGAGGTCAGAGCCGTTCCTCGGCGATCCCGTGCGAAGAGTTGGGCGCCGAGCTCCTCCTCGAGGGCGCGGATCTGGCGCGACAGCACCGGTTGCGCGATGAACAGCTGCTCGGCGGCGCGGCCGAAGTGCAGGTGTTCGGCCACCGCCACGAAATAGCGCAGCTTGCGCAGGTCGACATCGCTCATGATGCCCTCAGGGTATTACAGGCGGCGGAACAGGTCTTGGACGACGGGCGGTCCCGAAACCCAAGGTGGAGAGGCAATCGCGAACAGTGAACCTCGAAAGGAATCCGATGTCTCTCGACGGACAGCATGTCGTCATCCTGGGCGGCACCTCCGGAATCGGCTACGCCGTGGCCGCCGCGACCAGCGCACTGGGTGCGAAGGTCACCGTCGTCTCCAGCCGGCGGGACAACGTGGACCGGGCGGTGGACCGGCTCCCAGCCGGAACCACCGGGGTGGTCGCGGACCTGAACGACGCCAACCGAATCCGGTCCGTGTTCGCCGACCTCGGCGCACTCGACCACCTCGTCTACACCGCCGGTGAGCCCCTGCTGCTCTCCCCCATCACCGATATCGATCTCGATGCGGCCCGGAAGTTCTTCGAGCTGCGTTATTTCAGCGTGCTCGCCGCCGTCCAGGCGGCGGCGCCGGGGTTGCGGGCCGATGGGTCGATCACCCTCACCACCGGTACCGCCGGTCCGCGACCGGTGCCCGGCTCCGCTGTCACCTCCAGCGTCTGCGGCGCGGTCGAGGCGTTGACCCGGGCGCTGGCGGTGGAGCTCGCCCCGATCCGGGTCAACGCGGTCATGCCCGGCGTGGTCCGCTCACCGCTCTGGAACTTCCCCGACGACCTGCGCGAACAGTTCTACTCCGACACCGCGGCCGCCACACCCCTGCGCCGCATCGCCGAAGTCGATGACATCGCAGCGGCTTTCGTCTTCTTCCTGACCCAACCCCACGCCACCGCCGGCGTTCTGCCCCTGGACGGCGGCGCGGTCCTGGCCTGACCGGCTACCGGGTGGCGGCGTGCAGTGCGGCCAGGTAGCCGTAGACGATGGCGGGGCCGATCGTCGCGCCGGGGCCGGCGTAGGTGTGGCCCATGACCGGGGCGCTCGCATTGCCCGCCGCGTAGAGGCCCTCGATCACCGAGCCGTCGGCGCGCAGTACGCGGCCGTCGGTGTCGGCGCTGAGGCCGCCCTTGGTGCCGAGGTCGCCGGGGACCAGCTTCGCGGCGTAGTACGGGCCGGTCTCCAGCGCACCCAGATTCGGATTCGGGCGGTTGCGCGGGTCGCCGTAGTAGTTGTCGTAGGCACTGTCGCCGCGGCCGAAGTCGGGATCTGTTCCGGCGGCGGCGAATTCGTTGAAGCGGGTCACGGTGGCGCGCAGGTTCTCGACCGGGATACCGATCTTCTCGGCGAGTTCGGGGAGCGAGTCGGCTCGAGTCAGCGCGCCCGACTTGAACCAGCGGCCGGGCAGCGGCTGCCGGGGCGGGACGCCCGCGAACTGGTAGCGGTTGCGATAGCGCTGGTCGAAAATCAGCCAGGCGGGCAGGTTTTCGCCGGGGCCCGCACCCTGGCCGTGCTCGCCGCCGTACATCTCGTGGGTGGCCTCGACATAGGGCAGGCATTCGTTCATGAACCGCTCGCCGCGCTCGTTGACCACGATGCTGCCGGGCAGATTGCGCTCGGCCAGGCAGAACCAGGGCAACCGGGGCAGCGGAATGGACGGGCCCCACCAGGCGTCGGCCATGAATTCCACGGCGCCACCGGCATTCTCGCCCGCACGGATGCCGTCACCGGTGTTGGCCTTCGCGCCGACGGTCCAGTCGGTGCCGATGGGTTCGCGCTGATACTGCTTGCGCATCACCGCGTTGTGCTCGAAGCCGCCGGCCGCGATGATCACGCCGCGGCGGGCGGTGAGCACCTGCTCGCGCCCGTCGCGCAGCACCACCGCACCGGTGACCCGGCCGTCCTCGGTGCGCAGATCGACGAGCGGGGTGTCCAGCCACAGCGGCACCTTCGCCTCCAGCAGGCCCGCGCGCAGCATGGCGCTCAACGCCTGGCCACGGGCGAGGACGCGGCGGCGCAGCACGGTCGCCGCGAGCCACCGGCCCGCGACGCGGGCGCCGGTCAGCGGGCTGCGCGGGTTGCGCAGGCCCAGATGCAGCTGCCGGAATTCGGCCTGGGTGATCACGACGTTCTTGGGTGCGCGCACGTAATCGGGTTCCAGCGTGCGCAATTCGGCGCCGAGGCCAGTGGCGTTGTAGGGCACGGGCTCGACCGAGCGACCGTGGGAACGTCCGCCGGGCGCCTCCGGGTAGTAGTCGGAGTAGCCCGGCACCCAGCGCATGCGCAGCGGTGAATGTGCGGCCAGGAAGTCGAAGGCTTCCGATCCCCGATCGAGGAGCGTGTCGATGCGCTCGGGCGGCACGCCCGGTCCGATGATGTGCTTCAGATAGGTCCGCGCGGCCTCGAGGTCATCGGCGGGCGCCTTGCGCCGGAGCTCCTTGTTGCCCGGAATCCACACGCCACCACCGGATCTCGCGGTGGAGCCGCCCCAATTCGCGGCCTTCTCGACGATGACCGTCGACAGCCCGTGGTGTGCCGCGGTCAGCGCCGCGGCCATGCCCGCCGCTCCGGAACCCACCACGATCACATCGAAGGTCTCGCCGGTTGCCTTGTCGTCCTGCATTGTTCCTCACCCTTGTCGATCTGTTGAATCTCTTCGCCTGCACGCCAGCGCTTTTCAGCCCTGAGCGCGCCAGCGTTCCCCGGTCACAGCGTCGAGCGCGCCCTCGACGCACACCGCCAGCGACATCTCCGGCTGCGTCGTATTGCGCAGCCATTGCAGATATCCGAATTCGGCCGCCGCCAGCAGCAGATGCACCAGCAGCCCGGGCGTGCTGTCCTGCCCCTCGTCACGCCCCATACGCTGCGCGACCAGCTCGACCAGCCGCGTCCGATGTTCGGGAGTAATCAGAGCCACCCGCTCGAGCAGATGCGGCGCGGTCTGGAACGCGGCCCGCCACTGCTCCAGCTCCTGCGGGGCCAGTGTCGTCGAGCGCGTCAGAATCGCCTGCGCCAGAGCGATATCGGCGGGCTCGCCCTCCGTGCGCTCCTCGAGCAACGCCACGATCTTGGACCCGCCTTCACGCACCGGATCCAGCAGCAGATCCTCCTTGCTACGCACATGCCGGAAGTACGTGCTCGCCGAAACCCCCGCAGCCGCCGCGATCTGCTCGGTCGTCACCTCCCCGAACCCCTGCGCCGCGAACAGCTCATACGCCGCCCGCTGAATCTCCCCCCGGATCTGCCGCCGCTGCCGCTCCCGTAGTGACATCCGTAGCCCTCCTTCGCTTGACGACAGCATCTCCCTATGTGACAGTCACTGTCAAGAGTGGATTCACAGTCAGGTCCGGGAGACGAGGCACGAATCGAACCGTCATCAGGGGCAGCACAAGCGAAAGGGCGCGACCGACATCAAGTCGGCCACGCCCGTAGGGTGAGTTTCTTGCGAATGGATTACGCGCGGCGCAAGGCGAGTACGGGAATGGTGCGGATGCCTGCGGTCTTTTCCGCGTACTCCGCGAAGCCCGGGTAGCGGCGCGCCTGCTCGGCGTAGATGCGGTCACGGTCCGCGCCGGTGACCTCGGTGACGACGACCGGGAAGGTCTCGGTGCCGATCTCGGCCTCGGCATTTCCGGCGGCGGTCAGGTTGAAGTACCAGTCCGGGTTGGTGGGCGCTCCCGCCTTGGACGCGAAGACGTAGACGACGGCCGGATCCTGCTCGTCGGCCATGTACATGGTGGGTGTGACCAGGTCACGGCCGGTCTTGCGGCCGCGATGGTGCACCAGGATCATCGGCGCGCCCTCGAACGGTCCGCCCACCCGGCCCTCGTTGGCCCGAAACTCGTTGATGATGTTCGTGTTCCAGTCACTCATGGCGGTCATTCTTCTGCATGAGGACCGCGGCCGATGGGAATGGCGCGGCGTCACATGTCCCGGAAACGGCGAAGGCCGGGCATCCCGTGGGATGCCCGGCCTCCGGCAACGGAAACCGCTTACGGCAGCGGGCCGCCGGCGGCGATGGCCGAGAGGGTGGCGAACTCGTCACCCTTCAGCGACGCGCCGCCCACCAGGGCGCCGTCGATGTCGGTCTGGCCGACCAGTTCGCCGACGTTCTTGGCGTTCACCGAGCCGCCGTAGAGGACCCGGACACCTGCCGCCACTTCGGGATTCGCCAGTTCGGCGAGCTCCTTGCGGATGGCGCCGCAGACTTCCTGCGCGTCGGCGGGGGTGGCGACCTTGCCGGTGCCGATGGCCCAGACCGGCTCGTAGGCGATGACGACCTTGGAGATCTCCTCCGCCGTCAGGCCCTTGAGCGAGCCGCGCAGCTGCTCGAGGTTGTACTCCACGTGGGTCTTGGACTCGCGGACGCCCAGGCCCTCACCGATGCAGACGATCGGGGTGATGCCGTACTTCAGCGCCTGCTTGGCCTTGGCCAGCACGGTGGCGTCGTCCTCGAGGTGGTACTGACGCCGCTCCGAGTGGCCGACCACGACGAACGAGCAGCCCAGCTTCGCGAGCATGGAACCACTGATCTCGCCGGTGTAGGCGCCCTCGTCGTGGGTGGACACGTCCTGGGCACCGTAGGTGATCAGGAGACGGTCACCCTCGACCAGCGTCTGCACACTGCGCAGGTCCACGAACGGCGGAACCACCGTGACGTCGACCTTGTCGAAGTACTTCTCCGGCAACGCGAAGGCGATCTTCTGCACCAGAGCGATGGCCTCGAGGTGATTGAGGTTCATCTTCCAGTTGCCGGCAATCAAAGGCTTACGTGCCATGGTTCAGTCCTCCGCTGTGTTTACTTCAAGCACGGCGAGGCCGGGGAGTTCCTTGCCCTCCAGGTATTCCAGCGACGCACCGCCGCCGGTGGAGATGTGTGAGAAACCCTCGTCGGGCAGACCCAGGGTGCGCACGGCCGCGGCCGAGTCGCCGCCACCGACGACGGTGAACGCGCCCTTCGAAGTGGCCGTGGCGATCGCCTCGGCGACACCGCGGGTGCCCGCGGCGAACTTCTCGAACTCGAACACGCCCATCGGGCCGTTCCAGAACACCGTCTTGGCCTCGGTCAGCAGCGCCGCGAAGCGGGCGGCCGAGTCGGGACCGATGTCCAGACCCATCCAGCCGTCCGGAATCTCGTTGGCCGCCACCGTCTTCGACTCCGCGTCGGCCGCGAACTTGTCGGCCACCACGATGTCCACCGGCAGGTGGATGACGTCGGCGTACTTGTCCAGCAGGCCCTTGCAGGTCTCGATCATCTCGTCCTGCAGCAGCGAGGTGCCCACCGAAAGTCCCTGCGCCGCAAGGAAGGTGAAACACATGCCGCCACCGATGACCAGCGTGTCGACCTTCGGCGCGAGCGCCTCGATGACCGCCAGCTTGTCGGAGACCTTCGAGCCGCCGAGCACGACCGCGTACGGACGCGCGGGCTCCTCGGTCAGCTTCTTCAGCACCTCGGTCTCGGCCGCGACCAGGTTGCCCGCGTAGTGCGGCAGCAACTTGGCCACGTCGTAGACCGACGCCTGCTTGCGGTGCACGACACCGAAACCGTCGGACACGAAAGCGCCGTCGTCGCCGACGAGTTCGACCAGGGCCTTGGCCAGCTTGGTCCGCTCGGCCTCGTCCTTGCTGGTCTCGCGCGGATCGAAACGCACGTTCTCGAGCAACATCACGTCGCCGTCGGTGAGGCCCTCCGAGCGCGAGAGCGCGTCGTAGCCCACCACGTCACCGGCGAGCTGGACATTGCGGCCCAGTTCCTCGGCGAGACGCGCGGCGACCGGGGCGAGCGAGAACTTCGGATCCGGCTCGCCCTTGGGGCGGCCCAGGTGGGCGGTCACCACGACCTTGGCGCCGGCCTCGGCCAGCGCCTTGATGGTCGGCGCGGACGCGATGATGCGGCCCGGGTCGGTGATGACGCCGTTGTCGAGCGGCACATTGAGGTCCGAGCGCACCAGCACGCCGCGGCCCTCGACGCCGTCGTTCAGCAGATCCTGGAGAGTCTTGATCGTCATCGCGGCTTAGAGGGACTTGCCGACGAGGCCGATGAGGTCAACGAGGCGGTTGGAGTAACCCCACTCGTTGTCGTACCAGGAGGCGATCTTGACCTGGTTGTCGATGACCTGGGTCAGCGGCGCGTCGAAAATCGAGGAGTGCGGGTCGGTCACGATGTCGGAGGAGACGATCGGGTCGACGTTGTACTTGAGGATGCCCTTCATCGGGCCCTCGGCGGCGGCCTTCATGGCGGCGTTGACCTCGTCGACGGACGCGGCCTTGGCCAGGTCCACGGTCAGGTCGGTGAGCGACCCGGTCGGGACCGGCACGCGCAGCGCGTAACCGTTCAGCTTGCCGAGCAGCTCGGGCAGCACCAGGCCGATGGCCTTGGCGGCGCCGGTGCCGGTGGGCACGATGTTGAGGGCGGCGGCGCGGGCGCGACGCAGATCCGAGTGCGGGCCGTCCTGCAGGTTCTGGTCCTGGGTGTAGGCGTGCACGGTGGTCATCAGACCACGCTCGATGCCGAAGGAATCGTTGAGCACCTTGGCAATCGGGCCCAGGCAGTTGGTGGTGCAGGACGCGTTCGAGATGATGTTCTGCGAACCGTCGTACTTGTCGTCGTTGACGCCCATCACGATGGTGATGTCCTCGCCCTTGGCGGGCGCGGAGATGATGACCTTCTTGGCGCCGGCGGCCAGGTGGCCCTTCGCCTTGGTGGCGTCGGTGAAGATGCCGGTGGACTCGACGACCACGTCGACACCGAGGTCACCCCACGGCAGGGCGGCGGGGCCCTCCTTGATGGCCAGCGCGGTGATGCGCTGGTCGCCGACGACGATGGTCTCGTCGCCGTCGAGGGAAACGTCCTGCGGCAGGCGACCGAGGATCGAGTCGTACTTCAGCAGCGTCGCCAGCGACTTGTTGTCGGTCAGATCGTTGACCGCAACGATCTCGATGTCGGTGGTGCCGAGGGCCTTCTGCGCCTCGACGGCTCGGAAGAAGTTTCGCCCGATGCGGCCGAAGCCGTTGATCCCTACCCGGACAGTCACGTTTTCGCTCCTCAGCTTTGCGGATCGTTTCCGTTGCGGTGCTAACCCTAGCCCTGTAACAGAAACATCACGGACACACCCCCGCCACGGTGAACATACGAAAACGATCATTTTCGCCACAGACGACCGGAAGCGCCGCAACCACGGGGTTGCGACGCTTCCGGACGGAATCACCGTGCGGTTCCGCTCAGTGTAAGCGGCACCGCTGCCGTTTCAGGCCTCTTCGAGCAGCTCTGCGGTGACAGCACTTTCGGTGTCGGGCACGCCGAGTTCCTTGGCGCGCCGGTCCGCCATCGAGAGCAGTCGCCGGATCCGGCCCGCGACAGCGTCTTTCGTCATGGGCGGATCGGCCAGCTGGCCCAGCTCCTCCAGGGAGGCCTGGCGGTGCAGCACGCGCAGCTTGCCCGCGGCGGCCAGGTGGTCGGGAACATCGTCGCTCAGTATTTCGAGCGCCCGCTCCACCCGGGCCGCGGCGGCCACCGCCGCGCGGGCCGAACGACGCAGGTTCGCGTCGTCGAAGTTGGCCAGCCGGTTCGCGGTAGCCCGGACCTCGCGGCGCATGCGCCGCTCCTCCCAGGTGAGCCGGGTGTCCTGCGCACCCATGCGGGTGAGCAGGGCGCCGATGGCCTCACCGTCGCGCACCACCACGCGATCGGTGCCGCGGACCTCGCGGGCCTTGGCCGAGATGCCCATGCGCCGGGCCGCGCCGACGAGCGCGAGCGCCGCCTCCGGCCCGGGGCAGCTCACCTCGAGCGCTGAGGACCGGCCCGGCTCGGTGAGCGAGCCGTGCGCGAGAAACGCCCCGCGCCAAGCCGCTTCGGCGTCGCCGATGCTGCCGCCCACGACCTGCGCGGGCAGGCCCCGGACCGGCCGGCCGCGCACGTCGAGCAAACCGGTCTGGCGCGCCAGCGCCTCGCCTTCCTTGGAAACTCGCACTACATACCGGGAGGTTTTCCGGAGCCCTCCGGCGCCGAGAACATGCACATCCGAGCCATATCCGTACAGCTCGAAGATCTCTCGACGCAGCCGACGCGCAATGGAACCCATGTCCACTTCGGCTTCGACGATCACGCGACCGCCGACGATGTGCAATCCACCGGCGAACCGCAGTAGCGCGGACAGTTCCGCCTTGCGCGAACTCACCTGTGATACAGAGAGTCGGCTCAGCTCGTCCTTCACTTCCGCTGTCATCGCCACGAGACGCGCTCCTTTCCACCCAACCCGGACCGCACACGTTGGCCCATATGCCGTCCTTCGACTCGAAGCCCTGCTGATTCCGGCCGAGGTTGCCGGATCACCTGATCCAGTGCGGCGGCAAGCTTTCCGGGGTGGTGCCGGTCCGTCCCCGCCTCGGCGACATCAGCGAAGGTTACTCGCGCACGCAGCTGTTCGGCAGCTCTTGCCAGATGTTCGCGTTCCCTACCCTCGGGTACGGAACCGGAGTCCACCAGAACATGGTCGACTGTGAAATCCGGTGCGTGCTGGGACAATACATGCAGGTGCCGTTCCGCGGAGAATCCGGCCGTTTCGCCCGGTTCCGCAGCGAGGTTGAGCACCAGCACTTTCCGGGCCCGCGTGTGCAGCAGCGCTTCGTGCAAATCGGGCACCAGCACATGCGGGATGACACTGGTGAACCAGCTGCCCGGGCCCAGCACCACCACGTCGGCGTGCTCGATGGCCGAGGTCGCCTCGGGGCAGGCCGGTGGATCCGAGGGGATCAGCCGCACCCGCCTGACCTTGCCCGGCGTGGTCGCCACCGCCACCTGACCGCGAATGCAGCGGCTCACCCGCGGATCGCCTTCCAGCCCCGACACATCCGCTTCGATGGTCAGCGCGATCGGCGACATGGGTAGCACCCGGCCGGTGACCCGCAGAATCTTTCCGGCCTCCTCGAGGGCGGCGACGGGGTCGCCCAGCTCCTCGGTCAGCCCGGCCAGGATCAGGTTGCCGACCGAATGCCCGGCCAGCGCTCCGGTGCCGCCGAAGCGGTGCTGCAGCGAGCGCGCCCAGATGCCGTCGGCCTCTTCGGCCAAGGCCACCAACGCCATTCGCAGATCGCCCGGGGGCAGCATGCCCAGTTCGGCACGCAGCCGGCCCGAGGAGCCGCCGTCGTCGGCGACGGTGACCACCGCGGTGATCTTGCGGGTGAGCCGCCGGATGGCGGTCAGCGTCGAATACAGCCCGTGCCCACCGCCGAGCGCCACGATGGCGGGATTGACGGTACGGCCGGAATCGTTCTCGCTCATTCCCGCCCCAGATCCCGGTGGACGACTCGCACCACGTCTCCCGAATCGTCGTCGGCCGCGGGGCTCGCGAGCGCGTCGCCCAGCGCCTCCGCTATCGCCACACTGCGGTGTTTACCGCCGGTGCAGCCCACTGCCACGGTCATGTATCGCTTCCCCTCTTGGCGGTAGCCCTCGGTCGTCAGGTCGACGAGATGGCGCGCGGTGCCCAGGTAATCCTGTGCACCCGGGCGCGACAACACATACTCGCTGACCGGGGCGTCCTGTCCGGTTTTGTCGCGGAGTTCGGGAATCCAATGCGGATTCGGCAGGAAACGCAAATCGAACACCATGTCGGCGTCGAGCGGGACTCCGTACTTGAACCCGAACGATTGCACGGTCAACTGCAATACGGTGGCTGCGTCGCCCCCGTAGACCTCCTCGAGCTTGCGGTGCAACTGGTGAATGGAGAGCGCGGTGGTGTCGATGACGACGTCGGCGGCGGTTTTCACCGGGTCCAGCCGGCGGCGTTCGGCGGCGATGCCGGCGGTCAGCGTGCCGTCGGCGCTCTCGCTCTGCAGCGGGTGGCGGCGGCGGGCGAAGCCGAAGCGGCGGATCAGCACGTCATCGGAGGCTTCGAGGAACAGGATGCGGGTGCGCACGCCCGCGCCGCGTAGCTGTTCCACCACCGCCACGAGATTGCCGGTGAAGAAGCGGTTGCGCACGTCCATGACCAGCGCGAGTTTGCGGATGGGCGGTTCGGCGGCGCGACCGAGATCGACCATGCGGCCGATCAATTCGGGCGGGAGGTTGTCGGCGACGTAGTAACCGAGGTCCTCGAGCACCTTGCCCGCGGTGCCGCGGCCGGCCCCGGACAGGCCGGTCACGACGACCACCTCGACCGGTGCGGATTCGGAGCCGGGACGACCCTTTCGGGGGTTCACCTGGGTCTCACCTGATTCGGTTGCCGTGCTGTTTTCGGCAGTAGCTGTGCTGGCTTCGACGCGCGTCATGTCCTACCGGTTCGTGTCTGAGGTTCCTCGATCATCCTGCACCGATGCCCGCAAACCCTGCAGGCGAGCGACGGGAGCGCAACACAGCTGTGATTTCCGCTCGCCACCAGCACACACGGCGTGTCGCAAATTTCCCGTTCGGCGTGTCGCACTCTACCCGGCAGGCCCCCTCCGACGCGCCGCGAAACGCACGCCGGCGACCCTACGGCTGCTGCAACGCCTGCAGCACCGCCTTGGCCGTCGCCACCCCGATCCCCGGGACCTCGGTGATCTGCTCCACCGTAGCCTGCTTGAGCTTGGCCACCGATCCGAAATGAGTGACCAGCGCCGTCTTGCGCGCGGCCCCCAATCCGGGCACCGCGTCCAGCGCCGACGCGGTCATCCGCCGCGACCGCTTGGAGCGGTGGAAGGTGATCGCGAACCGGTGCGCCTCGTCGCGCACCCGCTGCAGCAGATACAGCGCCTCACTGGTGCGCGGCATGATCACCGCGTCCGGCTCGTTGGGCACCCACACCTCTTCCAGGCGCTTGGCCAGGCCGATCACCGCGACGTCGGTGATGCCCAGCTCGTCGAGCACCTCGGCGGCCGCGTTCACCTGCGGCGCACCGCCGTCGACCACGTACAGGTTGGGCGGATAGGAGAACCGGCGCGGCTTGCCGGTCTTGGGATCGATGCCCGGCAGACCGGGTTCGGTTGTCTCCGAATCGGATTCGAGCTCGGCGGCCTCGGCGGCGTCGAGCTCGCGGCGGAGCTTGCCGAACCGGCGCCGGGTGACCTCGGCGATGCTGCCGACATCGTCGGAGCGGCCCTCGCCCGCGGCCTCCTTGATGGTGTAGTGCCGGTACTCGGGCTTGCGGGCCAGGCCGTCCTCGAAGACGACCAGCGAGGCCACCACGTCGGTGCCCTGCACGTGGGAGATGTCCACGCATTCGATCCGCAGCGGCGCGCTGTCCAGATCGAGCGCGTCCTGCAGTTCCTGCAACGCCGCCGACCGCGCGGTCAGATCACCGGCCCGCTTCAGCTTGTGCTGCGCGAGCGCCTCCTGCGCATTGCGCTGCACGGTCTCGGCCAGGGCCTTCTTGTCCCCGCGCTGCGGCACCCGCAACTGCACCGCCGACCCGCGCAGTTCCGAGAGCCACTGCTGCACTTGCTCGTGATCCTCGGGCAGCGCCGGGACCAGCACCTCACGCGGGACCACCGCGCCGGGCTGGTCGTCACCGCTCTGCGCGGCCACCGAGGTCTGCTCGCCGTAGAACTGGGTGAGGAACTGCTCGACCAGCGCCGGCAGCTCGCCTCCGGCCCCCACCGCGTCGATGGCCTCGCCGGACTTGTCGACCACCCAGCCGCGCTGGCCGCGCACCCGCCCGTCGCGGACATGGAAGATCTGGACCGCGGCCTCGAGCTCGTCCACCGCGAAGTCGATGACATCGGCGTCGGTGCCGGTGCCCAGCACCACGGCCTGCTTCTCCAGGGCTCGTTTGAGCGCCTGCACGTCGTCGCGCAGCCGGGCCGCGTTCTCGAAGTCGAGCTCGTCGGCGGCCTCGTGCATGCGGCGTTCCAGCTGCTTGACCAGGCGGTCGGTCTTGCCGGAGAGGAAGTCGCAGAAGTCGTCCACGATGTCGCGGTGCTCGGCCGCACTCACCCGCCCGATGCACGGCGCGGAGCACTTGTCGATGTAGCCGAGCAGACACGGCCGCCCGATCTGACTGTGCCGCTTGAAGACTCCGGCCGAGCAGGTGCGCACCGGGAACACCCGCAGCAGCAGGTCCAGGGTCTCGCGAATGGCCCAGGCGTGGGCGTAGGGACCGAAGTACCGCACGCCCTTCTTGCGCGCGCCGCGGTAGACGAAGACCCGCGGGTACTCCTCGTTCAAGCTGACCGCCAGCACCGGATACGACTTGTCGTCGCGGTAGCGGACATTGAAGCGCGGATCGAATTCCTTGATCCAGTTGTATTCCAGCTGCAGCGCTTCCACCTCGGTGGACACCACGGTCCACTCGACCCCGGCCGCGGTCGTCACCATCTGCCGGGTGCGCGGGTGCAGCCCGGCCACGTCGGCGAAGTACGAGTTCAGCCGCTGGCGCAGGCTTTTCGCCTTGCCGACATAGATGACCTGCCCGAAGGTGTCCCGGAATTTGTAGACACCCGGTTCGACGGGAATGGTGCCCGGGGCGGGCCGGTAGGTCGCGGGATCTGCCACGCGTCCAGGTTAGTCATGGGCTCCGACAGGGCCGCGGGCCATCCACGGGAAATCCCGGCCCATCCGCGGCGCGCGCGGCTCCGAAGTATCGACAAGATCATTCACCAGGAGGGAACGCCTTGATCGGACTGCGCACGCGCCGCCGCTCGCTCGCCATCGTGGGGGCCGTCTGTCTGGCCGCCGCCGCGCTGGTCGCGGTCACCATGCCCGCCACGGCCGAGTCCGATGACGTCGCCATCCTCGTGTCCGGGCAGTTCACCCAGCCCCTGGCGCCCTCGCTGTTCTGCGGTGCGGCCGTGCTGAATTCTTCGGGCGAGCGCCTCGCCGCCTGAGCGGACGGCGCGCCACGCCGGAACAGCGATCTCCGCGAGTCTCGACGGTGCGGCGGGTCTCGCGAGTCAGTATGGATGCACTGTTTCGCTTGCCCTGTCCGTATACGAGGGAGCTTGTTCGATGACGAACCATCACCATCTCCACCCGCGCCTCCGGTCACTCGCGATCGGTTCCGCACTCGGCATCGGCGCGGCCGGCCTGATCGCGGTGGCGGCCCCGGCCGCCCACGCCGACTCGCCCTGTCGAATCGACCGGACGCTCGACACCGCCACCTTCACCTGCCCCGCGGACACCTGGTACGCCGCGGTGGTGCAGTGCCTGGGCACCCGAGTGGTGGGCAGCGGATATCAGGCCCCCACCTACATCGTGGGTGATTCACCGCGACCGTTGATCCCCATGACCATCGAGTGCAAGGGCGAGGGCAAGAACGGCATCGTGCTCAACGCCTGGACCGACGGGCCGTTCTGACCCCGGGCTCTACCGCGCGCTCCCGGAACTAGGCGATCTCGCGCCGCAAAACCGGTGCGAGATCGCCCTTTTCGCCCACCTCGACGGTCTCCAGCTCCAGCCAGTCCGCCATTTCCCGCAGCGCCCCGGCCAGCGCGCGAGCCACGAGCACCGCGTCGCGCCCGGGCTCGGCGAACGCGCCCGGCACCAGCAGCCGCCCGCTCGCGCGATCGGCGCGCAGGTCCACCCGCGCGACCAGTTCGCCGTCGAGCAGGAACGGGAAGACGTAATAGCCGTGCACGCGTTTGTGTTCGGGCGTGTAGATCTCGATGCGGTAGTGGAAATCGAACAGCCGCTCGGTGCGGTCGCGGAAGAAGATCAGCGGATCGAAGGGGCACAGCAGTGCCGCACCCGTGACCCGGCGTGGCGTGCGCGCCTCGGTGTGCAGGTAGGCGGGCTTGTCCCAGCCCGCGACACCGACCTGCTCCAACTCCCCCGCGTCGAGGAGATCGGCGATGGCGGGCTCGGTTTGACGGCGGCTGAGCCGGTAGTAGTCCCGCAGATCGGTCTCGGTGCCGACCCCGTGCGCCCGCGCCGCCCGCCGCACCAGCTCGCGGACCGCGTCGGCCTCCTCCGGTTCGCGGGTCACCACGTCCGCGGGCAGCACCGCGGCCGCCAGGTCGTAATGCCGCTGGAAGCCGACCCGCCGCGGCACCGTCAACTCCCCCGCCGCGAACAGCGCCTCGCACACCACCTTGGTGTCGCTGTAGTTCCAGCCCCAATTGTCCTTGGCCCGGGGCCGATCCAGCTCCAGGTGCCGTTCGATCTCCCCCGCCGTGCTCGGCCCGTACTCCTTGACCACGCCCAGCACATCGTCGGCCAGCGCCGGATTGCGTTCCAGCACTTGCCGCATCCCGTTCCAGCGGCCGTGCCGGTACTGCACCATGCGCCAGCGCATGAGCGGCCAGTCCGCCACCGGGAGCAGGGCCGCCTCGTGGGCCCAGTACTCGATCAGCTGTCGCGGCCGGCGGGCGCTGTGGCCCCAGGCGGCCTCGTCGAGCAGAGCCCGGTCGTAGGGTCCGATCCGGCTGAACACCGGCGCGTAGTGCGCCCGCACCACCGCCGACACCGAGTCCAGCTGCAGCAGGCGGGTGCTGTCGAGGACCTTCAGGACCGTGCGCCGGGTGGGCGGTGCACTGGGCCGTGCGGCCCCGAACCCCTGGGCCGCGAGTGCGATGCGGCGCGCCGCCGCGAGTGACAGGGATCCGGTGGGCGATGTCGGCACACTCGAACCATGCCATGTCCCACCGACAACCCCTTTCGATACATCCATGTATCGAACGCCTGTACAGCAGCGACCTCGTTCGATACATTCGTGTATCGAACTTCGACACCAAGGAAATGGGCATGATCGAGAACCCCGATGTCATCGTGGTCGGCGCCGGTCTGGCCGGTCTCGTCGCCACGCACGAGCTGGTCAAGGCGGGTCGCCGCGTGCTCGTGCTGGATCAGGAGAACCGCGCCAACCTGGGCGGGCAGGCGTTCTGGTCGCTGGGCGGACTGTTCTTCGTGGACAGCCCCGAACAGCGCCGGCTCGGCGTCAAGGACAGCCTCGAACTGGCCATGCAGGACTGGCTCGGGTCGGCCGGCTTCGACCGTGAGGACGAGGACCACTGGGCGCGGCAGTGGGCGCGCGCGTACGTACAGTTCGCCGCCACCGAGAAGCGCCAGTACCTGCACGATCTCGGGCTGCGGGTGACCCCGCTGGTCGGCTGGGCCGAGCGCGGCGGCGAATCCGCCGACGGGCACGGCAATTCGGTGCCGCGCTTCCACCTCACCTGGGGCACCGGGCCCGAAGTGGTGCGCGTGTTCCTGGAGCCGGTGCTCGCCGCCGAACAGCGCGGACAGGTCGGTTTCGCGTTCCGGCACCGGGTGGACGAGCTCATCGTCGAGAACGACGCCGTGGTCGGCGTGCGCGGCAGCGTGCTCGAAGCGTCGTCCGAGGAGCGCGGCGTCGCGTCGTCACGGAATATCGAGGGCGAGTTCGAGTTCCGCGCCGAAGCGGTGATCGTCTCCTCCGGCGGCATCGGCCACAATCACGACCTGGTACGCCGCAACTGGCCCACCGACCGCCTCGGGCCCTGCCCCGAGCACATGATCTCCGGCGTGCCCGCCTACGTGGACGGCCGCATGCTCGGCATCACCGAGGCCGCGGGCGGGCGGATCGTGAACCGGGACCGCATGTGGCACTACACCGAGGGCATCCACAACTGGGATCCGGTGTGGCCCGATCACGCCATCCGCATCATTCCCGGGCCGTCGTCGCTGTGGTTCGACGCCAATGGAAAGCGCATGACCGCACCGGCTTTCCCCGGCTTCGACACCAACGCCACCATGAAGCAGATCCTGGCGACCGGCTACGACTACTCGTGGTTCATCCTGACGCAGTCGATCATCGAGAAGGAATTCGCGCTCTCGGGCTCGGAACAGAATCCCGATATCACCGGCAAGGATCTGAAACTCACCCTCAAGAGCCGGGTGGCCAAGGGCGCTCCCGGTCCGGTCGAGGCGTTCAAGCAGCACGGCGTGGACTTCGTGGTCGCCGACACCCTGCCGGAGCTGATCGCGGGCATGAACAAGATCTCGCGCGGTCCGCAGCTGGATCCGGCCGACATCGAACGCCAGATCGTGGCCCGCGACCGGGACGTCGAGCACAAGTTCAGCAAGGACGCCCAGCTGATGGCCGTCAACAACGCGCGGCGCTACCTGGGCGACAAGCTGGGCCGGGTGGCGACGCCGCACAAGATCCTCGATCCCGCGCACGGCCCGCTGATCGGGGTGCGGCTCAATATCCTGACCCGCAAGACGCTGGGCGGTCTGCAGACCAACCTCGACTCCCAGGTCATCCGCCCCGACGGCACCCCGTTCCCGGGGTTGTACGCCGCGGGTGAGGTCGCCGGGTTCGGCGGTGGCGGCGTGCACGGCTACAACGCGCTGGAAGGCACGTTCCTGGGCGGGTGCATCTTCTCGGGACGCGCCGCCGGGCGCGCACTGGGGCGCACGCTGAAGTAACCCCGGCGTCTCGACGAGATCGGTTGCCGCCCAGGGCATTGCCGTGGGCGGCGGCCGGTGTCAGTCGAGAGCGAACCAGGTGTAGCAGTCGCGGCGCAGCAGCAGCGCCAGCACGATGCCGGACGCCATGATGCCGGCCAGCACGGTGAACGGTCCCACGCCCGTGGGCATTTCGGCCGACACCAGGGTGAAGACTCCCAGGAAAGTCTGGAGGCTGGCCAATCCCAGCGCGGTCACCCAGATCCAGCGCGAGCGCAGGCCGAAGAGCATGGCGACACCGCCGGTGACCCAAGCGGCGAAGAAGTGACCGACGCTGCCGATCGCGCTGTCGAGGCCGACGGTGGCCGACAACAGTCCGTGCAGCATCGCCAATCCCGTGGCGCCGAGCGCCGCGAACTGGGTTTCGCGCACCTTGGCGGGTACTTCCGCCTCGGCGCTCGCCCGGCGCAGCCCCCGCACGCCGTCGATCACCCGCTCGAAAATTGTGGCTGGAACGCCGTTTTCCGTGCCCACCGGTGTCATTTCCACCTCGTCGGCAACAGCCGAGTACGAACTCACAGCACTCCTCGTCGAGTAACCCCTGGTGGCGTGCCCCCTGCGAACCCGCCGAACCAGACGCTAACCAAATGTTCAGAGTCCGGACAATCTCGTCGCCGAAGTTATGACCATGACCACAGCGGATAGGTGGCCCATGCACACAGTGATCTCGAACACATAACGGCCGCACGCAATTTCGCGTGCGGCCGTTGAAAAGACCAGGTCCGGAGGTAGTTTACGAGTGTACCTCCGGACGCGGAAAACTACTTGTCGTCCATCGGGATCGGCGGAATGACGGGGAATTCACCGGTGTAACCCTCGCGCAGCTTGGCGATGGCCAGCACCCGCGGGCTGGCGATCCGCCACCCGATCGCGAGCGCGGGCACGATGATCACCAGGCTGGCCACCGTCCACGTACCGACCGGCCGGTCGAAAGCCATCAGGACCAGCACCAGTCCCAGGAACGCCAGCGTCGCGATACCGGTGTACGGAGCGCCGAACATCCGGAACGCCGGCCGCTCGGCCTGCCCCTGCTTCCACAGGTAGAACAGCTTCAACTGGCACAGCACGATGGTCGCCCAGGACGCCAGAATGCCCAGCGAGGCAACGTTCAGCACGATTTCGAACGCCTCGGACGGCACGATGTAATTCAGCCAGATACCGAACAACGCGATCGCACTGGTGAGCAGAATGCCGCCGTAGGGCACACCGGCCTTCGACATCCGCGAGGTGAATTTCGGCGCGCTGCCGTTCATCGACATCGAGCGCAGAATACGGCCGGTCGAATACAGGCCCGCGTTCAAACTCGACAGCGCCGCGGTGAGCACCACGAAATTCATGATCGAGCCCATGTGCGCGACACCGAGTTTGGCGAAGAACGTGACGAACGGGCTCTCCCCCGCCTTGTAGGCGGTGTAGGGCAGCAGCAGCGCCAGCAGAATCACCGAGCCGCAATAGAACAACGCGATACGCATGATCACCGAATTGATCGCGCGCGGCATGATCTTCGCCGGGTTCTCGGTCTCGCCGGCCGCGATGCCGACCATCTCCACGGCCGCGTAGGCGAACACCACACCGGAGGTGACGGTGACCAGCGGCAGCACGCCGGTCGGGAACCAGCCGCCGGAGCCGGACACCATGCTCAGGCCGGTGACCTGGCCGTCCACTTCGAATCGCCCGGCCAGGAAGACCGTGCCGACCACCAGGAAGGTGAGCAGCGCGACCACCTTGATCATGGCGGCCCAGAATTCCATCTCGCCGAACCACTTCACCGAGGCCAGGTTGATGCCCAGCACGATGACCAGCGCACCCAGCGCCAGAATCCATTGCGCGATCGGCTCGAAGGGTCCCCAGTAGTGCAGATAGGTGGCGACCGCGGTGGTATCCACGATGCCGGTCATGGACCAGTTCAGGAAGTACATCCACCCGGCGACGAAAGCGGCCTTCTCACCATAGAATTCGCGCGCGTACGAGACGAACGAGCCCGAGGACGGGCGGTGCAGCACCAGTTCGCCGAGCGCGCGCAGGATGAAGAACACGAAGACGCCACAGATCAGATAGACCACGAACAGCGACGGCCCGGCATTGGCGAGGCGTCCGCCCGCGCCCAGGAACAGGCCGGTGCCGATGGCGCCACCGATGGCGATCATCTGCAATTGCCGGGGTTTCAGGGCTTTGTGATAGCCGCTGTCCTCGGCATTGAGGCTGGTGGCTGTTGTCCGGATCTCGGTCATACGCCGGGTTAACCCTCCGCAATCGTGAAGTGAGGCCGTCCGAGGGTACCCTGTCGTTTGCTGAGATTCTCGTCGGCACTCCGGATGGGAGTCCCGACGCCAGAACATGCTGGTCGATCGTCCGATCATCGATATTCATCGGCGATTGCCATGAAAGTGCTGATGATTCATAGGCGATCGCGACCCGCAAAGCGCTGCCCGCGTCGTCCCGCGGCGCTAGAGTCCGGTCATGAGGCGCTTGCGACGAACCGGGAGCGGCGCTGCCGCCCTGCTGCTGTCGATCGGAATGCTCACCGCCTGTTCGTCTTCGACGGACCAGAGCGCGTCGTGCACGGTGTCCCGCAACGGAACTCCGGTCACCGCCGGGGCGCCCACCGGGCCCGATGCCACGAATCTGGCCCTGCACCCCGAGGTCGCCACCGGCTACCGGACCGGCATGACGCCGGTGCGCACGGGCGGATTCGCGGTGTCCACCGCCAATCCCGTCGCCACCGAGGCCGCGTGCCGGGTGCTGCGTGACGGCGGCACCGCCGCGGACGCGCTCATCGTGGCGCAGACAGTGCTGAACCTGGTCGAGCCCCAGGCCACCGGCATCGGCGGCGGCGCGTTCCTGATGTACTACGACGCCGCCACGAAAACCGTCGACGCCTACGACGGCCGCGAGACCGCGCCGCGGGCCGCCACCGAGGACTACCTGCGCTACATCAGCACCACCGATCACACTGTGCCGCAACCCAATGCGCGTGCCAGCGGGCGCTCCATCGGCGTGCCCGGGGTGCTGCGAATGCTGGAGGTCGCGCACGACGAGCACGGGAAGCAGCCGTGGCGTGACCTGTTCACCCCGGCGGTGAATCTCGCCGATCAGGGATTCAAGATCTCCCCGCGGATGGCCACCCAGATCGCGGCCTCCAAGGCCGATCTGGCCCGCGACGACGGCGCTCGCGCGTATTTCCTGGAATCCGACGGCAGTCCGAAGACCACGGGCACCACGCTGGTCAATCCCGCCTTCGCCAAGACGCTCTCGGCCATCGCCGCCGACGGCGCGAACGCCTTCTACACCGGGGCGATCGCCGCCGACATCGTCGACACCACCGCCACCACCTCCGGCGGCCGCACGCCCGGGCAGCTGGCGCTCGCGGATCTGCAGTCCTACCAGGCCAAGAAGCGCACGGCGGTGTGCTCGCCGTACCGCAACCACGAGATCTGCGGCATGCCCAATCCGTCCTCGGGCGGGATCACCGTCGAGGCGGCGCTGGGCATTCTCGCCAATTTCGATCTGGCGGCGATGAAACCGAGCGACGTCTCCGGCGACGGCGCCACCGCGCGCGACGGCGGCAAGCCCACCGCGGCGGCGGTGCACCTGATCGCAGAGGCCGAACGCCTGGCCTACGCCGACCGCGACAAATACATCGCGGACTCCGATTTCGTTCCGCTGCCGGGCAATTCACCACAGACCCTGCTGGACCCGAACTATCTGAAGCAGCGCGCGGCGCTCATCGACCCCGGCAAGAGCCTGGGCACGGCCAAGCCCGGCGACTTCGGGCCGGTGCCGCTCGGCAACGCGGCACAGCAGCCCGAGCACGGCACCAGCCACATCTCGATCGTCGACAAGTACGGCAATGCCGCGTCCATGACCACCACGGTCGAATCCGCTTTCGGCTCATTCCATTTCGTGGACGGGTTCATTCTCAACAACCAGCTCACCGACTTCTCCGCCGAACCCGCCGACAAGGACGGCGTACCGGTCGCCAACCGGCTCGACCCCGGCAAGCGCCCGCGCAGTTCCATGGCCCCGACCCTGGTATTCGACCGTAATCCCGACGGGACCCGCGGTGCGCTCAGCCACGTCACCGGGTCGCCGGGCGGAGCGGTCATCATCCAGTTCGTGGTGAAAACGCTGGTGGCCATGCTGGATTGGGGACTGAATCCGCAGCAGGCGGTGTCGATGATCGACTTCGGGGCGGCCAACACACCCGTCACGAATGTGGGCGGTGAGCATCCGGCGGTGAACGCCACCGACAACGGCGACCACGATCCGCTGGTGCAGCAACTGCGGCAGGACGGCAATCAGGTGTCGGTGGCGGCGCAGTCCAGTGGCCTGTCGGCGCTGGTGCGTGACGGCGACGGCTGGATCGGCGGAGCGGATCCTCGCCGCGAGGGCGCGGTACTGGGCGGGCCGCGCTAGCCGAACCCGCATGCGCGCGAGCCCGGCCTCGGCCGGGGCCACGGCGCGGCCGCGGGTGGAGCGACAACCGCCCTACTCCGTCCGGGCGAGCACCCAACCTGGTTGGTTCGGGCGACGGCCCTCGGATCGGGGGAAGTCAGTCCTGCTGCTGGGAGGTGTATTTCGCGCCGAGTTCGCGGAAGCGGTCCATGGCCTCGGCGGCGCGCATCTTGTCGTTGGAGCGGATGGCCATCATGGGCACGTACTCGTCGTGCACCAGTTCCAGTCGGGCCCAGGACTTCTTGTCCGGGAAGGAGATCCCGCGGATGTCCTGCCACCCGAACTCGGCGTCGCCCACGATATTGCGGACCATGACCCCGCGCTTGCCGACCCGCACCCGGGGCCGGGTCAGGGTCAGCACGCCGGCGGCCAGGACCAGGCCGAACGCCATCAGGCCGAGCTGATCGGAGACGCGGAAGTTGACGCCGGTGGAGCCGTGGCGCAGCACGAACCCGCCGAAGATGAAGATCGCCGCCAGCACCGCCGCCACGATCCGCACGGTGAAGATGGCGTGCTGGGGGCGCACCTCGAGGTCCCATTCGCCGTCCCCGGATTCGGTGGGCGCCGACCGGCGCCCCTCGTCGGTGTGCGGGTTCGCCACGTCGGGCTCGGGCGTCGTCTCGGCCATCGGTTCCTCGGACTCCGGCTTCTGCTGCTCGCTACCGGCCCGCTCGGGTTGCCCGGCAGGCGTTTCCGTCGTCCCGGTCCGGCGCGCCGGCTCCTCCTCGGAGCCGCCGCGCTTCCAGATCCGGACGACGGGCATGGCTACGCGTTGAGTTCGCGCAGGGTGAGGGCGGCGTCGAGGGCGGCCGCGGCCGCCTGCTCGCCCTTGTTCTCCGCCGAGCCCGGCAGGCCCGCGCGGTCGAGGGCCTGCTCCTCGGTGTTCACCGTGAGCACGCCATTGGCGACCGGGGTGCCCTCGTCGAGCGAGACCCGGGTCAGGCCCGCGGTCACCGAATCACACACGTACTCGAAATGCGGTGTGCCGCCGCGGATCACGACGCCGAGCGCGACCACCGCGTCATGGCTGCGAGCCAGCGCCTGCGCCACCACCGGCAGCTCCATGGCGCCGGCGACCCGGACCACGGTGATGTCGGCGACGCCCGCGTCCCGGGCGGTCTTCTCCGCGTTCGCGACCAGCGCGTCGCAGATGGTGGTGTGCCAGCGCGAAGCCACGATCCCCAGCTTGAGATCCTTGGCATCGGCCAGCTCGAAAGCAGGTACGCCGGTACCGCTCATCGTTGTTCCGCCCTCTCGGTTGTCTGCGTCAGTTCGCGGTCTCGCCCAGGTCCAGGTCTTCCAGGCCGACCAGGTCGTGGCCCATCCGATCCCGCTTGGTGCGTAGGTACCGCAGATTGTGCTTGTTGGCGCGCACCGGCATGGCGACGCGCTCGCTGATGCTCAGGCCGTAGCCCTCGATCCCGGCGCGCTTGTCCGGGTTGTTGGTGAGCAGCCGCATCGAGGTGATGCCCAGATCGACCAGGATCTGCGCGCCGATGCCGTAGTCGCGGGCATCCGCGGGCAAGCCCAGGTCCAGGTTGGCGTCGACGGTGTCGGCGCCGCCGTCCTGCAGCTGGTAGGCCTGCAGCTTGTGCAACAGGCCGATGCCGCGGCCCTCGTGGCCGCGCATGTAGAGCAGCACGCCGCGGCCCTGCTCGGCGATCAGCTGCATGGCGGCGTCGAGCTGCGGGCCGCAGTCGCAGCGCAGCGAGCCGAAGGCGTCGCCGGTGAGGCATTCGGAGTGCACGCGCACCAGCACGTCGCGGCCGTCGCCGATCTCGCCCATCACCAGGGCGACATGCTCGGCGTCGTCGTATTCGCTCTCGTAGCCGATGGCCAGGAAGTCGCCGAACTCGGTGGGCAGCTTGGCCTCGGCGACCTGCTTGACGTGCTTCTCGTTGCGGCGACGCCAGGAGATCATGTCGGCGATGGAGATGAGCGCCAGATCGTGTTCGTCGGCGAAGACGCGCAGCTCGTCGGTGCGCGCCATATCACCTTCGTTCTTCTGGCTCACGATCTCGCAGATGACTCCGGCGGGGCTGAGTCCGGCCATCCGGGCCAGATCCACGGCGGCCTCGGTGTGGCCGGGACGGCGCAGCACACCACCGTCCTTGGCGCGCAACGGAACCACATGCCCCGGACGAGTCAGATCATCGGATTTGGCGGTGGGGTCGGCCAGCACGCGCATGGTGGTGGCGCGGTCGGCTGCCGAGATCCCGGTGCTGATGCCTTCCCGGGCATCGACGGCGACGGTGTAGGCGGTGCCGTGCCGGTCCTGATTGACCGCGTACATGGGCGGCAGGCCCAGGCGATCGCAGTCCGCCCCGGTGAGCGGCACACAGATGTAACCGGAGGTGTAGCGGATCATGAAGGCCACCAGTTCGGGGGTCGCCTTCTCCGCCGCGAAGATGAGGTCGCCCTCGTTCTCCCGGCCCTCGTCGTCGACGACGACAACCGCCTTACCGGCGGCGATGTCGGCGACTGCGCGCTCTACGGTGTCGAACCTGGTCACGTCTGTTGTGCTCCATCTCGAATTAGGTGCCTCATTACAGTAAGCCAGCGGCGATGCCCGATTTGCGCCGCCTCCGGCCTCACGGCCGTTCAGCCGCGCTGCACGAGCCGTTCGACGTACTTGGCGATGATGTCGACTTCGAGATTCACGACGGTGCCGACCGGCGCGGTGCCCAGGGTGGTGAGCTCGCGGGTGGTGGGGATCAGGGAGACCTCGAACCAGTCCTTGCTGCCGTCGGCGAAGGCGTCCTCGGCGAGGCCGATGCTCGACACGGTCAGCGAGATGCCGTCGACGGTGATCGAGCCCTTCTCGACGACGTAGCGGGCGATGCTGTCGGGCAGCGAGATTCGCACCACCTCCCAGTTCTCGTGGGGGGTGCGGGAGACGATGGTGCCGGTGCCGTCGACGTGGCCCTGCACGATGTGGCCGCCCAGGCGGCTGTTCACGGCCGCGGCGCGCTCCAGGTTCACGCGCGAGCCGGTGGCCAGGCCGCCGATGCTGGAGCGGTCCAGGGTCTCGGCCATGACGTCGACGGTGAAGGTGTCGCCCACCACCTCGCGGTCCACCACGGTGAGGCAGACGCCGTTGACGGCGATCGAATCACCGTGTCCCGCATCGGAGGTCACCAGGGGGCCGCGAATGGTCAGCCGCGCCGAATCGTCCAGCTGCTCGGTGGCGACGATCTCGCCCAGCTCTTCGACGATGCCTGTGAACATGCGTACCTCTCCCTGATCGCCAACTGCGTGCTCCGCTCGAGCCAACAGCGCGCACCGCATCCGGTATTCCCGCGCCGAGGCCGTCCCCCTCAGCCTAACGACGCGCAGTCGTAGGCGACATGCGGCCTCGTTCACTGGAGCGTTGGATACCGGTGGCTGGACGAAATCGGGCATAAGCCAACTTGCGATCGGCAAATTGTCCGAATTCCTCGGAATCGCCTATCGTATAACCAGAATTAACCGGTCTAATGCATAGCCTGATCAGGCCCAACGCCGGGAAGTACCCAATCAGCGACTCGCTTACACCTGAATCTTGCGTAACGACGAAAACGGTCGCAAGATTGTTATGCGGCTGACTCCAGCAGTTCAACTTCCACGAGCAGTTCAGCGCAGAACGGTCAATGCGTCCACGGCCGATCCAGGCCGGCGACGATCCTCCCGAGCAAGCGAACCGAAGGAAGGTTGGACCCGCGCGGGTCGGATCCAGGTGGTAGACAACATAATCGGCACAGTCAGGGGTGCGGCGTGACAACGCTTCTCGATTCGACACTCGAAGTTCGCTGCGTGCAGTACCGGCGCGAATTTCACCTGCCGGCATCGATCGATCCGACCTCACGGCACATCCTGCTCGAGATAGGCAGCCGATACGGCGCTGTCACCATGCCCGCCGACCTCGGCGAACGCGTGCGCCAGCGGCTCACCCAAGCCGATCTGGCCGGGCCCGTCGTACACCATCCGCGGGCCAGGCGCTGGACCTTCATCACCGGTCCCGCCCGGCCCGACACCCTCAGCACCTCCGTGACCGCGGCCCTGTTCCGCCTCTACGCCACCGTCGCGTGCCCGGGAGCGCAGGTCGTGCTGCCCTCCGCCCACGACGAGCGCACCGGCTACCGCACCTGGATCCAGTCGCCCGGGACCACCGACACCGTGCCGCCACTGGATTCGGTGCTCGACGCACTGCTCGGGAACTGAACCGCGCGAACGGCCCCGGCAGCCGGGGCCGGCACCGCGACTACTGGGCCGACGCGGCCTCGACCGCGATCACCTTCTGGCGCAACGCTTCCACGGTCGCCGCCGGATCCGGGGTGCCGTACACCGCCGAACCCGCCACGAAACAGTCGATGCCGGCCTCCGCGGCCTGCTCGATGGTGTCCATATTGATGCCGCCGTCGATCTCCACCACCAGGCGCAGCTCACCGGCGTCCACCAGACGCCGCACCTGACGGGCCTTGTCCAGCACGTGTGCGATGAAAGACTGTCCGCCGAAACCGGGTTCGACGCTCATCACCAGCAGCGTGTCGAAATCACGCAGGATCTCGAGGTACGGCTCGATCGGGGTGTTCGGCTTCACCGAGAGCCCCGCCTTGGCGCCCGCCGCGCGGATGTCGCGCGCCACCGCGATCGGATTGTCGGTGGCCTCGGCGTGGAAGGTGACGTTGTAGGCGCCCGCCTCCGCGTACCACGGGGCCCAGCGCTCCGGGTTCTCGATCATCAGATGGCAGTCCATCGGAATGTCGGTGACCTTCAACAGGCTCTCCACGATCGGCGGGCCCATCGTCAGGTTCGGCACGAAGTGGTTGTCCATCACATCCACGTGCACCCAGTCCGCGCCCTCGATCGCACGCAGCTCGGCCGCGAGGTTCGCGAAATCGGCGGACAGGATGGAGGGGGCGATCATCGGGGCAGGCCGCTGGAAAGGGGAGGAAGAGGTGCACACACGCGGCAGTCTATCGGCACCGACGGATGCGTCCCGCGTCACGGGAATGGCTGATTGCCGCGCACCGGAATGGGTAGCCTCTACAGGGTGATCAACATTTCGGCGGAACAAGGGTTGCGCGCCACACCGGTCGAAATCGGTGTCGCCGCCTCCGTATCCCAGTTGCCCATCGTGCGCGGACTCGCCGAAACCCTGGTGCTGCTCAGCGATTTCACCCTCGACGAGGTGGCCGACATCCGGCTCGCCGTCGACGAGGCCGCCTCCACCCTGATCGCCATCGCCGCCCCGGGTTCGACGCTGCGGTGCCGGTTCACCGTCGGCGACACGGACCTCATCGTGCGAGTCAGCGGGACCGCCGCCACCGAGGGACTACCGGACCAGCGCAGCTTCGGCTGGCACGTGCTGCGGACCCTCTCCGACGAGGTCACCGCCACCCAGGAACCCTTCGATCCGGCGATCTCCGGATACCCGACGGCGGTGGAGTTCCGGCGGGTCCGGGGGAAGGCGTAGTGATCGACAGAGAAGACGTGATCCCCACCCCCGACGCGGACGGCCCCGAAGATCCGGCCGCGGACACCGAGAACACCGGAGTCGACGAGACCGAAGAGCCCGCCGAGGCCGAGGAGACCGTCGACGCCGAGGAAGCCGAAGAGGTCGCGCGCACCGTCTCCGGATACGACGACGTCGCGCTGCTGTTCGAGGAACTGGCCGCCACGGTGCCCGGATCGGCGCGCCGAGCGGCGCTGCGCTCGCAGCTGATCAACCGCTGCATTCCGCTGGCCGACCACATCGCCCGCAAATTCAGCGGCCGCGGTGAGCCTTTCGACGACCTCACCCAGGTCGCGCGGGTCGGCCTGGTGCACGCGGTGGACCGCTTCGACATCACCCGCGGCTCCAACTTCCTGTCCTTCGCGGTGCCCACCATCATGGGCGAGGTCCGCCGCTACTTCCGCGACAACACCTGGGCCATGCGGGTTCCCCGGCGCGTCAAGGAAACCCACCTGCGCATCGGCTCGGCCATCGACGCGCTCTCCCAGCAGCTGGGGCGCTCCCCCACCGCCAAGGAGATCGCCGCCGCCCTCGACATCGACGCCGACGAGGTCACCCAGGCGGTCATCGCCGGAAACGCCTACCAGCCCAGCAGCATCGACGCCGTCTCCGTCGGCCGCGACACCGAGGCTTCCCTGCTCGACACCCTCGGCGAGGAAGAATCCCAATTCGACCGCGTCGAGGAGTACGTCGCGATCCGCCCCCTGCTGGCCGGCCTCCCCGAACGCGAACGCCGCATCCTCACCATGCGCTTCTTCGAATCCATGACCCAAACCCAGATCGCCCAGCAGATGGGCATCTCCCAGATGCACGTCTCCCGCATCCTGTCCAAGACCCTCGCCCGCCTCCGGGAGCAGTCCGCTCGCGAATGACCTTGCCGCGCAGAGCGCGGATACCGCAGCAGTGGGACGGTGACATGCGGAAGCCCCTGTGGCGGTGAGTAGTTCACCGCCACAGGGGCTTCTGTATCCGAGCTGCTACGCGTCCAGGGGCTTGCGCAGGGCGGCGACGAACATGGCGTCGGTGCCGTGGCGGTGGGGCCACAGCTGGGCGCCGGGGCCGTCGCCGAGTTCCGGGACGCCCGGGAGCAAGTCGCGGGTGTCGAGCTGTTCCGCGGGGGTGCGGCGGACCAGGTCGGCGACCACGGAGACCGTTTCCGGGAGGTGCGGGGAGCAGGTCGAGTAGACCACCACGCCGCCGGGGCGGACCAGATCCCATGCGGCGGTGAGGAGTTCGCGCTGCAAGGTGACCAGCTCACGGACGTCGGAGGGGTGGCGGCGCCAGCGGGCCTCCGGGCGGCGGCGCAGTGCGCCCAAGCCGGTGCACGGGGCGTCGACCAGGATGCGGTCGAAGCCCGGGGTCAGTCCGCTGTCACGGCCGTCGGCCACGTGGACGTCGACCGGCATGCCGCGGGTGGTCTTGCGGACCAGTTCCGCGCGGTGCTCGGCGGGTTCGACCGCGTCGACCCGGAAGCCGTCGATCTCGGCGATCGAGGCCAGCAGCGCGGTCTTACCGCCGGGGCCGGCACACAGATCGAGCCAGCGACCGCCGTCCGGACCCTCCAGGGGTGCGCGGGTGAGCGCCAGGGCCACCAACTGACTGCCTTCGTCCTGCACGGCGGCCATGCCCTCGCGGACCGGTTCCAGCTTCGCCGGATCACCACCCTCGAGGTACACCGCGTACGGCGACCAGCGGCCTTCCTCGCCACCGGTGATCAGCGCCAGTTCCTCGGCGGTCATATCGCCGGGCCGGGCCACCAGATGCACCAGCGGGCGCGCGTCGTCGGCTTCGAGGACCTCGCGCAGCTCGCCCGCCCGCGCGCCCAGCGCATCGGCGAACGCCTGCGCGATCCACACCGGATGCGCGAACTCGAAAGCCAGGTGCGCCAGCGGATCCGAGGGCGCGAGTCGCTCCACCCACTCCTCCGGAGTGCGCTCGGCCACCCGCCGCAGCACCGCGTTCACGAACCCGGCCCGCCCCTGCCCGTACTCGGCCCGCACCAGCGCCACCGACGTGTCGACGGCCGCGTGCGCCCCGATCCGGGTCCGCAGCAGCTGATAGGTCCCCAGCCGCAACGCATCCAGCAGCGGCCCGTCGATCTCGTCGACACCGCGCCCGGCGCAGTCCGCGATCACCGCGTCCAGCAGCCCCAGCGACCGCGAAGCGCCATAGGCCAATTCGGTGGCCAGCGCCGCATCGCGGCCACTGATCTTCCGCTCCCGCAACAACCCCGGCAGCACCAGATTGGCGTAGGCATCCCGCTCGCGCACGGCCCGCAGCACATCGCGCGCCACGATCCGCACCGGATCGGCCCCCGCCTTCTCGGCGCGCCGCGCGGCAGCGGCCCCCGGATCGCCACCACGCGTCTCGGCCCCGCGCGCATCGGAACCGGCGCGCTTCGAGCCCCGATCCCCTTGCCCCGCAGTCCGTTCGGCGGGCTTACCCCGTCCACCGCCGCGATTGCCACCGAAGGAACGACCACCGGAGGACTCGCCTCGGTCCCGTCCGGCACCACGCCGATCACCACCGGCCGGCCGATCCGAACCCGAATCACGCCCGCCCGCAGCGAATCCGCCGCGATCATCGTTGGTGCGGCGGGCGCCGCCGGAGCGGTCGTCCCCGCCCGAACGGCCACGACCACCGGCGTCCCGAGCACTGTCGCCGAAGGAGCGGCCGCGCGGGCCATCGCCGGATCGGCTCGAACCGGAACCACGTGCGCCGCCGGAGTATCCGCCGCGACCGTCGTCGTTGCGGCGGCCGCCGCCCGAACGGTCCCAGCCGCCGTTGCGGTCGTCCCGGCGTCCCGCGGACTCTCGACTGTCGTTGCCGAAAGAGCGTCCGCCGGAGGCCGCGTCGCGGCTGCCGCCCGATCGGGCCGACCCAGCATTGCGGTCTCCCCCGGCGTATCCGCCGCGCCTGTCGTCACCGCGGCCGCGGTCCGCGCCCGCGTCGCCGCGATCGCGCGGGGTGTAGCCCTCGCGGCCGCGCAGGCCGCCGGAAGAGCGGTTCGAGCCCGAATCACGGTCTCGCGCAGGGCGTTCGCCACGGCCGAATCCGGCGCGGCGGTCGCCGCCCTCGGAATTGCCGGGCGTCGCGGACGGGCTGCCCGAGCTGTCGGGGGCCGCGGCCGCGGAGCGGCGGAAGGGGCGACGGGGGGCGTTCTCGTCAGGATGGGTCATTCGGTCACCGTTCCCGGTTCGAGGCGGGCGCCACGGGCCCAGTCCAGGGCGGGCATCATGCGTTTGCCCTGCGGCTGGACCTGGGTGAGGCGGACCGCGGTGGTGGCGGTGCCGATGAAGACGCCGCTCTTGCGGACGTCGATGGTGCGCGGCGGGATGGTTTCCTCGACCAGTTCGACGGGGCCGAGTTTCAGGCGTTTGCCGTCGATCTCGGTCCAAGCGCCGGGGGCGGGGGTCACCGCGCGGATACGGCGGGAGATGGCCAGGGCGGGCTGATCCCAGCGGATGCGGCCGGCCTCGGGTTCCACCTTGGGGGCGTAGGAGATGCCGTCGAGCGGCTGCGGAACCGCTTGCACGGTGCCGTCCTCCAGCCCGTCGAGAGTGGATTCCAGCAGGTGCGAGCCGCTTTCGGCGAGCCGCTCCAGCAGAGTGCCGGCGGTGTCGGTGACCGCGACCTTCTCGGTCATGGTGCCGAAGACCGGCCCGGTGTCGAGACCCTTCTCGATGAGGAAGGTCGACGCACCCGTGTATTCGTCACCCGCCAGCAGCGCCGACTGCACCGGCGCCGCGCCACGCCAGGCGGGCAGCAGCGAGAAGTGCAGGTTGATCCAGCCGTGCCGGGGAATGGCGAGCACCGTTTCCGGCAGCAGCGCGCCGTAGGCGACCACCGGGCAGCAGTCCGGCGCGAGCTCGGTGAGCTGGGCGATGAATTCCGGCTCGGACGGCTTGCGCGGCGTGAACACCGGAATGCCGTGCTCGTCGGCCAATTGACCGATCGGCGAACGGGTGATCTTGCGGCCGCGTCCGGCCACCGCGTCCGGCCTGGTCACCACCCCGACCACTTCGTGCCGCTCGGATTCGATGAGTCGCCGCAGCGACGGCACCGCCGGTTCGGGGGTTCCCGCGAAGACCAGACGCATATCAGCGGCTCCGTTCCCGGCCACCGGCCGAGGCGCGGCGTCCGCCGCCGATCTCGGAAGCCGGCAGCACCGTGATTCCCTGTGTGAACCAGGATGATTCGCGAATCGTGCGCATGGCCTCCTTGCGGAAGGCCGATTCCAGGCGCTGCAGGAACAGCACGCCGTCGAGGTGGTCGGTCTCGTGCTGGACGCAGCGCGCCAGCAGCCCCTCGGCCCGGAACTCCACCGGCTTGCCGGTCATGTCGACGCCGCGCGCGAGCACCGTCAGCGGACGGGTCACGTCGAAGCGGACGCCGGGGATCGACAGGCAGCCCTCGGGCCCGGTCTGGGTCTCCTCGCCGACCACCTCGAAGACAGGGTTGATCAGATGCCCCTGTGCGTCGCCGGTGTCGTAGACGAACACCCGTAGCCCGACCCCGATCTGCGGGGCCGCCATGCCAACGCCTCCGCTCTCGTACATGGTGTCGATGAGGTCGGTCACCAGCTGGCGCACCTCCCGGTCGAACGTCTCGACCTCCGCCGCGCGGGCGCGCAGGATCGGATCGCCGAACAGGCGGACAGGCTGGATGGTCACGGGCAGCTCCCGATAGCGAACGAATACGGTCGTCTCATTTTACGGACGCCCGTGACCACCCTGATCAGGAATGCGCCGCCAACACGACATCGGCGATTCCGGTGCCGAACGCGACCGGCACACAGGCCGGTGCCACGGCGTGTCCGGGATCGAGCAGATTGACCACCAGCCGCTGCGCGAACGCGTCGTAGACCAGGTGGAAATGCCCGGTCAGGTCAGCCTCGCACTGCTCTTGCAGCACGATGTTGGTGGCGCCCGCACCGCGCAGGGCGATATTGGAATTGGGCTGGATCATCTCATCCACCCGGCTGCCGATGGTCGTGTATTTCACACCCGGCACCGTGTCGCCGCCCGCGTTCAGGTCCTTGATGAACGGCGATCCCGCGGCCTGCTGCACGGCGGCGAGCGAGGATCCGAACTCGACGAGCTTGTAGATCCCGGGCACGGCGTCGGCGATCGGGACCAGTCCGTACATGATTCCGCCGTAGCTGGGCGACGCCATGCCGATCCACTGGCCGACCTTGGGCGCGCCACCGAGCTTGTTGATCCAGTAGCGGGTCACGCTGGCGCCCTGGGAGAAACCGACCAGATCCACCTGGGTGGCGCCGGTGGCGGCGAGCACCTGATCGACGAAGACGCCGATCTGCGCGGAACTGGCCCACACGTCCTCGGTGCCGAAGGTGTCCTTGCCGGGCTTGCCGCCGTAGTCGAGGGCGAAGACGCAGATCCCGGCCTGCGCGAGCAGCGGGCTCAGGCCCGCCCAGTCGGAGTAGGCCGAGGAGTCGGTGCCGTGCGCGAGGACCACCGGGCGGGGGTGTTCGGCGGTCGGCTTGCAGCCGAAGTCGTTGGCGCCCTGGGGCGCCGCGCCCGGATGGTCCTTCAGATATTTGGCCGCCGCCAGGTGCCCGGTCTGCGGCGGACCCTGCTGGTCCGGAATGTGCAGGACCGGCGCGGCCGCGGGTGCAGCCTGCGCGTAGGTCCCCGTCGGTGTGGCGGCCGTACCGAGCACGGCGGCCGCCAGCGCCACTACCCCCACCGGCGCGACGCGGCGCAGGAAAGCTCCGCGTGTCCGGTTCCTCTGTTGTCCCATGTCACAAGATCGCATGGGGCGCTTTTGTCCCATGTCACGATCTTGACCGGTTTCGGTCCGAAAGTCCCGGCGGTTTCCGGTGATTCGGAGCCGTCACTTTTCGGGTGTGTCGTCCTCGGCCAGGATCCGGTACAGCGAGCGGCGGGCCTCGGTAAGCACCTCGGCCGCCTTGGCCGCCTGATCAGCGGTGCCGACAGAAGCCACCTGAGCCACCGCACCCAACAGCTGACCGACCAGTCCGCGCAGGTCCAGGGCCTGATCGCCGACGTTGTCCTTCACGTCCTGCCAGGGATCACCCAGGTCGGCGCGGTTGGCCTCGACGAATTCGACACCGGATTCGGTGAGCTTGGCCGTCTTTCGACCCGACACCTTCTCGATGAGGACCAGGCCCTCGTCCTCGAGCTGCGCCAGAGCGGGGTAGATGGACCCCGGGCTGGGACGCCAGACATCCTCGCTACGTTCGCGAATCTGCTGGATCAGCTCGTAGCCGTGCATGGGCCGCTCCTGCAGCAGCAGGAGGATGGCGGCGCGGACGTCACCACGCCGGCCACGCCCGCCGCGACCGCGACCGCGACCGAAGTGCGGGCCGGGACCGAAGCCGGGACCGAAGTCCGGGCCGAATCCACGGCCGTGGCCGTGGCGGTGCGGGCCGAATTCACCGCGCGGGCCGCGGGGCCCGCCTCTGCGCATCCGCGGATGTTCGGGGCCCTGCTGCTCGTCGCCGCGTCGCCGCCAGGGGCCGCGGCCCCGTTCGATGTGGTCCATGTGTTCCATGGTCGTGCCTCCTTCAAGGCTTGTCGTTCTACTTGCTGCTATCGACGATATATCGTCAATCTATCCACAACAAGGTGAACTGGCGCACAAACCGTCCGGTCTGGACTTTAAGGAGTCAGGAGCCCGTGCGCACGGACCGCGTCCCACAGCCCGGTTGCGCGATCCTCGGTCGGCAATGGATCGACCAGGGCAAATGTGCAGCCCAGAGCCTTCGCGCCACCGTCGGCCTCGAGGCTGTCGCCAACCATGAGCGCGCGATCGGGCGTGACGCCCAAGCCGTCCAGGGCGGCTTCGAAGATGCGGGTGTCCGGCTTCATCGCGCCGACTTCGTACGACAAGGCGAATTCACCGATATATCGATGCCATCCGCGATCGGCGAAGGCCGGGCGGATGTCGAAGGCGATATTGCTGACCACACCCACTCGCACCCCGGACTCGTGCAGCGCGCGCAGCACTCCACCGGTATCCGGATAGGGCGTCCATTCGCCCGCGTCGCGCATCAGTCCGTAGAGCCGCGCCGCCTGATCCGCGGGGACACCGGACTGCTCGAGCACGTCGAGGTAGGCGCGGCGATGCAGAGCGGGATCGAGATCCCGGTTCTCCCAAGCGTATTGGCCCTCGGCGTCGAATTCGACGAATTGGCCGACCGGCGCGGTCATGCGCCGCATGATCTCGGCGATCTCGTGGGTGTCGAGCAGGCGACCGTCCGCGTCGGTCAGGCGCGCATCGTGGAATGCCGCGTCGTCGAACCGGAAGAGCGTGCCGGAGAAGTCGAACAGCACCGCGTCGATCGCCATGTCGTCACCCTACACAGCGAATGCTCAGCAAACCGTCAAGCGCGGACACCCCTCCACTTGTCTGAGGAGTTTGTTAGGCTGGGACCATGACGGAACCGGTGCTGAATGTCGACGACGTGACGGTGGTGCGGAGCGGAAACCCCATCCTGCAAGGGGTTTCGCTCACCGTCGCGGCCGGTGAGCACTGGGCCCTGCTCGGCCCGAACGGCGCGGGCAAGACCACGCTGCTGCGGATGCTCGGCGCGTTCGAGCATCCGACCCGGGGAACTGTGGAAGTGCTCGGACGGCGACTGGGCCGCGTCGACATGCGCGCACTGCGGGCGGGGATCGGCCATGTCGACCCGCGCCACGTCCCCAGCGGCGACCTCACGGTCCGCGAGGTCGTGCTCACCGGCGCGACCAACACCGCGGCCCTGATCCCCCGCCGGCAGCCCTCCCCCGCCGAGCTGGCCGAGGCGGACCGCCTGATCGATCTGCTGGGCCTGTCGCACCGCCGCGACGCCGACTGGCAGATCCTGTCCCAGGGGCAGCGCGGCCGCACCCTCATCGCCCGCGCCCTGATGCCCAGCCCGCGCCTGCTGCTGCTCGACGAACCGGCGACGGGCCTGGATCTGGCCGGGCGAGAACAACTTCTGGAGCGTGTGGACCTGCTCCAGCGCAGCCACCCCGAGCTGGCGTCGGTCCTGGTCACCCATCATCTGGAGGAACTGCCGCCCGGCACCACCCACGCCATGCTGCTGAGCAACGGTCGCACCGTCGCGGCCGGGCCGGTCGAACACGTGCTCACCACCGACCACATCAGCGCCTGCTTCGATCACCCCGTGCGCATTCTGCGCGACGAGGGACGGTGGAGCGTGCGGCCCGCCCAATCCCAGCCCGCCTGAATCGAATCCGGTGCGTGCGGCGACGCCACACGATTCTTCCGGCGGCCCGGCACGCGTCGAACTCCCCCGAACCGGTTGACGCGTTCGACCCCGGCTACGTCGCCGGAACCAGTGAGTCGATCCACCGTTCCAGGCGCGCACCCTCGGCTGCCATCATCGCCGGGTCGCGGAAAGTGTTGGTGAGCAGGGAGATTCCCTGATACGCCGCCAGCAGCGCAACGGCGAGTTCGCGGGAGTCGGTGCGCCCCAGGGCGGCGAACTGCGCTTCGATCCAGTCGAGCAATCCGCGCATGACATCGGCGAGTTCGCGGTCGAGGCCGTCGGCGCGCTTGTCGAGCTCGGTGGCGAGAGTGCCCGAGGGGCAACCGAATCGGGCCGCCAGCTCGCGCTGCTCGACCCAGCCGCGCACCAGCGCCTTCAAACGCTCGGCGGGCGCGTCGAATTGCTCCAGCGCGGTGATGATCTCCCGCGCGGTGCGCGCATGGGCGCCGATCGCGGCCTGGACCAGCTGATCCTTGGTCTTGAAGTAGTAGTACACATTGCCGACCGGCACCTGTGCTGCACGCGCGATGTCGGCGATGGTCGTCTTCTCCACGCCCTGTTCGTGGAAGACCTTGGCGGCGGCATCGGAGAGCCGCTCCCGCTTCCCCGCCGGCCGAACCACTGAGTCAGTCATACGACTAACTATAGACAACGCCCGGTCATGTGGCCTATGTTCGATTTAGTCAGCCAACTAACTCAGGAGTGAGACAGATGATCGTGGTAACTGGAGCAACCGGAAATGTCGGCAGCGCCCTCGTGCGGGAACTCGCCGCGGCCGGCGAGAAAGTGGTCGCGGTGTCGCGCGGCGAGAAGCCGATCGACCTGCCCGAGGGTGCGGAGCACCGCCGCGCCGACATCGGAGATCTCGACAACCTCGCCGAGGTGGTAGCAGGTGCGCGGGCATTGTTCCTGCTCATCACCGGACCGCAGCTGGTCGAGGGCCCCGCACCCGCCGAGGTACTGAAAACCGTTGCGGCAGCCGGTGTCCAGCGTGTGGTGTTCCTGTCCTCGCAGGGCGCGGTGACCCGCCCCGGCAGCGACGGGTACGCACGCAGCATCGCCTTCGAGCAGGCGCTCGCCGCCTCCGACCTGGAGTGGACGGTGCTGCGGCCCGGCGGCTTCTTCAGCAACACCTTCGCCTGGATCGAGCCGGTCCGGGCCCAGCGGATGATTCCCGCGCCGTTCGGGAACGTCGGTCTGCCGCAGGTGGATCCGGGCGATATCGCGGCCATGGCGGCGGCCGCACTCCGGGAGGACGTCCACACCGGGCAGATCTACACGGTCACCGGGCCGGAACTGGTCACTCCGCGCCGGCAAGCGGACGCCCTGGCGGAAGCACTCGGGGAATCGCTGCAGTTCGTGGAGCTCACCCGGGAACAGGCACGGGAGAACATGCTGCGCTTCATGCCGGCATCGGTCGCCGATCACACGCTCGACATCATCGGTGAGCCGACGCCGGAGGAACAGCTCGTCAGCGGCGACGTCGAGAAGGTCCTGGGGCGGCCCGCGACCTCGTACGCGGAATGGGCGGCCCGGGTCGCCCCCGCCTTCCGCTGACGTCGCCATTGATTATTTCGTACGCATCCGCTTATCGTCTACACATGCATACGAAATCATTCTCCGATGGCACCGTGCTCTTGCCCTGGAATCCCGGCCCGAACGATCAGCGTCCGGGTCCGGTATTCATCAGCGTGACCGACTTTCTCGCGGGCTCCGAGGCCGAGGCGCGCGACATCTATACGGCCGGGCTGGAATTGGGCAGGACCTGGCCGGTCATGCAGGGTGCGGTCGGGCTGTGGCTGTGGGGCCGGCCGGCCGAGTTCCGGGGCGGCTCGATCTCGGTGTGGGAGTCCGAACGGGACATGCGCCGCTTCGTGCGCTGGCCCGTCCACACCGAGATCACGCGGGCCTGGCGGGGCCGCGTCGGAATCGGACTGGATTCCTGGCGGGCCGAACACTTCGACGCGGACGACATCCTGACCCGCGCGGGCGACACGATCGACAGGCCGCACCGGCACGCCGCATAGTCTGGACCGCATGACAGACCGTCCGGACCTGGCAGCGATGATCGTCCCCCTGGGGCGCGCCCTGATGGCGGCCGAGCAACCGGTGCTGGCCGCGCACGGGATCACCATGTGGGCGTATGTCGTACTGCTGCATCTGGACGAGGGCCCGGCGCGAGGCCAGGGGGTGCTGGCTCAGGAGATCGGGGCGGACAAGACGCGGATCATCGCGGTGCTCGACGATCTGCAGGAGCGGGGGCTGATCGAACGTCGCCCCGATCCCGCCGATCGCCGTGCACGGCTGCTCGCGCTGACCGCCGAGGGCCGCCGCCTCCGCGATGCGGCTCAGGCCGAGATCCAGGCCCGGGAGGACAGTCTGCTCGCCAAACTCCCCGCCGCGGATCGGCGCGGTTTCCTCAATGCACTGACCGCACTCGCCGCGCTCCCCCGCGACGAAATAGCCGGACTCTGAACAAGATCCGGGGACCAACCGACGCGGCGATCCGGGGAACGACCCCTCGATCAGGGCTAGCCGATGTCGATGGGGTCGATCTGGACTCGCAGGGGGGCGTCGGAGCGGTGGGTGCTGCGGACGGCCTGGGCGGCGGTGAGGGCTCGGGAGAGAGCGGCGGCGCCGGAGCGGTCGGCGCGCAGGATCATGCGTTCGACCTCGGCGGGAGAATCGCCGGAGGAGAAGGGCTTTCGCGCACCGGGCGGCAGCGGGACCGGGCCCAGCACTTCCACGTTGCCGGGAAGCTTTGCCTCGCCGAGCAATTCGGCGATCGAGTCCGACGTGCCGTCGATGGCGGCGAAGCGGACCGCCGGCGGGAAACGGACCTCGGTGCGCTGCTCGAGCTCGAAACGGGCGTGCCACACCGGATCCCAGCGCACCAGCGCCTGCACGGTGGGCAGCGCGGCGTCGGCCATGACGATGACGCGGCCGCCGGGGCGGACCAGGGCGGCGGCCGACATCCAGCGGCGCAGGGCGTCCTCGGCGGCGCGCAGGTCGGCACGACCGAGCAGGGCCCAGCCGTCGAGAAGCATGGCGACGGCGTAGCCGCCGGGCACCGGAGGTTCGGCGCCGATGGTGGAGACCACCACCTGCGCACCCGCCGGCACGGTGTTCAGGATGGTGGAACCGCCCGAACCTCGAACGGGGACACCGGGAAACGCCCGACCCAGCTCCTCTGCGGTACGTGACGCGCCGATGACGACGGCCCGCAGCGCTCGGGACCCGCACGCACCGCAGCGGAATGCCGCCTCGGTGATTCCGCACCAGCGGCAGGCCGGGCTCTGCGCCTCGGCGACACCTTCACGCCCACTGCGCAATGCGCCACGTGACGCGGGCGCGCTGTCGGGCAGCGCCAGCGGTCCATTGCAGTGGCGGCAGCGGGCCGGGATCCGGCATTTGGCGCAGGACAACGCCGGAATGTATCCGCGACGCGGCACCTGAACCAGCACCGCCCCACCGTCTTTGAGCGCTTTGCGCGCCTCCGTGAACGCCACCGCCGGGATGCGGATCGCCTGCGCGATGGGATCGCGTTCCAGCGCCGCGTCGGTGTCGCCGGGCGCGGTGATGCGCGGCATGGCCTGCCGCAGCACCGACCGATCCGCGAGCAGGTCATGCGCCCACCCGGATTCGACGATCGCCTGCACCTCGGCCGTCCGCGCGAACCCGGCCGCCACGAACGCCGCCCCGGTCTCGTGCGCCCGCAGCATGGCCACTTCCCGCGCATGCGGATACGGCGACCGCGGTTCGGCGAACGTATCGTCCCCGTCGTCCCACATCGCGATCAACCCGAGATCCCGCACCGGCGAGAACACCGCACTGCGCGTCCCCACCACTACTTTCGCCTGCCCCCGCAACACCGACAGCCATCGCCGATACCGCGCCGACGGCCCCAACCCGGCCGCCAACCCCACCGCCGACTCCCCCAACAGCGCAACACATTCCGCCAGCACCCGATCCAGATCCCGCTGATCCGGCACCATGATCACCGCCCCGCGCCCACCCCGCACGGTCACCGCCGCCAACTCCGCCAGCCGCCGCGCCCAATCCTCCCCCGGCAACGCCTGCCACCCCGCCCGCGGCCCCCGCCCCGCCACGAGCGCACCCAGGAACGAATGGCCGTGCACATAGCGGCCCCAACCGGGGAACTCGGCCGCCAATGACCGCGACGGTGCAGCACTCGGTTCTTGCGGCCCCGGCTCACCTTCCGGCGGCGTCGCGGCGCTCTGCGCTACCGACGAGGTGTCGACTGCTCCCGCAGTGGGGGCCTGATCACGCTGCGCAGCAAGACCTTCCGCTGCCGCAACGGCATCGACCGCTGCTTCGGTCTCCGCCGACTCGACCGCCGCCGGCGTCGTCACGGGCTCCACGCCTGCGCCGTCGGCCGCCGCGCCTCCGATGAATTCTCCGCCATCACGGGCTGGACCTGCGGTCGAGCCGATCTCCGTAGTGTTCCCCACGGCCACGGCATCGGCGAGCTCGACCGGCACGGGGACCGCGTTGTGGCCGAACGCAGCGCCCTCAGTGGCACTACCGCTCTCGGCGAGACCGCGCCCAGACTCCGTCGCGGGCTCGTGGCCATGCGAATCTGCCTGTGCGGCAGCTATGTCCGTACTCCCCGGCGCAGCGAAGGCCGAGGCGGCGGTCGCATCGCCCGGCTGCTCCGCGACCGAGGATTCCTCAGCGTCGAGGTCGACCACGCCGTCCATGGCCACGACCGGATCGGCGGCGCCGTTCTTCTTCGAAGTGCGCTTGGGCTTTTCGGGCTTTTCGGTGCCTTCGGTTTCGACCTTGGCGTGGCGGGGTGGGATGGCGAGGCGGAGGACGTCGGCTCGGGTGCCGGCGTAGCGGGCGGCTACGGCGGTGACGAGTTTCAGGATTTCGGGGGTGAGGACTCGTTCGCCGGAGACGACGCGTTCGAGGCGGACGAGTTTGCCTGTGTGGTCGGAGCGTTCGAGGCGTTCGAGGAGGTAGCCGTCGATGAGGCGGCCGGAGAAGCGGACTCGGACTCGAACACCGGGTTGGGCGAGCTCGTCGAGCTCCGGGGGCACTACATAGTCGAAATCGCGGTCCAGGTGGGCGGGTTCGAGCAGGGGCAGGACCCGGGCGATGGGGCGCGGTACGCCAACGACGGCGGGAGCGTCGGGCTCGGAGGTGGTCTCCGTGCCCGACGCTCCCGTCGAGAACTGTTGGGTGCCGGTCAATTACAGCCCGGCGGCCGCGCGCAGCTTCTCCGCGCGGTCGGTGCGCTCCCACGGCAGATCGACATCCGTGCGGCCGAAGTGGCCGTAGGCGGCGGTCGGCGCGTAGATCGGGCGCAGCAGGTCCAGATCGCGGATGATCGCGCCGGGACGCAGGTCGAAGACCTCACCGATGGCGTCCGAGATCTTGATCGGGTCGACCAGCTCGGTGCCGAAGGTCTCGACGAACAGACCGACGGGGGCGGCCTTGCCGATGGCGTAGGCGACCTGAACCTCGACGCGCTCGGCCAGGCCGGCGGCGACGACGTTCTTGGCGACCCAGCGCATGGCGTAGGCGGCCGAGCGGTCCACCTTCGACGGGTCCTTGCCGGAGAAGGCGCCGCCACCGTGGCGGGCCATGCCGCCGTAGGTGTCGACGATGATCTTGCGGCCGGTCAGGCCCGCGTCACCCATCGGGCCACCGAGCACGAACTTGCCGGTCGGGTTGACCAGCAGGCGCACGTCGGAGGTGTCGAGCGGGTTGGGCAGCTGCAGCTCGGACAGGACCGCGTCGACGACCTTCTCGCGGATGTCGGGGGCCAGCAGGTTGTCCAGGTCGATGTCGGCCGCGTGCTGGGTCGAGATGACCACGGTGTCGAGACGCTTCGGGATGGCGCCGTCGTACTCGATGGTGACCTGGGTCTTGCCGTCGGGCCGCAGGTACGGCAGCACGCCGGTCTTGCGGACCTCGGTCAGACGCCGGGACAGCTTGTGCGCCAGCGAGATCGGCAGCGGCATCAGCTCGGGGGTCTCGACGGTGGCGTAACCGAACATCAGGCCCTGGTCGCCCGCGCCCTGGCGTGCGATCTCGTCGTCCTCGCCGCCCACGCGGGCCTCGTGCGAGGTGTCCACGCCCTGGGCGATATCGGGCGACTGCGCGCCGATCGCGACGTTCACGCCACAGGACGCGCCGTCGAAACCCTTTGCGGAGGAGTCGTATCCGATCTCCAGGACCTTCTCGCGAACGATGGTCGGGATGTCGGCATAGGCCGTGGTGGTGACCTCACCGGCCACGTGCACCTGGCCGGTGGTCACCAGGGTCTCCACCGCGACCCGGCTGCGCGGATCGGCCGCGAGCAACGCGTCGAGGATGGAATCGCTGATGGCATCACAGATTTTGTCGGGGTGACCTTCGGTCACCGACTCACTGGTGAATAGGCGGCTGCCAGACGTGCGCACAGTTGTTCCCTCTCCCTCAACGGGTTTCTCGTTTCGGGTGGCGACAGTAGCGTCTCCGCGCCATCGCACAACCCTTTGTCTCAGGTTATTCCAATATGCGCGTCACAGGGGCGAGCGCCACCGTGACGAGCACATTGTGACTCAGACACCCGCCGCGACCTGCGCGGCAGCCGTCCGAACCCTGCGGTGCCGAGGCTTCAGCGGAGCAGAGGACCGAGTGCGTCGAGCACTCGGCTAGCCAGTAGGGCCTTGGACCCGTGGTCCAGGGCGATCTCGGTGCCGTCGGCGCCGAGCAACCAGCCGTCGTTGGTGTCGACCTCGAAGGCCTTCCCCTCCCCGACGGCGTTCACGACCAACAGGTCGCAGCCTTTACGGGCCAGTTTGGCCCGGGCGTGGGTGAGCACGTCGGCGTGCTCGTCCCCGGTCTCGGCGGCGAAGCCGACGATCGCGGTGCCCGGTAGGTGCCCGTCGCGACGGGACTGAACCAACCCGGCAAGGATATCCGGTGTCTTGGCCAACTCGATCGAATTCGGTTCGCCCGCACCCTTTTTGATTTTGGAGGCGGCCACGTTGACCGGGCGGAAGTCCGCGACGGCGGCGGCCATGATGACGGCGTCCGCACCGAGCGAATGCTTGTCGACGGCCACCTTCAACTGCTCGGCGGAGGTCACGTGCACGACCTCGACGGCGGCCGGAGCCTCCAGGCCGATGGTGTTGCCCGCGATCAGCGTCACCTGCGCGCCGCGTTGGGCGGCCAGGCGCGCGATCGCGTAGCCCTGCTTGCCCGAACTCCGGTTACCCAGGAAACGCACCGGATCCAGCGCTTCGCGAGTGCCGCCGGCCGAGACCACCACGCGGCGGCCCTCCAGGTCGCGGGGCAGCGCGTCGGCGCGTTCGAGCAGCAGCCGGGCCAGACCGAAGATCTCCTCCGGCTCGGGCAGCCGGCCCGGACCGGTGTCGGTGCCGGTCAGGCGACCCGAAGCGGGTTCCATGACCACGGCGCCGTGCGCGCGCAGCGTCGCCACGTTCGCCTTGGTGGCCGGGTGCTCCCACATCTCGGTGTGCATGGCCGGGGCGAACAGGACCGGACAACGCGCGGTCAGCAGCGTCGCGGTGAGCAGGTCGTCGGCGCGGCCCTGGGCGGCGCGGGCCATCAGGTCCGCGGTCGCCGGGGCGATGACGACCAGATCGGCCTCCTGGCCGAGGCGCACGTGCGGCACTTCCGGCACGTCGGCGAAGACGCCGGTGTGCACGGGGTGCCCGGATAGCGCCTCGAAGGTGGCCTTGCCGACGAACTGCAACGCCGACTCGGTGGGAATGACACGAACCTCGTGCCCGGTTTCGGTGAACCGGCGCACGAGGTTGCAGCTCTTGTAGGCGGCGATACCGCCGCCGACGCCGACGACGACTCGGGTCACCGCGTTTTTACTCGCCTTCGGAGTGCTCGAGCAGGTCGGCGTGGATCTCGCGCATGGCCACCGACAGCGGCTTCTCCTGCAGACCCGGCTCGACCAGCGGACCGACGTATTCGAGAATGCCGTCGCCGAGCTGGTTGTAGTAATCGTTGATCTGCCGCGCGCGCTTGGCCGCGTAGATGACCAGCGCGTACTTGGACGAAGTCCGCTCCAGCAGTTCGTCGATCGGCGGGTTGGTGAGGCCGACCGGAGTGTCGTAGGCGGGAACGGTCTTGAGGTCCGTACTCACTAGGAAGGCTCCTGCGGGGTTGTTCGGAAGGATGGCTTTTCCGGCTCACTGCCCTGCTTGATCGATCAAAACAGAGGGGTGAGCCGGAGTTCCGGGGTCAGGACCCCGAATTTGTGCTAACGAACAACGATACCAACTGCTCGCAGGCGCTGGTCACGTGGTCGTTCACGATGACGGTGTCGAACTCGTCACAGGCGGCCAATTCGGTGCGCGCGGTCTGCAGCCGACGCTCGATGACCTCGGGCGATTCGGTCCCGCGCGAGGTCAGGCGGGACACCAGCTCGTCCCAGCTGGGTGGGGCCAGGAAGACCAGCAGGCCTTCGGGCATGGTCTTGCGGATCGAGCGCGCGCCTTCGAGGTCGACCTCGATCAGGACGTGGTGTCCGGAGGCGAGCGCTTCCCGCACGGGTGCGGCCGGGGTGCCCGACCGCTGCAGTCCACCGTGGATATCGGCCCATTCGAGCATTTCGCCGCCATCGATCATGGCGTCGAACTTGTCGCGGGTGACGAAGTGGTAGTCCTGACCGTCGACCTCCCCGGGCCGCGGAGCCCGGGTGGTGGCCGACACACTGAATACCAATTCGGGCAGTCGTTCGCGTACGCAGCGCACGACGGTGGACTTGCCGACGGCCGAGGGGCCGACCAGTACTACCAGTCGACCCTTCCGAGTGTGTTCGACCACCCTCGGATTATTCGGCGCTGAAGTCGAACCGGGCCAGCAGCGCCTTACGCTGCCGGTCGCCCAGTCCGCGCAGGCGGCGGGTGGGAGCGATCTCGAGCTCGCTCATGATCTCGGCCGCCTTGACCTTGCCAACCTTCGGCAGGGCCTCGAGCAGCGCCGAAACCTTCATCTTGCCGAGGACTTCGTCCTTCTCGGCGTCCGCAAGGACCGTCTTCAGATCGGTGCCACCACGCTTCAAGCGCTCCTTGAGCTCCGCCCGAGCGCGGCGAGCGGCAGCCGCCTTCTCCAAAGCAGCGGCGCGCTGCTCGTCAGTCAGCTGGGGAAGGGCCACGGTTCCTCCGTCTCATCGTTCATTGCTTGATCTACCTCCGGTAACCCGGTGGTCTCAGCGACCGTACCCACGACGCTTGCCGATTGCGAACCCACCCCCCAGGTCAGCGCGTGATTCGGCGCGCGACCGGGCCGGATGCACACCGCCGTGGGCGGCGGCGCACCGGGCGCGGCCGGCGGCTCGGAGCGGGGGCGAATAGCCTTGCGGCCAGGGCTTTTTGGGGTTCTCGACCGGGCGTTCGAGGGCGCGGACTGGCCTCGGATGAAACCGTGACCGAGCTGTAATCACGCGACCTGGATTTTTCTTGGATTTCTCGGCGTGTCGTTCGAATCGGTACCGCGTGTCGCGCATCACCGAGACCGTTCCCGGCGGTGCAGAAGTACGCAATTCGGACACCTTTCAGTGCAGGTAGGGCCCGGTGCGGGTATCGGGTTCACCGCAGGGGCGGCCCGCTTGCGGCCCTCACACGGCCGCTGACGCGCGAAACACGGCCGACACGTACGCGGACACCCGCCGCGCCCCAGCGAGGGCGAGCGGGGCAATCCGGACAAACGTTCGATTGGCCACACGGGCCGGCGCCACCCCGGCCGGGTTCGCCTACAGCGAACAGGGCGGCGACGACGGCGATCCGGGACGCTCAGCCCTCGTACTGGCACAGCTCCACGAGCGTGCCTTCGGGCGCGCGGACATGGCCCACACGCATGCCCCACGCGGGCTGATCGGCGGGCTCACCGACGATCGAGGCCCCGCGCTCACGCAGCACCGCCACCGCCTTGTCGACATCGGCGACGCGCAAAACCACCACGGCCGTGTCGATTTCGGGCCGCGGCCGGTGCTCCGTGCCGATCGCGGCGTCCATGTAGGCGCGGGTGAACAGCGCCAGATCCTGCCCGCCGACGGTGAAGCAGGCGTAGGGCCCGTCCTCGGTCTCGGGGACGTCGCCCTCCACCTCGCTCTTCAGCGGCAGTTCGAGCACATCGCGGTAGAACCGGAAGCTGGACGCGAAATCGTCCACCAGGATCCGGGTTTGGGCGTAGGAGAGCAGGCCGAGGACGGCGCCGGACATGAGAAATCCCACCTTTCTGCGGAGCGGTGGACTCAGCGTAATGCGGCCCGGTTCAGGCGTTGGGCCAGAAGTCCTTCAAGCCCGGGGCCGCCTCCGCACCCTGCCGCACACCGGCTTCGTAGGCGGGCTCCAGCGCGGCGGCGCTGAACAGGTCGGGGCCGAAGGCGGCGATCGCCCCGGCGTCGGGAGCGATGAAACTCGTTGCCGCGCCGCCCAGGTCGCGGTCGGAGGCGGCATGCGGGAACAGGTGTGCCAGCGGTTCGATCACCAGGATGCGTTCGGCGCCGGCGGCCAGGTCGGCGTTGATGGGCGAGCGCATGCCGCCATCGAAGTAATGGTCGTCGCCGATCGGGATGGGCGGGAAGACACCGGGGACCGCGGTGCTCGACGCCAGCGCCTCGGGCAGGGTGGCCCGGCCGGCCGGGGTCCACACCTGGAGTGCACCGGTGGCCACGCTGATGGCGGTGATCCGCAGATCCCGCTGCGGCCAGTCGGTATGGCCGACGAACGCCCCGATGCGAGCGATATGCGCCGCCGGATCGCCGAGATTCATCTCGAGGGCGCGGACTCCGGCGCGGCGGCGGGCCTCGGCGGGATCCAGGCCCGGGGTGTTCAACAGGCCGAAGGTCTCGCCGAAGCGAGCCGGGTCGAAGGTGATCGGCGTGAACTCGGGGTTGTCCATGGCGGGCCGCCGCAGCAGCAGACTCAGGTCGACCTGCGCGGCCAGCGCCGCGCCGACGACCGATCCGGCGGAGGTGCCCACGATGCGGTCGGCCGCGGCCAGGTCGAGACCGGCGTCACGCAGCGCGATGACCACGCCCGCCATCCAGCTCAGGCCGACCGCGCCACCCCCGCCGAGCACGAGCGCACGATGAATTCCCTTGGGCGGCACTGCGGCAGGCATACCGCCACTCTATCCGGCCGAGGCGAAGAAGCGGAGGACCTTCCTCCGAACGACTCGCGGCACCGGATCGAATCCGGTGCCGCGAGCGACTCTACGAGCGGAGATCAGCGCTGCAGGAAGGCGAACTCCTCCGACAGCTCGGCCACCTTGTCCTTCAGCGCGGCCACCGTCGGGCCGGCCTTCAGCACCTCGCGCGAGACATTGGGCAGTACGGCACCCAGATCCCGTTCGGGCACCAGGGCGCGAATGGAGTCCGCTCCCCCGCCCTGCGCGCCCACACCGGGCATCAGGATCGGCCCGTTGAGGGCGCTCAGGTCCGGGGCCTCGGTCAGGGTCGCGCCGACAACCACGCCGACGGAACCGAATTCGGCTCCGACATTGGCCGCGGCGGCGGCGTCGACCATGCGCTGGGCGATGGTGCGGCCGTCGGCGCCGGTGATGCGTTGCAGCTCCGCCCCTTCCGGATTGGAGGTGGCGGCCAGCACGAACACGCCGCGACCGTTGGCCGCGGCCAGCTCCAGAGCCGGTGTGAGCGAACCGAATCCCAGGTACGGCGACACCGTCACCGCGTCGCTGCCCAGCGGCCCGTCACCGAGCCAGGCGTGGGCGTAGGCGTCCATGGTGGAGCCGATGTCGCCACGCTTGGCGTCGGCCAGCACCAGGGTGCCGGCCTCGCGCAGGGCGGCGATCGTCTCCTCCAGCACCAGGATTCCGGCCGAACCGTAGGTCTCGAAGAACGCGACCTGCGGTTTGACCAGTGCCACCCGGCCCGCGAAGGCTCGCACGCAGGCGTCGGCGAATTTCGCCACGCCCGCGGCGTCCTCGGACAGACCCCAGGCCCGCAGCAGCGGCGGATGCGGGTCGATGCCGACGCACAGCGGACCGTGCTCGCGCATCGACTCCCGCAGCCGGACCCCGAAACTCGTCATCCGCGCAGCGCCGGAGGCACTCATCCGCGCAGCACCGCGTGCAGTTCCTGCAGGGAGCGCACGCCGATGCCGCCGCGAATGGTGGCCTCGATGCCCTGCACGGCCGCGGCCGCGCCCTGCACGGTGGTGATGCACGGGATGTTCGCGCCCACCGCGGCGGTGCGGATCTCGTAGCCGTCCACGCGCGGGCCGTTGTTGCCGTAGGGGGTGTTGAACACGATGTCGACGTCGCCGTCCTTGATCATGTCCACGATGCTGGCCTGATCATTCGCCTCGTCGGAGTGCTTGCGCACCCGATCGCAGGGAATGCCGTTGCGGCGCAGCATCTCCGCGGTGCCCTCGGTGGCGAGGATGCGGAAGCCCAGGTCGTGCAGGCGCTTGACCGGGAACACCATGGCGCGCTTGTCGCGGTTGGCGATGGACACGAACGCGGTGCCCTCGGTCGGCAGCGAACCGTAGGCGGCGGACTGCGATTTGGCGAAGGCGGTGCCGAAGTCGGCGTCGATGCCCATGACCTCACCGGTGGACTTCATCTCCGGCGACAGCAGCGAGTCGATACCCGAACCATCCGGGCGGCGGAAGCGATGGAACGGCAGCACCGCTTCCTTCACCGCGACCGGGGCGTCGAACGGCACGGTGCCGCCGTCGCCCTCGGCCGGGAGCAGGCCCTCCTTGCGGAGGTCGGCGATGGTGGCGCCCAGCGCGATCCGCGCCGCGGCCTTGGCCAGCGGCACCGCGGTCGCCTTGGACACGAACGGCACCGTACGGCTGGCGCGCGGGTTGGCCTCGAGGACGTAGAGCACGTCGTCCTTGAGCGCGTACTGCACGTTCAGCAGGCCCTTCACGCCGATGCCCTTGGCCAGGGCGGCCGTCGAACGGCGCACGGCCTCGATATCGCTGCGGCCCAGGGTGATCGGGGGCAGGGCGCACGCCGAGTCACCGGAGTGGATACCGGCCTCCTCGATGTGCTCCATGACGCCGCCCAGGTAGACCTCCTCGCCGTCGCACAGGGCGTCGACGTCGATCTCGATGGCGTCCTCCAGGAACCGGTCGACCAGCACCGGGTGGTCCGGGGTGATCTCGGTGGCGCGGGAGATGTAGTCCTCGAGGGTGGCCTCGTCGTAGACGATCTCCATGCCGCGGCCGCCCAGCACGTAGGACGGGCGCACCAGCACCGGGTAACCGATCTCCGCAGCGATCTTCTTGGCCTGCGGGAACGTGGTGGCGGTGCCGTACTTGGGGGCCGGAAGACCCGCCGCGACCAGCACGTCACCGAACTCGCCACGGTCCTCGGCCAGGTCGATGGCCGCCGCCGAGGTGCCGACCACGGGCACGCCCGCGTCGGTGAGGCGCTGCGCCAGGCTCAGCGGGGTCTGCCCGCCCAGCTGGCAGATGACGCCCGCGACGGTGCCGGACTCGGTTTCGGCGTGGTACACCTCGAGCACGTCCTCGAAGGTGAGCGGCTCGAAGTAGAGGCGGTCGGCGGTGTCGTAGTCGGTCGAGACCGTCTCCGGGTTGCAGTTGACCATGATGGTCTCGTAGCCCGCGGCCGACAGCGTCTGCGCGGCGTGCACACACGAGTAGTCGAACTCGATGCCCTGACCGATGCGGTTGGGACCCGAGCCCAGGATGATGACCTTCTCGCGCTCACGCTGCGGCGCGACCTCGGACTCCGCGGCGGGATCGAGCTCGTAGGCCGAGTAGTGGTACGGGGTCTTGGCCTCGAACTCGGCGGCGCAGGTGTCGACGGTCTTGAACACCGGGCGGATCTGCAGGCGGTGGCGCAGCTCGCGCACGCCGCCCTCACCGGCGAGTTCCGGTCGCAGCGCGGCGATCTGGCGATCGGAGAGGCCGTAGTGCTTGGCCGTGCGCAGCAGCGGCTCGTCCAGCACGGGGGCGTCGATGATCTCCTGACGCAGCTCCACCAGGGCGGCGACCTCGGCGACGAACCAGGGGTCGATGCCGGAGGCGGCGGCGGTGTCCTCGATGCTCGCGCCCAGGCGCAGCGCACGCTCCACCTGGTAGATGCGGCCCTCGGTGGGGACCTTGAGGTCGTCGAGAATGGCAGCCGCGTCGGTCCATTCACCGTCGGGCAGGGTCCAGAAGCCGGTGGCCTTGGTCTCGAGCGAGCGCAGCACCTTGCCCAGCGCCTCGGAGAAGTTGCGGCCCATGGACATCGCCTCGCCGACCGACTTCATGGTCGTGGTCAGCGTGGTGTCGGCGCCGGGGAACTTCTCGAAGGCGAAGCGCGGAGCCTTCACGACCACGTAGTCGAGCGTGGGCTCGAAACAGGCCGGGGTCTCCTTGGTGATGTCGTTGACGATCTCGTCGAGGGTGTAGCCGATGGCCAGCTTGGCGGCGATCTTGGCGATCGGGAAGCCGGTGGCCTTCGACGCCAGCGCCGACGAGCGCGACACGCGCGGGTTCATCTCGATGACGATCAGGCGGCCGTCGCGCGGGTCCACCGCGAACTGGATGTTGCAGCCGCCGGTGTCGACGCCGACCTCGCGCAGGATGGCGATGCCCAGATCGCGCATCTTCTGGTACTCGCGGTCGGTGAGGGTCATGGCCGGGGCGACGGTCACCGAGTCACCGGTGTGCACGCCCATTGGGTCCACGTTCTCGATCGAGCAGACGATGACCACATTGTCGTTGCGGTCGCGCATGAGCTCGAGCTCGAATTCCTTCCAGCCCAGGATGGATTCCTCGATGAGCACGTTCGCGGTCGGCGAGGCGGCCAGGCCGCCGCCGGCGATGCGGTCGAGATCCTCGTGGTTGTAGGCCATGCCCGAGCCCAGGCCGCCCATGGTGAACGACGGGCGCACGACCACCGGAAAACCGAGTTCCTCGACGGTCTCGCGGACCTCGCCCATGGTGTAGCAGACCTTGGAGCGCGCGGACTCGCCACCGACCTTGGCGACGATGTCCTTGAACTTCTGGCGGTCCTCACCACGCTGGATGGCCTCGAAGTCGGCGCCGATCAGCTCGACGTTGTACTTCTCGAGAATGCCGTTCTCGTGCAGGGCGACAGCGCAATTGAGCGCGGTCTGACCGCCCAGGGTCGCGAGGATGGCGTCGGGGCGCTCCTTGGCGATGACCTTTTCGACGAATTCCCAGGTGATCGGTTCGACATAGGTCGAGTCCGCGAACTCCGGGTCGGTCATGATGGTCGCCGGGTTGGAGTTGACCAGCGACACGCGCAGGCCCTCCGACCGCAGGACGCGACACGCCTGGGTTCCCGAATAGTCGAACTCACAGGCCTGGCCGATGACGATCGGGCCCGAGCCGATCACCAGGATGTGGTTGAGGTCGGTGCGGCGTGGCATCAGGCTCCTTCCATCAGCATGGCGAAACGGTCGAACAGGTAGGCGGCGTCGTGGGGTCCGGCCGCGGCCTCGGGGTGGTACTGCACGGAGAAGGCCTTGCCGTTCACCAGCTGCACGCCTTCGACGACACCGTCGTTGGCGCACACGTGGCTGACCTCGGCCTTGCCGAACGGGGTGTCGAAGACCTCGCCGCGCTCGCCCTCGAGGGCGAAGCCGTGGTTCTGCGCGGTGATCGAGATCCGGCCCGAATGATGTTCGATGACCGGCACATTGATGCCGCGGTGGCCGAACTTCATCTTGTAGGTGTTGCGGCCCAGCGCCCGGCCCAGGATCTGGTTGCCGAAGCAGATGCCGAACAGCGGGATGCCCTCGCCCAGGACGCCCTGGGTGAGCGCGACCTGCGCGTCGGCGGTGGCCGGGTCGCCCGGACCGTTGGACAGGAACACGCCGTTGGGGTTGAGTTCCTTGATCTGGTCCAGGGTCACGTTGGAGGGCACCACGTGCACCCGCATGCCGCGCTGGGCGAACATGCGCGGGGTGTTGGATTTGATGCCGAGATCGACCGCCACCACGGTGAACCGGTGCTCGCCGACCGGGTCGATGGTGTACATCGTGTCGGTGGAGACCTCACCGGCCAGGTCCGCGCCCAGCATGGACTGCTGGCCGTTGACCCGTGCGACGAGCTCCTCGTAGTCGGCGAGCTGATCGCCGGAGAAGATGCCCGCCTTCATCGAACCGCGGGTGCGCAGGTGGCGCACCACCGCGCGGGTGTCGATGCCCGCGATGCCGACGACGTTCTGGTTCTCCAGCTCGGCCTGCAGGGTGCGGTTGGCGCGCCAGTTGGAGGCGCGGCGCGCGGGGTCGCGCACGGCGTACCCGGCGACCCAGATCTTCGAGGACTCGTCGTCCTCGTCGTTCCAGCCCGTGTTGCCGATCTGCGGCGCGGTGGCCACCACGATCTGGCGGTCGTAGCTGGGGTCGGTGAGGGTCTCCTGGTAGCCCGTCATGGCGGTACAGAACACCGCCTCACCCAAGGTCTGCCCGACGGCGCCGAAGGTCGTCCCGCGGAACACGCGGCCGTCCTCGAGCACCATCACGGCAGTATTTCCGCTGCTCATGCCTCGTCTCCCGTCTTCGTAGCTGTTGCGGTCCATGCCGGGTACACCGCTTTGTCGTCACCGCGGAAACCGGTATCCACCTCGGTTCCGGTCGGCAATGTCCAGCGAATCACCAGCACACCGTCTTCTGTCATCACTTTGCCCGCGTGCCCGCGCTCGGCGCGCACGGCGGTGATGGATTCCTGCGGAATCCAGATCGTCCCCGCGCCGTCCCGCTCCAGCAGGATGCCGCGTTCGAATCGGGTCAGCTCCGCGGTGGCGCGGAAACCCAGGTCGCCCACCGTGATTCGCTGAATCCAGCTGGGGGCGAGGGTGCTGCCGAGGTAGAGCCCCGTGGTGGGCTCCAGCAGCTGCGCACCGCAGTCCGCGGGCACCGCGGGCAGGTCGCCGATAGCGCCCGCCTGCTTCTTGGCCCGGCCGGTCCACGCCCAGTACATGAGTCCCAGGCACAGCACGAAAAAGGCCAGCAGAATCAGCACTTGCAGCAATCGCATGACGGTTCTCCTCGGTTCCCCACCCGCCGCTAACCGGCGACGATCTTGCCGTCCCGGGCGGTGAGCCGGCCGCGCAGGAAGGTGGCGGTCACCTTCGCGGGCAGGGTCATCGCCTGGAAGGGCGTGTTGCGGGCGATCGAGGCGAGGTTGTTCGCCTCCACCGTCCATTCGGTGGCCGGGTCGATCAGCGCCAGGTTGGCGGGTTCGCCGACCGCGAGCGGCCGGCCCTGATCGTCCAGGCCCACGATCCGCGCCGGGTTCTCGCTCATGACCCGCGCGACCCCGCGCCAGTCGAGCAGTCCCGGGTTGACCATGGTCTCCACGATGATCGACAGCGCCGTCTCCAGGCCCAGCATGCCGGGACGCGCGGCCGCGAACTCGCAGCACTTGTCCTGTTCGGCGTGCGGGGCGTGGTCGGTGGCGACGCAGTCGATGACGCCCTCGGACAGGGCCTGCCGCAGGGCGGCCACGTCGGAGGATTCGCGCAGCGGCGGGTTCACCCGGTTCACCGCGTCGTAGGTCTCCAGCCGCGAGTCGTCGAGCAGCAGGTGGTGCGGGGTCACCTCGGCGGTGATCGAAATACCCTGGGACTTGGCCCATTTCAGCAGTTCGACGGTGCCGGCGGTGGAGGCGTGGCAGATGTGCACGCGGGCCCCGGCGTCGCGGGCCAGCAGCGCGTCACGCGCCACGATCGACTCCTCGGCCGCGCGCGGCCAGCCGGCCAGGCCCAGACGCGAGGCGTTCGGGCCCTCGTGCGCGACCGCGCCCTTGGTCAGGCGCGGCTCCTCCGCGTGCTGGGCGATGAGCACGCCCAGCGAGTTCGCGTATTCCAGAGCGCGGCGCATGATCAGCGGGTCGTAGACGCAGTGGCCGTCGTCGGAGAACATGCGCACCGCGCCGACTCCGGCGGCCATGGTGCCCATCTCGGCGAGCTGCTTGCCCTCGAGCCCGACGGTGACCGCGCCCACCGGGTGCACGTCGACCAGGCCGACCTCCTGGCCGCGCTTCCACACGTGGTCGGTGATGACCGAGGTGTCGGCGACCGGGCTGGTGTTGGCCATCGCGAACACCGCGGTGTAACCGCCCAGAGCGGCTGCGGCGGAACCGGATTCGATGGTCTCGGTGTCCTCGCGGCCCGGCTCGCGCAGGTGGGTGTGCAGGTCGATGAAGCCGGGCAGCAGGTACTGGCCCTTGCCGTCGACGACCTCGGCGTCGGGAGCGTTCAGCCCCGCGCCGATCTCGCGGATCTCACCGTCGGCGAGCAGCACGTCGACCGCTTCACCTTCACCGTAGAGAAAGACGTTCTTGATCAGGATGCTCATGCCACCACCTCGTCGGTTCCGACCAGCAGGCGGAACAGCACCGCCATGCGCATATGGACTCCGTTGTTGACCTGTTGCAGCACAGCCGCTTTCGGGGAATCGGCGACGGAGAAACCGATTTCCATGCCACGCAGCATGGGGCCGGGATGCAGCACCACCGCGTGGTCGTCGAGCATCTTCATGCGGCGCTCGTTGAGGCCGTAGCGGATCGAATACTCGCGCGCCGACGGGAAGAAGCCGCCGTTCATGCGCTCGGCCTGCACACGCAGCATCATGACCGCGTCCGCGCCGGGCAGCTCGGCGTCGAGGGAGTCCGAGACCCGCACCGGCCAGGCCTCCACGCCCACCGGCAGCAGCGTGCGCGGCGAGACCAGCACGACCTCCGCGCCGAGGGTGCTGAGCAGGAAGGCGTTCGAGCGGGCCACCCGGCTGTGCAGGATGTCGCCGACCAGTACGACCCGCTTGCCCTCCAGGTCGCCGAGGCGCTGACGCAGAGTCAGCGCGTCCAGCAGCGCCTGGGTGGGGTGCTCGTGGGTGCCGTCACCGGCGTTGATGATGGCGGGTCCGGGACCGGCGTAACCGCTGGAGGCCTCGTCCATCTCGTTGAACCAGCGCGCGATCTGATGCGCCGCGCCCGAGGCGGGGTGGCGCACGATGAGCGCGTCCGCGCCCGCCGCGTGCAGGGTCAGCGCGGTGTCGCGCAGCGATTCACCCTTGGAGACAGAGGAACTCGACGCGCTGACATTGATGACGTCGGCGCTCATCCACTTGCCGGCGACCTCGAAGGAGACCCGGGTGCGGGTGGAGTTCTCGAAGAACACGGTCATCACCGTGCGCCCGCGCAGCGTCGGCAGCTTCTTGACCTCGCGGCCCAGCAGCGCCTGTTCGAACCGCTCGGCCTCGTCGAGCAGGCCGTTGGCGGTCTCGCGGTCCAGGTCGGTGACCGAGAGCAGGTGCTTCACTGGGTGTCACCCTCCTGACGCAGGTACACGCCGTCGCGGCCGTCGTGCTCGCGCAGCAGCACCGAGATGTCCTCGGTGCGCGCGGTCGGGACGTTCTTGCCGACGTAGTCGGCGCGGATGGGAAGTTCGCGGTGGCCGCGATCGATGAGTACGGCGAGCTGCACCGCGCGGGGGCGGCCCAGGTCGCGCAGGCCGTCCAGGGCCGAGCGCACGGTGCGGCCGGAGAACAGCACGTCGTCGACCAGCACCACCAGCGCGTCCTCGACGCCGCCTTCGGGCACCGAGGTGCGCTCGAGCGGTCGATGCGGCTTGGAGCGCAGGTCGTCGCGGTAGAGGGTGATGTCCAGGGAGCCGATCGCGGGGCGGACGCCGGAGAATTCCTCGATCCGGCCGGCCAGGCGATGGGCCAGAGTGGTTCCGCGAGTGGGGATTCCGATCAGCACCACGCGGGCAACCTGCGGATCACCGGAGTCCAGCGCGGTCTTCTCGATGATCTGATGCGCCATGCGGGCGATCGTCCGGCCGACGTCGGAATCGGACAGCAGCTCGCGTCCGGTCTCGACCTGGTCCGGGTCGTGCCGCTGCGAGAACTCGGCAGCGCTCGACTTGGCCGCCCGGTCTTCGGGCACAGCCATGCCGACCTCCTTCCCCGCCTCACGGGACGGTCCGTTAAAGGATGTCTTTCGGGCAGTGACCCTACCAGCGCGGGAATGGCTCGCCGACCCCGCACCCCCTGTGTGTCAGCGGTCGGCGCACCTCCACGGCAACCGCTCCGACCTGCCGGAACTCACCGCACCCGGGTTCACCAGCAAGTCCGTGGCAATACGCAGGTCCGGCCACTGTGGCAGGGTTCACGCCCGCCCGGCGATCCGCCGGTCCTGGCTACCGGCCGGTTGTCATACACCGTATATCGACGTGTGCGATGCTCGGAGGGTGAGCAATGACGCTGAATTCACCGAACCCGCCCGGGTCAACTTCCGCGGGTACGGCGGCATCACCATCGCCGGAGACAGCTGGGGACCCCAGGACGGCCCATTGGTGGTATTCCTGCACGGCGGCGGGCAGACCCGCGGATCGTGGAAGGACTCCGGACTGGCCCTGGCCAAGGCCGGCATGCACGCGGTCCTCCTGGACGCGCGCGGCCACGGCGACAGCGACTGGGATCCGGACGGCAACTACCGCCGCGACGCCATGGTCGAAGACCTCATGGCGGTACTCGAGCAGCTCGGCAAGCCGGCGTTCATCGTCGGCGCGTCCATGGGCGGGCTCACCGGCCTGATGGCCACCACCCACCCCGAGGCCGCGCGCATCACCGGCCTGGTCCTCGTCGACGTCGTGCCCCGCCCCGAACGCAAGGGCGTCGAGCGCGTCATCAACTTCCTGTCCAGCAATCCCGAGGGCTTCGCCAGCCTCGAGGAGGCCGCCGACGCCGTCGCCGCCTACCTCCCCCACCGCCGTCGGCCCCGCAATCCCGAAGGCCTGCAACGCAATCTGCGCAAGCGTGCGGACGGCCGCTGGTACTGGCACTGGGACCCGGCCATGATGGGCGGCCCGCGCGACGGGCGCGGCGAGGAGATCGACGTCCACACCGAGGCCCTCGAGAACGCGGCGAAGCAGCTGAGCATCCCGACCCTGCTGGTGCGTGGCGCGCTCTCCGACGTCGTCAGCGAGGAGGGCGTCACGGCCTTCCGCGCCCTGACCCCGCACGCCGAGTACATCGAGATCGGCACCGCCGCCCACACCGCGGCCAGCGACGCCAACGACGAATTCACCGACGCCGTAGTCGATTTCGTTCGCGCCCACATCGGCGACCAGCACGGCTGATCGCCCCGCCTAGAGCAGCATCGTGTCGAGCAGGCGGTCGAGCAGTTCGACCGCCCGCTCCCGGGTGGCGCCACCCGCCAGCACGAACTGGGTGATGCTGCTGACGCCGCCGACGATCAGCTCGGCGTCCAATTCCGCGGCGTGCGCATCGGATTCAGCCCCCCGAGCGCGCAGCAGCTGCTCGGTGATCACCGTGACCAGATAGCGCGGCGCCCCCATCATCTCCTCGGAGGTGACGGTGTTCCCGGTCAGATTGGCCGCATGAAAGGCCGCGAACACCAGATTGTCCTGCCGCCGTCGCTCATCGAGCGGAAGCAGACCCACCGCGAAGGTCCGAATGATCTCCCGCGGCGTCGCCTCGGGCCCCAACGCCGTGAACTGTTCGGTGAACCCCACCCCGAAATCCGCCACCACCGCCGTATGGGTAGCGAGCATCAAATCCCGCTTCGTCCCGAAGTAGTACTGGATCAGCCGCACCGAGATCCCCGCCTCCGCCGCCACCGCCTGAAAGGTGGCGGCATCGAGCCCACCGGTAGCGATGACCGTGCGTGCGGCAGTGGTGATCTCCCGCCTCCGCTGCTCGTGATCAACCAAACGAGGCATCTGACCAGCTCTCTTACGACTTCCCAGCGATTGAAGATTTTGATGGTACGCCCATATCATTTTTATGATACGTTCGTATCATCAACGAAGATGATCACGGGGAGGCACACGATGGCCAAGATCGGGCGATTCAAGAACGAGCAGGCGAAGAGCGACTACCTGCGGGCCTACGACGAGCTGGCCGCGCAGTGGCCGGTGCCGGCGACCGACCTCGATATCGAAACCTCGTTCGGCACAACACGATTGCGCAAGTCCGGGAACGGCGAGGGTGCGCCGATCGTATTGTTGCCCGGGATGCCGGGGATGGGGTTGTTCTGGATGCCGTTCATCGAGGAGATGGCGCGCGAGCATGTCGTTTTCACGGTGGATCCGATGGGGTGGGCGGGGCGCAGTGAGCAGACGGCGCTGTTGAAGGGGCAGGACGACATTGTCCGGTGGCTGGTCGAGGTGTTCGACGGGATCGGGGCCGAGCGGGTGCATTTGGCCGGGTATTCGGGGGGATCGTGGCTGTCGCTGCTGTTCGCGTCGCAGCGGTCGGATCGGCTGGCCAGTATCACCATGCTCGAGCCCGATGCGGCTTCGTTCCTGAAGCCGAAGTGGGGGCTGCTGTTCAAGTTCCTGCTCGGCGGGATCCGGCCGACGCGGGAGAAGATGGAGAAGTTCCTGGAGTGGATGACTCCGGGGGTGAAGCTCTCCGAGGAGATGTGGACTCTGACGTTGGCCGCGTTGAAGTTCCGCATCGCGATGCCGTGGTCGCGGCTACTGCCCGACGAGCAGTTGGCCAGGGTCACCGCGCCGATGCTGGTGCTGTTCGGGGAGACGACGATCGCCAATGATGCGCATGCGGCCGCGGCGCGGGCGCGGGAGTGCATTCCGGCGGCCGATATCGAGATCATCCCCGGGGTCGGGCACGAAATGCTTTGGGCGATACCGGAAACGGTGATTCCGCGCTTCCTCGGGTTCGTCGAGCAGCACGATCAGGTGCGGGCCTGATCAGGTCGTCGCGCAGAAGATGACCGCCGGGTAGGTGGCGAGGAACGCCCACAGGAAGGTGTTGAGGCGCATGAGGATCGCGGTGCTGACGTGCAGGAGAGCGCCGCTGATCACCAGTAGGTAGGTGAGCGGTCCGATACCGAGCAGGACCAGCGGAAAACTGCACTCCAGCAGGATCACCGACCAGCACATCGCCGCCGCGGTGGTTCGATGGCGTGCAAGGATCTTGGCGACCGGGCGATGCCCGTAGGCCCGGGTCGCCAGGATCTCCGGTAGCGCCGCTCCGCTCCGCCACACGGGGCTGACCAGCTTCGCCACGCCCGCGGTGAAATACGCGAGGCACACCTGGGCCGTGATGAACCAGAGGACGATCACCTCGGCTCGCTCCTGCCCGATGGCGAAGGCCAGGGCCAGGGACACGAAGAGGATGATCGTCATCTGGTCCGCGCCGTCGCCACCGAAGCGGGAGCGCATGCTCAGCAGTATGTAGGTCGCGGCGATCATGGTGGCCGCCAAGGCGTTCAGAGCGGACGACGGGTGCAGTAGCAGGTGCACCGCGCAGGCCAGACAAGCGGCGATGAGGCCGAGCACTCTCGGGTATTCCAGCAGCCGTCCGGCAGTTCCTTGGAAGGACCTCCTGGTCAGCAGCGGGATGCTGGTGGCCGAGACCGGCCATCCGGCGAGGGCGCCGTCGGCGAGCAGCCGCGGCGCCGCCAGCCGTTCCAACGAGCCGATGATGACGGCGACCGAGCCGATGGCCGCCGACAGGTACAGAGCGTCCGAGGTGGCGAGCATCGGCGGCTACGCGTCGCTGTGCGCGGGTTCGGAGCAATGCATGGTCGACAGGAAGATCACGTGGTGATCCGCATCGTCGTCGAGTCCTTTCGATCGCATGATGAGAAACTGGGTGCCGTCGGCGCGCTGGTCACGCGGCAGACTGCACACGAAGTTGAGCGTCGCGATATACGGCAGCGACAGCTGTACGGCGGCGGCGTCACCGTCCAGCGCCAGGCCTGCTTTCGCCAGTTCGACCGAGATGTCGATCAGCGCCTTGTTCTGCCGCCGACGCGGATTCCACACCGGCCCCAGCCATTTCGGCGAGGTGCCGGCGGGAACCTCACACCACCGGGTGACGTGGCCGTCCGGCAATCGATCGCGGTACAGCAGATGCAGATCGTCGGTGGCGGGCAGTGGCGCGAAGAAATGCCAGCGCGGCACGAATCCGCAGACGTCGTGCACGCGAACCCATCTCTCCAGCCTGGTGGACTCCCATTTCCCGATGTCGCGGGGTATCTGGCACAGCACCGAGATCGAAAACCACGACACCAGAAAGATCGCGAGCGCGGTGCAGATCAGGTCGTCGAGGACCATGTCAGTGCAGGCGCCCGAGGGCTTCTCGCCGGAGGTCGAGCAGTTCCCGAGCTGTCGCCGACGGGCCGAGGCGCTGGATCTGGTCGTCCGAGAGGTGCTGCTGCTGTTCCTCGTCGGCCATCACGGCGGCCGTGCAGATGACGGCGACGGTGACCGCCAGGGCGGCCCACACGACGAAAGTGCCGTTGTGGGCGCAGCGCGCCTCGACCGTGATGTTCCCCTCCAGCTGATCCTCCGGCACCTGCGCCAAGGCGGCCCGTTCGGCCGGGGTCAGCGGCGGCGCGCATTTGAGGGCCACGGCCTCCAGGCCACCCTCGGCATCGTCGCGCCGGTGTTCGACGAGAGTCAGCGTGGCCGGGTTCAACTGCCCGCCGTTGTACGGATTGTCGAGAACGACCATGCCGAGGTCGTCGGGCGGGAAGACGTTCGTCGCGAGAGTGCGGCCGCCGTAGCGGATACTCGCGAAGATGGGTGAGCGTTGCAGCAACCGCCACACTTGATAGGGCGAAAGGCTTGTGCGCCCTTCGAATCGGGGCCTGATCACGTTCTCGACCAGGTCGATATCCGCGCCCCCGCTGTTGGCGGCCGCGTCCCGTACCTGTCGCAGCAGCGGATCACCCTCGGCGGTGACGAAGACACGCACCGAACCCGCGGGGCAGAGCAGCACGCGATCGGGCTGCGAGGGGATGTAGTCGAGAATCTCGATCTCGCGATACCGGAGCGCTCGCGTCGCGAGCTCGTCGGCGGCGAGTTGCAGCATCGTGTCTTGATCCATAACTCGACCTCCAGTACTGGTGGTGAATCCCTTGGACCTGCGAAGAGACATTACCTTGCGAACATATGTTCGATCTCGTGGTAGCGTCGTGCGCATGTCGACGCCACTGCAGGGATCGCTGTTCGATGGGTTCGGGGAGGTCGAGCTGGGCGGGCTGAACGGCCTGCGGCGCACCGAGCTCGGCGACGGCGCGTGGGTGGATGTGCTGCCCGGGTGGTTGAGCGGGGCGGATGAGCTGTTCGAGCGGCTGGCGGGCGGGGTGCCGTGGCGGGCGGATCGGCGGGCCATGTACGACCGGGTGGTGGATGTGCCGCGGCTGCTGTCGTTCTACGACGAGGGCCGCGAGCTACCGGACCCGATCCTCACCGAGGCGCGAAATGCCCTGAGCGCGTATTACTTCCAGGAGCTCGGGGAGTCGTTCGCGACGGCGGGCCTGTGCTACTACCGCGACGGGAACGACAGCGTCGCCTGGCACGGCGACACCATCGGGCGCGGCGCGACCGACGACACCATGGTCGCGATCGTGTCGGTGGGTGCGGCGCGCGCGTTGCTGCTACGCCCGCGCGGGGGTGGCGCGAGCGTGCGATATCCGCTCGGACACGGGGATCTGATCGTGATGGGTGGATCGTGCCAGCGCACCTGGGAGCACGCAATACCCAAGACCCGGCGGCCGGTGGGGCCACGCATCAGCATTCAGTTCCGCCCGCGCGGCGTCCGATGAGGCCGGGTGGGCATCGAAAGGCGATGCGGCGGTAACGATCAGGGGTCGTGCGCCGGCAATCAGGGGCGGCGGGCGAAGTCCGGAGTGGGCTCGGGCCGGACGCCGCGAGCCACCAGGTAGATCGGAAGGCTGCGCAGTACCGGGATGCGCCGGAAGATCCGCACCGACAACGGGGTTCGCGGCGCATTGGAGACGCTCAGCCGGCCTGCCACCGCGGGGCGCACCACCCGGGCGTGGGCGATGCGCTGCATGCCCTGGACCACGACGGTCGGTAGCAGGCGGCGGCGCTGGACATGGGCCAGATCGGCGGTGGTGACGCTGCGCGACAACAGTTTCGGGGCGAGGATGCGGGCCGCCGCCACAGCGTCCTGGACGGCCAGGTTGATGCCGACCCCACCGATCGGGGACATGGCGTGGGCGGCGTCGCCGAGGCACAGCAGCCCGTCGGTGTACCAGCGGTCGAGCCGGTCCAGTTTCACGTCGAGGAGTTTCACCTCGTCCCAGTCGTGGAGGGCGTCGGTGCGGTCGGCCAGCCACGGCACCACCTCGGCCAGGCTGCGCGTGATCTCGCCGACCGGGTGGCGGGCACGCTGGTCGGCGTCGCTGCCCTTGGCGATGAGGGTCGCGCTCTGCCAGTAGTCCCCGCGATCGAACATGACCACCACCCGGCGGGCGGTGACCACCGGAATCAGTCCGGACGGATCGGTGCCGGTGCGCGGAATCCGGAACCACCAGGTGTCGAACGGCGTGGGCCAGGCGCGGACGCCGAGTCCGGCGGCCGCGCGCAGTACCGAGGAGCGGCCGTCGCAGGCCACGGTCAGATCGGCGTGAATCTCCCCGGTCACCCCCTCCGCGGTGCGATAGCGAACCCCGGAGACCACGCCGTCGGTGCGCAGCAGGTCCACCGCCTCGGTGTTCATCCGCAACCGGAAACTCGGTTCGACCTCACCGGCACGCGCCAGCAGATCCAGCAGATCCCACTGCGGCACCATGGCCACGTACTTGTGACGGCCCGGAATATGGGCGAAGGAACCCAGCGTCACCATCCGGCCACCGATCGGGATCTGCACCGTATTCAGCCGTCGCTGCGGCAGTTTCGCGAAGTCCTCGCCCAGGCCCAGGGCGTCGAGGAGGTCGAGGGTCGTCGGGTGCACGGTGTCGCCGCGGAAGTCGCGCAGGAAGTCGCCGTGTTTCTCCAGCACGGTGACCTCGACGCCGGCGCGGGCCAGCATCAACCCCAGGAACATGCCCGCCGGTCCCCCACCGGCGATGAGACAGGTCGTGCGTTCCATCGGGACCTCCCGGGTCGAAGACCGCTCTCACCGTCGATGGTAGGACGCCGACTCCGGGACAGTCGCTTCGCGCCGGCTAGCTGTCGCGGTGCAGGACGAAGAAGTACGGCTCGTCCAGCCCGCGCATGTCCATGACCCCCAGCAGGGTGTCCGCGTCGACGCGGCGGAAGATGTCGATGATCGGCAGGTGGTCGTAGACCATTGCGGCACTGGACTTTCCCCGGAATTCCAGGTCGCGCAGCCGGGCCCGCGAGGTGGTCGTCCGCAGCATCGGCCGCAGCACCCCGAGCGAGCGGCGCACCGGCGACAGCGCCGTCACCGGCACCTTGCCCGCCAGGAACAGCGGCACCCGACGCGGGTCGACCGGGAAGATCTCGCCGTCCGGCGCGGCGAACAGCAGCGGCTGCACATGCTCGGCGCTGTCGAATTGCTTACCGTACCAACCTGTTTCGATCAGCATGCCGTCCCAGGGGTGACCGGTCCCCACCTCCGCGCCGCGCCAGCGACCGGTGGTGATGTCCTCGACGCGCACCCCCGGCAGGCTGTCGAACAACTCCCACGCCTGGGTGGCGCTGGCCGCGCTATCCATCAGGGCGCGCAAGCGGGCGCCATCCGTCGCCGAGCCGGCAACCATCATGATCTCCTCGGTGAGAGTCGACGACATTGTCTCTCTCACCCTAGGCCGGGGACCGGTAGATCCGATGGGGCGTGCGCGGCCACGATGACCACCGGTTTGGCCGAATATGCCGATCCCGTGGACCCGCTCGCCGCGCGGTCCCCGGCCGGTCGATCAGCCCAGGGCCGCCGGGGATTCGGCGTGCGGAACGAGCAGCCGCGGACTGCCCGAGCCGTCCGCCGGAACCGCCCAGATATCGGCGTCGCCGCCGCCGCGCGAGACCGCGTAGCCGACGGTGTTCGGGTCCAGCCACGCCGATTGGTCGTCCACACTGCGGGTTTCGGCCAGCGGGGTGCGCACGCCCGAGGCCAGGTCCAGCACCGAGAGCCGCCAGCCCTGCGCGGGGTCGCCGTCGACGGCCGACTTGAACGCGATCCGCTTGCCGTCCGCCGACAGCGACGGGCACTCCACGTTCTGGGCGATGGTGCGGACGGTCTTCGCCGCGATATCGCCCCGCACGAGGTAGCGGCGGCCGTCGGTGGACATGGTGGCGTAGAAGGTGTTGTCGTCCGCGGCGAAGGTGATGCCCCAGAAGTTGAGATCGGCCGCGGCGTAGGGGCGGCCGTCCACCACGACCGACAGGAACTCCAGGGAATCGATCATGTCGCCGGTCGTGAGGTCGACCAGTCCGGCGCGGGTGGAGAAGCGGCCGTTGTTGTAGGAGTCGCCCGCCACGAACACCGTCCAGGCCGCCAGCCGCCCGTCGCCGGACAATCGGGCGCGGTTCGGCACGCCGACCAGCGGGATCTCCCGCGTCACGGTCAGATCGGCGTCCAGGATGGCGGCCTGGAAGGTGGCCAGCGGGCCGTCGGGCCGCAGGCAGATGCCGCTACCGGCCGCCGCGGCCACCCGCAGGCATTCGAGCTCGGACACCGCGCGCGCCGCGCCCGGATCGGCGGCGGACACCATCGCCACATGGCCCTTGCTCTCGGCCGCGGTGCTGCGGAACAAGATTCGGGGCCCGGGCGCGATGTTCAGCGCCTCGTAAGCGACGGCGGGCTGCGCGCGCGTCCCGGTGAACACGCCGTAGCCGATGGCGATCGCGGCCAGGATCAGCGCCCCGAGCAGGGCCGACACCGTGCGCCGGTTCACGCGTGCTCCTCCGCGGCCTCGGCGACGTCCTCGGCGGTCCCGGCGGCCTGGACGCCGCGCAGCAGCACGGCGATCACGACCACGGCCACCGCCACCAGACCGGCGGCGACCCGGCTCGCGTTCGCCGGTCCCCACAGGGTCCAGGCCAGGCCGAACAGCACCGAAGACACCAGGTAGGACAGCGCCTGCCCGGTCTGGATCAGCGCGATTGCGGTGGTGCGCAACGCTTTCGGCAGCACCGGACCGGCCAGCGCCATCAGCACGCCGTCGGTCGCGGCGTAGAACAGGCCGTAGAGCGCGAGCACCACCAGCAGCGCGGTACCGCCGAACGGGCCGAACAGCAGCAGGTACACCAGCACCAGCGCGGAGTAGCCGCCGAGCACCACGGTCAGGCGGCCGATCTTGTCGGCGAGCAGGCCGAGCGGGGTGGCCAGAACCAGATACGACAGGTTGGTGCCGACGGCCAGCAGCGGAAACCAGCTGACACTCAGGTGTTCTCGCTGCTGCAGCAGCAGGTAGACGAAACCGTCGCCGATGGTCACCAGCCCGGCCAGGCAGGCCGCGGCGACCAGCCGGCGCACCGGCGTGAGCCGGATCAGCCCGCCCAGCGCGCGCGGCGACACCGCCCCCTTGACCGGTTGCTCGTCGCGGTGGTCGCGCACGAACAGCACCAGGATCAGGACGCCGAACGCGGCGATGCAGAAGCTGGCCACGAACACCGCGTCGTAGGCCTGCGCGGTGGCGGCGAGGATGCCGATCGCGACCAGGGGCCCGACGAACGCGCCGATGGTGTCCATCGTCCGGTGCACGCCGAACGCGCGGCCGTAGAGCCGCGGCGGGGTGGACAGGGTGATCAGGGCATCGCGTGGGGCGGTGCGCAGGCCCTTGCCGGTGCGGTCGACGGCAATGACCGCACCGATCGCGCCGACGGCGCTGCCGGCGGCCGGCATGCCGAGTTTCGCGACCGCCGACAGGCCGTAGCCCAGTCCGGCGATGAACTTGCGGCGGCGGGTGAGGTCGGCGACGTAGCCGCCGATCAGCCGCAGCAGGGCGGTCGCGCCGGTGTAGGTGCCGTCGACGACACCGTAGGCGGCGGGGCTCAGATGCAGTCCGACGACCAGGTACACCGGCAGCACGGCGGTCATCATCTCCGAGGAGATGTCGGTGACCAGGCTGACGGCGCCGAGCGCGAACACATTGCCGCTCAACAGGAAGAACGCCTTGCGGCGCGACGGTGTCGCGTCGTCGCCCCCGGAGTGCGGGCGGTCGATCGTGGACATGTACATGGGTGTACTACCTCAGGGGGTCGCGGGGAAGCCGCTCGGGACACATCGTCGGGTCCGCGAGCGGGGTCATTTCAGCTGCCGATCGATCCGGTTGCCCGGTGAACGGTCAGTTCCACACGTTGGTGATCTCCGCCGCGGGGTTCAGGTGGGCCAGACCGTAGGCGCTCTCGATGGTGCTGAGCACGTTGTAGTGGTTGATCTGGTTGGAGAAGCTGCCGACCTGGGTGTGCGCGCCGACGAAGGTGGTGAAGATGTGGTTGGACGAGCCGCCGTTGTCCTCGTCGAAGGTGACGATCAGCAGGCTGTTGTGGGTCTTGGCCCACTGCGCGTAGGCGTCCATGTTGTTCTTCAGCCAGTTGTCGCCCGTTTTGATCGAGCAGTCGTGCATGTCGTTGCACAGGTCGGGCGCCACGTAGGAGACCGTGGGCAGGCTCGCGTAGTTCGCCGAGGTCGGGAAGGTGCTGAAGCGGACGTTGCTGGTCGCGGGCACGTTGCTGAAGAACGGCGCGGCATTGTGCTTGCGCGCGTAAGTGCCGCTGGTACAACCGGTGTAGCCGTCCGACGGCATGGCCTCCGAGTAGCTCTTGAAGGTCTTGCTCGCGGTGATCAGCTGGTTGCCGATGTTGTTGCCGCTGAAGGTGTGCGGGCAGCTGTCGTCGGTGATGCCCTGGGTGGATCCGGAGAACATCGCCAGGTAGTTCGGCTCGCTCGGGTGGGTGACGCCGAACGACTGGGTGAACTTCGCGCCCTGACCGGCCAGGCTGTTGAAGTAGGGGGCGCTGGAGCTGCCGTTGATCTGCGAGTAGGCATGGTTCTCGAACATCACGACCACGATGTGGTCGAACGCCGGAACGGCCGCCGCCGCCTGCGCGTGGGACGAGACCGCCACCGCGGACGTCGCCATACCGATGAACGCTGCGGCCGCCATGATGACGGGAGCGATGCGCTTCCTGAACACGAATCCTCCTGAAGGAGTTGAACCTGACCCCGGCAGCACCGCCAGGGCCGCGCAATCGTAAGAACCGCCATCGGCCGGAACGCCAAATATCTTGCGGCCACATGATGTGGGGAAAGTGAACAGATTGCATGGCCACTTTCCGCCGCCCCGGACCGAGTCTCGCTGCCGCAGCGTGAGTTTCATTCCAGCAACCCCAACCCGACCGCACGTTTTCGTCAGATCTACAAAAAGTTGCCCGAATCCCTGGCGCCCTACGTTTTAGTCAGCTAGCCTAAAACCATGACCACAGCGCGAGAGACCGCGGAGACCATCCGGGCGGCGCGGCGGCCCGAGGATCTCTTCGGTTCCGCCGCAACCGATTCCGCCGGCCGGCAGGCCGCCCGGCGCCGATACCACCGAATGGCCGCCATCATCCATCCCGACCGGGTCGAGGCCGTCGACGCGGCCGTCGCGAGCGCGGCATTCGCCCGGCTGTCGGAGCTGTACCAGCGCTGGCTGGATCTGGACGAGGCCGCCTTCGAGGTGACCGGCACCCTCGGGCGGTACCCCGTCGGGGCGCTGCACGCGGCCGGATCCATCGCCGACGTGTACCGCTCCGGTTCCGATCGGGTGGTGAAGATCCCGCGCCGCGCGGCCGCCAACCGGCTGCTCGCCGGAGAGCGAAACGCCTTGCGGGACATCGCGACCGTGGCCACCGAGCACGAGTGGCTACGCCCCTATTTCCCCGAACTCGTCGACACCGTCGACCATCTCGACTCGGGCACCGGGGAACACCGCACGGTCAATGTGCTGACCGGCCTGATCGACGGATTCGTGACACTGGACCAGGTCCGCGCCGCCTACCCCGACGGGCTCGACCCGCGCGACTACGCGTGGATGCACCGGCGGCTGCTGCGCTGCCTCGCCGGAGCGCAACTGGCCGGCTGGGTGCACACCGCGATCAACCCCGCCAACGTGCTCGTACATCCGCGACTACACGGAATCGTGCTGGTGGGCTGGTCTTTCGCGACCCGCCCGGGCAACCCGGCGGCGGCGACACTGAAGTCGCTGGACTATCCGCCCGAGATCCGCGACGCCGTCTCCCCCGCCACCGACATCCACCTCGCGCATCGCCTCATGCTCACCATGCTCGGCGACCGCGCACCCGCCCCGATGCGCGCCTACGCCACCGGGTGCCTGCAAACCGATCCCGGACTGCGGCCCGACGCCGCGGACCTGCTCGGCGAATTCGACGATCTGCTCGACCGGCTCTACGGGAAGCGCCGCTTCCGGCCCTTCGAGCTCACGAAAGGTAAGTGATCACCATGGGTTACGGAAGCTGGGACGACAGCGCCTACGACGCGGCGCGGACCTTCCGCGCGGCCAAGGGACTCGACGACTTCGGCTACACCGCCGACATGCGCTCCACGCCGTGGGAGCAGTGGAAGGCGCACCCCACCCTGGATCCGTTCGGGGTCGGCATGCGGGAGTCGCGCGACTCCGACGAGCACGGCAACTCGCTGCCCATCGCGGTGCTCTTCGACGTCACCGGATCCATGGGCCGGGTGCCGCGGGTGATGCAGGAGAAGCTGGCCAAACTGCACGGACTGTTGCAGCGCAAGGGATATGCCGACGACCCGCAGATCCTGTTCGGGGCCATCGGCGACGCCGACAGCGACCGGGTGCCGCTGCAGGTCGGGCAGTTCGAGTCCGACAACCGCATGGACGAACAGCTGCGGCTGATCCTGCTCGAAGGCGGCGGTGGCGGGCAGAAGTCCGAAAGCTATGAACTGGCCGCGTATTTCATCGCCCGACACACCGCCACCGACGCGTGGGACAAGCGCGGCCGCAAGGGCTACCTGTTCATCGTCGGCGACGAGCTGAACAAGAAGCGCCTGCCCGCGCGGCACATCCAGTCCGTCATCGGCGACGACGTGCGCAGCGACATCGCGGTCGACTCGATCTACCGGGAGCTGGCCGACCGCTGGCACGTGCACTACATCCTGCCCAATCAGTCCAGCTACTACCGGGATCCGGAGATCGCCGAACACTGGCAGGCGCTGCTGGGCGAGCGGTTCCTGCGGCTCGACGATCCGGCCGCGGTGTGCGAGCTCATCGCGCTGACCATCGGCATCGGTGAGGACCGCGTCGATCTCGGGGCCGGATTGGCCGACCTGCGCGACATCGGATCGGCGGGCGAGGCCGACGCGGTGGGCAAGGCCCTCGCTCCCCTGGGCGCGACGCGCCGCGGCGCCAGCGCCGGGGCGCTGCCCGCCACCACCGGCATCGACGACGTCGACCTCTGAACCGGGATCGACACAGGAAGGGACACAACATGTTCGGCGACCGTCACCTGATCGTGGTGGACCTCGGCTTCGGCGACGCCGGCAAGGGGGCCACCGTGGACTGGCTGTGCTCACCGCGCGCCGGGCTCGACGTGGCCGCGGTGGTGCGGTTCAACGGCGGCGCCCAGGCCGCCCACAATGTGCTCGCCGACGGCCGCCACCACACCTTCCGGCAGTTCGGGTCCGGCACCCTGTCCGGGGTGCCGACCCTGCTGTCGCGGCACATGCTGGTCGAACCGCTGGCCCTGGCCGCCGAGGCCCGCGAACTCGCGGCCCTCGGCGTCGCCGACCCGCTGTCGCTGCTGTACGTCGACGAGCGGGCACTGCTCACCACGCCGATCCACGGGGCCGCCAACCGGTGCCGGGAGGATACGAGGGGTACCGCCCGGCACGGATCGTGCGGCATCGGCATCGGCGAGACCGCGAGCTACGCCCTCGACCACGACGCGCCCCGGGTCGCCGACTGCCGGCGGCCGGAGGTGTTGCGGCGCAAGCTGATCGCATTGGAGGAGCACTACGCGCCGCTGCTCGCGGACGGGCGGCACCGCTACGACCCGATCGACGACCTGGTCGGGGCGTACACCGCGTTCGCGGGTGCGGTGGCGATACTGCCGGGCGAGCAGCTCGCGGGGTTCGCGCGCACCGGCCGGCTCGTCTTCGAGGGCGCGCAGGGCGTGCTGCTCGACGAATGGCGCGGCACCCACCCCTACACCACCTGGTCCACCGTCGAACCCCGGCACGCGCGAGACATGCTGGCGCGCATCGGGACTCCCGGTTACGTGCTCGGCGTGACCCGGGCCTACCTGACCCGGCACGGGGCCGGGCCGTTCCCGACCGAGGACCCCGCGCTCTCGATTCCCGAGCCGCACAACGGAACCGGCGTCTACCAAGGGGCATTCCGGCGCGGACACCTCGATCCGCTGCTGCTGCGGTACGCGATCGAAGCCTGCGGCGGGATCGACGGGCTGGCCGTCAACCACCTCGACGCGCTCGGCGACATCCGCACCGCCACCGGCTATCTCACCGCCGACGGCTGCGTGGACCGGCTGGACTGCGGGGTCTGGCAGGACCTCGGCCACCAGCAGCGGCTCACCGACCTGCTGGAGGCCGCCACCCCGGCGTACGCGGACCTGCCCGCCGACGTCCCCGGCTATCTGGAAGCCGAACTCGGCGCGCCGGTGGTGCTGACCGCCTGCGGACCCGACCGAGCCGATCGCACACTCCGGATCACCGCTCAGGCATGATTGTCCCCTTGTGGAGCAACAATCGGCGGTATCCATCGACGTGATCGCCCTGCGCTACGGGCCCGACGACCCCACCGCCACCCTCGGCATCGCCGCACGTCGGTGGGAACCGTTCGCCGGCGCCCTGGCGCTGCCCGGCGTGCTGCTGGGTCTGGGTGAACGGCTCGCCGAGGCCGCCACCCGCGCGGTCCACACCAAACTCGGGGTGCCCGCCGACGCCATCCTCGCCGTCGGCCAGGTCGCCACCTTCGACGAACCCAACCGCGACCCGCGCGGGCCGACCCTGTCCATCGCCATGTGGGCGGTCGTCGGACCACACGAGAGCGACACCGCGACCTGGGTGCCCTTCGACGCGGTCCCGCACCTGGCCTTCGACCACAACCAGATCGTCTCCACCGCCCGCGACCGGCTGGCCGACATGCTGTGGAAGGACCTGACCTTCACCCGCGCCCTCACCGGCGACGAGTTCACCGCCACCCGTGCGGTCGGTCTCACCACCGCCCTGCACGGCACGAAACCCGATGCGGGCAACCTGAATCGGACCCTGGCCGCGCTGCCCGGCCTGTCCCGCACCGGCGAACGCGTCCGGGTGAAGGCCACCGGGCGGCCCGCCGCCGTCTGGTCGTTCGCGTGACCCGGCGGTAGCCGGAAGTCGCCGAGACTCAGGCGGGTTGCCTGATCACCGACTCCACGAGCTGACGCACGGCCTCCCGGAGACGGTCCTTCTGACCAGTCCGGACCAGGTACGGCACCAGCTCCCCGCCCAAGGGAGCCAGCAACAGACCGCCGACGACCTCGGCATCCAGGTCGGGGCGGACCTCGTGCAGCAGGCTGCTGATATGGGTGGCCCAGAAGGCGTGGAACTCCTCGCGGTGCGGGTGCGGCGGGAGGGCCTGGTAGGCGACGTTCAGTTCGATGTCGTCGGCGATCAGGCAGGTCATGGCGTCGAAGTAGGCCAGTAGCCGATCCGCTGCGGGCGCACCCGGACCCAGCGGGGGCGGGCCCGATCGCACCGCCTCCATCAGGCCGGTCGCGCCGGCGGCGATGAGCTCGTAGAGCAGGCCGGCCCGGTTTCCGAAGCGGTGGAACAGGGTCCCTTTGGCGACCCCGGCCGCAGCGGCGATGCGGTCCATGGTGGCCGCCTCCGCGCCCTCCTCGGCGAACAGCCGGCGCGCCGCTTCGAGGATTGCCTGCCGGTTGCGGGCGGCATCGGCACGTTCCTTGGGCGGGTTCATATCACCACTTCCATTGACAACTTGACCGACGGTCAATATCTTCGCAGACATATCTTGACCGTCAGTCAACTTATGAGGTTTTCAATGCAAGCAATCCTATTGACCGGCACCGGCGGACCCGAGGTCCTGGTCGCGAGCGAGGTGCCCGCGCCGCGCCCGCAAGCCGGGCAGATCCTGCTGCACGCCCAGGCGATCCCGGTGCTGTTCCCCGAGACCATGCTGCGCTCGGGCGCGTTCCCGCTGCCGGTGCAGTTCCCGATCGTCTTCGGCACCCAGGCCGCGGGCGAGATCGCCGAAGTCGGCGCGGGCGTGGATCCGTCGCTCATCGGGCGACGAGTGGTGGTGAGCAGCAACAGTTTCGGCACCTACGCCGAACAGGTGTGCGTTCCGGCCGAGGCCGCCACCCTGATCCCCGACGGACTGGGCACCGACGCGGCCGCGGCCGTCGCCATGAGCGGTTCGGTGGCCATCCCCCTGCTGGAGACCGCGCTGCTCACCGGCACCGAGACCATCCTCGTCGAGGCTGCCGCGACCGGCGTCGGCGCTTACCTCACCCAACTCGCCAAGGAATACGGTGCGGCACGGGTGATCGCCACCGCGGGCGGGGCCGAAAAAGCCGCGCAGGCCCGCGAATTCGGTGCGGACGCCGTCCTCGACCACCACGTCCCGGGATGGACCGAACAGCTGCGCGAAATCCTCGGCGGCGCAACGCTGGACGTGGTCTTCGACTCCCTCGGCGGCGAATCCGCGCTCGCACTACTGGATCTCATGACCCCGCTGCGCGGCCACATGCTCAGCTACGGCTTCCTGTCCGGCGCGCCCGCGCAGGTCGGCGCCATGGATCTGATCATGCGCGGGCTCACCCTCACCGGCTGCTCCGGACCGGCCTGGCTGGCCGGGGTCGCGGCCGCGACCGGAACCGCCCTGCACCGGGCCGCGACCGGGTCGCTCACCCCGCTGGTCGACCGTGTGCTGCCGCTGCACCAGGCCGCACACGCCCACCGGCTGCTGGAGGATCGCGCCGCCAAGGGCACGATCATCCTGCGCGCCGGCTGAGCTCAGAGGTCCTTCAGGCAGAAGGTGGTCGGCTGCTCGGTGAGCGTGATGACCTTGTCGGCTTCCTCGCCGCACAGGTTCTCGTCCGACTGGCCGTCGATCCGGGTCAGCACCTGGAAACTCGCGTTGCTGGTACCGCATTCGGCGTACTGATAGCCGGTCATCATGCTCTCGTGATAGCAGGCGCCCGGCTGGAAATTCGGCGCCAGACACAGGTACGCCATCGAGGCGCCGTTGAGCGTCTCCTCGTAGGAGGTGTAGTCGGCGGCGCACTCGGCCTTGGCGCTGGAGTGCTTGGCCACCTTGTACACCGCCTTCGGGGAGGCGCAGTCCACCGGCTCGGTCTTGGAATTGATCATCGACCCCTCGATAACGTTGATGCAATCACCGACCTTCGAGCGTCCGGTATCGGACTTTCCCGCGTCCTTGAGGCTGTCCGCACCCTTCTGGACTGCCGAGCAACCCGCCAGCGCCAGTGCGAAAATCGCCACGGCCACCGGGATCAGCCGCCACCACCGCCGGGAACCCGCCGAACTCACCTGCATCGTTGCCACGAACCTCTCTTCACCGGTTGTCATTCGAACCTCGACAACCCAACCCGGACGGCGACCGGCGAGCATCCGTGGAACCACGGGATCGGCCCGGCATCGGCGCGAACCCGGCGCCGAGTTAGGCTCCGCTCGGGGCCGTTCGCTCGGAAAGGAGTGCGTGATCGAGCCATTCGTCGGCCGCGTTCACGAACTCTCGACGCTGGACGCGACCTACTGCACGCCCGGCCGGCACCGCATGTTCCTGGTCGAAGGTCCGGCGGGAATCGGAAAGTCCAGACTGCTGGCCGAATCCGTCCGGCATGCCCGCGCGGCGGGTCTGCGCGCGATCACGGTCGCGGCCACCGAATACGAGCGGTCCACGCCCCTCCAGGTGCTGCTGGATCTCGCCGACCAATTCGACCACGACGCCGACGGCTATCGCTATGGCGACGGCAATGGCAGTGGCGATAGCGGCACCGATGGCGATGGCCACCTGGTCGATCCCGGCGGCCGCACACCGGAGCACGGGATCGCGACGGCCGATACCCGCGAGTCGGCGCGGTGGCTGCGGCACCGGCTCACAGGCACTCCCACGGTCCTGATCATCGATGACGCGCATTGGGCCGACCCGGCGTCACTGCAGGTACTGGCGCTGCTGATCCGGCAGTCGCCGATGCCCGCGACCGTGGTCCTGGCCTACCGGACCGGTCAGTTTCCCACCGAACTCGGTGCCGCACTACGGACCCCACGCGCCGACGTGACCCACCTCAGCGTGCCGCCGCTGTCCACGGACGAAGCGACCGCGCTGCTTCCGGACCTGACGCCCGCACACCGCGCCCGGCTCGTCGCCGCGGCCCACGGCAATCCGCTGTACCTGCAGGTCCTGGCCGAACTCACGCCCGCGGAACTGGATCAAGCGCTGCGCGACGATCCCGTCGACACCGAGTTCGGCCATGCCGCACTGGACCGCACCCTGCGCGCCGAACTCGCGCACCTGCCGCCCCGCGAACAACTCGTCGCCCAGGCGGCCGCGGTGTGCGGCGCGACCGCCGACACCGAACTGCTCAGCGCCACCGCCGAAGTCACCCGCACCGACCTCGACGCCGCGGTCGACGACCTGGCCCGGCGCGGCTGGCTCACCGTCACCGGCGGCACCGTCGCCTTCCGCCACCCCCTCATGCGCACCGCCGCCTACCGCCTCGCCGGCCCCGCCTGGCGCGCCGCCGCCCACGACCGCGCCGCCCGCTTCCTGCGCACCGTCGACGCCCCGGTCCTGATCCGCGCCCGCCACCTCGAACACGCCTTCGGCAGCCGCGACGACCTCGCCGCCAACGAACTGATCCGCGCTGCCGAACAAGCCCTCGCCACCGCCCCCGCCACCAGCGCCCGCTGGATCGAAGCCGCCATCCGCCTCACCCCCGACTGCCCCGCCGACCCACGCCCATCCGGTAACCCGGACACGGTCGCCGACTCGGGCTCGACCGCCGACCGGGACGCCGCCACGCACCCGAGCTCGACCAACGTCACCGGTGCGATCACTTCCCCGGACACCGAAGCGGACGCGACGCGACTGCTGCTCGGGCGGGCACTGCTGTTGTCCGGGTCCGCCGAGCGGGCGCGGGATGTACTCGAACCGCTCCTGCCGGCGAGCAATGAGGCGGTGTTGCTGTACGCGCGATGTGAGCGGATTCTCGGCCGGATCGACAGTGCGCGGCGACTGCTGGCGGGAGCGGTCGAGCGGCTGAACCCGGGCGAGAGTGGTTCGGTACAGCTGGAACTGGCGATTCTGGAGTCCCAGGACAATCGCGATCGGGAGGCGGAGGTCCGGATTCGGGCGCTGTTCGCGTCGGGGGCCGTACGGGATCCGGCGATTCGAGCGGCGGCATGCACGTTGCGCAGCATGGGGCAGCTCAACAGTCTGGATCTGAGCGCGGCGCGGGACGAGTACCGCATCGCCGAACGAGAATTCGCGCAGCTCAACGACACTCGGCTGCTCGACGGCGTGCACGCGGTGGCGGCGCTGGGCTGGATGGCGTACTTCCTCGACGATCAACGCACCGGCCTCACCCACATCGAACGCGCCATCACCGTCTGCCACCGGCACGGCCGCAGCTTCGTACTGCCGGAGCTGCACACCGTCCACGCCTACTCCCTCGCCAAGATCGGCCGCTACGACGACGCGCTCGCCGCCGCCGAGGACGCCCTGGAAACCGCACGGCTGTACGGATATCCGGGCATCGCGCCACTGGCCGGCGCGGCGAAGCTCCGCATCCTCCAGGACACCTCACCCGCCGCGGAGGTCCTGCGCTGGTGGCGCACCCTCGACGCACTCCCCCGGCCCGCCATGCGGTGGTGGCGCGCCACCGTCGACGCGGCCCTCGCCGAAATCGCCGCGCGCCTACCGCATCCGGCCCGCCCCCAGCCCACCGGCGCCACATCCGCCGCGCTGCCCACCGCCGCCACAGCCACACTTCCCGATGACACCACATCGGCCATGCTGCCCACCGCAGCTGAATCGGCAATGCAGCCCACCGACATCAGGTCGGCAACGCAACCCACCGACAGCGAAACCGCAACGCTGCCCATCGACGCGACGTCATCCGGTGTGCCGACCGGCGCTACGCCGACCACCCTCGCTGGAGTCACTACCTCGGTGTCGATGCCGAACGCCGCCGGGCCGGTCGCCGATACGTCCGTGCAGCCGGAGGCCATGGACGCACAGTCGCGGGAACATCCGATGCGGGCCGCGGAGCTCGCGGTCGGAGCGCTGGCGTGCCTCGCCCACGGCGACCTCGAGACGGCAGGGGCACTGGTGGAGCGGGCGGGCGAAGTGGCCGAACGGCTGGACCTGCCCGGGCAGCGGGCCACCGCGGCGCGGGCGCGGGCCGGATATCTGTGCGCGCGAGGCGATCTCGAAGCGGCCGCCCAGGCGGCGGCAGCGGCGATCGCGCACTACGGTCAGGCCGGGATGCCCGTCTTTCGCGCCCAGGCCATGCTGGTGGCCGCCGAAATCGACGGGAAGCGGGGCGATTTCGCCACCGCGACGGCGCGAATCGCCGCCGCCCGAGAGGAATTCGCGGCGGCCGGTGCGCACGAGCTGCTCATCGCCGCCACCACCGCGCAGCGCAAGCTGGCGGGTCATCGCAGTGTGAGTGGTGCGACCATGTTGAGCGAGCGCGAACGCGAGGTCGCCGAGCTGGCGGCGCGGGGACTCACCAACAAGGACATCGCCGAAAAGCTGTTCCTGAGCCCGCGCACCGTGGAGGACCACCTGGGTCGCATCCTGCGCAAACTGGGACTCACCGGTCGCGGCGGGATCGCGCACAAGCTCGCGGAATTGGACCGATCGGACTGAACGCGGGGGTCCGGCCCGCGGCGAACCGAGTTCAGCCGGTGATATCCCACTCGTACACGGTCAGTTCCGATGCGCCCGTGGTGTGAATCGGGTCGGTACTGATCAATTCCTGTGCGGCAGCCAGATTCTCGGCGGTGATCACATACGCGCCGCCGCTGCCGTCGGTGAATTTGCCGGTCTCCACCAGCTGTCCGCGCTCGCGGACCACCGCCAGCCATTCCTGATGCGGAACGGCGACGGAAGCGTCGAAGCGCGGGGTGCGCATGGCCATGACCAGATATTTGCGCACCCTGCGCTTCTCCTTCGAACTACTTCTCGCGAACTACTTCTCGTCGTCGGCGACGGTCGACCGGGTCGCGGCCGCGGCGGCCCGCACCTGCGGGGCCACCTGGACCACCTGGCCGAGCACACCGTTGATGAACGACGGGGAATCGTCGGTGGACAGCTCCTTGGCCAGCTCCACCGCCTCGTCCACCGCCACCACCGGGGGAACGTCGTTGGCGTGGAACAACTCCCACACCGCCACCCGCAGAATGGCGCGGTCCACGGCGGGCAGCCTGGGCAGCGTCCAATCCTGCGACAGATACGACTCGATGGTGCCGTCCACCCGATCCAGATCGTCGGCGACGCCTTCGACCAGGACCCGGGTGTAGGGGCTCACCGGAGCCACCGATTCCTCACGCACCGACAGCGACACCCGCTCCGAGAGCAGATCCGCGGGATCGATATCGCGCGCCTCCGCCTCGAAGAGCAGGTCCACCGCACGCCGGCGCGCCTTGTGCCGTGCGCCGAGCTTCTTGAAAGACTTCTTGTCCGACTGATCGGCCACGGAAGACATTATCCGCCGCGTCAGGAGTTGACGCGGCTGATGTAGCTGCCGTCGCGGGTGTCGATGCGCAGCTTGTCACCCTGGTTGATGAACAGCGGCACCTGCACCTCGGCGCCGGTCTCCACGATGGCGGGCTTGGTGCCGGCCGAGGAGCGGTCGCCCTGCAGGCCCGGCTCGGTGTGGGTGACGATGACGTCGATCGCGACGGGGAGCTCGACGAACAGCGCCTCACCCTCGTGCATGGCGATCTGCACGGCCATGTTCTCCAGCAGGAAGCCGGCGTTGCGGCCCAGCAGCGCCTCGCTCAGGTGGATCTGGTCGTAGGTGTCGCCGTCCATGAAGATGTAGTCCTCACCATCGTGGTAGAGGAAGGTCATGTCGCGACGGTCGACGGTCGCGGTCTCCACCTTGACGCCGGCGTTGAAGGTCTTGTCGACGACCTTGCCCGAGACCACGTTCTTCAGCTTGGTGCGCACGAAGGCGGGACCCTTACCCGGCTTGACATGCTGGAACTCGACAATCTGCTGCAGATTGTTGTCGATCTTCAGCACGAGGCCGTTCTTGAAGTCGCTGGTGTCCGCCACTGTCCTCGGATCTCCTACTAGTCGTTGCAACCGTGCGTCAGTCGACGACGGTCAGGTCTTTGCTGGTGTGGGTGAGCAGCTCCGGGCCCCCCTGGCGAACCACGAGCGTGTCCTCGATCCGAACGCCACCGCGGCCGGGGAAGTACACACCTGGCTCGACGGTCACCGCCACGCCATCCAGCAGTGTACCCGTGCCGGTTTTGGCGATTCCGGGCGCTTCGTGAATCTGCAGGCCGACGCCGTGTCCGAGACCGTGCACGAACAGGTCGCCGTGACCGGCCGCTTCGATCACCTTGCGGGACGCGGCGTCCACGGCCGCGGTCGAGATGCCGGGGGCCAGGGCCTCACGGCCGGCCCGCTGCGCCGCGTTGACCAGGTCGTACACCTCGCGATGCCAGTCGGTGGCCGCGCCCAGGACGAAGGTGCGGGTCATGTCGGAGTGGTAGCCGTGCGACACCGCCCCGAAGTCGAGTTTCACGAAATCGCCGGTGGCCAGCACCGCGTCGGTCGGACGGTGATGCGGGACAGCCGAATTCGCGCCCGCGGCCACGATGGTCTCGAAGGCCACCGCTTCCGCGCCGTGCTCGAACATCAGCCACTCCAGGTCGCGGGCCACCTGGCGTTCGGTGCGGCCCGCGCGCAGACCGCCACGCTCGAGCAGGGCTGCCAGCGCTGCGTCGGCGGCCGCGCAGGCCGCGCGCAGGCAGTCCACTTCGTAGTCGTCCTTGACCATGCGCAGCTGCTCGACCAGGCCCGAGACCGGGACCAGGTCCAGGCCGGTGCCCAGCGCGGCCAGGCCGCGATGCTGGTCGACGGTGACGATGTGGCTCTCGAACGCGACCCGGCCGGTCTGCCATTCCCCCGCGATCTCGATCACCCGGCGCGCGCAGGCCCGGTTGATCTCGGCGCGCAGATCGGGCACCTGCACGCCGACCTGGGTGAGGTAGCGGCCGTCGGTGCTGATGAGGGTGCGGTCCTCGCTGGAATCCCAGGCGTAGACCAGCAGCGCGGCATTGGAACCGGTGAAACCGGTCAGGTACCGGATATTGATCAGGTCCGTGACCAGCAGGGCGTCGACACGGTTCTCCACCAGCAGGTTCCGCAGGCTGGCCCGGCGCAGCGCGTAGTCGGGTCGCCGGGCCGGATCGTGATCAGCAGACATGCGTCAAAGCTACCGCCGACACGCCGCGACACGGGCCCGCAACACGTGAATGGGGTGGTTACGGAAACCCCGGTGTTCACATCCGAAGAGGTTGTCCACATTTCGCGATCGCGCGGCCCACGCGGGCCGCGGGTGCGGGAACCTCGAAGGATGAATTCGACGGCGATGCTGGTGCTCACGGTGTGGTGCGCGGTGCTGAGCGCTTTCGACGTGCGGTGGCGGCGGCTGCCCGATGCGCTCACCCTGCCGGGCGCGGTGATCGTCCTCGGCTACGGATTCGCCGTGGGCACACCCGGATTGGCGGTGCTGGGGGCATTGCTGCTGGCCGTCCCGTATCTACTCCTGCACCTCTGCTGTCCCGCCGCTCTGGGCGCGGGCGATGTGAAGCTCGCGCTGGGGCTCGGCGCGGCGACCGCCCTCGGCGGAGCGCAGAGCTGGTCGTGGGCCGCGATCGCCGCACCCCTGCTGACGGCCTGCGCCGGGGTGGGAACCCTCCTTGTCACGACCTACCGCACGGGGTGGCCCGGCTACCAGGCGCGGTTGCCGGTCGGCGCACAGTCGCACCGGCATCCGGGCTCGCGGTGGCTAGCATTGCCGGTGATTCGCATCATGATCTTGATGTGGCGTCCGGCGTGGGCGTCCGGCGCCCGCACCCCGGCTGTTCGGGGCGGCGGCGCGGTGGTCGGCGAGGTCGCGACGCTCCCGCACGGGCCCGCCATGTGCGCGGCGAGCGTGCTGGCGTTGCTGGCCGGGCGCTGACATCGGGCTTACGTGCGGACCACGTGTCCGGGCACCCCTGTTCTCATGAAAGGATGTCACTCGTGTTGCGCTGGATAACTGCCGGAGAATCCCATGGTCCTGCTCTCGTCACCATCCTCGAGGGGATGGTGGCCGGTGTCGAGGTGACCTCCGCCGATATCGGCGCGCAGCTGGCCCGGCGACGACTCGGGTACGGGCGGGGCGCGCGGATGAAGTTCGAGGCCGACGTGGTGACCATGGTCGGCGGCGTGCGGCACGGCCGCACCATGGGCGGACCGGTCGCCATCGAGGTGGCGAACTCGGAGTGGCCCAAGTGGACCCAGGTCATGTCCTCGGATCCGGTGGACGAGACCGAGCTGGCGGACATGGCCCGCAACGCGCCGCTGACCCGCCCGCGCCCGGGCCACGCCGACTACTCGGGCATGCTCAAGTACGGCTTCGACGACGCCCGCAACGTGCTCGAGCGCGCGAGCGCCCGCGAGACCGCCGCCCGCGTCGCCGCGGGCACCGTGGCCAAGAACTTCCTGCGCCAGGCCCTCGGGGTCGAGGTGATCTCGCACGTGGTGTCGATCGGCACGGCCGCCGACACCACCGGCGTGGTGCCGACCGCCGCGGATCTGGACGCCATCGACGAATCGCCGGTGCGCGCGTTCGACAAGACCGCCGAGGCGGCCATGATCGCCGAGATCGAGGCGGCCAAGAAGGACGGCGACACCCTCGGCGGTGTGGTCGAGGTCGTGATCGAGGGCCTGCCCGTGGGTCTGGGCTCGTTCACCTCCGGTGAGGCGCGCCTGGATTCGCGACTGGCCGCGGCGCTCATGGGCATTCAGGCCATCAAGGGCGTCGAGGTCGGCGACGGTTTCGAGACCGCGCGCCGCCGTGGCAGCCAGGCCCACGACGAGATGCGGCCCGGCCCCGACGGCGTGCTGCGCTCCACCAACCGGGCCGGCGGTCTCGAAGGCGGCATGACCAATGGCGAGGCGCTGCGGGTGCGTGCGGCCATGAAGCCCATCTCGACGGTGCCGCGCGCGCTGGCCACCGTGGACATGTCCTCCGGCGAGGAGGCCGTGGCCATCCACCAGCGCTCGGACGTGTGCGCGGTCCCGGCCGCCGGCGTGGTCGCCGAGGCCATGGTGGCGCTGGTCGTGGCGCAGGCGGTGCTGGAGAAGTTCGGCGGCGACTCGCTGCCCGAGACCACCGACAACATCCACGCCTACCTGAAGCGGATCAACGCCCGCCCGCACCTCCCGGGCAACGCCGGGCAGTGACCGCTGAGCACAGTGCGGCGCCCGGCGAGAACGAACCGGCCGTCACGGTCGTAGACCCGGCCGCCACGCCCGGCGCCGCCGAGAACACCGGTGGCGTCGAGGCGACCAGCACCGGTGAGCAGAACGGCGCCGAGGAAACGACCGGTGCCGACGCCGGTGACACCGAGGGTTCGGGCGAAACCGGCCGTGCCGCACACAGTGTCGTGCTGGTCGGCCCGCCGGGTGCGGGTAAGTCGACCATCGGGCGCAAGCTGGCCCGCGAACTGGGCGTGGAGCTCTACGACACCGACGCCGGCATCGAGGAGCGCACGGGGCGCACGATTCCGGAGATCTTCGCCGAGGACGGCGAACCGGAGTTCCGGCGCATCGAGGAAGAGGTCGTCCGCGACGCGGTGCTCGCCGGGCACGGTGTGGTCTCCCTCGGCGGCGGCTCGGTGCTGTCGGCCGCGACCCGCGAACTGCTGCGCGGCCGCACCGTCATCTACCTGGAAATCAGTGTGGGCGAGGGCCTGCGCCGCACCGGCGCGAGCACCAACCGCCCGCTGCTCAACGGCGATGACCCCGCCAAGAAGTACCGCGAGCTGATGAAGACCCGCCGCCCCCTCTACCGCGAGGTGGCGACCATCCGGGTCCGCACCGACGGCCGCAGCCCCGGCCGCGTCGTCCGCATGATCCTGGCCAAACTCGGCGTCGAACCGACCGAGCGTCCCGAGGATCCGGCCACCGAGCCCACCCCCGCCGAGCCGGCCACGACCAGTCGCTCCCGAGCCCGCCGCAAACGCCGCCGCGGCCGCGGGCGCAGCGAGAACGCGGCCACCGCGACGCCCGAATCAACCACCGCCACGGCGGATTCCAGCGATCCCGAGCGCAACGGCCGAGGTTCCGGCGACCGGTCCAACGAGACCGCGGACGGTGCCGACGGCACGAAACGCGGTCGCCGCAACCGCCGTTCGCGCCGCCGTGGTGGCCGGACCGCCGAAACCGGTTCGGCCACCACGGCTTCGGCAACAACCCCCGCCTCCACGCGCACACCGGTGTCGATGACGACCACCGCGACGGATGCGTCGGACAAGCGCGGCGGACGACGACGACGCGCCGCTCGCGCGGCCGGCGCGCCCGGGCAATCCGCCGGCGGCACCCACGATTCGTCGTCGGCCACGCCCGCGCGCGGGTCCGAGATCGCCGCGGCATCGACGGCTCGGCCGGATACGCCCGCCGCGCAACCGGATTCGAACGGTGGCCCCGGCGCCGCCGCCGCGCCCGGCAACGGCAGGTCCCGCCGCGCGCGGGCCCGCCGCGCCCGCGCGCGAGCCCGCGAGCACGACGATGCCGGTCACGGTGCGCCCAACGGCAGCGATCCGAGTACCACTCCCCCTGCGCCGGAGGGAGTTTCGTGATCGGCACGACGCCCGGCGCGCGGCGCACCGCACCGAGCGGCTTCGGTGGCGAGGCCACCCGGGACCGCCCCACCCGACAATCTCCCCGGAATCCGGGGACCCGCTGTTCCCCGCCGTCGTGCGGGACCATTCACGGAGGAGTCTGATGAGCGAGCCGACTCGCATCGAGGTCCGCACCGCCGACCCGTACCCGGTGATCATCGGGCGGGGGCTGCTGGGCGACCTGGTCGACGAGGTGACCGGACGGTCCGGTGTGCGGACCGTGGCGATCTTCTATCAGCCGCCGCTGGCCGAGACCGCCGAGGTGGTGCGCAAGGCGCTCACCGACAAGGGGATCGACGCGCACCGGGTCGAGATCCCCGATGCCGAGGCCGGTAAGGATCTGCAGGTCGCCGGGTTCTGCTGGGAGGTGCTGGGCCGGATCGGGCTGACCCGCAAGGACGTCATCGTGAGCCTGGGCGGTGGCGCGGCCACCGACCTGGCCGGGTTCGTGGCCGCCACCTGGATGCGCGGGGTGGACATCGTGCACGTGCCGACCACCCTGCTGGCCATGGTGGACGCCGCGGTCGGCGGCAAGACCGGCATCAACACCGAGGCGGGCAAGAACCTGGTCGGCTGCTTCCACGAGCCGGCCGCGGTGATGGTCGACCTGGCCACCCTGGAGACGGTGCCGCGCAACGAGATCGTGGCGGGCATGGCCGAGATCATCAAGGCCGGTTTCATCGCCGACCCGGTGATCCTGGAGCTGGTCGAGCGCGACCCGCAGGCCGCCCTGGATCCGACCGGCGAGGTGCTGCCCGAGCTGGTCCGCCGCGCCATCCAGGTCAAGGCCAATGTGGTGGCCGCCGACCTGAAGGAATCGGATCTGCGCGAGATCCTCAACTACGGCCACACCCTGGGCCACGCCATCGAGCGCCGCGAGCGCTACCGCTGGCGTCACGGCGCGGCGGTCTCGGTCGGCCTGGTCTTCGCCGCCGAGCTGGGTCGCCTGGCCGGCCGTCTCGACGACGAGACCGCCGACCGCCACAAGGCGATCCTGGAGAGCATCGGCCTGCCCACCAGCTACGACGCCGATGCGCTGGGCCAGCTGATGGACGCCATGCAGACCGACAAGAAGACCCGTTCGGGTGTGCTGCGTTTCGTGGTGCTCGACGGCCTGGCCAAGCCGGGCCGCCTCGAGGGCCCGGACCCGAGCCTGCTGGCCGCCGCCTATTCGGCCATCGCCCGCGAGGGCGGCCCGACCGGTGGAGCCATCCTGCTGTAGGACTCAGCGGTAGTCACGACCACGCCCGTCGCCGGGATTCGGCGGCGGGCGTCGTCGTATCCGGACCGGTCAGCCGCCTTGCAGCCGAATCTCCGACTCCAGCAGCGCCGCGTATTCGATCAGCGCGTATTCCTCCGGATCCGAGCCCAGCCGAGCCAGCACCTGGGAGCGGTCGATCAGCCTCAGGCCCGGTACGTCGGCGCCCGTGGCTACCTGCGTGCGGCCTTCGGCCAGCACCAGACATGCATCAGTGTCGTCTGCGGCTAACAGTCTCCGCAGGTCAATGGCGGTGACAGTATCCATAGCCCTATTCTGCCCACGAAAAACCCCGCGCCACAAGGTCTGTGGCGCGGGGTGAAGTTCAGCGGGAGCGTCAGGCGTTGACCGGCTGCGGGGTCTGTGCGGCGGGGGCCGACTTCTTGCCTTCCCGGCCGACCAGCCAGCGGCCGAGGACCACGCCGAGCATGGCCGGGATGAAGATCAGCAGCACGATGAACGCGGCGGCCGAGGTGATGTTGAAGACCAGACCCTGATCACCCAGGTCGAAGCCGGGGATGAAGTCGAGGATCCAGGCCGCCAGCCCGGAGCCGATGCCCGCGGCGAGCCCGGCCTTGAGCCAGCGCATGGTCAGATCGGCCCCGTGCTCGGGGTCGGAGTTGGCGCGCCGGTCGGCACGGCCGTCTACCAGACCCCACAGCACCACCGCGCCGACCAGGACGATCAGGCACAGGATCCGCATCCACACGCCCGCGGTCGGCCAGTACCGCATGCCCACGCCGAGCAGGGTCTCCAGCACAACGGTCAGCGCCCCCAAGCCCACGGCGCGCAACACCCACGCATTCATGTCGACCACCTTAACCCGCGCGGCCGTCCGGCCGAACCGAAAGAATTGAAACTTGTTACAGAACCATAGCCCGACCGGGGCCGCGAACCGTATTCGGCCCCGACACGCGGCCGCGCAGCCACCCGCACCGCGGCCGGTGAACACGTCATACGAGCATCCCGCCGCCTGGGAAGCACCGGAACCGAAACGGCCGCAGAGTGTCTCCGCGGCCGTTCTGGTTTCGATGGATTGGGGGTCAGTCCTGCAGTGCCGCGGCCATTTCCGCGCGCGGCGCGGACTTGCCGGTGAACTGCTCGACCTGACCGTAGGCCTGGTTCAGGAGCATCTCCAGGCCGCTGACCACGGTGTGGCCCGCCCGCTCGACCGCTGCCGCCAACGGCGTGGGCCACGGGTTGTAGATGGCGTCGAGCACCACCGGGGCCGCCGCCACCGCGTCCGCCACGGCCGCGGCCGCCTCGGCGGGCACGGTGCTGACGACGGCGTCCACATCGGAGCAGACGAAGAGCAGGCCCTCGGGGTCGAAGCCGAGGACCTCGGCCGACATGCCCAGCTGCTCGGCCAGTTCCAGCGTCTCCGCGGCCCGGCCGCGATCACGGGCCACGATGGTCACCGTGTGCGCGCCCAAGTCGGCCAGCGCCAGCAGGGCGGGACGGGCGGTGCCGCCCGCGCCCAGCACCACCGCGCGCGAGATCTCCTGCACGCCCGCGCCTTCCAGCGCGCCGCGCACGCCGTCCACGTCGGTGCAGTCCGCGCGCCAGCCGGATGCGGTGCGCACCAAGGTGTTCGCCGAGCCGACCAGTACCGCGCGATCGGTGCGCTCGTCGGCGTAGGCCAGGGCGGCGACCTTGCCCGGCATGGTCACCGACAGGCCGACCCATTCGGGGCCGAGTCCGTCGACGAGACCGGGCAATTGCTCGCCGGTGCACTCGATGCGCTCGTAGCTCCAGTCCAGGCCCAAGGCCCGGTAGGCGGCCAGATGCAGCTGGGGCGAACGGGAGTGGGCGATCGGGCTGCCGAGCACGGCGGCCCTGCGCTTACCGTCCACTGTCGAGAATTCCACTCTGCCTGGCCTTTTCGATATTGCGCAGGTGCTCGTTGTAGTTCTCGGTGAACAACGTGGTGCCCTGCTTGTCGACGGTGACGAAGTACAGCCACGGGCCGGGCGCGGGATTCTCCATGGCGCGCATGGCTTCCAGCGACGGCGCCGAGATCGGCGTCGCGGGCAGGCCGGGCATGGCGTAGGTGTTCCACGGGGTCTTGTGCGCGCGATCGGAGTCGGTGGTGGCGACCTCGGTCTTGTCCAGCGCGTAGTTGACGGTGGAGTCGAACTGCAACGGCTGCTGCACGGCGAGCCGGTTCACGATGACCCGCGCCACCTTCGACATGTCCTGGGGCAGCGCCTCACGCTCCACCAGCGACGCCGCGATCAGCGTGTCGTAGGCGCTCAGGCCGTTCGCCGCACCGGACTGCGCGAGCCCGGACGCCTCGTAGCTGCGCGCGCTCGCGGTCACCAACTGCTTGAGAATGTCCTGCGCGCCGGCGGTGGGATCGAAATCCAGGGTGCCGCCCGCGATCAGACCCTCGAGCTGGCGGGAGCGGTCCGGGACCGTCTTGACCCGTTCGAGCGCCCAGGTCGGAACCCCCAGCGCCATCGGATCACCGGTGGAGCCGGCCTGGTCGAGCTGCTCGTAGGTGACGCATTTGGCGGCGCTGCCGGCGCCGACGCAGCTGGCCTCGGCGATCTTGCGGTAGATGCCGTCCTTGCGGGCGCCGGTGTTGACGTCGCTGGAGTCGTGCAGCTGGCGGCCCTCGGAGATGACCACGTTGCCGACCCGGGCATCCTTGCTGAACAGCGCGGTCACCGCTTCGGCGCCCTTGCTGTGGCTCGGGATGGCGTAGTAGCCGGGCTGGATGGAGTTCATGTTGGTGTTGCGCACGGCCGCTTCGTAGAACGCGCCGCTGCTGGCCACCACACCCTTGTCTGCCATGGTGTCCGCGATCTGGGTCGCGGTGTCGCCGGGCTTGATCTGGATGATCGCCAGCGGACCCTGCGGGCCCGAGAAGTCGGCGGGACCGCTCAGCTTGCCCATGAACTTCCAGCCGGCGAAGCCGAGCGCGCCGACGAACAGGACCGCGAACACGCCCGCGATGACGAACAGGTTGCGGCGGCGACGCTTACGCTCGGCGGCTTTGCGGGACGCCATGCGGGATCGCTTGGGCCGCTGGCCCCGGCTTCCGCCCCGCGCACCCGCACGGCCGGGCCGCTCGGTGCGACGGCCGCGTTCGGCCCGTCCGCGCTCGGGACGCTGGGGAGCGCCGCGGCGCGGGGGTTCCGGCTCGAGCGGCGGGTTGTCGGCGAACTCCTCGCCCGCGTAGGGCTCGTTCTCGTAGAGCTCGTCCTCGTAGCGCGGGATGACGGTGGTGTCGTCCTCGTAATCGTCCGCCTCGGACCATTCGAGATCGTCGCGGCGATAACGTCGTTCGGCGTTCTGCCGGTAGCGTTCCTCGGCCCGCGTCCAGCGGTCGGTCATGCGTCCTCACCACGCGGCTTCAATAGGGCACTCCGTTCGTCCAACCATCCTTGCAGGATCGACACGGCGGCGGCCTGATCGATGACCTGCCGCTGCCCGCGTGCGCGAACTCCACTGTCTCGCAACGCACGTGCAGCAGACACCGTAGTCAACCGTTCGTCGGATAGCCGCACCGGCACGGGTGCGATGAGGTTCCGCAAACGTCCCGCGAAGGTGGCCGCCAGCTTAGCCGACGAGCCACTCTCCCCACGTAATGTGCGCGGCAAGCCGACGATCACTTCGACGGCTTCATACTCCCGCACAATCTCGGCAATCCTGGACAGATCGGAGGCCAGCGTGCCGGGCGCGACCTTCTTCGCGCGCGGCACGGTTTCCACCGGAGTGGCGAGCAGACCGTCCGGATCGCTGGAGGCGACGCCGATCCGGACCGAACCGACATCGATGCCGATGCGCCGCCCGCGCCCCGGGTCCGCCGCGGCGCTGGGCCGCTCGGCCGCGAAGCCGCGCCCGTCGCCGGACACCCCGGACGCCTCGGTCGGCGTCCGGGCAAATCCGGAGGAATCTCCCGAACCTGTCCGCGCTGTGTCGGAGTCGCCCATCTACCCGGCGAGCTCGGCGACCCGCGCCCGCAGCGCGGCCAGACCCGCCTCGATACCCGAGGGGTCCGAGCCGGCGCCCTGCGCCATCTCCGGCTTGCCGCCACCGCGACCCGAGATCGACGGACCGAACGCGGACACCAGGTCCCCGGCCTTGATCCCCAGATCCTGGGCGGCCTTGGTGACCGCGGCCACGAACGGCACCTTGCCGTCGGCATTGCCGAGCAGCACCACGATGGCGGGCTCGGAACCGAAGCGGCCCTTGATGTCCTGCACCAGGGTGCGCAGATCGCCCGCGCCCACCCCGGCCGGGGCGGCGGCCGCGACCAGCAGCACCTTGCCGACCCGCTGCGCCTGCTCCACGAAGGTGCCCGCGCTCGACAGCACGGCCGCCATCTTGGTGCGCTCGAGTTCCTTCTCGGCGACCTTGAGCCGCTCCACCAGCTGCTCGACGCGTCCGGGCACCTCTTCGGAGGGCACCTTCAGCGAGGAGGCGATACCGGCCAGCAGCGCGCGCTCCTTGGCCAGGTACTTGTAGGAGTCCAGGCCGACGAAGGCCTCCACGCGGCGGACACCGGAACCGACCGACGACTCGCCGAGCACGGTGATCGGGCCGATCTGCGAGGAGTGCGCCACATGGGTGCCACCGCAGAGTTCCATGGAGAACGGTCCGCCGATCTCCACCACGCGCACCTCGTCGCCGTAGTTCTCGCCGAACAGGGCCATCGCGCCCATCTTCTTGGCGGAGGTCAGGTCGGTGACGAAGGTGTTGACCGGGAAGTCGTCGGCGACCGCGCTGTTGGAGACGGCCTCGATCTCGGCCTTCTGGCCCTCGGTCAGCGCGCCCTGCCAGTTGAAGTCGAAGCGCAGGTAGCCGGGCTTGTTGAGCGAACCGGCCTGAACGGCGTTGGGGCCCAGCACCTGTCGCAGCGCGGCGTGCACCATGTGGGTGCCCGAGTGGCCCTGGGTGGCGCCGTGCCGCCAGGACGGGTCGACCTGCGCGAGCACGGTGTCACCCTCGGTGAGCTGACCGGCCGCGACGGTGGACTTGTGCACCCACACCTTCTTGGCGATCTTCTGCACGTCGTTGACGGTCACCTTGACCCCGTGCGAGGAGCTGAGCGAGCCGCGGTCGGCGATCTGGCCGCCGGACTCAGCGTAGAGCGGGCTGCGGTCCAGGATGACCTCGACGTCCTGCCCGGCCTCGGCGACCGGCACCCGGACGCCGTCCTTGATCAGGGCGAGCACGGTGGCCTCGGTGGCCAGCTCGTCGAAGCCGGTGAACTCGGTCGCGCCGCGGTCCACGAACTCCTTGTAGATGGTGAGGTCGGCGTGCGCGTGCTTACGTGAGAGCGCGTCCTCCTTGGCCCGCTTGCGCTGCTCGGCCATGAGCGAGCGGAAGCCCTCCTCGTCGACCTGCAGGCCGGCCTCGGCGGCCATCTCCAGGGTCAGGTCGATCGGGAAGCCGTAGGTGTCGTGCAGGGTGAAGGCGTCGGTGCCGCTGATCTTCTTGCTGCCCTGGGTCTTCACCTCGTCGACGGTCTCGTCGAACAGCTTGGTGCCGGTGCTCAGGGTCTTGAGGAACGCGGCCTCCTCACCGACGGCGACGGTCTCGATGCGCTGGAAGTCGGTGAGCAGCTCGGGGTAGGACGGCGACATCAGGTCGGCGACGACCTTGATGAACGCACCCATCACCGGCTGGTCGGCGCCCAGCAGGCGGGCCGAGCGGACGATGCGGCGCAGCAGGCGGCGCAGCACGTAGCCGCGGCCGTCGTTACCGGGGTTGACGCCGTCGCCGATCAGCATGGCGGCGGTGCGGGCGTGGTCGGCGATGACGCGGAAGCGGACGTCGTCGGCGTGCTCGACGCCGTAGGAGCGGCCGGTCAGTTCCTCGGCCTTGTTGATGATCGGACGCAGCAGGTCGGTCTCGTAGACGTTGTCGACGCCCTGCAGCAGGAACGCGACACGCTCGACGCCCATGCCGGTGTCGATGTTCTTCTTGGGCAGCGGGCCCAGGATCTCGAAGTCGTCCTTGCCGCGCCCGGCGCCGCGCTCGTTCTGCATGAACACGAGGTTCCAGATTTCGAGGTAGCGGTCCTCGTCGGCCTCGGGGCCGCCTTCGATGCCGTATTCGGGGCCGCGGTCGAAGTAGATCTCCGAGCACGGGCCGCACGGGCCGGGGATGCCCATGGACCAGTAGTTGTCGGCCATGCCGCGACGCTGGATGCGCTCGTCCGGCACGCCCAGCTCACGCCAGATCTGCTCGGCCTCGTCGTCGTCGAGATAGACGGTGACCCACAGCTTCTCGGGGTCGAAACCGTAGCCGCCGTCCTCGACGGGGTTGGTCAGCAGCGACCAGGCCAGTTCCATGGCCCCGCGCTTGAAGTAGTCGCCGAAGGAGAAGTTGCCCGCCATCTGGAAGAAGGTGTTGTGGCGGGTGGTGACGCCGACGTTCTCGATGTCGCCGGTGCGCACGCACTTCTGCACGCTGGTCGCGGTGTCGAAGGGCGGGGTCTGCTGACCGAGGAAGAACGGCACGAACTGGACCATGCCCGCGTTCACGAACAGCAGGTTGGGGTCGGCCAGGATCAGCGAGGCACTCGGTACCTCGGTGTGTCCGGCCTTTACGAAATGCTCCAGGAAGCGCCGTCGAATCTCGTGGGTCTGCACAGGTATCCAGCCTACCGTTCCCAGTCCAGGGAGTTTCCACCCACCACCGGGCGATAGCTACCATCGCCTGGGTGACTGTGATCCCCGACCCATCCCAGCGCTTCCCGCTTCCGCACGCGCCCCGGACCGTCTTCCTGAAACCGCACGTCACCTCGCCGAATATCGAGGTCGGCGACTACAGCTACTTCGACGATCCGGTCGCGGCGACCGCCTTCGAGACCGACAACGTGCTCTACGCGTTCGGTCCCGAGAAACTGATCATCGGCAAATACTGCGCCATCGCGAGCAACACCCGCTTCATCATGGCCGGCGCGAACCACCCCACCGCGGGCGTGTCGACGTTCCCGTTCACCATCTTCGGCGGCGCCTGGGCCGAGCAGACGATGGACATCATCACCTCGATTCCGTCCAAGGGCGACACCGTGGTCGGCAACGACGTGTGGTTCGGCTACAACAGCCTGATCATGCCGGGCGTGCGGATCGGCGACGGCGCGATCATCGCGACCGGCGCGGTCGTCACCGCGGATGTGCCGCCGTACGCGATCGTGGGCGGCAATCCGGCGCAGGTGGTGAAGCAGCGCTTCAGCGACGCCGAGGTGGCGCAGCTGCTGCGAGCGGCCTGGTGGAACTGGCCGGTCGAGCTGATCACCGAGAACGTGCGCATCATCATGGGCGGTACGCCCGCCGAGATCGAGCGGATCGCCCTGCACAACGGGCTGATGGCGGACTGACCTGCGGCGCAGACATATTCGGGGCGTGCCGGTCGACTGTTTTTGGCAGTCGGTGCAATTCGGCGCGCCGCGCATATCCGCGCGCGGCGCTACTTGCCCCGGACGATGCGGCGGAGTTTGGTCACGCGCGGGCCGACTTCGCGTTCGTAGCCGTGATCGGTCGGGTGGTAGTAGTCGGTGCCGACCAGTTCGTCCGGCGGATATTGCTGGCCGAGAACGCCATCCGGGTGATCATGGGGGTACTTGTAGCCCTGGGCGTTGCCGAGGGAGGCCGCGCCCGCGTAGTGACCGTCGCGCAGGTGCGGGGGCACCGCGCCCGCCTTGCCCGCGCGGACATCGGCCATGGCCGCGCCGATGCCCTTGACCACCGAACCCGATTTCGGGGCGGTGGCGATGTGAATCGTGGCCTGAGTCAAGGCCAATTGCGCCTCGGGCATACCGACCAGTTGAACCACTTGAGCTGCGGCGACCGCGGTCTGCAACGCGGAGGGATCGGCCATGCCGACCTCCTCGCTGGCCTGAATCATCAGGCGGCGGGCGATGAATCGCGGATCCTCACCGGCACTGATCATCCGGGCCAGGTAATGCAGTGCGGCATCGACATCGGAACCGCGCAGCGATTTGATGAAGGCGCTGATCACGTCGTAATGCTGGTCTCCGGCACGGTCGTAGCGGACCGCCGCCTTGTCGACGCTGGCCTCCACCAGCTCCACGCCGACGGTGCCGTCCAGCGAGGACTCCGCCGAGGCTTCCAGCGCCGTCAAGGAGCGTCGTGCGTCGCCGCCCGCGATCCGCACGATATGGTCCAGCGCCGCGTCGGTGACCGTGTACTCCCCCGCCAGTCCGCGCGGGTCCTCGATGGCTCGCCGCAGCACCTGGCGAATCTCGGTCTCGGACAACGACTGCAGTTGCAGCACCAGCGACCGCGACAGCAGCGGCGACACCACGGAGAACGACGGGTTCTCGGTGGTCGCGGCGACCAGCAGCACGATCCGGTTCTCGACCGCGGCCAACAACGCGTCCTGCTGGGTCTTCGAGAAACGGTGCACCTCATCGATGAACAGCACGGTCTGTTCGCCGGCGGTGAGCCGCCGCCGCGCCAGATCGATGACCGCGCGCACCTCCTTCACCCCCGCCGACAGTGCGGACAACGCCTCGAATCGGCGGCCGGTGGCCTGCGACAGCAGTGACGCGAGCGTGGTCTTGCCGGTTCCCGGCGGGCCGTAGAGCAGGACCGAGGCGGCCCCGGACCCCTCGATCAGCCGGCGTAGCGGCGAGCCGGGGCCCAGCAGATGCTGCTGACCCACCACCTCGTCGAGGGTGCGCGGCCGCATCCGCACGGCCAGCGGCGCGAAGCGGTCGTCCCCACTCGGGATGCGCGCGGCGCGCGCGTCGTAGTCGTCGGCTACGGCCTGCGTGCCCGGCGCATCGAACAGCCCATCACTCACGCGCACGACCCTACCGACCGGCTCCGACACGATCCCCGGCCTCCAGCACCATCGCGGACAGCGGGCGGCGAAACGGGCGCGGCAACCGGCCGCTCCCGGCCGCGCGGGACCTCATGCTCGGGCGCTACACCGTCAGCCGGGCGCGCCGCCGAGCCTGGCCGTACACAGGGACGCGGGCCGGAATCTCACCCTCGGATTCCGGCCCGCACCTCGGAGGACGAGCCTCCCATGCTGGTCGAGGACTACTCCTCCCAGCGCTCCTCGAGCGTGGCCGACACGTGTTCGGCGAAGTCGCCGAGGGTGTCGTCGCCGGTGCAGCGGGCATCCTCGGCGAGGGCGGCCCAGCGGTTGATCAAGGCGGCCGAGCGCGGGATCGACAGCCCGTGTTCGCGGGCGGCGGCGATGCGGGCGTGGTCGGCGGGCAGGAACCAGTAGGTGGACAACCACACCCAGATCAGCCGGGCCTCGAGGATGCGTTCGGCGAGCACGGCGTCGTCGGCGAGGGCCGGCCAGACGGCGACCACCTCCGAACGCCACGCCTCCACCATCTGCCGGGCGCGTTCGCGCGACAGCTCGAAATCGCACAGGCAGCCGGGGAACGAGACCAGGGCGTAGGCGATGTCGAGGGTGGCGTCGCGGAACCCACCCCACTCGTAGTCGAGGAACCGCGCGCCCTCGTCATTGAGAATGACGTTGTCGGGACACAGGTCCGAGGGGCTGAAGGCGCGGTAGCGGCCAGCCGAGAACAGGCGGTTGCCGCGCACGATGCGTTCGGCGATCTCGCCGGGCACCTCGATGCCGAGTTCGCGCTGCAGCATGTCGGGCAGCTCGGCGACCGCGGATTCGGACTGCTGGGCGATGCCGTCGACCCGGTGCACCACGTCGACTCGGCGCAGCAGGGCCACGAAGTCGGCCTCGCGTCCGACGGTCGCGGCGTGCATGCGGCCCAGGGCCTGCGCGAACGCCATGAGCGCGTTGCGCTTGTTGGGCTCGACGCCGGACTTCAGGACCGCGGTGAGGGAGAGGTTCTCGCCGAGGTCGCTGAGAATGAGCAGACGGCCGGGCAGACTGTAGCCCAATAAGTAGGCGCCGGGGCGGTGGTCGCGTCCGAGGGCGGTGGTGAATTGGTACGAGACCGCCTCGCGGAGGAATGCGGAATCGATGCTGGCGACCCCGGGCGCCATGCCACCGGTACGTCGCTGCGACGCCGGACCCGCCACCTGCTTCACAATGAGTGTGCGAGGGAGCGAGAAGGCGTTCTCCGCAACGCGGACACGTAGGACCGTCGTCCTACCACTGCCGCTGAGCTCCATGGGATCACTCAGCTTCACCGCAGCACCCATTCGCTTTGTAAGCAACTGTTGTGCCGCGGACACGACTTCGGCGGCGCGTTCGGCCAATAGTGCGGTCATCGGATCCCAAGGTACTCCCGCCAGGTCACTTTCAGCGAGCGGTTGCACAACCTTTCGCGCGTCGGGCGGCGTGTCTTTGTGAAGGGTTTGCCCACGCGGCGCTGGTTGCTTGACACAACCAGCGGGGTCTAGTTGTCTCTTGGATCAACTGCTGTGCGCCACACCGTAAACCGGGAAATGTGAAAGGCTTGCGACCATGACTGGCACGCCGCCCTCAGCACCGTACGATCCCTCCGGCGACCGTCCCGTCGCCCGAGGCGGCGAACAGTACCCACCGCACACCGGTCAGCACCAAAACCCCGAGCCCGCAGCGGTTTCCGGCGTGCCTGAGCCGGTTCCGGCGCCCAGTCGCCACCAGCTCCCCGGGCTCGCCGGGTACCCGCAGTTCGACGGACCCGGCGCCGCGCAGTACGGCAGCGAGCCCGTGGAACCTCCGCCGGCACTGACTCCGCAATCGGGCGTGCCACAAACGCCACCGGGTTTCGGCGGTGGCGTACCGCCGCAGTTGCCGCCGGGCGCGATGCCGGCGGGCAATCCGCCTCCGCCTGGCGGCTTCCCGCCCGGTTCCATGCCGCCACCGGCCGCCGGCCCGGCCACCGAACCCGTCCCGCAACAGTCCTACGCGCCGCCGCGCGAGAAGCTCGATGTCGGCGGGGCCCTCACCTACGGCTGGGATCGGTTCCGGCTCAATCCCGTTCCGTGGGTCGGAATGGTACTGATCGGTCTCATCGCCTGGCTGCTGGTCACCCTGCTGGTGAGAATCGTTGACATCCAGTCGCTGTCGGCGGTCGTGCTGCTGTTCGCGGTGGCGTCGCTGGTGGTGTGGCTGCTGCAGGCCGCGATGATCCGCGGCGCGCTCTACGAGACCGACGGCACCCCACCCGATTTCCCGGCCTTCTTCGGATTCGTGAACGCCGGCAATGTGCTCATCACCGCGCTCATCGTGTTCGCGGCGTGCTTCCTGGCCTCGATCGCGTGCCTCTTCCCGGCGGTCATCGTGGGCGTTTTGTGCATGTTCGCGCTGCATTTCGTGATCGATCAGGACCAGAACCCGATCGCCGCTATCCAATCCAGCGCGCGCTTGGTGATCGCCAATGCCCTCCAGGTGTCACTGCTGGCGCTGGCGGTGCTGCTGATGACGGTGGTCGGCACGCTGTTCTGCGGCCTGGGTCTGCTGATCGCGGGACCGGTGACCGCGATCGCCACCACCTACGCCTACCGCAATCTCACCGGCCGGCTCGTCGTGTACTGAGTTCCCGACCACACCCACTACATAACCAGCGACGCCGCCCTGCATCAGCAGGGCGGCGTCGCTGTCGGAAGGCGGTCGAGGCTACTTGGCCTCTTCCTTCACCGGGTTGCCGTTCGCGTCGAGCTTGGCGTTGAGGCCCGCTTCCTGACGCTGCTGCAGGGTGATCGGGGTGGGCGCGTCGGTCAGCGGGTCGACGCCGCCGCCCGACTTCGGGAACGCGATGACCTCACGGATGGAGTCCATCCCGGCCAGCAGCGCGGTGATGCGGTCCCAGCCGAAGGCGATGCCGCCCATAGGGGGAGCGCCGAAGGAGAACGCGTCGAGCAGGAAGCCGAACTTGTCCTGCGCCTCCTCCTCGCCGATGCCCATCACCTGGAACACCCGCTCCTGCACGTCGCGGCGGTGGATACGGATCGAGCCGCCGCCGATCTCGTTGCCGTTGCAGACGATGTCGTAGGCGTAGGCCAGCGCCGACGCCGGGTCGGTGTCGAAGGTGGCCATATGCTCGGGCTTGGGCGAGGTGAACGCGTGGTGCACCGCGGTCCAGGCCGAATAGCCCAGGGCCACATCGCCGCTGGCGGTGGCGTCGGCGGTGGGCTCGAACATCGGGGCGTCGACGATCCAGACGAAGGCCCAGGCGTTCTCGTCGATGAGGCCGCACTTGCGGGCGATCTCACCGCGGGCCGCGCCCAGCAGCGCCCGGCTCGACTTCTGGTCGCCGGCCGCGAAGAACACACAGTCGCCGGGCTCGGCGCCGACCTGCTTGGCCAGGCCGTCGCGCTCGGCGTCGGTCAGGTTCTTGGCGACCGGGCCGCCGAGGGTGCCGTCCTCGTTGAAGGTGATGTAGGCCAGGCCCTTGGCGCCGCGCTGCTTGGCCCACTCCTGCCAGGCGTCGAACTGGCGACGCGGCTGCGAGGCGCCGCCGGGCATGACGACCGCACCAACGTAGGGAGCCTGGAACACACGGAAGGACGTGTCCGCGAAGTACTCCATCATCTCGGTGATCTCGACCTCGAACCGCAGGTCCGGCTTGTCGGAACCGTAGCGGCGCATGGCGTCGGCGTAGGTCATGTGCGGGATCGGGGTCGGGATCTCGTAGCCGACCAGCTTCCACAGCGCGGACAGGATGTCCTCGGCCAGCAGGATCACGTCCTCCTGCTCGACGAAGCTCATCTCGATGTCGAGCTGGGTGAACTCCGGCTGGCGGTCGGCGCGGAAGTCCTCGTCGCGGTAGCAGCGCGCGATCTGGAAGTAGCGCTCGATGCCGCCGACCATGAGCAGCTGCTTGAACAGCTGCGGGGACTGCGGCAGGGCATAGAACTTGCCGGGCGCCAGGCGGGCCGGGACCAGGAAGTCGCGCGCACCCTCGGGGGTGGAGCGCGTCATGGTCGGCGTCTCGACCTCGATGAAGGCATGCTTGGCCAGCACCTCGCGGGCGGCCGAGTTCACCTTGGAGCGCAGCCGGATCGCGTGCGCCGGGCCTTCGCGGCGCAGGTCCAGGTAGCGGTACTTGAGGCGGGCTTCCTCGCCGGGCTCGTCGTCGAGCTGGAACGGCAGCGGCGCGGCCTCGTTGAGCACCTCGAGCGCGGTCACGTTGACCTCGATGGCGCCGGTCGGCAGGTTCGGGTTCGCGCTGCCCTCGGGGCGGTTCTCGACCACGCCGGTGACCTTCACGACGAACTCGTTGCGCAGCTTGTGGGCGGCCTCCGCGGGCTCACCTTCACGGAAGACGGCCTGGGACACACCCGAAGCATCACGCAGATCGATGAAGATCACGCCACCGTGGTCTCGCCGCCGGGCCACCCAGCCGGTGAGGGTGACGGTCTGACCGGCGTGCTCGCTTCGCAGCGAACCAGCCAAGTGGGTGCGCAGCACGGGATTCCTTTCGACGGGACTCGAAGCACCGGTGCGGGTGACCAGGTGCAGACCCATCGTAGAGAGACACGTGCGGCGAGTGGAAACCGATATCCGCTCGCCCGTGTCAGAGTGATACGCATGACCTTCAACGAGGGCCTGCAAATCGACCCGAACCGGGTGAGTGGCGGCGGTGGACCCGGACTGGGCGGCGGCTTGGCTCTCGGCGGCGGCGCGCTGGGCATCATCGCACTGATCGCGTCCCTACTACTCGGCGGCGATCCGGGCAGCATCCTGGGCCAGTTCACCGGTGCGGACTCCAACGCCAAGTCGGGTGCGGCCACCACCCCCGACCATTGCAAGACCGGCGCGGACGCCAACAAGTACGCGGACTGCCGCGTGATCGCCACCGTCCAGAGCCTGGACAACGTGTGGGGCACCGAGCTGCCCAAGCAGACCGGCCGCAAATACGTGGCCCCGAAGGTCACCCTGTTCTCCGGCGCGGTGAACACCGGATGCGGGCGCGCGTCCTCGGCGGTGGGCCCGTTCTACTGCCCCGCCGATCAGACCGCCTACTTCGACACCAGCTTCTTCCAGGAACTGGTCGACCGCTTCGGCTCCAGCGGCGGTCCCCTGGCCCAGGAGTACGTGGTGGCCCACGAGTTCGGCCACCACATCCAGAACCAGCTCGGCGACATCAACAAGGCCCAGCGTGACCCCAAGGGCCCGACCTCCGGCGCGGTCCGCACCGAGCTGCAGGCCGACTGCTACGCCGGCGTCTGGGCCGCCTACGCCGACAAGCTCCCCGCCCCCGGCGGCGGCCAGCCCTTCCTGAAGCCGTTGACCGACAACGACATCCGCGACGCGCTCTCCGCCGCCTCCGCCGTCGGCGACGACCGCATCCAGAAGGCCTCCACCGGCCGGGTCAACCCCGAAGCCTGGACCCACGGCTCCTCCGAGGAACGCCAGAAGTGGTTCCTGACCGGATACAAGACCGGGCAGGTCAAGGCGTGCGACACCTACTCGGCACCGGACCTGGGCAACCCGCCCGGCCTGCGCTGACCCGCCCCACCCAGAGGTCCCCGTCCGATCACCGGCCGGGGACCTCGCCATTTCCCGGCTCTCGAACTGACTACCCGCGCACCGATCCCGGCCCTGCGTCGTCCGCTCTTGCGCCGCTTCCCGTCCACGCCTTGCCTGCCCACATGCCGATCGGTGGCCCTGCGTTGTCCGCGCTGACACCGAACCGCGGCCCCGCGTCGTCTGTCCCGACGCGATTGCGGCTGGTGGGTCGTCGTCCTCACGCCGATTCGCGGCTCTGCGTTGTCTGTCCTCACGCAGGTTTCAGCCGTGCGTCGTCCGGCCCCACTCAGATTCCAGCCCGCGCGTCGTGTGCCTTACGCAAAGCGGCCTACGCCACGGGCGAATTCGGGCGAATGCCGCGAGCCGCGCCCGTTGCCGGAGCGGCGTCGGCGTGGCACTCGGCGGTGAGCTGGGCGCGGGGGAACAATCTGCGGGCGGCGGGCGGACGCCCGCAAGGGATTCGGAGGGATGCGATGGGAACGGCAGGGGTAGCAGGACATTTCGGCAGGACGGCGCTCGGCAGCGCGGTCCGGAGGCACGGGCGGCGAGCCGCGCTGGCCGCGATGTGTGCGGTGCTGCTCACGGGGGCAGGCGGATTCGCGGGGGCGGACCCCACTCCCCCGCCTTCGGTGCCGTTGTTCACTCTCACGGCCATGCCCGCGGACTGGCAGTCGCGCACCGATCTGCGGCCCGTCCTCCAGGTGCAGCCGGACGGGCGCGCGGTGAAGCGGGCCGACGCCGGCGCGCAGCCGGTGAACGGGAAGGTGCCCGCCGATGTGCTGGCCGCCGCGGCGACCGAGGTGAAGGCGCTGGTCACCGTCGACATGGGCACCCCGGATGCCACCGACAAGGGGACCTCGATCATCGATTACATGCCCGAAGCCCGCGACCAGGATCTGCATCTGATCGTGTACGCGCCCGAACTCACCGACGGGCTCACCGACGAACAGAAGGCGTCCCGCAAGCGCTTCGACGATCTGTTCGCCCGCTTGCTGAACGCCTTCGTTCCGTCCTGACGGCGAAACCTATCCGACCGTCCAGGTTTCGCGGCCGGTGAGCAACTCCTGCAGGGAGTCCGGGCTCACCGGTTTGCGTTCGGCGGCGGTACCCAGCTGCGCTCGGACCCCGTCGTCGTAGGTGGGCCGGGCGACACTGCGGAAGACGCCGGTGACAACGTGGGTGAGGTCCTGGTCGGACAGTCGCGACAGGGCGTAGGCGTATTCGGGGTGGTCGGTGTAGGCGTCGTGCACGACGATGTCGGACTCGGCGACGCTGTCGGCCTTGGCCACCCGCAACCCGAAACCGTCACGGACCACCGCGAATTCGCTGTCCGCGCCGAAGCGGATGGGCTGCCCGTGCCGCAGGCGGACCAGGTGTGATTCGGCGTTCTCGCGGCGCAGGGCGTCGAAGGAGCCGTCGTTGAAGATCGGGCAGTCCTGCAGGATCTCCACGAACGAGGTGCCGCGGTGCTCGGCGGCGGCGCGCAGCACCTCGGTGAGCCCGGCGCGGTCGGAGTCCAGGGCCCGGGCGGCGAAGGTGGCTTCGGCGCCGAGCGCCACCGACAGCGTGTTGAACGGGTGGTCGATCGAGCCCATCGGGGTGGATTTGGTGACCTTGCCGGTTTCCGAGGTCGGCGAGTACTGGCCCTTGGTGAGACCGTAGATCCGGTTGTTGAACAGCAGGATCGTCATGTTCACATTGCGGCGCAGCGCGTGGATGAGGTGATTGCCGCCGATGGACAACGCGTCGCCGTCCCCGGTCACCACCCAGACCGACAGGTCGGGCCGGGTGACGGCCATGCCGGTGGCGATGGCCGGGGCGCGCCCGTGGATGGAGTGGATCCCGTACGCCTCCAGGTAGTACGGGAACCGGCTCGAGCAGCCGATCCCGGAGACGAACATCAGGTTCTCGCGCTTCAGCCCCAGATCGGCGAGGAAGCCGCGCACGGTGGCGAGAATGACGTAGTCACCGCAGCCGGGGCACCAGCGCACCTCCTGATCGGAGGTGTAGTCCTTGGCCTTCTGCGGGCCCGCCGCCGCCGGGACGCCGGACAGGCCGGTGAGCCCCAGATCGGCGCCCACGAACGGGTTTTCGAGAATGGTCATCACTTGCCCCCTGGGGTGCGGTAGGTCGCGCGGGCTCGGGCGGCGAAGGCCTTGGCCTGTTCCATCTCGGCGATGGAGCCGTCGAGGGCCGCGTCGATGACGCCGACCAGTTCCTGTGCTTGGAATGCGGTGCCCGCCACCTTGGTCCACGGCTGCACGTCGACGAGGTAGCGGGCGCGCAGCAGCATGGCCAGCTGACCGCCGTTCATCTCCGGGCATACCACGGTGCGGTAGCGCCGCAGGATCTCGCCGAGGTTGGGTGGGAAGGGATTCAGATGCCGCAGGTGCGCCTGCGCCACCGGCACCCCGCGCCGCCGGGCCCGCCGGCACGCCTCGCCGATCGGCCCGTAGGAGCTCCCCCAGCCGATGAGCAGCAGTTCGGCGTGTTCGCCTGGATCGTCCACCACCAGGTCGGGCACCGCGATGCCGTCGATCTTGGCCTGCCGCAGCCGGACCATGAGCTCGTGGTTGGCCGGCTCGTAGGAGATATTGCCGCTGCCGTCGGCCTTTTCGAGCCCGCCGATGCGGTGGGCGCGGCCCGCGGTGCCGGGCACCGCGAGCGGGCGGGCCAGGGTTTCCGGGTCGCGCGCGTAGGGCTGGAACGCATCGTCCTCGGCGGCCTCGGGTTCGAAGGCCGGATCGATCGGGGCGAGCTGTTCGACCCGCGGAATCGCCCACGGCTCGGATCCATTGGCGATGGCGCCGTCGGAGAGCAGCAGGACCGGTGTGCGGTAGGTGAGGGCGATGCGGGCGGCCTCCACGGCCGCGTCGAAACAGTCCGCGGGCGAGCGCGGCGCGACCACGGGCACCGGGGATTCGCCGTTGCGCCCGTAGAGCGCCTGCAGCAGATCGGCCTGTTCGGTCTTGGTGGGCAGACCGGTGGACGGGCCGCCGCGCTGCACGTCGATGATCACCAGCGGCAGCTCGGTCATGACGGCCAGGCCGATGGTCTCGCTCTTGAGCGCGAGCCCGGGACCCGACGTACTGGTCACCCCGAGCGCGCCGCCGAGCGCGGCCCCCAACGCCGCCCCGATGCCCGCGATCTCGTCCTCGGCCTGGAAGGTGGTGACGCCGAAGTTCTTGTGCTTGCTCAGTTCGTGCAGGATGTCCGAGGCCGGGGTGATCGGGTAGGTGCCCAGGAACACCGGCAGCCCGGACAGCTGCCCGGCGGTGACGATGCCGTAGGCGAGGGCGGTGTTCCCGGTGATCTGCCGGTAGGTGCCGTCGGGCAGCGTCGCCGGAGCAATTTCGTAGGTGGTGGCGAAGGCTTCGGTGGTTTCGCCGTAATTCCACCCTGCCCGGAATGCGAGGATATTCGCTTGGGCGATATCGGGTGTGGCGGCGAATTTCTCCCGCATGAACTGTTCGGTGCCGCCGATCGGCCGCCCGTACATCCAGGACAGCAAGCCGAGCGCGAACATGTTCTTCGCGCGCTGCCCATCCTTTTTACCCACACCGGTCGGTTCGGTTGCACCGAGGGTCAGCGACGTCATCGGGACCCGGTGCACCACGAAATCGGTCAACGTGTCATCGGTGAGCGGGTCACCGGCATACCCGACCTTGGCCAGCGCCCGTTTGGTGAATTCGTCCGTATTGACGATCACCGTCGCCCCGCGCGCCAAATCCTCCAGATTCGCCTTCAGCGCAGCGGGATTCATCGCGACCAACACATCGGGCTGATCCCCGGCGGTCAGGATGTCGTAGTCCGCGATCTGGATCTGAAACGACGACACACCGGGCAGCGTGCCCTGGGGTGCGCGGATCTCGGCGGGGAAATTCGGTTGGGTGGCAAGATCATTGCCGAATGCGGCCGCCTCGTGCGTGAACCGGTCACCGGTGAGCTGCATGCCGTCACCGGAGTCGCCCGCGAAGCGGATGACGACCCGTTCCAGTTTCTCGACCGCCAATTTCCCTGTGCCGTCCCCGTTTCCGGCCGCCACAGAGTTGTCATGCATCACGGTGTCCTTCGACTGAGCCATGCGCGTGCATCACTTCCTCGTCAGATGTGAGGTACCAACGCCAAACTACTCCGCAATATTCGCGACACACCCGTGAAGCGCAATGGTTTCGATCAAAGAACCGCCGTCAGGCGAACAACGCCAACTGCGGGTCGGGCGTGTGCGATTCGACGGCGCGAACCTCGGGCTCGGCCGGCCGATCACGGTTCAAACGGTGTTTCTCCAGCAACGGCTCGATTCGGCCGCGTAGCCACGCAGAATACTCCGGTGTCACCGAAGTTCCCCGACCATACAGTTGCCGGTAGCGCCGCAACAGCGCCGGGTGGGCCTGGGCCAGCCATTGCAGGAACCAGCCGCGGGTGGACCCGCGTAGATGCATGGGGAATGCCGTGACCCGGTCGGCGCCGGCGTCGGCGATGGCGGCGAAAAGCGCGTCCAGATGCGCTTGCGAGTCGGTGAGGTACGGAATGACCGGGGCCACCATGACATTAACGGCGAATCCGGCATCGGCGAGGGCGCGCACCAGTTCCAGCCGGGCCCGCGGCGACGGCGTGCCGGGCTCGAGCCCGTGGTGCAGTTCCTCGTCCAGGATGGCGATCGACACCGCCAGGTCCACGGGCACCTGCCCGGCCGCTTCGACCAGCAGCGGCAGATCCCGGCGCAGCAGGGTGCCCTTGGTGAGGATGGAGAATCCGGTGCCGGACTCGGCGAGCGCGGTGATGATGCCCGGCATCAGCCGGTAGCGGCCCTCGGCGCGCTGGTAGGGATCGGTGTTCGTGCCCAGCGCCACCGTTTCCCGCCGCCACGACCGCTTGTGCAGTTCGCGTCGCAGGATCGGGACCACATTGGTCTTGACCACGATCTGGGAGTCGAAATCAGCGCCGGCGTCCAGGTCGAGGTACTCGTGGGTGCCGCGGGCGAAGCAGTAGCGGCAGGCGTGCGAGCACCCGCGCATGGGGTTGATGGTCCAGCCGAAGGGCAGCGTGCCGCTGTCGGGCACCCGGTTCAGAGCGCTCTTGCAGAGCACTTCATGAAACGTGATGCCCTCGAATTCGGGTGTCTGCACGCTGCGGACGAAGCCCGCACGTTCGAGCCCGGGGAGTGCGCCGTCATCGGCGCCGAGGGTCTGCCTTTGCCACCGCACTACCCCAGTCGAACATGCGTTCTAACTACTGTCAAGCAATCTTCTGCGTGTCGGCCTCGATCGGCTGGCCGTTGTAGAAGGCGACCAGGTCCCGGATGGTCTGCTCGGCGGGCCGCGGACGGTAGCCGAGTTCCTCGGTGGCCTTGGTGTGCTCGACGATCGGGGCGGCCAGCAGCGCGCCCATGGCCGCCTTGGAGATGCGGTCGCTGCCGAAGGCCTTGGCGACCGGCTCCATGACCGGCATGCAGGCGTTGATCACCTTGGCCGGAATGGCGAAGGCGGGCTTCATCTTCCCGTTGACCTCGGCGGCGGTGCGGGTGGCCTGGAACATGTCGGTGAAGTGGCCACCGAGCAGGTAGTTCTCGCCGGTGCGGCCGCGCTCGCCGGCCAGCACCAGGCCCGAGGCGACGTCGCGCACGTCGACCAGGTCGAAGCCGCCGCTGATCATGACCGGCACGCGGCCGCGGGCGGCGTCCCACAGCGTGGTGTTGATGCGCGAGTTGGTGTTGTCGATCGGGCCGTACACACCGGTCGGGTTGCAGATGACCGCGTCCAGACCCTTGTCGATGACCGAGCGCAGCTCGATCTCGCCCTGCCACTTGGACCGGTCGTACACCGGCAGATCCGGGTCGATCGAACGCGGCGAGCGCTCGTTGATGACGCCGCCGCAGGAGTACTGGTTGAACGCGTGGATGGAGCTGGTGTGCACCATGCGGCGCACGCCGACCTCGAGCGCGGCCTCGGCGACCACGCGGACGCCCTCGGTGTTGACGCGCCAGGCGACGTCGTTCTTGTGAGCCAGGGTGATCAGCGCGACCAGGTGGTAGACCACCTCGGCGCCGTCGAGCGCGGCACGCATCGAGACCGGGTCCAGCACATCACCATTGACCCAGGTGACCCCGGGCGCGGCGGCACCGGCCACCCGGTCGATGGCGGTGATCTCGTGACCGCGATCGGTGAGCTGGCGAAGCAAGTTGGTGCCAAGGAACCCGGCAGCGCCGGTGACTGCGACCTTCATGGTCAGAAGAATATAGAACTTGTTCTAATTTGCAAGAACGGTCACATTACGGACCGGATGCGGAGGGGGTCACACCCCGACGCGGGCGACGGGCCGGAGTGGCCGCGCACGCCACGCCGGGCTGGACGCTCGAAGGGTTATATTCGGCATCCGCATGTCCATGACGATAGGGGGGCGCTGACAATGGCCGATCTCTCGGTCGACACCGGTGCGGTCCGCACCTTCGCCGCGACGCAGGACGGCGTCGCCGCCGACATCGCCGCCCAGGGCGGCCTCGACACGGTATCCCACGTCGCCGCCATGACCCCCGTCTTCGGGCTCGTCGGCGCGGACTTCCTGGCCAGCTTCGCCGTCGCCGAACTACTCCACGATCGCGACATCAACGCCCTCTCCGGCCGCTTCGCCAAGCTCGGGCAGGCCGCCTTCGGCTCGGCCGCCACCTACGACGCCACCGACGCCGAGTTCGCCGGCGGGTTGCACGCGGCCGCCGGGGAGATCGGCGAACAGGCATGAGGCCCAGCGACTCCGGCGTGATCGGAGTCGGCCCGGCCGGACCGGACGCCAGCGCACCGCGAGCGGAATCGGTCGAAGTCGGCTCGCCGGGCCCGGACCTGCCGCCGTTGCCCGCCGATCCGGTCGGCGATCTCATGAAGGGCCTCGCGGTGCCCGCGATCCCCGGACTGGACGCGCTGTTCGCGCCCGTCCTGCAATTGCTCCAGAGTTTCGGCACCGGCGTGCCGGGTCAGCTGAATCCGGCCACGCTCCTCAGCGCCGGTTCGACGGTGATCGAGGCCGCCGTGCAGGTTGGCTGCGGCGCACTCGATACCGTCGAATCCCTGTGGCAGGGAAAGGCTTCCCAGAGCGCGCAGGAATCGGGCAAGCAGGCCGGGGCACACGGGCAGGAGACCGCTCAGCGCGGTTTCGACCTGTCGGCGATCACCGATCAGGCCGCGTCCGTGGTGGAGCGGGGCAATATCCAGCTCACCGCCATCGCCCAGGCTTTCGCCGCGGAGGCTACCGCGCTGGCCCCGCTGATCGTCACCCCGCTCGGGCAGACCACCCTGATCGCCTCGGCGACCCGCCATCTCGGCGAAGCCGTCACGGTCGTGAACGCCACGCGCGGCGAGCTGTCGGTCTACACCGCGCAGGTGCAGGGCTTGATCGGACAGCTGGTCGGCCAGGGCGGCGGCCCGAATCCGGCGGAGGTCGCCGAGGCGCTGGCACAGAATGTGGGCCGGCCGATTCTGGAGCAGGCGAGGGGGCTGCTCGAAAGCGGTTTGCAGGCTATGACGACCGCCGATACCGCGAACAACGATCCCACCGGCAGGCTCCCCGATACCTCGGCGGCCGGGCTCGGCGGGGGTGGTGGCCACGGAAGTGGCGGCGGCCCGGGCGGTCTCGGCGGCGGCCCGCCGTCGACGCCGGGCGGCCCGGGCTCCTCGATCCCCGGTGGCAAGCTCGCCGCGCCCGCCAATCCGTTCGGCGCGGGCGCAGCGGGCATCCAGGGTCTGGGCGGACCGGCCGGTTCGGGTTTCCTGGGCTCCCCCGCCGCGGCGGGCAGGGGCGGCGCGAGCGAGTCCCAGCACGGTCGCACGGTGCAGCCGCACCAGAGCCCCACGGCCGAAAGCGAACTCACGGGCAATCTTGGGACCTTCGCCCCCGATGTCATCGGTGATATCGAGGAGCCCGGCGCCACGGGCGAGGCCGATCACGTCTGATCCCGCTGCGGCGCAACGTCTTCAGCGCGGGCCCACCAGCCCTCGGACACAAGAATGCCGCGGCGATCCGGACGGGTACCCGGATCACCGCGGCATCGGTGGAGACCGATATGCGGATGTACACCCCGCGGGCTCGGCCACCGTTTCAGGGCGCGCGGTGGGCACGCCGCGGTGGATTACACCGCGGTCGGCCGCGCCTGCGCGTCGACTCCGCCGTCGATGACGAACTGGGCGCCGTGGATGAACCCGGCCTGCGGACCGACCAGGTAGACGATGAGGGAGGCGATTTCCTCGGGCTCACCGTTGCGGCCGATGGGCGCGGTGAAGTTGCGGATGGCGTCGCCGTAGCGCGGATCGTCCAGGCCGGCCTGCAGCAGCGGGGTGTCGACGCTGCCGGGGGCGACGGTGTTGAGGCGCACGCCGGCGGCGCCCCACTCCACGGCGCGCTCGCGCACCGCGACGGTGACGGCGTTCTTGGAGGCGGCGTAGGCGTAGCTGCCCGCGTAGTCGCCGGCCTGGGCGAAGGCCTCGGCCTCGGCGCCCTTGGCGATCGGGTTGTCCTCCCACTTCAGGTGGGTGGAGGCGACCGACGAAACCACCACGGCCGCAGGGTTTTCGCCCTTGCTCAGGGCGGGCAGCAGCGCGTCGAGCAGGGCCACGGTGGCCCGGTAGTTGATCTCCACGACCAGGTTGGGGTCGGGCACCTGGGGGCCGACGCCGGCGCAGAGGATCAGTCCGTCGAGGGTGCCGCCGGAGCGTTCCAGGACGGCTTCGACGGCTGCGGCGCGGGCGGCGGCGTCGGTGAGGTCGACGGTGATGTCGGCGTTGCGCAGGTCGATCCCGATGATGTCGTGTCCGGCGGCGCGCAGGGCGGCGGCGGTGGCCGCGCCGATGCCGGACCCGGAGCCGGTGATGGCGATCGTCATGACGCGATTAGAACAAGCGGCAGAACAATCGGGCAAGACCTACTCACCGGTCATCTCGGCTACCGGGATCATCGCGGTTCGAGCGACGGCCGGATGGACCGACTGTCCGAATCTAGTGCCTTTCCGCGAGCTTGCGGCTAGCATCAGCTACAAAACTAGAATCGGTTCTAGTTTTTGGCACTTGCTCACTGTCGAGAGGACGATCGATGCGCTTCACCTACGCGGAGGCGATGACCAACCCGGATTACTACATTCCGCTGGCACAGGCCGCCGAGGCCGCCGGGTTCCACAGCATCACCGTGGCCGACAGCATCGCGTACCCGGCCGAGTCGGATTCGAAGTATCCCTACACCGCGGACGGCAATCGCGAGTTCCTCGACGGTAAGCCGTTCATCGAGACCTTCGTGCTGTCGGCGGCCATCGCCGCGGCCACCACCACCCTGCGCCTGACCCCGTTCGTGCTCAAGCTGCCGATCCGCCCGCCGGTGCTGGTGGCCAAGCAGGCCAGTTCGCTGGCGCGGCTGAGCAACAACCGTTTCGCCCTCGGCGTCGGCATCAGCCCGTGGCCGGAGGACTTCGAGATCATGGGTGTCCCGTTCGAGAAGCGCGGCAAGCGCATCGACGAGTGCATCGAGATCGTGCGCGGCCTGTCCACCGGCGAGTACTTCGAGTACCACGGCGAGTTCTACGACATCCCGAAGATCAAGCTCACCCCCGCCCCGACCGAGCCGCTGCCGATCCTGCTCGGCGGCCACAGCGATGCCGCGCTGCGCCGCGCGGTGCGCCTGTGCGACGGCTGGATGCACGCCGGCGGCAACGCCGAGGAGCTCGACAAGTACCTGGCCCGGATCAACGAACTGCGCGCCGAGCGCGACCACAAGGGCGACTTCGAGATTCACGCCGTCTCCTACGACGGCTACACCCCCGACGGTGTGAAGCGCTGCGAGGAGAAGGGCATCACCGACCTGATCGTCGGCTTCCGCAACTCCTACGCCAAGGAGCACGACACCGAAACCCTGGAAGAGAAGATCACCAAGATCAAGTGGTACGGCGACAACGTGATCGCCAAGCTGGCCTGATGATCCGGCCGCCCCGGCCGTGATGGCCGGGGCGGCCGTCGCCTGCGCAGCTGTCGCAGCCGAACTAGAAGGGCCAGTCGCAGTTCTCACCGCGTTCCAGCAGCGGGATCATCGCGAACGCACGGTCCGAGAGGCCCCCGAAGGTGTGCCGATTCGGTCCGCCCGCGGCATGGCCGTGCCGGTAGCCGGCGAGATTCCAGGTGTACAACGGGACCTGTTGCGGCATAGCGGATCCGGGATCGCCGCCCCAGCCGTTCTGCTCGTCGGTGAGGATGACCACCCGGTCGTGCCGGTCGAATGTCGCCCGCACGGTACCGGCGGTATTCGTACCGCCACCGATGAAGAATCCGCCGGACTTCCACCGCTCCAACGACTTCAGCAGTGACTCCCCGCTCCGCAGCGGGAACGGCAGCCCGCTGTTCGAGTACGAGATCACGTCGGCGTGTGAACACCGGCGCGCCAGCGCGAGACCGAAGATCGTCGCCGCGTCCCATCGCATCAGAGTGCCGTCCTTGCTGAATCCCGCGTGCATCGAACCGGAGGTGTCGATCAGGATCAGGGTGCGCCCGGGCAGCGCCGGAATGTTGGACACCGCCGCGTCGAGCGCCTTTTCCAGCGCGTACGCCCAGCGCAGCGAAGGCGCGGCCCGATACGCGGACAGATACCGCATCGGCAGCTGACGCGACTTGGCCACCTGCTCCGGATCCATCAGGCGCGCAGCGACCTTCGCGGCGACCTCATCGGATACGCCTGCCTGGTCGAAGTTGCGCAGGTTCCGCAAAAGAGCCATGTAGCCCATCGACGGGATGATCGACTCCCACAGCTCCCTGATCCACGGACCGTTCACCAGCGACGGCACGGCTTCCCATGTCATCCCGGCGAACCCGAGCTTGTCCGCGAGCAGACCTTCCCGCGCCCACCGGTTGATCGTCGCGACGTCGGCGCCGCGCAGATCCGCGTTCGCGCACAGCGTCGCCAGGCGCGCGGGCAGCTCGAGGCCGTCCACGCCGAGCCGTGCCTCGATCGCGTACTTGAACAGCGTGGACTGCCACTCACCGCGCGGGTCGACGTGCGCGAGCTGGATGACGTCGGCGAAGCGGACGCCGCGAGAATCGCTGTCCCACTTCAGGTAGGACTTCTCGTTGTACAGGCGCGCAGCGGCGTCGGCGACACCGCGCTTGACCGGCTTCGGAATCTTCTTGCCGTAGTGGCCGATCCAGTAGGACAGCATCTCGCCCGGCTCATCGGCACGTTGCAGGACGGCGTTGACGATCGCGCGGCTACCGGTCTGCCCGGCGTCCACGCTGGCCTTGGCCGCTTCGGCCGCCAGCACCAGCGCTGCGGAACGCATGTTCGCTTCGCCGCGAAGCCAGGTCGCGAACCTGGTGAGCCATTCGAGGTCGGTCAACGCCACCTGGCGGACCAGGGCCGAGAATCGCGAATCCCGCCGGCCGGCGGTCTCGTAGAAGGTGTTCTCGCCGACCATGTTCGCGACGGCCAGCAAGAAGAGTTCAGCCTTCGGTTCACGGGCGAAACCCGGGCCGCCCTCGTGGGTGGCGCCGGTCGGTGTGGAATCGGTTCGGATGGGCCCCTGCGCGACAGCGCGTGACGCGCCGGTGTTGAACTTCGCCACGTCTATCCCCCTTCAAGAGTATTGGGGGCACGGCGTTCAGAGGTGTGCGTGCAGGGCCTGAGAAAGAAGCGGCGAAGGACTTGCCGAATGCTCTACCGGACTGAGCTACGGGAGCATGCTCCCGGCGGGATTCGAACCCGCGACACCTCGATCCAGTGAAGTAACCCTCACCTACGCACCAGGCCCTCACGCGAGGTGCGAATCGCCCGAGAAATAGACGGCGGAAGCAACGTTGGTGTCCTGGGCCGCTAGACGACGAGAGGCGAGCCTCCCGGCGGGATTCGAACCCGCGTTACCCCTGTTGGAGAGGAAAGTAGCTCCCACCTACGCACCGGGCGATCATCACGTTCTGAAGTTTGTGCTCCCGAGAAATCATCGTCCGGCCTACGGATCTCATACCGAATGTGAAGTAAGGCCGGACTTCCGCACCGGAAGTACGCCCACCGTATGCGAGGGCCGGCAGCGGGGCCAACCCATTTATGGCCGTGCCGATCACCGATCGTGTCGAGTGGATCACGACCGCTTGGCGAAGCCCAGGTCGATCACGGCGTCGCGCTCGCTCACGAGTTCGGCGACGCTGTGATCGATTCGGGTGCGGGCGAATTCGCTGATGTCGAGGTCGGGGACGATGCGGTACTCGCCGTTGGCGCAGGTGACCGGGAACGAGCTGATGAGGCCCTCGGGGACGCCGTAGGAGCCGTCCGAGGGGACGGCCATCGAGGTCCAGTCGCCGGGTGCGGTGCCCAGCACCCAGTCGTGGACGTGGTCGATGGCGGCGCTGGCCGCGCTCGCGGCCGAGGAGGCGCCGCGGGCCTTGATGATGGCGGTGCCGCGCTGCTGGACGGTCGGGACGAAGTCGTCGGTGACCCAGGCCGGATCGTCGATGACGGTGAGTGCGTCGCGGCCGGCGACGGTGGCGTGCGCCAGGTCGGGGTATTGCGTCGCGGAGTGGTTGCCCCACACGGTGATCCGACCGATGTCGGCGGCCGCGGCCCCGGTCTTCTTCGCCACCTGCGCGATGGCGCGGTTGTGGTCGAGCCGGGTGAGGGCGGTGAACCGGTGCGCGGGCACGTCGGGCGCGTTGCTCATCGCGATGTAGGCGTTGGTGTTGGCCGGGTTACCGACCACCAGCACCCGGACGTCCGGGGCCGCATTGGCATTGATGGCCGCGCCCTGGTCGGTGAAGATGGGCCCGTTGGCGGCGAGCAGGTCGGCGCGTTCCATGCCCGCGGTTCGCGGCCGCGAACCCACCAGGATGGCGATATTGGCCCCGTCGAATCCGATCCACGGGTCGTCGGCGATGTCGATGCCCGACAGCAGCGGGAAGGCCCCGTCCTCGAGTTCCATGGCCACACCCTCGAGCGAGGCGACGGCGGCGGGGATCTCGAGCAGCCGCAGCCGCACCGGCGTGTGTTCACCGAGCAGCGCACCGGACGCGATACGGAACAGCAAACCGTAGGCGATCTGCCCGGCGGCTCCGGTCACGGTGACGGTCACTGGCGCAACATTGCTCACGGCGATCTCCTCGCGATAGCGGCTGATCTCACCCCAACCCTATCGATGCTCACACCCCGCCCGGCGAAGCCGTGAGCAAGGGAACACGGCCCGCGCCGCCGCATCACCCACCGGCCCGCAGAGCTGCACGGCACGTCAGGGAGGGTTTCCGCCCAAGCACCGACCGTCGGGCGCTGGTAGTCGGCACGCGCCGGAATGGAAGTGCGGAATCGGTCCGGTCGTCAGCGGGCCAGGTCGGCGATGTCGGAGTCGGCGAGGACGATGGGTCCCGCCGCGTCGCGGGCGCGGACGAGTTGGACGGCCCGGTAGAGGGGTCGTTCCTCGGCGATGGCGTCGCGGGCTTCGGCGCGCAGCTGCTGGACGAGCATGCCGGAGATGGCCAGGGCGGCGGCGAGGGGGCAGCCGGCCAGGGCGTCGGCGAGTTTGCGCAGGCCCAGGATGTGGAGCTCGCGGCCGCTGCCGGAGTCGCTGTAGATGGCCAGGGGGACCGACTGGGTGTCGGGCCCGGCGGTGGCGCGCAGCAGGATGCGGCTGATCCGGCCGGGGTGGACCACGATCTCCACGGCGGTGGCGGTGGCCAGGTCCAGGTGGCGTTCGCCGCGCCAGGTGCGGGCGTGGATAACGGTGCCGGACACGGTGATTCGGCGGCGCTGCACGGCCATGGCGTAGAGGGCGGTGGGCGCGCCGAGCACCAGCCCGGTGGCCACGGCGACCGGCCAGTGCACGAACAGTGCCAGAAGCAGCCCTAGGCCGACCCCGATGCCGATTGCGGCGAGGGTGAGTTTCCGCAGGGCGGGGGCCAGCAGCTCGGGCGCGATCAGGTCGAGGCCGACCGGTCCGGACTCCGGTGTCGATTCATCAGTCACAGCAGCGCATTCGTCCAAGAGTTCAGTGCGGCGCACGTACCGGCGGCACGTGCCGCCCGCGTGCGACGGGGCACGGTGTCAGCGGGCCCTTACCCCATACCCCGATTGTCCCCGCTCATACGCGGATTCACCCGGGGCTTCCCGAGGCGTAACACAGGGCGCGGGCACCGGATCGGTGTGACTCCGGGCGACGGTTCGCCGCCCGGAGTCACACCGTCTGCGTCAGACCTGGTCGCCCGCAAGCGCGGCCCCGACCTGGGCGACGGCCTCGTCCAGCGGGATCTGGCGCTGCTCGCCGGTACTCAGGTTCTTGAGCCCGATCTCACCGTCGGCGACCTCGCGGTCGCCCAGCACCAGGGCCAGCTGCGCACCGGACTTGTCGGCCGCCTTCATCGCGCCCTTCATGCCGCGTCCGCCGTAGGCGAGGTCGGTACGGATCCCGGCCTTGCGCAGGTCGGCGGCCAGCACCACCAGGCGCTGCTTGGCGACGTCGCCGAGCGGGATGCCGAAGACCTGCACGCGGGGTCCGTCGACGGCGGTCTTGCCCTCGGCCTCGAGCGCGAGCACGGTGCGGTCGACGCCGATGCCGAAGCCGATGCCGGAGAGCGCCTGCCCGCCGAGTTCGGCCATCAGCCCGTCATAGCGGCCGCCGCCGCCGATGCCGGATTGCGCGCCGAGCCCGTCGTGCACGAATTCGAAGGTGGTCTTGGTGTAGTAGTCGAGCCCGCGCACCATGCGCGGGTTGACCACGTACGGCACACCGAGCGCGTCGAGGTGGCCGAGCACCTGCTCGAAGTGCGCCTTGGCGGACTCCGACAGGTGGTCGATCATGAGCGGCGCGTTGGCCGTCATCTCCTGGACCTCGGGCCGCTTGTCGTCGAGCACGCGTAGCGGGTTGATCAGCGCGCGGCGGCGGGTGTCCTCGTCGAGCGGGAGCTTCATCAGGAAGTCCTGCAGCAGTTCGCGGTACTGCGGGCGGCAGGTCTCGTCGCCGAGCGAGGTGATCTCGAGCCGGAAGCCGTCGAGGCCGAGGCCGCGGAATCCGGCGTCGGCGATGGCGATGACCTCGGCGTCCAGGGCCGGGTCGTCGACGCCGATGGCTTCCACGCCGACCTGCTGCAACTGCCGGTAGCGGCCCTTCTGCGGGCGTTCGTAGCGGAAGAAGGGCCCGGCGTAGCAGAGCTTGACCGGCAGCGGCCCGCGGTCGAGGCCGTTCTGGATGACCGCGCGCATGACGCCGGCGGTGCCTTCGGGGCGCAGGGTGAAGCTCTCACCGTTGCGGTCGGCGAAGGTCCACATCTCCTTGGAGACGACGTCGGTCGACTCCCCCACACCGCGCGCGAACAGGGCGGTCTCTTCGAAAACCGGCAGCTCGACATGCCCGTATCCGGCCAGGCGCGCGGTCGCTACGAGGCCGTCGCGGACGGCGACGAACTCCGCGGAGGTGGGGGGCAGATAGTCGGGGACCCCCCTCGGGGCACTGAAGCTGCTGGTCTTGGTCACGATGGTCAAGTTTCCACCACGGCCGTCGGGCAAGTCCAACCGGTTACCGCCCGATGCCCGCGTCGCGGGGCGGGGCGGTGGCCATATGTAGGTTTTTCTCAGCGTTTAGAGGTAATGTCTGCCGCGGCCGCTGGGCTGACGGCCGCAGTCTGTACAGACATCAGATACCGACCGTTCACGGAGGGACAGTTAGTGCCGAGCAATGAACAGCGACGCGCTGCGGCTAAGCGGAAGCTGGAGCGCCAACTCGAGAACCGGGCCCAGCGGGCGCGCAAGCGCAAGCAGCTCACCATCGCGGCGTCGGCGCTGGGCGTCGTGGTCGCCGTGGCGGCCGGTGTCGGCATCTACTTCCTGACCAAGGGCGATGACAACAGCACGAGCGCGAAGTCGTCCGAGACTCCCGACGCCTCGCTGACCGCCGCTCCCCCGCCGGCGGCGAAGGCCAAGCCGGCCTCGGTGAGCTGTGAGTACCGTCCGTCGCAGAAGCCCGCCGACAAGGCGGTGAGCGCGCCGGGTACGGCGAACATCACCACCGCCGGTCAGGTGAAGGCGACGATGGACACCAATCAGGGCCCGATCTCGATGACCCTGAATCCGGGCGAATCCCCCTGCACGGTTAATAGTTTCGAGAGTCTGGCCAAGCAGAAGTACTTCGACGCCACCAGTTGCCACCGCATGACCACCGGTAAGGGTCTGCAGGTGCTGCAGTGCGGCGATCCGAGCGGTACCGGAATGGGCGGTCCCGGTTACGAATTCGACAACGAGTACCCGACTGACCAGTACGCGCCCACCGATCAGGCGGCGCAGTTCCCGGTCGAGTACAAGCGCGGCGTGCTGGCCATGGCCAATGCCGGCCCGGGCACCAACGGCAGCCAGTTCTTCCTGGTCTACGGCGATTCCCAGTTGCCGCCCCAGTACACGATTTTCGGCACGGTCGACGAGGCCGGGCTGGCCACCCTCGACAAGATCGCCAAGGGCGGCGTCGCGGGTGGCGGTCAGGACGGTAAGCCGGCCTCGGATGTGAACATCCAGTCGGTCCAAATCAACTGACCAGCACGGTATTTCGGGCCCGGCGCGGATTGCGCCGGGCCCGTTTCTTTTCCGTTAAAAGTCTCGGGAAGGTCCCGTTGAACCTTCCGCCTAAGGCTTCCCTAACCAAAGAAAATCCTGAGTTTTCCCGCACCTGCCGGAATTGTGCGATATATGCTGGATCGCGACGCGCGCGTACGGCGGTATCGGAGTTTTCGCTGGTAATCTCGTAGAACGGAGTACCAAGGCGGAGTAAAGCCCCCGGGCGATCCCCGATCGGGCCGCTGCCTCGCCCCACGTTCTCCCGGTGTCCGCGTTTGCAGGCGGGGCAAGGCTATGCGCAACCACCGTTCGCGTGGCGAGGTCCGTGACGAAGCACCACCACCATCCATAGTGATCCAACTGCAGCATCGGGGAGCAGGCAATGGCCGAGGAACTCGACGACATCGGCCGCGAAACAGCGGCGATGATGAGGCAAATGTTGCAGCTCGCGACACTTGTCGCGCTGCGCACCCGGGAACGTGGCCAGAAGGAAGCGGAAGCACGCGTCAGGGTCACCGAGGCCCGGCAGAAGGAAGGCCGTGAGCGCCGACTGCGTGAAGCAGCCGATGCCAAGGCCCGCGATCCGCGCAACCGCGAACTGTCGCGAATCCTGGAGCGCCCCACCATGGAACGTGGCGGCGTATCCCTCGAGAAGGACCGCTTCTCCGCGCAGGCGGAAGCCTCCCGCATGGCCGCGCAGCAGGCCAACCGCGGCGGGGTCCGCTACGACTCGGTGGAACGGCGAACCGCTCTGGCCCAGCACCTTTCGCGGATGGGCATCTCGCCCGAACTGCAATCGGTGCGCATGCTGATGGAAGTCGGACAGGCGCAGTCGGCGCAGGACGCCGTGCGGGCCCGGGAGCAGGAGGCGGCTCAGCGTCGCGTGCGCGAGCAGGAAGCCCATGAGCGGGAACGCGAACGCGCTCGCTCGCGCGAACGGGTCTGAGTACCAGTCGTTTCGGTCGTAGCAGAGTTCGAACCGTGGCGGATCGCGAAGCGATCCGCCACATTCCGTTTCCGGGCCCGGTGACCACACCGGACCCGGCTACAGCGGAAAGTCCCCGAGCGTGGGGTTGCTGAACAAGCCGTGCTGGGGTGACTTCAACGGCAACGGCGTGAGCATGTCCTTGTGGCCGTTGCGCACACTGCAGTACTTGAACGGGCCCTTGGGGTCGAACAGTTTCGCCATGTGCGGGTCGGCGTGGTCGAGGAACCAGACGCTGAGCCCGGTCTTGCCGTCGTGGCGGAAGTGTTCCCACGCCCGCCACATCGCCTCGAGCCGCGCGAGTGCCTCGGCGTGGCGCCACCATTCGGGACACCACACGGTGTCACTGATGTCGGTCACCTGCCGCCGGTACACCAGACTCAGGTAGTTCTCGACGAACTCGACCACGCTCTCGTAGACCATGGGCTTGGGTTCGTCCGGACGGCGCCCGCGGGCGTCGTCGAAGGGGAAATTCTCGGGGTGCTGCTCGTCGCTCACAGCGGTCGGACCTCCTTGGGCGCCGCGACATCCGGGATTGTCTCTTTGATCAGGGCCGGACTGGTGAGATCCCCGATCGTGGTCTTCTTGGTCGGTGACGGGTCGTGCGCCTCGATGGACCGCTCGACCGCCGCGGCATCGGCGCCCTCCCACCAGGGCACCGTGCGCAACAGCACCGCCGGCGTACCCGAGGAGAAGAGGATGGCGCGTCCGCGCGGCAGCGTCGCCAACGCGTGCGCGTTGAAGGTCCGTGAGGAGCTCAGCGAGCGCGAATAGCTCTTGCCGCCCTTGGATTCCGACACCGACTGCGCGATCGAGTCGTAGTCGCCGATGGCCTCGGACCGCTGCTGCAGGAAGGCCATGTCGTCGATGCCGCTGCCGATGACCTTGATATTGGCCGCGCCCCACAGCGCTTCCATACCGTCGGGTCCCCAGCAGCGCGCACCCTGGGCCCAGGACTGCAGCACCGTCATCACCACGATGCCGCGAGAACCGAAGTGGCTGTACTGCTTCGGCAGATCCTTCCAGCGCACCACGTTCGCGGCCTCGTCGAGGGCGGCCAGCAGCGGCACCGGCAGGCGACCGCCCGGCGAACGGGACGCCTTGTGGGTGGCGACCTCGATGACCGCCGCGGTCAGCGCGCTCACCAGCGGCGCGGCCGAACCGCGGCCTTCGAGCGACAGGCAGTACAGGGTGCCGTTGCCCTCGAGGAAGGCCAGTTCGTCGAAGGGTTCGCGGCCGCCGTTGGGGATGATCCAGGGCTGGATGTGCGGCAGCTTCAGGCAGCGGATCATGGCCTTCGCGCCACCGAAAATGCCGTCGCGCGTACGGACGTCGAGGTTGTACTGCCCGGCCAGACCTTCGGCCATGTAGTGCTTGGCGTGGCTGCGCAGGATTTCCACGGGCGTGGTGTCGAGCGGGTTGTTCACCCATTCCCACGCGCGCAGGATGTTGCTGCCCTCGAGTCCGGCGGCCAGGAACAGCGCCGCCAGCAGGTCCTCGGCTTCGGGGTCGAAGTAGGAGTCGGCGCCTCCGCCGGCGGAGGGACTGCCCTCCGCGTCGGAGAAGTGACCGGCCAGGCTGACCGCCCGCACCTCGGCGCCGGCCCGGTGCACGTCCACCCACGCCAGCGGGTCCCAGTACCAGGCGGGTTCCTGCTGGGCCTGCCAGTCGTGCGAATCCGGCGCCACGCCTTGCGGATCGAAGACGAAGATGGGACTGCCCTTGCCCGCGCGCACATCCCGGGTGGCGTCGACGACGTCCCGCTTGTTGGAGGTGACGACGACCGGGCCGATGGCGGCCAGCACCGCGGGGATCACCCGGGAGGTGGTCTTGCCCTGGCGCGGACCCCAGATGTCGACCTGCAGGTCTTCGTAGGAGCCGTACATCATTTCGCCGTCGGCCACCGACATGCCGATCGGAATGCCCGGCACCAGTGCGTCTCCGGGCCGCATCAGCGAGCCCGGGATGACCTTGTCGCCGGTGAGGTGGGTGTGCAGCGGCACGCCCATCTGCCCGGCCTTCTCACGCACGCCGGCCAGCGTGAGCGCCTTGATCGCGCCGCCCGAGCCCATGTGGTCGGCCTTGTCGTCGATCGCGAGGCGGCCCTTCTTCGCGGCTTCGGCGCTGCGGCGCTTGAACAGCACATAGCCGGCCGTGCCCAGCACGACCAGCAGCACGATGACGGTGGCCGCGGTCGGCCAGTGCAGCTCGCCCTTGATCAGGTTGACCACGATCGCGATCGGGTTGATCGGCAGGTTCTGCCGCGGGGAGCTCAGCAGGTTGCCCACTTGCACTGCCAGCCACAGGGTTCCGAAGATGTAGAAACCCGCGTACACGAGGTGCAGGGTGCGGTCGGGACCGGGATCGGCCGGGTCCGCCACCGGTGTCTTCGCCATCTCTATCCTCCTGGGATGACCTGTGAGTCGTTGCCGCTCAACGGAATTCGTCCAGCAACCAGCTGCCGCGGGCGCCGCGCACCACGGTGGCGACCACGGTGACCGGGGGTAGCGATTCCCGCTTGCCGTCCGGGTAGACGACCGTCTGCTCGATGCCGATCTTGTACTGCTGCCGGTTCGGGTCGGCGCCCGCGGGAGCCTTCTCGCCGGATGCGAACGCGAACGCCTCGACGTGCGCGTTCGCCTTGCCCCATTCGGCCCACCGCAGTGTCGGTCTGGGTGTGTCCACGGCGGTGGACGGGCTGTCCAGGGTTCGGATCAGGCTGGGGCCCAGCCATTTCCGGGCGCGACGCAAGGCGTCGCCCTCGGATTCGGTGGCCGGGTTCCAGGTGTAGATCTGTTGCAACGCCGTCACCGCGACGCCGTCGGCGGTGGTCGGGTCGGGCGCGGGCGCGACCTCGAGCAGCCGGGTGGTGGACGTGGGCGGTTGCCCGCCGGTCGGATTCGAGCCGCTGCGGGTCGAGGTGCCACCGGCGCAGGCGGTGGCCAGCATCGCGACGCTCACCACCAGCATCACCACCCCAATCGGACCACTCTTCCAGGCTAGTCGCCCGGTCGCGCGACCGCGCCATACCGGCCGGTTTCCCGGGTCGGCGTGTTCGTCGAATATGCCACGGCCAACCCCGTTGCGGCCGTTGGCAAGATCGTCGCGGCGGTGCCCCTGATCGATACGGCAGCGGCTCATGTGCCGCGCTTGGCGTCGTGGAGGGTTTCCACCAGCGACCGGTTCATCTCGGCGGCGGCCGCCAGTTGCTGCTGCAGCAGAGCCACTTTGCGGCGCAACGCGACCGCGTCCATGCGCTCGAGGCCGGGAGTCTCCGCGGCGCGCACCCAGTTGCGCACCGAATTGGTGTGCACGCCGATCTGTTCGGCCACCACCCGGCAGGCCTCCGACTCCGAACGCAGCTTGCCGGTCAGCGCGATGACCTGTGCGACGGCGGCCTGCCGGACCTCCGGCGACACTCTTCGATACGACCGGTGCGGCATCATGCGGCGTCCCCCTCGTCCGAACCGGTACCGGAGCCGCGGGTCGCCGTCGTCTCGGTGAATTCGCTGAAACGCTGGTTGGTGTCGTGGATTCCGCTCTCCCGCTCGGAGGGCGTGAACTCCATCTGGAACGGGATGCCGGGCCGGCGGTCCTCACCGATCTTGAGCAGGAACTTACCGGTGCCGGGCGCGGGCGGGCGCTGCTGGCCGGGTTTGAGCGCCTCACCGGTGAGCGCCTGCGGCGCCGACCAGCCGGTCACCATGTCCTCCTCGGCGGCGGTGAAGGGCACGGTGGAATCCAGGCGCGCGATCTCCTCGGCCGGGAGCGCGCCGAAGATCTTGGCGCGCGCGCGTTCCAGGAAGCCGAGCGCCTTGGCGATGGCGGCCTCCGAACCCAGTGCCTGCAGGTCCTTGATGGTGTGGCTGATCATGATCAGCGAGGTGGCGATGCCGCGCTGCAGACGGGTGAGCTCGTCGACGCGGTCGACCATGAAGTCGCCCAGGCCCAGCACCTGCCACAGCTCGTCCATCACCACCTGGAAGTAGCGCTGCGGGCCCAGATCCGCGTCGGCCAGTACGTGCGCGGCCTCGACCGAGGCGAAACCGTCGGCCCAGCAGGCCAGCATGACGGCGGCCTTGAGCTTCTTGTCGCCGGTGGGGATGTGCGAGACGTCGATGCAGACGGCGGTCGCGGTGGTGTCGATGGGAGTCGTGGTGCGGCCGTTGAAGATCGCGCCGAACGGGCCCTGGGTGAGGGCGCGCAGCGAGCGGCGCAGTTCCTTGATGGCCTCGGCGTACTCCTCGGTGTCGTCGGCGCCGGCGTCGAGCCGCAGCTCGTCACCGCCGGCGACCACCACGTCGAGGAGATCCTCCATGATCGGCGGATTCTCGGGAGTGAACAGACTGCCGTCGCGGTAGAGAATGCGCAGACTGGTGGAGATCAGGGTCTCCTCGAAGTCGCGCACGCGCTCGCCGCGCACCAGTTCCACCAGACCCGCGACCAGGGTGACCTGACGGGCCCGCATCTCCTGCATCACCTGGGTCTGCAGTTCCGGGAAGTCGTCGAGCAGCGGCACGATCGAGCCCAGCACACCGGCGGCCAGCGGATTCAGTTTGCCGTGGCCGTAGCCCAGATCGATGACCTGGCCGCCGACCAGCTCCACCAACTTGCGGTAGTCCGGCTTGACGTCGGCCAGGATCAGCGGCGTGATGCCCTGCGCAACACCGCCCAGCACGATCCGGCGCACCAGCGAGGACTTGCCGAAACCATTGAGGCCCAGCACGAACAGGCTGGGCGCGGTGATGAAGCTGCCGCGCATGAACCAGTTCATCGGGTCGAAGCAGACCGGCGCGCCGGTGTGCAGGTGCGACCCCAGCGGCGTGCCGATCAGCGGCGCGCCCGCGCCGACCGACCACGGCCACAGCCCCGCGACCTGCGCGGTGGTGGCCCGGTACTCGACCGGCCGGCCGATCACGTTCATCCGCCCGCCGCCCGCGCCGATGTAGCCACGATCGGTGAGTTGGGCGGTGGTGCGGTCGAATTCGTCGAAGCTGCCGTACTCGATCCGCTCGGCGCGCGCCGCGAAGTTGCGGCGGCGCAGGTCATCGGTGTGCAACCGGAAGGTGGCCCAGGCCGCCTTGATCCCGTTGCCCTCCCGGGCGGTCACCTCGAGCTTGGCCCGCATGGTGTCGTCGAGCAGCCGGGGTCCGGACTGCTTCTTCTTCGCCGCCGCCTTGCGCGCCGCGGCCCGCTTGGCCGCCGCCTCCCGCTCGGCCTGCTCGGCGGCCTTGTCCCACTTGTCCTTACGCGCGCCACCGCGGCCACGCTCCTCGGCTCCGACCCGCTCGGGCCGGGCGCCGCGCGCGGGACGGTTCCGCACCGGCCGCTCCCCCGCCTCGCCGTCGGGTCGCGGGCGGGCGCGGCCGGGAGTCCCGGCGCGTCCACCCAGGTGCACCCGATCCGCGTCGGTGGACCGGCCGCGGCCCTCGGATCCCTTGCCGCGGCGAGCATCCCGTTCCGTGTCGCCGCGTCGTCCGGGGTCGCCCTCGGCACGCCGCCGTTCACGCCCGGCGTCACCCTCGGCGCCACGCCGGTCACGCCGCGCCTCGCCCTCGGCGCCACGCCGGTCACGTCCCGCCGCACCCTCCGGACCACGGCGGTCACGTCCCGCCACACCATCCGCACCACGGCGGTCACGTCCCGCCACACCATCCGCACCACGGCGGTCACGTCCCGCCACACCATCCGCACCACGGCGGTCACGACCCGCGACACCTTCCGCACCGGGCCGGTCACGTTCCGCCACACCGTCGGTAGCGCGGCGGGCAGCTTCGGCGTCGGCAGCCCGGCGCTCGCGGCCGGCCTCGGTTCCCCGGAGGTCACGCCGCGCGTCACTGCCCCCATCGCGACGGTCACGCTTTGAATCGACACCGCCGGAGCGCCGCTCGGGCTGGATGTCGCCTTCGGCGCGCCGTTCACCGCGTGGACGCTCGGCTCGGGCCGTGTCCCCGTCGACGGCCGTCTCGCGACCTCGTTTGCGGTCCATGCGATCCCCCTCGGTCGGTTCGGTTCCGCGCGTCGCCGCGCTTCGACCGGATCGCTTGTCGAGCACCCGTTCCGAGCGCTCGGTACCGCTCACGCCCGCGGCCGTGGCGGCCGCGGACTTCTCGAGCGGCCCCGCGGTGGCGCGCAGCGCGTCACCCGGGGTGGCCTCGCCCCGCACCGCGAGCTCCCGGCCGGTCGAGCCGCCGCCGTCCGACATCTCGGAAGGGGAACCGAGGACCACACCGGTCGAACCGTGCTCGCCGACACCGGGTTCGAGTGCGGGCAGCGCCGGAAGCCGTCGTTTCGACCCGCTGCCGACCTGATCCGGGCCGCTCCGCCCCCGACGATCAGGACCGGTCGGTTCCGATTCGGCGGGCTCCCGACCTGACGCATCACTGCCCGACGCGGAAACCGACGGGCCGGAATCACTTACGCGCGCACCGGGGTCGGCCCACTCCGAGACGCTCTCACGCAGACCGGCCGCCGCAGTCTCGACCGGCGAGAAAGCACCGTCACCACCGCGGCCGGACACGCCCCGTCCGATGGGCTCCGCGCCACCGATCCCGCTGTCCACGTGATCGATCGGGGTCCCCGACCCCGAATCATCCCGTGACGCGGCGATACTCGCCTCGTCCACCGCGCCCGGCTGCCGCTCGGGCCCCGCCGACGCCCCGGTCGCCTCGGAGAACTCCGCCGAGTAGTCGATCGGGGTGTCGCGCCGTAGCATCCGGCGGTCCGGGAGGGTGCCGCGGCGCGGCCGGTGTTCGTCGCGCATGACGCGGGAACCGCTGGGCGGGAACGGGTCCGCGTCGTCGTACGGGTCGACGGGGGCCGGGTCGCGCCGGGAGCCGCGCCGCGTGGCGGGCGGCACGGCGTCGCGTTCGCGGACGGGTGGGTCGAAGTCACGTGACATGGTGGGTTACCCCGCGAGTGCTTTCGGGATGGTGGCGTGTTCGGGGAGGATCACCCCGCAGCCGAGCGAGGCCGCGAAGGCCGCGGCCTGATAGCGGTAGCAGCGCCGGATCTTCAGGCGCGCCTGGGTGGAGAGGTCACGGGTGATCGATTCGATGCGGGGCAGGTCGCCGCGCAGCGGTTCGGTGATGGTGACCAGCGCGCCGAAGCGGGTGACGCCGTGGCCGCGGGCCTGCTCCTCGCGAGCCTGCTGGGTGGCGCCGACGCGCAGGGTGGCGGCGGCGGAGACGACGCCGCGCTCGGATTGCTGTGCCACCAGCGCGTTCTTGTAGTCGTCGTCCACGATCTGGGCGGCGTCGCCGGCCGAGTGCGGACGGTAGACGATGGTGATCCGCTTGCGCGGCACCTCCGGGTTCGGGGCGAGCAGCCGCTGCAGCACGCGTTCGTCGACCGCGCCCTCGGGAGCGGTGTCCATCTCCCAGGTGACCGAGCGGCCGCCGTCGTGAATGAAGTGGTCCCAGCGTTCCTCGTGCGAGACCGGTCCGGCGTCGGCCCAATCCAGGCCGTGCCCACCGGGTTCGCCCGCCGCCACCTCGAGGTCGGCCTGGGCGGCCGGGTCGTAGCTGCGGCGGATGAAGGAGATGATGTCGTCGGCGGACATGGGCTGGCAGCGCACGCCCGCCTCGGCCAGCGCCGCGCAGATGCCGGGCAGCCGGCGGCCGATCTCGACCGCCTCCTCCGCCGGATTCTTGCGCCGCTCGGCGGTAGTCGCCTTGAAGGTGATGGCGACCCGCGGCAGCAGCTGCACCCGTTCCTGCGGCAGTTCGGTGGCCAGCTCGTACATGACCTGCTGGGCCAGATCCGGGGCCTCGGGCCGGGTGATCGCCGAAACCTCGGTGAGCAAACGGTTTCCGGTCTCGGGCACGGTGTCGATGACCGGCACCACCGCGACGATGTCGGAGGTCTGTCCCAGCGAGGCCAGGAAGGTGCCCCAGGCCCCGACCCAGCGGTCGATGACCGGCTGGTCGACGGCCTCGTGGCCCTGCGGCCAGGCCCGCAGCACGACCGTGTACTGGGCGAATTGCGGTAGGTGGATCATCCCGAAGCTGTAGCCGCCGGCGTCGATGCCCTCGTAGAGGCGCGACGGGGCCATCAGTCCGGGCAGCCGGGTCACCCCGCCGGGGATGCGGGAGAAGCGCCCGCCCCGGTACACGTGCTCGCCCTTGGAACGGCCACGCAGCCAATGGAACATCATCAATCCGTTCTCGTAGCCGGAGCGGCCCCCGGTCCGCCACACCAGTGGAACCATCACGATCGTGCCCAGACCCGCCACCACGGCGGCCGGCTGGGGGCCGGCCACCAGCGCCGTGAGCAGCGCGGTGATGACGACGGCGAACCCGACCACGGTCTCGCCCCAGCGCAGGCCGAAAAGGCCGGCGCTGCGGGGCTTCTGCCACAGTCCGTACGAGCGGCGCTCGTAGGTGTCGGTCATCGTCATCGCGGGATGGTGCTCCTGCCGAGGTCGGGTGAACGGTTGGCCCAGCGATCACCGGCGAGATCACCCGCGGTCGACTCGGCCTTGTTCAGCGACGCGGTCGCCGCCCGGGCCTGCGCGACCCGGTTCGCGACCGCGGACGCGCCTGACGGTACTGCGCCGCCGCCACCTTGGGCCGCAGGACTCGCGGCCGCTCCGCCACCGGCGGGACGCGGCGGCGGGGTCGGGCGCGGCGGGCCGCCACCCGCACCTCCACCGGCGCCGGGCCGGGGCCGTCCGCCCCGGCCGCCGCCGCCGACGTATCCGGCCGCGCCCGGACCGGCCACCCCGCGCGGGGCGACCGCACGGGAACCGACCGCGCCGAGCGCCGCGATGCCGACCAGGGTGCCGGTGGTCGCGGCCAGACCCGAACCGCCACTGCCCACGATGGCCACCTCGCTCGCGCTCGCCAGACGCATGAGCGCGGGCAGCACGAAGGCCACCGTGCCCAACAGCACGACGGCGACCAGCATGCGCTGGGCCTCGTCGGCATCGGGCAGGTTCACGGTGCCGGTGCGGTCGTCGGTGACGCCCGCGGTGGTGAAGGCGATCATGTAGACGATCGCGGCCACCGGCTTGTAGAGCATGAAGGCGATGATCCAGCGAATCAGCTTGTTATAGGACGTGTTTCCGATGCCGGTGCCCGAGCCCGCCGCGGCCAGCGGCAGCACGCCCGCCGCGACCACGAGCATGCCCTGGCGCACGATGGCGAGCACGATCTGCGCCAGCGCGCCGAGCAGGCCGACGATGGCGATGATCAGCACCAGACCCGGCGAGAACGCCTGCAGCTTGGAGGTTTTCACCATCAGCTCGGCCATGTTCTTGGCGTTGCCGTCGGTGGCGTCGTTGATCACCCACTCGGAGAACTTGTCCGAGGCCTGGGTGGCGGCCACGATCACCGCGCCCAGCATCCAGGAGCTGAACACCACGCGGGCGAACATCCAGAACGAGTCGGTGGCCTGTTCGACCGCGGCCCCGCGTCTGGCTCGCGCCAGTTTGAGACCGGTCAGGATCACCGACACCATCAGGAACAGGATCTGCACTTGATAGGTGTAGTCGTTGATCTTGGTGAATAGTGTTCCGGCGTCGCTGACTCTCTCGTTCGGGATCTTCATCCAGAACGTGAGCGCCAGGATCAGCGCTTCGCCGAGACCGCTCATCAGCGAGTCGACGACCTTGCCGAAAGTGGAGTCCCACGCCTTGTCGCGCACCGCGGTGGCGGCGTCGCTCGGGTGGGTGGCGACGTTGCCCGCCTTGCACGCCGCCGAGGCCGCGTCGCCGAGCGAGATGCCCGGCACGCCGAGCCCGTCGAGGGAGTCGTGTAATTCGTTGCAGGCCTGGTCGAAACCGTAGGTCTGGCCGTAGGCCACCGTCGGGGTCGCGATCATGACGGTGAATACAACCGCAAGAATCGTGACTAGCCGCCTCAGCATGTGGTCCACCTCTCGATGGGTCGCGATGCCATATCTGTTGTCGTCACCAACGGGTCCACCCCGCCAGCGAATCCACGTACTCGGTCTGTGAAGTCCGTGAGGTGGAGGGCTTGAGCCGCCAGTCGCCGGCGTCCCAAACCATGATCAGTCGTACCGCCGCCCACAGCTGCCGGCTGTCGACCACCGGCCCGCGCGCGGCCAGCCGCACGATGGCCATGTCGTCGGCGTAGTTCTCGACCTGGAAGCCGTCGGGGGCGACCAGGTAGCGGGTCACCTTCTCGGGCTGCTGTTTCGGCAGCCGCTGGTCGGCCAGCGCCTGGTCGTAGGCGGTGAGTTGTTCGGCGGGCACGCGTACCTGCCGGACGTACAGCTCGCGGTCCGCGGGGCGGGCGTTGAGCCGGTAGGTGATCTGCGCCGCCGCCAGGGCCGCGCCCTGCGGGGTGTGCGAATACCCCACGGCCAGCCCGTTTTCCAGGCGTGCCGGACCGTCGGACGTGGAGAAGGGCACCGACGCGCCGAACACCCGCTGCCAGCCGTGCGGATCGGTGGTGCCCTGGGGCACCGCGGTCAGCCAGTCGGTGTCGGTGGCCTTGCGCTGCTTTCCGGGTTCCTGCGGCAGCGGCTGGCCGGCGGTGTTGTTGGGGACGTCGACGCGCCGGCCGAACAGATCCACCTCGGGCGAGGCGAATCCGGTGGCGCCGGTCTCCGTGGTCGCCGCCGGCGTGCCCGGGTCGGTCTTCGCGCTCGGCTTGGAATCGCCGTGCCCGAAGTAGACCACCAGGCCGGCGACCAGGATGACCGCCACCAGGGCGGCCGAGGCGATGACGCCGAACGAGACGCCGTCGCGCTCGGACGGCTCCTTCTCGCTCATCGCAGTGCCTCCACGGTGTCGTTTACAAGTGCGTGTGTGCCAGTGGACAAATCAGCTGCCCGGCCCGTCAGGTCGGCAGCAGGGCCAGTGCGATGCCACTGGCCGAGGTCGCCATGATCGCGCCCACCAGGCTCATCACCACCCCGTGCGTCGCGTCGTTGGCGGCCAGGTCGTCACGGAACGCGTACCAGAGCCGGCCCGCGGCCAGGATCATCCAGGCCAGGCAGAACAGCAGCACGCACCACAGCAGCCAGTCGATGAGTTGCATCATCGGCCGGAGCACATCCGACGGCATCTGTTTGTAGGCCAGTACGGCCACCGCGTCCGCGCGGTTGGAAAGCGCGGCGTGCAGGGCCTGCGGCACCAGCGCGGCCGGCATTACGTGATCACTGCGTTCATGATCGTGCCCGCACTCGTCGCGACGATCCCTCCGATCATCGCGCCGGCCACCATCTTCGGCGACTCCAAACCGCCTCCTGTCCATTTCTCCCAGGCGAACCGGCCACCGGCGTAGGTGATGCCCAGGATTCCCGACAACAGCACGAACCAGGTGAAGTACCGAACCAGTTTCAGCAATTTGTCCGACGCGGGCGGAGCCTCCGGGGTCGGATTGCCGACCTGGGCGAGGATCTGGCCGTACGCGTCGTGTACGGCGAGGAGCATGCTCATTGTCTTTCCTTCTCCAAAAGCGAACTGCTAGTAACAATCTCGCCGATCACCGGCCCTGCCGTCCAACCGGCGCCGGCGACTACTTCGGAAAATCTTCCCGCACAAGGCAATCCACAAGTGTTCATGATCACTCCTCCGTGTCCGTGAAGTCGGGGCGGGGAGAGTCCAGCGCGTCCTGGGCCGCGGCCACGATGTCGGCGCCGAGCTCGCGCACATCATCGGTAATCTCTTCCAGCGGATCGGGTTTGCGCTTGCGCTGGGCCGGGATCGGGTCGCCGGGCGACCAGACCGGGAGCTGGTCGGCCTCGACCAGGAGCCACTCCTCGTGCCACGGCAGCTGCCACACCTGACCCGCCAGCGAACCGACCACGTCGCGGTAGCGGCGGATCTCGGCCGGCATCCGGCCCGGGCGCGCGGCCACCGTGATCAGGCCCAGCACCTCACACGCACCGGCCAGCCCGGCGTGATGCTGACGCAGCAGGTCGTGGGCGCGGGTGAGGCCGCTGATGGTCTCGCGCGCCACCAGCACCACGAACGGGGACTCCCGCTCGAAGACGCCGGGCCAGCGCCGATACGAATCCGCCGCCGGCGCAAGCACATGCGAGAGGGTGCTCGCGCCCGCGCCGCCGTGCACGCCGAGCAACCACACCAGGGGTGCGCGTCCGCCGCCGGGTACGGGCCGGTCCCAAATGGGTGCGCGGCGGGCTTCCGGTGGTGGCACCACACCGGTCAGGGTGGGTCCTGGACCGGTGCTCTGAGCGGAGGATCGGCGTTCCTTCATGGCTGCGGTCATGATGCCACTCCAGCAAGCAGGCGGCGATACGCACGGCGTGTCTCGGCGGCCAGCTCGCTGTGCCGCACCAGCTCTCCCCGCGCGAGGTGTGCGTCATAGGGTATCTCGACGATTTCGTTCACCCAACCGTCGAGATGCTCGCGCAAATGTTCAGCGATTCGAGAGTCGCTGCCCGGCAACTGATGTGACACGACGATCGTGGTGTCGCCGACAATTCCGTCGCCGGGACCCTCGCCTTGACCGCCGAACTGATCGTCGAGCCACTCCAGGGTGACGCGCAAGCGGTTGGCGGCGTCCACGCGCGCCGGAATCGCCAGTACCAGTGCGATATCGGCGTCCTCGAGCAGCGGGCGCAGGTGCCGGCTGGCGATCGGGTTGCCGCCGTCGTAAACCGGGGTGTACCCGGTCTCGCCGAGGGCGCGGGCGACGGTCAGGTAGGTGGCGCGGCGACGCAGCGGCGCCGGATCGCGCCACAGCAGTCCGATGCCGGAGGTGGCGCGCGAGAGGCAGTCCTTGAGCGGCGCGGGTTCGTCGTCGCCGCGGCCGTAGAGCCAGGCCTGCAGGCTGATCGGGCTCAGGTGCTCGTCAGCGCCGCGCAGCGCTAGGTCGCTCCCCGCGAAAGTGCCGTCCACGGCCACGGTTCGGTCACCGGCCGCGCCCAGCTCCCCCGCGATGCCGAGCGCGGTGGTCGTCGTCCCGGCACCGCCGCAGCCACCCACCACCAGAATCGGGCGCGGCGCCGGACCGGCCTCGCCGGAATCGTCGCGGCGTTTGCGCAAGCGCACCACCGGAGTCTTGGAACGCGCGGCACGACCCGACGATTCACCCACTTCGGGCACCTCGTCGAGCCAGCGGCTCCAGTCCTGATCCATTGTCTCCGCTCTCTTCTTATCCGGCCGGAACGCCCGCGGTAGGTCCATGGTCGCCGATGATCGCGGGGGCCGTCATCTCGTTGTACGCCGCCGCGACGGCGATCGGGCCGGAACCGGCTCCCGCACCGGGGACGCCGAGCGATTGCGGTGCCCCGCCATGGGAATTCAGCACATACAGGGCAACCCCGCCGACGATGGCCAGCAAAACGATGGCAACGATCAGCAGGGTGAGGGCTGAGACCCGCCGGCTCGCGATGCGCGTGATGTGTTCGGCGAGTGTGGGTTCGGGCTCGGCGAGCGTGTCCGTCCACTCGGTGGCGTGGCGACCGGGGCCGGTGCCGGGTTCGCCACTGCCCGAGGGGAATTCGACGACGGTGTTGCCGCGGTAGCGCGGCGGCGGCGTGTACGTGCCGGTCGTTTCGCGTTCGGTCATCCAGTCCGACCAGGACCCGTCGAAGTGGTTGCGCCGCACCGACTCGGGCACCGGCGGCAACTCGACCTCGGGCTCGGCGTCGTGAATGTAGTGCGGGAAGCGGGCGGGGCCGGCGCTCTCGTCGAAGGCGGGCTGCGCGGGGGCATGCTCCGGACCGGGCGGTTCGGGCGCGGCCGGGTCGAGGGCGGGGTACCAGCGCGACACTTTTTTGTACGACTTCAACATTCCCGCTGCGGGCACGTCGCTCGGCATCGTCTGACCCTCTCGGCGGTCGGTCGTGGCTGACGGTGTGTTGTCGTCGGTGATCGGTGGTCCTGGATGGCCCGCCGTTTCCGCATCGCCACCGGCGCCGCGTCGCAACGGTCCCGATCGGAAATTCTCTCGCATGAACAGGATTCCAACGACTCGACGCGCCGGACGACACTCCGTTCAATACGCGCGCGTGCGCGAGTAGCAGGGTTCGTACTGTCCCGTGAACGCCACGCCGACGGGGCGGTCTTCCCTGCGATCCGAGCGGAATCTACATTAACAAGACCAAGAATATTCGGAGGTTTTGTGAAGACAGCAGATATCGTCGCGGTTGTGACCGGCGGCGCCTCGGGACTGGGTATGGCCACCGTGCGGGAACTGCACGCGGCCGGCGCGAAGGTCGTCATCCTCGACCTTCCCTCGTCCGACGGCAAGGCTTTCGCCGAGGAACTCGGTGAGCGCGCGGTGTTCTCCCCCGGCGACGTCACCAGCGAGGCGGACGTGACCGCGGCGCTGGACGCGGCCCAGGAGCTCGGCACCCTGCGAATCGCGGTGAACTGCGCGGGAATCGGCAACGCCGTCAAGACCGTCGGCAAGCAGGGCGCGTTCCCGCTGGAGGCCTTCTCCAAGATCATCAACGTCAACCTGATCGGCACGTTCAACGTGATCCGCCTGGCCGCCGAGCGCATCGCCGCGGTCGAGGAGGCCGACGGCGAGCGCGGCGTCATCGTCAACACCGCCTCGGTCGCCGCCTACGACGGCCAGATCGGGCAGGCCGCCTACTCCGCCTCCAAGGGCGGCATCGTGGGCCTGACCCTGCCGGTCGCCCGCGACCTGGCCTCGTTCAAGATCCGCGTCATGACCATCGCGCCGGGCCTGTTCCACACCCCGCTCTTCGCGACCCTGCCGCAGCAGGCCATCGACGCGCTCGGCGCGCAGGTGCCGCACCCCTCGCGCCTGGGCGACCCGGCCGAGTACGCGGCCCTGGTCCGCCACATCGTCGAGAACCCGATGCTCAACGGTGAGGTCATCCGCCTCGACGGCGCGATCCGCATGGCCCCGCGCTAAGCAGCGCGCAGCGGCGCCCCGGGCGCCGCGCACACGCCAACGGCACCGGCGCGAGCACACGCTCGCCCGGTGCCGTTCGCGTTGCGGATCAGGAGCAGGCCGCCGGCTCCATCTCCCAGGGCGCCTGCGGGAGCACCGCGCCGGTCTCCAGCAGCGACTTGAGGTTGGCCAGCACCGCGGGCCAGCCGCTCGAAATGCCTTGCAGCATTTCCTCGTTCGGCAGGTTCTCGTGGGTGACGGTGAGCCGCACGATGTCCTGGTGCGGCTCGATCCGGAAGGTCACCACCGACGGCGAGCGCTCCTCCTGCGGGGAATCCTCGAAGGTGACGACCAGGCGGTTGGGCTGGTCGGCCTCGAGCACCTTGCCGACGACGTCGAGCTTGTCCGAGCCGTCGACGCGGCGGTGTTCCCAGCGCGAACCCTCCTGCCAGTCGGACACATTCGCGTGCCCCCAGTACTGGGCGGTCAGGTCGGCGTCGGTCAGGGCCTTCCACACCTGGTCGGCGCTGGCGCGAATGTAGGTGACGTAGACGTAGTTCGGCACCGTGGTGGTCATGGCGTACTCCTCTGCCTGGTCTTTGATGGCGCGCAGGACGTCCAGCCGGGGGCGGTCGAAAACGGAGATCCAACGCTGTTCGATGTCGTGAATCGGGGTCGGATTGATGTAGTGCACCCGTTCCCGGCCCCGGCGCAGCACCGTGACGAGCCCGGCCCGCTCGAGAATGTCGAGATGCTGGGTCACCGATTGCCGGGCCATCTCGACCCGTTCGCACAGTTCGCGCAGCGTCTGACCGTTGTTCTCCCGGAGCCGGTCCAGCAGCTGCCGCCGGGTGGCGTCGGCCAGGGCCTTGAAGACCGCGTCCATGTCGGGTTCGGGTTGCACGGCTCAAATTATGCAGGCATTTACCTGCATAAGGCAACGGGGGCGCCACGCAGGGCCCGCAACGCCGGTCCGCGACCCCGATTTACGTGGGAATTTCCTTCTCGTGCATGACAATCCGCGCTCCGGCGGTCAAGATGGTCAACGGCCCTCGGCCGAAATGACATCGATGTCTCATCAGCGCCCCCTGTCGCGGCGCGGACAGGAGCGCCCGTGGCGACGTCGCCGCAGCCCTCACACGTGCCCGCGGGCACCGGCACCCGGTCCTCGGTGATCGTGGAAACGATCCCGCCCGCCCGCATCGGCACCCGGCTCGTGCACCCTGTCTTGCGCACCACCCTGCAGCAGTTCCTGCGCGCCGGCGCCTGGGTCGCCGACCGCGGACCCGGCCCGGCCCACCTGATCTTCCGGGCCACCCGGCTCTCCGAGCAGCCCGCCCGGATCCTGGGCACCCCGCGCGGCACCCGCCGCGAGTCGCTGCGCTTCGAGCACTGCGACGCCGAATGGCTGTGGAGCGCACCGGTTCCCGACCCGCGCGTGGACCGCGACGCCGCCATCCTCTACCTGCACGGCGGCGCGTTCATCGCGGGCGGCCTGCACAGCTACCGCCGCCACACCGCGCGCCTGGCCGCGCTCAGCGAACTGCCGGTGCTCACCGTCGACTACCGGCAGCTGCCCGACGCCCACCCCAACGAGAGCCTCGCCGACGCCCTCACCGCCTACCGGCATCTGCTCGACGAGGGCTTCCCGCCCGAGAAGATCATCGTGGCCGGGGATTCCGCGGGCGGCGGGCTGGCGCTGCGGCTGGCACTGACCCTGCGTGAGCAGGAACTGCCGCTGCCCGTGGCGCTCTCGGTCACCTCGCCCTGGGCCGATTTCGACTCCACCGCCCGCCTCGCGCACCCCAACAGCCGCTATGACGCCGTGCTGCCCGCGCTCGGGCCCGACATGGTGGTGCGCCGCGGCATCGCGGTCGAAGGCGAACTGGACCCGGCCTGGTCGGTGGTGAACCACGACTTCACCGGTCTGCCACCGATTCTGCTGCAGGTCGGCTCCCGCGAGATGCTGCTGGCCGACGCGCTCGCGGTGGCGAAACGGGCCGAGGCGGCCGGGGTCGCGTTGCGCCTGCAGGTGCGGCCCAGCGCGCCGCACACCCTCATCCACCTGGGCGCCGACCTGCTCGCCGACGGGCGCGACGCCGCTCGCGACGCGGCGGAGTTCCATCGTGCGATGATCGATCCCGGTCGCGTGGGCCGCAGCGCCGCATGAGTGCGGCGACCGTGTCCCCCGCGGAGAGAGGCGGCAGCTCGCCGAGCGGGACCACCCCTGTTCCCGACTCCGCGACCCGAGCGGCCCCGATGTCCCAGCCCGACAAGGCTTCCCGCCCCGCCGTCCTGATCACCGGGGCGGCCGCCGGTATCGGCCGCGCCATCGCGGCGCGGTTCGCCCGCGCGGAGTGGACGGTCGGGCTCTACGACATCGACGCGGACGCGGTGGCCGAGACCGCCGGGCAGATCGGCGGGCGCACCGTCACCGGCGCGTTCGACGTCACCGATCCGGCGGGCTGGGATCGGGCGCTGCATGAATTCACCAATGCCACAGGACGTCTCGACCTGCTGGTCAACAATGCCGGCATTCTCGTGTCGGGGGCCTTCGGGGATATCGGGCTCGAACGCCAGCACCGGGTGGTGGACGTCAACATCAAGGGCGTCCTCAACGGCTGCCACGCCGCGCTCCCCTACCTGCGCCGGACGCCGGGCAGCCGGGTGATCAACCTGGCCTCGGCGTCGGCGCTCTACGGGCAGCCCGGACTCGCGGCGTACGGCGCGAGCAAGGCCGCGGTCCGCAGCCTCACCGAGGCGCTCGACCTGGAGTGGCGGCACTACGGCATCACGGTCAGCGATCTGCTGCCGCTGTTCGTGGCGACCGACATGATGACCGAGGTGAACGCCGGCTCGAAGTCGGCGAGCACCCTGGGCGTGCGGCTGACGCCCGAGGATGTGGCGGAAGCGGTGTGGCACACCGCGACCGGCCGCCGGACATTGCGCGGTCCGCACGTGTTGGTCGGACTGCAAACCAAGCTCACCGGTCTGGCGCAGCGGTTGTCACCGCCGTTCGTAACCCGCGCGATCGTCGGCTGGATCAGCAAGGCCGATTCGCTGCACTAGCCCGATTCAGACCGCGGCCAGATCCCCCACGATGAAGATTATCAGGCCCACCGTCAGGGCCACCGCGCCCGCCACACCGAGCGGCGCGGTCCGCGCCTTCTCCGTGAACTCGTCCTCGACGCCGGTCAGCCAATTGATGGTGTCCTTGGCCGCGATGAGGGCACCGGACGCGACCACCAGCCAGGCGGCCGTGATGTTCCAGCCGCTCGACAGGTCCGACAGCCGGGCCGCCCACACCAGACCCAACACCAGGGCGCCCTGCAGAATCGCCCCGACATGCGCGACGTTCAGATAACGCGGCGCGGGCGGATTCCCCGCACGCTGCCGCAATGCGACCAGGGGATACCCCAGCAACGCCCCGTAAGTGAGAGTCGACAACCCACCGATGATCAGGATCTTGTCCGTTGCCGTCATGACGACCCCTTCCCGATGCGTTCACGATAGGAGTGCCGATATCCGGTCGCAGGTGTTCGCCCGAATCGATGCCCGACCTTGATCCGGGCCCGGATCCCGACCGGCCGGGACGCGGATTCGACTGTGCCCCGGCCGGTCGGGCCCTGCTCCGAACCGGTCGAGCACAGCCACGGACCATAGGACCCGGTCGGCAGCGAGCACGGCACCGGCTCCCACTATCGCGGCCGGGGAGCTGGGCCACGGGCACGTCAGCCGACGGCGGTGCGGTCGCGCGCTTCGGTGTGGGCGGCCAGGGCGAAGCGCAGTTCGCTGCGGCGGGCGACGGCGAGTTTGCGGTATACGCGGGTCAGGTGCTGTTCCACGGTGCTGGTGGTGATGTCGAGGTGCTCGGCGATGTCGCGGTTGCGGTTGCCGTTGGCGGCCAGTTCCGCCACCCGCCGTTCGGCGGGGCTCAGCGCCTCGAACCCGGTGCCGCCCACCGTGTCTCGCGCACCCGGGCCCGGATCCACCTGTAATCGGGCCAGCAGGGGTTCCGCACCGCAGACCTCGGCCAGTCGTGCGGCTTCCCGCAGCGGCGGCCGCGCCCGATCCACCTCTCCGAGTGCCCGGTAGGCGGACCCGAGATCGGCCAGCACCGTGGCCAATTCGAGTTCGTCACCGCCGGAGCGGGCCAGTGCGGCCGAACGCCGCAGCAGGGTCACCCGCCGCAGCGGGTCCGCGGTGACGGCCAGCAGGCGCAGTGACACCCCGCCGGTGTGGTGTCCCTCGGCCCCGCCGATCGCCTCCAGGTGCCGGATGGCGAGCTCCCGGGCCGGACGGGGCTGCCCGGCCGCCAGGCTCACCGCGGCCAGGTCGTTGCGCCATGGCGCGAGCCACGCGAAATCCAGGGCCCACTCGTTCATCAGCCGCCCGCACCGGCGGAAGTGCCGCTCCGCCTCCTCGATTCGCCCGGTCGCCAGACAGTGCTCGCCGCGGGCACGCAGATAGCCCAGCGCGAAACGGGATTCGAACATCGCGCGCGGCACCGGCCGCTCCAGCTGCGCGGCCGCCTCGGCGTGCCGGCCCTGCGCGGTCAGCGCCCGCACCAGCACGGACACCGCCCGGCCCAGCCACACCCCGAGCTGCTCGGCGGGCAATAGATTCAGCGCGACCAGCGCATGCCCGGCAGCCTCCACCGGATTGCCCTTGCGCAGCAGCGTTTCCGCGCGCGCCGAGGCGAACAACGCCTGCCAGGTCGGGGCACGCCGCGCAGTCGCTTCCGCCAGCAGCGACTGGCACCAGGCATCCGCCGCGTCCAGCCGATCGGTGTGCAACAGGCAGTCCACCGCCGCCACCAGCACTTCGACCGTCTCGGTCGTCAGCCGATGCTGTGCGAGAATGCGTTGCGCGGCAGCCGCCGTCTCCTCCGGCGCTCGCTGTTCCCACAGCCCCGCGAGCAGCGCGGCCGCTTGCCTGTGTGGTGAATCCCGTTCCGGTGGGGCCGATTCCGCCGCTGGTGCGGCGGGCAGCCACGGGTGCCGCTGGACCTGCACCGGATGGGTGTAGCGCAGCCACGCGCCGAGGAATTCGAGCCGGTCGCCGAGCGTCGCCGGGTCCGCTTCCTGACGCAGGCGCAGCAGCGCGTGATCGGCCAGCAGGACGTGACCGTGCCACAGCATGCGCAGCACGGTCGTGGGTAGCTCGGGACACGGCACTCGCCCGGTGCGCAGGGCCGCCCGGAGCCGCCCGAAATTGCGGGTGCGACCCGACGGATTGATCCGCCACTCCACCGCCACCAGCCGCGTCGCGATCGCGGCCCGCTCGTCGGCCCGGCGACTGGCCCGGTAGGCCAGCTCCAGATACGCCCCCGCACTGTCCAATTCGTCGGCGGCGAAGGCGTGGTCGGCAACTTCCAGCAGAACCTGTGCCGCCCACGATCCACGCGCGTCCCCTGCCGCGACCAGGTGCGCGGCGACCGCGGCCGCCGGCAGTCCATCCCGGCACAACACGTCCGCCGCCGCCGCGTGCAGCCCCCGCCGCTCGTCGGCGGGCAGCTCCCGCAACACCATGGCCGCCATGTCCGGATGCGGCCGGCACCCGTCGACGATCAACCCCGCCCGCGTCAATTCCGCTGTCACCGATCGAATCTCGTCGACCTCACGATCGAGGAGCGCCGCCACCCGGGCAACCCCGGCATGCTCCCCCAGCACAGCCGCCGCCCGCGCGACGCTCAGCCGTTCTGCCTCGGCCGCGCTCGACCGACCACTCGAGCGGACCGTTGGCGTATTCGGCAGCCCTGCCACCGCATCGGGCCGCGCCACGCCGGACGTCAGCCGGGCACCACCCGACCCCGGCCGAGCCGTCGGCGTATTCGACGAGCCTGCCGCCGTATTCGGCCGGGCCACGCCCGCGCTCACTCGGACACCGACCGACCCCGGCCGGGCCGTCGGCACATGCGGCGTGCCCACCACCGCATCCGGCCGGGCCCTGCCCGCACCCGTGCGGGTCGCGGGCGCGCCGCTCGTCGCGCTGCCGGCCCCCACCGGCGTACCCCCTCGGTCCCCTGCGACCGACCGCGCCATCTGCTGTCCCTTCACCGAATCGGCATGCGTCCGGCTGACGGACATGGCACGGCGAGCTTCGGTGTGCGGGAGCGGCATCATTGCAGCGAGGGCGTGTGGACGCCCAGGATCAGCCGGGGCACATCGGGTTTCGAAATGATCTGTCGAACAGTGTATTTCACATTCGCCTAGGACGCGGTGACGAGCGCCTGCGGGCGGTAGACCAGGGCCGCGGCGGAATCGGCGTCGGCGGCGAGGAAGACCACGGCGCGCGCGTCGTCCAGCAGGCCCTGGGTGGCGGCGCTCAGGTAGGCGTGGACCGGTCCGGCGGAGTACGGGTCGCCGACGAACGGGTCGATGCCGGCCACCGCCGCCGACGGCACCCCGAGCCGATAGGCGACGCGCTCACGGAATCCGGGGGCGGGCGCCGGGACCAGCAATACCGCTGCGCCGGTGGCGAAGTCGCCGGACGCGAGGCCCTCGCCGGCCAGGCATTCCCGCAGCACCGAGTCGGCCAGGTCGAGCGGGTCGGAGCCTTCGGCGCGGACGGTCAGCGCGTTGCGGCCGTCCGTCCCCGCGGCGTCCAGGTCGGCCCATGCACTCGGTCCGCCCGCCACCCCCGTGCTGTAGATGCGGCCGAAGCCGCCCGCGGTGTCCGAGGCGTGCAGCAGGATCGCCGCGCCGCCGGCCGCGTACGGGAAGTCCGCGCGCCCGCGTTCGGTGGAGGGGTGGGTGTCGCCGGCGACGATGAGCGCGTACTCGACATCGCCGAGCCCGGTGAAGCATTGGGCGGCCATGAGCGCGTGCAGGACGCCGGTGCCGCCGTTGAGCAGGTCGAAGGAGAAGGCGGGCAACCGTCCGGTCGCGTATTCCAGGCCGACTTCGAGGCGCTTCTGGATCAGCGCCGCCACCGCGGGTTCGGCGATATTGCTGTCGCGGAACACTCCGGCGTTGATGACGAGTCCGACGCGGTCGGCCGGAATCCGGGCGGCGGCCAGGGCTTGGCGTCCGGCGCGGGCGGCCAGTTCGAAGTAGCTGCCGGTGTCGGCATCGGTGCACACGGCCGCGGAAACGATGGCGGTGTGCCCACCCGTCGCCCCACCGCCACCCCTCACCGAATCGCTTCGCGATGCTTTGTCCATGTCAGGCCTCCAGCCGGGAGATGGTTGCGGCGAGGTGGCCGGAGACCACGCCGGACGCCTCGGGGATCAGCAGCACCTTGGAGCCGCGCGGGATCCGCCCCTGGGCCAGGTGTTCGCGCAGCACCAGGAAGTGGGAGGTGGACGCGGTGTTGCCGTAGTCGGCGTAGATGTTGAGCGCCTGCGGCATCGGGGTGTCGAAGTGGCGTTCGGTCAGCGAGCTGATGTAGTCGATGGCCGGGCCGCTGAACTGGTGGTGGATCCAGTAGTCGTATTTCTCGCTCTCCCAGGCGCGGCCGGTCTCGAGCAGGAAGTCGGCCATCCGGGAAATGCCTTGCAGGAAGCGGGATTCGCTGGCCAGGGCGCGGTTGTCGGTGTACATGGCGATGCCGGTGGTCTTGTCGCTGGGCATGCCGATGCAGTGCTCGGCGCCCGCGGAGGTGGTCATGAGTTCGATGTAGTGGATCTCGTCGTCATCGTCGCCGCGGTCGTCGACCACCACCGCCACGGCCGCGTCACCGACGGTGAGCGCCGCGAACTGCGGGTCGTAGGGCTGGGAGATCTCGCGGGTCGCGGTCTCGGCGATGGGCGTGATCTGCTCGCCGCTGACCACCAGGCCGCGGCGCACCACCCCGGCCTTGATCATGCGGTCCAGCACCAGGACTCCGGTGATCATGCCGGCGCAGGCATTGGACAGGTCGAAGTGCAGCGCCTTCCCCGCCCCGATGGCCGCGCCGAGCTGGGCGGCGAACGACGGCGCGAAGCAGTACTGCCCGGGCGCGGTGAAGCGCGTGATCGACACCGAGATGATCACGTCCAGGTCCGCGGCCGCGTAGCCGGAGGACTCGAGGCAGTTCTCGATGGCGCGCTGCGCCAGCACGAACGACGATTCGTAATTCTCCGGATCGCTATTGTGCACGCGCCGGTTCTTGATGCCGGTAATTCTTTCCAGATCCAATGCCCGGGGTACCGACAGGGCATTGATCACATCCTCGGTGGAACGGATGGTGCTGGGCGTGTACGCACCTATCGATTCGAAGCGTGTACGCATGTGGCCCCCTGCTTTCTCGGCTCTCGCGCTGATATTCGTAGGCCTCGATGCCGAGTGAAAAGCTACCGTACCGATGGGTAGACCAGAGCTGGTCCAGCCCTGCCGATCCGCATGTAGTGCCAGGTATTTCGATTACCCGTAGGGGTGGGATAGGGGGTCGCGAAGAACCCGTGTCGGTACCGCGAGACACACTAAAAACGTTGTATATCAATCGAATTCGAACCGCCACTGCTAGCGGTCCCGCAACGCCCCGTGTAGCCTCACCGACATATTCCTCGCATTCCTCGACAATTCCCTGGGGGAAGTGTGTCGCATTCCTTGCCCATTGTTTATTGGCGCGCTCTCGATCGATTTCGCGATATCGTCGCCGCGCATCCCGGCCGGGCGGCGGTGATTCACGCCGACGGCCGGACCCGCGCCGGCCTGCCCGACTATCGGCAGCTCACCTACGCCGAACTCGACGCCTGGTCGGACACCGTCGCCGAACGCTTCCTCACCGCAGGTGTGGGCCGCGGGGTGCGCACCATCGTGCTGGTGCGGCCGGGGCCGGAGCTGTACGCGGTCTTGTACGGACTGTTCAAGATCGGTGCGGTGCCGGTGGTGATCGACCCCGGCATGGGCCTGTTCAAGATGCTGCGCTGCCTGCGCGCCGCCGACGCCGAGGCGTTCGTCGGGGTCACCGAGGCGCAGGCGCTGCGCATCGTGTTCCGCGCCTACTTCCGCCGGGTGCGGGTGGCGGTCACCGTCGGACGCTCCTGGTGGCAGGGCCCGACCCTCGAAAGCTGGGGCCGCACACCGACATCCGCCCTACCCGAGCGCGCGGCCGCGCCCGACGACGAACCGCTGCTGCTCGCCTACACGACCGGCAGCACCGGGCCCGCCAAGGCGGTGGTGCTCACCCACGGCAATCTCGCGGCCATGATCGATCAGGTCGACGCCGCGCGCGAGCACGTCGCCCCGGAGACCTCGCTGATCACCGCGCCGGTGGCGGGCATCCTGGAGCTGCTGCTCGGATCCCGTTGCGTGCTACCGCCGTTGGTCCCCTCGCAGGTCGGTGCGACCGATCCCGCGCACGTGGTGGACGCGGTCGAACGGTTCGAGGTGAAGACCATGTTCGCCTCCCCCGCCGTCCTGATTCCCCTGCTGGCCCACGTCCGGCAGACCGGGGTAGCGCTGCCGAGCATCCGCAGCATCTACTCCGGTGGCGCGCCGGTGCCCGACAGCTGCATCGTCGGCTTGCGGGAGGTGCTGCCCGCCGAGGCCAAGGTGTACTCCGGTTACGGGGCGACCGAGGCACTGCCCATGGCCACCATCGAATCGCGGGAACTGCTGGGAGATCTCGTGGAGCAGGCGCACACCGGACACGGGGTGTGCGTGGGCGCGCCCGCCCTGCACGTGCGGGCGCGGATCATCCCCATCACCGACGATCCGCTGCCCGACTGGTCGGACGTGGAGGGGCGGGCGGGCGAACAGTCAGGGCCGCACGGTATCGGGGAGCTGGTGGTGTCCGGGCCGAATGTCAGCACCCACTACTTCTGGCCGCCGACCGCCGACCGGACCGGCAAGATCACCGAGGGTGAGGTGGTCTGGCATCGCACCGGGGATCTGGCCTGGATCGACGACGCGGGTCGAATCCGGTTCTGCGGGCGCAAGACTCAGCGGCTGGAGACGGCGCAGGGGCCGATGTTCACCGTGCAGGTCGAGCAGGTGTTCAACACCGTCGACGGCGTCGCCCGCACGGCGTTGGTCGGGGTGGGCCCGCGCGGCGAGCAGCAGCCGGTGCTGTGCGTGGAGCTCGAAGCCGGGGCCGACCGCGCGGTCGTCGAGGGCGGATTGCGCGGGCGGCGTGACGAATTCGAGGTCACCAAGCCGGTGACGGAGTTCCTGTTCCATCCGGGGTTCCCGGTGGACATCCGCCACAACGCGAAGATCGGCCGGGAACGGCTGGCGGTGTGGGCGGCCAAACAGCTCGGCCGGGAGGCGTCGTGAAGGTGCTGGTGACGGGAGCCTCCGGCTTCCTGGGCGGGGCGCTGACGCGCCGGCTGGTGGGCGACGGGCGACACGAGGTGTCGATTCTGGTGCGGCCCAGCAGTAATCTGCGCGATCTGGCCCCGGTCATGGACCGGGTCGAGCGAGTGGTCGGCGATCTCGGCGATCCCGCTTCCCTGAAGCGCGCGGTCTCCGGGGTCGACATCGTGTTCCACAGCGCGGCCCGGGTGGACGAGCGCGGCACCCGCGACCGTTTCTGGGCGGAGAACACCGCGGCCACCGCGCGCCTGCTGGCGGCGGCCGCGGCGGGTGGCGCGCGGCGGTTCGTGTTCGTCTCGAGTCCGAGCGCGCTGATGGATCGTGACGGCGGCGACCAGATCGATATCGACGAGTCGGTACCGTATCCGTCCCGCTACCTGAACCACTACTGCGAGACCAAGGCCGCCGCCGAACGGCTGGTGCTGGCCGCGAATACGGCGGACTTCACCACATGCGCGCTGCGGCCACGAGCCATCTGGGGCGCAGGTGACCGGTCCGGGCCGATCGTGCGGCTGCTCGATCGGGCCGCCGCGGGAACCCTGCCGGATCTGTCGGGCGGGCGCGGGGTGCACGCCTCGCTGTGCCACGTGGACAATATCGTCGACGCCATGATCAAGGCCGCGGCGAGCGAGAAGGTCGGCGGCAGAGCGTATTTCATCGCCGACGCCGAACGGACCGAGGTGTGGGGATTCCTGGCCGAGGTCGCCGCCGACCTCGGCTATCCGCCGCCGAGCCGGACGCTGGATCCGCGACTGGTCTCGCTCGTGGTGTCGATGATCGAAACCCTCAGGCGGATACCGTATCTCGCCGAGCACTGGACTCCGCCACTGTCGCGCTACTCGGTCGCGGTGCTCACCCGCACCGGCACCTACGACACCTCGGCCGCCACCCGCGATTTCGGATACCGGCCCGTAATGGACCGCGACACCGGCGTGGCCGAATTGAAATCCTGGATCCGCGGGACGGGGGTGATCGCCGGATCCAGCCGCTGACCAGCGCTCGGGCGCTCCCCTCAAACCTTGTGTTACGCGCGGTACCGGCTAGCATGGCTTGATACCGCGCGAGGGTGAGTCGGTGCTGACGACCCTCGAGGCCGCAGCCGCAGTGCAGCACCGCTACTCAATGAGGAGAGCGCCCGATGCCGGAGTTCGACTATCACGGCGTATCCGTGGCCTACGACCACGCCGGATCCGGTGATCCGATCCTGTTCCTGCACAATATCGGCGGCGACCGCCACATCTGGACCAATCAGACCCGCGAGCTGGCCGCCACCAACAGCGTCTACGCACTGGATCTGTTCGGCTACGGCGACTCCGATTCCCCCACCGAGGGCTATACGGTCGCCAACTACGTGCGGCTGATCTCGGAGTTCATCGAGGCGCACAACCTCACCAACCTCACCCTGGTCGGCAACTGCTTCGGCAGCGCGCTCTCGCTGCTGTACACCCGCGCCAACCCGCAGAACGTGCGCGCCCTGGTCCTGTGCAGCCCGCTGACGGCCGCCACTCTGCGACCCACACCGACCGGTTGGACCGCCCGCACGGCATCCCGCCTCCCCCTCGACGCCGTCGCGTCCGCCATCCGCCTGCCCGGCGTCGCCGCGAACCTCGTCGTCCGCGAACAACTCGGCCCCCGCGGCCGCTCCATGACTTCCCCGTCCTTCACGGCCCTGCGTCACCGCTGGTCGGAGCCCCGCCGCCTGTACCCGCCGGCCGCCATCGCCCGCGACCTCCCCACCCTGGCCACCCTCGACTCCTTCCACCCCTCCCCCTCCTTCCCGCCCATCACCACCATCTGGGGCGCGAAGAACCGCATCCTCTCCGCCGCCGCGGGCGCCCGCCTCAACGAAACCCTCCGCCCCACCGAGGCCATCGAGCTCGCCGACTGCGGTCACCTGATCATGCTCGAGCAGCCCGAAACCGTCACCACCGCAATCCGTTCCGCCACCCGGACCGCCTTGGCGGGTTGACACACCCCGCCACGCGCCCGCCGATCACTCCGCCGCGCGCTGCAGGCGGGCGGCCATCTCCCGGATGTGGTCGGCCAGCTCCGGCGGTTCGATGACGCGGAATTCGAAGCCGAACGTCGCGACGTAGACGGCGATGGCATCGAGGGTGTCGCCACCGGTGTGCAGGATGCAGGTGTTCGCGTCGATCGCTTCGAGGACACCGACTGTCGGAGAGATGACCTCGGCGGCCTGCTCGGCGGCGGCCAGCAGGGTGAGGCGGGCATGATGGCGGTACGGCGCGGTGGTGACGCCACGGGAGACCTGGGACGCGGGATCCGGGGCCTCGCGCGGGGTGAAACGCGGGCCGGTGGGGGTACGCGGGGTGAGGCGGTCGACCCGGTAGGTGCGCCAGTCCTCGCGGTCGACGTCCCAGGCGGTCAGATACCAGCGGCGGCCGTGGTGAACCAGGCGGTGGGGTTCGGTTGTACGGAGCGAGGTTTCACCGCTGTGGGTTCGGTAGTCGAAGCGGAGGCGGTGCTGGTCCCGGATGGCGGCGGCGATGGCGGTGAGGGTGTCGGGTTCGACGCGGGGGCCGCCGTCGGGGACCGCGACGGTCGCCTGCTGCAGGGCGTTCAGGCGGTGACGCAGGCGGGACGGGAGGACCCGCTCGAGCTTGGTGAGGGCGCGCAGCGAGCTCTCCTCGATGCCGGCGATGGTGCCGCCCGCCGCAGTGCGCAGGCCCATGGCCACGGCGACCGCCTCTTCGTCGTCGAGCAGGAGCGGTGGCAGGTTCGCGCCGGCGCCCAGACGGTAACCGGCGGAACCGACGGTGGCGTCGACGGGATAGCCGAGAGCGCGCAGCTTTCCGATATCGCGGCGCACGGTGCGCACATCCACCTCGAGGTGGGCGGCCAGTTCCGCGCCGCTCCACTCGCGCGGAGTCTGCAGCAACGACAGCAGCCGCAGCAATCTGGCCGAAGTTTCCAACATGATTTCAACTCTGCCAGACAGTTAGGACCGAAACTGTCCTAACTACCTCGTAGCGTAGATCTCATGAGCGAACAGATCACCCCCTTCCGGATCGACATCCCCCAGACCCAGCTCGATGATCTGCGCCAGCGGCTCGACGCCGCACGCCTGCCCGCCCCGCTGCCCGGCGACGACTGGGATACCGGCGTCCCGGTGCACTGGCTGCGTGAACTGGTCGACCACTGGCGCACCGGATACGACTGGCGCGCGGCCGAAGCCGAACTCAACCGGTACCCGCAGTTCCTAACCGAGATCGAGGGCCAGCGGGTGCACTTCCTGCACATCCGCTCGGCCGAGCCCGATGCGGTGCCGCTGCTGCTCACCCACGGCTGGCCCGGATCAGTGGCGGAATTCCTCGACATCATCGGCCCGCTCACCGATCCGCGCGCCCACGGCGGCGACCCCGCCGACGCGTTCCACCTGGTCATTCCTTCCCTGCCCGGGTTCGGATTCTCCGGTCCGGTCGCCGACACCGGATGGACGCGCGCGCGGATCGGCCGCGTGTGGGCCGAACTCATGAACCGCCTCGGATACGAGCGATACGGCGTGCAGGGCGGCGATATCGGCGGCTCGGTGAGCCCCGAGGTCGCACGATCGGCCCCGGACAAGGTGTTCGGCGTGCATGTCAACGGCGGAACCAACCTGCCGCCACAGTCGGCGGTGAACGACCTGGACGAACTCACCGATCTCGAGCGCGACAAGATGGCCCGGATCCAGGCGTTCATGCGGGAAGAGTTCGGCTACATCGCGATTCAGTCCACCCGGCCGCAGGCCCTGGCCTACGGGCTGGTGGATTCGCCGGTGGGACAGCTTGCCTGGATCATGGACAAGTTCCGGGAGTGGACGCATCCGCGGAACGTGGTGCCGGACAAGATCATCGACCGGGATCGGCTGCTCACCAATGTGATGCTGTACTGGCTGACCGGCACCGCCGGGTCCGCGGCCTACGTCGGGTACGCGCAGACCGGTGAATGGGGCGCGCCCGCCGCGAATTCCGGGGTCCCGACCGGTGTCATCGCCTTCGCGCACGACGTCTGCATCCGCCGCTACTGCGAGGAGTCCAACACCATCACCCGCTGGGTGGACGTCGATCGCGGCGGGCACTTCGCGGCCATGGAAGAACCGGAAATCCTGGTCGGCGACATTCGCGAGTTCTTCCGCGACCTGCGCTGATCCTAGGGGGCCGGAATCCGGTGCGGTGCTGCCGGATTCAGGGCAGCAGCGGCCTGACCTTTTCGGTAGCGAAGCGGACGAAGCCGGACGGGTCGGGCTCGTCGCCGGTGGGTTGGAGTACGACGCTGGTGGCCCCGGCCTCGGTCCAGGCGATCACCGCGTCGGCGATCGCCCGGGCGTCACCGGCGACGCCGATCCCGGGGATGGTGTCGCGGCGCTCGGCCCGCAGCTCCGCCGCCACCCGGTCGGCGGCGCCCGCGCCCGTAGCGGACAGCAGGTAGACGACGATCGGATACGGTTGCGCCGCAGCGGCTTCGGGGCGCGCGGCACGCACGATCTCGGCGGCCGAGCGGATCCCGTCGGCGGGTGTGGAGCTGGTCAGGATCACCCCGTCGGCGGCGGCGCCGACCAGGGCCAGGGTGCGGGGGCCGGTCGCGGCGGCCAGGATCGGCGGCGCGGTCACGGGCGGCCAGTCCAGGGCGACCTCGTCGAGCCGAACGTACCTGCCTTGCACCGTGATTCGCTGCCCGGCCAGCAGCGCCCGCAGCGCCTCGAGGTATTCGCGCAACAGGGTGATCGGCGAGGCGACGCGCTCCCCCACCTGCCCCATCCAGTCCTGCACGCCGTGGCCCACACCCCAGATCCCGCGCCCGGGGAACATCCGCTCGAGGGTGGCCAGCTCCATCGCGGTGATCGCGACATTGCGCAGCGGCACCGGCAGCACGCCGACCCCGACGCGCAGCCGTTCACTCCAGGCCAGCGCGGCCGCCGCGGTGGCGATCCCGCCTTCGAGGAAGCAGTCCTCCCACAGCCACAGCTCCTGGAGCCCGCAGTCCTCAGCCGCCCGCACCACCTCCCGCAGCCGCTCGGGCGGTTGCTGCGGCCGGAACACCACTCCCAGCGTCGTCATCCCCCATACCTACCACGCGCCGGTGGAAAACGACTGCGGCCCGGCCTCATTCGAGAGACCGGGCCGCGGACCGCGTGGACGGCTCAGCCGAAGTGGCAGACGTAGTGGACCGGCTCGACGACCTCGATCACGAAGCTGGAGTTGCCCGGCACGGAGAAGGACTCGCCGCCGGCGTAGGCGACGGCCTCGGTCTCGCCGGCCAGGGTGACATTGCACTTGCCCTCGAGCAGCTCCATGATCTCCGGCGCGCCCGTGTTGAAGGTCAGGGTGGCGGGGAGGATGACACCGACCGACTTGCTGGTGCCGTCGGCCAGCTCGATGTTATGGCTCACGCACTTGCCATCGAAGTAGACGTTGGCGCGCTTGGTGACGGTGACATTCTCGAACTTCATGCTGCTTGTGAGTCCTTCGCTCGGGTGAGGACCTGCCCTGACGAGCCGGTCCGGTTCGCGCCGATCGTACCCGCGACCTCCGGGCAATCGATCAGTCGGGCACGCGGGCGGAGTCGCCGACGGCCAGCCCGTCCAGGGCCGCGGCGGCCAGCGCCCGGCCCTGCTCGATGATCGGGGCGGCACGATGGAAATCCATGGTGCCGCAGATGTTCTGCGGGACCGAGATCACCAGGTCGGGCGGGTGGGCGGCCAGCTGCTGGCGGGTGATGGAGGCCAGCATCAGATCGATGGCCCGCTGCGCCACATCGGTGGCGCGAATGCTGCTCAACGCGGGCGGCTGCTCGACGGTGGGCTCCTCCGGCGCGCGGGCCGCGCCGAGCCGCTGCGCCGAGGCCCGCCACCACTGGGTGAACCAGTTGGCCCGCGGCTGCGCACGGTCGTAGACCGGATCGGGCGGACCGGACAGGTCGACCCCGATGAGCAGATCCGCGGACCCCAGCGCCATGGTCGCGACCACCGGCAGCGGATCCAGCACGCCGCCGTCCACCAGCACGTGACCGTCACGCAGCACCGGGGTGATGAACCCGGGGATGGCGATCGAGGCGCGGATGGCGGCATCGAGCTCGCCGTCACGGAACCAGGTCGAGCGGCCGGTGGTGATGTCGGTGGCGACCGCGATGTACGGGATCGGCAGCTGCTCGATGCACAGCTCGCCCAGCATCTCCCGGATCCGGTCCAGAATCCGTCCCGCCCGGATCACGCCCGGCTCGCTGAACGCTGGATCCAGCAGCCGCGCCACCTCGAACTGCCCCAGAGTCGTTGCCCAGGACGTGAATTCGTCCAGCTTGCCCGCCGCGAACAGACCGCCGACCAGCGCCCCCATCGACGACCCCGCCACCCCGGTGATCTCGTAACCGCGCTCGCGCAGCTCGTCGATCACCCCGATGTGGGCATACCCGCGCGCCCCGCCGCTGCCGAGCGCCAGCGCCACGCGTTTACCGTTCGCCATGGCGGTGTCCCGTCCGTTCGTTTCGTGCCCGATCGGGCATCAGCGCTCCCGTCGCATCGTTCACATCAGACCCGGGGCTCGATCGCCGCCCGCTCGGCGACACGCACCTCGACCGGCCGCCAGCGCCGCAGCAGATAGATCCCCGCCGCGCAGCCCGCCGTGATGACCAGCGCCGTGTACGCCGGCACCGGTTCGTGCGGCACCTGCGCGAGTCGATACCAGTGCGGCGAATACCCGATCCGCCCGAACGGCCTGCCGCGCAACGCGATTCCCGCCGACGGCACGAACAGCACCGCCAGGCCGACCACCGCGCTCGTCGCCCGCCTGGGCAGCGCCGAACCGACACTGCCGCCGCCGATCAGCCCGATGGCCGCCACCCCGAGCACCGCCCAGTACACCGTCGAGACCCCGGTGACCGCGAGCAGCGCCGCCATCGCCGCCAACACCATCGAACCCGCCACCGCCAGGTACGGGCGCGGCCACAGCCACGCCACCAGCAGCCCGGCCGCCACCGTGACATCGACCAGCGCGTCCGCCCACCCCGGGCGCGGCACCGTGACCACCGCGCTGGCCGCGGCGGAGAAGCCGACCAGCAACAGCAGCAGGGTGCCGTCACGGCCGGGCAGGATCAGCGCGGCCACGAACGCCCCGAGGAGCACCAGCGCCACCGCCGTCACCACGACCGGCCACCGGTCACCGCTCTCGGCGAGCCACCGGGACGTGCGGGCCAGCACGAACACCGCCACCACCCCCGACACGATCGGAGCCAGCGAGAAGTCCGGTCCGTCGCCGGGAATCGCCTCGCGGCGATCGCGCGCCACCAGATGCGTCACGAGCAGCATCAGCGCGACCAGGATCAGCCACACCGGCGGCGCACCGCCGAAGAGCCGCTCCATCGAGCGCGGCCCGCCCGCGTCGGGCGGCGGCTGGGCCAGGTCCCCGAACACCGCCGAGCTCACGCAGCCGAACAGATACGCGCCGCCCGCGAGGGAGGGCGTCCAGACCAGCGGAGCCAGGCAACCCAGAACGACCCCGGCCCACAGGGCGTCGACGAAGTTCAGGGTGGTCAGCGATTCGATCTGGATCCACGGCAGGCCGATGTGATTGACCAGGATCCCGGTCAGCGCGAGGGCGGCCGCGTACCAGGCGGCCCGGGCGCTGCCGACACTCACCACCGCGGCCGCGGCGATCACCGCGGTGATGGCCCCCGACTCCATGGCCAGCGGCACGCTGCGGACCATCAGGTCCACCTTCTGCGGCTCCGAGGAGAACCAGCCGTAGCTGACGGGCATCATGATCGCCAGTCCGGCGGTCGCGGTGGCCGCGTAGACCGCCGCGATCCGCACCAGCGCGCGCCACTCCATGCCCCTGACGGTACGGGGATCAGCGAACTACCCGCAATCTTGACTCGCGGACGACCGGACAGGATCGAGGGCGATATCGTTCATGCCATGTCTGCTGCAACTCAGAAGGTTCGCGTGGATAGCGAGTTCGCCCGGTTGCGGACCGTGGTGGTTTCCCAAAGCGAATTCCGCGCCCCGGACAATATCGAGCTACTCGGCCATCGGCTGCCGGTGGAACCGAATGCGGTGGCGATCCTGGACGCGGTCTGGGGCAAAACCTTCGGCGAGGTGTACCCGGACAAACAGCGCGCCTGGGAGGCCGAGCGCGACGAACTCGCCGACGTGCTGCGCCGCCACGGGGTGGAGGTGCTGCGGCCGCGCCTGTTCACCGCGGACGAGAAGGCCGCGGCGGGTCCGGTCGGTTACGCCAACTTCTTCGTCCGCGATCCCTGGTTCACGGTGGGCGAGAACGTGATCGAGGGCGTACTCCAGTTCCCGCACCGCCGCCACGAAGTGCAGACCAGCCGCGATCTGCTGCTGCAGCGCGTGATGCCCGCTGCGGCGCACTATGTTTCGCTGCCCCAGCCGGGCATCGGCAATCCCGGGCCGGGCCCCTTCCTGGAGGGCGGCGATGTCCTGGTGCTCGGCACGCACGTGTTCGTCGGCCTGTCCGGTATGGCCAGCAATGCGCTCGGCTATCACTGGCTGGCGAAATTCCTGCAGCCGCAAGGTTTCACCGTCACCCCGGTCCGCCTGCCCGAGCATGTGCTGCACCTGGATTGCGCGATGAGCCTGGTCCGCGAGGGCTTGGTCGTCGTCTGCCCGGACCGGCTCCCCGACGGCCTGCCCGCACCGGTGCGGGACTGGGAGCAGATCGAGGTCAGCGAGGACGAGGCGGCCGCCATGGCCACCAACGGCCTGCCCATCGACAGCGAAACCTACATCACCGACCCGCAATTCGAGCGGGTCGGCAAGCAGCTCCAGTCCCGCGGCATCGCCGTGGAGTACATCGACTTCTCGGTGTCACGGCTGTTCGGTGGCGCGTTCCGGTGCACCACCCAGCCGCTGCTGCGCATCGAATGACCTCGGCCCCACCTGCTTCCGAAGCAGGTGGGGGTCAGGCCGCCGAGGTCACGCGGTAGACGTCGTAGACGCCTTCCACATTGCGGACCACATTGAGCAGATGCCCGAGGTGCTTCGGGTCGCCCATCTCGAAGGTGAACTTGGAGATGGCGACCCGGTCACCGGAGGTGGTGACCGCCGCGGACAGGATGTTGACCTTCTCGTCGGCCAGCACCTTGGTGACATCGGAGAGCAGCCGCGTGCGGTCGAGCGCCTCGATCTGGATCGCGACCAGGAACACCGACGACGGCGACGGCGCCCACTTCACCTCGATGATGCGTTCGGGTTCCGAGCGCAGCGAGTCGGCGTTGGTGCAGTCGGTTCGGTGCACGCTGACCGCGCCGCCGCGGGTCACGAAGCCCATGATCTCGTCGCCGGGCACCGGGGTGCAGCACTTGGCCAGCTTGGAGACGGTGCCGGGCGCGCCCGGGATCTCCACGCCGGCGTCCCCGGTGGTGCGCTGGCGGGCGGGCACCGTGGACGGCGTGGACCGCTCGGCCAGTTCGTTCTCGACGTCGCTGACGCCGCCGAGCTGGGCCATGAGCCGCTGCACGACGTGGTGCGCGGACACCTGGTTCTCGCCGACCGCGGCGTAGAGCGCCGAGATGTCGGTGTAGTGCAGCTCGTGCGCGAGGGCGCTCATGGCGTCGACGCTCATCAGACGCTGCAGCGGCAGGCCCGAGCGACGGACCTCCTTGCTGATCGCGTCCTTGCCCGCTTCCAGGGCCTCCTCGCGGCGTTCCTTGGCGAACCACTGCCGGATCTTGGCCTTGGCGCGCGGGGACACCACGAAGTTCGACCAGTCCCGCGAGGGTCCGGCGTTCTGCGCCTTGGAGGTGAAGATCTCGACGACCTCGCCGTTCTCCAACTGCCGTTCCAGCGCGACCAGGCGGCCGTTGACGCGGGCGCCGATGCAGCGGTGCCCGACCTCGGTGTGCACGGCGTAGGCGAAGTCGACCGGGGTGGACTTCTGCGGCAGCGTGATCACGTCGCCCTTGGGGGTGAACACGAAGATCTCCGGCGACTTCAGGTCGAAGCGCAGCGACTCCAGGAATTCGGCCGGGTCGGCCGCTTCCCGCTGCCAGTCGAGCAGCTGACGCATCCACGCCATGTCGTCGACTTCGGTGGAGTCGTTGGAGTGCTTGCCCTTGGTCTCCTTGTACCGCCAGTGCGCGGCGATGCCGAACTCGGCGGTCCGGTGCATGTCCTGGGTGCGGATCTGCACTTCCAGGGGCTTGCCGTCGGGGCCGACCACGGTGGTGTGCAGCGACTGGTACACGCCGTAGCGCGGCTGGGCGATGTAGTCCTTGAACCGCCCGGCCATGGGCTGCCACAGCGAGTGCACGACGCCGACCGCGGCGTAGCAGTCGCGCACCTCGTCGCAGAGGATGCGGATGCCGACCAGGTCGTGGATGTCGTCGAAGTCCTTCCCCTTGACGATCATCTTCTGGTAGATCGACCAGTAGTGCTTGGGCCGGCCCTCGACCACCGCGTTGATGCGGCTCGAGGCGAGGGTGTTGACGATCTCGGCCCGCACCTTGGCCAGGTAGGTGTCGCGCGAGGGCGCGCGGTCGGCGACCAGCCGCACGATCTCGTCGTACTTCTTGGGGTGCAGGATCGCGAACGCGAGGTCCTCGAGCTCCCACTTGACCGTGGCCATACCGAGGCGGTGGGCCAGCGGCGCGATCACCTCGAGGGTTTCGCGCGCCTTCTTGGCCTGCTTCTCCGGCGGCAGGAAACGCATGGTGCGCATGTTGTGCAACCGGTCGGCGACCTTGATCACCAGCACGCGGGGGTCGCGGGCCATGGCGATGATCATCTTGCGGATGGTCTCGGCCTCGGCCGCGGCGCCCAGGTTGACCTTGTCCAGCTTGGTGACACCGTCGACCAGGTGGGCGACCTCGGTGCCGAATTCGGCGGTCAGGTCGTCGAGCGCGTACCCGGTGTCCTCGACGGTGTCGTGCAGCAGCGCGGCCACCAGCGTGGTGGTGTCCATGCCCAGCTCGGCCAGGATGTTCGCGACGGCCAGCGGGTGCGTGATGTACGGGTCACCGGACTTGCGGAACTGGTGGGCGTGCTTTTCGTCGGCGACGTCGAAAGCCCGTTGCAGCAGCGCCAGATTCGCCTTCGGGTACAGCTCGCGGTGCACGCTGGCGAGCGGTTCCAGCACCGGCTTGACGGCGGCGATACCGCGCTGCCCGGTCATCCGCCGGGCCAGGCGCGCGCGGACGCGACGGGAAGCGGAGGTGGGGACTGCGGTGGTGTTGCGGGCAGCGGCCGCCGGCTGAGCGGATGGAGCGTTGGCCGCTGGGGTGGCGGACCCTTCGTCGGGCGATTGCCCCGAGTTCGCCTTCTCCAGATGCTGTGTCATGCCACCTCCGTTCGCGGCCTCGATCGGAAAACCATATCGGACCGTTCAACCACCCAGATCATCCACTTTAGTCCTGGAATCGGATCCCGACCGGGGCGCCGATCACCGCCGGTGCGAACCGCTCCGGAGCGATGAACGATACCCGTCCTGCTCACTGTTCGCTCGGACTCTCCTCCAGCCCGTCGCGGGTCAGTTCCAGCCGTCGTGTCACCCCGATCCCGGCCAGGAAACGCGGATCGTGACTGACCACCACGAGCGCGCCCTGGAAGCTCGCCAGCGCCTCGGTGAGATGGGCGAGGCTGGGCAGATCCAGGTTGTTGGTCGGCTCGTCGAGCAGCAGCAGTTTGGGCGCGGGCTCGGCCAGCAACAGCATGGCCAGCGCCGCCCGCAACCGTTCGCCGCCCGACAGGGCCGCGGCCACCACGTCGGCGTCGGTGCCGCGGAACAGGAACCGGGCCAGCTGGGCGCGGATCCGCTCAGGTGCGGCGTGCGGCGCGGCGGCCGCGACGTTCTCGAAGACGGTCATCGATTCGTCGAAGACGTCCAGGCGTTGCGGCAGCATGCGCCACGGCACGGCCGGTCCTTCCTCCCGGATGCGGTGCAGCAGCGTGGTTTTGCCGATGCCGTTGCGCCCGGTGAGCGCGATGCGTTCGGGCCCGGACACTTTCAGGGTCACCGTGGGACCGCACGGCAGCCGCGCCTGGGTCAGCTCGATCACGTCCTGCCCCGGATACAGGCGGGTGCCAGGCAGGTCGACGCGGATCTCCCGGTCGTCGCGCAGCCGGTCCTGCATGTCGGTCAGATGGTCCTTGGCTTCGTCGACCTTGCCGAGATGGTTGTTGCGCAGCTTGCCCGCCGACACCTCGGCCGCGCGCTTGCGCGCCCCCATGACGATCTTGGGTTCGCGTTTCTGGTCCCACATCTTCTGCCCGTAGCGCTGGCGACGGTCGAGTTTGATGCGGGCTTCGACGAGTTCGCGTGACTGCTTGCGAACGTCGCTGCGCGCCTCGCGGATCGCGGCCCGGGCCGCCTCCTGCTCGGCGTCGATGATCCGCTCGTAGTCGGTGTAGTTGCCGCCGAAGACCCGCACCGCGCCGTGCCGCAGCTCGGCGATGGTGGTGACCCGGTCGAGCAGTTCCCGGTCGTGGCTGACGGTCAGCACGGTGCCGGGGAACTGGCCCACGACCTCGTAGAGGCGTTCGCGCGCCACCTGATCGAGATTGTTGGTGGGTTCGTCGAGCAGCAACACGTCGGGCTCGCGCAGCAGTTCGGCGACCAGGCCGAGCAGCACCGTCTCACCACCGGACAGCGTGTCCAGGCGGCGATCGAGCTGCGCGACATCACCTGCGACGTAATGCAATCCGAGTCGGCCGAGCAGCGCCACGGCGCGTTCCTCGATATCCCAGGCGGCGCCGACGGTCTCGAAGTCGGTCTCGGTGCCGGTCCCGGATTCGATGCGGTGCAATGCCTTCCGAATCCCGGCCAGCCCGAGCACCTCATCGACCCGCTGCCCCGCGGCCAGCCCCAGATCCTGGCGCAGGTACCCGAACCGTCCCGGCACGGTCACCGAACCGCGCGCAGCGCGCAATTCCCCGGTGATCAGCCGGAACAGGGTCGATTTCCCCGCGCCGTTGGTGCCCACCAGGCCGACGTGACCGGGCCCGAACTGGGCGTCGAGTCCATCGAACACGGGGGTGCCGTCGGGCCACGCGAAGGTGAGATCGGAAACAGAAATAACAGGCATGGACATGCGGGCCTCCAGAGCATGAGCGAATGCGGCGCGCGATTGCGGGCCACTCGGCGATCAGCTCAGAAGAGCAACGGCATGTCTCCGATCAGACGGGAATGAGAACCGAACTACGGTAACCGTGATCAACGGGGCAGGGCAAGAACATATTTCCGTGAGCCGAGTCTCAGCGCCGCTCATCACACGGTGAGGCGCAGATATCCGAGCGTCACCACCGCGAACGCGGCCGCCACACCGAACATGGCAGTCGCGCCGTGCGCCAGGGTCGACCCGCCCAGCAGCGTCCCCGCGCCGATCCCGAAATAGATACACGAGGCGTTCAAGGCCACCACCAGCCCGGGCTCCTGTGGCGCGGCCGCGATGAGGCGATGCTGCTGCGCCGGCGTCTGGCACCAACTCGCCGCACCCCAGCCCACCGCCAGCACCCCGACCAGGGCGGGCAGGTGCGTCCCGGTCGCGGCCAGCACGCCCATGATTCCCAGCGCGACGGCCATCGCCGCGTATCCCGCGGTCAACACCCGGGCGGCGCCGAACCGGTCGGTGGCGTAACCCGAGGACAGGTTGCCCGCGACCGCGCCCAGCCCGTAGAGCATCAGCACCCACGCCGTGGCGCCCACCCCGATTCCCAAGGCCCCCAAGGCCGGAACCGCGTACGCGTACACGACATACGCGGCGCACATCCCCAGCACGGTCACCGGCAGCACCGCCACGACCGACCGGTTACGCAGCACCGCGAGCCGGGCCGCCAGTGGCACAACCGGATTCCCCGGCAGCGCGGGCACCCACGCCGCCACACCGGCCGCGGCCACCAGGCACACCACCGCGACCCCGATCAGCGCCGACCGCCAGCCCAACCAGCGCCCCAGCATTTCCCCCAGCGGCACACCGAGCGCGGTGGCGATGGTCAGACCGCCGACAACCACCGCGAGGGCTCGTGCCCGCGCCTCGGGCGGCACCAACGCGGCAGCCACCGCGCCCGCGTTCGGCGTGAACGCCGCCGCCCCGAGCGCGGCGGCGATCCGAGTCGCCAGCAGCACCCAGAACACCGGGGCCAGCGCCGAGCCGAGATTCGACAGCGCCAGCAGCAGCAACGCCGACACCAGCAGCGTCCGCCGCGGCAACCGCGCGGTCAGCGTCGCCAGCACCGGCGACCCGACCGCGTACGCGGCGGCGAACACCGTCACCGCCAGTCCCGCCGTTGCCGTCGAAACCTCCAGCGTCCCGGCCAGATCCGGCAGGAATCCCGCGAGGATGAACGAATCGGTGCCGACCGCGAAGGTCCCCAGCGCCAGAATTCCCGTGCGACGCAACCCATCCCACGCGCTCACACTCCCGGCCTGCGCCGCGCCCGCGCCACCGGCTCGCGCGGCACTGCTGCCGACATGGGCCGCCGCGCTGTATTCGCCCTGAGTGACAGAGCACTTCACCCCTACAGCCGCGCTATCGGCCTGCCCTCCGGGCACGACCCCCGCGGCGGCGGGTCGGGCCGAGATGGCCCCCGAAACAACCGGGATATTTGACATCCCGAATCTCCTTCCGAAAAAACCCGGCGCGAGCCGGGTCGGTTCCCTGACGCCACGACCGGGTCAGCCGGTCACGCTTTCATAGAAGCGCCGCGTGTATTTCGAGGCGCTGGCCGGGGTTGCGGCCATCAGGTCGGCCACGGTCTGAGCCGACAGCTCGCGCCGCCAGGCGAGTTCGGCGCGCCCCATGGCCGCGGCGATGCCGCAGGGCTTGTCGAATTCCGTACTCGCGCGGGCGGCCCCGGCGCCGCGGCGGCGAATCTCGGTGCACCGGAAGGCTTCCGTGCGACCCTCGACGGCGGCGACCACGTCCATCAGGGTGAGGCGTTCGGGTGCCCGCGCGAGCCGGTATCCCCCGCGCGCGCCGGGCGTGGAGTCGAGAATCCCTTCCCGCACCAGGGGCTGCAGCCGCTTCTTCAGGTACTCGGGCGGCAGTTCGAAGATCTCCGCCAACCGCGCGGTGGCGATCGGCGCGTGATCGTCGAGCCAGGCCAGCGCCACGCAGCAGTGCAGCCCCCATTCGACGCCTTCACCCATCAACATGAATAGGGATGGTACATGTCCCGAATGGTCGGGCCAACCCCGTTCAGCGGCCGATGCGGCGGGCCTTCATCCCCGTGCTGAGCGGCACCTCGACGACCTTGCCGCCGGATTCGGCGTGCAGCATGTGGCCGCCACCGGTGTAGATCCCGACATCGGAGGGCCCGCGCGGCCCGAAGGAACCGAACACCAGGTCACCGGGCTTGGCCGACAGCAACGACACCTCGATGCCCTGTTCCCACTGCTGTTCGGCGGTACGCGGCAGCGTGATCGTGCTGCCGCTGCCCGCGAACACCGCCGCCGCGGTGAACCCGGCCTGGTCGAATCCGCCGTCGCTGGGGCCGCCCGGCCCGCCGCCGCCGAACACATACGGCGTCCCGAGCCATTGCTCGCCCGCGGCCACGATCTGCGGGCCCAGGTCGGCGTGCTGGTCGGCCTGGAAGCGCCCCTCGCTGCCGAGGCTGCGGAAGCCGGGTTCGGCGGCCAGGATCCGCGCCACGTAGGGCCGGGTCTCGGTGTAGTGCCGCGAGATCTGGTTGGGCATGCCGCCCGAGGCCAGCACCGCGCCCTCGCCCGCGTTGTAGGCGGCGATGGTGAGCGCGGTCAGGTCACCGGACACCTTGCCCGCGGCCATCCAGCCCTCGATGGTCTTGGCGATGGCGCACATGTAGCGGCCCTGCCCGATGATGGCGTCGGCCGGATCCAGCACGCTGGCGTAGCCCTTGCCGTCGGCGTCGATGACGTAGGGCTGTCCGTCGGGTGCGAGGGCCCGGGCGGTGCCGGGCATGAACTGGGCGATGCCCTGCGCGCCGTCCGGGGAGACCGCGTCGGTGCGGAACCCGGACTCGGCCTGGCCCTGGGCGGCGAGCAGGGACGCCCCGATCTCCGGGCACAGCGAGCCCGCGCGGCGGTACCAGACCTCGAGTTCTGCGGGCACCTTCCCGGCGGCGAGATTGCCGCCAGCGGTGCCGAATCCGTTCTCGCAGTAGGGTCCTCCGGGCGCGGGGATGCTGCCGCCGGCCAGCCACGGCATCGGGTCGACCTGACGCCCGCCGGTCAGTCGTCCGCCCGGCACCAGCTCGAAATGCAGGTGCGGGCCCGAGGATTCGCCATTGCTGCCGACATCGGCGATGTGGCGGCCCATCTGCACGATGTCGCCGGTGCGCACGAAGATGCCGTTCTCGTACATGTGGCCGTACACGGTGGAGTAGCGGCGGCCGCCGGCGTCGAGGGAGTCGATGACCACCCAGTCGCCGAATCCGGAGGCCGCGCCCGAAGCCACCACCAAGCCATCGGCGGCCGCGTAGATCGGGGTGCCCGCGGCAGCGGCCAGGTCGACTCCCAGGTGCGTGCCGCCGCGCGCACCGAAGACGTCACTGACGGTGAATGTGCCTGCGGCGAGCGGGTATTGGTGACGTCCCGCGCCGGTGAGGCTGCCCGCCTCGTTCACGGTCCCGGGTGCGGCGGCCATGGCGGCGTTGGCGGGCGCGAGCACGGTGGAGGTGGGGGCCGCGTCCTTGACGGTGACCTGCACGCGGTCCAGGCGGTTGCGGGCGGCGTCGCCGCGATCGCCCAGCGGGGACCACTGGATGCCGGCGGCCGCGCCGGGAGTCCAGCTGCGCTGCTTCCAGATCAGGTAGTCGATGTGGAAGGCGGCGGCGTTCTCCTGCAGGAACGACACGATGGCGTCGCCCTTGCCGGAATCGCCGCCGACGATGAATTCGACGGCGCGACCGGCCTTCAGGTCCGGCGTCGAGTCGTCGTCCACCAGCCCGCGCATGTCCATCATCCCGAAGCGGGCGACCGTGCAGCGCAGCACGCGCAGCGCGCCCTCGGCCAGACCGGCTTCGACGGGCGAGCCGGTGGACGGGCAGCTGGGTTCGGTCCGCGCGGAGGTGAGGGCGGGCAGCGCCGGTGCGCCGGGACCGCAACTGGTCTCACTGGCGGGCAGAATGATGACCAACAGCAGCGTCATCACACCCAGCACCAGGCAGATCGCCCCACCCACGAGGAATTTGGGCTTCACGCCCGAACGCTCCCGGCCACCGCGCTCATCACCGGGACATCATGCCATGGCGGACACGCGGTTTCACGGACCCGCGCAACTCCCGCCCCGCACCTGCGTGTTTTTCCGAAGCGGACCTCGTGTCGGTTTCAACGGGCATCCGGCGGGCATCCCTGTAGGTATGCCGTACGTGGCCCGCAATGAAGTCCACGCCGCTCGCATCATCAGCGGCGTCGGCGCGCTGTTCGCCCTCATCGAGGGCGTCTACATCCTGATGCTGGTCCTCGATGCCGACCAGTCGAACAAGTTCTTCGTCTTCATCAAGGGGCTGGCCGAACCACTGGCACTGTTCTTCCCGGGGCTGTTCCACACCGGCAGCGTCGACTTCGACATCATCCTGGATTACGGTCTGGCAGCGATCTTCTGGCTGATCGTCAGCGGCTTCGTCGCCCGCGTCGTCGCCCGCTGAACGGCGGGCGACGACACCGGGTGCGAGTCAGAGCTTGACGATCGAGGTCACCGGGTAATCCCCCTGGCGCTCACGGCCATTGAGGAAACCGAGCTCGAGCACCACCGCGGCCGCGGTCACTTCGGCCCCGGCTGCGATGAACAGCTCGGCCGCCGCGGCGAGGGTGCCGCCGGTGGCGAGCACGTCGTCGAGCAACAGCACCTTGCGACCCTTCAGGTCGATGCCGTCGGCGGGGATCTCCAGTGCGGCCGAACCGTATTCGAGGGTGTACTCCCGGGAGATGACCGGCGGCGGCAGCTTGCCGGCCTTGCGGACCGCGACCACGCCGGTGCCGAGGATGGCGGCCACGCCCGCGCCCAGCAGGAAGCCGCGCGCGTCGACACCGGCGACCAGGTCGGCGTCGGGCGCGCAGGTGGCGAAGCAATCGAGCACCGCACGGAAACCGGCGGAGTCGGCGAACACCGGGGTCAGGTCGGCGAAACGCACTCCCGGCGTCGGGAAGTCATCGTGCCAGCGGGTCAGCCGCTGTACGGCTTCCTCGGCGCGGGCGGCCCGCTCCCCCACCAGTTCGGCCGTCTCCAGCATTTCGTGCTTGCTCATTTACACCCACTCCTCATCACCACGCCGGTCCGGCACATTTACCGTTTCAGTACCCAGCGATCCATATTCCAGCCCGCGCCCGCTTTCGTGGCGCCGGCGATGCCGTTCTCCATGCCGTTGCCGAACCCGATGGTGCGGGGGGAGGCGAACAGCGGAACCGACGGCATCTCGCTCCAGAGCAGGTTCTCCTGCTCGTTCAGCAGGTTCAGCACGACTGTCGAGTTGTCCTCCGCCGCAAGCTGATCCGCGATGGCATCGTAGCGGCCGTTGCCGAATCGCCCGAAATTCAGGCCCGCGCCGGTGCGCAGCGCGGCGATGGCGTCGGTCGCGCCCAGGGTTCCGGAGGGTCCCGGTATGGCCGCGGTGCCGCCCAGGATCGCGTCCACCTTGCCCTCGGTGAGCTGCGAGGCGGTTAAATCCGGTGCGCCCGCGTCGATCACGTTCACGCCGGCGGCCTTGCAGGCGTCGGCGATGGCGGCGACCATGGCCGCGCGGCGCTCGTCGGGCTTGACGTAGCCGATGCGCACCGTCTGGTTGGCCAGGCTCGAGGACGCGGCGGCCTGCGCGGCGGTGCCGTCGCCCTTGTACTTGTCGCCCGCACCCGAGATCGACTGGTAGTACACCGAATCCTGTTGCACGGTCCGCGAATTGAGCGGCCCGGAGCCCAGGCCGATCTTGACGGTGTAGTCCGGATGCCCGAACTTCTCGAACAGCGCCTGCCGCGGCACGCACGAGGCGAAGGCCCGGCGCGCGTCCGCGCCGCCGAACACGCCGCCGGTGGCGAGCACCAGCTGTTCGACGCCGCGACCCGGCAGGTTCTCCTTGTGGAACCCGCCCAGACTCACGTCACCGAGCGAGCCCGCGCCGACGTCCAGGACGCCGACGGAGTTGTCGGAAACCTTGGCCTTCAGGTCGGAGTGCCGGTCCCACACCACGATCCGCGGCGTCTTGGGCTGATTGCCCCACCACTTCTCGTTCTTGACCAGGACCAGACCGTCCTTGTCACCGAAGGAGTCGATCCGGTACGGCCCCGAGGACGGCAGCACCGTCAGATCCAGCTTGCCGGGGGCCAGCTTCCAGCCGTTGTTCCAGAAGTCGGCGACCCGCTCGAGGGTGGGCTGATCGCCGGTCTGCACCGGCGTCACCACGTTCGGGACCTTCACCTGGGTGGCGACCACGTGCGCGGGCATCAGCTCCGCGGCGTTGAACAGCGTCTTCCACGCCGCGTAATGCTTGCCCGGCCGGAACAGGACGGTGGCGTCCTTGGATCCGGGCTGGCAGTCCACGCGTTCGATGTCGCGGTACCCGTCGGTGCTCGCGGCGTCGAAGAGCGGAACGGGCCCGCCCGGTGCGGGTTTGGTGAATCGCCCGCTGCGGGCGGCCCAGGTCAGCACCAGGTCGTCGCACGAGGTGGGGATGCCGTCGGAGTAGACGCCCTCCGGGTTGAGCCGGTACTGGATGGTCTGCGCCTCGCCCGGTACCTCCTTGGCGGTGCCGGTGTCGGTGTCGGCCACCGGCTGCCCATCGGGTCCGGTGTAGAAGAACCCGGTCAGCACCCGCGAGAACACCGCGGCCGCACCGCTGTTCGCGCCGAGCGCGCTGCCGCCGTTGTAGGAGGCGACGACCGCGTCCACGCCGTACCCGATGGAGGGCACCTGGTTCTTGCCTGCGCAGCCCGCCAGCGCGCCGGCGGCGAGCGTGCCCGCCATCAGCGCGACGGCGGTCCGGCGCACGACAACCCTCTGGTCTTGTTTCACCCGCGAACCCCCTGCGCGCTCAGTGCCGTCGATTCTGTCGTTTCCCGCTCGGCCGGGCGCCGGGACGCGGCGCCCCGGAGCTCTGACGCGGTCCGCGCTCACGCGCGATGCCATCGGGCGAGGCGACCGCCGCCGCGCCGACCCGCACCTGAGCGCCACCCGAGCGGCGGTTGAGCACCTTCTTGGTGTGCGCGGCCACCGGACCCCAGGTCTCCTTGATGGAGACCAGGATCGGCACGGCGAAGAAGATCGACGAGTAGCCACCCACGATCATGCCGACCAGCTGCACCAGCGCCAGGTCCTTCAGGGTGCCGACGCCGAGCAGCCACACCGCGACCACCAGCATGCCGATGATCGGCAGGATGCCGATGACGGTGGTGTTGATCGACCGCATCAGCGTCTGGTTGGCCGCCAGGTTCGCCTTCTCCCCGTAGGTGTGCTTGCTCAGGTGCAGCACGCCCTTGGTGTTCTCCTCGACCTTGTCGAAGACGACGACATTGTCGTAGAGCACGTAGCCCAGAATCGTGAGCAGACCGATGACCGCGGCCGGCGTCACCTCGAAACCGACCAGCGAGTAGACGCCGGCCGTCACGATCAGGTTGAAGAACAGCGAGGCGATGGCCGCGAAGGACATGTCCCGTTCGAAGCGAATCGCGATGTACAGCATGGTCAATGCGACGAACACGACCAGGGCGAGCAGCGCCTTCTGGGTGACCTGGCCACCCCAGGTCTCGCTGATCTCCGCGACGCTGATGGCGCTGCGGCTGGGCTGATCGTTGCGATCCTTCGGCTGGAAGGCATCGAACAGCGCGTTCTGCAGTTTGTCGGCCTGCTCGGCATTCAGCGTGTCCGAACGGACCTGGATGGTGGCCGAGGAGCCCGAGCCCACCTTCTGCACGGTCACCGGGTCGTGGCCGAGCGCGGTCCGGTACACGTCCTCCACCTTGGAGGTGGTGACGTTGTCGGCGGCGGGCAGCTGAATCCGCGAACCGCCCGCGAAGTCGATGCCCAGGGTGAAGCCCTTGAACACCATGCTGGCCATCGCGATGGCGATCAGCGCCGCCGCGATGCCGTAGTAGATCTTGCGCTTGCCGACGATCTCGAAGCCACCGGTACCGGTGTAGAGCCGTTCGAACAGGCTGTGCCGCTTGTCCATCGGCGCGGACTCATAATCGAGTTCCGAATCGGAATCCACCATGATGGGTGAGGACTTGGCCATGATCACGCCTCCTTCACCAGGACGCGGGCCGTGGCCTTGCGTTCCTGTGCCAGATCTGTAATTGCGCCCAGGCCGTTCACCGACGGCTTGGCCCAGAACGGCGACCGCGAGACCAGCATCATCAGCGGCGCGGTCACCAGGTACAGGACGATGACGTCGAGCACGGTGGTGACACCGAGGGTGAAGGCGAAACCCTTCACCTGGCCCGCGGCCAGCACGTACAGCACCGCGGAAGCGATCAGCGAGACCGTCTTACCCGAGAGGTTGGTGCGCTGCGCGCGCTGCCAGCCGCGCGGCACCGCGGAACGGAAACTGCGGCCTTCACGCATCTGGTCCTTGATGCGTTCGAAGAAGACGACGAACGAGTCCGCTGTCATACCGATACCGATGATCAGACCCGCGATACCGGCGAGGTCGAGGGTGAACCCGATCCAGCGGCCCAGCAGCACGATCAGCGCGTACACCGCCACACCCGCCGCGAGCAGCGAGAAGCCGGCCAGGAAGCCGAGCATGCGGTAGTAGAGCAGGCAGTACAGCAGCACCGCCACCAAGCCGATCGCGCCGGCGATCAGGCCCGCGCGCAGCGAGGACATGCCCAGCGTCGCCGAGACCGTCTCGGCCTCGGAGGTGGTGAACGACAGCGGCAGCGAGCCGTACTTCAGGGAGTTCGCGAGCTCCTTGGAGGTCGTCGCGTTGAAGTTGCCGCTGATCTGCGTGCTACCGCCGAACTGGTTACCGGACTCGACCCGCGGCGCACTGACCACCTTGGTGTCGAGCGCGAAGGCCAGCTGCTTGCCGACGTACTCGTTGGTCAGCTTGCCCCAGGTATCGGAACCGCTCGACTTGAACTCGACGTCCACCACCCAGCGGCCCTGACGCGAATCCAGTGTGCCGGAAGCGTTCTTGATCTCCTGGCCGTCCAGCTTGGACTTGTCGAGCAGGTAGACCTCGGTGCCGTCGCTGCTGCAGGCCACCAGCGGCAGGTTCGGGTCGTCATTGCCCTGCAGCGGATCGGGCTTCGAGCAGTCCATGGTGGCCATGGCCTGCAACTGCACCGTCTGATCGGTGCTCTGCCGCAACGCCTTCGCGGCCGCGATCTCCTGCTGCAACTGCTGCGGGCTCGGCGCCGGAGCGGGAGAAGGAGTGGTCGGGGCCTGCTCCGGGAACACCCGGTTCTGCGGGGCCGGCGCCTCGGCCGAGGTGGTCGGCGCGGAGGCGGTGGTGCTGGGCGCGGCCGGAGCGGTGCTCGGCGTGGCCGCCGGAGTCGGCTGCGGCTGGGCCTGCTTGCCGACCTGCGGCGCGGTGACGTTGAGCACCGGGCGCACGTACAGCTTGGCGGTGGTGGCCAGCGACTTCGCCTGCCCGCCGTCCTCGCCGGGCACCGTGATCACCAGGTTGTCACCCTCGATGACGACTTCGGACCCGGCGACGCCGAGTCCGTTGACGCGCTTCTCGATGATGTCCTGGGCCTTCTTCAGGCTGTCCTGGCTGGGCTTACCGCCGTCCGGGGTGCGGGCGGTCAGGGTGACCCGGGTACCGCCCTGCAGATCGATGCCGAGCTTCGGCGTGTGGTGCTTGTCGCCGGTGAAGAAGATGAGGCCGAACATCAAAGCCACCAGCGCGGCGTATACACCGAGCAAACGCAGCGGATGCGCCGTTCCCTGAGAAGGTGGCACAGTACTTTTCTCCTAGGCGGGATGGAAGGTGGAACGTGCGGGTACACGCCGCAGCGCCACCGGCCGCCGGTCTCCCGGAGCGGCCGATGGCGCTGGATGTGTTCAGTCCTTGGTCAGCCGCGGCGCGTCGTCGGCGGCTTCGGCGGGGGTGGCGGTGTCCGCGGGGACGGCGTCCTCGGCCTCGACGGCCTCGGTGTCGGTGGCCTCGTCCTCGTTGCGAACCTCGAGCACCGACTTGCGCAGCCAGGTGGTGACGACCTCTTCGGCGATCTCCAGATCGACGGTGCTGTCATCGAGTTCGACCACGGTGCCGAACAGACCCGACGTGGTGACCACCCGGTCGCCGACCTTCAGGGCGTCCTGCATGTCGGTGACCTTCGCCATCTCCCGTTTCTGGCGGCGTACACCGAGGAACATGGGGATGAGCAGGGCAACCAACAGCAGTGGCAGCAGAAGATCCATCGTCGAAGTCAGCTCCTGGTCAGTGGTAAGTCAGTACGTTTCCCGACAGTCTGCCAGTAATCCCTGAGAGAACGCGCGCCGACCTGTCCCAGTGCCTCCAGGTTTTCGCCCAGGGCTGATTCGCCGGCTACCCGGGGTTGCACCGATATTTCCGACCGCACAGTCCGACTCAGGCGGTCTGCTGCCCGTAGCTGTAGTCGTCGAGCGGGAAACTCGACGCCTCGCGGTGGGCGTTCAGGGTGCTTGTCGGGCGCAGCAGCGCGGCCTCACCGTGCTGATTGAAGTAGTAGCTGCGCGCGGTCGAGCACTCGCCGCCGTAGAACACCGACGAGCCGAGCTTGTCGGTGACACGGTCCAGGAATTCGGCGTTGGCGCGCTCGGTGACCTCGAAGACCTGCTCGCCGCGGCGGAACATCTCCCCGAACAGGCGCGCCATGTGCTTCATCTGCGCCTCGATGGTGGTGAAGTAGGACAGACCGCTGTAGGAGTAGGGGCTGTTGAGGCTGACGAAGTTGGGGAACTTCGGCACGGTGATGCCCTCGTAGGCCTGGAAACGGTTGTCGCGCCAGAACTTTCCGAGGTTGCGCCCCTCGCGGCCGATGATCTCGATGGCCGGGAAGTTGACGTCCCACAGGTTGAATCCGGTGGCCAGGATGAGGGTGTCGACCTCGGTCTTGTGGCCGTCGGCGGTGACGATGCCGTCGGGTTCGATGCGCTCGATGGAGTTGGTCTCGAGCCGTACGTGCGGCTCGTTGAAGGTCTTGAAGTACAGGTTCGAGAAGGTGGGCCGCTTGCAGCCGAAATCGTAGTCGGGGGTGAGCTTCTCGCGGGTCTGCTTGTCACGGACCTGGGTGCGCAGGTGCGCCTTGGCCAGCAGTCCGGCGGCCTTGTTGAGCGGCTTGGCCTGCTTGAAGTGCAGCACGCCGACCACCATGAGCGCCTCCAGCATGGAGGTGTTGATCAGGCGAGCGGCCTTCTGCGTCACCGGAACTCGCTCGAACAGCTTCTGCACGCTCGGCGGGATGGGGGCGTCGACCTTGGGGACGACCCAGATCGGGGTGCGCTGGAAGACGGTGAGCGCCTGCGCCTTCTTGGCGACCTCGGGGATCAGCTGCACGGCGGTGGCGCCGGTCCCGATGATGGCGGCCTTGGTGCCGGTGAGGTCGAAACCGTCCTCCCACGCGGTGGTGTGGATGATCTTGCCCGCGAAGCTGTCGATGCCCGGGAACGGCGGGGTGTAGGGCTGGGACAGGAAGCCGGTGGCGGCCATCAGGTAACGCGCGGTGAGGGATTCACCGTTCTCGACCGCGACCACCCAGTGCTGTTCCTCGTCCCAGCGCGCGCCGCCGACGGTGGTGCCGAAGCGCATGCGCCGGCGCAGGTCGTATTTGTCGGCGACGTGTTCGGCGTACTTCTTGAGCTCCGAACCCGGGGCGAACAATCGCGACCAGTGCGGGTTGGGCTCGAAGGAGTACGAGTAGGTGACCGAGGCGATGTCGACGGCCAGGCCCGGGTAGTGGTTGACGTGCCAGGTGCCGCCGAGGTCGTCCTCGCGTTCGAGGATCAGGAAGTTGCCCAGGCCGAGCCGATCGAGCTCGATGCCCGCACCCATGCCGCCGAAACCCGCCCCGACCACGATGGCGTCGTACTGAGGTGCCACGCCGAACCTCCCGCTGAAGCTGTGTTGATGCCATGAACTGATTCACATGTCACGGAATGACATCTCATTCCGTTTGTGATCACCGTATCATCGGGCTCGTGACGAAGCCATCCTCGAGAATCGAACGACGCAAGGCCGAACTCCGCCGGGAGATCATCGACACCGCGTTCGCGTGTTTCGCCGAGAAGGGCTATCACGCCACCGGCATCGCCGACATCGCCGCCGAGCTGGGCATCGGGCACGGCACCTTCTACCGGTACTTCGAGAACAAGCGCGACATCATCGACCACGTCATCGACGACCTGGCCGCGCGGATCATCGAATCGCTGGGCACCGACAACGCCCCCGACGCCGCGGACAGTCTCGAGGAGTACCGGGCGCAGGTGGACCGCATCGGCGACGCGCTCAACCGGATCTTCCTCGAGGATCGGCGGGTGGCGCAGCTGCTGCTGTTCCAGGCCACCGGCATCGACTCCGAACTCACCGCACGGCTCTACGGCCTGCTCGACACCGCCGACTCACTGACCGCCGGCTACCTCGAGCACGGGGTCGAACGCGGTTATCTGCGTGCGGATCTCGACACCGTCAATACCGCGCGCGCGGTCACCGGCATGCTGCTGGCCGCCATCGTGCACGGCATCCGCACCCCCGACGAAAAGGCGGTCGACAATCTCAGCCACGCCATCCGGCATCTGCTCATCGACGGCGTGCGCAAGCACTGACCGCGGCGTGACCACCGTGCACAAACGGACCCGTTTGTCCGGTGCGGCCGGATTCGCAAGGGGCGGAAGTAATTCGGACACCACCCTCTTGGCACAATGACCCGGGTGACCCCCGAGGACGTCCGCCGCCGCCGGTTCGGCCCCGCCCCGTTCGGGCCCCACGGCTACCACCCCGCCCAGGTGGACGCCTTCTGCGCGCGCATCGCCGACACCATGGCCGGACTCGACCGCCTCACCGTCGCCGACATCCGGCTCGTCGAATTCGACGGGCCCCCACCCGGACACCGCGGCTACGACATCGAACAGGTCGACGACTTCCTCGACCAACTGTGCATGGAACTGGAGTACTTACGCCTCGGCCGCAGCCGCCTACCCGCGGGCCGCACCCACGACCCGTTGACCCACGATGACGTGCTGCACATCCAATTCTCCACTCCCCCATACGGTTTCCCCGGCTACATGGCCGACGAGGTCGCCGTCTTCCTGGACCGCTTGGCCGCCACCCTGGCCCACCGCGGCCCCAACGGCCTCACCCCCGAGGACGTTCGGGCCATCACCTTCCACCTCGCCCCCGACGGTGTCCCCGCCTACCACCGCGACGAGGTCGACGCCTTCCTCGACCTCGTCGTCCGGCAACTGTCCACGGCCTGCGCGGAACCCCATCAGCCCCGCGCCCACTCCTGACGACTGCCCGGAGTAATGAGCTCCGGGCGGCGATGCGCCCACGGCGCAACGCTCTCGATGGCGGCGGCCAGCCGCAGGACCGTCTCGTCGGCGAGGTGGCGGCCGATGATCTGTAGCCCCACCGGCAGTCCGGTGTCGGTCCAGCCCGCCGGAATACTCACCGCGGGCTGGCCGGTCAGGTTGGCCGGATAGTTGAAGCCGATCCAGGTGGAGTCGGAAACCGCGGTGCCGTCGATCATTCCGGGGCCGGGTATGCCGACCGGGAAGGCCGGGACGGCGGTGGTGGGGGTGATGAGGACGTCGTAGCCGCGCATGAGCCGGGCCATCGCGTTGACCAGGGCCTTGCGCGCGATATTGGCGTCACTGAAATCCTGTGCGGTCCACGGCCCGCGCAGCCAGGCGACCAGGTGCGGGGACATGCGGCCGGCGTGCTCGTCGGCCATCGCTCGCATGCCGCTCAGGTCGGTCTCGGCCATGATGAGGGCGGAGAAGGCCGCGGCGGGGTCGGACCAGCCGGGCCGCACCGGTTCGACGCGGCAGCCGAGCCGCCCTTCCACCACCTCGCGCACCGCGTGTTCGACCACCGCACGCACGGCGGGATCGACCGGAAGATAGCCGAGGTCGGGGCTGAATCCGACGCGCAACCCGGCCACCGTGTCCGGGCGATCGCCGCCGTCGCGCGCCGCGGCGATCCAGTCCACGTCCCCGCACGGAATCGAATGCCGATCGCGCGGGTCGGGTCCCGCGAGGACCGACAGCAGCAGGGCGGCGTCGGCGACGGTGCGGGTGAGCGGGCCGATGTGTTCGATGCTCTCCCAACCGGATACGCCGGGCAGCCGTTCGTCACGGCAGCCCGGATACACCGGTACCCGGCCCATGGACGGTTTGACGCCGACCAGCCCACACAGTGCGGCGGGTGCGCGCACCGAGCAGCCGCCGTCGCTGCCCAACGCAACAGGCCCGAGCCCGGCCGCGACCGCGGCCGCCGATCCGGCGCTGGAACCGCCCGGGCTCAGCGCGGTGTCCCAGGGATTGCGGGTGGACGGGAACAGCGGGTTGAGTCCGGTCGCGCTGTACCCGAATTCGGAGGTATTGGTCTTGCCCAGGCAGACCGCACCCGCCGCCAGTACCCGCTCGACGACGATGTCGTCCTCGTCGGGGATGTGGTCCCGATACACCCAGGACCCGGAGGTGGTGCGAATCCCCTTGGTGGACAACAGATCCTTGATGCCCAGGGGAACTCCCGCGAGCGGTCCCGGATCCAGGCCACGAACCAGATCGTCGGCGACCCGCGCGGCCTGCTGCCGCGCCAGCTCCGGGGTGGGGGTGCAGAAGGCGTGCACCAGCGGATCCACCTCCTGCATGCGGCCGAGAACCGCGTCGGTGATCTCCACCGGCGACAACTCCCGCGACCGGACCCGCGCCACCAGCTCGGTCGCGGGGAGGAAGCACAGTTCTTCGCGCTCAGCGGAATTCACCGCGCCTCCTCAGGCAGCAACCGACGAGGTGGCGACCGTGGGCCGCAGCTCGGCCGCCGGCCGGAACGCGCTGACTCCGGCCTGCACCGCGGCGGCCGTGACGAAACCGATCACCGCGTCCACCGAACCCGGCAGGTGATAGTGCGCGAGACCGGCGGCCACCGCCCCGATCCCCCACGCCGCGAACGCGATCGGCCGCACCGTGGCCGGCGCCGCCTCGCGGCGACGCGCCAGCACATAGTCGACGATCAGCACCGCGCCGATGGGCGGCACCACCACGCCCAGCAGTACCAGCCAGTTGACGATGTGCGCCCAGACTCCGGTCAGCGCCACCACGGTGCCGATCAGGCCCAGCGCCACCGCCAGCGGCCGCATCCGCAGCGGCGTGATCCCGGCCCAGCCCACAGCGCCGTTGTAGAGACAGTGCGCCGCAACAGATCCCAGGTTCGCGAAGACGAACAGCACCGATAGTCCGGTGACGAGCGCCCCGTGCCCGGCCAGCAGGCCCAGGAACGCTCCGCCGTTGTTCGCCGGGTCGGCGGCCCCGCCGATCGCCACCACCAGACCGCCGATGAGGAAGGCGATGGAGTTGGCGAAGGGGAAAGCCGAGGCCGCCGCCACCAGCCCCGCCCGGCCGTCGCGGGCCCAGCGGGTGAAATCGGCGGTCATGGTGCCCGAGTCGGCGAAGCCGCCGACCACGATGCTCACGCACGCCCAGAAGCCCAGCGGGCCATCGCCGCCCGCGTAGCCGAACGCGCCGGACAGCGAATGCCCGTGCCCGAGACCGTAATACACCGCGAGACCGGCCATGAGCAGGAACAGTGGCGTCCCGATCAGGCCGATCAACGAGAGCGCGCGGATGCCGGCGAGGGTGAGCAGGACGAAGAACACTCCGCCCAGCAGCCCACCCCACATCGGACTCCACCCGTACATCCCTTCGAGGGTGGTGCCGGTCAAGCCGACCTGATAGGAGAACCAGCCGATCACGACGGTGGCCAGGAACCCGACCACCACCGCGCGCCCGCGGTCGCCGAAGGCGCGCCGCGCCTGCAGCGAGAAGTTGCGGCCGGTCTGCCCGCCGATCCAGCTCAACGTGCCGATGTAACCGAACAGCAGTAGGTTGCCGAGCAGGATAGCCAGCAGGCCACGACCCATGCCCTGGCTGTAGACGATCAGTCCGCCGAAGACCGCGTTGCCCAGGCACATCGGGAATCCGGCCCAGACCGCGGCCACCGAGAGGAGGCTGCGGCGGGCCGCGGCCGGGACCGGTTCGTGCTCGTACTCGTGGTTCGACATGGTTCTCCCCGACCTCAGCCCTGCTGCTTCAGACCCTTTGCGGGGTCGATGAATTCGTTGGTGACCAGATCCTTGGCGGTCAGGTTGTCCGGTACTTCCCGGCCCTTGGCGCGCAGGAGCGGGGTGACCTGGGCGATGGAGCGGGTGACACGGTCGAGGTCGAAGTTGCCGAGGGTATTGCCGGGGCCGTTGGCGATGATTTTCTCCTTCAGCTGCACCTTGACCGAGTCGGCGTTGCCGCCGGCGGTGATGGGCGGGCCGTCCGGGATGCCCTGGGCGATCTTCAGCAGGGCCTGATTGGTGGGTTCGGGGTTGGTGGCGTAGTCGATCTGGGCCTGCTGCAGCATGGGGACGAGCTTCTGCAGGCAGGGGCGCAGCTTGTCGAGTTCACCGGATCGGACCGACCAGGCGTGCGGGTAGGCCTCGTAGCCGGCGTCGGCGACCAGCAGGTGACCGGTCGGCTTGAGCCAGCCCTTGACGTCGTGCTCCCAGCGGTAGGGCTCGTTGGAGACGTAACCCTGCTGCATGACCCGCCCGTGTTCGGCGACGAACCGGCTCGGCGTGCCGTCGTAGGAGGCGTCGGCCTGTTCCTTCTTCACGTCGCCGTTGGCGATCAGGTAGTCCATGTAGATCTTGCCCTCGGAGTACAGGATCGGGGCGCCGGTGGCGGCCACGTCCTTCCACGAGTTGACCGTGTAGGTGGCGGGATCCCACATGACGATCTGCGGGTTCTTCTGCAGGGACGCGAAGACGCCGGTGAGCGGGAACTTGGCCCGCGCCCGCACCTGCTCGTCGGTGGGCACCAGGCCCAGGGTGATGGAGTTATCCTGGTACATCTGCGCCGCCACCGGCTGGCCGCCCAGGAACGGACCACCCAGCCGCACTTCGACATTCACCCCGGTGTCACCCAGCGGGCCGGAGTAGGCGCCCTTCTTGGCGTCGACGGTGCCGTTCGGCCCGACCAGCTGATAGGCGGCCGCGCGTTCCGGTGTGGCGAACCAGTCGGTCTGGATGACGACGGTGGCCGGACAGACACCGGCCAGCGCACCCTGTCCGGTGGGTTTCGGGGTGGACGCCCCTCCCCCGCAGGCGGCGGTGAGCAGGACGCTCCCGGCGAGAGCGGCAGCGGCGAGGACACGATTCTTCACGAGCATTCCTTGGGGTTGAGACACAGTGGTTGAGACACGGTGGGGTTCAGACACAGCGGGGTTGAGATGACCTGCGGGAGCAGCGGTTCCGGCTACCGGCCGGCGCGCTTGCCGTGCGCGCGATCCACGCGCCCGGCCAGGAAGTCGAAGATCCAGAACAGGATCAGCCCGACCAGAGAGGACAGCAGCAGCGAGGTGAGCAGTTCCTCGGTGGCCAGCCGCTGCCGGTACACGTCGATCATGCGGCCGATGCCCGGGTCGCCCTGCCGGAAGAAGAAGTCGGCGACGATCGAACCGATCACGGCCATGCCCGCCGAGATCTTGAAGCCGGAGATCATGGCCGGAAGCGCTGCCGGGAGTTGCAGTTTCAGCAGCCGCTGCCAGCGATTGGCACCGTGCAGAGTGAACAGGTCGTGCTCGGAGGCCTGCACCGACTTCAGGCCGAACAGCGTGTTGGTGATGACCGGGAACAGCGACACCATGACGCACACGATGACCCGGCTGCCGAACTCGTAGCCGAACCAGAACCCGAACAGCGGCACCACGGCCAGCACCGGAATCGTCTGCAGGATCACGGCATACGGGTAGAGCGAGTACTCCGCCCAGCGGGCCTGGCTCATGATCACCGCGAACGCCACGCCCAGCACGATCGCGATCACCAGCCCGACCAGCGCGATCTGCACGGTCGCGCCCAGCGCCTGCAGGATCTCGGCGCGAGTCGCGGCGTCGAGCAGCCCCTTGGACACCACCGCTTCCGGCGGCGGCAGCAGGAATCGGGATTCCGGGGCGATCAGTAGATGACTCGCGATCGACCATGCGGACATGACCAGCACGAACACGAAGACCGGCGCGAACACCCGGACCGGCGCGATCGCGAAGGGCCAGCGCACCTTCAGGGCCGGACGCCGGGGCTCGCCGCCTTCCTCGGGCGCGGTGGCCGCGCCGCCGACCTCGGGCACAGTAGTCATCTCGCGAACCTCCGGCACAGTAGTCACATCGCCGACCTCCGGCGCGGTAGTCACATCGCCGACCTCGGGCACTGCGGTCTCGCCGTCTGTCTCGGGCACTGCGGTCGCGTCGTCTGTCTCAAACACGGCGATCTCGCTCTCAGTGGCGGCGGTCATGCTGCCCTCCCCAGCGGCTGGGCAGTACCCCGTTCGGCGTCGTGCAACGCCGCCGACACCTCCGCCGCGACGGCCGCGAACTCGGCCGAGTACCGCAGCTCCGGTGATCGCGGAAAGTCCAGCGGCACAGTGATATCGGCCGCCACGCGTCCGGGCCGCCCGGTCAGCACGACGACCCGGGTCGACATGAACACTGCTTCGGCGACCGAATGGGTCACGAACACGCCGGTGAATCCGGAACGCCGATACAGCCCGCTCACCTCCTCGTTCAGCCGTTGCCGGGTGATCTCGTCGAGGGCGCCGAAGGGTTCGTCGAACAGGAACAGTTCCGGCTCGCCGGTGAGGGCGCGCGCGATCGACGTGCGCATCCGCATGCCGCCGGAGAGCTGCGCCGGCTTGTGGTTCTCGAATCCGGTGAGCCCGACCAACTCCAGGGCCGCCTTGGCTGCGGCCCGGCGGGTCGCCTTGTCCACTCCGGCGAGTTCGGCGGGCAGTTCCACATTCCGCAGCACCGACCGCCACGGCAGCAGGGTCGCCTCCTGGAAGACGTATCCCAGCTTGCCGGTAGCGACGGAAATCGTTCCGGCGGTCGGCTTCTCGAATCCGGCCGCCAGTCGCAGCAGCGTGGACTTGCCGCAACCGGAGGGCCCGACGAGGGAGACGAATTCCCCCGGCCGGATGGCGATATCGATGCCGTCGAGCGCGTGGGTGCCGTTCTCGAAGGTCAGGCCGACATGATGAAAAGCCAAGGCGGGATCGGTGTATACGTTACCGCCCGCTGCGGTGTCCGTATCCCCGTCCGGGCCTTGACCTTTGACGGTGTTTGAGGCGGTGGTGCGCATGTCCACAGTTCTATCGGCCCCTCATTGCCGAACGCGGTCCACCCGATTACACGCTTGTTTCGTATACAATATTGTTGAGGGAGAGGGAGGTTCGTGCCGGCGGCCGGCGGAACGCCAGCACCGGCCCGGCCGCACGAACACGTGCGGCGCCGGCGGACGAGCCGGTCGATCATCGGGGGTGTGGATCAACTGCCGATCAGCACCGACCCAGCCCAGCGAACACCTGCGGTGCAGGCGGCGCGACCAGCACCGACCCGGCCTGCGGCGCAGCCGGTACGACAAGCCGCCGACCGCGCAACGTGATCAGCCGCCGACCTCGGGACCGGACCCGATCACCACCTCATGTGGAACACCTGTCACCCCCGCACCGCGCGGGCGGTGAGCACCGGGCACACGACGCGATCAGCAGCGCAGCGGTTCTGAACGTCAGTCGCCGACCAGCGAGCCGTGCCGTGCAACCACGCGTCCACGCTTTACCACCAGCGCACGCGGGGGCACGGAAACCACCGCTGCCGCAGGCGTTTCGGCGTCCACCGTGAACAGATCGGCAGCCGCTCCCACGCGCAACCCGTAGTCCTCGATTCCGAGCAACGCCGCGCCGCCGTAGGTACCCGCGGCCAGCGCCAGCTCGATCTCCTCATCGGCGACCAGCCGATCCCGGAACGCGACCTGCATGATCCGGCGCAGCATGTCGCCGTCTCCGTAGGGCGTCCACAGGTCCCGGATGCCGTCGTTCCCGAGCGCCAGCCCGGCCCCGGCCGCGGCCATCACCCGGACCGGTACCACCGGTGAACTGCCGACCGCGCAGGTCACCATGGAAACCCCGGCGTCGGCGAGGCTTTCCGCGATCCGGCGCTGTTCACCGGGCTCGATCTCGCCCATCGCGTAGGCGTGGCTGATGGTCACCCGCCCCGCCAGCCCCGTCGCCTTGGTGCGGGCCGCGATCAGGTCGTACTGCCAGGCGCCCAGCGCGCCGCGATCGTGCAGATGGATATCGATGCCCGCGCCGTACTTCTCGGCGAGGTCGAACAGCACATCGAGCTGCCCGTTCGGATTCCCGTCGTAGCCGGCGGGGTCCAGCCCGCCGATCACCTCCACCCCGTCGGCCAGCGCCGCTTCCAGCAGTTCGGCGGTCCCGGGCCGGGACAGCAGTCCGCCCTGCGGAAACGCCACGAGCTGCACGTCGACGCGATCCGCGTGCCGGGCCGCGGCCGCACGCACGGCTTCCACCCCGCGCAACCCCACCTCCGGATCGATGTCGATGTGGCTGCGCACGTGCGCGGTTCCCCCGGACACCATGGCTCCGAGCAGGTTCGACGCGTAGTCGGCGCTGGGCAGCCCCAGTTCGTCGCGGCGGCCCTCACCGTTGGCGATTCGCCCGGCCAGGGTGCGGCCTCCGGTGTTGGGCACCCATGGTCCGCCGTACATCGTCTTGTCGAGATGGCAGTGTGCGTCGACCAGTCCCGGAAGCACCAGTGCACCGGCCAGATCCACGGCTTCGATGCCGTCCGCGCTGAGCGCGGGTCCGATCGCGGCGATCCGCCCGTCGCGTATCAGGATGTCGGCCACGGTGAGTGGGGCGCCGGGAGTCCAGGGCCGTCCGCCGTGCAGTAGGAGATCGTTCATGGGATTCGCCACCTCTGTCGTAGGGAGAGCTGTTTCGTGGAGAGCTGTTTCGTAGAGAGCTGAGCCGTAGCGCGTCAGGACAGCAGCATGGCCGTGCCCGCGCCGACGCCGAACACGATCACCACCGCCCGGAAAGCGCCCGGCCGCAGCCGATCCGCGATCCGCGCGCCGACGACCCCGCCCAGCAGACAGGCCGGAGCCAGTACCGCAACCGCCGACCACTGCACCGGCCCGAACAGCGCGACCGCGATCACGGCCGTACTCGAAACCGTCAGTGTGAGCAGGCTTTTCAGACCGTTGAGCCGGGTGATCGAGGCGTCGATGCCCAGGGCCAGCGCGGTCAGCAGCACGATTCCCATGCCGCCATTGAAGTACGCGCCGTAGGCCGCACCGAGAAACACGCCCGCGAACAGCCGAATCCGTGATTCCGCGCCGTGCTCGGAGAGCTTGCGCGACACCAGCGGCTGCGCCGCGAACAACGCGGTGGCGGCCAGGATCAGATAGGGCACCAGCGCCGCGAACACTTTCGGCGGCGCCGCCAGCAGGGCGATCACACCGCCGCTGGCGCCCGCGACGCCGGTGAGGATCAGTCCCGGTACCAGGGTGCGATGTTCGTCGAGCCGCTTGCGCAGCGCCGCGGCCCCGCCGAGGTAGCCGGGCCACACCGAGACCGAGTTGGTGACGGTCGCGGTGACCGGTGGCAGCCCGGTGGCCAGCAGCGCGGGGAACGACAGCAGGCTGCCTCCCCCGGCGATAGCGTTGCAGATGCCGGCCCCCACGCCGGCGGCGAACAGGAGCACGAGATGCGCGGTATCCATGAATTCCTTCCGGACAAGATGGCCGCATCGTATACAAAGTGGCGGGCAGGGGCGACCCGAAACCGCTGTGACGCAGCCGGACCCACGAATGCCACACGGCTGTTCAGTAGATTTCATGACCGTGCAGTAGATTTGCGGCATCCCGTCGGCCCAGGCCACGATGGATCGTATGCAAACCTCTGTTCCACCGACTTCCTGATGAGGCCGTAGTGACCAGTACCGCCGGGCGCATGACACCGCACCAGCTGTGTCGCGCCATCCGCGACGACATCATCCGCGGCGCATACGCCCCCGGCCAGCGACTCACAGAGGATGCGCTGGCCGAGCACTACGGGGTATCGCGCGTTCCCGTCCGGGAAGCGTTGCGCACGCTCGAAGCCGAGGGTTTCGCCTCGTCACGCCCTTATGCGGGGGTCTTCGTGGCGGCTCTCACCGAGGACGAGGCCGCCGACCTGCTGGAGATCCGCGCCCGCCTGGAACCCCTGTGCGCCTCCCGTGCCGCTGTCCGCCGCACCCCCGAGCAGCTCGGCCGGCTCAAGGAACTCACCGCTCTCGGCCAGGACGCGGTCCGGGCGGGCCGCCTCGACGAGCTGGCTCGCCTCAACAGTCGTTTCCACGAGGTGCTCGCCGAGGCGTCCGGCAGTACCTTGCTCGCGCAGCTGATCATGCAGCTGAGCTGGAAGATCGCCTGGGTCTACTCGGTCGAACTCCCCCGTCGCGCCAACGATTCCTGGCACGAGCACGAACAGATCTGCGCGGCCCTGGAAGCGGGAGACCCCGAGCGCGCGGGTGCCGTCGTCACCGCCCATATCGCGCACGCCGCCTCCGCGTACCGCTTCCGGCAGCGCGCCGAAGACGCTGCGCCGCAGAACGGTTCGGCGTCGCGCGCTTCGTAACATCGGGGAAGCAAATACCGCCCCCGCACGAAACACGGCCCTCGTATACAAAACTGAGTCACTTCGTCTCAGGGAGGTAGCCGTGACGGATTCGTTTCCGCCGAGCGTGGATCTGGTCTTGCGGGCCGCCCGCATCGCCGACGACACGGACCTGGTCGATATCGCGATCGCCGGGGGCGTGATCGTCGCGATCGGCCACCGGCTACCCGAGCACGGCGCCGACGAGATCGACTGCGCCGGGCGCGTGGTCATCCCCGGCCTCGTCGAAGCCCATCTCCACCTGGACAAGGCGCTGCTGGACTCCGAGAAGTCCAACCCCGACGGCACGCTCGCCGGGGCGATCAGCGTGACCGCCGAACTCAAGCGCGGCTTCACCGTCCCCGCCATCCGAGACCGCGCCCGCCGCGTGCTCGACATGGCGATCACCAACGGCACCACCGCCATCCGCGCCCACCCCGACGTCGACCCGATCGTCGGACTCCGCGGTGTCACCGCCCTGCTCGACCTCCGCGAGGAGTACCGCGACCGCCTCGATCTCCAGATCGTCGCCTTCCCTCAGGAAGGAATCCTCCGAGCCCCCGGCACCCTCGATCTGCTGCGTGAAAGCCTCTACGCGGGTGCCGACGTCCTCGGCGGGTGCGCCTACAACGAGAGCACCGTCGACGACTCCCGTCGCCATGTCGACCTCATCTTCGACCTGGCTGCCGAATTCGATGTTCCGCTCGACATTCACGCCGACTTCGCCGACGACGCGTCCGATCCCCGCTACGCGATGGCCGACTACATCGCGGAACTCACCGAGCTCACCGGACGTCATGGGCGAGTCACGCTGGGGCACATGACGTCTCTGGCCGGCCGTTCGCCCGTTGACCGGGCTCGCACCCTGGAACGTCTGGCATCGGCGGGGATTTCGGTCGTTCCGCTGCCTGCCACCGATATGCATCTTGGTGGGCGATCTGATCCCGTCAATGTGCGGCGGGGTATCGCGCCCGTTCGTGAGCTTTGGGAAGCGGGGGTCACTACCGCGTACTCGTCCAATAACGTTCGGAATGCCTTCACTCCGTTTGGGAATGCGGACATGCTCGATATCGGGTTGTTTCTGGCTCAGACCGGGCATCTGTCGGGGCCGGAGGATTTGACTCGTGTTCTTGCGATGGCTACGACCGAAGCTGCGCAGACTATCGGGATCGCCGACAGGTACGGGGTGAAGGTGGGGGCGGTTGCGGATCTGGTTGTGTTATCCAGCTATCGGCTCGGCGATGCATTGCTTGATCGGCCTGACAGGAACTATGTCTTCAAAGGCGGTCGGGTGACAGCTCGGACTACCCGTACGCAGGAACTGATTGGGCCTGGGGCCAAGGGCTAAAAGAAGGACTAAAGATAAAGATGCCTGGAGAAGGGAGAGGGGCTGGCTGGGTTGGGGAGGCTCGCTCACCTTCCAGCCCCATTACGGCTCGGCCGTGGATCGTCCCGGTGTGGGGGTACAAGCACTCTGAAGTTGTCGAGGTACACGCACTGTGAAGTGTGCTGGGGGGAAGGGCTGGGGTCGTCTCGTGCCCCCGCGTCCCCGAGTCTTTGGGTCTTTGGGTCTTTGGGTCTTTGTCTCGAGAAGGTGATCCGTGCAGTCCGTGGGCCGGGATCGGCGGGTCACGGCTCCCGGCTCGGCGTCAGCCCAGGTCCGGTAGGGCAGGCGAGGCGACCACACTCTATGTAGTTTTGCGCACGCCAGTGCGACACGAGCAGCTCGGTTTCACGCAGCCCGTGAGCGCCACTTTCGACAACTGAAATCGACCGCAGCCGCGATCGACTGCCCCACGTGATGGCGATCGTTCACCCGGGGAGTTCCGGTGGGGTCAACACTTTTCGGAGCAATCCATCCCGTTCGGCCTCGATGGGGTGAGTCTTTGCCCATGACAACGGTTTTCCACCCATCGGGCCCGTCACTGATCAACGCGTGGCAGTGATCGCACGCCAAAGTCAGGTTGTTGATGTCGGTAGGTCTGCCTTTGGCCCAATCGGTGACGTGGTGTGCGGCGCACATCGAGGCGGGTTGTTCACAACCCGGGCGGGTACAGCCCTTGTCACGGGCGATCAGTGCCAGGCGTTGGGCCCGGTTCGCGGTGCGGCGGGACCGCTGCAGGTACAGCGGCATCCCGTCTCCGTCGAGGACCGCGATCACCGGGTGGGTTCCCTCAGCCATCTTCAGTGCCTCGTTGATGGAGATCTGAGTGCCGGTGTTGGTGGTCACGACCCCGGTCCCGTTCTCCAGATCAGTGAGGCTCATGGTGAGCACGACCTCGACCGGCAGACCCCGGTGCATACCCAGCGCACGCATGTTCACGCCCGGCTGAACCAGCGCCATCAGCGCGTCGTGGGTCCGCTGCCCCACATCACGCCCGTCCCGGCGCGCGGCAGCATCGAGAACACTGTCAGCGATGAACCCACCAGAGGCAGAAGGGCTTTCCGGGTCTTCAACGTTGCACATGCCGGGCCGGGCGAGCTTGGCGAATACCGCATCCAGGCATGCCCGCAGCTCGGGAGTGATCCATCCTTCGATGCGGGACATGCCATCCACGCCGGGGCGGCACAGGGTGATCCCGCGTCGACGGCGACGGTCGGCATCGGAGACAACCTTCCCGTCCGGATCCAGGCGGGCGAGGATGTCGCGCCCGATCTTGGGCAGGTCATCGGGCCAGCCTTCACGCGAGTACGAGACGAGAATCTCCTCGGCTTCCACGCGGGCTTCGGTGGGGATGTCGGTCGGGAGGTGGTCCATGACGTCCATGATGTTGCGGACGTGATCGCGGGAAATGTCTCCGGCGGCAAAAGCTTCGGCCATGACAGGGAGCACCGCGGGCCGCAGGTGTCCGCTCGGTTCGAAGAATTCCCCGCAATGGTGGGTGACCTTCACCCGCAACGCCGCGTCATACCGCGACAGCCCCAGGGTATGCCGCAGAAACGGCACCATCTTCCCCGCACCCGAACGCGCATGCAGCGACCGCTCGCCAGCTTCGATGATCAGCCGCGTATCCAACGCCGCCAATTGCCGCTTGCAGGCTTCCAGCTCCCGCATCAAGGTGACGACATCCTCATCGGAGAACTGAGTCATCGCCGAGTTCTGAACGGATTCAGCCAGGGTCGCAACCGCGGCCGCCAGTTCAGCGATACCGCAGTCGTCGAGTGTCACCCCATTCGAATCCATGTGCTAATTCTACGCCCACACGATCACCCTGGGAACCCGAAATGTCCAGTATCGCAACCCTTTTCAGCAATTGTTGAGAGCAAACTCCGATCCATACCGGCCGCCCCAACTAAACACAAACCACTCGGAATTCCCCGCACCCCAGGCAATGGAAAACTAACCGCCGGCCCCCCAACAATCGAAGCCAAACACGTCAAATGCAAAGTCCGCGCCCGCCCAGATTCCAACGCCCCCGCCAAAGCCGTCCGAGGCGGCGCCAGCGTAGCGGTGGTCGGCAACACAAGGATCCGCCCGCTCAATGCGGCCCGAAGCGCATCCGCCGCTTCCCGCAGCACCCCCCGCGCATCATTCGCTTGTTCTGTCGTTACCGCCGAGGCCACCTCGAAGCGCTGCGCCACTTCGGATTCCAGCGCAGCGGGATGCCGCATGATCCACTCACCATGGTTTCTCCAAGCCTCGAAGGCCTGGACCACACGGAACGCACTGAACCAGCCGTCGAGGTCGGCGTTCATGTCGTGGTCGACAGCTCCGAGCCGAGCCGCCGCGTCGAGGCTCGCGGCCGCAACCTCGTCGTCGGCCACCGCGCACAGGCTGCGATCGACCACGAGCTCGGCCGGAGCCGCATCCTGCTCGGGCAGCAGGCATTCGGCGACAGCCTGCAGCGTCTCCAGGTCACGGGTGATCCATCCCACGGTGTCGAAGGATTCCGCCAGCGGCAGCATACCGGCGGTGGAGATACACCCGTGCGAGGTCCGAATACCCCACAGCCCTTGATAGGCGGCCGGTACTCGAATGGATCCCGCTGTGTCGGTTCCCAACCCGATCGTGGCTTCACCACGTGCGACCGCCACAGCCGATCCACTGGATGATCCACCCGGAATCCGTTGCGGAGCCGCCGGATTGATCGGCATCCCGTAGCGCCCGTTGCCGCCCGTGATGCTGTACGCGAATTCATCGGTGTGCGCGATCCCGGCGACATCAGCTCCCGAAGCCAGCAGCTGAGAGACGACCGCGGCATGCGCATGCTCCAGCTCCCCCAAGAACTCCGGAACCCCGCCTCCCAGGGGATATCCGGCGACCGCGTAGAGGTCCTTCACCGCCACGGTATGACCGGAAAGCGGACCGTCACCCGTGGCGGGAACGAGCGGCATGCCCCGCTCTCGCCATACCCGGGTGTCAGTCTCCGGGTCCGGGATCGCCCGTGCCGCCGTCATCGCGCCCGCTCGAGCACGCGCTTGGCCAGCTCGGTGGCGGCATGTCCGGCGAAGTCCGAAACCCGCACTTCCCCGTGCACCCCCCGAACCTGGTCCACGGCCTGCGAGATATTGAAATCCGCTGCGGCACTGAGATACAGGTACGCCTGCTGCGGGTCGGCATCGAACAACGAGACCACCAGTTCGATGGCATTGCGCACACACAGTTCGAGCGCTTTGTTCAGGTCTTCGCTCAAGCCCGTGGGAATCAGCAGCCCATGGGAGGCCGCGAATGGCCCGATACCCCGCCCGAGTCCGGCCGCGACCTGCGCGGCCGGAATGATGTCGACCGTCAAAGTGGCCCGCAGCGGCGCTTCCAATGCCGTGAGCGCCACTTCCCCATTCCCCTGGGCGAAGTGGGGATCACCGATATAGAAGAGCGCGTCCGGCACCTGCACCGGCAGGAACAGTGTCGCCCCGGCCGTCAACCGGCGGATATCGATATTGCCCCCATGCAGTCCCGGCGGCACCGAGGACACCCGGCTGTCCGTGTCCGTCGCGACACCGATGATGCCCAGGAACGGATTCAGCGGAAAGCTGGCCTGCCGCATCCGATCCGGATGCATCGGCATCGACCCGTACCATGCCCCGTCCCGCTCTTCGACGGCACAGAACTGTCCGTAGTTGCCGTCGAATCCAACCTTGTTCGCCAGTACGCCGCGTGAGTGCCGGGTGGATACGACGCCGTAGGGCGCGCGCATGGACAACGCGTCGATGCGGATGGCGAGCAGGTCGCCGGGTTGAGCCCCGGTCACCGCGACCGGGCCGGTGATGATGTGCGGGCCGGCCAGCGAGTCGCGGCGGCGAGTGCCCGCCACGTCGATGGCGTCGGCGAGGACCTGGTCACGGTCGACGCCGTGCCGCCCGAAGTACGCCACCGGGTCCGAGCCCTGGTCGTCGAGAATGCCTTCGTGACTTACGGTGTCGATCACGATGGTCGCTCCCGGCGCGATAGTCGCGACGGGGCGGTCGCCGGTGCGGGGCAGACGGCCCCACAGCACCGCCGACGGGTCGACCGGCAGATAGTCGGCGCCGACGCCGATTCCTTCGCCCTGTTGCAGTACCGGAAACGCCGGGGCGAACCCCCGCACGATCGACGTCACGTCGCTACCTTCCCTCCCCGACCAGAAATTGGTCGGACCATCCGATGTGCCGACCATAAGTCAGCCGAACGATCGAGGTCGGGCCGCGAAACCTAACGTAACTCGTGTTTTACCTCCACGAAATGGCGTGCCCGGGAAGGGATTTAGACTCGGGCTCGTGACGGCATCGATTCCGCCGCTCCGTCGGCGCGCACGCAGTGTCAGCGCGGAGGTGGCGGCGCACCTGGAGGGTTTGATCACCAGCGGTGAGCTTCGCGCGGGCGATCGGCTGCCGCCCGAGCGGGAACTGGCGGCGAGTATGAGCGTGTCTCGATCCTCCTTGCGCCAAGCCATGTTCGAGCTGGAATCCAAGAAGCTCATCGAACGCCGGCAGGGGCGGGGCAGCACCGTCATCGACATGCCGCGCCGCGCGGGCGATCTCGCGGGTGGGCTGGCGGAGCTCGATATCGAGCTCGGTTACGCCACCGAGTTGCGTGATCTGGTGGAGCCTCGCATCGCCGAACTGGCCGCGCTGCGGGCCGTCGACTCCAACCTGCTGTCCCTCGACGACGTGCTGACCCGATCCAGCGACACCCTCTCCCCCGCCGAATCCCTGCGCCTCGACATCGAATTCCACACCCTGCTCGCGCATGCCGCGCAGAACCCGCTGCTGGTCACGCTCTGCACGATGACCACCGACTGGACCCGCCGCACCCGCACCCTGTCCCATCGCACCCGCCACGCCCGTCGCCTGTCCTTGGAAGGACACCACCGCATCTACGCGGCCGTCGCGGCCCACGACGGCACGGCCGCGGCGGCGGCGATGGAACTACACCTGCGCGAGGTCCGTGAGATCAGCGGTCCGCCGCGGTGACCGCCGACCCGCTCCGGAAGGTGCGGCGGTAGGCGAGCGGTGCGACACCGATGGCCTCGTGCAGGTGCTGACGTAGCGAGGCCCCCGTCGCGAAGCCGACCTCGCCGGCGATCCGATCCACGGAAAGCTCGGTGGTTTCCAGCAATTCGCGTGCCCGGAACACGCGTTGCCGGATCAGCCACCGGCCCGGGCTCATGCCCACCTCGTCGCGAAAGCGGCGGGCGAAGGTGCGGCCGCTCATCCGCGCACGGTCCGCGAGATCGGCCATGGTCAGCGGCCGGTGCAGGTTTTCCAGGGCCCACTGGCGCGCGGCGGCAGTGCCCGCGGCCGACGGCGGCGGCACCGGCTGCTCGATGAACTGGGCCTGACCGCCCTCACGCCATGGCGGCACCACGCAGCGGCGGGCGACCATATTGGCGACCTCGCTGCCGTGGTCGCGGCGAATCAGGTGCAGGCACAGGTCGACTCCGGCGGTGGCGCCGGCGGAAGTCAGGATGTCGCCGTCGTCGACGTAGAGCACGTTCGGGTCGACGGCGATTCTCGGGAACGTCCGCTGGAACCGGTCGGCGAAGTTCCAGTGCGTAGTGGCGGGACGGTCGTCGAGCAGCCCGGCCGCGGCGACCACGATCGCGCCCGTACAGATCGACACGATCCGCACCCCGGGCCGGATCGACGCCAGCGCCGACGAAACAGCCTGCGGCAGGCCGTGTTCCAGGATCGGGACGACATCGCACGGCGGAATGACCACGGTGTCCGCGGTTTCCAGCGCCCGCGCGTCATGCGCCACCGCGATGTCGAAGTCCGAGTTGCTGCGCACCGGCCGCCCGTCGAGCGAGCAGGTGATCACCTCGTAGCGCCCGTCCGCCGTCCCGAACACCCGGTTCGGGATGCCGAGCTCGAACGGATACACCCCGTCGAGAGCCAGCACGACGACGCGATGCGGCTGCATGCCCTCCGATTGCATGGCGTAATCCTATCGAATAATGGCGATCGTGCCATTTCCCCGGGCGCCGTCCGGCGGCAGGCTGAGAGGCATGAGCGAGAAGGACATCACCGTTCCCACCACGATGAAGGCGATCAGCCAGGACATGCTCGGCGGTCCCGAAGTGCTGCACGAGGTGGAACTGCCGGTGCCGCAACCCGGTCCCAGCGAGATCCTGGTCCGGGTCCGCGCCACCGCCCTGAACCCGACCGACTGGAAGCATCGCGCGAACCAAGGCATGTTCCTCCCCGCGCCGCCCTTCGTGCTCGGCTGGGACGTCTCCGGCGAGGTCGTGGCCGGCGGCTTCGGCGTCACTCTCTTCCAACCGGGTGACGAGGTGTTCGGCATGCTCCCCTACCCGCACGGCCACGGTGCGGCCGCCCAGTACGTGACCGCCACCGCGCGCGCCTTCGCCCGCAAGCCCGCCAACCTCGACCACATCCAGGCCGCCGCCCTCCCGCTGACGGCGTCGACCGCCTACCAGGCCATCGTCGACACGGCGAATGTGCAACCCGGGCAACGGGTTCTGATCCATGCCGCCGCCGGTGGCGTCGGCCATGTCGCGGTCCAGATCGCCAAGGCCCGCGGTGCGTACGTGATCGGCACCGCCAGCGCCGCCAATCACGACTTCCTGCGCGGCATCGGAGCCGACGAGGTGCTGGACTACCGGACCACCGATTTCGCCGAGGCCATCCGCGATATCGACATGGTGCTCGATCCGATCGACTCCGAGCACGCCCTCCGCTCACTGCGCACGCTGCGGCCCGGCGGCATCGTGGTCCTCATCCGCCCGACCACGACCGACCAGCTCCACGCCGAGGCCGAAAGACTCCGCGTCCGAGCCGTTTCCCTACTGGTCGAGGCAGACCACCAGGGGATGAACGTGATCCGGGAACTCGCTGAATCCGGCGCGCTCCGGCCCACGATCGCGGGCGCCTTCCCCCTCGCCGACGCCGCGAAGGCACACGCCCTGGGCGACACCGGCCGCACGGTCGGCAAGCTGGTCCTCACCGTCGACTGACGCCGCGAACACACAACGGCCGTACCCGATACGGGTACGGCCGATGCGGCACAGTCGCTTACGACTCGAACAGGTCCATTTGCGGTTCGCGGGGCCGCACCTCGATCGAACCGAAGACCAGGTCCGGCGGCGGCACCAGGCCCAGGTGCTCCCAGGCCGCGGAGGTGGCGACGCGGCCGCGGGGGGTGCGGGCCACCAAACCCGCTCGCACCAGGAAAGGTTCGCAGACCTCCTCGACGGTGGACGCTTCCTCGCCGACCGCGACGGCGAGGGTGGACACACCGACCGGGCCGCCGTTGAAGCTGCGGATCAGGGCGCTCAGCACCGCGCGGTCGAGGCGGTCCAGGCCGAGCACGTCGACGTCGTAGACGGCCAGCGCGGCATGCGCGATCTCGACCGTGACCAGACCGTCGGCCTTGACCTCCGCGTAGTCGCGCACGCGGCGCAAGAGCCGGTTCGCGATGCGCGGCGTGCCCCGGGAACGTCCGGCGATCTCGGCGGCGGCGTCGGATTCCAAACGCACGCCCAGGATCCGGGCCGAGCGTTCCAGGATCTGCTGCAATTCGAGGGGCTCGTAGAAGTCCATGTGCCCGGTGAAGCCGAAGCGGTCACGCAGCGGACCGGTCAGCGCGCCGGAACGAGTCGTCGCGCCCACCAAGGTGAACGGCGCGATGTCGAGGGGAATCGAGGTCGCGCCGGGGCCTTTGCCGACGACCACGTCGACGCGGAAGTCCTCCATCGCCAGGTACAGCATTTCCTCGGCGGGCCGGGCCATCCGGTGAATCTCATCGATGAACAGGACGTCGCCCTCGACCAGGTTGCTGAGCATGGCGGCCAGGTCGCCGGCGCGTTCCAGGGCGGGGCCGGAGGTGAGGCGCAGGGCGGTGCCCAGTTCGCCGGCGATGATCATGGCCATCGACGTCTTGCCCAGACCCGGTGGGCCCGACAGCAACACGTGGTCGGGGGTGCCGCCGCGCATCTTCGCGCCGCGCAGCACCAGGGCCAGCTGTTCACGCACGCGCGGCTGGCCGATGAAGTCGTCGAGCGACTTCGGGCGCAGGCTGGCCTCGATCTCGCCGTCGGACTGCAGATAGCTTGCGGTGACGCTGGATTCGTCCGCGTCGAACCCGGCCTCGTCGAAGTCGTCGAAATCCTCGCTCATCAGCGGCTATCGATTCTTGCCCAGCAGGCCGAGCGCGGTGCGCAGCGCCTGCGAGGTGCCGATGCCGGGCTCGTCGGCGAGCACGGCGTCCACCGCGCCCTCGGCCTGACGCGCCGGGAAGCCCAGCCCGATGAGCGCGTCCACCACCTGATCGCGCACCGGCGTGACCATGGGCGCGGGCCCCGATCCGGGCGGACCCGACTGCACCGGAACCAGATTCACCTTGTCGCGCAGCTCCACCACCATGCGCTCGGCGCCCCGCTTGCCGACGCCGGGCACCCGGGTCAGCGCGGCCACGTTCGACTCCGCGAGCGCCTTGCGCAGCGCCTCGGGTTCGAGCACCGCCAGCACCGCCATGGCCAGTTTCGGGCCCACCCCGGACACGGTCTGCAACAGCCCGAACAGTTCTCGCGCCTCGGTGTCGGCGAAGCCGAACAGGGTCATCGAGTCCTCGCGCACGATCATGGTCGTGTAGAGGCGGGAATCCTCGCCGCGGGTCAGTCCGGCCAGGGTCGCCGGGGTGGCGTTGAGCCGATAGCCGACTCCCGCCGCCTCGATGACCACATGGTCGAGCCCGATCTCGAGCACTTCGCCGCGTACCGACGCGATCACCGCGTTACCGCCTTCCGAATCGGAGAATCACCACGCTGGGAACCAGCGGCACGGCCGTTACCGCGTTGCTGGGCAAGCTTTTCCTCGTACAGTCGCCGTTGCCGTTCGGCCATCTCCTCCGCCTTGGCCATGCGGTCCAGCATGGGGGCGCGCCAGCAATGGCAGATGGCCAGGGCGAGCGCGTCGGCGGCGTCGGCGGGTTTGGGTGCGACGGCCAGCCCGAGGATACGGGTCACCATCGCGGTCACTTGCGCCTTGTCCGCCGTACCGTTGCCGGTGACTGCCGCCTTCACCTGAGACGGGGTGTGGAAGTGGACCGGGATCTTGCGCCGCGCGGCCGCGAGTGCGATCACGCCGCCCGCCTGCGCGGTGGCCATGGCGGTGCGCACATTGTTCTGGGAGAAGACGCGTTCGATGGCGACGACTTCGGGCTGGTGGTTGTCCATCCAGGCTTCGGCGGCGTCGGAGACCAATAGAAGTCGTTGCGCCAGATCCATTTCCGGCGGCGTGCGCACCACGCCGACCTCCAGCATGGACACCTGCCGGCCCAGACTGCCGACCACCATGGACAGACCGCACCGGGTGAGCCCGGGGTCGACGCCCATCACCCGCACCGAAACCCCTCTCACCGTGAACGAACAACTGTTCGAGAGTCTAACGGACTCCCGCCGCGACATTGTCCATCGACACGGCCGGTCGGGAGCCGATTCCGGCCACGCGGCCCCACCGACAACGCGGGCCGCCTCCCCGAGGGGAAGGCGGCCCGGCGTCATCGGCTCGGCTCAGTCGTTTTCGAGCTCGGCCCCGACCTCGTCGGAGATGTCGACGTTGGTGAAGACGTTCTGCACGTCGTCACTGTCCTCGAGGGCGTCGACCAGCTTGAACACCTTGCGCGCGGTGTCGGCGTCGACCGGGACCGACATCGACGGCTGGAAGCCGGACTCGGCGGACTCGTAGTCCATGCCCGCGGCCTGCAGGGCGGAACGCACCGCAATCAGGTCGGTCGGCTCGGAGATGATCTCGAACGAGTCACCCAGGTCGTTGACCTCTTCGGCGCCGGCGTCGAGCACCGCCATCAGCACGTCGTCCTCGGAGAGACCGTTCTTCTCCAGATTGACGATGCCCTTGCGGTGGAACAGGTACGACACCGAACCCGGGTCGGCCATGCTGCCGCCGTTGCGGGTCATGGCGACACGCACCTCGCCCGCGGCGCGGTTGCGGTTGTCGGTGAGGCACTCGATCAGGACGGCGACACCGTTGGGGCCGTAGCCCTCGTACATGATGGTCTGCCAGTCCGCGCCGCCCGCTTCTTCACCGCCGCCGCGCTTGCGCGCGCGCTCGATGTTGTCGTTGGGCACCGACGACTTCTTCGCCTTCTGGATGGCGTCGTACAGGGTCGGGTTGCCGTCCGGGTCACTACCACCGGTGCGGGCCGCCACCTCGATGTTCTTGATCAACTTCGCGAAGAGCTTGCCGCGCTTCGCGTCGATCCCGGCCTTCTTGTGCTTGGTGGTGGCCCATTTGGAGTGGCCGCTCATTCCCTACTTCCTCGTTTCAGGGGGCTGAATGGTTTCCGACATTCGAGCGTACGTCAGACACCGGCGCGCGGGCGCACCGCGGTGTCGACGAACAGCTTGTGGACCCGCAGATCCCCGGTTACCTCCGGATGGAAGGAGGTGGCGATGACATTGCCCTGCCGCACCGCGACGATCTGCCCCGCGGCCGGACCCGACGGCACCCGGGCCAGCACCTCGACGCCGTCACCGGCGCGTTCCACCCACGGCGCGCGGATGAACACCGCGCGCACCGGGCCGTCGGTGATCCCGGCGAAGTCCAGATCGGTCTCGAACGAATCGACCTGCCGGCCGAAGGCATTGCGCCGCACCGTCATATCGATGCCGTGCAGGGCCTGCATGTCCGGGCGGGTGTCGAGCACCTCCGACGCCAGCAGGATCATGCCCGCGCAGGAACCGTAGGCGGGCAGGCCGTCACGCAAGCGCTGCCGCAGCGGCTCCAGCAGTTCGAAGACTTCCAGGAGTTTGCTGATGGTGGTGGATTCGCCACCGGGGATGACCAGTCCGTCGACGGCGGCGAGCTCGGATTCCCGGCGCACCGGGACCGCCTGCGCACCACAGGCCTCGAGAGCGTGCAGGTGTTCGCGCACATCGCCCTGCAGGGCCAGCACACCAATCGTCGGTTTCACGCCGTCGAGCATACGTTTGCCAGGGTGTGTGGCCCTGCTCACCCAGGGCGTCAGGGTTCCGTTAGGACGAGTGTCCGCTTCGCCTTTCGGGTGAACACTCGCGACGTGACCGATGTGCTTCCGCAAACCTCGCCCGAGCCGCGCGGCGGAGTCGACGCTCCCCCGACGCGGCCCGGGCTGCCTCGATCCCGATCCGGACGGACACCGTCCGGGCCGGCCGGGTCCCGCTTCGGGCGGAAACTGTCCCGCCGTGGACCGATCCGCGCGCCCGGTGACCCGCAGCCGCCGCACGGCCTCACCGTCGCGACCGGACTGGCCGGACTGTCGCTGGACGCCATGGCCTCGGTCGCCTACGGCCCGGAGGCCATCGTGCTGGTGCTGGCCGCCGCAGGCGCGGCCGGACTGGGCTTCACGCTGCCGGTGACGCTGGCGATCGTGGTGCTGCTGGCCGTTCTGATCGCGTCCTACCGGCAGGTCATCGCCGCCTTCCCGAACGGCGGCGGGGCGTACGCGGTGGCCAAGGCCCGGCTCGGGCGGCGGACCAGTCTGGTGGCGGCGGCCTCGCTGATCGTGGACTACGTCCTCAATGTCGCCGTCTCCATCGCCGCGGGCGTGGCGGCGCTGACCTCCGCGTTCCCGCAACTGTTCCCGTACACGATGTGGATCTGCCTGGCGGTGCTGGCCGGGATCACCGTGCTCAATCTCTACGGCATCCGCGAGAGCGCCCGCGCCTTCATGGCGCCGACCATCGTGTTCGTGCTCGGCATTCTCACCGTGATCGTCGCGGGTCTGCTGCGGTCGGAACCGGCCACCGTGGCCACCGGCGCGGCCGTCGCCGAGAACGCGCGCACCATCGGAATCCTGTTACTGCTCAAGGCCTTCTCCAGCGGATGCGCGGCGCTGACCGGGGTCGAGGCGATCGCCAACGCGGTGCCCAGCTTCGCGCAGCCGAAGGTCAAGCGGGCGCAGCGGGCCGAGGTGGCGCTGGGTGTGCTGCTGGGCGTCATGCTGATCGGATTGGCCACTCTGATCGGCAAATTCGCCATCCACCCGATCGAGGGCACCACGGTCCTGTCACAGCTGACCGAGGCCGCGCTCGGCCACGGCATCGCCTATTACATCGTCCAGTTCGCGACGGTCATCCTGCTGGCCCTGGCCGCCAACACCTCTTACGGCGGCCTGCCCACCCTGACCAAGATCCTCGCCGACGACAACTGCCTGCCGCACCGGTTCGCGGTGAGCTCGCAGCGGCAGGTGTACCGCTTCGGCGTGGTCACGCTGGGGATCTCGGCGGCGGTACTGCTCGCCGCGTCCGGCGGCGACATGAACGCCCTGGTGCCGCTGTTCGCGATCGGCGTGTTCGTGGGCTTCACCATCGCCCAGGTCGGCATGGTCCGGCACTGGCTGATCGAGCGCACCCGTGGCTGGCGATGGCGGGCGGCCCTGAACGGATTCGGCGCGATGCTCACCTTCGTGGCGCTGATCGTCACCACCGCAATGAAATTCACCGAGGGCGCCTGGCTGATCGTGGTGGTGCTGCCGCTGCTGGTCGCGGCGATGGAACGGATCCGCACCGTCTACACCCGCATCGACGGCTGCCGGGGCGCGGGCTGCGTGCCCGCCGTACCCCGAGCCACCGAGACCGCCATCGTGGTCCCGATGTCGGAGGTGTCCGAACTCAGCCGCGAGGCGCTCTCGGCGGCGATGTCACTGGGCCGCGACGTGATCGCGGTGCACGTGTGCCTGCCGGGTGAGAACATCACGGTCTTCGCCAAGGAATGGGAGACCTGGCATCCGGACGTGCGCCTGGTCCTGCTCGAGGACGGCGACGCGACCGTGGGCGGGCCGGTGGCGCGCTATGTCGCCGACAACTTCCCCGGCCGCCGCAAGGTGGTGGTGATCGCCGAGATCGAGCCGCCCGCCGGCTGGAATCACGTGCTGCCCAGCCATCGCAGTGACGAGCTGGAACGGGTGCTGCGCAAGATGAACGACACCGTGGTGTGTCACCTGCGGGTGCAGACCGCCTGACCCTCGAAACCACGAGCGCGCCGCCGGAATCCACCGGCGGCGCGCTCAATTCGTTTGCGGCTCAGGCGGTTCCGGGCGGGTACGACCCCGCCTCGGGGTCGCGCAGGGTACGGATCAGGCCCTCCTGCATGACCACCGCCACCAGTTCCCCGGCCTGATTCCAGATCCGCCCGCCGGTCAGCGCGCGGCCCGCGCCCGCCGAGGGCGACTGCTGGTCGTAGAGCAGCCAGTCGTCGGCGCGGAATGGGCGCAGGAACCACATGGCGTGGTCGAGAGAGGCGTTCTGGGTGGGCTCGTCGGCGTGAATGACCTTGGAGGAGCCGAGGAGGGTCATATCGCTCATGTAGGCGAGCGTGCAGACGTGGAACAGCGGGTCGTCGGGCAGCGCGTGCCGGTACCGGAACCACACCTGCTGCTGGGCGGCCAGGCCGCCACGGCGGTCCACCTCGTCCTGCGGGATGGTGCGAATGTCCCAGTGCTCCCATTCCCGCATGGCCCACAGCCGTTCCGGGCTCATGGATTCCTTGGCGTCGGGCAGTTCCAGCGGCGGCCGCACGGTCGGCATCTCGTCCTGATGCTCCGGCCCGTCGTCACCGACATGGAAGGAGGCCGACATGGTGAAGATGGCCTCGCCGTTCTGCACCCCCGTCACCCGGCGGGTGCAGAAGGACCGGCCCTCCCGGATGCGTTCCACCATGTAGACCGTGGGCCGCTCCGGATTGCCCGGCCGCAGGAAGTACCCGTGCAGCGAATGCACCTGATAGTGCGGATCCACCGTGCGCACCGCCGCCACCAGCGCCTGCCCGGCCACCTGCCCGCCGAATGTGCGGGGCAGCTGCGTCTTGGTGGACGCGCCGCGGAAGATATCGCGTTCGAGTTGCTCGATTTCGAGCGCCTCTTCGATCGTCGCCATGCACCCGTCCCTTCACGTGTGTCCCGCTCAGGCTAACAACCAGGCTAATCTATCGACTGCATCACGATCGTTTTGTGTATGATAGTTTCATGTTCTGGAAACGACGGCTCCTGATCGCCGCGGGTTGCGTTGCCGCCCTGGTCGTGTCGGCGGGCGGATGGGTGATCACGCAGCACGATTTCGACATTCGTGAGCAGCGCGTCACCATCACCGGGGGCGCGCAACCCCTGCAGGGCACCCTGGCGCTGCCGAAGCGGGGCGGCGGCCCCTTCGGGCTGGTCGTCTTCATCCACGGGGACGGGGCGGCGACCGCCGACCGCGACGAGTTCTACCGGCCGATCTGGGAGAGCTTCGCCACCGCCGGGTACGCGTCACTGTCCTGGGACAAACCGGGAGTCGCCGGGGCACAAGGCAACTGGCTGGACCAGACCATGCACGATCGAGCCGTCGAGACCGAGGCGGCGATCGCCTGGGCACGCGGACGATCCGAGATCGACGCCGGCCGGATCGGCCTGTGGGGCATCAGCCAGGCCGGGTGGGTGATGCCCGAGGTGGCGGTCCGGCATCCGGAGCTGCGGTTCATGATCGCGGTCGGCACGGCGGTCAACTGGATCCGGCAGGGCGAGTACAACCTGCGCGCCGAACTGCGCGAGCGGCACGCCACCGACGACGAACTGTCCGCGCAACTGCGGCGGCGCGAAGCCGGGCTGGCGCTGTTGCGCGAGGGCGCGAGCTACGACCGATACCGCACGACCACCACCGATTCCCCGCCCATGTCGGAGGATCGCTGGCGGTTCGTGAGCAAGAACTACCAGTCCGATATCACTGAAATCCTTCCGCAACTCGAGGTTCCGACCTTGCTGCTGCTCGGCGAGCGTGACCTCAATGTCGATGTCGCCGAAACCGCGCGCGTATACCGCCAATCGGTGCCCGCGAATCTGCTGACCGTCAAGACCTTCCCCGACGCCTCGCACAACATCGTGAAGTTCGACCTCGACAAACCCGACGGCCTGCGGCCACTGCTCGTCGCGCTGTTCGCACCCCGATCCCTCTACGCCCCGGGCTATCTCGACGCACTGCGCGAGTACGTCGCTCATCCCCCGAACCACTGATTCGCACCACAGGAGAACCCCATGAAAGTCCTCGCATTGGGCGCCGCGGGCGCGATGGGCGCGGCCGCCGTCGAGACCGCCACTCACCTGCTGGGCGTCGAGGGCATCGTGATCGCCGACCGCGACGGCCGGGCCGCCGAGACGGTGGCTCGCCGCTTCGCCGCCGCGCCGATACCGGTGACCGCGCGCCCGCTCGACGTCACCGACGCCTCCGCACTGCGCGACGCGCTCACGAGCGTCGACCTGGTGCTCAACACCGTCGGCCCCTACTACCGATTCGGCCGCACCGTGCTGGAGGCCGCCATCGACACCGGCACGCACTATCTCGACATCTGCGACGACTGGGAGCCGACGCTCGACATGCTCGGCCTCGATGACGCGGCGCGGGCGGCCGGGGTGTGCGCGATCGTGGGGATGGGCGCCAGTCCCGGGATCAGCAATCTGCTGGCGGCGCTCGCGGCCGCCGAGCTCGACACCGTCCACGACGCGTATACCGCGTGGCCGGTGGATGTTCCGGGCGCGGGCGAAGACGAGTCTCTGCTCACCGACGGGCAGCCGACCGCCGCGGCCGTGCATTGGATGCAGCAGAGCAGCGGCACCATCTCGGCGGTCGCGGCGGGCCGGCTGGTCTCCCAGCGCCCGCTGCGCCCGGTCGAGCTCACTCTGCCCGGCGGCCGGCACGGCACCGCCTACACCGTCGGCCATCCCGAGCCGATCACCTTGCAGCGCAGCCTGAAACCGATCGGCGACGCCGCCAATCTGATGGTGGTGACGCCGACGACACTGGCCTATCTGGAAGTGCTGCGCCGCGATATCGACGCGGGCGCCCTCACCAACGAGGCCGCCGCGCGGGAGCTGACACGCCCGACCTTGGGACGGATCGCCCGCTCGGTGCCGACGGCGCTGCGCACCCGCGGGCCGGGGAATCTGCCGCCGTTCTTCGCCGCGCTGTCGGGTCGGCGCGCGGGTCGCAACCATCGGGTGCTGGCGCACCTGGACCCGTCGATCGCCGGTGGCATCGATAAACTGTTCGGCGATATGGCGCGGGCGACCGGGATTCCCTTGGCACTGGGCATGTCCCAGGTCATCGACGGCCGCGCCCGCCGGCCGGGGGTGCATCCACCGGAGGCCGTCATCGACGCGCCGAGCTTCTTCACGGATCTGGGCCGCGAGTTCGGCGGCGGCTCACCGGTCGTCATCGAGCAGGAACCGGTCGGGTAGCGCAGTGAGGAGTACACCGTGGACGATCTGATTCCGGCCACCGAGATTCCGACCCGGACGCTGGTGGAGAGCATGATCCGCGAGGACGCCACCATCGACGCCGGCGAGCTCTACGACGTCGCGGCCGCCCTCGGCATGACCGACCAGCAGGTGCGGCTGTGCATCAAAAGGGTCGTCGCCGAAGGGCTGTTCACGCACGAGGGCCGCGGCCGCAAGGCGGTCCTGCACGCCACCGAGGGCACCCGCGCGGCGCTCGCCCCCGAACTCGACTACCTGCGGTTGATGTACGCCCAGGATCGTCGGCAGGTGAGCTGGGACGGGACCTGGCATCTGGCGGCGTTCGCGGTGCCCGAAACCGACCGGACCGCACGGGATGCCATGCGGAACACCCTGGTCGAACTCGGCGGCGCACCCATCCAGGGCGGGCTGTACGTGTCGGCGCACCCGTGGGAGGAGCGAATCCGCGCGGCGGCAAGCGAATTCGGGATCGCCGGGAACCTCACCACACTCCGCACCGGCGATCTGGCCGTCGGAGGTTTCACCGAGGCACGGGAACTCGCGGCGCACCTGTGGCCGCTGGACCGGCTCGCAGCCGGGCACGAACGCTTGCTCGGGATCGCCGAGCACGTGCGGTCGGCACTACCGGCGGCGGATGCGACGGAACGGATCACGCTCGCCATCACCCTGGTGGCCGAATTCGACCGCGCCCACGACCCGGACCCGCTGCTGCCGCCCGAGCTGCTGCCCCAGCCGTGGGCCGGCGCCGCCGCACGCGCGGTGGTCGCCGAATGCTGGGCGGCGCTGGACGCCACTCCCCTGCCGCCGATCCGGCTGTTCCGCTGGTACGCAAAAGCGGTCGCCGAAATCACTGGCACCCCGGCCTAGACGACAGTCCGAGTCGCCGACGGTCGGCAGGCCTGCAAGCGCGCGAGACACGGTCGCCGCCACTGCGGTCGAGTCGCAACTGTTCTGCAGAGTCCGACTGCCTCGACCGTGCCCACTGCCGCCTTCGGCCGGGGCGGTAGGCGGGGTTTCACTGCCCCCGAGTCAGCCGGCGGGGACGCTCCAGCAAGATGGTGTCGTGCCCGAATTCACCGCCCTCAGCCCCGGCGCGCTGCTCGAACTGATCGCCGAGCGCGCCGCGGCGCTGCCGGGATACGCGGTGGTCGGGTTGGACGGCGCGGACGCGGCCGAACCGCTGACCGTGGCGCGCGGCGCCGCCGAACTGCTGCGCGCGGGCGGACGCCCGGCCGAAGTGGTGTCCTTGCACGATTTCGTGCGGCCCGCCTCCGTGCGCCTGGAATACGATCGCGACAGCGAATTCACCTATCGCACAGCCTGGTTCGACTTCGAGGCGGTGAACCGTGAAGTCGTCGAACCCCTCCGGGACCGCGGGCGATTCCTGCCCGCGCTGTGGAACGAGCAGACCGACCGCTCCGCGCGGGCCCGCATTCGCACCGCGGCCACCGGCACGGTGCTGTTTCTCGCGGGTCCGATGCTGCTGGGCCGCGGGCTGGACTTCGATCTGACCGTGGCCCTGCGCATGTCGGAGGGGGCGCTGCGGCGGCGGACCGACCCGGCGCAGGGGTTCACCGTTGACGGACTCCTCGAATTCGAGCGGGACCGAACGGAATCGGCCGACATCCTGGTCGCCTGGGACCACCCCGACCGCCCGGCCGTGCAAGGCCGTTGAGCGCGGCGCTCGCCTCGAGCCCGGCCGCGGCGACCGCGGCCCGGGTGGCGTCGTCGCTGACGCCACCCGGGCCGGTCGGTCACCCGATGTGGCGAGCCGCGCTCAGTGCGCGGCCTTGTAGGCCAGCATGTAGGCGAGCTTGCCGGGCTTGGCGTCGGAGTACGGCTTGGACAGCTTCGCGAACTCCTTGTCGCTGAACGCCGGGAGCGCGCCCAGCTGACCGGCGGTGAAGCCGCCGCTGACCTGGGTGTTCTGGCCCAGCGCCACCATGGCCTGGGAGACGTTCTTGGTCAGCGTCAGGTATGAGGCCAGGTCGCCCATGTGGCCGGCCAGGGTCAGGTTCGGGTCGTTCTGGTGGGCGCGCAGCCAACGGCCCCAATAGAACTCGTCGAATCCGGGAGCGTGGTCGGTGGCGTAGCCGACATCCTTGGCGAAGTAGAGCATGCCGCGGAACTGGTCGTTCTTCATGTCCTTCAGCGAGAACGTGGAGGGCAGCTGGTGCGGCTTGATCGGCTGATCGTTGTTGTCGTACAGCCACGCCCAGTTCTTCTGCACCATCGTGTCCCAGAAGCCCGACGGGTTCAGGTTCGACAGGTTGCCGACGACCTTCAGCCGGATGTGCATGCCCGGGCCACCGTCGGCGGTCTCCCAGAACGAGGTCAGCGCGTGGTGCCCGTCGGCCATGTACAGCTTGCCGTGCGGGCCGACGACGACGGTCTTCATGTCGTTGCGCGACGCGTCGGTCTCGGCGCCGGGGGCCAGCTGGCAGGTGAACGTCGAGGCGTCCTGCAGGGTCGCGTTCGGCTGGGCCGAGGCGACTGCGACCAGACCGCTGTCGGCGCACCAGTCGTCGAACTTCTTGTTGATGGCGTCCTTGCCGAGGGTGTACCGGCCGAGCTTGTAATCGATCTCGTCGTAACCGACGGAGGGCTGGGTGGGCGCGACGTCGCCGATCGCGACATCGACGATGTCACCGACCTTGGCGTTGCAGTAGGCCACGTCCTTACCGGACGGGTTGCAGGGGAAATTGCCATTGTCGTTGTCGGCGGCCGCAACTCCGGCACTGCCGGCGACGATCGCCGCGATCGCCAACGCGGATCCGATGATCCGTTTCACGGGGTGGTTCATGACCCTCCGAGGTGTCCGACGCCGAATACCTGGCGTCACATCCGGATCATCCGGATGCCGGGCGGACGGTACGAGCCTCGGATTACCAACGGGCCACCTGACATCGGTGTCCGCATGAACGTCGCGCTACGAGACGCTCTAGGCCGCCCCGGTCTCGAGCAGCGTCCTGGCGCGGTCCAGACCCGAAACCTCTGCGGTCATGGTCTTTTGGACCGGCCCGTTCATCAGCAGCTTCTTCAATCCGGAAAGATCGGCGGCCAAGGAAAAGGTCACCTCGGTGCCTTCGGGCACGGCGGCGAAAGTGTAGGTGACCGTGGGGCGCAGCGGTCCCGCGATGCCGTTCAGGACCACCTTCTCGTTCGGCACGTATTCGGTGATCCGGACGTCGGCGGGGATGCCGCGCCCGCCCGGACCGGAGACCGTCTGCCGGTAGACGGTGCCCACCGCGGGAACGCCTTCGGCGGTGATCGCCTTGACGCCGGTGCGCCAGCGCGCGCTGTTGGCGGCGTCGGCGAAGAACGCGAAGACCTCGTCGAGGGGGCGGGCGATGATCACCGTGCGGGAGGCGGCGGGCATGACGATCCTTTCACCGGGGTGTGCGGAGCGATGCTGGCGTTCATGACACCAGCATCGCGACCGTCAGGCCACCACCGCCGCGGTGTGTCCGCTCACCACTACTGCCGATGCCGGGCCTCGAAGGTGTCGGTGGGGTAGTCGTCGGTGCCCGGGCCGCTGCCGGCGCGGCGGGCGGGCCAGAACCGGCTGGCGTACTGGCCGCGGATGCGACTCAGATCCGGCTCGTCGATCTCGGTGATGCCGACCTGGAACAGCAGGATCATCGTCGCCATACTGACCGCGATGATCAGCGGCGTGAGTAGTTGCGCCGGCTGCGCCCCCGACGGCGAATGCACGTGCGCGGCCATGTGGGCGTGCATGGCGAACATGCCCGTGTAATGCATGCCGCACACCGCGACTCCCATGATGAGCGCGGCGGCGATGGTCGAGAGAATGCCGCTCACGTGCAGCGTGAACCACAACGCCGCGGTGGCCGCGACGACGGCGATCACCAAGGACAACAACACGACCCACGGGTCGTACTGCACCATGGCATCGGTCTTCATGGCATACATGCCCGAATAGTGCATGGCCCCCACCCCGAGCCCGGTGATGGTGCCACCGGTGATCAACGCGAACGCCTCACCGTGCTGATGCACCACGATGTAGAGCCCCAGCCACACCACACCCATGGCGATGGCCGCGCTCAACAGGGTGATCGGCACGTTGTACCGAATGGTGCTGTCCTGCACCGAGAACCCGAGCATCGCGATGAAATGCATCACCCAGATCCCGGTCCCGCCCAACGCGATGGCCCCGGTGACGATCCAGCCCCCGTGCCCCTGCTGATTGCGCGCCCGCACCATGCACCGCAGCGCCAGCAACGAGCCGGTGACGGACATGACATAGGCCAGAACGGGGGTCAGCCAGCCATAGGTGAAATGGTCGATCGCCAGCATGCGGGCTCCTTGCCAGATACGCGATTCTTGACTGTTCACCGGTGACTGAGCCGAACAGTAGCGAGGAAACACCAGGTAGTAAATTTGCCGCAGCCCAGCGCAAGAAAAGTAGCTGGAGTTTGCTGAACGGTATGCACGCAGGTAGCCACCGGTATGGCCCGCCGCAGCGCCCCACACACCTGACGTCTCCAGCCCTTGACAGCTAGCACCCACCCCGCAAACCCAATAGGGCCGAAAGTCCTTCGCGCACGATGCATCCAATGCCCCATGACACCAACGGATTCGACGACGGATATGACGACCCATCCGGCCTCGTTATCAGGGCGGTTCACGGGCCCGATACCCCTGATACGGTTCCGCTCCGTTCCACAGGAAAAGAAGATCAGAGGGATTCATGACGTACCAAGGTGTTCCGGCTCAGGGATATCCGATGCAGCCGCCACCGCCCAAGAAGCGCAAGATCTGGCCGTGGATCGTGGGGGCACTACTGCTGTTCATCGTGCTGCCGTTCGCCGCGTGCACGGCACTGGTCGGCAAGGCCGCCAACGATGTGAACAAGGAAGCCAAGCGCACCGTGGATGTGCGCTACGAGGTGACCGGCACCGGAGGCGGCGAGTACGTCAAGCCCTCGATCACCTACAGTTCGGGAGACCTGGGCTCGGGGAACAGCACCTCGGCGCAACTGCCGTGGAGCAAGGACGTCACCCTGACCGGCATCGTCAAAGTCGCCACGCTGACCGCGCAGACCGGTGACGACGACAACGCGACCATCACCTGCCGAATCGTCCAGGGCGACAAGGTACTTGCGGAGAACACGGCCACCGGGTCGATGGCACTGGCCACCTGCACCACGGATCTGACCAAGCTCTTCGGCAACTGACACACGAACGCCGGGTGGTCTCGGAGACCACCCGGCGTTGTCGGATTATCGTGTCGCGGAACCGATTTCCGGCCGCCTCCGGCCGATTACCAGCCGCGCTCGGCGAGGCGGTGTGGCTGGGGGATGTCTTCGACGTTGATGCCGACCATGGCCTCGCCCAGGCCGCGGGAGACCTTGGCCAGGACGTCGGGGTCGTCGTGGAAGGTGGTGGCCTTGACGATGGCGGCGGCGCGCTGTTCGGGGTTGCCGGACTTGAAGATGCCGGAGCCGACGAAGACGCCCTCGGCGCCGAGCTGCATCATCATGGCGGCGTCGGCGGGGGTGGCGATGCCGCCGGCGGTGAACATCACGACGGGGAGCTTGCCGGTCGCCGCGACCTCGACGACCAGGTCGTAGGGCGCCTGCAGTTCCTTGGCGGCCACGTAGAGCTCGTCCTTGGACAGCGAGGTCAGGCGACGGATCTCGGCACGGATGGTGCGCATGTGGGTGGTGGCGTTGGAGACGTCGCCGGTGCCGGCCTCACCCTTGGAACGAATCATGGCCGCGCCCTCGGTGATCCGGCGCAGCGCCTCACCCAGGTTGGTCGCGCCACACACGAACGGCACGGTGAAGTCGAACTTGTCGATGTGGTTGGCGTAGTCGGCGGGGGTCAGCACCTCGGACTCGTCGATGTAGTCGACACCGAGCGACTGCAGGATCTGCGCCTCGACGAAGTGGCCGATGCGGGCCTTGGCCATCACCGGGATGGAGACGGCATTGATGATGCTGTCGATCATGTCCGGGTCCGACATGCGGGACACGCCACCCTGGGCGCGGATGTCGGCCGGAACCCGCTCGAGCGCCATGACGGCCACCGCGCCGGCGTCCTCGGCGATCTTGGCCTGCTCCGCCGTGACGACATCCATGATCACACCGCCCTTCAGCATCTCGGCCATGCCGCGCTTGACGCGGGCGGTACCGATGGTGGGGTTGGTGTCGGGCGTGGTCACGGCAAACTCCTGGGTCATGTGGGCCAATCGGATCGTTTGAATCGAACACCGAGCTCGGAATCGAACATGACGATTCTAGGCTGCGCGTTCAGGCCACTTCATAGCCAGTCCGACACGACTGGACTGCCCGCCTCCGACAGGATGACGGGCGTCACAGACCCCGGGGTTACCGTCTCGCTACGGCGGGTCAGCCCAGCGTGAAGAAGTAGCGGCTCGTCGGCACCAGATCCAGGTTCAGGTGGGCGCCGAAACGAATCACGCTCTCCATCATCGCCGTGACCCGTCGCTGCAGCTCAGCGTCGTCGCCGCCGCTGCCGTAGAAGGCGTGGGCACTGGTCATCGCCGCCATCGGGAAGAGTTCCTCGACGAGCGCGTCGACGGGCTTGCCGTCGGTGATCGCCGCGGTGACCGTGTTCTGGACATAGCCGAACGTGTCCTGCGTCTCGATGGCCACCGGGGTGTGCAGGACATGCCAGCGATGCAGCCACTCCTCCCGGGTGAGGTCCTCGGGAATCCGCAGGATCGCGAAATTGGCCAGCGCCTCGGTCCGCTCGCCGTCGGCGACCACGGGCGGCTCGATGGGCCGGCGTTCGTCGACGATCCAGCCGTTCACCTCGTCGGCCACCGACCGCAGGGCCGCGGTCACGGCCTCGTGCTCACCGTCGGTCCACACGCTCACGATCGCGTCGATCGGCGCGTCATAGGTGGTGTGCCGGACCTGCGCGGCCTCGACGTCGGCGTCGCGGAGGTTCACCTGGAAGGCGCTCACCCCCAGCCCGGTCAGCTCTTTGCGCAGCTCCTCGCCCCGCAGCCGCTCCCCCAGCCCAGCACCCCACAACGCGTACATCAGCTTCATGCCGTAAGTCCTTGCCACCGATCACCATTGATCGGCCCACCGTAACGGCGCGGCGGCCGCCGCGGACAGGGTTTGCGCAGTCGATCCCACCCACCGGACGACCGCGGGGTCAGCGAATGGAGCGGACTTCCGGATCGATGTCGGAGTCCGCGGCGGTGATCGCCTCGGCGAGCAGATGATCCAGGTGGTACGGGTACACCGTCTCGCCCGAGTGATCCAGGTGCGCGATGTCGGTCGGGGTGCACCACTTGTTGCCGGTGATCGAACGGCGTTCGACGAAATCCAGATTGGTGGCGACCGGGTCGAAACTCTTGGCCCGCAGGGCGAAGAAGAGCTCCTCGGACCGGATCAGCTCCCCGTTGAACGGGAAGACCGCCACCCGCCGCCACAGCGGCCCGCGCAGCGCGGAGGAGTCCGCGCTGTGACCGGTCTCCTCGTAGAGTTCGCGGATCGCGGCCTCGCGCAACGTCTCTCCCGGATTGACGCCACCGCCGATGGTGAACCAGAAGGGGACGTCGGGAACCTGGGGATCCACGCCCTGCAACAGCAGAACGCGATCGTGCTCGTCGACCAGGACCACACGCGCCGAAGTGCGCACGGTGTCGACGTCCAGACCGGTCGAGGCGGCCGCGGTGACGCGTTCGGCGATCTCGAAGTACACCGGCAGCGGCGCGGTACCACCGAGGTGCAGCCACCGGACCAGACGACGGTTGCGCAGCGCCAGGGTGTCGCGGACCGCGTCGTTGTGGAAGCGGCGGGCGATCAGCACCCGCGCCTCGGCGTCGGCCAGCTCGGCCACCAGCTGCGGCGGCAGCAGCCCGATGTCCACCGCGGACAGCGCTGCGGCGAGCTGGTTCTCGACGGTCTCGCGGTCACGCCAGTTGGAGCGTTCGGCGCGGTCGGCCAGCGCGGTCAACCGGCGGGCCTGCTCGACCAGCGCCGGATCGTAGAGTCCGGCCAGGATGGTGGCCACCGAGCGCGCGACGACCGCGCGGCGAGCCAGCGCCGCGTCCAGCGCGTGCCGCGCCTGGTCGGTGCGCACGTGCAACCGGTCGAGGCGGTTGGCGGTGGTGTAGGCCCAGACCGCGGCGGTGATGACCGCCGCCGCGATGAGCGCGAGAACCAGGATCGTCGTTGCGGAGAATGTGATCATCCGGCGGTCCTGACGCGCACGTCGCCGACCGTGACGGTCTCGTAGACCCGCAGGATCTGCTCGGCCACCACCGGCCAGTCGTATTCGCCGACAACCTGATTGGCGGTGCGGATGTAGTCCTCGCGCCGGCCGTCGTCGGTGAGCATCGCGCTGATCGCCTCCGACAGCAGCGCCGAGTCGCCGACCGGCACCAGCATGCCCGCGGTTCCGTCGCGCAGCACCCGCCGGAAGGCGTCCAGATCGCTGGCCACCACGGCGGTTCCGGCGGCCATCGCCTCCACCAGCACGATGCCGAAGCTCTCCCCGCCCAGGTTCGGCGCCACGTAGACGTCAGCGCTGCGCATGGCCGAGGCCTTCTCGGCGTCGGTCACCTGCCCCAGGAAGCGCAGATGCCCGGCGTTCTCCCCGGCCTCGCGGCGCAGCCGGTCCTCGTCACCGCGCCCGACGATCAGCACTTCGAGATCCGGGTGCTTGCGCACCAATTCGGGCAGCGCGCCCAGCAGCACGTCCATACCCTTGCGCGGTTCGTCGAACCGGCCCAGGAACAGCACCGACTTGCCGGGCTTCGGATAGCCGTCCAGCAGCGGAGCGTGCGCGAACGCGGGCACGTCGACCCCGTTCGGGATTTCGACCGCGTCCCCGCCGAGCGCCTCCACCTGCCAGCGACGCGCCAGTTCGCTCACCGCGATCCGGCCGCTGATCTTCTCGTGATACGGCCGCAGCACGCCCTGAAAAGTACTGAGCACCAACGACTTCGTGGTCGAGGTGTGGAAGGTGGCCACGATCGGCCCCTCCGCGATCTTCAGCGCCAGCATGGACAGGCTGGGCGCGTTGGGTTCGTGGATGTGCAGGACGTCGAAGTCGTTGTCGGCGATCCAGCGCCGGATGCGGGTGTAGGCGGTGGGCCCGAACGACAGGCGCGCGACCGACCCGTTGTAGGGGATCGCGACGGCCTTGCCCGCGGAGACCACGAAATCGGGCAGCGGGGTGTCGTCGGCGGCGGGCGCGAGCACGCTCACCTTGTGGCCGCGTTCGATGAGCACCTGCGCCAGTTCCACGACATGCGACTGCACCCCGCCCGGCACGTCGAACGAGTACGGGCAGACCATGCCGATCCTCATAGCGCCCCTGTTCCCGGCTCCCGATACCCCAGAGCTGCCTGCGCGGCCGCGATGCGTTCCAGCCGGGCCTGCGATAGATCACTCTTCCACAGCGGCTGCAACATGTGCCAGTCGGCGGGATGGGCGGCGATATTGGCGGCGAACACGTCGGCCAGCGCCTGGGTGGCGGGAACGACGCCGCCGGAGAGATCCAGCGCCTCGAAGATCTCCATGCCCCAGTCCTCCTCACCGTCGGCGTCGGTGGTGAACCACAGGTGCGTCGGCAGCAGCGCCGCTCCGGTCTCCGCGGCCAGCTTCGCCGCGCCCGCGGGCAGCCAGCTGGGTTCGCCGAAGAAGGTGACCGGCACCCCCTTGCCGGTGATGTCCCGCTCGCCCATCAGGCAGACCACCTGATTGCGCCGCAAGCGATCCGCCAGCTGCGGGAACGGCGGCTGTTCACCGCCGGTGAGCGGGAAGACCTCGAAGCCGAGGCTCTCCCGGTACTCGACGAACCGCTCGAACAGCTTCTCCGGATTCAAACGTTCCGCGACCGTGGCGAACTGACCGTAGTTCTGCGCCAACCAGACTCCGGCCATATCCCAATTGCCCGAATGCGGCAGCACGCAGACCACGCCCTTGCCCTGCGCCAGCGCGGCATCGAGGTGCTCGAATCCGGCCACCCGCAGCGACTTGCCCAACGCCACATGGTCCATCGACGGCAGCCGGAACGCCTCGCGCCAATACCGCGCGTAGGAGCGCATGCTGTCGCGAATCAGGCTGTCGGGCACCAGGTCCGGCGTGGTGCCCAGCACCCGTGCCAGGTTCTTGCGCAACTGGTTCGGATGTCCGCGCCGCGCGGCCTTGTTCGCCTTGCGGGCGGCCAGATCCGCGCCGCGGTCGAACAGCCGCCGGGCCGTGCCCTCGGGCAGTGCCCGCACCAGCCGCCAGCCGGCCGCGTATGCCTTGTCGGTCATCGCGGACGTGAAATCGGTTGTCACCGCTGCGGATCCTCCGGAGCCTTCACCGTGGGGGCGATAATGTCGCGGGCGCCGGGCGAATTACGGACCGCCAGCACCCGCTGGAAAACGGTGATGATGCTGAGCACGGCCAGCACGTACATGGCGGCGTACACCGCGTACGACAGCCACTCGATGTCGAAATGCCCGCCGATGCCCGACAATCCGGCGCCGACCAGCACGATGACCAGCCGGTCCGGCCGCTCGATCAGACCGCCGTCCGCCGACAGGCCACTCGCCTCGGCGCGCGCCTTGGCGTAGGAGATGACCTGCGAGGTCACCAGCACCACCAGCGTCGCCACGAACAGGTGCTCGGAGTGCGCGTGGTACACCGACCACCAGGCCAGGCCCGCGAAGATCGCGCCGTCGGCCACCCGGTCACAGGTGGCGTCGAGCACCGCACCGTATTTCGTGCCGCCGCCGCGGGCGCGGGCCATGGCCCCGTCGAGCATGTCGAACATGACGAACAGCCAGATCACCATGGTTCCCCAGAACAGGTGACCGGCCGGGAACAGCGTCACCGCCGCGGCGATCGAGGCGGTGGTGCCGATGAGCGTCATCGCATCGGGGGTGAGCCCGGTGTTCACCAGCGCTTTGCCCAGGGGCGCGGTCGCTTTGGCGAACGTCTCGCGACCGAAGAAGCTCAGCACGCTACAAACTCCCGGCCACTACCGCTCATGCGGGGCCCTCCGGGCATGAGCGGGGGCCCTCCATGGTCACGCTTCGCTACCGCTTCCGGGCCTGACCCGCTCATGCCGTATCCGCTTCCTTCCACGCCTGTGCCAGCAGCGCCCGGGTCTCCCGGAGCAGCTGCGGCATCACCTTCACTCCGCCGACGACGGTAATGAAGTTCGCGTCCCCACTCCAGCGCGGCACGATATGTTGATGCAGATGATCGGCGAGTGAACCTCCGGCAACACCACCGAGATTCAGCCCGACATTGAAGCCCTCGGGCCGCGACACCTGCTTCATCACCCGGATCGCCTGCTGGGTGAACGCCATCAGTTCGGCGCTCTCCGCGGGAGTCAGGTCCTCCAGGTTGGCGACGCGACGGTAGGGCACCACCATCATGTGACCCGGGTTGTACGGGTACAGGTTCAGCACCGCGTACACCGTCTCGCCGCGCGCGATGATCAGGCCGTCCTCGTCCGACATCTGCGGGATATCGGTGAAGGGATGCCCGGTCTTCTTGGGTGCGTCCGAAACCGCTTCGACCGGTTCGATTTTCCGGTCCCCGGTCTCACCGGTGATGTAGGACATGCGGTAGGGGGTCCAGAGCCGCTGCAAGCGGTCCGGGTCCCCCGCGCCAGTATCGACGATCTGATGGTCGCTGGTCAGGCCCTGCACGGTCCGATCGCTCATTGGACACCCGTGCGGATCTCGAAACCCTCCGCGGTCGGCGAGGTGTTCTCACGCCGCTGCACCCAGTCCACGATGGTGGCGACCGCGTCGGCCACCGGCACACCGTTGACCTGGGTGCCGTCGCGGAAGCGGAAGCTGACCGCGTCACCCTCCACGTCGCGGGCGCCGGCCAGCAGCATGAACGGCACCTTCTGCGCGGTCTGGTTGAAGATCTTCTTCTGCATGCGGTCGTCGCTGCGGTCGAGCTCGGCGCGAATCCCGTTGTCCTGCAACCGCTCGATCACGCCGTCCAGGTGCTCGGCGAAGGCCTCGGCGACCGGGATGCCGACCACCTGCACCGGCGACAGCCACGCCGGGAACGCGCCCGCGTAGTGCTCGGTGAGCACACCGAAGAAGCGCTCGATGGAACCGAACAGCGCGCGATGGATCATGACCGGGCGGTGCTTGGCGCCGTCGGAACCGGTGTACTCGAGCTCGAAGCGCTCGGGCAGGTTGAAGTCGAGCTGGATGGTCGACATCTGCCAGGTGCGGCCCAGGGCATCCTTGGCCTGCACCGAGATCTTGGGGCCGTAGAACGCGGCGCCGCCCGGATCCGGGACCAGCTCCAGACCGGAGTCGGTGGCCACCTTGCGCAGGGTCTCGGTGGCCTCCTCCCACAGCTCGTCGGAACCCACGAACTTCTTCGGGTCCTTGGTCGAGAGCTCCAGGTAGAAGTCGTCGAGGCCGTAGTCGCGCAGCAGCGAGAGCACGAACTGCAGCGTGGAGGTGAGCTCCGCGTGCATCTGCTCCTTGGTGCAGTAGATGTGCGCGTCGTCCTGGGTCATGCCGCGCACCCGGGTAAGGCCGTGTACGACGCCGGACTTCTCGTAGCGGTAGACCGAGCCGAACTCGAACATGCGCAGCGGCAGTTCACGGTAGGAGCGCCCGCGCGACCGGAAGATCAGGTTGTGCATCGGGCAGTTCATCGGCTTGACGTAGTAGTCCTGGCCGGGCTTGCGCACGGTGCCGTCCTCATTGAGTTCGGCGTCCAGGTGCATGGCGGGGAACATGCCGTCGCGGTACCAGTCCAGGTGGCCGGAGACCTCGAAGAGGTGGCCCTTGGTGATGTGCGGGGTGTTGACGAACTCGTAGCCGGCGGCGGTGTGGCGGCGGCGCGAGTAGTCCTCGAGCTCCTTGCGGATGATGCCGCCCTTGGGGTGGAACACCGGCAGGCCCGAGCCCAGCTCGTCGGGGAAGGAGAACAGGTCCAGTTCCAGGCCGAGCTTGCGGTGGTCGCGCTTCTCGGCCTCTTCCAGCAGGCGCAGGTGCTCGTCCTGGGCCTCGGTGGACTCCCAGGCGGTGCCGTAGATGCGCTGCAGGTCCTCACGGGACTGGTCACCGCGCCAGTAGGCGGCCGAGGAGCGGGTCAGCTTGAACGCCGGAATGTACTTGGTGGTCGGCAGGTGCGGGCCGCGGCACAGATCGGCCCAGATCAGCTCGCCGGTGCGCGGGTCCAGGTTGTCGTAGATGGTCAGCTCTTTGCCGCCGACCTCCATGACCTCCGGATCGTCGATGCCCGACTTGTCGGAGATCAGCTCCAGCTTGAACGGCTCCTTGGCCAGTTCGACCCGGGCCTCGTCGATCTCGACCACCCGGCGCGAAAACCGCTGCGCGCCTTTGATGATCTTCTTCATCCGGGACTCCAGCTTGGCCAGATCCTCCGGGGTGAAGGGACGTTCGACCTGGAAGTCGTAGTAGAAGCCGTCCTTGATGTACGGGCCGATGCCCAGCTTGGCCTCGGGGAACTCCTGCTGCACGGCTTGCGCCAGCACGTGCGCGGCCGAGTGCCGGATCACATTGCGGCCGTCGGGCGAATCGGCGGTGACGACCTCCACCTCGGTGTCGAACTCGGGCACCCAGGTCAGATCCTTGAGCGCACCCTCGTCGTCGCGCACCACGAGCACCGCGTTCGCGCCCTTGCTCGGCAGGTCCGCCTCACGCACCGCGGCCCCGGCGGTAGTCCCAGCCGGAACCCGGACGCGGGCGGCTGGGGTCTGCTGGGGTGAGGTGCTCACGGCTGGACACTCCTAGGCGTTTCACGGCGGTGATCCATCCGCCGTACTGGTTGGACATGACGACCGGGCACCCCCCTGTTGAAGGGCAGAGCCCCGGCGGCCACCACTCTATCGGCACGGTTGTCACCGCGCGCCGATGGACCAGCCCCGCCGCGCCGCCCCGCACCCATCGCTCCCCGACTCGGCCAGACCGCACGACGGTGACCAGGTCGAATGCCCGGTCAGTTCGACGATTCGGCCGCTGGACCAAGATCGGCCCGAAGCGTGCGACGCCGGGACCGGGGCAGGTCGTCCGTACGATTCTCCGAGCGACCGCCCCGCCACGGCAACCGAATTCGCAGCGCCCGCACGGGCGAGGTGGCGGTTCGGCTGCGCAACAGGGAGTTCAGCACACCTGCGCGCCCCGTACTCAGCCGCGCGCGGCGACCTCGGCGAGCAGCACTTCACGCTCGGCCGCGGGGCGTTTGGGGCAGCTGGTGCACATGGTGCAGCCGGGGACCTCGAACACCAGGCAGCAGGAGATGCGGCGGACGAAGGTGCGGCCGCCGACATCCTGGAAGCGGGGCACCGGCAGCCGGCCGGCGACGTCACGGGCCAGTAGAGCGCCCGCCTCCTCGGCTCCGATATCGAGGGCCCGGTTGCCGATGGCGTCGGCCACGATCGCCCATAGCGAGGCGACTCCCGCCCCGGATACCTCGGCAACCACCGGAATCACCCGGGACAGTGTGTGCCGCAACGCGTGCCCGACCGGGGCTGTCTCGCAACAACTTCGGGTATCGGTGTCGGCATCGTCGGAGGCCATCGCCGCTGTGACGTCCAAATGGTGCGCCGCGATCCGGTAGTGGTGCGGTTCGGGCAGGACCCGTTCCACGCCGCCGTCGGGCCGCATCTCGAGGGTGATGTGTTCCAGGGCCGGGTCGAACGCGGGCTCGTCGGCCGCGATGGCGGCGACGAGCGGGTCCACCAGGGAGGACGCCGCCATGCACCACCACAGGGTGCCCGACACCCGCGAGTCGGCAGTCCCCCAGGAGATGCCCATGTCGGCGATCCGTTCGGCCAGCCACTGCGGGCGTAGCAGCTCGGTGCCCGGCACGAGAACCTGTGAAACGGGGGGCTGCGCAACCATTTCCATTCGACTCCGATCCGGCCGGTTCACGGTGATTACTACCCACGATGTCACGTTTCCGCGCCGAAGTGGACGGCTCCCCCGTGGCCTCCGGCGCACCCGATCAACTCGCGGATTCCGCGAGGCGGGCTCAGCGTATGCCGCGCACCCTCCCCCGCCCCCGCCGACGCGCCCGGCGGGCACATGCGCTCCCGGGGTTTCGCCCCGTCGCGCCTCCGGGCCGGCCGGTCCGGTCGGCCTGCCCGCATCGAAAACCGTGACTGGGCGGGCATTCCCGGCAGGGATGCCCGCCCCGTCACGCGTCGTATGGGTCGATCAGTGGGTGTGCGCCAAGGCCGATAGCTCGGGGGCGTCGATTTCCCGGATGCCCGCCGAGGTCACCTCCAGCACCCGGGCGGTGCCGATGTCGAAGAACAGGCCCGAGACTCGCAGGCCGTGTTCGAGCATCGCGCGCCGGACCACAGGATGGGAGCGCAGGGTGTCCACCTGAACGGCCACGTTCACGATGGACAGCTGGTCGTGGACGCCGTATCCGGCTGCCGCGGCCGCCGCGGCGACCGGGTCGTCTGGGTGGAAGCGGTCCAGACTGGCTCGGCCGTGGACCAGCCAGTTGCCCAGGCCGGGACCGGTGGGTCCGCCCGCGACCAGGGCTTTCATCGCCCCGCAGGCGGAGTGGCCGCAGACCACGACATTGTCGACGCGCAGTTCGTCGATAGCGAAGGCCAGGGCCGCCTCGATGGAGGTGTCGCGACCGCCGGGGACCACGAAGTTGCCGACATTGCGGATGGTGAACAGGTCACCGGGCCCGGTATTGGTGATGACGTTGGGTACGATCCGCGAATCCGCGCAGGTCAGGAATAGCGAGTGCGGGTTCTGGACGTCGCGCAGCTCGTCGAGGTGCGGGCGCACCACGTGGGCGTTGCGGCGGTGGAAGGCGGCCACGCCCTGCGTGATCTGGTTGCCCTCGTCCTCCCGCCAGGGGCGCAGCACGTCGTCGAGCAGGGTGCGGGCGCGGCCGCGGACCGGCGGGCCGGTCAGGGCGTGCGCCATGCGTGCGGTGCCCAGTTCCACGTATTCGACTGTGCCGCCGGTGTTCTCGTGCTGGTTCGCCCAGTCGTGGATGGCCTCGTAGGCGGCGTGGTCGAGGAAGTCGACGCTCAGCTCGATCAGGACGTCGGCGCGCGCGGGCACCTTGGCCAGCTCCGAGGACAGTTTCGGCAAGGCCAGGAAGGTGCAGGTGCCGTCGATGCTGACCAGCCAGCGATCGGTCCCGGCCACCTCGCCGGCGGTCACCGACACCCGCACGACCCGCCACAACAGCAGGCCGAAGGCCAGGGCCAGGCCGATGATGACGCCTTCGAGCAGGTTCAGGAACACCACGCCGAGCACGGTCACCAGGTAGACCAGCAGGTCTCCGGTGCGCCGGGCCATTTTGATGTGCGCGAGCTTGACCAGCTGGATGCCGACCACGATGAGCAGACCGGCCAGCGCCGATTTCGGAATCTGCTGCACCACCCCGACCAGCGCGACCGAGAACACCAGGATCCAGATGCCGTGCAGCAGGGCCGAGGCGCGCGAGCGGGCGCCGGCCTGCACATTGGTGGCGCTGCGCACGATCACGCCGGTGACGGGCAGGCCGCCCAGGCCGCCGGAGATCATGTTGGCCGCACCCTGCCCGATCAGTTCCCGATCGAAGTTGGTGCGCGGACCGGTGTGCATCTTGTCGACAGCGACCGCCGAGAGCAGGCTTTCCACGCTGGCGATCAGGGCGATGGTCAGGGCGGCGAGCACCACCGCGCCCCAGTCGCCGGACGGCAGCCCGGGCAGCCCGATGGCGTCGAACAGCGAGCCGCTCAACACGATTCGCTCCGGAGCGCCGGGCAGCACCAGCGACAGCCCGGTGCCGACGACCACGGCGACCAGCGGGCCGGGCAGCACCTTCAGCTTCCCGGGCACGTACTTCCAGCCGAACATGATGGCCATCACGACGACGCCGACCAGGAAGTCGGCACCGTGGATGCTGGACAGCTCACCGGGTAGCTGAATCAGGTTCTGCCAGGCCGAACTGTGCGATGACCCGCCCAGCAGCACGTGCAGTTGTTGCAGCGCGATGGTGATGCCGATGCCGGCGAGCATGGCGTGCACCACGACCGGTGCGATGGCCAGCGCGGCGCGGGCGATGCGGCTGAGTCCGAACAGAATCTGGAGCAGACCGGCCAGCACGGTGATGAAACATGCCGTCTTCCAACCGAATTGGTTGATGGTTTCGGCGACGACGACGGTCAGTCCGGCCGCGGGACCACTGACCTGGAGTGGGGAGCCTCCGAGGAGGCCGACCACGATGCCGCCGACGACGGCGGCGATGAGTCCGGCCGCGATGGGCGCGCCGGAGGCGACCGCAATGCCGAGCGAGAGCGGCAATGCGACGAGAAAGACAACGAGGGATGCAGGTAGATCGTGGCGCAGCAGGCTGTCGAGCCGGCCGACGGTTCTACCTGGCGGTGAATCGGTGTCGCGAGACATATCGCTCCTCAGCGAGCATGTGCAGGGGCATCGAATAAAAGCTGCGGACGGCATTGGCCGCGCACTCACCGGACGAGCAGAATCAAGGCTAAAGGTAAAGCCTTAGCAAAGTCTGAGAAAAATTGGCCCGCAACGTTAAAGGGGCGTGAATCCTGCCGGATCCACGCCCCGAATGCCCGAAATGTCACGCCAACTGCGCCACCCGCCCGACTCCGTCGATCTCGGCGATCCCGTCGACGGTGACCTCCACGACCCGCGCGGTGGCGATGTCGAAGAACAGTCCGGAGAGCACCACGCCACGCTCCTGCACACCGCGCCGCACCACCGGATGCGCGTACAGCGTCTCCAGCTGCACCGCCACATTCACCATGCCGAGCTGATCGACCGGCCCGAATCCGGCTGCGGCAGCGGCGATTCCGACCGGATGCCCGAGCCGGAACCGGTCCAGGCTGGGCCGGGCGTGGGCGAGCCAGTCGTCGAGCTGGGAGCCGGTGACCAGTTCGCTGTGCAGCGCGCCCATCGCGCCACACCCGGAGTGCCCGCACACCACCACCGAGCGCACATCCAGCTTGTCGAGCGCGTAGATGAGCGCGGCCTCCATCGACGAGTCCTGGGCGTCGCGCGGAATCAGGTTGCCCACATTGCGGACGGTAAAGAGATCACCCGGTCCACTGTTGGTGATCACGTTCGGCACGACGCGTGAGTCAGCGCACGTGACGAAAAGCGAATCCGGTTCCTGCCCGTCACGCAGTACACCCAGGTGTGGCCGCACCACGTGCGCGTGACTGCGGTGGTAGGCGGCCACGCCCGCGACGATGGGGTCGACATCGGTGGCCGTGCGCCGCCAGGGCCCGAGCACGTCGTCGAGCAGGTGCCGGGAGTGGCCGCGCGCCGAGGGGCCGGCGGCGGCGTCGGCCATGCGGACCGCGCCGACTTCCACGAATTCGACGGCGCCACCCTCCTCGCGGTGGTGGTCAGCCCATTCCCGCAGCGCGTCGTAGGCGGCGTGGTCCATGAAGTCGACGGTCATCTCGACCACGACGTCCGCGTCGGCGGGCACCTTGGCGAGCTCACCGGTCAGCTTGGGCAGGGCCAGAAAGGTGAAGCTGCCGTCCACGGTCACCCGCCAGCGTGCGCGGTTCGACGGCCCCGCACCGGACTCCTCGGCCACCACCGACACCCGCACCACCCGCCACAGCAGCAGCGCGAACACCAGGGCGAGCCCGACCAGCATGCCCAGCAACAGATTCCAGAACACCACCACCAGCACGGTGGCCGCGTACACCACCAGGTCGCCGGTGCGCTGGGCGCGCCGGATGTGGGCGAGCTTGATCAGCTGGATGCCGACCACGATGAGCAGTCCGGCCAGCGCCGCCTTGGGAATCGAGCGCACCACGTCGACCAGCGCCACCGAGAACAACAGGATCCACAGGCCGTGCAGCATGGTGGAGGCCTTGGTGCGGGCCCCGGCTTTGACATTGGTGATGCTGCGCACTATCACCGCCGCCACCGGCAGGCCTCCGACCAGACCGGAGACCATGTTGGCCGCACCCTGGCCTAGTAACTCGCGATCCAAATCCGTTCGGCGCGCGGCGTTCTGGCGCATCCGGTCGACCGCCACGGCCGATAGTAGAGTCTCCACGCTGGCGATGAGCGCGATGGTCAGCGCCATCAGCGCCACCGTCGCCCAACTCCCGTGCGGTACCTGCGGCAGCCGAAGTTCGTTCAGCAGTGAGCCGTTGAGGGTGATGCGTTCGACCCGCACCGGCAGCACGCGCGCCAGCAGGGTGGCCACCACCACGGCCACCAGCGGTGCGGGCACCTGGCGCGCGGGCTCGGGCAGTCGTCGCCAGCCGGCCAGGATGGCGATCACGACCAGCCCGATGCACAGATCTCCCGGGTGCACCGAGGCCAGCTGGTGCGGCAGCGCGGTGATGCTGCCCCAGGACGAGCTCAGCGAGTTGCCGCCCAGCATCACGTGGACCTGCTGCAGCGCGATGACGATGCCGATCCCGGCGAGCATGGCGTGCACCACGACCGGTGCGATGGCCAGCACGCCGCGCGCGATCCGGCTGAGCCCGAACAGAATTTGCAGCCCGCCCGCCAGAACGGTGATGAAACAGGTGGCCGCCCAGCCGAATTGGCTGATGGATTCGGCGACGACGACGGTGAGCGAGGCGGTCGGCCCGCTCACCTGGAGGGTGGAGCCGCCGAGTAGCCCGGCGACCACCCCGCCCACCACCGCGGCGATGAGCCCCGCGGCGACCGGGGCGCCGACGGCCACGGCGATGCCGATGGACAGCGGCAGGGAGACCAGGAAGACGACGAGTGACGCCGGTAGATCGTGGCGCACCAGGGTGGCCCAGGGATCCCGGCGCGCAGGGCCGGGAAGCGACGTCCGTGGAGGCTGATCGGTGTCGGTGGACATATCTCTCCTTCGCCGGCACGGCTCGGCCGCCCGGTTCATCGGTCAACATGTACTGGCATCGAGAGGCAGCGGCGGGCGAGGCTGGAGAACCACGACGCTTGGCAGATCGCGGGTAAGCGTAAAGACAAGGCAAAGGAAACGAAAAGCGTTTGCGACCATTGATGCGAACCGCTACCAAACTGTGACACAGCTCACTTTGCAGGGCGCGTGAGACAAGACGGCTCCGACCTAGTCGAAACCGCGTGAAATCGCCAGCTGTTCACCGAAAAGACCCTCCCGGTTCGCCGACACTGCCTATTCTGCGCGCGAGATAGGTGTGGAACCCGGTCGAGACGGGGTCCTTCGGAAAGGATCCCGCGGAATGTCACTACCCCGCCGCGTCTTCATCGCGGCCGTCGTCTCGGCGCCCCTCGCCGCCACCGCCTGCGGCCGGCACGCCACCCCGAATACCGTTCCGGCGGTGACCAGTTCGTGGACCCCGCCGCCCGGGCTGCACGGCGAACTGACGCTGTACTCGGCCAATCCCGCGGACCTCACCGACGAACTGGTCGCCGCGTTCACCAAGGCGTCCGGGGTGAAGGTCACCGTCTTCAGCGCCGAGACCGGCAAGATCACCGCCAAACTCGACAAGGAGGGTCCGCGCCCCGTCGCCGACGTGGTGTACCTGGCCTCCTGGACGCCCGCCGCGCAATTCGACCTGGACGGCCGGACCCTGCCCTACTCCCCGCGCGGCATCGATCGCGTGCACGCCGGCTGGATCGCCAAGAATCACGGCTTCCTCGGCCGGGACGGCTCGGCGCTGACCATGGTGGTCAACACCAGGGTCTGCCCGCGCCTGCCCAATGACTGGGCCGACCTGGCCGCACCGGAGTTCCGCGGCAAGGTGATCATGCCGGACCCGCGCGAATCCGGCACCGCCCGTGACCTGCTGGCCGCCATGGTCAGCGCCTGGGGCAAGGACGACGCGTGGGCCGTGTTCGACTCGCTGTTCGCCAACGGCATGGCGGTCCGCGGCGGCAACGGGCCCGCCCTGGACGAGGTCACCGCGGGCACGTCCGCGGTGATCCTCGGCGGCGTCGACTACGCGGCCTACGACGCGGCCGCCAAAGGCGTTCCGCTGCGGGTCATCTCCCCCGCCTCGGGCACCATCATCACCCCGCGCCCGGTGTTCATCCTCAACACCACCAAGAATCCGGCCGCCGCGAAAGCCCTGGTGGACTACATGTTCACGCCCGAGGCCCAGCAGATCTCCGCGGCCCACAAGATGATTCCCGCCCGCACCGACATCCCCGTGGCGCCCGGCACCCGCACCTACGACGAGGTCAAGCAGCTGCCCTTCTCCTGGGACCAGATCAAGGGCAACGGCGCGGCGATCCTCACCGAATTCACCCAGCGCTACCTGCACTGAGCTTCGGGCTCAGCCGCGGCCGTGCGCCCGCTCGTAGGCTTCACGCGCGGCGGCGGCGCGGTCGCGTTCCCGCTGATCCGCCAGCGCCGGATCGAGACCGTGCTTGGCCAGGCGTGCCCGTCGGAACACATACATGAGCGCCGCCGTGAAGTAGATGAGCGGCAGATACAGCAGCGCCATCATGGCCAGGCCCATCCACAGCGGACCGGGGATCAGCAGGAACAGGCACAGCGGCGGAATGATCGGAATCAGGATGCGCAGCATGTACCGCCGCGCCGCGCCCGGCCCGGTCAGATCGTCGAGGATCCACTGGTTCATCGACGCCGGCAGGGTGCCGCCCGCGATATAGCGCAGGCGCTGCCAGGGATTCGGGGTGGTCGGCTCGCTCATCAGTGACTGCTTTCGGCGGGACGGGATACGAGTTCGCGGGCGACCGCGATGGCGTCGGGGGTCTGATCGAACAGGTGGCCAGGCCCGCTGCCGGGCAACGCGCCGACGGCCGCCAGCGTGCGCAGGTGGTCCTCGCGCAGGCCCGACATCAGCACGGTGATGCCGCGGTGCTCGAGTTTACCGATGGCGTCGCGCAGGGTGAGCGCACCAGTGGTGTCGAGCGCGGTGAGATGAGACATACGCAGGATGACTACCCGTACCTGCGATACCTCGGCCAGTTCCAGCAGGAAGCGGTGCGCGGCGGCGAAGAACAGCGGCCCGTCGAGACGGTAGGCCACGATGTGGTCGTGCAGCAGCTGGTGTTCCTCGTCCAGATGGTCGGCGTCGTCGAGCGGAATCTGGTGCAGCCGCGCCTCTTTGGCGACCGAGCGCAGGGCCAGCAGCACCGCGATTCCCACGCCCACCGCGACCGCGCTGACCAGGTCCATGGCGACGGTGACCCCGAAGGTGATCGTCATGATCGCGGCATCACCGCGGGAGGCGCGGGCGATGGCGGCCAGCGAGGCGGTCTCGACCATGCGCACGGTGGTGGCCAGCAGCACCCCGGCCAGGGCGGCCACGGGAATCGCGGCGACCAAACCGGTGGCGAGGAACACGATGGCGGCCAGCACGACCGCGTGGATGAGCGCTGCGAGCCGGGTGCGTGCACCGGAGCGCACATTGACCGCGGTGCGCGCGATGGCGCCGGTAGCGGGCACCCCGCCGAACAGGGGCGCGGCGATATTGGCCAGCCCCTGGCCGAACAGCTCGCGGTCGGGATCGTGGCGGCCGCCCACGGCCATCGAATCGGCCGCGGTCGCCGACAGCAGCGATTCCAGCGCCGCCAGCGCGGCCACCGCCAGCGCCGGTGCGATCAGCGAGCCCATCTGGTCCACGTGCAGGAAATCCAGTGTGGGCGCCTGCAGTCCGGACGGGATGGTCCCGATCAGGGTCAGGTCCAGGTGGAAGACTTTGGCCGCCACCGTCGCCAGCACCACGGTGAGCAGCGCGAACGGCAGCCGCGGCAGGTAGCGGCCACCGATCAGGACCACCGCCGCCACCAGCAGCGCCGTCGCGAGCGAGACCCAGTTCGGCCCGGAGGCGAACTGCCGCACCGCATCCCACGCCGACTGCCACACCTTGTCCCCGTGCGCGTGGGCCACCCCCAGCGCGGACGGGAACTGCTGCAACGCGATGACCACGGCAATCCCCGCGGTGAAACCCTCGATCACCGGGGCGGGCATGTAGCGCACGGCGCGCCCGACCCCGGCGATCGCGAGCACCACCAGCACGAGCCCGGCCAGCAGCCCCACGGCCAGCACCCCGCTCGCTCCGTGCCGATGGAAGATCGGAACCAGCACCACGGTCATCGCGCCCGTGGGCCCGGTGACCTGGAACCGGGAGCCGCCGAACACCGCGGCGATCGCGCCCGCCACCACCGCGGTCGCGAGGCCGGCGGCCGCGCCGAGCCCGGAGCTGATGCCGAAGCCCAGCGCCAGCGGCAGCGCGACCAGCGCGACGACCAGTCCGGCCAGCAGGTCCGCGCCCGGGGCGCGCACGGCGGGGAGCCAGTCCGCACGGTTCGGCAGCAGGCCGGCCACGGTCAGAGTGCCTCGGCCAGACGCAATTTCAGCGCGGCCAGCTCGGCACGCAAGGTGTCGGGCAGCCGGTTGCCGCCGATGGTGGAGTACCACTCGTCAATGGACTCCAGCTCGCGCACCCATTCCTCCACGTCCACGGTCAGCGCCGCGTCGATCAGGCCCCGGTAGCCCGCACCCAGGCCCTCGAGGTCGAGGTCGGCGGCGGCAGGGACGTAACCGATAGGGGTGCGCTGCGCCTCGGCGGTGCCGTCGAGGCGTTCGAGGGCCCACTTCAGCACGCGCACGTTGTCGCCGAAGCCGGGCCACAGGAACTTGCCGTCGGCGCTGCGGCGGAACCAGTTGACCTGGAAGATCTTCGGTAGTTGCGCGCCCTCGCGCGCGCCCATGGCCAGCCAGTGCGCGAAGTAGTCGCCCACGTGGTAGCCGAGGAACGGCAGCATCGCCATGGGATCGCGGCGGACCACGCCGACCGCGCCGGCGGCGGCCGCGGTGGTCTCCGAGGACAGCACCGAGGCGGTGAACACGCCGTGCGCCCAGTCGAAGGACTCGGCGACCAGCGGGACGGTGGTGGCGCGGCGGCCGCCGAAGAAGATGGCCGAGATCGGCACCCCGCGCGGGTCGTTCCATTCCGGGGCCACCGACGGGCACTGCTCGATGGGCGTGCAGTAGCGCGAGTTCGGGTGCGCGGCAGGCGTTCCCGAGGCGGGGGTCCAGTCGTTGCCGCGCCAGTCGATCAGGTGGGCCGGGGGCTGCTCGGTGAGGCCCTCCCACCAGGCGTCGCCGCCGTCGGTGCGGGCGGTGTTGGTGAAGATGGAGTTGCCGGCCTCGATGGTGGCGATGGCATTCGGGTTGGTCTTGGCGCCGGTTCCCGGTGCGACGCCGAAGAATCCGGCTTCCGGGTTCACCGCGTAGAGCCGCCCGTCGGCGCCGAAGCGCATCCAGGCGATGTCGTCGCCCACGGTCTCGGCCTGCCAGCCGGGCAGGGTGGGCTCGAGCATGGCGAGGTTGGTCTTGCCGCACGAGGACGGGAACGCCGCGGCGATGTAGTGCGTCTTCCCCTGCGGCGAGGTGAGTTTCAGGATGAGCATGTGCTCGGCCAGCCAGCCCTCGTCGCGACCGATGACCGAGGCGATGCGCAGCGCGAAGCACTTCTTGCCCAGCAGCGCGTTGCCGCCGTAACCGGAGCCGTAGCTCCAGATGGTGCGGGTCTCGGGGAAGTGCGCGATGTACTTGGTCTTGTCGCACGGCCATGGCACATCGGCCTGACCCGGCGACAGCGGCGCGCCCACCGAGTGCAGGCACTGCACGAATTCGGTTCCGGCGGTGAGCTGTTCCCAGACCTGGGCGCCGGAGCGGGTCATGATCTGCATGGAGGCCGCGACGTAGGCCGAATCGGTGATCTGCACACCGTATTTCGGCTCGCCCGCGTCGAGTGGGCCCATGCAGAAGGCGATCACATACATGGTGCGACCGGTCATCGCGCCGCGGAAGTGCTCGGTCAGCACGGTGCGCATGTCGACCGGGTCCACCCAGTTGTTGGTGGGCCCGGCGTCGCTCTCGTGCTCGGAGCAGATGAAGGTCCGGTCCTCCACGCGCGCCACATCGTCGGGATCGGAGGCGCACCAGAAGGAGTTGGGCTTGGCCGACAGCGCGACGAACGTGCCCTTGGCGACCAGTTCGCCGGTGAGCCGATCCCACTCGTCGCGGGACCCGTCGCAGTAGACGATCCGCTCGGGCGCGGTCAGCTCGGCGACCTCGGCGACCCAGGCCGCGATGTCGGGGTGCGCGGTCGGCGCCGCGGTGGTTGCGAGGGTGGCGGTAGGACGTTCGGGCACGGCGAACCTCTCTTCACGAAACAACTAGGTTTATATTTTAGAAAACACGCAATCAGTTGGTGCACGGACCCCCGGAATAGGGCGATCCGGTTCCGCTACGCGGAGTGTTCGAGCGCTTCCGCCTGACCAGTGACGACGCCGGTGAGAATCGCGCGCGCGACCGCGAGCAGTTCCGCGACCTGCGGAGAGGTGAGCTGGTAAGTGACCGAGAGCCCTTCGCGGCGAGCCGCGACCAGCCCGGCGCGACGCAGAATCGACAGCTGCTGCGACAGGTTCGCGGCCTCGACACCGATCTCGGTGAGCATCTCCGACACCGCGTACTCGCGCTGACTGAGCAGTTCCAGCACCCGGATCCGTACGGGATGGCCGAGCGTCTTGAAGAAATCCGCCTTCATTTGATAGAGCGGCCGTTGCTGTCCTGGCATGTGCGAGCCGCTCCTTCCGAGGGCGGGTGGGCATCCGGCACGCGGCCGACCCGGTGATTGCAGAGTTTAGCAAACAGGATAACCATGCTAGGTTCGGTCGTTCCCCGGACCGCCCACAGGAAGACCGAACGTGCCCATCGCCACCCTCAACGGGATTCGCCTCAACTACGACGTCACCGGCACCGGACCTCTGGTCGTCCTGGTCATGGGCACCGGCAGCCCCGGCCGGGTCTGGCGCACGTATCAGGTTCCGGCCCTGGTGAAAGCGGGCTTCCGGGTCGCGACCTTCGACAATCGCGGCATCGCGCCCTCGGAGGAGAGCGCGCACGGCATGCGCATCGAGGACCTGGTCGCCGACACCGCGGCGCTGATCGAACTGCTCGGCGGGCCCGCGCACGTGGTCGGCACCTCGCTGGGCGCGCGCGTCACGCAGGAACTCGCGCTGGCCCGGCCGGATCTGGTGAGCCGGGCCGTCATGCTGGCCACCACCGGCCGGCCGCATCCGCTGGCGAGCAGCCTGAGCAAGGGCGAGCAGGCGTTGCAGCAGCAGGGCGTGAAGCTGCCGCCGGAGTACGCGGCGGCCATCAAGGCCATGCTGAACCTGTCCCCCGCCACCATGGAATCGGACGAGTCCGCGCAACAGTGGCTCGACATCTTCGAGTACTCGGCCAGTGTCACGCCCGGCCCGGGCGTACTGGCCCAGATGCGCATGGACCGTTCCCGCAACCGGCTCGCCGACTACGCCCGCATCACCGTGCCCAGCCTGGTGGTCGGGTTCGCCGACGACCGGATGCTGCCGCCGGTGTTCGGCCGCGAGGTCGCCGAGGCAATTCCCGGGGCCCGGTTCGTGGAACTCGAGAAATGCGGCCACTACGGCTATCTGGAGCAGCCCGAGGCGGTCAACCGCACCATCATCGACTTCCTCACCAGTGTGAACGCCTGAGCCCCAGCACCTCTCACCACCCTCACCCAGACAAGGAGCCGACCGTGACCGACGCGCTGCCGCCGTGCCCCGCCTGCGCAAGCGAATACACCTACGAGGTGGGCGGTTTGCTGACCTGCCCGGAGTGCGCGCACGAATGGACGACCGAGGCGGAGGCGGCCGCCGAGGACGGCGTCATCCGTGACGCGGTCGGCAATGTGCTCGCCGACGGCGACACCGTCACGGTCATCAAGTCCCTGAAGGTGAAGGGCAGCCCGACCGGCATCAAGGCGGGCACCAAAGTGCGCAATATCCGCCTCGTGCCCGGCGTCGGAGATCACGACATCGACTGCAAGGTCGACGGCATCGGCGCGATGCAGCTGAAATCCAGTGTGGTGAAGAAGGTCTGACGCGCCGGTCAGTCGACGGGCTCCTGTTGGGTGGTGCAGTGGATGCCGCCGCCGCCCGCGGCGATGGCGTCGATATTGATCTGCACCACGCGCCGGTCCGGGAACAGGCGTTGCAGGGTGGACTGGGCGGCGGAATCGGTTTCGGGGTCACCGAATTCGGGGGCGATGACGCCGCCGTTGCAGACATAGAAGTTGATGTACCCGGCGGCGAAGTCGTCGCCGGCGCCGCGGTAGCGCAATTCCGAAGGCGCTTCGAGAGTTTCGATCTCCAGCGGCCGGCCCTGCACGTCCGTGGCGCTGTGCAGGATGTCGAGGTGGCGGCGGGTGACGTCGTAGTCGAAGGATTCCTCGTTGTTGTCGAGCGCCGCGACCACCACGCCGGGGCGGGCGAAGCGGGCGTAGAAGTCGGTGTGGCCGTCGGTGATGTCGTGCCCGGCGATGCCCGGCAGCCAGATCACCTTCTTGATTCCCAGCAGGTGGTCGAGCTCGGCTTCGACGTCGGACTTCTTCCAGCCCCGGTTCCGGTTGTTGTTCAGCACACAGGATTCGGTGATGAGCGCGGTGCCCTCGCCGTCGACCTCGATTCCGCCGCCCTCGAGCACCAGATCGGTGTGCCCGGTCTGCACCCCGGCGCGGCCGTCGACGAAGGTGGCGACCTTGCTGTCCCGCTTGTGCTGCTGTTTGCCGCCCCAGCCGTTGAAGTTGAAGTCGACACCGGCCTTGCCGTGATTGCCGCGCACGAACACCGGGCCGGTGTCGCGCATCCACAGATCGTCGAGGTCGGCGACGATGAGATCGACGTCCGCGCCGCCGAGCAGGTTGCGGGCCAGGCCCAGTTCGTCCTGGCGCACCAGCATGGACACCGGTTCGAAGCGGGAGATGGTGGCGGCGATGGTGGCCAGGTTCTCGCGCACCTGCGGCAGCAGCTGACGGCCCCAGATGGCTTCGCTCGCCCCGAAAGCCATCCAGGTGCGCTTGTGGGGCGCGCCCTCGTCGGGCATGACGCCGGAGTGGCCCTCGGCGGAACCGGTCGTGGGGTCGCCGTTGAACCACGAGGAGATGGATCCGTCGCAGCCGGCGAGCAGTAGCCCGCCCATGGTCAATAGCCCGGATCGCATGAACCGGCGTCGTGGTTGCATCTCGCAGTCTCCTTGTGTGAGGAAACGGCGCGGGGTTCCCTACTCCGGCGCGCTGAATCCGATGAACCCGCTGGTGAAACGGCCGTCCGCACATGACGACCCGAGCCGGGCACCAGCGACTCTAATCTCTGACTGAATTTTCAGTCAAGGACAGGTCGTGTGATCCAGCTCCCGTCGGATCGGGCGAGCGACGGCATCGCCTGGTCCGCCGACACCGGCATCAGCTACGAGCGCTCCCGCCAGTTCCAGCTCGGCTGCACCGATTACAAGAACCCGTGCTCGGTCGCCGACGACCTGCGTGTGCGCTACGGCCAGGGATCGGCACTGACCTTCGAATACCTCCCCGGCCAGGACGAGCGCGCCGACGGCTTCACCGTCACGGTCACCGGCCTCGACCGCATCCGATTCCATGACGCCCTGGCCGCCGACCCCGCGGTGGCCGAGCGCCTGGGCGGCGGCTCCTTCACCGAATCCGGAGACCTGATCCTGGTCGCCGACCGCACCGACGAGACCCTCATCCGCAACTTCGTGACAGCTCTGGGTGGAACCTGGGACGCCGGCCAATTCCGTTACGGCGACCGCGAATTCGTGCGCTCGACCGGAACCGACGCCCTGCCCTGCTCGGTGTGACACCCCCGCCGCCCGCTAGTCGGCCCGATCCTCCTCCAGAAAGATCCGCAACCCCTCCCCGATCTTCCCCGCAGCATTCTCCAACTGCTCCGGCGACAACACCTTCCCGAACGACGCCGCCTTCAGCAGCTGCCGCTGCACCTCTTTGAGGTTCATCGTCGCCCAGTCGCGTCGTGAGAGTTCCGGCATGGCCCGGAACACTACCTCGAGTAGAACGTTTGTTCGAGTGGTTGCGTGACAGCGCCGCGTCAGGTCGGTGTCAGGTCCGTGTAAGCGGGGTTGGCGACTGTAGTGGCGTGAACATTGCGATTGCTGATTCCGGGCTGCGGACGGTGTACGGGGACCCGATGGGCCTCGGCGGCTTCGCGGACGCCGTGGATCGCGGGGTTGCGGCGGTGGGGCGGTTCCTGCGGGGCGACCACGTGGCCGCGCAGCTGGTGCGGTTCGCGTTGGTGGGCGGGCTCAGCAATGTCGCTTACGTTCTCGTGTTCATGGCGATGAACGGGAGCGGGACCCTGGTGGCCAATGTGGCGGGGTCGATTCTCAGCACGGTTATCGCCAATGAACTGCATCGGCAGTTGACGTTTCGGGCGGCCGGGCGGGTGGGCTGGTTCACCGCGCAGTGGGAAGGCGGCGGGCTGGCCGCGGCCGGACTGGTGGTCAGTACGGCCGCGTTGGCGGGGCTCGATTTCTGGGCGCCCGGGCTCGGGGAGATCGCTCAGGCGGGTGCGGTGCTCGCGGTGATGGCGGCGGTCGGCGGGCTGCGGTTCCTGGCCTTGCGCGGGTTCGTGTTCTGAGGCCCGGCGGGGTCAGCCGCCGAAGATGGCGGTGGGATCGCCGGTGTACCAGGTGTTGTCGATGCGCATGCGGTCGATGAGCCAGCGGTCGCCGTCACGGCGCAGTTCGAGTTCGTAGGGGTTCTTCAGCAGGGCGTGCACGGTGGGGTCGGCGTCCAGCAGGTGCTGGGCTTCGACGAGGGCGGTCATGGTGGCGGTGTCGCCGTCGATGGTGATGCGGGGGTTGGTGACCTGGTGGGTGGTGTGTACGCGGCCGGTGAACATGGCCAGGATGGCGTCGACGATGGTGTCGCGGCCGACCATGACCGGCGGTGCGCCACCCCAGCGGGCTGCGGCGGGCCGGAAGTCGAGTTCGGCATCAGGGGTGAACGCGGAGGCGAACAGGTCGCGGTCCTTGGTGTCCTGGCCGAGGGCGAAACGGTAGAGGGCATCGGCGATTTCGGCGCGGTCGCGCAGTTCCGCGACGACCGCCGGGAGGTCGGCGGCAGGTGCGGAGAGGGCTCGAAGGCCGGCGTTCATGGGAACTCCTCGGGTAGATCGAACGGTCGGTTTCACTGTGCTGTCAGGGCAATTGGTGAACAAGGCCGGTTTCGGCAACGATCGTTTAGCGTGAGTTAACGTCGGGCGGGCGGTGATCGAGCGGTACGAGGTCGAGATGCCACCGAGCACGCCACCACCGGGCCCGCGTGACCCGGTTCACGATCGAATCGGGTCCCCGGTGTCACAGAACGGCCGGGTGCGGTGTCTTGTGGGTGATACGACAGAACGGGAGCCACCCATGACCGGGACCACCGAAGCCACCGAAGCCTTCGTCACGCATCGGAATCTGCTGTTCACCGTCGCCTACGAGATGCTCGGGTCGGCGGCCGACGCCGAGGATGTGCTGCAGGAGACGTGGCTGCGCTGGACCGGCGTCGACCTGGAGACGGTGCACGACGAGCGGGCGTATCTGGTGCGCATCACCACCCGCCAGGCGCTGAGCCGGTTGCGGACGCTGGGGCGGCGCAAGGAGTCCTATGTCGGGCAGTGGCTGCCCGAGCCGCTGCTGACCGCGCCGGACGTGGCCGAGGATGTCGAACTGGCGGAAAGCGTTTCGATGGCCATGCTGCTGGTGCTCGAGACGCTCACCCCGACCGAGCGCGCGGTGTTCGTGCTGCGCGAGGTGTTCGATCTGCCCTACGACGAGATCGCCGAGGCCGTCGACAAGACCGCGGCCGCGGTCCGCCAGATCGCGCATCGCGCCCGCTCGCACGTGGCTGCCCGCCGCCCGCGCGGCGTCGTGTCCCCGGCCGAGTCCCGCGAGGTGCTCGAAGCGTTCCATCGTGCGGTCGACACCGGCGACCTGCAGGGCTTGCTCGATCTGCTGGCCCCGGACGTGGTCGCGCTCGGCGACGGCGGCGGCGTCCGATCCGCGCTGCCGCGCCCGATCGTGGGCGCGGAGAAGGTGGCCCGCGTGTTCACCAAGGGCTGGCACCGGGTCGGCGCCGGCGCGACCTTCCACACCACGATGGTCAACGGCCATCCGGCGCTGGTGGTCCGGCGCGACGGCGAGGTCGACACGGTGCTGGCCCTGCGGATCGACGACGGTCTGATCACCGGCCTGTACGCGGTGCGCAATCCGGAGAAGCACTCCCACATGGAGCAGGTGACGGCGCTGAGCCGGTGATCCGGTCCGGGCGTCGGCGGAGCGAGGTCAGCCGCGCCCGATGTACGGCATGCCGGTGGCCATCACGGTCAGGAACGGCACGTTCACCTCGAGGGGCAGGTCGACGGTCTGCGCGACGAGTCGCGCGACGTGCGCCGCGTCGATGGTCGGCTCGGGGCGGACGCTGCCGTCGGCCTGCAGGGATCCCGCCGCGATGCCCGCGGTGAGTTCGGTTGCGGCATTGCCGATGTCGATCTGCCCGACCGCGATGCCGTGCGCGCGCCCTTCCAGGTTGAGGGCCTTGGTGAGTCCGGTGATGCCGTGCTTGCTGGCGGCGTAGGCCACCGTGTTCGGTCGCGGCGTGTGCGCGGAGATGGACCCGTTGTTGATGATCCGCCCGCCCGGCGGCGTCTGGGTCTTCATGAGCCGGAACGCGGCCTGCCCGCACAGGAACGAACCGGTCAGGTTGATGTCGACGACCTGCTTCCACTCCGCCACCGACAGTTCGTCGATCGGCTTGGCGGGTCCGAAGATCCCGGCATTGTTGATCAGCGCGTCCAGCCGTCCCCAGCGCTGCACGATCTGCGCGAAGACCGCGTCGACGGTCGCGGGGTCGGTGACGTCGGCCCGGATGGCCTGCGCGCTGCCCGGTCCGGGCGCGGTCGCCACCGTCTCGTCGAGCGTGGCCTCGGTGCGTCCCACCGCGACGACCAGATGTCCGGCAGCGGTCAGCGCGTGGGTGATGGCGCGGCCGACTCCGGCGCCCGCGCCGGTGACGAGAACGATCTTGGATGTGCTCACGAGGTCGAGCGTATTCGCTCACCGGGCGGGCCGGTTCGGCGGAAGCACGTTGGTCCGCAGGTGCCGGACCACTGCGACGAGCCGTTCGAGGGTGGCGTGTTCGGGATCGGTGAGCCGCAGTTGCAGCAGTTCGCGGCCCGAGGCGTGCAGGATGCGCGCGTTGTATTCGGGGTCGGGTAGATCGGGAAAGGCTTGCCGCAGTTCCTGTTCCAGGAATCCGCGGACCGCCGTCTGGGAGCGGGCGAGCCGCTGATGCAGTTCGGGTGGCGCTCCTGCGGGCGGGAACAGGAACAGCCGCCAGGTCTCGGGGTTGGCGTCGATGGCGCGGACCGCGCCTTCGAAGGCGCTCACGAACGGGTCGGCGTCCGGGGCTTGCTGCAGCTGTGCGACGGCCTCGAGGAATTGACTCGCCGCCCGCGCGCTCTCCCGGTCGATGAGGGCGACGAAAAGTCCGGCCAGATCACCGAACTGCTGGTAGAGGACGGGCCGCGTGACGCCGGCCGCCTCGGCGATCCGGCCGGGGGTGGCCGTGTGGAATCCTTCGGAGGCCACGATCGCGTGGGCGACGTCGAGGATCTGCTCGCGGCGGTTCTCGGCGCTCATCCGCCGCCGCGCGTGGGGAGCGGTCATCACCCTTGACACTCTAACTTACAACCTGTCAGTCTCTAACTAACAGGTTGAAAGTTGAGGTGTCCGATGTCGCATTACCCCGAACTCGCCGACCGCGTGCGCAGCCAGCGCGCCCTGCAGCCGGACCTGTACGGCTCGATCGATTTCGACGAATCCCCCTTCCGTTTCACCGTCGATCCGGGCGACAAGTCGTCGCTGCCCGGCTGGGTCGCCGACCGGGAGCCCTTGCTCGCCGACGCCCGGGTCGTCGAATTGATGCGCACCGCAACGATGCTCGGCGATGTGGTCGCCGACCCGTACGCGGCACTGGCGCCGCGCTACGGGGTGCAGGGTCTGATCGGCATGCTGCGCCAGGCCTGTCACGCCGGCGTCGACTCCGTCCCCGACGCTCCCGCCGAGTTGCGACAGTTCCTGGCGGCCATGGAGGCGACACCCGAGTGGCTGGACATGGAGCTGGTCGAGGAGGGCGCGCGGCACTCGCGGGTCGGCGCGGCCTTCCTGTCGCCGTTCCTGATTCGGGGCGCGTTCCTGGCCACCTTCCTCAATACCTATGCCGCACTGCCGATGACGCTGACCGGCGCGCTCTCGGGCCGGCGCGCCGCGCGGCGGGTCAACGAGACCGCCTCGTTCTTCGCGATCACCACGTTGCCGGGCGCGCTGGAACGCCACGGTGCGGGTTTCGAGGCCGCCGCCATGGTGCGCCTGATGCATTCGATGGTGCGCTACAACGCTTTGGCGCGTTCGGACCGGTGGGATGCCGATGTGTTCGGCGTCCCGCTGCCGCAGGTCGATCAGATGCCGGCCGGTCTGATCAACATGTATCTGCTCGCCACGCTGGCGACCCGCCGCGGCCGCACCGAATTCTCTTCCCGTGAGCGCGCGATCCTGGAGTTCAGTCGCTACCGCTGCTTCCTGCTGGGCCTGCCGGAGGAATTGCTGCCCACCACCGCCGAAGGCATCCTCGAGGTCTTCCACGCCCGGGCCGCCGTGCTGCGCGACGATTTCGACGACGCCACCTGCGGCGCGCTGGTCCGTTCCACCATGGCCGCCTACCTGCGCCCGGGCCGCTCCCGCTTCGACCGGGCCGCCGACGCGGTCGAAAAGAGCTGGAGCCGGGTGTTCTTCCTCGGTTTCTGCGGCGGCAACCGCGAGGCGGCCGCGGCGATGAGCGTCACCCTGACCTTCCCGGACCTGGCCCGGGTGGCCGTGACCGTGCCGTTCGTCATCCTGCGTTTCCTCCTGGCGACCGTGGCCTCGCAGCGCCCGGCGCTGCGCCGGGCCGCCGACACCTATGCGATCCGCCGGGTGCGCCGCCAACTCGCGGTCTACGGCGACGCCGAATACACCACCGACTCGCGCACCTATCCGGGGTCCTGACCAGCTAACACAGCGGATACATTGCGACACCGCTGATTTCACACATGCTGCCGACAATCGACGGATGCGCAGCCCCGGTCCCACGGTCACGGAGATTCTGGCTTCCCACGAGAGCGGCAGCGGCTCACCCACGCGGACCGCCGCCCGGGTCGCCGACGCCATCGCCGCCCGCGGCGCGGACGGCACCTGGATCACGCCGGTGCCGCGCGAGCAGCTGCTGGCGGCCGCGGCGGAGATCGAGCGGCGTCCCGGGGCGCGCACGCTGCCGCTGTACGGCGTGCCGTTCGGGGTGAAGGATTCCATCGATGTCGCGGGGTGGCCCACCACGCTGGCCTGTCCCGACTTCGCCTACACCGCCACCGAAACCGCGCCCGCCGTCGAGCGACTACTGGACGCGGGTGCGTTGTTCGTCGGCAAGACGAACCTCGATCAGTTCGCCACCGGGCTCAACGGCACGCGCACGCCCCACCCGATTCCGCGCAGCGTCTTCGGCGGCGAATTGATCTGTGGCGGATCCAGTTCCGGCTCGGCGCGCGCGGTGGCGCTGGGCCAGGTGCCGTTCTGCGTGGCGACCGATACGGCCGGTTCGGGCCGGGTTCCGGCCGCGCTCAACGGGATTCTCGGCTGGAAGCCGTCGCGCGGGCTGATCAGCGCGGTCGGACTGGTCCCGGCGTGCAAGTCGCTGGATTGCATGACGTTGATGGCGTCCACGGTGGAGGACCTGGACCGGGTATTCGACGTGATCGCGGGCGTGGACCCCGACGATCCGTGGAGCCGGGCGCGCGGACCGCGCCACGCCGGCGGAGCGCTGCGGGTGGGGCTGCCCGATGCCGCGGAACTGGACTTCTTCGGCGACGACGCCTTCCGGGCCACGCACCTCGCCGCACGGGATCGGCTGGGGCGGATCGGATTCGACTGCGTGCCGACCACCCTGGAGCCGTTCCTGGCGGCCGGCGAGCTGCTCTATCAGGGACCCTGGGTGGCCGAGCGGCTGGTCGAGTTCGAGACCTTCCTGACCGCGCAGCCCGATTCGATCCTGCCGGTGATTCGCGAGATCCTCACCGGGGGCCTGCGATTCAGCGCGGTCGACGTGTTCCGCGCCCAGCACCGGCTGCAGGAGCTACGGGCCACGGTGGCCCGCATGTGGGCCGACCTGGACGTGATCGTGGTGCCCACCATCGGCACCACTTTCACCGTGGCACAGGTGCTGGCCGATCCCATCGCCACCAACACCACGCTGGGCCATTACACGCACTTCGGGAACCTGCTGGACCTCACGGCGGTGTCGGTGCCAGTGGGCACGACCGCGGACGGGCGGCCCGCGGCGGTCATGGTGTTCGGTCCGGCCCTGTCCGACGACACCGTGCTCGCGGCGGCCGCGCGCATCCTCGACGAACCGCGCCCGGCCGCGGCGGCGGAACTCCGGCTCGCACAGAGAGAACGACAATGACGGCAGCTCACCATATTCCGGCGCAGCCTTCGGACTTCCGGTTCGACCCGGGCACACTCGCGCTGCTCGTCATCGACATGCAACGCGACTTCCTGCTACCTGGTGGTTTCGGCGAGAGCCTCGGCAACGACGTGGCCTTGCTGCGCACCGTCATCGAGCCGCTGGCGGCACTGCTGGACACCGCCCGCGCCGCCGGGATTCCGGTCATCCACACCCGCGAGGGCCACCTGCCCGATCTCTCGGACTGCCCACCGGCGAAGCTGTTGCGGGGCAGCCCATCCCAGCGGATCGGTGATCCCGGCCGGTTCGGCCGGATCCTGATCCGCGGTGAGTACGGCCACGACATCATCGACGAGCTCGCACCCCGCGCCGATGAGGTGGTGATCGACAAGCCGGGCAAAGGCGCGTTCTTTGCCACCGAACTGGCGGAGGTGCTGGCCGACAGCAGAATCCGGACCCTGCTGGTCACCGGGGTCACCACCGAGGTCTGTGTGCACACCACGGTGCGCGAGGCCAATGACCGCGGCTACGACTGCCTGGTCGTCTCCGATTGCGTCGGTTCGTATTTCCCGGAGTTCCAGCGCGTCGGCCTGGCCATGATCGCCGCCCAGGGCGGCATCTTCGGCTGGGTCGCCGATTCGGCCGCGGTGCGCGCCGCGCTCGACTCCACCGTCTCCCCCACCCCGGCCCAGTGAACAGGAACACCCATGTCCGTCGAGACCCGACTGCCCGGTGACACCGGCGCCACCGCACCGTTCGCGCTGCCGTGGTGGACCCGCGGCGACACCAATGCCTTCTTCGGCCTGTCGTTCAACATCCTCGTCAATGTCTTGACCCTGACCACCTTGTCGGTCGCGGTGGTGAAGATTCCCAGCGCCGATGTACTGGGCACGGTCCTGCCCGCGCTGGGCATCGCCTTGGTGCTGGGCAACCTCTACTACATGACGCTGGCGCGCCGGCTGGCCCGCAGGGAAGGGCGCGCCACGGTCACGGCGTTGCCGTACGGACCCAGCGTGCCGCACATGTTCATCGTGGTGTTCGTGGTCATGCTGCCGATCTATTTGAAGACCGGTGACCCGATGCGGGCGTGGTCGGCGGGATTGGCCTGGGCGTTCATGATCGGCGTGATCGTCATGATCGGCGCGTTCGTCGGCCCGTTCATCCGTCGCATCACACCGCGCGCGGCCATGCTCGGCACCCTGGCCGGTATCTCCATCACCTTCATCGCCATGCGGCCCGCCGCGCAGATGTGGGAGGCCGCCTGGATCGGATTACCCGTGCTGGCCATCATTCTCATCGGGTTCTTCACCGATGTGCGGCTGCCCGGCAATGTGCCGATCGGACTGGTGGCATTGCTGACGGGCACGGCCATCGGCTGGATCGGCGGCTACATGTCGGCCCCGGACGTGTCGAAGGCCGCGCACGATATCGCGCTCGGACTGCCGGATCTGCGGCTGCACCTGCTCTTCGACGGACTCGGTCATCTGGCGCCGCTGCTGGCCACCGCGATCCCGCTGGGCGTCTACAACTTCACCGAGGCGATGAGCAATGTGGAGAGCGCCGCGGCCGCCGGCGACAACTACAACCTGCGCAGCGTGCTGCTGGCAGACGGGTTCGGGGCGATCATCGGATCCGGGTTCGGGTCGCCGTTCCCGCCCGCGGTGTACATCGGCCACCCCGGCTGGAAGGACGCCGGCGGCCGCACCGGGTACTCGCTGGCCAGTGGCGCGATCATCGGATTGATGTGCCTGCTGGGTCTTTTCGGGCTGCTGGCCACCGTGCTGCCGATTCCGGCGATCGTGCCGATCCTGCTCTACATCGGCTTGCTGATCGGGGCGCAGGCGTTCCAGGCGGTACCGCGGCCGCACGCGGTGGCGGTGGTGGCCGCGCTGCTGCCGAACCTGGCCGAGTGGGGCGTGGGGCAGATCGACAATGCGCTCAGCGCGGCGGGCACCACCGCCGACAAGGTCGGCATGGGCGCGCTGGGGCAGGCCGGGGTGGTCTACGACGGGCTGAAGACGCTCGGCGCGGGTGCGGTGCTGGCCGGGCTGGTGCTGGGCACCATGGTCACCTTCGTGCTGGACAAGCGTTTTCGGGCGGCGGCGCTCGCGTCGGCGGCCGGTGCGGCGCTCAGTTTCGTCGGGTTGATCCACGCCGCCGAGGTGGGCTGGGCGGCCGCGCCGAAGGTCGCGCTCGGCTATCTGTTCTTCGGGGTGGTGTGCGTGGCGTGTTCGCTGTTGCGTACCCAGCGCGGCACGCCGGATCCCGCACCCGCCGAATCGGTTTCGGAGCAGCCTGGAACGACCGGTTCGTAGGTATCGGGTGGTGAAACACAACGGGCCCCGGTGCCGAATACCCATCGTGTGGACCGGGGCAGGAGACGGCCACACGGCAAGGCGTTCGATAGCACTGGAAACCTTTGTGGCCCAAGCTGATCGATCCGCGCACGGCGTCGCGCTCTGCTAATCTCTGGCGTGAGCGTTCGGTGTTGAACGGAAGTTCATGAGGGGCCCGCTTCAGCTTGGGGGATAACTTGCTGTCCGTGGTTTTTCCGGGGGTGTACGGCGCGCGCCGTACCACGGCGCACGATACCGAAAGCTCTTACACCGCACAGTCTTCGATCGATGCCCGACTCGAGAAGGCCACCGTCAGCGGAGACCTGCTCGACGGGGTCGGCGATACCGTGACCTTCCGCCCCCTGGAGAGCGGGCGGCGGCGGATGTCAACCATCGCGCTGTCGCTGGTGTCGACCGGCCTGGGCGGGGGCTATGTGCTCTGGCTGGTCGACAACGGACTGGGCGCGCGGGAGAAGTACGAGCAGTTCGGAGCGATCGCCATCATCATGGTGACGCTGGTGGTCACGGTCGAGGTGATCCGCTTCGCGCTGGTGATGGCCATGTCGCTGACCACGGCGCTGGCGCGCAAGCCGATTCCGCTGCACGCCCGGCCGGGCATGAACGTCGCCTTGCTGATCACCTTCGTGCCCAAGAGCGAGGACGTCGCCGTCCTGGAGCGAACCTTGGTGGCGGCCACCGGGATCCGGCATCGCGGCCCCGGCGTGTTCGACGTGTACGTCCTCGACGAGGGTGATCCGGAGCAGCCGGACCGGGTCCGCAAACTGGCCGCCACGGTGGATGCCCGGTCCGGCAATCGGGTGCGCTATCTGAGCCGCGGCGGCCGGCCCGAATACCACCAGAAGAAAGGGCCTTTCGAGACCCGCACCAAGTTCGGCAATATCAACGCCGGCCTCGACATGATCCGCGCGGACCCCGATCTCCCCCGCTACGACGTGGTCATGGGCATCGATCCCGACCACGAGCCGATGGCCGAGTTCGGGGAGCGGATGCTGGGCTACTTCAACGATCCCGACGTCGCGTACGTGGCGGGCCCGCAGGCCTACGCCAATGCCGTCGACAATGTGGTGGCGAAGCTGGCCGAGAGCCAGCAGTTCGTATTCCACAGCCTGATCCAGACTGCCGCCAACGCACACGGCGCGCCGATGCTGGTGGGCACCAGTTACGCGCTGCGAATGGGTGTACTGACAGATATCGGCGGCATCCAGCCCTCCATCACCGAGGACATGGCGACCAGTTTCGCAATTCTGCCGCAACGCAATCCGGCGACCGGGCGCAGCTGGAAGGGCGTGTACACCCCGGATCTGCTGGCCCATGGCGAGGGCCCGGCGTCCTGGGGCGACTTCTACAAGCAGCAGAATCGCTGGGCGCGGGGGGCCATCGAGCACATGCTGTTCGGTCCGTTCTGGCGGCAGCTGCTGGGCATGTGGCGGACCCCGGCACGGATCGTGCACTACCTGCTGCTGATGGCCTTCTACCCGGTGATGGGGGCGGTGTGGCTGCTGGGCGCGGCCAATGTGGCGGTGTTCGCCTGGTTCGGGGTGAGCGGCGCGGTGGTGTCGCCCGACAGCTGGTTCCTGTTCTACGGGTGGTCCTCGGTGAGCCAGATGGCGTTGTACACCTGGGTGCGGCGGCACAATGTCAGTCCCTACGAGACGACCAACTCCTGGGGCGTCTACGGCATGTTCATGAGTGTGGTCACCGCGCCGGTGTACGCCAACGCGCTGATCAAATGCCTGCTTCGGCGGCCCGTCGGTTTCGATGTGACGCCGAAGGGGTCCAAGAGCCGCGGCGACAGCTGGTTCACCTTCCGGCTCAATCTGATGTGGCTGGTCTTCTACATCGGGGTCGGCGCGCTCACCACGGCGCGCGGGTACGCGGCGCCGGCGACCCTGGCGTGGCCGGTGTTCGGTGCGCTGATCTCGGCCGCGCCCATGCTGGTGTGGCGGTTGAATCCGATCTGGATGGCCTGGTCCGCGCGCCGGAAACCGGTGCGGTCCACCGTGGTCGAGGTGATCGAGCGGGCGGAGGAGCGGGCGTGCTGAAGAAGACGCCGACCCGGTTCGTGCGCTGGGTGGTGACGGTGGTGGTGGTCGGCACGCTCGCCATCGCGACCACCGCCACGGTGGCGGCCCTCTATCACCGCTTCCAGCACAATCGGCTGATCAATTCCGACACCTACAAGGCGCAGTACGGCAAGTGGGAGGTCGTGTCGCTGCCGAAGGACATCGACGCCAACATCATTCACTCGATCGTATTGCCGACGGGCAAAGTGCTGCTCATCGCGGGCAGCGGCAACGACCACCACAATTCCGACAAGGCCGTCTACAACTCGCTGATCTTCGACCCGGAGACCCGCACCGCCAAACGCATCGACACCCCCGTCGATCTGTTCTGCTCCGATCACGCCTATCTGGCCGACGGCACCGTACTGATCGCGGGCGGGACCGGCAGTTACGAGGTGCTGCCGGACAATCTCACCCACGCGGGCGGCTATCTGACGATCCGCAACGAGGACCCCGACCATCCCGGCTTCGTGCCCAAAGGAACGACGTTCACGGGCAAGGACAGTGGCAAGGTGTATCGCTCCGACCGCGACATCACCGTGCCCGCCGCCGTCAAGGATCCGGTCACCTACAAGGTGTCGGCCACCGACCGCAATGTGTACGTCGCCGCCGAGGCCACCGGGTCCGACGGCGTGTGGGATCGCAACGACCACTACCTGATCGGCGGGCTCAGCTTCGCCCAGCAGCAGAACCTGTATGGCTTCGCGCCGGAGATGGCGTTGAAGAAGAAGGAATATCAGGGCATCGACGCGGCCTACACGTTCAACCCGTGGACCGAAACCTATACGGCCGTCGGGAGTATGGGCTACGCCCGCTGGTATCCGACGCTGACCCGGCTGCCGGACGGCAAGGTGATGGTGCTGTCCGGGCTCGACGGTGCGGGCCGGATCCTGGACGGGCAGACCGAGATCTACGATCCCGCGACCGGCGCCTGGACCGAGCGCGACGACCTGCGCCGCATCTTCCCCACCTATCCGGCCGTCTTCCAGACCGCCACACCCGGCCGGTTGTTCTTCAGCGGGCCCAGCACCGGCTGGGGTCCGGCCGAGGAGCACCGCGATCCGGGAATCTGGAATCTCACCGACAATTCGTTCCAGCTGGTGCCGGGCCTGCGCGATCCGAACATGCTCGAGACCGGCTCCTCGACCTGGCTGGGCCCGGTGCAGGAGCAGCGGCTGCTGGTGGTCGGCGGGGGCGGTGTCGGTGATTCGGAGCTGTCGACCGGGCGCATCGACCTCGTCGATCTGAAGGCCGCGCAGCCGGTGTTCACGCCGCTGGCGATGTTGCCGAAGGGCACCCGCTATCCGAATCTGGTGCCGCTGCCGAGCGGGGACGTGTTCATCACCAACGGGGCCAATGACTATCGCGGCCGCGGCGACAGCAATATCCTGGCCGCCTACGTGCTCGATCAGCAGGGTGCGCTGCACCCGATGGCCGATCCGACCGTGGGCCGCGACTATCACTCGACCGCGGTGCTGCTGCCGTCCGGCCAGATCATGACCGACGGGTCGAACCCGCTGTTCGCGGACAAGAAGAACACCTTGCCGGGCAAGTTCGAGCGGCGCATCGAAATCTATACGCCGCCTTACCTGTTCAAGCCGGACGGCTCCACGATGGCCCGGCCGGTGGTCACCGGCGGGCCCGACCAGATCCGGCGCGGCGACACCGTCACCTACACCGTCGGCACCAGCATGGCCGCGTTTCCGGACGCGGCGGAGGTGAAGTCGGTGCGGCTGCTCACCCCGGCGGCGGTCACCCATGTCACCGACACCAATGCGCGGGTGGTGGATCTGCCGATGACGCGTACGGATTCCGGTGTGTCGGTGACGGTTCCGGACAATCCGGCCATCGCACCGTCGGGGTATTACATGCTGTTCGCGGTGAACTCCGCCGGTGTGCCCAGCGTCGCGAAGTGGGTGCACCTGGGCTGAGCGGCGGTCAGGACAGCTGATCGAGCAGCAGCTGCCGGTCGAACTCACCGGCCGGTTCGGCGCTGGTACCGCAGCGGCCGTCGGACTGCCCCGGGGTCTTGATGAAGGCGTGCTCGACCATGATGTCGCGGTCGAAGCGCGTGCTGGGCAGCGTCCCGACCCTCTGGCCCTGGGGATTACACCAGTCGAGCAGGTCGGCGGTATTGGGTGCGCCGTTCACCGAACTGTCGATCATGACGAACAGCTGGTGGCCGTACGCCTGCTCGATCCGGGTGGCATAGGACCGGATCTCGTCGTCGGGCCGCCGGTTGGCGACGTTCAACGAGATTCCGGCGACCGGCTTGCCCGGGCTGACGGTGCGCAGCATGTCCGCGACCCGCGCGGGATCGACCCACGTGCTGTTGCCGACGTCGAGATACACCGCGGTCTGCGGATTGTTCTGCAGCAGTCGCGCATACGCGAAGCCGAGCAGCGACAGCCGAGCGGCCCGATCGGCGTCGCTCATCTCGGTGGCGTGCGCGAGCGCGTCCGGTTCCAGGACGACGATCGCCGGGCTACCGCCGATCTCGTCGCTGACGCCCGCGATCCACTGCCGGTAGGCGTCCCCGCCCGCCTGTCCCCCGCCGGATTCGCCGTGCAGGTCCCGGCCCGGAATGCCGTAGGCGACGAACATCGGAATCGAGCCGGCGGCCTGCGCCCGCGCGATGTCCTGGCGGACGGTCCCCGCGGTGATGTCCAGATCGCGGGGTAACCACTCGGCCACCGGGGTGCGAATCAGCCGTTCGAGATTCGCGCGGACGCGCGGATCGGTCACGCTCGGCAGGGTGGCGCGCAGGTCCGCGTAGTACTTGTCGCTGGAGGCCAGCAGGTATTCGCCGCTGGCGGGCGCGTTTCGCTCGGGCCGCTCCACCGGCGCGACCGCGCCGCGCCCGCATCCGGACAGGGTCAGGCCCACCACCGCCGCGCACACCGTCCCCACCCGGAGGACTCGTGACCGATCCCACCCCGACCGTCCTCGACGTCGCATGCGAACAGTATGCCGTCCACTCTCCGCGAGGAGAACCCGGCAGCCGCGGCGAGTCCGATCCGGCTGTCGCGCAACCTTTTCCGGATGTACACCCTGTTCCGCGATGCGGTGCGCGACATTATCGTGGCGGCTCGCAGATGGTGAGGTAGTGGTCCAGTTGCGCCGCGCCCGCGAGCAGGGCGCGGCTGCGGGTGGTCAGACGGTCCTGCCAGGCGTCGAGGAAGGCGGCCAGCGGTTCGGCTCCGCCCGCTTCGTGCAGGGCGAGGAGGAACTTCGCAACCTGGGGCAGCGGGTATCCGCCGCGGCGCAGTTGCCGGGCGATCTCGGCGTCGCGCACGGTATCCGGTCCGTACTGCCGGTAGCCGGTGGCGCGGTCGCGGCCGGGGCGCAGGATGCCTTCGGTCTCCCAGGTGCGCAGGGTGGCGGGGTGCACGCCGAGGCGGTGCGCGAGTTCGCCGACCGTCAGCGGACGATCGGGAACCGGGGTGGCGTCGACGACGGAGAGGCTGCCCAGGGCGGTCGCCACGTCGGTGCGGGTGGCGCGTTCGGCTTGCAGCGCAGCGTGGGTGGCGTCGATGAGGCGGTAGGCGGATTCGATGTCGCCGCGATGGGTGGCGCGCATGATCTCGGTGGCCCGCTCGTGGCCGTGGCCGCCGCGCAGAGCGAGGAAGGCGCGCAGGGCTTGGGCGTGCAGGGGTGTGTAGCGGCGGTAGCCGGTGTCGCTGCGGTCGGCCGGCGGGAGAATGCCGGCGGCGTCGTAATTGCGGATCGCCTGCGCCGACAAGCCGTGCTCCCGGGCGAGGTCGATCGGTCGCAAATCGCCTCCATTTGAGGGTTATGGCCAATTGAACTGGTGAAATCCGAGAAAAGATTCACACGAACCTTCAACGATACTGTCGAAGGCAGTCCTTCGGAAAGGGGTGCCATGACCATCGCCACTGCCACCGCACTGCGCGCGATCAGCCGCCGGATCGACGACCCGACCAGCACGGGACGCGTCCTGGACGAGCTGCTCGCCGCGCGCACCACACCGCCCGCCCTGCTCGCACTCGGCGAGCCGACGCATGGGATCGCCGCGTTTCCCTTGCTGCGCAACGACATCCTCGCCCAACTGGTCGAGCTCGGATACCGGTCGATCGCGCTGGAGGTCGACTTCTTCGCCGCGAGCGTGGCCGACGACTATGTGAACGGATCGGCGACGGATCTCGACACCGTCCTCGCCACCGGGCTCAGCCATGGTTTCGGGGGCATACCCGGCAATCGTGAACTCCTCGAATGGCTGCGCGAATACAACGCCGGCCGTGCACCGGCGGACCGCGTGCGCTTCTACGGATTCGATGCGCCGGTGGAGTATTCGGGTGCGCCCAGCCCCCGCCACGCCCTGTCCTCGCTGGCCGACTTCCTGCCCGAGGCCCTGCTGCCCGCATCGGTGCACGACCTGGACGGGCTGCTGGGCGAGGATGCCGACTGGACGAACGAGGCGGCCATGTTCGATCCGTCCGCCTCGATCGGCGACTCCGATCGCGCCCGCACGCTGCGCCTGATCGCCGGGGACCTCGCCGATGCGCTGCATCGCGCGGCACCGGCGCTGCGCGCGGCCGATCCGAGCGGCTACGCGGAGGCCGTCACCCACGCACGCACCGCCCGAGGGCTGCTGCGCTATCACGCCGCCATGGCCTCCCCCGGTCCCGACCGCATGGGCGACCTGAGCAGTGCACGCGCCGACATGATGGCGCAGCACCTCCTCGCGATCGCCGCCCAGGAGCAGGACCGCGGGCCGACTCTCGTCTTCGCGCACAACGCGCACCTCAACCCCCGGGTGGCGGTCGACCCGGAGGAGCCGGGGTGGAGCAATGCCGGTGCACTCGTCGCCTTCTCCCTCGGCGAGCGCTACCTGTTCGTGGCATCCGACGCGAGCCCGCGCAGCACCCCCGGCACCCTGCAGGGCCTGCTGTCCGAGGCGACCACCGGCCGGGCCCTGTTCCCCGCGGACGCCCTGCGCGCCGCGCTGCCCACCACGATCGGTGCGTCCGAACCGATTGTGCGCGGCCATTTCCCGCTCTCCCGCGCCGACCTGGACGGCGCCGACGCGGTCATCTTCATCGCCGACACGGACGGCGTGCAGCATCAGTATTGGTAGCGGTCCGCACGATCAGGGCTCGCCGGCCGCTCTCGGCGGCCCACACCCGGCCGCATCGGACTCAATACCCGCGATCGGGGCGCTACGGTCGCCCACACCGGCGGCGAGCAGGATCGGTCCCCGGTGGCCGCCCGGCGGCGAGGACACCCCGTCCCGGTCGGCTGCACGGAATTGTCTGTGCCCACTGACAGACTCGCTGGTATGCGGTGGGCGGTGGCGGAGACTGGTGACGGCGGGGCACGGTTGTGCCCGCTGGACGAGGGTGGCCGGGCCGCGGGGCCGGTGGTGGAGGAGGCCTCGCTGGCGGAGGCGGTGCGGGCGCGGCCGGAGGTCGAGCGATGGGTGTGGCGGTCGACGGCCGGCATCTACAAGCGGTTGCTCGATGCGGGTGTGCGCGTGGACCGCTGCTATGACGTGGAGGCGGCGGAGTCGCTGCTGATCGGGCACGAGCAGGGGCAGTCCGGGCAGGCCCGGTCCCTGGCCGCGGCGTGGGCGCGGCTGCGCGGGCTGCCGGTGCCGCAGGACGCGCCGGCGCGGGCCGCCGACACCGAGCCGACCCTGTTCGAATCGGGTCCGGTGCCGCTGCCCAACGGAATCGACGAGTTCACGGCGCTGCTCGAGGTGTACGCGGGGCAGGTGGCGCGCACGGCGGCGGCCGAGTATCCGGCGCGGATGCGGATGCTGCTCGCGGGTGAGTCGGCGGGGCTGCTGGTGGCCACCGAGATGTCGCGCGCGGGGATTCCGTGGCGCGCCGACCTGCATCGCGAATTGCTCGATTCGATGCTGGGCGAACGGATCTCGAGTGAATCGGAGCCGCGGCGACTGGCGGAGCTGGCCGACGAGGTGTCGCGGGCCTTCGGCACGGGAACCCGCGTGCGGCCGGATCTGCCGCAGGACATCATCCGCGCGTTCGCGCGCGCCGGAATCCTGTTGTCCTCCACCCGGAAATGGGAGTTGCAGGAGATCGACCATCCGGCGGTGGCGCCGCTGCTGGCCTACAAATCGCTCTACCGGCTCTACACCGCGCACGGCTGGTCCTGGATCGACCAGTGGGTGCGCGACGGGCGTTTCCGGCCCGAGTATCTGCCCGGCGGCACGGTGACGGGCCGCTGGACCACCAATGGTGGTGGCGCGCTGCAGATTCCGAAGATCGTGCGCCGGGCGATCCGCGCGGACCCCGGGTGGCGGCTGGTGGTCGCCGACGCCGACCAGATGGAGCCGCGGGTGCTCGCGGCGATCTCGCGCGACCCGGGATTGATGGAAGTGGCGGGCCGCGGCGAGGACCTGTACGCCGACCTGGCGGCCCGCGCCTTCGGCGGGGACCGGGCGCAGGCCAAGATCGCCATGCTGGGCGCGATCTACGGGCAGACCTCCGGGGACGCGCTCACCCACATGGCCGAACTGCGGCGGCGGTATCCGGCCGCGGTGGCCTTCGTCGACGACGCCGCCACCGCCGGCGAGCAGGGCCGCCTGGTCCGCACCTGGTTCGGCCGCACCTGCCCGCCCGCCGCGGACTTCGACCAGAACGACGATCCGGGCGGGTCACCAGGATTCGGCAGCACGCCGCGAGCGCGAGCCCGAGGCCGGTTCACCCGCAACTTCGTCGTACAGGGCAGTGCCGCCGACTGGACACTGCTGGTCCTCGCGGGGCTGCGCCAGGCCCTGCACACCGCCGGGCTGCGCGCGGAACTGGTGTTCTTCCAGCACGACGAGGTCATCGTGCACTGCCCCGAAGAGGAAGCCGAGACGGTCGCCGCGGCGATCGCCACGGCCGCCGACACCGCCGGGCGACTCGCGTTCGGGCCGACCCCGGTCCGCTTCCCCTTCACCACCGCGATCGTGGAGTGCTACGCGGACGCGAAATGAGCGGACCGGCTCAGTGACCGTCGGCGTTGTCCAACAGGCGGGCCTGGTAGTGCCGCATACCCGCCAGCCAGCGGTCGTAGTCCGCGCCCTTGCGGCGGTACATGTCGAGCACCTCGGGGTGCGGCAGGATCAGGAACCGCTCGTCGTCGATCGCGGCCATGACCAGCTCGGCGCACTCGTCCGGGGTCAGCACCGCGCCCGCGGTCGTAACCGCGCGGGTGGCGGCGACGCCGAGGGCGTCCCCGGAGTTCTCACCGGCGCGCAGCAGCGGGGTCTCCACGCCCATCGGGCACAGGCAGCTGACCCGGATGCCCGCGTCGCCGTAGGTGACCGACAGCCATTCGGCGAATCCGACGGCGGCGTGCTTGGTGACCGAGTACGCGGCCGAACCGATCTGGGTGAGCAGACCCGCCGCCGACGCCGTGCTGACGAAGTACCCTTCGCCGCGCTCGACCCAGCCGGGCACCAACAGCCGTGCCGCACGGATGTGCGCGTTGAGGTTCACGTCGAGCGTGACGCCCCAATCCTTCTCGTCGCCGAGCCCGACCGGCCCGATCACCCCGGCATTGGCGAAATACATGTCCACCGGCCCGAATTCGGCCTCGACGCGAGCGATCAACTCCTCGATGCGATCGGTGTCGGTCACATCCGCCCCGACCGCCACGGCCGCACCCGGTAACTCCGCGGCCAGCCCCGCCGCGACCGCCGCGGCGGCCTCGCCGTTCAGGTCCGCGACCAGCACCCGCGCCCCGGCCCGCACCAGCCGCGCGGCGATCGCGCCGCCGATCCCGCCGCCACCGCCGGTGACGATGGCGTTCCTACCCGCGACCTGCACGAGTTCTCCCTCCGGCCCGTGCCGGGCTCCGATCCGCGCCGTCTCGGGCTGGATCGGATGCGCCGGCTCATGGAATATGAAACCTACGTCGGATTCAAGTTGATGACATCTCCGGCGTCAACCGGCCCGGTCTCGAGAGGTGAAGAACCGATGCGGACAGCACATCTGGTGGACGAATGGCAGCGGCTGGGCAGCACGCAGGTCGCGACCAATGGGATCGAGCTGCGGGTGGTCGAGCACGGGGCGGGTGCGCCGGTGGTGTTCTGCCACGGCTTTCCGGAGCTCGGATTCTCGTGGCGGCATCAGGTTTTCGCGCTGGCCGAGGCGGGTTTCCGGACGCTGACGCCGGATATGCGCGGCTACGGCGGCAGCTCCCGCCCGGCCGAGGTCGAGGCCTACGACCTGCTCACGGTGTGCCGGGACCTGGTGGGACTGCTCGACGCCTACGAGCTGGAGGACGCGATCTTCGTCGGCCACGACTGGGGTGCGTCGGTGGTGTGGCATCTGGCCCGCGAGTATCCCGAGCGGGTGCGTGCGGTGGCGGGATTGAGCGTGCCCGCCACCCCGCGCTCGTCGGGGCCGCCGCTGCCGATCATGCGCAAACGGCTGGGTCCGGACTTCTACATGGTGTGGTTCCAGGAGCCCGGGGTCGCCGACGCCGTGCTGGCCGCCGATGTGCGGCGCGCGCTGTTGCGCGACGACATCGTCACGGCGGGCACCTTCATCGATACCACCACACCGGAACCACCGCTGCCCGACTGGCTCAGCGAGCCCGAATTCGATTATTACATAGAGACTTTCACACGCACCGGGTTCACCGGTGGCTTGAACTACTACCGCACCCTGGACCTCACCTGGGAGCTGACCGCCCATCTCGAGGGCGTGAAGATCGACTGTCCGTCGCTGTTCATCGCCGGATCCGCAGATCCCGTCATCCACTTCACGCCGATGCACAAGATGTCGGCGCTGCTCGGCGATCTGCGCGGCTCGATCATCCTCGAGGGCGCGGGCCACTGGATTCAGCAGCAGCGGCCCGAAGAGGTCAATGCCGCGCTGCTCGAGTTCGCGCGCGGCCTGGGCTGATCGGGTCGCTCACTCCGATTTCAGCTGGAGCGCGTTCACCCACAGCTGGGTCAGGGTCGTCACCAGTTTCTCGAACGGAATGCGTTGCTTCTGAACGAAAACCATCGACGCCATCCGGCTCACCATCGACGAGAGCGCGTGCGCGGTGATCATCGGATCCAGGTCGGCGCTGGCCTGCCCGGACTCCTGGAGTTCGCGGATCATCCGGGCATTGCGCTGCGCGAACGCCTTCCCGCGCTCCAGCCGCATCCGCCGGAAGTTCTCGTCGATCTGCGCGACCTGCTCGAACAAGGCCATCAACCGGGCATTGCGCTTGTAGGACAACAGGTAGTCCCGGTTGGCCGCCTCGATCAGTGCCCGCGGGTCGGTGATCCCGCTGCGCTCACGCACATGCGGATGCAGCATCTCCTCCGACACCTGCTCGACCAGCGCGGCGAAGATCTCTTCCTTGCTGTCGAAGTAGGTGTAGAACGACCCCGCCGCCATGCCCGCGGTCTTGGAGATGTCCGCGATCTTGGCGTCAAGGTATCCGTCCCGCTCGAACACCTCGCGCGCGGCCGCGATCAGCGCACCCCGGGTCCGCTGTCCACGCCGGGTCGGCGGCGCGGCCCGCCGCGACGCACTCTCGCCTGCCATAGATTCGGACGCCAAAACTGATCACTGCCTGTCGTTTCGCGGATGATTCTCCAGGCCGCAACCGTATCAATACGGGCGGCCCGGACAGCAAAGGACTGCGGAGGCACGGCGTGTGCGGCCGGGCCGCGACCGGCTGGTCGCGCATCCGGGCGGGGTGTCCCATGCCGCAGATCCGGGCGTCCGGTGGAGACTGGGCGGGTGGAGGATGCCGAACGGGTGATCGTGGTGGACGCGGCCAATGTGGTCGGGTCGCGGCCCGACGGGTGGTGGCGCGACCGGGCCGGGGCGGCTCGGCGGCTGCTCACCGAGCTGGACGGGCTGCGGGCGCGGTTGCCTGCGTCGACACGGATCATCGTGGTCCTCGAGGGCGCGGCCAAAGCCGCTGCTGATCATCGCGGCGGCAGGTCCCAGGACGCCGCTGAATACGAGAGCGCCGGCGACGGGACACCGGACGGGTCGGCGACGTTGCATGTGGTGCGGGCCGACGGGTCCGGCGACGACAAGATCGTCGACGTGGTGGCCGCCGAGGTGACCGGTTCGGACGAGACGCGAACGGTGATGGTGGTGACCGCGGATCGCGGATTGCGTTCGCGGGTCGAATCTCTCGGAGCGACAACGGTCGGCCCGACCTGGCTGCGAAACCACCTGCCGTAGGCCGCCTTCCACGTCGTTTGCGAGGTATCTACCCTGATACTCCCCTGAGGGGATATCCCCCGCGGGTGGGATTTCCCGGCCAGGTGTTTTCGGTAGGTTCGGAACAGTGCAGCCGCCGTTGATCGTTCGCCTGCGCGGGGTGTGCCTGGTGATCGGCGTGCTCTGCGTTGCCCTGCTGGGTTCCTGGTTCGCGCCGCAAGCGCGGGCCGATGGCGCGGCCGCCGGTGGCGATCTGACCGTGGCGCAATCGCTGGGAGCCCGGGAACTGACCGTCGTGGTGCGGCGGGCCGAGGCCGGGCCGTTGCGGGTCGAGGTCGTGACGCATGTAGGAACCGCGGCGGGGACGCTGGCGGTGAGTGCCGTACCGGTCGATCTCGGGGGTGAGACCTCGACGGGGACCGTGGAACTCGGCGATCGGCCGGGGATCTACGCGGCGACGCTGCGGGTCGATCACGCCGGGCCGTGGGAGTTGACCGTCTCGGATGGAGAGCGGACAGCGCGAATTCCCTTCCTGGTGGCCGCGCGCGTGGTGACGCCGTGGGAGCGGGCCGCGTACGGCGGATTCTTCGCGGCGGGAGCGCTGCTGCTGGTGGCGCTGGGGACCGCGCTGCTCTCCAAGCGGGGGTGGCCGACCTTGATTCCGGTCGCGGCATTGATCGCGGCGGTGACCGTCGGCACGACGGGGGCGGTGTTGTCGGGGCATGCGCCGCAGCCGCGCCCGGCGGGCAGTCTGCTGGATCCGACATCGGGCAATATCGGTGATCCGTACCCGGAGCGGGGCTTGCCGCTGACCACGAACTACTCACGGCCGCCGGTGAATCTGACCGTGCGCGGACAGACCGAGGCCGGGAAGCCGCCCGAGGTCGCACTGTCGCTGACCGATTCGGCGACCGGGCGGCCGGTGGACGATCTGCTGGTCAACGATGACGCACTGCTGCATCTCATGGTGGTGAGTCCATCCGGGCGGCTGTGGCATCGGCATCCGGTTCGGGTCTCGCCCGGGGAGTATCGGGTCAGTCTGGGGCTCGGCGAATCCGGTGACTACGCGGTGGCCGCCGAGATCGCGCGGCGCGGTGGGGGCGTGCAATTGCTGCGATCCGCGCTGCGGATCACCGCGCGAACCGATTCCGGCGCGGCCGATCCCACGGGTTCCGCGCCGGGCGGCGCCACGGTGACAGTCACCGAGGCGGTGTCGGGCGAACCCACCACGCTCACCGCGACATTCGGCGGAGCGGCGGATCTACAGCCCTGGCTGGGGATGGTCGGTCACCTCATCGCGGTCGGACCGCTCCCCGAGGGTGCGCCCGCCGGGACGGCCGCGGCCACGGTACCCATCTGGGCGCACGCGCACGCCATGGCCCCGCTGCCCGCCCTCGGCGCCCAACCGCCTGACGAGTCGGTGGCCGCTTTCGGCCCGAATGTGGCTTTCACCTTCACTTTTCCGCTGCCCGGCCGGTATCTGGTGTGGGCGCAGGCCGAGCGCGGCTATTCGGTGATGACCGTTCCGGCCACCGTCGACGTTCGAGCGGGGGTTCCGCAATGACCAAACGCACGGGAGTGATCGTGACCGTCGTCGCCGTGGTGGCGGCGGTGGCGGTGTGGCTGCTGTGGCCGGCCGACGACACCCCGTCGGTGTCGCGCAGTGCCGCCGGGCCCTACCAGGTGCAGCTGCGGGTATCCGGCTCCGTGCACACCGGCGACAACACCGTCGATCTCACTGTCACCGACGCTCGAGGCAATTCCGCGACGCCGGACAAGGTGTCGGTGGAACCCGCCATGCCGCAGATGGGTCACGCGCTCCCGCCGAGTTCGACTTCCGTGGTCACGCCGGGCCACTACCGGGCGACGGTGCATCTGCCGATGCCCGGACAGTGGGAGATCGCCGTGAAGCTGTCCGGCGCACCGGGTTCCGGGAGCGCCGTCTTCTCCGTCCAGGCCAACTGAATCGAAGGAAAGAGGATCAGGAGCAGCACATGGACCTCACCGCCAATGGTCGCGGCGTCACCGCCGAGGCGACCGCACCGATCACCATCCGACCCTGGCTACCCGCCGTCATCCTGTTCGCGGCCAGCATCACCTTCTCCATCGGCTCCACCTGGGATATCCAGTGGCACTCCGATGTCGGGCCCGACACCTTCTTCACGCTGCCGCACCTGTTCATCTACGCCAGCGCCGCGGTCGCCGGATTCACCGGTCTGACCGTCATTCTCGTCACCTCCGCGGCCGGCCGGGCCGGGCGGCGGGTGGACGGCGAACTCGGCGGACCCGGCATCGGCGTGTTCGGGCGCACCTTCACCGCACCGCTCGGGTACATGGTCGCGGCGCTCGGCGCCGCCTCGTTCCTGCTGTACGGACTGTGGGACCTGTGGTGGCACAGCCTCTACGGGTTCGACGCCATCATCGACTCGCCGCCGCACATCGGCTTGTTCCTGTCCAGCACGGTGATCTCGGTGGGCACGGTGATCGTGTTCGCGGCGGCGCGCGCGCATTCGTGGGGGCGGCTCGGGGCGCTGTTCGCGCTGGCGCATCTGGTCACCAACAGCACGGTGACCGCGCTCGCGGTGCAGCGACTGAGCACCGGGAGCGTGCGCTGGACGGTGGCCGTCACCGCGTTCATGGTGATTCTGATGCTGATCGCGGGCGCGGGATTCACGCGCTGGGGCGCGACCGTCACCGCTGTCTTCGGCTCTGCGACCCAGGCCGTGTTCTGGTGGTTCGCGCCGTGGGCGGCACGTACCTACGCCGATTTCGTGGATTTGCCCATGCGCGAACACATTCGGGGTATCCCTTCCACGCCGGCGTTGATTCCGTTCGTCCTGATCCCGGTCGGGATCGTGATCGACCTGCTCGTGCGCCGGAGCGGCAGCGGTGGCACGACTCGCTGGTTGCCCGCCTTGGCGGGCGCTGTCGGCGGCGCGATCATCGCGGGCGCCAATCCCGTGCAGGGCGTCCTCATCTACGAGGCCCGCTTCCACTTGTCGGCGCTCTTCCACAACTCCCATTTCGGCACCGCCTCGGTCATCATCGCCACTACCATTGCCGCCGCCTTGTTCGGCGCGCTCGCCGGATTCCTCGGCTGGCGCTTCGGTGAGATGCTGCGCCTGACCGCCCCGAGCCAGGAGGCTCTCGCATGATCAAGCGACTATTCGCGGTCGCCGCAACGATTCTCGCGGTGCTGACATTGTCCATGACCGCCGCGGGCACTGCCTCGGCGTATCAGCCGGTCAATATCGTGCATACCGAGCATGTTCAGGCGGGACCGTATTCACTGACCGTCGGATTCAGCCAATGGCCTTTGCGCGCAATGCAATCGCTGGACTTCATCTTCATTCCCGAGGGCGGCATCGAGGACAAGTCGGGGTCGCTCAGCGAAATCCTGCCCAACGGCAAGGCCCGGCACCAGGAGCCGCTGTCCCGACACCCTCGCAAGCGCGAGGATTGGGGCCTGGACGTGCGGTCCCTCGACCAGCAGGGCGCGTGGACCTTCCGCTTCGTCATCGACGGACCGCAGGGCCGCGGCGAAGGCAGCCTCACCAACCTCGAGGTCCTCGAACAGCCCGGTCCCCCGCTGGGTATCAGCTGGGCGATCAGCGCTCTGCCCTTGTTCGGCCTGATCGCGTTTCTCGCTTATGCCTGGCGAAGGAACCGCCGCCCGGACCAAATCCTGCAACCCGCCTGAATGCCAGAGCGACCGAGAATTCAGTGATCCGAAGACGCCGTATGTGTCACCAATTATGTTGGTAGACTGGATAATTCGGGTTCCTTTGAGGTGTTGAAATTGATAGAATAGAGGCATGAATTGGGGCGGGCAGGTTCTCAGCGACGAAGTCACGGTGGCAGATGCCGCCGGGCTGGTGTCGGATGCTGTGAGCGTGCTCGTCCACGATTCGCTCGACTCGCTTTCCGATGAAGATCTGGTGGATGTGCTGCGCGATTGGGAATCAACGCGGCGGCGGATGGCGAGTTTCGAGCACAAGCTGATTCGTGCGGTCGAGAATCGGGGGCTGCCGGAAAAGGCCGGGGTGAAGAGGACTTCGAAGTACCTGGAGCAGACGTTGCGGCTCGGGCATGCGGAGGCTTGTGCGCGGGTTCGGGCGGCGGAGTTGTTGGGGCTGCGGCAAGAGGCCGGACGGGTGGTGGAGCCGTGGCTGTCGTGGACGGCCGCCTTTCAGGAAATGGGTTTAGTGTCAGCGCATTCCGCGCGGGTGATCGCGAAGATCATGGATCGGATCCCGGGCAAGATCGACGCTGATACCCGTGATCGGGCCGAGTTCCAGCTGGCCACCTTTGCCGCCAAGTCCACGCCCGATGATCTGCCGAAGGTCGGGGACCGGCTGTTGGCACACCTCGATCCCGACGGCACGCTCACCAACGATGTCGATCGGCAGCGGCGGCGGGGTGTCAGCCTCGGCAAGCAGGGGGTGGACGGCATGTCCACCATGACGGCCGAGCTGACCCCGGCTTTGCGGGCATTGTTCGACCCGATCTTCGCCAGCCTGGCGCGGCCCGGCATGTGCAATCCCGACGACGCTGAAAGCCCTTGGGCTGCTGACGGGCTCGATGACGAAGCCCTCGCGGGGCTGGAGCGTGCAGCCCGTCGTGATACCCGCACCGCTGCGCAGCGTAACCATGATGCGTTGGTGGCGTTCCTGCGTCCTGAGATGGGTCCGGCGCACACGGGCCAGCACCGCGGGCTGCCGGTGTCGACGATCATCACCATGTCGCTGGCCGAGGTTGAGGCCGCCGCCGGTGTGGCCACCACCGCTTCGGGTGGGACGGTGCCGCTGGAGCAGGCGTTGCAGCTGGCACAGAAGTCCAAGCCGTTCCTGGCGATCTTCGACCACGCCGGACGGCCCCTGCACCTGGGCCGCACCAAGCGCCTCGCGAACTCCGCGCAGCGGCTGGCTTTGATCGCCGCCGAACGTGGCTGCACCCGCCCCGGCTGCAGCGCTCCCGCCACCCTCACCCAGGTCCACCATGTGACCGAGTACGGCAAGGGCGGGGCCACCGACATCGAGAACTTGACCTTGGCTTGCGATGCTTGCCACGCGATGATCCATGACGGTCCGGGTGGTTGGAAAACCGTTGCCATGCCAGCGGATTCGGAACATGCTGGCCGCTCTGGGTGGATAGCGCCACGCCACATCGATCCGACCGGTAGGCCCCAAGTCAACGACCGCCACCACGCGGGCGAACTGATGGCCGCGTCACTGGCGCGACTGCGCGATCGCACGCGCCCACCGGTCAAATGGTGGTCACGCCCCTAATACGAGCCCGAGCCTCACCCAAGGTGGGGCCCTTCGGGCTGCGTGCGTCACGAATGCTCGTGCCGCAAGCGCGTACGCAAAACTACACAGAGTGTGGTCGCCTCGACTGCCCTACCGGACCTGGGCTGACGCCAGGTCGGGAGCCGTATCCCGCCGATCCCGGCCCACGGACTGCACGGACTGCACGGACTGCACGGACTGCACGGACTGCACGGACTGCACGGATCACCGTCTACAGAAAGAACCCAACCCCAACCCCAACCCCAACCCCCATCCCTTCGTTTTCCCCGGGATGCTGCGCGGCCGAACCGTGAGTGGGGCTGGTACGTGAGGGGGCCTCGCAAGCTCGGCCACCCTCTCCCTTATCCAGGCGTCTTTTATCTTTTGGTCTCTTGGTTCTTGTCTTGATCATCTCTGCGTGTATCGACTGCAGCCAGCCCCCGGTTCGCCTAGCGTGAGCACGTTGGCGTCGAGAGGGGTCGAGGATGCGGACCGGGATGTTGAACGTGACGGAGCTGATCGCCAGGGTCGAGGCGGGCACCCTCGATACCGTGCTGGTGGCGATGACAGACATGCAGGGCAGACTGCAGGGAAAACGTTGCTCGGCACAGTTTTTCGTCGACGAAATACTCGACCATGCCACCGAAGCCTGCAACTACCTACTCGCCGTCGACGTCGAGATGACCACCGTCGACGGCTACGAGATGTCCTCCTGGGATACCGGCTACGGCGACTTCGTCCTGCGCCCGGACCTCACCACCCTCCGCCTGCTCCCCTGGTTGCCCGGCACCGCCCTGGTCCTGTGCGACGTCGAACAAGTCGACACCCACGGCAACCACGGCCAACCGGTAGCCGCCTCCCCCAGGCAGGTCCTGCGCGCCCAACTCGATCGCCTGGCCGAGCACGGCCTCTACGCCTACGTCGGCACCGAACTCGAATTCCTCATCTTCGACGACACCTACGAGTCCGCCTTCCGCACCGGCTACCGCGACCTCACCCCGGCCAATCAGTACAACGTCGACTACTCCATGCTCGGCACCGCCCGCATCGAACCCCTGCTCCGCCGCATCCGCACCGAAATGTCCGGCGCGGGAATGTATGTCGAGTCCGCCAAGGGAGAATGCAACCCCGGCCAGCACGAGATCGCCTTCCGCTACGACGAGGCCCTGGTCACCTGCGACAACCACAGCATCTACAAGACCGGCGCGAAGGAGATCGCCGCTCAGGACGGCCGCAGCATCACCTTCATGGCGAAATACAATGAGCGGGAAGGCAATTCCTGCCACATCCATATCAGCCTGCGTGACGCGTCAGGGCAGCCGGTCTTCGCCGACGGCGACGGTCCGGGAGCGCTCATGCGGCACTTCATCGCCGGCCAACTCGACAGCCTGCGCGAACTCACCTACATGCTGGCACCGAATATCAACTCCTACAAACGGTTCCAGGCCGGAAGCTTCGCACCGACCGCCCTCGCGTGGGGCCGCGACAACCGCACCTGCGCGCTGCGCGTCGTCGGCCACGGCCCGTCGTTGCGCTTGGAGAACCGCATCCCCGGAGGCGACGTGAACCCGTACCTGGCCGTGGCCGCGGTCATCGCCGCGGGCCTGCACGGTATCGACCATCAGCTGCCGCTCGAACCGGAGTTCCACGGCAACGCCTACCGCTCCAACCGACCGCGCGTCCCGCACACCCTGCGTGAGGCGGCGCATCTGTTCGGCGAGAGCAAGGTCGCGCAGCAGGCGTTCGGCGCGGACGTGGTCCGGCACTACCGCAATGCCGCACAGGTCGAGCTGGACGCTTACGATGCGGCGGTGACCGACTGGGAGCGGATCCGTGGCTTCGAACGACTCTGACACCGTCCGGCGGCCGATCATCGGCCTGCCCACCTACTCCGAGCGCGCCCGCTTCGGGCACTGGGACGTGGATGCCGCCGTGCTGGCGCGCACCTATGTCGATCTGACCGAGCGGGCGGGCGGCATCCCGGTTCTGTTGCCACCGATCGGAGCGGCGCGGCCCGAACTGGTCGAGCGGCTCGACGGGCTGGTGCTCACCGGCGGCGCGGACCTGGACCCCGCCCGGTACGGCGCGTCCGCGCATGCCGCGACCCGGGGGCTGCGGCCGGACCGCGACGAATCCGAGTTCGGGCTGTTCACGCTCGCGCGGGAGGCGGGGCTGCCGGTGCTGGCGATCTGCCGCGGACTGCAATTGGTGAACGTCGCGCTCGGCGGCACTCTGGTGCAGCACATCCCGGACGTGGTCGGGCATACCGATCATTCCCGGACGCCCGGCGTCTTCACGGTCACGACCGTCAGCACCGTGCCGGGCAGCCAGGTGGCCGCCATCGCCGGCCCGGAGGTGAAGGCGCACTGCCACCACCATCAAGCGATCGACATCCTCGCCCCGGAGCTCATAGCCTCCGCGCACGCCCCGGACGGCATCATCGAGGCGGCAGAGAGCCGCGAGGGACCGTTTCTACTGGGCGTGCAATGGCATCCGGAGGAGAACGCGACCGAGACCCGTCTCATGCGGGCCCTGGTCGATCAGGCCGCACAGTATGCGAAGGAGCGCAACCGGTGACAACGACCGACGTCGTCAATCCCGCCACCGAGACAGTGGTGGCCACCATCGAATCGGCCGACGCGGCCGCCACCGACGCCGCCATCGAACGCGCCCACCGCGCGTCGGCGGGCTGGCGGGCCGTCGCCCCCGGCGACCGGGCGCGGCTGTTGCGGCGCTTCGCCGAGGCGGTCGACGCCGAGATCGAACAGCTGGCGCGGCTGGAAGTGAGCAATGCGGGCCACACCATCGGCAACGCCCGCTGGGAGGCGGGCAATGTCCGCGACGTGCTGCACTTCAGCGCGGGTATGCCGGAACGGTTGTCGGGCAGTCAGATTCCGGTCGCGGGCGGGGTGAACATCACCTTCTGCGAGCCGCTCGGGGTGGTCGGGATCATCGTGCCGTGGAACTTCCCGATGCCGATCGCGGCCTGGGGTTTCGGTCCGGCTCTCGCGGCCGGGAACACCGTCGTGCTCAAGCCGGCCGAACTGACCCCGTTGACCGCGATCCGGCTCGGGGAGCTCGCGCTGGAAGCGGGCTTGCCGGAGAACGTCTTCCAGGTGATCCCGGGCCGCGGTTCGGTGGTCGGGGCGCGGTTCGTCACGCATCCGGCGGTGCGCAAGGTGGTGTTCACCGGCTCCACCGAGGTGGGCAAGCAGATCATGGCCGGGTGCGCCGACCAGGTGAAGCGGGTGACCCTCGAATTGGGCGGCAAGAGCGCCAATATCGTGTTCGCCGACGCGGATCTGGAGCGGGCCGCCGCGACCGCGCCCTACGGCGTATTCGACAATGCCGGGCAGGATTGTTGCGCGCGGTCCCGGATCCTGGTGCAGCGCAGTGTGTTCGACCGCTTCCTCGAACTGCTGGAACCCGCGGTGCAGGGGGTGCGGGTGGGCGACCCGGGAGACGAGGCGACCGAGATGGGGCCGCTGATCTCCGCCGCCCATCGGGACCGTGTCGCCGGTTTCCTGGAGCCGTCGACCAAGATCGCCTTCACCGGCGCCCGGGTCGAGGGACCCGGATTCTGGTTCCCGCCAACGGTTGTCCTGCCGACCGGCCCCGGCGACCGGGTGCTGACCGAAGAAGTGTTCGGCCCGGTCGTCGCCGTGCTCCCGTTCGACGACGAGGCCGACGCCCTGCGGATCGCCAATGACACCGAGTACGGGCTGTCCGGCTCCATCTGGACCTCCGACGTCGGTCGCGCCCTGCGGGTGGCGCGGGGCGTCGAGGCGGGGAATCTGTCGGTGAATTCCCATTCCTCCGTGCGGTATTGGACGCCGTTCGGCGGGTTCAAGCAGTCCGGGTTGGGCCGTGAGCTCGGCCCCGACGCGGCGCGCGCCTTCACCGAGACCAAGAACGTCTTCCTCGCCACCGAGTAGCCCCCACCACCATTCGAAGGAGATATGTTGCAGCGCTTACAAGATCGTGTCGCGGTGGTCACCGGCGGCGGCAGCGGTATCGGGCTGGCCACCGTCCGGCGTTTCGCCCAGGAAGGTGCGAAAGTGGTGGTCGCCGATATCGACGCCGCCAGTGGTGAGGCCGCCGCGGCCGAGGTCGGCGGGCTCTACGTGAAGGTCGACGTCACCGACGAGGACCAGGTGCGGGCCATGTTCCAGACCGCCGTGGACACCTACGGCGGCCTCGACATCGCCTTCAACAACGCGGGTATCTCACCACCGGACGACGATTCGATCCTCACCACCGGCATCGACGCCTGGCGCCGCGTCCAGGAGGTCAATCTGACCTCGGTGTACCTGTGCAGCAAGTACGCCATCGAGCACATGCTCGAGCGCGGCAAGGGCTCGGTCATCAATACCGCGTCGTTCGTGGCCGTGATGGGCGCGGCCACCTCGCAGATCTCCTACACCGCCTCCAAGGGCGGCGTGCTGGCGATGAGCCGGGAGCTGGGAGTGCAGTTCGCGCGCCAGGGTATTCGCGTGAACGCGCTGTGCCCTGGACCGGTCAATACGCCCCTGCTGCAGGAGCTGTTCGCCAAGGACCCGGAGCGGGCCGCGCGCCGGCTGGTGCACATTCCCACCGGCCGGTTCGCCGAGCCGGAGGAGATCGCCGCCGCCGTGGCGTTCCTCGCCAGCGACGATTCCTCCTTCATCACCGCCTCGCAGTTCCTGGTCGACGGCGGCATCTCCGGGGCGTACGTGACCCCGCTGTAGTCAGGCGCTGACGGGGGCCTCCTCTGCCCCCGGCGGCTCCTCAACTGTCCGCTTGGGCCCGGTGAACCAGCGCCGGGCCGAGACGAACCACCAGATCGCGATCGCGCCCACCACCCCGACCAGGGTGATGGGCGCGTAATTCACCGAGTTCCAGGTGAATCCGTCCACCCACGGATACCCGTGGTCGTCGGTCGGCAGGATGAACAGGACGCTGATCAGCACGATCCAGATCAACGCGATGATCCCGATCGGCCGGTACCAGCGTCCGAGCTGCCACGGCCCGGCCTGGAATCGATCCCCGCGCAGCAGCCGCAGCAGTACCGGAATCCCGTAGGCGATGTACAGGCCGATGGTGGCCACCGAGGTCGCGGCGGCATAGGCGGTCGGGGCGTTGGCGGCGGGCACCAGCATGGACGGGATCAGCAGGATGAACGCGAACACCGAGACGAACACGACCGCGTTCACCGGCACCCGCCGCGCCGACAGGGTCGCCCACAGCTTGGAGCCGGGCACCGCGCCGTCGCGGGCGAAGGCGAACAGCATCCGAGAGGCCGCGGTCACCGAGGCGTAGCCGCAGAACAATTGGGCGATGGCGGCGATGATCAGCAGCAGCCCCGACCAGAACGAGTTCAGCGAATTCTGCAGGATGTAGATGACCGGATAGCCGCTGTTCTTGGTCGGGTCCAGGGCGTCGTCGAGGTTCGGGATCGCGAAGGTCACCGCCATGATGAGCAGATACCCCGCGACCGCCGACACCACGATGGTGTTGATGATCCCCTTGGCCGCCATCCGCGAGGCGTCGCGGGTCTCCTCCGACATGTGCGCCGAGGCGTCGTATCCGGTGAACGTGTACTGCGCGTGTAGCAGGCCGAGCAGGAAGCTGAAGGCCACCCCGCCGAATCCGACGGCACTGTTGTCCACGGTCTTGGTGAACACGAATCCGATGCTCTGATGGTGTCGCGCACCGAATCCCAGCACCACCACGAACAGGGCGACACCGCCCACATGCCACCACGCGGACACATTGTTGATCACCGCCGACAGGTGCGGGCCGATCACGTTCAGCACCGCGTGCAGCACCAGGATGCCGGAGAACACCAGGAAGATGGCGGTGCGGTCGGTGCCGATGTCGACCCCGATGACATTGAGCACGGCGGTGGTGAAGATGGCCGCGCCGTAATCGATGGCGGCGGTCACCGCGATCTGCCCGATCAGGTTGAACCAGCCGGTGAACCAGCCCCACACCGGCCCGCCCAGTTCCGACGCCCACCAGTACAGGCCGCCGGAAGTCGGGTAGGCCGAGGCCAGTTCGGCCATGGCCAGACCGACGAACAGCACCATCACCGAGACCAGGGGCCAGCCCCAGGCCATGGTGATCGGCCCGCCGTTGGCCAGGCCGATCCCGTAGCTGGCCAGGCCGCCGGTGAGAATCGAGACAATGGTGAAGCTGATCGCGAAATTCGAGAATCCGGACCAGGATCGCGCCAATTCCTGTTTGTAGCCGAGTTCGGCGAGCCGCCGTTCGTCATCATCGGATCGAGACTGGGTTGCGGTCATGCTTGCTCCCATGTGAAAACACCGCCCTCACACGGCGTTTGCCAGGAGCCCAGTGTGCGGCAATCGCGCGACGGGCGCAGGGCCAACGCCGAAACCGGTCGCCCGGTACACGCCGACAGCGACGCTCGACCCTGGCCACAAGGTCTCGATAAGTTCGAGGTACCCGCCACGACCACCCTTCCGGCAGGAGTAACCGATGCTCCCTCCCCCGCCCGACCCCCACCCCGAGTACCACGACCCCGCCGCGCCCGACACCCTCTACGCAACGAAACCGCCGTGGGACATCGACCGCCCCCAGCCCGCGTTCACCGCCCTCGCCGAGCACGGTGAACTACACGGCCGGGTCCTCGACCTGGGTTGCGGCACCGGCGAACACGCCCTGCTGGCCGCGAGCCTCGGCCTGGACGCCACCGGCATCGACCTGTCCGCGCAGGCGCTGGAGCTGGCCCGGGCCAAAGCGGCCGACCGCGGGTTGGAAGCCCGGTTCGTGCGTCACAGCGCTCTCGACCTCGCGACCCTCGGCGAAACCTTCGACACCGTCCTGGACTGCGGCCTGTTCCACCTCTTCGACGGCGCGGAACGCACCGCCCTGGTGACCGGCCTGGCCACCATCGTCCGGCCCGGCGGCCGCTACTTCCTGCTCGGCTTCAGCGACCGCCAGCCCGGCATCTGGGGCCCACATCGCCTGAGCCGCAGCGATATCGAGACCGCTTTCACCGACGGCTGGCGGCTCGATTCCCTGGAACCGGCCACCCTCGACATCCTGCTCGACGCCACACCGGTGGCCGCCTGGCTCGCGGCGCTGACCCGGATCTGATCGGCGGTCGCTCAGGCCAATCCGGCCCGGAGCACGAGAATCGCTATCTGCGTGCGGTTCTCGAGCCCGAGCTTGGCGATGATGCGGCTGATGTGCACCTTGACGGTGGACTCGCTCATGTGGAGGGTGCGGGCGATCTCGGCGTTGCCGGCGCCGGTGGCGACCGCCTGCGCGACCTCGCGCTCGCGATCGGTGAGGGGCGCGAGCTGGGCGAGAGCATCGGGCTGCTGGGCTCCCGGGCCCTGGGTGAAGGCGGTGAGCATGCGTTTGGTGATCGCGGGGGCCAGGATGGCGTCGCCGGCGGCGACCACCTCGACGGCGCGGGCCAGTTCCCGTGGCGGGGTGTCCTTGAGGAGGAATCCGGCGGCACCGGATTCCAGTGCGGCATAGACGTATTCGTCGAGACCGAAGGTGGTCAGCACGAGCACCGCGGGCGGATCGGGCAGGGCGCGTACACGGCGGGTCACCTCCAAGCCGTCGACGTGCGGCATGCGGATGTCGGTGACGACCACGTCGGGCCGGTGCCGGTGGACCAGTTCCACGATCGCGCGGCCGTCACCGTCCTGCGCCACCACCTCGATCCCACCGCCCGCCTCCAGGATCATGGAGATGCCGGAGCGCACCAGTTCCTCGTCGTCGAGCAGCACCACCCGGATCACGAAACCTCCCTCGCTACACCATTATTCGGACACCCTGCCACGATGTGCGCACCTCCGGACCGATGGTCACCATCGCCCTCGTCCACCGCGTCATTCCTCCTCGAGCGAGCCCGCGAGCGGGAATACAGCATGCACCTGGTAGCCGCCGCCGGCCAGCGGGCCGGAATGCACCGTGCCCCCGGCGAGTTCGACACGCTCCCGCATGCCGAGCAGGCCGAAGCCGGAACCCTGCGCGGCCAGCGCGGTCCGTTCGCCGCGGCCGTTGCGGACATCGACGTCGAGGTGGCCGTCGTCCACGGTGAGCGCCACCCGCACCTCGGCGCCGGCCGCGTGTTTGGCGGCATTGGTCAACGCCTCCAGGACGATTCGGTGCGCCGCGCGGCCTACCGGTCCCGGCACCGGCGGCAGTTGCGGCGGCAGCGACAACTCCACCCGCTGCCCGGCCTCGGTGGCCTGCGCGACGAGTTCGGCGATGGCGGCCAGGTCCGGGGCGGGCCGCAACGGCACCGGTTCGTCGCCGCCGTCGCGGGCGCGCAGCACCCCGAGCAGCTCGCGCATCTCGGTGAGGGCGTGCGCGCCGGTGGTTCGAATGGTGCCCGCGATTTCGGCGGGCTTGCCTTCGGCCGAGACCTCGAGCGCCCCCGCGAGCACGGTGATCTGCGAGATCCGGTGCGCGACGATGTCGTGCAGCTCCCCGGCGATGCGCAGGCGTTCGGCTTCGACCGCCGCCTGGGCGCGCAGATCCTGTTCCCGTTCGGCTTGTTCGGCGCGTTCCCGCAGGGCCGCAAGGGTTTCGGCGCGCTGGTTGGCCCACAGTCCCCACAGCAGCGGGACCGCGAGCAGCACGGCCATGATGGCGAAGCGGGCGAAGAACAGGTTCCACCACGCGCCCGCACCCCAGCCCACCACCGACACCACCAGCGCGGCGACGGCCGCCAGCCAGGTCGGGCGGCGGTTGCCGTAGCGGCGGGCGACGGTGAACAGGGCGGGCATCGTCGGCGCGAACGCCCCGACCAGCACCTGCGCGAGCAGCACCGCGCCCAGCACCGGCAACGGCCGGTAGCGCCGGAACAGCAGGGCGACACCGGCCGCGACCGCCACCGGCGGGCCCGCGACCGCGGGCAGCACCCCGATGGCGGAGGTCTGAACCTCGGAGAAGCCGACCGCCCCGAAGCCGACGGCGAGCACGACATCGAGGATCAGCAGGCCGATCCGTCGTGTCGTGCTCATGCCGGCAACCCTAGTCGGCGACCGATCCTCACACGTCACGGCGCGCGAGCAGGACCACACCGGCAGCCAGCAAACCCGCGGCCAGCAGCGTCAGCGGCAGCGCGAGCAGGATCGGATTGCCGTTGCCGGGCGAGACCAGTTGCCCGGCGGACAGGAACGGCATCAGCTTCGGGCTCGCACCCGCCACCACGGCGCCGGTCTCGGCGACGGTCGGGATGCCGATGGCGGCGACCATGGCGATGGTCGCGTTGCGGGTCACGGCCGCGATGCCCATCCCGGCCAGCGCGAACAGGGTGATGTACACCGGCGCGGCGGCGAATGCCCGTGCGATCTGCGAGGTTTCGGCGGGCAGCTCCGAGGTGAGCAGCTGGACGACCACGGTCACGCCGATCAGCGCGAAGCCGTACACCGCGGCGAGCACACCGGTGGTCATCGCCTTGGCCGCCAGCACCCGGCCCGGGCGACGCAGCGTCAGCATGGTGGTGGTAATGGTGCCGTAGCGGTATTCGTGCCCGAAAGCGTTGACGGCCACGGCCGTCGCGAACAGCCCCGCCATCATCAGCGGCAGACCCGAGACCGAGGCGGTGAATTGTTCACTCGCGGTGGCGTGGTCGCGCGCCGCGGACATGTACGCGATGAGTCCCTGCACGGCCAGCCCGGCGGCGAGCAACACCCAGGTCGATCTGACGGTGGCCAGCCTGGTCAGTTCGTAGCGGATGGCATTCACCATCGCGTTGGGTGCGGAACTCCCCACGGTCATGGAGTTCGAGATGGTGTCGGGCATGCGGTGCGACAGGGCGTCGGGGGCGGCGTTGCTCATGAGAGTTGTTCCCTTCGGGGTCGGCGTCAGGCGGCGTGGCCGCGATACTGGGCAGCGTCGGCGGTGGCGTGGAAGTAGGCGTCCTCGAGGCTGGTTCGCGCCTGGGTCAGTTCGGTGATGAGCAGTCCGGCCCGCATGGCGAGGGCCGCGACGGCCTGGCGATCCTCACCTTCCACCACCACGGCGCCGTCGGGTTCGACGTGCACGCGGAATCCGCTGCCGCTCAGGATGTTCGCCAGGTCGCGGGGCCGGTCGGTGCGGGCGACGATGCGCGGTGCGGAGTTGCGGGCGACGAACTCGGGCGCCGATTCCGCGGCCAGCAGCCGTCCGCCGCCGATGACGACCAGCGAATCCGCCAGGTGCGCCATCTCGTTGAGCAGATGCGAGGAGACGAACACGGTGCGTCCTTGGCGCGCCAGGCCTTTGAGCAGATCGCGCAGCCAGCGCACGCCCTCCGGGTCGAGTCCGTTGGCGGGCTCGTCGAGGATGATGGTCGCCGGATCGCCCAGCAGCGCCACCGCGAGCCCGAGCCGCTGCTGCATGCCGAGGCTGAAGCCGCCGGCGCGCTTGCCGGCCACGTCGGCCAGGCCCACCCGACCCAGGACTTCCTCGACCCGCGCACGGCTGATGCCCGCGCCGGACGCGACCATCTGCAGATGCCCGATGGCGGTGCGCTTGGGGTGCACGGCGCGGGCGTCGAGCATGACGCCCACCGAGCGCAGCGGATCGGTGAGTTCGGCGTAGGTCTGCCCGTCGAACAGGGTGCGCCCGCTGCCGTGGTCGAGCCCCAGCATGAGCCGCATGGTCGTGGATTTGCCCGCGCCGTTGGGGCCCAGGAACCCGGTCACCACGCCCGGCGGCACGTCGAAGGACAGATCGTGCACGGCCGCCGTGTCGCCGTAGCGCTTGCCCAGCCCGCGTGCCTGAATCATCCGGTCCACCTCGCCTCGAAGCGCGGCGCCCGGTGCGCCGCTGTCTACTTCGACCATTCCGGACGGGGACGGGGTAGCCATCAGACGACCGCACACGGCCGTGTACCACTTTCGGTTTACCCGGACGGCCCCGCAGTTTGCAGGGATGCGAAAGGCAGGGCGCAATTTGTGTTAGCCCCCTCGACAGAACTTCGGGCCCGTGGCCTGGAGTGATACCTTTTCTCTATGGTCGATTCGACCCATTAACTCGTTTTTGCGCATCAGGGAGATGGCGTGTCCAGAACTGTGAAGGTTTCCGCCGCATGGGTTTGCGGGGGCATTCTCGGGATTGTTGCCGGTTTGTCGGGCGCCGGGGGCGCGTCCGCCGATGCGGCGGGCGGTCCGGTTCAGGTAGGCGACGCTCAATATTTCAGCCTGGGCGGGTGGAACTGCTCCATCGCCGCGGACGGCGCGGTGGGATGCGATCTGGCGGCGCCGGCCGCCGTCATGAATGTGCTGTACCTCGGGGCTCAGGTGCCGCTGCCGAATGTGTCGGTCATCGTCATCGATTCGACCGCGGCGCCGGCGCATCCGGAGTGGAACTCCAACGGCAGTCACACACTGCCGGGCGGTAATCCGGCGCTGGCGCCCATCGCGCAGGTGAGCGGGCACGATCCGCAATTCTCGGTGTCCTATGCCGGGGCGACGTGTCAGATCACCTATTCCGGTGCGGCCGTGTGCACTTCGATGGGGCACGGGTTCAGCCAAAGGGGACCAGAGCCTTTCGGCTACTGATCCCCTTCGAATCATTCGATTGCCCGTATCACCGGTACCAGACGCCGGAATCCCAGTCGCCGTAGTCCCAGACGTTGAAATCGTAACGACCATGTGCTCCCCCGAAGAGGTAACCCCACCAGCCTGCGGAGGTATCGCAGATCTGGTCGTCGTGGTTGCACACCGTCAGGACGGGTACGCCGCCGAACCAATCGTCGACACCCGCGAGCGGGTAGCCGATGATGCCGCTGCCGGGCGTCGAGGACAAACCGCCCCATCCCGGTCCCGGAGCCCGCTTGGGATCCGACAGCAGAATGGCATTGGCATTGTCGACGTCCTGGTGTGCGGTGACCCAGGCGTGTACGAGACCCGCACCTTCACTGTGCCCGATCAACCGGATGTGGTCGCCGGGACATTCGTTGCGGTGCTGCCAGAACAGCCGGTTGAGTTCGTTCAACCCCGACATCGGGTCGGCGGAGTTGTAACCCACCGGTTGATTGACATACGGAGCGAAGATCGACGAGGTGTTGTCGCCGAGTCCGCCGATGCCGATGGCCCAATCACCGGTGCAGTCATCGGCATGGGCCCGCGGAGCCGTCAGGTGTGTGATGGAAAAAAGGATGGCCAACAGTAATGCGGCGAAGAGCGCCGTTGCTCTACGCATGGTCGTAACTCTCTGAATTGTCTTGCCTCCGGGGCTAGCCCGGCTTCAGCAGGATGTACCCAGAAATTGCTGAGGTGTTCGATTCCACGCGAAACAGTTACATCCGCCGCGGTTTTGTAGGCCGTACCGCGATGTCGCCACGAAATCGCCGGGCCCCTGGATCAATTGCGCAGCCGGACAAGCGCGATGGGGCATTCACTGCCGTGCAGCAGCGCGTGACCGGTCGATCCGAGCGCCATCCCGGGATATCCGCGGGTGCCGTGACTTCCGACCACCAGCAATTGCGCGTCGGCGGCGGCGTCGAGCAGGACCCGCGCCGGATGACCCTCCGTGACAAGAGTTTTCACATCCACGCCCGGATAGGACGCGGTATTGCGCTCCAGCATCCCGGCCAGCAGGGTGACGGAGTCGGCGTGGATTCGGGTGTCGCTGTCGCTGTCGCCCGAGGCTTCCCACGCCTGGACCGCGATCAGCGGCACTCCGCGGCGCGAGGCTTCGTCGAAGGCGATCTCCAGCGCGCGGACGCTGTGCGCCGACCCGTCGACGCCGACCACCACCGGTCGATCCGAAAGCGCCTGCGCCCCACCGGGAACCACGACCACCGGTCCCTGCGCGTGCCGTGCCACGCCGGTGCTGACCGACCCGAGCAGACTGCGATGGTAGGCGCTCATGCCGCGCACGCCGACGACCACGTAGTAGGCGGTCTCGGCCAGACCCGACAGCACGGTCACGGCGGGTTCGTCGACGAGGAAGGTGCGGATCTCGGGAGCCGGGCGATCGATCACCGCCTCCCGCGCGATCTGCGCGGCGCTGTCCAGCGCGGCCTGGGCGGTGGCGCGCAGCCGATCGTGCAGCAGCCGCACCGGGGTCTCGTCCAGCGGCGCGTCGGCGACCGCGGGCACCGCGAACACCAGGTGCAGGGCCGCGCCGCGCAGCGCGGCATCCACCGCGCCCCAGCGCACGGCGTGCAGAGCGGATTCGGAGGCGTCGACGCCCACCACGATCGGCCGGTCGAGACTGTTGGCAGGCACCGGTTTTCCGCCTCCTCAGCAGTGGGACTGGAACGCTGTGGGCGATCCTACGGACCGACCGACCGGTCCTCGGGTTGGCTCGCCGTGGGCAGTCCCACGATGAACACCGGCTGCCCCGGGCTCATCGACGCCGTCTGATCCCGCAGGATCTGCCACAGCAGCGTGTAGGGCACACCGGACACCGCGTCCCGCAGCCGCATCCGCGTCGGCGCGCCCGTGAGCGTGCGGTGTTCGCCGGTCCAGATCCGCCGGAACGGTTCGAACCGGCCGAACTCGGTCAGCAGCCGGGTGTCGTCCGCGGTCTCCCCGCCGTCCATGGCCAGCAGCCCGCGCAGCGTCGCGACCGCACGCCGCAATTCGTGTGCCCAGTCGACGAGCACGTGGCGCGCGAGGTCGTCGATGAGGATCCAGCGCAAGAAGTTGCCCTGTTCGGAGAGCCCGGGGAAGGTGTGCAGATGAGCGGCGTTGGCGGCCAGCACATTCAGCTGCCGGTCGAGATAGGCCGCGGGATGCGGGAGATGGATCTCGAGATTGGCGGCCATGGCGTCGGTGAATGTCGGGTCACCGTGCGGCGGCCCGTGCTGCCCGAGCGCGGCCAGATCGTGCAGATGCCGGAACTCGTCCGCGGTCAGGGTGGCGACCCGGTCCAGATAGCGGACGACCGCGCTGAGCACCTGCTCGGTCGGCCGAACCCGATCTCCGCGCTCCATGCGCGTGATGTAGCTGGCGCTGACGCCCGCCCCGAAGGCCAGCCGCTCCCGCGAGATGCCGCGCCGCTCCCGCAACCGCCGCAGGGTGCTCCCGAAGGCCGGGGGCGCGGGCGGCCCGTGCGCGGGGTCCATGCCGCCGAACCGGTGGTCGGCGGTCACGTGGTCCCGGTCGAGACCGCCGTGCGCCGGATCGGCACCGCCAAGATCGTGATCGCCCGCGACGCGGGTGTACTGGGCGCTGCCGCGCGCATGGCCGACGCCGCGCTCGTGATCAGCGCCGCCGATGGTCGGCTCGGTCATCGTCCCGCCCCCGGGTTGAGCCCGCCCACTGCGGACGGGCTTCGAGCATATGGCTATTTCTGGAACAAGTGGCTACTTCCTAGCAGCCTGCTACACGGTCGGCAACTCGGGAACCCACCGGAAATCGGGGCCGAGCAGCGGATACCTGGATTCGGCCACGAACTCCCCCACGGCGGTGAATACTGCCGAGGTATCCACCGATCGCCCGGCCCCGGCGACCGGTCGGTCGTGTAGGTATGGGCCGGTAGGCATTAATACCGATCGTCAGGCCCCGGCTCGGTACCGCAAGATTTCAGGGTGGCCTGCAACCACCGAGGCGTGGTTTCCCGGAACCGCCCAAACGGGACACCACATGAGCCGTCACCGGCGCCCTGACAGAGTTGTCGCGAACCGGTGACGGCGCTACTCGCGCTATCGGGCCTCGGCCGCGAACCGCGAGTCGTGGGTGAACCCGTTCCCGGCGATGTACGCGGCGACCTGTGCCCGGCTGGCGAATCCGAGCTTGCTCAGGATGTGTTCGATGTGAGCGTCCACCGTGCGCTTGGAAACCCCCAGGCGCGTGGAGATCTCGCGGTTGGTCAGCCCCTCGGTGATGAGCGCCGCCACTTCGGTCTCGCGCGGGGTGAGCGAGGGCCCGAGCGAGATGACCGCGTCGAGCGGCTCGTCGCCGGCGGTGCCGGCCAGCCCGGCGATCCGGTCCGCGTCCAGGGTCGCGCCCTTGGCGAATTCGGCGGTGTAGTCGGCCTTTCCGAGCTCCCTACGAGCCCGTTCGACGGTCGCGTCGTAGCTCTCGCGGAACCACGGCACGGTGTGCAGCGCGAGTCCGCCGAAGAGCCCGTCCCGCTCACCGTCCCACAGCGAGTTGGCCGCGCCCGACAGCTGGGCGGCGCGGTGGAATCGGCCCTGCTCGGCGGTCAGCCAGGCCAGGGTGTCGACCGCGGCCGCCAGCCCGTGTCGCAGGCCGAGCTCGTGCATGAGCGCCACGGCGGTGCGGGCGCAGTCCGGCGCCTGCTCGCGCTGCCCGATCACCCAGAGCACGGCCGCCTTCATCAGCAGCACATTGGCCCGCTGCCAGCATTCGCCGTCGATGCCGTCGAGGACGGCCAGCGCCTCCTCGAGCCGGGTCAGACAGGCATCGTAGGCGCCCGATACGAACAGCCCCGAAGCCCAGTATTTGAGCGCGATGGCGACTTCCCCGCGAAAACCCAGCGCGTCCAACCGATTCCGGCCCGCCTCGAACTGCGTGTCGGCGGCCGCGACGTCACCGGTCATCAGGTGGTGCACGCCGGTGAAGATGTGGAGGTAGACGCCCATGATCGGCGCCAGCGCGAGGTCACCGGAATCCGAGGTCCCTGCATCGAGGCACCAGCGCATCTCCTCGAGCAGTGCGGGCACGCGCTCGGGCCGGGTCGCGAACGACCACTGCACCGTCAGTGCGAGCGCCAGCGCGCGTTCGGGGCACGGTTCGGGCACCGCGACCAGACCCCGATCGAGCCAGTACTCGGCCTCGCTACGGCCCGAGAAGCCCAGCAGCAGGATGGAATACGCGCTCAGGGCGAGACCGTCGCGATAGCGCGCGGGCCGCGACATCGCGAAGTCCAGTGCGGCGCGGATATTGTCGCGGTCGGCGTCGACCTGCCCGATCAGCCGGCGCTGCCCCGAGGCGACCCGGTGCGTCCAGACCTCGCGGCCCAGCGCCAGGAAATGGTCCAGGTGACGCTGCCGGATCGCCTCCTCCACACCGGATCCCGCCAGCCGGTCCGCGCCGAACTGCCGCAACGTGTCCAGAATGCGGTAGCGGCCGCCGTCCTCGGTCATGGTCAGCACCGATTTGTCGGCCAGCCCGAAGAGGTGTTCGTGGACCTCGGCCGCGGGTAGCAGCTCGTCGGCGCACACCTCGCGGGCCGCGTCCGGATCGAAACTGCCCGCGAACACCGAAAGCCGCTGCCACAGCAGCCGTTCGGCGTCCGAGCAGAGGTCGTAGCTCCATTCGATGGCGGCGTGCAGGGTGCGGTGGCGGACATTCGCGCCGTGCCGGCGTCCCACCGCCACCACCCCGAAGCGATTGCCGACGTCACCGGCCAGCGTGCGCAGCGAGGTGACCCGCAATCGCACCGCGGCCAGCTCCACCGCCAGCGGGATCCCGTCGAGACGGCGGCACACCTCGGCCACCTGCGCGCGACTGGAACCGTCGAGCCGGAATCCGGGCGCGACCGCGGCGGCCCGCTGCGCGAACAGTTCGATCGCCCCGCCGTTCTCGGAGCCCACGCCCAGCGGGCCGATCGGGAACAGATGCTCGCCCGGAATGCCGAGGGGCTGCCGGGAAGTCAGCAGCAGCTGCACGTCGGCGGTCTCCTGCAGCAACGCCTCGGCGAGTTCGGCGCACGCGTCCAGCAGATGCTCGCAGGTGTCGAGGATGACCAGGATCTCGCGGTCGGCCAGGTAGTCGATGAGCAGATCCAGCACCGGGCGGCCCTCGGACTCGGGTACGCCCAGGGCGTGCAACACGGTCTGCGACAGCAGCGCCGGGTCGGTCAGTCCGGCCAGCCCGGCCAGTTCGACCAGCACCGTTCCGTCCCGGTAATGATCGTGGTGCGCGCGTGCGTATTCCAGCGCCAGCCGGGTCTTGCCCACCCCGCCCGGCCCCACCAGGCTGACCAGCCGTGCCCGGCCCAGCAGTTCCCCGACGTCGCGCAGCTCGATCTCGCGCCCCACGAAACTGGCCGCGGGAGCCGGTATTCCGCGTAGACGTGGGCTCAGGGTGAGCATCGTCGCCGCCTTTCCTGCTGTGCCGAACCGAAAACCACCCGCCGTGCAGAGACGGGACAGCTTCGATTCTCTCCGACCCGCCGGATCGGGGGTGAGCGAACCCCCGGCATTGGTGGCTCATTGGTCGTTCGTTGGTGGGGGCCGCGAGTCTCGTGTCGTACCGAACGACCGCCGGTACCGAACGATCAAGGGACGACATCATGCGATACCGGATTCTGACTCTCACCCTCGCCGCCGCGGCCCTGGCGGGCTCGACCGCCGCGTTCACCGGCGCCGCCGGCGCGAATGTGCCCTGGTGCAACACTTCCCGCATCCAGGCCTCGGTGACCGCCGGCGAGCAGCTCGGCTCCAACCTGCGCACCGCCCAGATCACGCTGCGCAACATCTCCTCGGAAACCTGCCGGACGCAGGGCTATCCGGGGGTTGACCTGGCGGTGTGGGGTCAGCCCGGGCAGCACGCGGTGCGCAACGGCGCGACCAGCCACCTGATCGAGCTCGACCCCGGCCAGTCCGCGGCGGCCACGCTGACCTACAAGTTCGGCGCCACCGACTGGATCGCGAACGAACTCGTCGTCACCCCGCCCGACAACACCCGCCCGCTGCGCCTGTACTGGGATTGGCGCAAGCTCGGCTCGGTCACCTTCGACCAGCCCGGCGCGGTCACCATCAGCCCCTTGCGCGCCTGACCAGCGCCGCGGCGGGTCGAGGAATGGTGTCGGTCCGGCGTGGCGACACCACCGCGCCGACAAATCCTGATCCACTGATCAAGATCGTCGGCACCCGGTGAAGGAGGCACGTGATGGCATTGCGACGCCGTCAACTACTGCTGGGGTTCGCGGGCGCGAGCGGACTCGCGCTGGCGGGCTGTGGCGACCAGCGCGCCTCGACGCCGCCCGTGCCCGCCAAGATCCGCTTCGATCCGGTGGCCGGGCCGCAGCCCGCCCCGGCTCGCACGCCCGGCACGGTGACCGTCACCGACGGCACCTTGTCCTCGGTCGAATGGATCGACGAGACCGGCCGCCCGCTGCCCGGCACGCCGGCGCCGGACCACAAGAGCTGGGTCAGCGCCGAACCGCTCGGCTACAGCCACACCTACACGGTGAAGGCGGTGGCGAAGGGCGAGACCGGCGACATCACCGCGACCGCGAATTACACGACGCCCCGGCCCGATCGGATCGTCGACGTCGCGCTGGGCTCGGCCAATCAGGAGGACCTCGCCGAGAACGACACCTACGGTGTGGGTTTCGTGCTCGTAGCGCATTTCACCGAGGCCGTCGACCCCGCCGCCGCCGAAGCCGCGCTGAAGGTGGAGACCACGCCCGCCGTGCCCGGAGCCTGGTACTGGCTCGACGACCGCAACGCGCACTGGCGACCGGAGTTCTACTACGCGCCCGGCAGCCGGATCACCGTGACGGCCAACCTTTTCGGCGTCCCGCTCGGCGACGGCGCGTACGGCCGGCGCGACCAGCGGGTGTCGGTGACCATCGGCGCCGCCCACGTCGCCATCGCCGACGACAACACCAAGATGATCGACGTCTTCGACAACGGCACCCTGGTGCGTTCGATGCCGACCTCGATGGGCAAGGGCGGCAGCGCGGTGATCGGCGGCCGCCGGCTGTCGTTCTGGACCCGGCCGGGCATCTACACGGTGCTCGACCGCACGGATCCGGTGATCATGGATTCCGCGAGCTACGGCCTGCCCACCAACACCAGCCTCGGCTACCGCACCACCATCCATCACGCGGTGCGGATCAGCCACGACGGCATCTACGTGCACGAACTGGCCGGAAGCATGTGGGCCCAGGGCAATACCAACGTCTCGCACGGCTGCCTCAACATCTCCCCCGACGACGCCACCTGGTTCTTCGACTTCGTGATACCCGGAGACGTGGTCGAGGTGCGCAATACCGGTGGCGAGCCCCTCGACATCTGGCAGAACGGCGACTGGTCGATTCCGTGGCCGGAGTGGCAGCAGGGCCGCGCCCACACCTGAGACCCGCGGCCGCCACGGGCGGGCGCTATCGGCGCGCGCCGACGATGCGCAACGCCAGATCGACGTAGTAGTCGCCGATCTCCTCGGGCGACAGCGGCCCCTCGTCGCGGTACCAGCGCGCCAGATCGATGCCCAGCGACAGCAGCGCGACCGCGGCCATGCGCGGATTCGGATTGTCGAACACGCCCGCGGCGACACCGCGTTCGATCAACTGCCGCATCTCGGTGTCGATGACGCGGCGGATCTCCTTGATCTCGTGCTGATGTTCGGGACTCAGCGCGGCGAGTTCGTAGTTGATGACCCGGGCGCCGGTGTGCCCGCGAGCGTGGTCGATGGCGAATTCCCGCATGACCGTGACCAACTGCTCGACCGGGTCGTCGGAGGCGGCCAGCGCGGCCTGGAAGCGGGCCAGGGTGTTGGTGTGCCCGGTGCGCGAGACCTGGTAGAGCAGTTCCTCTTTCGACCGGTGGTGCACGTAGATGGCCGCGGTGCTCAATCCCGCGATCGAGGTGATGTCGCGGGTGGTGGAGCCGTGGAAGCCACGCTCGGCGAACGCGACGACGGCCGCGTCCAACAGCCGTGCCCGCGTCTCGTCGGCGCGCGAGCGATCCTCTGATCCGGTCACCGGTACAGTCTCGCATCCGGTGACCGGAAAACTTCCGGCGCGCCGAGCGCGGGCATCAGAGCGCGAGCACCAGCTTGCCGGTATTGCCGCCGCTGAACAGCAGGTTCAGTGTCTCGCCGAAGCCGGCGACCCCGCCTTCGACGATGTGCTCGCGGCTCTTGAGCGTGCCGTCCGCGAGCCAGGTCGAGATGTCGTCGATCGCCTCGCCGTAGCGGTCGGCGTAGTCGAACACCACGAAACCGGTCATCGACGCCCGGAACACCAGCAGCGACATGTAGCGCGAGGGCCCGGGTCGCAGCTGCTCGTCGTTGTAGGCCGCGACCGCACCGCACAGCACGATGCGGGCCCCGCGGCGCAGGTTGGCGAGCGCGGCGTCGAGGATGTCGCCGCCGACATTGTCGAAGTAGATGTCGATGCCCTTGGGCGCGAGCTCGCGCAGCCGCCGCAGCACATCCTCGCCGCGGTAGTCGATGGCCGCGTCGAATCCGAGCTCCTCGGTGAGCATGCGGCATTTCCGCGCACCGCCGGCGATCCCGATGACGGTGGCGCCCTTGGCCTTCGCGATCTGGCCGACCACGCTGCCCACGGCTCCGGCGGCCGCCGAGACCACCACGGTCTCCCCGGCTTTCAGCTTCCCGACCTCGAGCAGGCCGAAATAGGCTGTCATGCCCGGCATTCCGAGCGCGCCCAGCCAGGTCGGGCCGGGTGCGACGTCCAGGTCGACCTGCTGCACGCCACGACCGTCGCTGATCGCGTACTCGGTCACCCCGAACACGCCGCTCACGGCGTCGCCGACCGCGAAGTCCGGGTGGCGGGATTCGATGACGGTCGCGATGTCGAGCGACCGCATCACCTCGCCCAAACCGACCGGCGGCAGATAGGAGCGGACGTCGTTGAGCCAGCCACGCATGGCCGGATCCAGGGAGATGAAATGGACCTGCACCAGCAGCTGCCCGTCCTCGAGCGCGGGCAGTTCCTCGGTGGTCAGGTCCCAGGTCTCGGCGTCGGGCAGCCCGAGAGGGCGGCGCGCCAGCCGCACCTGCTGAGTCTTGGTCATCGGTTCCTCCTCGGAGCCCGGAATGTCTCGACAGTCGAATGCTATTCCTCGCGGGCCGCTACCCGCGCTTGCCCCAGTTCGGGTCGCGGCGGCGCAATTCCCACTGCGCGATGGACCGTTTGTGCACCTCGTCGGGCCCGTCGGCCAGGCGCAGCGTGCGCATGTGGGCGTACATGCTCGCGAGCGGGAAATCGTCGGAGACACCGGCGCCGCCGTGCACCTGGATCGCACGGTCGATCACCTTGAGCGCCACATTCGGGGCCGCGACCTTGATGGCGGCGATCTCGGTGCGCGCGGCCTTGTTGCCGACGGTGTCCATCAGGTACGCGGCCTTGAGCGTCAGCAACCGGGCCATGTCGATCTCGATGCGGGACTCGGCGATCCAGTCCTGGATATTGGCCCGGTTCGCGATCGGCTCGCCGAAGGTGACGCGGGCCTGCGCGCGGTCGATCATCAGGTCCAGCGCCCGCTCGGCCATACCGATGGCCCGCATGCAGTGGTGGATGCGGCCGGGACCCAGGCGCGCCTGGCTGATCATGAACCCGTCGCCCTCGCCGGCGAGCAGCGCGGTCGCGGGCACACGGACGTTCTCGAACAGCACCTCCGCGTGGCCCTCCCGGTCCTGGTAACCGAAGACCGGCAGGCCGCGCTGGATGGTCACGCCGGGGGTGTCGATGGGCACGACCATCATCGACTGCTGTCGGTGCACCGGCCCGGTCGGATCGGTCTTGCCCATCACGATCATGACCTTGCAGTTCTTGTGCAAGGCGTTGGAGGTCCACCACTTGCGGCCGTTGAGGACGTAGTCGTCGCTGTCGCGGTCCATGCGCAGCTGGATATTGGTGGCGTCGGAGCTGGCGACCGCGGGCTCGGTCATGGCGAACGCGGAGCGGATCTCGCCGTCGAGCAACGGCCGCAGCCACTGCTCCTGATGCTCGGGTGTGCCGAACAGGGTCAGCACCTCCATGTTCCCGGTGTCGGGGGCGCTGCAGTTGGTGGCCTCGGGCGCGAGATGCATGCTGCGGCCCATGATCTCGGCCAGCTGCGCGTACTCCAGGTTGGTCAGGCCCGGACCCCACTGCGGGTGGGGGTGGAACAGATTCCACAGCCCCTGCTTGCGGGCCTCGGCCTTGAGTTCCTCGAGCACGGGCGGCTGGAAGTGCGGGTCCCCGGACTCGGTCATCTGCGCCTCGTACACCGGCTCGGCCGGGTAGACGTGCTCGTCCATGAAGACGAGCAGATCGTCCCGGTATCGCCGGCCCCGCTCGGACAGCTCGAACATCGACACTCCTGATCGTGGATCGCGCACGGTGGTGCAGCGCAGTGGTTTCACCGTCTCGACCAGGAACGTTATCCGAACTTGATTCCGGATTCAAGTACCGGCCTTCCGCATGTTGATTACACTGCGCTCCAATCGATTTCACCGTTTCCGAATGCGGCGTCAAGTTTGAGATACAGTGCTTCCAACGACGTCGACGCCACAGGAGATCAACGATGCCGGAACCGACGACCTCAGCGCCGACGGCGGGCGCGTGCGACGAACGCTTCGCACGGCTGCAGGAACTGCTGAACGGATATCTCGACTCGGGCGAGGAACTCGGCGCGGCCATCGCCGTGACCGTCGATGGGGAACCGGTGGTCGACATCTGGGGCGGCTGGGCCGACACCGAGCGGACCGCGCCCTGGCAGCGCGACACCATCACCAATGTCTGGTCGTGCACGAAAACCGTGACGGCGCTGGCCGCATTGGTCCTCGTCGAGCGCGGCCTGCTCGATGTCGACGCCCCGGTAGCGCGGTACTGGCCGGAATTCGCCGCGGCCGGCAAGGAGCGGGTCCTGGTCCGGCACCTGCTCTCGCACACCTCCGGCGTCGCCGCCTGGAATCCGCCGATGACGGTGCCGGACATGTACGACGCACCGGCCGCGGCCGCGCGGCTGGCCGCCCAGGAGCCGTGGTGGGAACCCGGGACCGCGTCGGGCTACCACCTGATCAACTACGGGCACCTGGTGGGCGAGCTGATCCGCCGCATCGACGGCCGCTCCCTGGGGCGATTCGTCGCCGAGGAGATCGCCGAACCACTGGGTGCCGACTTCCACATCGGGCTGCCGGACTCGGAATTCGACCGGGTCAGCAATGTGGTTCCGCCGCCACAGGTTCCACTCGATCCCGCGATCGTCGCCGCCGCGCCCCTGCTGCTGCGCGCGTTCGCCGGCCCGGCCGGACTCGCCGAGGAATGCACGACACCCGAGTGGCGGCGCGCGGAGATCGGCGGGGCGAACGGCCACGGCAATGCCCGCGCGCTGGCCCGGATCCAATCGGTGGTCGCCTGCGGCGGAGCGGTCGACGGCGTGCGGCTGCTGTCACCGCAGACCATCGACCTGATCTTCGACACCCAGTCCTCCGGTCCGGACCTGGTCCTCGGCGCGCCGCTGCGCTTCGGCATCGGCTACGGACTCCCCTCGCCCGCCGCCGTGCACATTCCCGATCGCCGCGTCTGCTTCTGGGGCGGGTGGGGCGGTTCGCTGATCGCGGTGGACACCGAGCGCCGGGCCACCATCTCGTACGTGATGAACAAGATGGGCACCGGCCTGCTCGGCAACGAACGCACCTACGCCTACGCGAACGCGGCCTTCGCCGCACTCGGCTGACGATTCCCCGCTCATGCCCAATACCCCGCCCTCGCCCCGGCGTCGTTCACCATCGCGCCATGAACCATCGGAAGGCGTCGGACTACCGGTGACCCCGAGCACGAGAACGGCGCCGTGACACACAGTGTCACGGCGCCGTTCGGGCGAGGCGACCGGAATACGGATGCTCCACCGGATTCCGTGCCCCGCCATCGGAAGATCGACCAGGGTGGCCGGCGTCGCGCGGTGACGCCAGGCACTGCCCGGGCCGATCCGGGTCGGCTTCAGCGCACTCGAGCTATAAGTGCGCCGCAACCTCCCAGGTCATGCCGATATCCCGCCGCGGATGGCGGCGGTCATCGGTTCGTCTCCCGCACAGCGTCGATTCCGGCGCGCAACAGAGGCTCCACGGCGTCCCCGATGCTGTCGAAACCGGAGCCCACGGTCTGGCCGTGCAGGTAGCGGTAGTGGATGCCTTCGAGGATGGCGGCCAGTTTGAAGGCCGCCAGCCCGAGGTAGAAGCCGAGGTTGCCGAGATCGCGGCCGCTGCGGTCGGCGTAGCGGTCGAGGGTCTCGGATTCGGTGAGATAGCCGGGCACGCTCGACATGTCGCCGGGCACCCCGAGATCGCCGAGGCGCTGGTACAACACCAGCAGCGCCACATCGGTGAGCGGGTCGCCGATGGTCGCCATCTCCCAGTCGACGACGGCGGCGACCCGGTCGTCAGCGTCGACGAGGACATTGTCGAGCCGGTAGTCGCCGTGCACGATGCCGTCGGGCGACTGCTCGGGCTGGTGTGCGGCGAGCAGCGCGTGCAACTCCTCCGCGGCGGGCAGATCACGGGTGTAGGAGGCGTCGAGCTGCTTCTTCCAGCGGCGGACCTGCCGCTCGAGGAAGCCCTTCGCCCGCCCGAAGTCGCCGAGCCCCACCGCTTCCGGGTCCACGCGGTGCAGCTCGGCGAGCGCGTCGACCATGCCTTCCGCGATCACCCGGGTCCGTTCGGGTCCCACGGCCTCGAGTTCGGCCGGCGCCCGATAGGGCACGCCCGCAACGTTTTCCATGAGATAGAACGGCGCGCCCAGGATCTCGGCGTCGGTGCACAGCAGGTGGGTGCGCGGGACCGGGACCGCGGTGTCGGCGAGGGCGCTCATCACCCGGAATTCGCGGCCCATGTCGTGCGCGGTGGCCAGCACGTGCCCCAGCGGCGGGCGGCGCAGAATCCATTCGGAGACACCGTCACCCACCACATAGGTGAGGTTGGATCGGCCGCCCGCGATGAGGCGGCCGCTCAGCGCTCCGGCCGCGAAGCCGGGGCGGGTGGTCGCGAGCCAGTCGGCGAGCCGGGTCAGATCCAGTCCGGGCAGGTCACCGGCCGGCGCGGCCGGGTTCGAGCCGCCCATCACGGCACCAACAGGGCGACGTGCTCGGCGACGCAAGCCGGCTTGGGCGCGCCGTCGATCTCCACGGTGACCCGGGTGACCAACTGGAATCCGGTGCTCGCCGGGGTCAGCGACACCAGCTCCACCCCGGCCCGGACCCGCGAGTCCACCGGCACCGGTGCGGGGAAGCGGACCTTGTTGGCCCCGTAGTTGATTCCCATCGACAGCCCGGTCACGGTGTAGACGCCCGCGGCGAGCATCGGCAACAGCGACAAGGTCAGGAAGCCGTGCGCGACCGTCGCCCCGAACGGGCCCGCAGCGGCGCGGACGGGGTCCACGTGGATCCACTGATGGTCGCCGGTGGCGTCGGCGAAATTGTCGATCTGCTGCTGGGTCACCGTGTGCCAGTCGCTGTAGCCCAGATGGGTGCCGACGGCTTTCTCCAGTTCGGGTAAACCCTCGAATACCTGCATCGCGTTCCTTCCCTTCCGATTGCGGTGCGCCGCTAGCCCGTCGGCTCGCCGGCCACGTAGACGACGCGGCCCACGGTCTTGCCGTCGGCCAGGCGCTGGACGCCATCGGCGACGTCGGCCAGGGCCAGTCGCTCGCTGACCAGCGGGCGGATCGCGCCGTCGTCGGCCAGCCGGGTCAGTTCCCGGTGGCATTCGGCGACCGCCGCCCGGTCGTGGGTGTTGTAGAGACCCCAGTGCAATCCGACGATCGAGTAATTCTTCACCAGCGCGTGGTTGAGGGCGGCGCTTTGGATGTCACCGCCCGCGAAGCCGACGACCAGGATGCGGCCCTCGAAGGCGACGCACTTGGTCGAGCGCGTGTAGGTGTCGCCGCCGACCGGGTCGTACACCACGTCCGCGCCGCGATTGTCGGTGGCGGCCTTCACGATCTCGACGAAATCCTGTGTCCTGCGGTCGATCACGATGTCCGCGCCGAGTTCGCGGGCGTAGTCGGCCTTCTCGGGACCACCGACCACGCCGATGACGCGGGCGCCGGCGGCCTTGCCGAGCTGGACGGCGGCGCTGCCGACGCCGCCGGCGGCCGCGTGCACCAGCAGGGTCTCCCCCGGCTGCAGCGCGGCGCGACGATGCAGCCCGAACCATCCGGTCTGGTAGCCGATGTAGAGCGCCGCGGCCTCGGCATCGTCGAGTGCCGGTGGCGCGGGGAAGGTCTGGTTCGCGTCGAGCACCGCGTACTCGGCGAAACCGCCGTGCGGCAGCGCGACCCCGCCGATCACGCGATCACCCACGCCGAACCCGGTCACGCCCGCACCCAGCGCCACGACCTCGCCGCACACCTCGACACCCGGGGTGAACGGCAGGTCCGGCCGCACCTGATACAGGCCGCGGCACATCAGGACATCGGGGAAATTGGCGGCCGCGCCGGTGACCCGCACGACCAGACGCCCGGGCCCGGGGTCGGGGCGAGGCACCGTCTCGAGCCGCATCACCGTCGCGGGCTCACCCAATTCGTGGACCCGCCACGCCGCCATCTCGGTCACCTAGACACCGCCGGTGAGGGTGATACCGCCGTCGACGACGAGCAGCTGCCCGGTGAGCCAGGCCGCGTCCGCCGACAGCAGGAAGGCGACCACGCTCGCGATGTCCTCGGGCACGCCCAGCCGCTTGAGCGGATAGGCCGCCGCGATCGCCTCCTCGCGGCCTTCGTAGAGCGCGGTCGCGAACTTGGTCTTCACCACCGCGGGCGCGACGGCGTTCACCCGGATGTCCGGGCCGAGTTCGACCGCGAGCTCCTGGGTGATGTGGGTCAGCATGGCCTTGCTCGCTCCGTAGAAGCCGATCCCCGGCGCGGGCTTGAGCCCGGCCACCGAGGACACGTTCACCACCGCGCCGCCGTGATCGCGCATCCACGCCTGATACGCGTGCTGCACCCACGACAGTGCGGCCAGGCAGTTGACCTCGACGATCTTGCGGGCGGCGTCGAGGGACAGTTCCATCATCGTCCCGTAGACGGGGTTGATGCCGGTGTTGTTGACCAGCAGGTCGGCGCTGCCGAAGGTTTCGACTGCCCGCTTCAGGACCTCGGCCTGGTGGTCGGCGTCGTCGGCGCGACCGGCCACGGCCAGCGCCTTGGCCGGTCCGCCCAGCGTCGTCACCGCCTCGTCGAGGGCCTCCTGTTTGCGGGCGGTGATGACCACCCGCGCGCCTTCGTCCACCAGACGCTGTGCGATGCCGAGACCGATTCCGCGGCTGGCACCGGTGACGATGGCGGTCTTGCCCTCGAATCTGTTCATGCGGAAGTCCTTCCGATTGTCGGCACGAGCCCACCCCCGGGCACGGAACTTACTAAGCGCTTATTTCTTCGGACACCTTGCTGGACGGGCCCCGCCCCGGTCAAGACCGGAAAGCGGGAACCCTTCCTGTGATCTGTCGCACATGCGGTGTGAAAGTGCAGTTCACGCACCGGATATCAGGACAATATTGAAACCTGATTCAGTTTTCGGAGCAGTCGCCGCGACTACCCGCCGCTACCTGCGCAGCCGCCGGCTCGGTGGCGTGGACTCCGAACGCGCGAACTGGCCGGGGGTCTGCCCCTTCCAATCCCGGAAGGCCGTCGCGAACGCCGACACGCTGGTGTACCCGAGCCGGGTGGCCACGGTGTCCACGGTAAAACCGGTGGCCAGCAGCTCCTCGGCCAGCAGGCCCGTGGTCTCGCACGCCAGTTCGCGGAAGGTGGTCCCCTCGTCGGCCAGCCGCCGGCGCAGGGTGCGCACGCTCATGTGCAGATCGGCCGCGATGGCCGCCTGATCGATGGCCCGGCCGTGGCGCATGAGCAGGGCGCGGACCTGCCCGGCCAGCCCCACCCGGGCGCGGCGGCGTTCCACGGTCTCGGCGCACAGCTGCTCGTACTGGCGGCGCAGCATCGAATTCGCCTGCGGCATAGGGCGTCGCAGGTCGGCGGCGTCGAGGATCAGGACGTCGGCGGGCCGGTCGTAGGCGATGTCGCCGATGCCGAGCAGCACGCCGACCGCCTCGTAGACCGAGGCGTAGGGCAGCGTCAGCTCCAGGCGGCGGACCTGGATATCCCAGCTCAGCAGCTCACGCTGGATGATGCGCAGCGCCGCCAGGTCGCGTTCGATGGCGAAGCGGCGCAGGCGCGGCGGGACGGGATCGGTGTCGAGAGTGACCAGCACCCGGTCCCGATCGTCGGCGATGCCGAATCGGCAGTAGGCGAACGACAACTCGGCGTGCCGGGCCCACAGTTCGGCCATCTCCCGCACGGTGCAGCAGCTGCTCAGGGCGATGCCCAGGCTGCCCAGCATGCTCAGATGCACCGAAAAACCGGCCAGCAGGCCCAAACCCGGCTCGTCGCCGGTGGCGTCCAGGATATTCTCGATGAGCCGGAACTCCTGGGCGATATCGATCTCGATGTCCGGGTCGTCCAGATCGCCCTCACCGAGACCGGTCTCGGCCAGGGCGGCGGCTCTGGGCATCGCGCGGCTAGCGGCGAACTCGACCAGCACGGCAGCGCTGTGTATCGAACGGACACACCAGGAGTCGTCGAGCATGTCGCAGATGATCTCCCATCCGTTCAGCCCGCCTGGCCCAATTGAGCAATTATTCAGCTAATTTCGAGCGGACTCGGGCGTGTCGCCCGCGCGCCCTCCTTCGCGGCCCCGCACGCCGCCGTATCCCGCGCCGCCGCGGTGGCCCAATTCCGAAGAGGCGTGGCCCCGCACTACGCCCCGGGTAGCGCCGGACCCGCCCTAGCCTTGACCGCGTTGGCCGCTCGCCCTTGGCGGTCCGCACGGTTCCCCTGCGGGACCGGACGCTGTACCCGGCAAGTCCCCCTCGGCGGGCGAGGTACCCAACAGCCCATCCTGCCCGCCCGCCGAGGACCCGCGGCACCGATGCTCAGCTCACGTACGACAGGATGCTCATCATGCCCGCCTCGCCGTGATAGGCGTTGTGGCAGTGCAGCATCCACTGACCGGGGTTGTCCGCGTCGAAGTCGACCTCGACGGTCTGCATGGGCGTCACGATGGAGGTGTCCTTGCGCGGGCCGGTGCCGTCACGGCTGACGACCTGGTAGGTGTGGCCGTGCAGGTGCATGGGGTGGAACATCATCGACCGGTTGCGGAAGCGCAGCCGAATCCGTTGGCCCTGGGAGACATTCAGCATGGCGTGGTCGGGGTAGGCCTTGCCGTTGATGGTCCAGAGGTAGTTCTTCATGTCCGAACCGAGGGTGACGTCCAGGATCTGGTCGGGTGTTCTGGGCGGTAGGCGCACCGGATCGGCGGAGCTCAGGCGGTCGGCGGTCAGCGGAGCGACCGCCAGTTCGGCCGGTTGCGCGTCGGCGGCGGGCGCGACGCCGCCACCGGTGCGCACCAGGGCGAAGGCGCGGCCGTTCTTGCCTTCCGCCGCGGCGACCAGCGGGAAGGCGCCGTCGGCCAGGTCGACGATGGCGTCGTAGCGTTCACCCATGCCGATCAGCAGGCTCGCGGTGGTGATCGGCCGCACCGGGAAGCCGTCGGTATGGGTGACCCGCAGCTGATGCCCGCCCAGCGCCACCCGGAACGCGGTGTCGGCAGCTGCGTTGATGATCCGCAGCCGCATGCGCTGACCCGGCCGGGCCGAGAACACCGTCGGGTCGGTGCCGAGTCGGCCGTTGATCAGGAAGTACGGGTAGGTGACATCACCGGTGTCGGAGCCGAGCGGCTGGTTCGGATCGGCGGACATGGACATGCCGCCGTGATTCATGCCGGACCCGCCCATGTTCATCCCGGCCATGCCCTTGTCCCGCAACCGCCGCAGCTCTTGATCAGGATCGCGGCCGTTGACGCCGTCGAGCCAATCGTCAAGTACCACAACGGCTTCCACGTCGTAGTCACGGCCGTCGGCGGGGTCCTCGACGATGAGCGGCGCGTACAGGCCGCGATCGAGCTGCACCCCGACGTGCGGGTGGAAGAAGTAGGTACCCGGGTCCGGGGCGGTGAACTCGTAGCGGAAAGCGCCGCCGGGCGCGATCTGCGGCTGGGTGACGTCGGGGACGCCGTCCATGTCGTTGCGCAGGGCGATGCCGTGCCAGTGGACGGTGGTCGGAGCGGGCAGCGCGTTGGTGAAGTCGGCGCGCAGCACCTCACCCTTGGCGACACGGATCTCCGGGCCCGGCAGCTTCCCGCCGAAAGTCCAGGTCGACGCCTGCACACCGCCCAGGTCGACGGTGGCCGGTTCGGCCCGCAACGCCACCTCACGTACGGTCGCGCCCGCGGTGCGGCGGGCGGCTTCCGCGGCGCGGACCGCTTCGGAGCCGGGTGTCACCGGGCCGCGCGCCGGCGTCGGATTCTTCGAGCACGCCGCCAGCGTCGCGGCGGCCGCCGCGCCCGCGCCGACGGCGAACAGTCCGCGCCGGGTCAGTGGGCGTGCGAGCGGAGAAGGGTTGGAGGACATGATTTCTCCCTGAATGGTCGAGTTCTGGGCGCGCGGGAATCGGCGCGCAGCGAGGATCGGACGGTCGGCCACGCACGAATTCGGGCGCGGCGAGAGACCTGTCAGATCCGCAGAATCGACAGTTCGGCCAGGGAGGGTGCGGTCCAGGGCGGCGGACGTTCCCGATGGATGCGCCAGGACGGGAGCCTGGGCGGGAGGTCGTCGCGCGAGCGATCGGCGATCCAGTGCAGCAGGACCAAGCCGATCCCGAGCGCCACGGCCGTCAGGATCAGGTAGTCGCAGCCGTGCGAATTCGTATGCCCGCCGGTGTGATCGCCGTGCGGCGCGTGACCCGAGGCGGAGGGGTCGGCCATCACCATGGTCGGTGCCGCGGCGGCGTGGGTGTCGTGGCCGAGGGAGAACCCGCCCGCGTGCATGGCGGCGATCCCCAGCAGCAGCGCCAGCACGCCGAGCAGCCGGACGTATCCGGTCGCTCTCGGCGCAAGGCGCTGATCAGCCACGTCAGCCATGGTAGCCCCCGATGACCGGCAACCCCCCAGGGGTATCGAAGAGTGCGTGCAGCATCACGCTGCGACCGGATCGTGGCGGTGGCCGCCGGGCGCGGCGGCCACCGGTGCACAGATCAGGTCGCGGGACGGGGGTTGCGGAAGGTCAGAGCGACGGCGAAGGTCAGCGCCGCGATGGCCGCGGCCGCGGCGAACGCGGTGGTCATGCCACTCACCAAGGCATGCTGGGCCGACCCGCCCGCACTACGCGAGACCGTGCCGAAGACGGTGACCAGGGCGGCCAGACCGAGCGAGGCGCCGGTCTGCTGCAGGGTCTGCAGCGCACCGCCCGCCGCACCCGCGTCGTCGGGCTCGACATTCGACATGATGATGACGTTCAGCGGCGAAACCGCCAGGCCGATACCGCATCCCATCAGGAGCATGGCCACGAACAGCAGCGGGAAGTAGCCGCTGTCCGCTGTCAGCCGGGTCAGTAGAAGCAGTCCGGCGACCATGGCGCCCGCACCGGTCATGGCCAGGGGCTTCGGGCCGAAGCGCGGTAGCAGGCGCGGAATCAGCCGGATCATGGTGAACATCAGCACCGCGGTCGGCAGAAACGCGAAACCGGTGGCGAGCGCGCTCAATCCGAGCACATCCTGCAGGAATTGGGTGAGGAAGAAGAACATGGACATGCCCGCCATCGGCGTCAGGAACATGTTCGCGTAGGCGGTGGCGCGATTGCGATCGGCGAACAGTCGCAAGGGCAGCAGGGGCTGGGTCGTCCGCGACTCGATGATGAGGAACACCGCGACCAGGACGATTCCGGCGACTAGGGAGATCTCGGTGGTCGCAGCACCCCAGCCGTGCGAGGCGGCGCTGATGAATCCGTAGACCAGCGCGGCCACACCGAAGGTGGCGGTGACCGCGCCGGGCAGGTCGAGGTGGGCCGGTTTGCGGTGCGCGGCAGGCAGATAGCGCACCGCCAGCGCCACCACGACCAGCCCGAAGGGCACATTGATGAACAGCACCGAGCGCCAGCTCAGCCATTCGGTCAGCAGCCCGCCGACGATGAGCCCGATGGCGAATCCCGCGCTGGACATGCCGGAGAACAGCGCGAGCACCCGCATGCGGGCCTTCGGTTCATCGAAGATGGTGGTCAGCAGAGCGAGCGTGCTGGGTCCGGCCATCGCACCGCCGATGCCCTGCACGACCCGGGCGGCGATGAGCCAGCCCGCCGCGGGCGCGAACCCGCCCGCGAGCGAGGCCAGCGTGAACAACGTTGCGCCCGTGATGAACAGCGTGCGGCGGCCGAACAGATCCCCGGCGCGGCCGCCGAGCAGCAGCAGCCCGCCGAAGACCAGGCTGTAGGAGCTCATCACCCAGGACAGTCCGGTGGCGCTGAAGTGCAGGTCGGTCTGGATGCGCGGCAGTGCCACATTCATCACGGTGATATCGAGGACGATCATCAATTGGCAGGTCAGGAGGGTGGTCAGCACGATGCCGTGGCGTGACCGGACCGATCGTTGGCGGACGCGGGCACGGGTGCCGGCATCAGGGGAAGAAATGGTGGTCGACAAGGAATGCTCCGGATCGAGGGAGAGTCAAACGGAGGATGCCTCCGTTTCCGATGGAGCTATCATATGGAGGATTCCTCCGGTTACGCAAGACTATCCGGAGGGTCCATCCGTTTTCTAGTGGAGGGTTCGTGGGAGCACCGTCGACGGACAAGCCGATGCGCGCCGACGCGCGCCGCAATTACGAGCGGATCGTCACGACCGCCCAGGAGGCCTTTGCCGAACTGGGCCCCGACGCGGCGCTCGAGGAGATCGCGCGCCGGGCGGGCGTCGGCATCGGCACGCTGTACCGGCACTTCCCCACCCGCGAGGCGCTGATCGAGGTGGTCTACCGCTCCAATATCGAGCAGTTGAGCGCACGCGCCCACGAGCTACTCGAACAAGAGCCCGCCTCCATGGCTTTCGAGACCTGGCTGCGCGAACAGGTGCTGTGGGTGATGGCGAATCGCAGCCTCGCCACCACCCTCAAGGCCGGTATGGACCACGAATCCCCCACCTTCCAGCTGTGCCGGACCGCGATCCTCGAAGCCACGACCGCGCTGGTGCGGGCCGCACAGGACGCGGGCGCAATCCGCGCCGACATAGAACCCCGCGACCTGGTACGGCTCGGTCACGGGATCGGCGTCGCCTGCGAGACCACCCCCGACGCGGCCGAACGCCTGCTGGCGGTGGCCGTCGACGGCCTGCGCGTCACGCCCGATCAGCGGTTGTAGGGCTGCTCCTCAGGAATCGAACCCTATGAAAACCATGCGGTCCGCTTGATGGTGGACCGCAGCGCGGCTACCGCAGGATGTCGGTGGCGAGGCGGGCCAGGCAGGTGTCGAGAACGTCGGCGGCGGAACCGGTTTCCTCGCCGGCGGCCCACAGTTCGGTGGCCAGGCGCACCGCGGTATTGGCCATGGCGGCGGCCAGTGCGACATCGAGGTCGTCGGCGGAGCGGCCGGTGCGGGCGGCGATGATGGGGATCAGCTGGGTTTCGCAGTCGTATTGGACGCGCAGCCAGGTCGCACGCAGGGCGGGGAGCTGGGTGGCGGCTCGCACCACCGGCCGCAGCCGGTCTTCCACGATTCCCTCGGCCGCGAGTGTGCCCAGGGTGGCGACCCGGTAGGACCGGCTCAGCGCCTCGCGCAGCGGCAGATCGGGCGGGCAGGCGGCCAGTTCGTCGGCCCAGGCCTGGGTGCCGATGGCCAGCAGGGGGGCCACGACGTCCTCCTTGCCCGCGAAGTAGCGGTAGAAGGTGCGCAGTCCCATGCCGGAGGCGGCGGCGATCTCTTCGACAGTCGTTGCGGCGTAACCGTTCTCGATGAAGAGGTGCGCCGCCACCAGCGCCACTTCGCGGCGGGTGGCCGCGCGGCGGGTCTCGCTGAGGGCCGGCCGGCCGGTCCGATTTCGCTCGCTGGTCACGCGGGGAACTGTACCGAGGCCGAAAACGTTTCCTGGCGTCATGTGCCATTTTCGGCATATCGTGTCAGAAACTAGTTCCACCGACGAAGCTAGTTCCCTCGATCAGGAAGTGATCCATGAACCGTCTCGAGCAGCGCCGCATCCTGGTGACCGGCGCCGGATCCGGTATCGGCCAGGCCACTGTTCTCCGACTGCTGTCCGAAGGCGCGGTCGTCGCCGGGGCCGACGTCAATGCCGAGGGCCTGGAACTGACCCGCAAGCAGGCCGCCGAGGCCGGCGCCGACGCGCGCCTGACCATCGTCGAGATGAACATCGGCCAGGAGTCCGAGGTCATCGCCGGGGTGCGCACCGCCATCGAGGCGCTCGGCGGGCTGGACGCGGTCGTCAACGCGGCGGGCATCCTGCGCGCGGCGCACACCCACGAGACCTCGCTGGATCTGTGGAACCAGATCATCAACGTCAACCTCACCGGCACCTTCCTGGTCATCCGGGAGGCGCTGCCCGCACTGCTGGCGAACCCGCGCAGCACGGTCGTCAACTTCAGCTCCACCTCGGCCAACTTCGCGCACCCGTACATGGCCGCGTATTCGGCGAGCAAGGGCGGCATCCAGACGCTGACCCACGTGCTGGCGCTGGAATACGGCAAGCAAGGTCTGCGCGCGGTGAGCGTCGCGCCCGGCGGCATCAAGTCCGGCATCACCGACGCCACCCCCGGCTACCTGCCGCAGGATGCCGACTGGTCGCTGTTCGGTCGCCTGATCGCCGTTCTGCCGCAGGACAATCCGGAGGAACTGGCCGGTCCCGAGAACGTGGCGGGCGTCATCGCCATGCTGGTCTCCGACGACGGCCGCTTCATCAGTGGCACCGAGATCCGTATCGACGGCGCGGCGCACACGTAATCACACACGGCTAGGCCCCGATCGGCGATCCGATCGGGGCCTGACGCCATTTAACCGGCGGCGACCAGGCCGCGCACGATGCTGTCCGCCGTCCCCGACGGCCATTCCAGCGCCGTATCGAGCTTGGCCAGCAGATCCGGCGCGGGCTCCTCGATCAGGCACCGCTCGATCTGGCTGATCGAGCCGGCCGACGGCCCGCCCTTCTTGGCCACATCGGCCTGCGTCCAGCTGTTCTCCCGCCGGCGCGCCTTCACCCGCTCCGCGAGCGCCTGGATATCCGGCTGCCCGGCGGCAACGGTCTCCGTGACGACCTGTTCGACGACAGGTTCGGGCGCGACAGCTTCGCGCGCCACCGGCTTCGCGGCGACTTCCGCGACGACGGCCTCATCCCGCACCACGGCCTGCGGCCGCGCCTTCCCGGAAGTCATCAGTCCCTGCGTAATGAGCCGAGACCGCTTCCGCCTACCCAACTTCCCCATACACCGCTCCTCGATCCGCATCCCAGCCTTCGGCTGAAGCACCGGATAGGTTGCCACAAGTTCGCGAGAATCCCCTGTCAACCGCCGAATGTCGGCGTGGCATCACCCGAGCGCGTGGGGCACATCACCCGAACCGGACTTGCATATACCCCCCTGGGGTATTAATGTCCGTGCTGCCGAACTCCACGAAAGGGAGCACGAAATGTGCGAATGCCACTGTCTCCGACCCCGTGACTCGCCCCGGCCCTTTCCCAGGAAGTGATTCCCATGCGTTCCACACCAGCGTTCAGCTCCCTCTTCCGCAACCACGACTATCTGCGACTGTTCACCGCCCAGGTCTCCGGCCTCTTCGGTACCGGATTGACCACCGTCGCACTGGGTTTGCTGGCCTATGACCTCGCCGGCGGCGCGGCCGCCGCGGTGCTGGGCACCGCGCTCACCATCAAGATGCTGATGTACGTGACCGTCGCGCCGGTGGTCGCGGCCTACGCCCACCGGCTGCCCCGCCGCGGCTTCCTGACCGCGCTGCACCTGGTGCGCGCCGCGGTCGTGCTGGCACTGCCGTTCATCGATCAGATCTGGCAGATCTACGTGCTGATCGCGATCCTGCAGACCGCGTCGGCCGCATACACGCCCACCTACCAGGCGGTCATCCCCGACATCCTGCCCGACGAGCGCGAGTACACCCGCGCACTGTCCGCGGCGCAATTGGCCGCCACCATGGAGACGCTGCTGAGCCCCATGCTCGCCGCCGCCGCGCTGACCGTCATGAGCTTCCACTGGCTGTTCGTCGGCACCGCCATCGGATTCGCCGTCTCCGCCGTCCTGGTGCTGGCCACCCGAATTCCGAATTCCACCGCCGCGGGCGGAGATTCGTTCCGGGAGCGGATCACGGCCGGGGTGCGCATCTTCGCCGCGACGCCGCGGCTGCGCGGACTGCTCGGCCTGAACCTGGTGGTCGCGGCCGCCGGTTCGGTGATCATGGTCAATACCGTCAACTACGTGCGCGACACCCTCGGCGGCACCCAGTCCGGAGTGGCGATGCTGCTGGCCGCCAACGGTTTCGGCACCATGCTGGTGGCGCTGTCGCTGCCGCGGGTGCTCGACCGGCTCGGGGCGCGCCCGGTGATGCTGACCGGCGCGGCCACCCTGATCACCGGCCTCGCCGGGGCCATCGCACTGTCGACGGCCGGCGCGGGCGACTGGCGATGGGTTGCCGCACTGGCGATCTGGGCCACCATCGGCGCGGGCACCGCGGCCATCCTGACCCCCACCGGTCAGGTGCTGCGCCGCTCGTCGCAACCGGCTGATCGCCCGGCCCTGTTCGCGGCCCAGTTCTCGCTCTCGCATCTGGCGTGGCTGGTGACCTACCCGATCACCGGATGGCTCACCACGACAGCGGGATTCACCGTCACCTGGGTGACGCTGGCAGTGCTGGCCGCGGCGGGAATCGCTGTGGCGCTGCGGATGTGGCCGCGACGCGACCCCGAGGTGATCACCCACCTGCACGCGCCGGGCACCCTCACCGCCGACCGACTGGGTGACGCCGAGCTGCTGAGCAGCGGCTACTACCGCCACACCCACCCGTACGTGATCGACGCCGACCACCGCCGCTGGCCAACCCCGACGCCACGCGGGCTCGAGGTTCTCACCACGGCTTGACCCCGCCCAGACGGCCGGAAACCGCCAGGCATACCAACTCTCCGGCAGCGGATACCAGTGTTCGCCGACACATCAGGCAGACTCGAACCCGCAAACCGAACCTTGCTCCGAGGAGTTCATCTATGCGTAAGATCCTCCCGTCCGCTCTGCTGGCCGCCAGCGCCGTCGGCGCCCTGCTGGTGCTGCCCGCCGGCACCGCGAGCGCCCTCTCCCCCGCCTGCCAGACCGCCGGCGACATCTACAACAGCTACGGCTCGCTGGGCCCGAGCCCGCAGCAGCGTCGCGAGGTCGCCGACCGCCTCCGCGCCATCGAGGCCTCCGGCGACGAGCGCACCGCGATCGACAACTTCGCCAACGCCCTCGCCAACGGCGACGTCGCCATGATCAGCAGCACCGGCGTCCTGCTCAACGGCATCTGCGGCCGGGGCTAGTCGCCCCCTGCTCTCCGCAGCACGCTCCGGGCCGGGTCACCCACGGGTGACCCGGCCCGCAGTGTGTCAGCGGCGAGGGCACAGGTGAACCGCTGACCAGTTCGAACGCGGTCGCGGCGGGTACGGATCTGTGTGCGCACCGACCAGTGTCTGTGACGGGCGTCACATTCCCTTTCCCGATGGGTGTGCGATCACGAATTGTCGAATCATGTCGATTGCTTCGGGTTCGCTGACGACGGGGTTGATCACCGCCGCTATCGCCGCCGCCACGCTCAGCGGCGCCGGCGCGGCCACCGCCGACGTGATGGTGCCACTGGGCGGCGGCTCCGGGATCGTGCTCAGCAACAGGGCGATCTGTTCGCTCACCACGATCGGATACGACAACGCGGGCAGACTGGTCGGATTGACTGCGGGCCATTGCGCGCCCGAGGGCACGCAGGTGGCGGCCGAGATCAACCGCGGCGCCGGCGCCATCGGCACGGTCGCCTATTCCGACAACGGCCGGGACCTCGACTACGCCGTCATCGAATTCGACCCCGCCCGTGTCGTTCCCACGCGCACGGTCGGCGGCACCACCATCGCCGGCACCGCTCCCGCGCCGGGCGTGGGCAGCCAGGTCTGCGTCAACGGCCGCAGCACCGGCTACAACTGCAGCATCAACTGGGGCCCGTTCGAGGATGTCACCCTCAGCCAAGTCTGTTCCAACCACGGCGATTCCGGCGGCCCCGTCACCGCCGGCGACCGCCTGATCGGCATGCTCCAGGGCGGCATCGTCGGCTACGACAACATCCCCTTCGACTTCCCCTGCACCACCCCCGCCAACCCCCTGCACTCCCCCACCTTCTACCGCCCGATCGACGACATCCTCACCGACATCAATGTCGCGGGCCGCACCGGCGCCGGCTACCACCCGGCCTGATCCCATTCAAAGCGTGCCGCAGAGTTTGCGGATGAATCGTGGAAGGTGAGGGTCGGTCGGGGGCAGGTTGCCGGGGTCGAGATCCCACCATCGGCTGCCGTCGAACTCCTCTGGGGCGAGCCGATACTGGCGTGTTCGGTCACCGCGAACTACGAACCACAGCGAGACATCGACGTGGCGAGCCACCTGGCCGACCGTTGTCGTTCGGGTGAGGAACAGGGGGTGTTCGCCGACCACGTCGAAGGTGGGGGTGATGCCCAGTTCCTCGGCGGCTTCGCGGCGGGCTGCGGTCAGGGGGTGTTCGCCTGGTTCGATGTGTCCCCCCATCGGGAGGTGTAAGCCTGCGAGGCGGTGGCGGCCCAGGAATATGGCTTTCGCGTGGGGGTCGATCAGGACTACGTAGGAGACCAGGTGTGGGGATGGGGTTGCGGGCTTGACTCGACGGAAGATGTCGTCGGTTGATTCGAGCCACGCCAATGTTGTTGCGATATGTCGCATTTCGAGGTCATCGTGCGGGTGGATGCCGGCGACGAGTTCCGCGATGACAGCGGTTGCGGGCTGCATGACGGCGAAGAGTACGCCGGACGTCCGACAGATCGGGGGATTGGCTGTGCCGGGCCAACTGACACCGGCCGTGGACGGACGCGGGCCCCGGGCGCATACCCGGGGCTCGCTTCGTTTCAGGACCGGTGCTCGGGGAGGTGGTTGCGCATGACCGCGACGACGTCCTGCGAGGAGACGGGGAAAGTCTGGGTGGAGAAAACGGCGGGGCTGTAACCGAGGCCTTGGTTCACTCGGCCCAGCACTCGGGTCCGAAGCGAGGAGCGCTCGAGGTAGGCGGCCGGGTCTCGGAGCGCGACGTCGACGAATGGTTGTCCGGCGATCCGGGAGATGGCCACACCGTCGACATCGGTCCAGTCGATCGGGCCCAGGCGCCGGTGGGTGAACCCCCGATCAGTGATGATCAGCGCGGGCGACCGCCGGAACAGCTGCGTCACCATGAGCACCAGGCACGCCCCGAAGAACAGGATCGACAGCGCGCCGACGAACGCCGCACTCGCCTCGGTGGTCAGCACCAGCACATAGCCCAGGAAGACCGACAGGGCCGCCCCAAGGGCCAGCAGTGCCGCGCGCAGCTTCGACGCGGTGTAGACCGTTGCCTGTTCCGGGTTTCCGACCCGCTTCTCGGATTCGGTCACTGCCTTCCCCCTGCCACCAATCGCTCGCTCACCGAGTCAGTATGCGTCATCCCGAGTCAGCGCAAGCCGCAGGTCGATGAGCTACGGCTTGCACCGTGGACCGTGACACGGCCACGGCGGTCGAGGCCTGTGACCTGGCAAGCCCGCGACTACTAGAGGGTTATGTTGGCGCACTTGGCTTCTCGGCCAAATCCAGCTGGATTCACCCGAGTTCGCGGCCGACCTGGACACCTGCCGCGCCCCGACCAGTGAGAGGTTCGGTTCCCTTGCCCTGGTGAAACTTTCGCCCGGCGTCACCGCTACCCTGGTGATCGGCTATCGCACCGTAACATCCGCCACGCCGAGGAGTGACTTCACGCGGGCATGCCTACTCCCCGAACCCGAGCCGGGATGCGCACACCCCGTAGCTACGGGTAGCATCCGACGAGTGATCCAAACCTGTTACAGCGGAACGCGTTCAACGTGTCGTCCGGTACGCAGGTGCGTCACGGTTACCCAGTTACGCCGGTAGCGTCGCCGCCGGCCGGTTAGCCGGAGCCGCGCACGTGCTGGAATATCGATGCGGTACAGCGTCGTTCGCATCCGGGCAGCAATCACCGACGTAATGTCGTTTGTTCGAGCTCTTCTCACCGCTCATGTTCCACCCGCTCATGGGAGTTGCACGTTGAAGATGTTCGCTTTGCCGATGCCGGATCGCCGTGCGGGAGTATCCGAGTGAAGCTGCACTCGCCGGAGTTCGCCGCCGACCCGCACCGCGCCTACGACGACCTGCGCCGCCGGTACGGCCCCGTCGCGCCGATCGAACTGGCCGACGGGATCCCGGCCACCCTGATCCTCGGCTACCGCGAAGCGCTGCGGATTCTCGCTGACCCCGAACACTTTCCGGCTGATCCGCGCAGCTGGCAGCACACCATTCCGGAGAGCTGCCCGGTGATGCCGATCATGGAGTGGGGTCCGGCCGAACCGGGCGACAGGGGCCGATCGCCCTACCGCGCCGCGTATCTGGCCGCCATGGCCGACATCGACCAGTATCGGCTGCGCGGGACCGTCGAATCCGCCGCCATGCCACTGATCAACAGCTTCTGCGGCGCCGGGCAAGCCGATCTGCTCGCCGACTACGCCCGCCCCCTGACCCTCCGGGTCCTCGACGACCTGATCGGCCTGCCACCGCAACTGGGCGCCGAAGCCGGCGCCGCGCTGCTGGATCTGATCGAGGCCACCGACACGGATGCCTCCAGCCGCGCCGACCACCGCTTCCGCGCGGTCCTGGCCGAACTGGTAACCGCCCGACGCCGCTGCCCCGCTCGCGACGTCACCTCGACCCTGATCGGCCACGCCGCCGCCTTCGACGACGCCGAAATCGTCGAGCAACTGGCCAAGCTCTACGTCATGGGCGCCGAACCGACCTGGAATCTCATCGTCAACGCCCTGGTCCTGATGGCCGATGACGCCGGTTTCCATGACGACCTGCTAGCCGGCTCGCTGCAATTGCGAGACGCCATCGACAAGGTCCTCTTCGCCGATCCCCCGCTGGCCAACGCCTGTCCCCGTTACCCCCAGCAACCCCAGGTGATCGGCAACTCCTGGCTCCCGGTGAACCAACCGGTCTTGATCAGCATCACCGCGTGCAACAACGACCCCGCCGTCTCCGGCGATCACACCGGCAACCGCTCCCACCTGGCCTGGGGCATCGGCGCCCACACCTGCCCCGCCCAGCCGATCGCCTCGATCATCGCCCGCGAGGCCCTCGACCAACTCCTCGACGCCCTCCCGGACATCAAACTCGCGATCCCCCTGCCCGAACTCCCCTGGCGCCCCAGCACTTTCCACCGCGCACCGCTCACGGTCCCGGTGACCTTCCCACCCTCCCCACCCCTGGGCCTTCGGTCGTAGGAACCGTCGTCGATATTGACTGACTTTTCAGTCAGCGTTACCGTTGCAGGCCTCTGGCGCCCGGCCCGATGCCTGTCGAGCGGCCGGTCATCACCATCGCGGTGCGCTTCGAGATCCACACGACATGGTCGGCCTTGGCGACCGGATTGGGAGTGATGCTGTGCATCGACGTCGTTTCGTACAAACAGGATTGAGCGTGGTCGGCGGGTTGCTGCTGGCGGGTAAGACCGCCGCGGCCATGCCCGCTCTCGGCAGCGGAAGTAGCGAGGGAGGCAATGCCGAGCACGACGACCGGCAGTGGTTGATGCCGGACGAGGGCGACCCGCACAAGCGCACGTGGATGGCGTTCGGCGCGGCAGCGCATTACGGCGACGTGCTGCCGGAAGCCAGGCGTAATCTCGCGGCGATCGCGCAGGCCATCGCACGATTCGAACCGGTCTCAATGCTGGTCCGCCCCGAGGAGATGGACGTGGCACGGGGGCTGATCGGCGGGGCGAACGTCGAATTGGTTCCGGCGGCGCTCGATGATCTGTGGATGCGCGATACCGGTCCGGTGTTCGTCAAGGGCAGCGGCGGCAAGGCCGGAGTCGACTTCAACTTCAACGGCTGGGGCAACAAGCAGGCTCATGGTCAGGACGCCGCGGTGGCCAAGATCGTCACCGGACGGGCGGGCACCCAGACCTTGTCGACCCAGCTCGTGCTCGAGGGCGGCGGGATCGAGGTCGACGGCCAGGGCACCGCCATCATCACCGAAAGCTGCGTGCTCAATCCCAATCGCAATCCGGGCTGGAGCAAGCAGGACGTCGAAGCCGAGCTCGGCTATCTGCTGGGGCTGAAGAAGATCATCTGGCTGCCCGGCATCGCCGGCCAGGACATCACCGACGGGCACACCGACTTCTATGCCCGCTTCGCCAGTCCCGGCGTGGTCGTGGCCGGGCTGGACACCGACCCGAAGTCCTACGACCACGACGTCACCATGCGTCATCTCGACATCCTGAAGTCCGCGACCGATGCGCGCGGACGCCAGGTTCGGGTCGAGGTCATCAAGGCGCCCACCCAGATCCGGCCCGAATACAAGGACAAGGATTTCGCGGCCGGCTACATCAACTTCTATGTCTGCAACGGCGCGGTCATCGCGCCGGAATTCGGCGACCGTGAGGCGGATTCGGCCGCCAAGGCGACGCTCGCGCGCCTGTTCCCGAACCGGCAGATCGTGCAGGTGAACATCGACGGCATCGCCTGGGCCGGCGGCGGCATCCACTGCACCACGCAGCAAGAACCGGTGGACTAGACCACCGACACTGTGACCGAGAACGCCCCGTGCACCACATTGACTAAATATTCAGTCAGTTCTAGAGTTCGATGTGCGGGGCGTCCGGACATCAGGAGAAGAAGACATGAGCAAGGGTCGATTCGCGCAGATGAGCGGCGCGCTGAGCCGCCTGCTGGGAGATTCCGCCGCATTCGAGGATGACGGGCGGCGCTGGTCCATGCCCGAGGAAGGCGATCCGCACCGGCGGACCTGGATGGCCTTCGGCGCGAGCGAGAACGTCTGGGGCCGACATCTGCTGCCGCAGGTACAGCACGATCTGGCGCGGATCGCCCAGACGATCGCCCGATTCGAGCCCGTCACCGTCCTCGTCCGCCCCGAGGACTTCGACCTGGCCTGCCGCCTGTTCACAGCCGCGAATATTCAGTTGGTCGTCGCGCCGCTCGACGATATCTGGATGAGAGACACCGGCCCCGTTTTCGTGCACGGCGACAAGAACATGGCCGCGGTCGACTTCAACTTCAACGGCTGGGGCGGCAAACAGAAGGCCCGCCAGGATCGCAAGGTGGCCGACTTCGTCACCCGCTCGGCCACGGTCGAGGCACTGCCGGCCGAATTGGTCCTCGAGGGCGGCGCGATCGAGGTCGACGGCCGCGGCACCGCCATCATCACCGAAAGCTGTGTGCTCAACAACAATCGGAACCCGGGCTGGAAGAAGAAGGACGTCGAGGACGAGCTGCGCTACCTGCTCGGGCTCGAGAAGATCATCTGGCTACCCGGCATCGCGGGCTACGACATCACCGACGGGCACACCGACTTCTATGCCCGCTTCGCCCGGCCCGGTGTGGTCGTGGCCGGACTGGACAACGATCCCGACTCGTTCGACTACGAGGTCACCCGCGCCCATCTCGATATCCTGCGCTCGGCCACCGACGCGTCGGGCCGCCCCCTCCAGGTCGAGGTGATCGAAGGGCCGTCGCAGGTCCGCCCGCGGTACGACTGCGAGGACTTCGCGGCCGGCTACATCAACTTCTATGTCTGTAACCAGGCGGTGATCGCACCGGAATTCGGTGATCCCCGAACGGATTCGGCGGCGCACGCGACACTGCAGCGGCTGTTCCCCGACCGCTACATCGCCCAGATCAGTATCGACGGCATCGCCGCCGGCGGTGGTGGCATCCACTGCACCACACAGCAAGAACCCGTGTAACTCGAAGCTCCGCGATTCACCTCCGGGCCCGTATCCGTCAGATCGTTCGGCATATCCGTAAAGTGAGGTTCCGTGTCCGATCGTCAGACTCAAATCCTGGAAGCAGCCATCCGGGTCATCGCCCAGGACGGCGTACGCGGGCTGCGCATCGAGAAGCTCGCGGCCGAAGCGGGGGTCTCCACCGCGCTGATCTACTACCACTTCAAGGATCGGGCGGGCGTACTGCACAGCGCGCTGGGATTCATCAACGACCAGGCACAGCGCTACACCGACGACGCGTTCGCACATACGAATCCGCGGGCCGCGCTCGAGCAGATGCTGCTGCTCGAACTGCAGAACGTCCCCGATGTCCGTAACAACAGCATCGCCTGGGGCGAATTGCGCGCCAGCGCTGTCTTCTCCGATGATCTGCGCGACCAGCTGCGCGCCACCACCCAGGAATGGGTCGACGAGACGGCGACGCTGATCGATCGCGCCCGCGAGGCCGGGTTCGCGGTCCGCGACGTCAACCCCACCGCCGCGGCCGAACGCCTCACCGCTCTGGTCGAGGGGTTGAGTGAGCGCTGGCTCAGCGGATCGCTCTCCTTGGAGCGCGCCCGCGAGCTGCTGTCCGGCGCGGTCGTCGCCGAACTGGGCCGGAGCTGATCGCCCTCCCCGTCAGTCGCGGAGTGCACCGAGCTCGGTAGCGATTGCGCCCGACAGCAATTCACGTGTTCGCTCGACCGTCGTCGACCCGCTCAGCCACCGTGCGGTCAACGCCTCGACCAGGGTGGTGAGGCGTTCGGCCGCACCGGAGAGATCCGGCGCCGGATCGCCCGGCCCGGTGTCGGCCACCTCGCGCAGGACATCCTCGACGTGGTCGATCCATTCCCCGGTGGTGGCCCGCAACGGCTCCCGTAGATCGGCCTCGAACACGGCGCTGGCGCGAAACTCACCCCAGGCGATGCATTCTCGGCGGACCTCGACCGCGCTCTGCAATTCGACGAGCAACATCTCCTCGAGGGCCGCGCGCGGACTGCTGCCGCGCGGCGCGGCCTCGATGTGCGCCGCAGCGCGATGGTCGAGGTGCTCGAGCGCGCGGCGGAGCACGCCCGCGCGATCGTCGAAGTAGTAGTAGATCAGCGCGGCGGAGACGCCGGCTTCGGCCGCGACCCTGCCGATGCGCAATCCCCGTACCCCGTCCTCGGCGAGCACACGAACTGTCGCTTCGAGAATCTGTGCCTGGCGATCGGTCACGACCGCTATCCCACCGGCTGCTGTTGCGTGGTGCAGTGGATCCCGCCACCACCCGCGGCGATACCGTCGATGTCGATCTGCACGACCTCGCGGCCGGGGAACAAGCGCTCCAGGGTGTCCCGCGCGGCCGAATCTCCGTCCTGGTCACCGAATTGCGGTGCGATGACGCCACCGTTGCAGACATAGAAGTTGATGTACCCGGCCGCGAAGTCCTTCTGATCCCGGTATTGCGGGCGCACCTGCGCCGGACCCTCGATCACTTCCACCTGGAGTGCATTGCCGTGCACATCCGTTGCGCCCCTCAGGATTTCGAGGTGGCGCTGGGTGACATCGTGGTCGTAGGAATCCGGGTCGGTGTCCAATCCGGCCACCACCACCCCCGGGCGAGCGAAGCGGGCATAGAAGTCGGTGTGCCCGTCGGTGATGTCCTCACCCTTGATACCGGGCAGCCAGATGATCTTCTCGAGTCCGAGCAGGTACTTCAGCTCGGACTCCACGTCGGCTTTGCTCCAGCCCGGGTTCCGATTGTCGTTCAGCACACAGCTTTCGGTGATGATGCCCGTGCCCTGACCGTCGACCTCGATCCCGCCGCCCTCGAGCACCAGTCCGGTATGCAGCGTTTCGACCCCGGCCCGGCCGGTGACGATCTCGGCGACCTTCGCGTCCTGCGCGTGCTTCTGCTTGCCTCCCCAGCCGTTGAAGTTGAAGTCGACCCCGGCCATCCCCGTTGCGCCCTTGACGAATACCGGACCGGTATCGCGCATCCACAGATCGTCGAGCGCCGCCGGAACCAACTCGACATTCGCACCACCGATGAGCCCGCGCGCCAGATCCATCTCTTCAGCGCGCACCAGCATCGACACCGGCTCGAAACGCGCGATGGCCGGCGCAACAGCAGCCAGGTTGTCCCGCACCACCGGAAGCAGCTCCGCACCCCACACGCGTTCGCCGGCGCCGAAGGCCATCCAGGTCCGAACGTGGGGGTCGCCCTCCTCGGGCATCAGCCAGGCGCGATCGTCGTGCGGAACCCGGCTGGGCGGGGCGCCGGCGGTGTCCTGCGAGCCCGACTCGTCGCACCCGGCCAGAACCAGGCCGCCCGCCACCGCCGCGCTCAGTCGGAAGAACCGCCGGCGTCGCATCGCACCACTCCTCGTGTTCGGTCCGTCCTCGGCGGCCGGATCGCGCGTGCGATCGCATGGCTAACGCGATCGTAACGCTGACTAAATAGTCAAACAACTAGCGCCGGATAGCGTGTCAATCCAGACACCCGCGGTAGTCCACCAGCACATCGTGGACATTGCGGCGAAATCTGACTGAATTTTTAGACAACATGGCCGGGTGACTCAGGACACGATCCGTCACAAACTATTCGACACGTCACACCGCCCACCCAGAGAGACCAGGATGAAGCTTCGCTCGATCGGCACGACGGCCGCCATCACCGTCGCCGCGCTCACCGCCACTTCGGTAACCGCCGGTTTGGCTGCCGCACAGACAGATTCACCCGAGGCGCAGCCCGGCATCCATTACCGGGCCCGCCTCGTCGACCACTCGGTCGTGGTCACCACCGATGCCGGATCGCTGGCAGCGGAAGGCGATCGGTTCCACATCCTCGACGGGAGCGGCCGACTCGCCGCGGTCCTGCCGCTGAGCTACCAGCGCGATGACAAGGTCTGGCCGATCGCGACCCGAATCGACGGCAACACCGCGATCCTGACGCCGAGCACCGATCCGGCGACGGCCGTGCCCGCCCCCGCGGGGACGCCGATGTTGAACTCGATCGACGCGACCGCGAACCCCAACTACAACCAGGCCCTGGCCAATCTGTCCAGCGCCGCCACCATCGGCGCGGCGGTCGGCACGCTGATCGGTACCGCGATCGGCGCCGCCGTCGGATGCGTCGCGGGCGGCGCGCTGCTGGGCGCGGGCGCGGGCATTCCCACCCTCGGCACCCTGGCGATTCCCGGCGCCATCGGCGGCTGCCTGGTCACGGCGGCAGCGGCGGCGCCGCTCGGCGCGGCCATCGGTTTGATCGCCATCGGCGGCCCGATCACGGTCGTCGCCCTACTGCAGTTCTTCGCCGACCTGGCCACCCCGCCGGCTCCGGCGAACTGATCGCCGCGGCGATCCCCCGGCATCGGATCGCAGCTGGTCCGGGCCACTGACCATCATTGACTAAATTTTCAGTCAATGTGACGATGCTCATACGATTTCGACGACGAAGGATCGGAAACAACCCATGAACCCCAGTACGACGACCTGGCGCATGCCGGCCGAGTGGGCGCCCCACGAGCGATGCCTCATGGCATGGCCGACCCGCGAAAGCCTGTGGGGCCCTTACTTCGAGGAAGCGAAGGCCGAGTACGCCGCGACCGCGAACGCCATCGGCGAATTCGAACCGGTCCTGATGATCGCCAACCCGGGGCAGGCCGACGAGGTCCGCAAGGCGTGCGGCAAGGCGGTCGATGTCATCGAGTTGCCGATCGACGACTCCTGGATCCGGGATTCGGGGCCGATCATCGTGAACGATCGGCAGGGCGGGCGCGCGGGCGTGGACTTCCGCTTCAACTCGTGGGGTGAGCGATTCCTGCCCTACGACAAGGACGACGCACTCACCGGCCGCGTCCTCGAGCACCTCGGCCTGGAGCGCCGGCCGTCGGACATGGTGCTCGAAGGCGGCTCGATCACCGTCGACGGCGAGGGCACGCTCATCACCACCGAACAGTGCCTGCTCGATCCGAACCGCAACCCGTCGATGTCGCGCGAGCAGATCGAGGACGAACTGCGGCGGCGACTGGGCGTCACCACCGTGATCTGGCTTCCCTACGGGCATTTCGACGACGCCCACACCGATGGCCATGTCGACGGCGTCTGCACGTTCGTCCGTCCGGGCGCCGTCGTCGCCCAGACCTGCACGGATCCGGCGCTGCCCGACTTCGAGCGGATGGCCGCGAACCTCGAGGTCCTGCGCTCGTCGACAGACGCCGCGGGTCGACCCATCGAGATCTACGAATTGCCGGAATTCCCGGTCACGACCCTCCCCGACGGCACCGAGACGATGGTCGCCTACGCCAACTTCTATGTCGCCAACGGCGCGGTGATCACCCCGATCGCCGGGCACGAACTCGACGAGCCGGCCTTGGCGACCCTGCGGAAAGCCTTCCCCGATCGCGAAGTCGTCGGTGTCCCCGGCAATATCGTCGCCTTCGGCGGCGGCGGCGTGCATTGCATCACCCAGCAGATTCCGAGCGAGATCACCGAAGGGACCGTCCGATGAGCGACCTGGGCACCCGAGGCCAGACCGTCGCCGATGACGGCAACTTCGTCATCGTCACCGCCATCGACACGCCACTCCCCTCCCCCGCCCGGGTGGCGCCGCCGACCAGGACGCCGATCCGGATCGGTGCGGTGCAGACCCGCTGGCACGCGGATCCCGACGAGCATCGCGCCGTGCTGTCGGCGGGCGTCGCGCGCGCGGCGCTGCTCGGCGCGCAGGTCGTGTGCCTGCAGGAACTGACCCTGAGCCCGTACTTCGCGACCGTGCCGGACAACCCGGACGCCCCGAAACACCGGGAACACATCCCCGACGGGCCGACCACCACGTTCGCGCGTGAACTCGCGGCCCGGCACGACATCCTGGTGCACGCCTCGCTCTACGAGCACAGCGACACCGGACTCGGGTACAACACGGCGATCCTGGTGTCCCCCACCGGCGAGGTGCTCGCCCGCACCCGCAAGCTGCACATTCCCGAGTTCCCGGGCTACCACGAGGATCGCTACTTCGATTCCGACGACAGCGGATTCCCGGTGATCGACGCGGCCGGCAGCCGATTCGGCTTCCCCACCTGCTGGGATCAGTGGTTCCCCGAGCTGGCCCGGGTGTATTCGCTGCGCGGCGCCGAAATCCTGGTCTATCCGACCGCGATCGGCAGTGACCCCGAGCTGCACGAGTTCGACACCCTGCCGATGTGGCACCAGATGATCGCGGCCAACGGCCTGGCCAACGCCACCTTCATGGTCGCCGTGAATCGGACCGGACACGAGGACGGGATCACCTTCTACGGGTCCTCGTTCATCTCCGACCCGTATGGGCGCACCATGGTGCAGGCTCCCCGGGACCGCGACAGCGTCCTGGTCGCCGACCTGGATCTGGATCAGCGCCGCGACTGGCTCACCTTCGGGATGTTCGACACGCGTCGCCCGGCCAGCTACGGCGCTCTGACCGCCGAACCGATCAGCTCCGAGGCATAGCACGCCACCTGCCCGTGCCCGGCGGCTCGCTGACGGCACACCGAGATAGGCCCGACACTTCCCGAGGGACGAAATGCGCATCACCACAATGAAACTCGTGGCCCTGGCCACCTGCACGACAGCTCTGCTGGCCGGGTGCGGCGGGCGGCCGGAGACCACCGCCACCGCCATCTCCGACGCGAAGTTCCTGGGTCTACCCTCGGTGACGTCCGCGGCCGCCGGGCCCGTGGACAGCGCCACCTGGGCGCTGTACCGCGACCCCACCACCATCGATCCGGCCCAGGCGTTCGACTACCCGGAGAACACCGTCGTCTCGACGCTGTGCGATTCATTGCTGCGTCAGCAACCGGACGGGTCGATCACCCCCGGGCTGGCGAGCGAGTACCGTTTCGACACGCCGACCTCCCTGGTCCTCAAATTGCGCGCCGGCGTGCGCTTCTGGGACGGGCAGCCGGTGACGCCCGCCGATGTCGTGTTCAGTCTGCAGCGCCACTTGGATCCGCAGACCAGCAGTTTTTACAGCACGGTGCTCAACCGTGTCTCCTCGATCGCCGCCGATGGTCCCGACGGTGTCCGGCTCACGCTGAGCGGCCCGGACTACTGGCTGCCGGGCGAGCTCTCGTCGATGGCGGGCGTCGTCGTCGAGGAGCGGTACGCCCGTGCCCAGGGGCAGCGTTTCGGCACCCCGGACGGCGGCACGATGTGTACCGGGCCCTACAAGCTCGCGGAGTGGACGGCCGGCAAGTCGCTGAAAGTCACCGCCAATCCGGATTATTGGGATCCGTCGCTGAAGCCGATGACCCACCAGCTCGACTTCCGGGGCGTCTCCAACGCGGCCACGCTGACCACCGCGCTGTCGACCGGCGAGATCAGCGGGACGTACCTGACCGACACCTCCACCTTCCGGGAACTCGAGCAGATCAAGAACACCCGGATCCACATGGGGACCTCCGGCGAGACGGAGTTCTTGATTCCGGCGGATCTCACCGGCGTCCTCGGGGACGTGCGGGTGCGCAAGGCGCTGTCGCTGGCGTTCGACCGGAACAGTTTCAGCAACGCCGTCTACGGCGGCAACGCGGTCGGGCCGCGGATGTCCACCAATCCGGGCACGTGGGGTTACGCGAAGGACGCCTTCACCGCGGCGTGGAACGCCGCGCCGGAACCCACCTTCGATCTCGAGCAGGCCAAACAGCTTATCCGTGACGCCGGTGCCGAAGGCAAGCCGATGGTCATCGGCACCTCCACCGGACTGTCGACGGTCAACACCGCGGCCAACGCCTGGCTGGAGGCCGCCAACGCGATCGGCCTGAAGGCCAGTCTGCACAATGTCTCCCCGCAGAACTACATCAACTTCTTCACCGACCCCAAGGCGCGCGAGGGTGTCGACGCGTTCAGCACCACGACCTACGGTGACTACGCCGATCCCGCGGCCCTGATCGCCAGCTACACCGAACCCAAAGGCGTGCAGAACTATTCGGGATACGACAATCCGCAGGTGCACGCGGCGCTGGAGCGGGCCCGGGCGGCGGCGGATCCGGAGCAGCGGGCGGCGGCGACGATCGAGGCCGACCGGCTGGTGATGGCCGACCTGCCGTGGATTCCGATGGTGCATCCGCCGCTGTTCCTGATCATGGACCAGAAGCTCACCGGCGCCCCGTCGTCGTTCGCCTACATGCAGGCGCCGTGGCTGGCCAAGCTCGGACAGGGGTAACCGCATGCGACGCTTCCTGCTTCGACGCGGCGCCCTGCTGCTCGCGACACTGTTCATCGCCAGCATCGCCATCTACGCCGCGATGTATCTGGCCCCCGGCGACCCCATCGCGGTGCTGACCGGTGGACGGCAGGTCACTCCGGAGGCCCGCGCGATCCTGACCGAGCGGTATCACCTCAACGATCCACTGCCGGTGCGCTATTGGTACTGGCTGACGTCGGCGCTGCACGGCGATCTCGGCTACTCCGTCGGCGCCCGGGAGAACGTGTCGACCCTGATCGCGCAACGCGCGCCGACCACGATGATGCTGGTGGTCTACACCTCGTTGATCATCATCGTGGCAGGCATCGGGATCGGTATTCTCAGCGCCCTCAAGCCCGGTTGGCTCGACACCGCCGCACTGCTGACCACCACCTTGCTTGCCGCGCTCCCCTCGTTCGTCGCCGCGCTGGCGCTGATCAGCGTGTTCGCCGTGAAGCTGGGCTGGTTTCCGGCCTTGGGTGACGGCGTCGGGTTCACCGATCAGGTCAAACATCTGACACTGCCCGCCATCGCGCTGGCCTGCTCGTCGCTGGCCCTCGTCGCCCGCATCACCCGGACGTCGGTGCGTGCCGAATCCAAACGCGAGCACGTCCAGACCGCGATCAGCCGCGGCGTGCCCGCGCGGCAGATTCTGCGCAAGCACATCCTGCGCAATGCCGCCATTCCCATCACCACCGTCACCGGCCTGGCTCTCGCCTCGCTGATCGTGCTGGTCTCGATCGTGGAGCAGGCGTTCAACCTCAACGGCCTGGGCTCGAGCTTGGTCACGGCCGCACAGAACAAGGATTTCGCAGTGGTCCAAGCCATTTCGCTACTCATGGTGGTGGCGTTCGTGATCGTCAACAGCATCGTCGACTTCCTCTACGCACTGCTCGACCCGCGCGTCAGCCTCGGAACGGCGGCGGTATGACCATCACCTCCGGGCAGCTGCCTGTCCCCGCAACCGTTATCGCGCCGGCTCGCCGGTGGAAACTGCCACGTCTGCACGGCGTGGGCTGGATCGGCTACGTGAGCGCGGCGATCATCGTGCTGGCGATCCTGATCGCCGTGTTCGGACCACTGCTGGCGCCGTTCCCGCCGAACCAGAGCGACCTGTCACGCGCGTTCGTCGGCAGCACCGGCTCGCATCCACTGGGATTCGACTCCCAGGGCCGAGACCTGCTGTCCCGGCTGCTCGTCGGCGCGCGCTCGTCCATGCTCGGCGCGTTCATCGTCATCGTGATCTCGATCGCCGGCGGCACCGCGCTCGCGGTGATCGCCGCCTGGCGGCGCGGCTGGACCGACAGCGTCATCTCCTCGGGTTCGGATCTCGTCTTCGCGTTCCCGGGTCTGCTGCTCGCGGTCCTCGGCGCGGCGGTCTTCGGCCCCAGCCAGTGGTCGGCCGCACTCGCGCTGGCCGTCGCGTACACACCCTACGTCGCCCGGATCGTGCGCGGGGCGGCGTTGCGCGAACGATCGCTGCCCTATATCGAGGCGCTCGAAGTGCAGGGCAGCAGCGCCTGGTCCATCGCGATCCGGCATCTCATCCCCAATATCGCGCCGTTGCTGGTCGCCCAGGCCACCATCCTTTTCGGTTGGGCCGCACTCGATCTCGCGGCGGTCTCCTTCCTCGGGCTCGGCGTCCAGCCGCCGCAAGCGGATTGGGGTGTCATGGTGTCCGAGGGTGAAACCGGTGTGCTGCAAGGCTTTCCCGCCGAGTCGATGATCGCGGGCACCGCCCTCGTGCTGGTCATCGTCTCCTTCAACATCCTCGGTGAACGCCTCAACGACAAACAGGGCAAGGACCACTCATGACCGCCGCCACCCCCCACGCCGTATCCGGGTCGCGCAGTCCCGCGTTCACGGCCCCGGAAACTCCGCTGGTCGAAATCGAGGGCCTGAACCTGACCCTCGACGTCAACGGCCAGAAACGCCAAGTCCTGCGCGATGTCTCACTGACCATCCAGCGCGGCGAAGCACTCGGGCTGGTCGGCGAATCCGGCGCCGGCAAATCCATGACGCTGCGGACGCTCGCCCGGCTGCTGCCCGAGCGGGCGCAGACCACCGGCAGCATCCGGTTCGACGGTCAGGACCTGCTGGGTCTGCGCGGTGAGGCCCTGCGTCGCAAGCGCGGCGACATGGCGGTCATCTTCCAGGACCCTCGGGCCTACATCAATCCGGTCCGGCGCATCGGCGACTTCCTCACCGAGCAGATGTGCGCGGTCGACCGGGTCGACCGGCACGAGGCGACCCGGCGCGCGCAGCGCATGCTGTCGGAGGTCGGCATCACCGACACCGCCCGCCGGATGCGGCAGTACCCCGGCGACCTGTCCGGCGGCATGCTGCAACGCGTCATGATCGCCGCCGCGCTGCTCGGCGACCCCAAGCTCATTCTCGCCGACGAGCCCACCACCGCACTCGACGTCACCACCCAGTCGGAGGTGATGGCGATCCTGGACGAGCTGCGCTACAACGCCGGCGTCTCGCTGCTGTTCATCACCCACGACCTGGATCTCGCCGCCGCCGTCTGTGACCGGACCGCGGTGATGTACGCGGGCCAGATCGTCGAGTCGCAGGAATCCGAAGCGCTGCACCACAATCCGCGGCACCCGTATACCGCGGCGCTGGCGGGGGCGCGTCCCGACCTCGAGCGACCCCGGGCCCGCTTGGCCGCGATACCCGGTCGGCCGATCGGCGCCTGGGAGGCCGAGCCGACCTGTGCGTTCGCCGAACGCTGCCCGTTCCGCCTGCCGAACTGCACCGAATCGGGCCCGGTGCCATTGACCTACGAATCCGGCGGCGCCGTGCGGTGCCTGCGTGCCGCCGAGCTCGGACCGCAGCTGCGAGGAGACTCCGAATGACCGAACACGCACTGCGAGTCTCCGGACTGTGCAAGAACTTCGGCTCCTTCGCCGCGGTCACCGACGTGTCCTTCGAGGTGGAGTCCGGTTCCTCGATCGGCATCGTCGGAGAGTCGGGCTCGGGCAAGACAACGGTCGCCCGAATGATCATCGGGCTCGAACAGCCGAGTTCGGGCAGCATCGTCTGCTGTGGCAGCGATCGCTCCCACCCGTCCCGTTCCACCCGCGCCCGGCGCGAACGGGCCCGCCAGGCGCAGATGGTGTTCCAGGACCCCTACACCAGCCTCGACCCACAGCGAACGGTCCGGCAGACCCTCACCGAGGCCGTGCAGCTGCACAAAGCCCCGGCCACCTCCACCGCCGACCGGGTTCAGCAGCTCGCCGACATGGTCGCCCTGGACGCACGGCTGCTCGCCTCGCTGCCCGCGCATCTCTCCGGCGGCCAGCGCCAGCGCGTCGCCATCGCTCGCGCGCTCGCCGCCGACCCCAGGGTGCTGGTCCTCGACGAAGCCGTTGCGGCCCTGGATGTTTCGATCCAGGCGCAGATCCTCAACCTGCTCGACGACATCCGGGAGTCCACCGGCATCTCCTACGTCTTCATCACCCACGACCTGGCGGTCGTCCGCCAGGTCACCGAACAGAGCATCGTCATGCAGGCCGGCCGCATAGTCGAGGCCGGACCCACCGACGACCTGCTCCGTCGTCCCGAGCACCCCTACACCCGGGCACTGCTCGACAGCGTCCCCCGGCCCGGCTGGCGGCCGCGCCGCCGCCCCACCTCACCTGACGACTCGCCGAACCCCTGACGCCTGATCACCAGCCGTACGGGCCGAAACGGCCCCATGCGATGACGGCGGCGATCCCGAACAAGATCATGACTACCAGCACACCGCGGCCTTCCTTGCGGCGGATGTGCAGGATCGCCGCCAGCAGCGCGAATACCCCCAGGCCGGCCGCGGCGATCGGGGTCAGGATGGGGGCGATTCCGGTTGCGGCCGGAGCGATCAGCCCGATCGCACCGACGATCTCCACCACACCGATGAGCCACACCGTCGTCCGCGAGAAGTCGTGCGCCCACGGATACTGTTCGGCCAGCTCGTCTTTCGATCGAACCAGCTTTCCGACACCGGACATGCCGATCACGGCGGCCAGGATCGCCTGCAGGATCCACAAGAAAATACCCATCGGTGTGCCTTCTTCCATGCTCGAGGACCTACGACTTCCGACGACACAGCCGTCGGGAATGTCAGGTCACCTCTGAGCCCTGCCCGGCATGCAGGTGTCGGCCCCGGCACGGTCGGCTCGACCAACGCCATCCACGTCCACCGGATCGGCGAGCGAGACTACTGATCCGCCCCGCCAACCGAATCCTTGCCGCCGGCAGCCGGGCCGAGACCGGCGACGCCGGATGCTCGGCCTGGCTGCCCGGCTCAGACGGCGTCGACGACGAGGCTGGTGCGGATCAGGTGGTCGAACGCGCCGAGCGCTGCCGTCGCCCCGGATCCGGCGGCGACGATGATCTGCTTGAACGGGGTCGCGGTGCAGTCGCCGGCGGCGAATACCCCGGGCAGGGACGCCCGGCCGTGGTCGTCGACGATGATCTCGCCGCGGGGGGTGAGATCGACTGTGCCGGCAAGCCATTCAGTGTTGGGTAGCAGGCCGATCTGGACGAAGACGCCGTCCAGGTCGATCGAGTGCCACGTTTCCGACTCGCGATCGATGTAGGTCAGGCCGGTGACCTTGACACCGTCACCGACGACCTCGGTCGTGGCCGTGCCGAGCAGGATCTCGACGTTGGGCAGGCTGCGCAGCTTGCGCTGCAGCACCTCGTCGGCGCGCAGCTCGACGTCGAACTCGACGAGCGTCACGTGCGAGACGATTCCGGCGAGGTCGATGGCCGCTTCGACGCCGGAATTGCCGCCGCCGATCACCGCGACGCGCTTCCCCTTGAACAGGGGGCCATCGCAGTGCGGGCAGTACGTGACGCCCTTGTTCCGGTATTCGGTCTCGCCCGGGACGTTCATCGACCGCCACCGCGCCCCGGTGGAGATGATCACGCTGCGCGACAGCAGCCGCGCGCCACTGGCCAGTTCGACCTCCACCAGGCCCTGTTCCGTGGGCGCGGGCGTCAGCTTCGTGGCGTGCTGGGCGTTCATGATGTCGACGTCGTACTGGCGGACGTGATTCTCCAACTCGGCGGCGAACTTCGGGCCTTCGGTGTAGGGCACCGAGGCGAAGTTCTCGATGCCCATCGTGTCGAGCACCTGGCCGCCGAGGCGCTCCGACACGACTCCGGTGCGAATTCCCTTGCGCGCCGCGTAGATCGCCGCCGTCGCACCGGCCGGTCCGCCGCCGACCACGAGTACGTCGAAGGGATCCTTCTCCGAGATCGCGGCGGCGGTCCGCTCGGCCGCCCCGGTGTCGAGCCGGCCGACGATCTGTTCGAGGGTCATGCGACCCGACCCGAACGGTTCACCGTTGAGGAATACCGTCGGCACCGCCATCACCTGGCGGTTGTCGACCTCGTCCTGGAACAGGGCGCCGTCGATCGCGACGTGCTGGATGTTCGGGTTCAGCACGCACATCAGGTTCAGGGCCTGCACGACGTCCGGGCAGTTCTGGCAGGACAGGGAGAAATAGGTCTCGAAGGTGAACTCCCCCTCGAGGTCGCGCACCTGGTCGAGCAGGTCCGCCGCCTCCTTCGAGGGGTGGCCGCCGACCTGCAGCAGCGCCAAGACCAGGGACGAGAACTCGTGTCCCAGAGGGATTCCGGCGAACCCCACCTCGATGTCGGTGCCCGCGCGCCGGATCACGAACGACGGCCGGCGCGGGTCGTCGCCGGTGCGCGAATGAGTGACGAGATCCGACATCGCGGCGATCTCGTCGAGCAGTCCGGCGAGCTCCGCGGACTTCGGGCGGTCATCGAGGGTGGACACCAGCTCGATCGGCTGAGTCACCTTCTCGAGCAACGTCTTCAGTTGGCTTGCGAGCGAATTGTCGAGCATGAGGGTCTACTCCGAAGGTTGGAAGAGCTGGGAGCTGGAGAACCGCCGGCGACTCAGATCTTGCCGACGAGCTCCAGCGACGGAGCCAGAGTGTCGTCGCCCTCTTCCCACTTCGCCGGGCAGACCTCGCCCGGGTGGGACCGGACGTACTGCGCGGCCTTGACCTTGCGGACCAGCTCGGAAGCGTTGCGGCCGATACCTTCCGCGGTGACCTCGGTGAACTGGATGACGCCGTCCGGGTCGACCAGGAACGTGCCGCGGTCGGCCAGACCCTCGTCCGCGCGCAGCACCTCGAAGTCGGTGCTGATCCGCAGGGCCGGGTCGCCGATCATCGCGTACTCGATCTTGCCGATGGTGTCCGACGACGCGTGCCACGCCTTGTGTGTGAAGTGGGTGTCGGTGGAGACGGAGAAGACCTCCACGCCGAGACGCTGCAGCTCCGCGTAGTGATCGGCGAGATCACCGAGTTCGGTCGGGCACACGAAGGTGAAGTCGGCGGGATAGAAGAAGAAGATCGCCCACTTGCCCCGGATGTCCTCGTCGGACACGGTGACGAACGCACCGTTCTTGAACGCCTCCGCGGAGAAGGGCTTGATCTTCTTGTTGATCAGCGACATGAATGGCCTCATTCCGAAACGGTTGGAATTTCCGTTTTCGACACTAATGACCGCCGATTGATCGAACTAATAAAATAATGTTCTTCGAGCGATAGTGCGAGACAATAAGAGCTGGATAGCGTTTCTTGAACCGTTCCAGTTCCGTCCGAAATGTGATGGATGCCTCACAAGCGGCATCCAAGCAGCCAAATACACATTCTTCCCGGGTACAAGAAATGCCATTCGAAGCCAATGTACATTTCGGCACTACCCCTTTATCAAGATTCGCCAGTACGGCTGGTTGCCGAATCTCGAATTCGACGCATACTGACTCCACCCCGAGTGACCTGTCTCACACAGCCGATGCCGCCGTCGCGGTCGACGCCGCCGGGTTCCAGCTGCACATCCACGCGATCGGCGACGCGGCGGTCCGCTCGGCGCTCGACGCGGTCGCGGCATGCACCGATCGCAATGGGCCGCAGGACCGCCGACCGGTGATCGCTCACGCCCAGTTGGTCAGCCCGCGGGACATTCCCCGGTTCACCGAACTCGGTGTGGTAGCCAACGTGCAGCCGCTGTGGGCTCAACTCGACCGCGTCATGGTCGAGTTGACGATGCCCCGGCTCGGCGGCCGTCGCTCCGACCGCCAGTACCCCTTCCGGAGCCTGATCGACAGTGGCGCCCATGTCGCCTTCGGCTCCGATTGGCCGGTGTCGTCGGAGATTCCGCTGGACGGTATCGCGACCGCGGTGACGCGCCGCAACGCCGCCGGCGAACCGAGCGGCGGCTGGATTCCCGCCGAGCTCGTCGACGTCACCACCGCCCTGGACGCCTACACCGCCGGCGTCGCGCACCAGGCGTTCGCGGATCGCCGCGCCGCCCCCTGGGGAACCCTCGCCCCGGGTTCCGCCGCCGACCTGGTGTGGCTCAGCTCCGATCCGAGATACACCGCACCGCAATCGATCCCAGGGATCCAGGTGCTCGAGACATGGCTTTCCGGCCGAACGACCTTCCGCCACGACGCGGCAGGGGAAAACCACAATCGAATGTGAGAACGACAATGCCCTTCCTCTAAGCCCGGAACGCACCCCGGGCCGAGACCGACCTCCACACCGGCCACGCCCAACTGCGGCGCGTACTGGGGCTCCTGTTCTCGATGGGCCGCGAAGGAGTGCTCCCGCGAAAGGTGTTCGGCCGCATCTCGAGTCTCACTACTCGCCGGGAAGCGGGGACACTCCTTCGGACGAGTACTCGGTCGTCCGGACCGAATTCCCGTCCTGATACTCCGGTTCTTCGCCCGCAGGCACCAGCAGGTAGACGATGATGCCGATCAGTGCGGCGAAGAGCGCCACGCTCGAGACGATCGCGGCCGCTCGGCGACGGCGTCGCGGCTGCCGGTGCGCGGCCGGCCCGGGTGGCGTCGCGGGACCGGGGACGCGCGGGGGTGGGGGCGGGATGATTCTGGCGGCCGGCATATTCGCTCCGACAGCGGGCAGGGTATCGGCCCTGGCCCAACCGTCGGATTCGGCCGCCCGCTTCGCGGCCGCGGCGAGCGCACCGGCGGTGGGATACCGATCGAGGGGGTTCTTGGCGAGCCCGCGGGCAATCACTTCGTCGAATGCGCGTGGAATGCCCTGGCGCGCAAGGCTGGGTCGCGGCGGTGGCGCGTTCAGATGCCCGGCCAGCTGCTGTTCCAGTTGGTTGCCCGGATACGGGCGAAGGCCGGTCAGGCACTCGTGGAGTACACACGCCAGGGCGTAGACGTCGGAGCGCGCATCGGCACGGCCGGTGGTGAACCGTTCGGGCGCCATGTAGGTGAAGGTGCCGATCGCGTTGCCGACGCCGGTGAGCCCCACCGCTCCGGAGTGGGCGATGCCGAAGTCGATCAGGTACACGAATTCACGGCCGCTGATCAGCAGATTGGACGGCTTCACGTCGCGGTGCACCAATCCGTCGGCATGCGCGGCGTCGAGCGCGGCGGCGGCTTGGTCGATGATGGACGCGGCCAGCGCGGGCGGCATCGCGCCCCGTTGCGACAGCAGGGTGTGCAGATCGGTGCCGTCGATCAGACGCATGTCGAGGTAGAGCCGGCCCTCGATCTCGCCGAAGTGGTGGATCGGCACGATGTGGGGCTCGCGGAGCCGGGCGGTGGAATGCGCTTCGCGCCGGAACCGTTCACGAAATTCCGGATCCGTCGCGAAGTGCTCGTGCAACACCTTCACCGCCACCACCCGGTCGGTCTCGGTGTCGTAGGCGCGGTACACCCGCCCCATGCCGCCCTCACCCAAGAGCGACTGCAGGTTGTAACGCCCGAAGGCCGCCATATCCATGCGTCCTCCTCCTTCGACACCGAGCCATGCTACTGACTGACTTTTCAGTCAGAACCGAGTGTAGCGGCATGCCCGGTCGCCGATCGCAGCGACCGGGCTGTGCTCGGCTGCCCTCAGACCAGACTGCGTTGCGCCACGATGGCGGCGGCGACCGCCTGTCCCATCCGGATCGCACCGTCGACATGCTGGAAGCCGTGGCCCGCGAGGTCCGAGCAGGCGAAGTGCATGGGGCCGATCGGGTCGCGGTGATCGTGGCCGTAGCGGGTCATGCCGCCGAGGTCGAAGCTGACGCCGTAGGCGCCGCGGGTCCACTCCTCCGAGCCCCAATCGGATTCGTAGAAGACGACCGGATCGGCGGCCTCCGGACCCAGGTAGCGCACCAGACAGTCCACCGCGGCCCGCTTGCGCTCGGCGGGACCCATCGCGAAGTAGGCGTCCGCCTGTTCGTGCGCGATGAAACCCACCATGGCGCCGTTGTCGGCACCGTGGTTGGTGTTGTCGTACACCTCGGACACGATGTCGGTGTCGCTGAAACCGGTTCCGGACAAACCCTTCTCACGCCAGAACGGCGTCTCGTACACCGCGTGCACCTTGACTACGAATCCGAAGGACATGTGCTGGTACATCTGATGCCGGCGACGCGGCAGCGGCGGGTCGAAGCTGATCGCGGAGTACAGGTTGGGCGGCACGGCCAGCACCACCCGGTCCGCGCGCACCTCGAGATCGCCGTCGGCGAAGACCGTGACACCTGCGTCGGACCACTGCACCCGGCGCACCGGCGCGCCCAGGTGCACGTCCGCGCCCAGCGAGGCGGCCAGACGCTGCGAAACCTGTTGCATCCCACCGATTACCCGCTTGTCGAGCATGAAGGTGTCGGTGGCCAGCGCGGTGTAGGAGCCCTGGGCGGCGGCCATGTGCAGCGCCTGCAGGGCGGAGAAGGTGTGCGCGGGCTTGGTCAGCATGGCGCCGGCCACGAAGAACGACACGGTCTCCCGGGCGTACTCGTTGTCGGACTGGCGCTCCAGCCAGATGCTGAACGGCACCGAATCCAGTTCCGCCGCGCGCGGATGCGCCCACGGGGCCTCCGCGCCCACCTCGGCCGCGAGGTCGTCCAGCAGCTCGATGAGGCGATTGATCTCGGCAGCGGTCTCGGCGGGCGCGGGGAACCCCTCGCCGACGAACTGCTGCCGGGTGCCGTCCGCGGCCAGGTAGACCGACTCGCCGTCGCGATAGCGGGAGAAGGTCTCCAGTCCCAGCTCGCGCACCAGGGCCAGCGCGGCGGTGTGGTGCGGAGACAGCCACTGGCCGCCGATCTCGATCATGGCGTTGTCGATGTCGCCGGTCCAGGTCCGGCCGCCGACCCGGTCCCGGGCCTCGAGGACCGCGACCGTCAGGCCGGACTTCCGCAATTCTGTCGCGGCGGTCAGGCCGGACGGTCCGGCACCCACGATCACGACGTCTCGACTGATGACAGCCACGAGAGCTCCTTAACCAGTTCTTTCCCTTCGGATAGCCCGAAGGTTGCTATTTCAGTATGTGTGCGCGGTCACGATCATGCCCGCGCCGTTTCGGCGCGCCGACCCGCCCCTCATTCGCCAGAGTGGCGTGACAGGTCGGCGCGGTGAACGGGCCGCTAGCGGCCGGCGGCGACGGGCAGCGGTTCGTTCTGGGTGATGCAGTGGATGCCGCCGCCGCGGGCGAAGATCGGCCGCGCGTCGACGGTGACGATGGCGCGGCCGGGATAGACCTCGGCCAGGACGGCGGCCGCCGCCGCGTCGTTCGGGTCGTCGAACCCGCACAGGATGACCGCGCCGTTGCACACGTAGTGGTTGATGTAGCTGTAGTCGACGAACCCCTCCTCGTCGCGCAGCGTGCGCGGCGCGGGCACCGGGACGACCTCGAAAGGTTGTCCGGTGGAGGCTGTTTCGGCAGACAGCTGTTTCATGAGCTCGACGCTGAGGTCATGATCGGGATGTTCGCGGTCGCGCTGGTCGTGCACCAGCACCACGCCCGGCGCGGGCAGCGCCGCCACGATGTCGGAGTGCCCTCGGGTGCCGAAGCGCTGCGAATCCCGCCACAGCCCGCGCGGCAGCCAGATCGCGGTGTCGACGCCGATGGTGCGGCGCAGTTCGGCCTCGACCTCGGCCTTGGTCAGTCCGGGATTGCGGAACGGATCCAGTTGCACGGTGTCGGTGAGAATGACGGTCCCGGCGCCGTCGACCTGGATGCCACCGCCCTCGTTCACCAGCGGCGAATCGATGACCGGGACCCCGGCGGCCGCGGCGACCGCCTTGCCGATCTCGCGGTCGTGGTCCCAGCGTGCCCAATCCTGTTGGCCCCAGCCGTTGAACACCCAGTCCACGGCCGCCACGGAACCGTCCGCGGCGTGCACGAAGGTCGGCCCGATATCGCGCATCCAGGCGTCGTCGAGCGGGGCTTCGACGATGTCGATCGCGGCGGAGAGGGTCCGCCGCGCCTCGCCGACGTCGGCCGGATCGACGATCATGGTCACCGGTTCGAACTCGGCCACCGCGTGCGCGACGGCCGTCCACGCGGCGCGCGCCTCGTCGACCGCCTCCGGGGTCGCCGTGATCTCCGAACCCGCGGGCGGGAAGGCCATCCAGGTTCGGCGGTGCGGCCCGTGTTCGGCGGGCATGCGCCAGCTCATCACGGCCGCCCGAAGGGGTGCTCGGTGTCCACCGGCGCGGTCAGCCGGTCGTACGTATCGGGGCGGCGGGTGTCCAGGAACGGGAACAGCGCCAGCCAGTCCTTGCGCTGATCCAGATCCAGATCGGCCACCAGCACCGCGGACTCGTCGCGCGGGGCCTGTACCAGCACGCGGCCGTACGGGTCGGAGATGAAAGACGAACCGTAGAAGGTGATTTCGCCCTCGTCGCCGTAGCGATTGGGGACCACCATGAAAGTGCCGGCGGTGATGCCGTTTCCGACGATCACGTGCTGCCACAGCGGCTGCGTGTCGAAGGCCGGGAAAGTGGGCTCGGATCCGATGGCGGTCGGGTACACCACGATGTCGGCGCCGGCGAGGGAATACATGCGGGCGACCTCCGGGAACCATTCGTCCCAGCAGGTCGGCATGCCGATGCGCGCCGGGCCGAGGTCGGGGTGGCTGTGCGGCCGGTACGCCTCGTCGGTGGCCGGGCCCGCGCGGAAGTAGGTGTCCTCGTAGTAGCCCGCCGACACCGGAATGTGCAGTTTGCGGGTGCGGCCGACCAATTCCCCGGTCGGGGCGACCAGGATGGCGGTGTTGAAACCGAGCCCGTCGCCCTGTTCGGCCTTCTCGTACAGCGAGGCGTGCACGAACACGCGGTGCTCGATCGCCGCCTTCGCGGCGAAGGTGAAGGTGGGGCCGGTGGCCAGATCCTCGGCGGCGGCGCCCGGGTTCTCGCCGCCGCGTTCGAAGGCCGGGTATTTGCTGAGCGTCAGCTCCGGCAGGAAGACCGCCTTCGCGCCCAGTTCGGCCGCGCGGGCGATGCCTTCGTTCAACTCGGCGCGCACCGCATCGCCATCGGCCTGCCAGCGGTGCTGGACCAGTGCGACCCGCAGCGGTTCACGGACCGGATCCTGTACTCGCGCATGCGAGACCGGCGGTTCGAGACAGGTGATGATGTTCATGACTACTCCTGATTACCGAAATTCAGAGGACTACAGAGCGTGCGAGTGCGGTTCGGCGGGCGCCGGCATGGGGTCGCCGGACACCGCGCGCGGCAGGGTCTCGCCGCGGAAGTACTCCGGCTCGCGCCAGCGCTGGATCAGCATCAGCACCGCGCCCAGCGCGAGAATCCCGAAGCCGAGGTAGAAGACCAGCCCGATACCGAAAATCGATGCACCGCTGCCGATTTCCGGCTTCAAGCTCTCCCGGACCGAGATGCCGAACACCACCAGCAGCATGGTTCCGCCCGCCAGCGGGAAGATCAGCTTGAACACCGCGTCACGCGCCGAGGCGAACCAGCGCTTGCGGAAGTACCAGACCGAGGCGAAGGCGGTGATGCCGTAGTACCAGCAGATCATGATGCCGAGCGCGGCGATGGTGTCGAGCAGCACGTGCTCGGACAGCAGTGCGGTGATCGCGTAGAGGCCACCCGCCACCAGCGCGGCGACCGCGGTGGCGAAACGCGGCACCTGGCACACCGGGTCCACCGACGCGAAACGCTGTGGGAGCGCTTTGAAAGCGCCCATGGCGAGCATGGCGCGGGCCGCGGGCAGGAAGGTGGCCTGCAGGCTCGCGATGGTCGAGACGAGCACGGCCAGGAACAGCAGCAACTCCCCCGAACCGCCCATCACCGGCTCCGCGAGCGTGCCGAACACATTGTTGCGGGCGTCCGTGCCGCCCAGGCCGATACCGGTGTCGCCGACACCGGCGTACCACATCAGCGCGACGCCGAGCAGCAGATAGGTGCCCAGCACGGTCAGGATCGACAGCAGCCCGGCCCGGCCCGGTGTGCGCTTGGGGTCCGTGCACTCCTCGCCCAGGGTGAGCGCGGTGTCCCAGCCCCAGTACATGAACACCGAGCCGACCAATCCGATCGCGAAGGCGCCGAGGGTGAGACCGGTCAGCGGGTTGAACCAGTCGAGGCTGAAGCTCAGCCCGGACGGCGCGTCGCCGTTCATGGCCTTGGCCAAGGCGATTCCGGCGAACGCCAGCAACACGATCAGCTGAAATCCGACCAGCACATACTGCGCGCGTTCGCTCGAGCTGATGCCGCGACTGGCCGCCCAGCCCGCCGCTGCCAGGAACGCCAGCGTCGTCACGATATTGATCAGCTTGTTGTCACCCAGCGTGGCGATCGTTGCCGAATGGGTCAGCCGGCCGATGAACAGATACAGGAACGTCGCCCCCACCGCGGCGATATTGGCGAGCACGATCACCACCGCGATCACCGCGCCCCAGCCCGCCATCCAGCCGGCGTACGGCCCGAGCGAGCGGGCCGACCAGGTGAAAGATGCTCCGCAGTCCGGGGTTTCGGCGCTGAATTCGCGGTACGCGTAGGCCGCCAGGAACATGGGAACGAATCCGGCGATCAGCAGGGCGGGCATCTTCAGCCCGACCGCGGCGACGATCAGACCCATACTCGCGGTGGTGGTGTAGGCGGGCGCGATGGACGCGATGGACAGGATGGCGCCCGCGAAGGTACCGACTTTGCCGGTGGCCAAGCCTTTCCCGCTGGGGATCGTGTCATCCTGATCGGGCACTGCCGCCTCGGAAGCGTTGTTTACGAGCATTCAAGCTCCTGGTACTGGGTTCGGTGGAGTGGCGGCCGAAGGCCACGACCCCACCGCACCGCGGTGGGAAGCCGTGCACCGGCGTCGTTGCCGGTAGCCCGGTGTGACACCCGAATTCGGCGCAGGGGCCGGGGTGCCGGACTATGACGTCAGCGGGTCAGCGCGACGTATTTGGTGTCGAGGTACTCGTGGATCCCCTCGGATCCGCCCTCGCTGCCCAGACCGGACTGCTTCACCCCGCCGAACGGGGCCGCCGGATCGGAGATGATGCCGCGGTTGACGCCGACCATGCCGGCGTCCAGGGCGTTCGACACGCGGAGTGCCCGGTCCAGGTCGCGGGTGTAGAAGTAGGCGGCCAAGCCGTATTCGGTGTCGTTGGCCAGGGCCACGACCTCGTCCTCGGTGTCGAAGCCGTAGATCGCGGCGACGGGGCCGAAGATCTCCTCGCGGTGTATGCGAGCGGTGCGGGGCACCTCGTCGAGGACAGTGGGCTGGAAGAAGTAGCCCGGCCCGTCGATGGCCTTGCCACCGGTGCGGACCACGGCTCCGGCCGCGACGGCCTCGTCGACCAGTGCGGCGACGCTCGAACGCTGCCGCTCGTTGATGAGCGGTCCGGTGTCGACGCCCGGTTCGTGGCCGGGTCCCACGCGCAGCGCGCCGATCTTCTCGGCGAGCCGGGAGGCGAATTCCGCGCGAATCGAATTGTGCACGTAGATGCGGTTTGCCGCGGTGCACGCTTCGCCGCCGTTGCGCATCTTCGCCGCCATCGCGCCCGTGAGCGCCTGATCCAAGTCGGCGTCCTCGAAGACGATGAACGGGGCATTGCCACCCAATTCCATCGAGGTGCGCAGCACGTTGTCGGCGGCCTGGCGCAGGAGCAGTTTGCCCACGCGGGTCGAGCCGGTGAAGGTCACCTTGCGCAGCCGCGGGTCCGCCAGCAGGGGTGCGGTGATGGCCGCCGCGTCGCTGCCGGGCAGGACCGACAGCACGCCCGCCGGCAGACCGGCCTCGGCGAAGATCTGTGCGAGGGCCAGCATGGTGAGCGGGGTGTCCTCGGCGGGCTTCACGATGACGGTGCAGCCCGCCGCGAGCGCCGGGCCGATCTTGCGAGACCCCATGGCCAGCGGGAAGTTCCACGGCGTGATCGCCAGGCACGGGCCGACCGGTTGCTGGGTGACCAGAATGCGTCCGGTCCCGCCCGGGGCCTCGGCGTAGCGGCCGCCGATGCGCACGGCTTCCTCGCTGAACCAGCGCAGGAATTCGCCGCCGTAGGCGACCTCGCCGCGGGCTTCGGCGAGGGTCTTGCCCATTTCGAGGGTCATGAGGAGCGCGATCTCCTCGGTGCGCTCCACCAGGATTTCCCAGGCGCGCCGCAGGATCACCGCGCGTTCACGCGGAGCCGTTGCGGCCCAATCGGATTGGACGCGACAAGCCGAGTCCAGGGCGCGCAGGGCGTCAGCTCCGGTCGCGTCGGCCACCTCGGTGAGGATGTCACCGGTGGCCGGGTTGTGCACCGCGAAGGTGCCCGCGCCGGCGGCGGGGACGGAGGTGCCGTCGATCCAGACGCCGGTTGGGATCAGTGCACTGATGCGGTCGTATTCCAACATTGTTCTCCCTGACCGTCTTCAGTTCGCGAGGTCGCCGATTGCGGTGCAGAGCACCGTGAGCGCCTCGTCGAGGAGCTCGTCGCTGATCACCAGCGGCGGCAGCAGTCGAATGACGTTGCCGAAGGTGCCGCAGGTCAGGGTGATGACGCCCTGTTCCAGGCAGCGCTTGGCGATGGCCGCGGTCAGCGCGGCGTCGGGCTCGGTGGTGCCGGGGCGGACGAACTCGAGCGCCAGCATCGCGCCGCGGCCGCGTACGTCGCCGATCGCCGGAATCTCTTGCGCCAGTGCGGTGAAACGCGCCGTCGCCACCTCACCGATGTGCTTGGCGCGGGCGGGCAGGTCGTGGTCGCGGATGGCTTCGATGGCGGCGAGCGCGGCGGCGCAGGCGACGGGGTTGCCGCCGTAGGTGCCGCCCAGTCCCCCGGCGTGCACGGCGTCGAGCAGATCCGCGCGGCCGGTGATCGCCGACAGCGGCATGCCGCCCGCGATGCCCTTGGCCATGGTGATGATGTCGGGCACCACGCCCTCGTGATCACAGGCGAACCATTCGCCGGTGCGGGCGAAACCGGTCTGCACCTCGTCGGCGATGAACACCACGCCGTTGGCGCGCGCCCATTCCACCAGCGTCGGCAGGAAGCCCGCCGCGGGAACGATGAATCCGCCCTCGCCCTGGATCGGCTCGATGATGATCGCCGCCACCGAATCCGCGCCGATCTGCTTCTCGATCCGGGAGATCGCCTCGCGGGCGGCGGCCACGCCGTCCAGTCCGCCGTCGCGGAACGGGTACGACATCGGCATGCGGTACACCTCGGGCGCGAACGGGCCGAAATGCGACTTGTACGGCATGGATTTCGCGGTCAGCGCCATGGTCAGGTTGGTGCGGCCGTGATAGGCGTGATCGAAGGCGACCACGGCGGTGCGGCCGGTGGCCAAGCGCGCCACCTTGATCGCGTTCTCGACCGCTTCCGCGCCGGAGTTGAACAGCACGCTGCGCTTCTCGTGATCGCCGGGGGTGAGCGCCGACAGTTCCTCGCAGACCTGGATGTAGGCCTCGTAGGGGGTCACCATGAAGCAGGTGTGGGCGAAGCGCTCGATCTGATCCCGTACCGCCGCAACCACTTTGGGGTGCGAGGCGCCGACGTTGGTGACGGCGATGCCGGCGGCCAGGTCGATGAGCGAATTGCCGTCCACGTCCACGATGACGCCGCCATCGGCGTCGGCGGCGTACACCGGTGCGGTGGAACCCACGCCCGCGGCGACGGCGGCCTTGCGGCGGGCGGCGAGCTCCTGCGAGCGCGGACCCGGTAGCGCGGTGGACAGCACCCGCTGCTGCGGGAGCCGGTAGGTGATCTCGGTCATTGGAAGTCTTTCTGCGGAAAGGAGTTACGGAAGAGGGGGCGGCGGCGAATCAGTCGTGCGCGCTCATCACGTGCTTGATGCGGGTGTAGTCCTCCACGCCGTACGCGGAGAGGTCCTTGCCGTACCCGGAGCGCTTGAACCCGCCGTGGGGCATCTCCGCCACCAGCGGGATGTGGCAGTTCACCCACACCGCACCGAAGTCCAGGGCCGCCGAAACACGCTGCACCACACCGTGATCGCGAGTCCACACGCTCGATGCCAGGCCGTAGACCACGTCGTTCGCGAGCTGGACGGCGGTCGCCTCGTCGGCGAAGGCCTGCACGGTGACGATCGGGCCGAAGGACTCTTCCTGCACGATCGGATCGTCCTGGCGGACCCCGGTGATCACGGTCGGGGCGAGGTAGAAGCCGCGCTCGCCGACGCGGTTGCCGCCGGTCACCACGGTGGCGTGCGCGGGCAGTTCGGCGATCTTGCGGGTGACCGACTCGAAATGGCGGATGTTGTTGAGCGGGCCGTAGGTGGCGTCCGGATCGTCGGGCAGGCCCGGCTTCACCGTCGCCGCCTTCTTGACCAGCGCCTGGACGAAATCGTCGTGCACCGACTCGTGCACCAGGACGCGGGTGGCGGCGGTGCAGTCCTGACCGGCGTTGAAGAACGCCGCGTCACCGATGCGGTCGGCGGCGAGCTCCAGATCGGCGTCGCCGAAGATCACGACCGGGGCGTTGCCGCCGAGTTCCAGGTGTGCGCGCTTGACCTGTGCCGCAGCGGCTTCCGCCACCGCGACGCCCGCCCGCACCGAACCGGTGATGGCGACCATGTCCAGCCCGGGATGGCTGACCAGGGCGGCGCCGGTGCTCGCGGTGCCCAGCACCACGTTCAGCACGCCGTCGGGCAGGATGCCCTGCGACAGCTCGGCCAGCAGCAGGGTGCTGCGCGGCGTGGTGTCGCTCGGCTTGAGCACCACCGTGTTTCCGGTCGCCAGCGCGGGGCCGATCTTCCAGATGGCCATCATCAGCGGGTAGTTCCACGGGGTCACCTGACCGATCACGCCGATCGGCTCGCGGCGCACGTACGAGGTGAATCCGGACATGTATTCGCCCGCGGACTTGCCCTCCAGCATGCGGGCGGCGCCCGCGAAGAAGCGCAGGTGATCGGCTCCGGCGGCGACCTCCTCGGAGGCGACCAGGTGCTTGGGCTGGCCGGTGTCGCGGCACTGCGCCTCGACCAGCGCGGCGGAATTGGCCTCGATGGCGGCGGCCAGCTTCAGCAGGGCCGCCTGACGTTGACTCGGGGTGGTCGCCTTCCACGCGGGGAACGCGCTGGTGGCGGCCTCGACGGCGGCGTCGATGTCGTCCTGGCCGGAGATCGGGCTGCGCCCGGTCACCGATTCGTCCACGGGGCTGATCAGTTCGAACGACTCCGACGCGGTCGCGGCGACCGACCGGCCGGCGATGTAGTTGCGGAGAAGCTCAGTCGTCATGTGTGTGCCCGATCTCGTTCGAATATGCGTGCTAGGTGGTTGCCAGCTAGTGTGCTGCGCAACACACCCCCGCGTCACCCTCCACACCGGCGTGTGGCCACAATCAACTTTCGACAATTTGTCCAGATTGCTGATGGAGCGCTGTGAACACAGGAATTCCGGTCCGATGGGTACTGTCGCAGCCTGAGCTGGGCCTGGTGCTCAAAGGCGGCGCCGACGGCCTCGGACGCGTTATCAACCTGGTCCTGACCTCGGAGCTGGCCGAACCCCAGCAGTGGCTGTCCGGGGGCGAACTGGTGCTGACCACCGGCATGGGTTTGCCACTGAGTCGCGCCGATCGTCTGCGGTACTTCGAGGACCTCGGTTCGGCCGGCGTCGCCGGGGTCGGATTCGGCGTCGGGCTCTCGCACGAGACGGTGCCCGCGGATCTGGTGGACGCCGCCGACCGGATCGGGTTGCCCTTGTTCGAGGTGCCGCTGCCGACACCGTTCGGGGCCATCACCAAGAAGGTCATGCAGCGGCTGGCCGAGCAAGAGTACGAGAAGGTGCTGCGCGCGTCCCGGGCGCAGCCGCGCATGACCCGGGCGGCCATCCAGGGGGCCCGGGCGGTCGTCAAGGAGCTGTCTGCGGCCTTGTCGGCCACCGTCGCCATCATCGGCGTGGACCACACCGTCACCGAGGCGCACCCGCAGCGGCCCGACGCCGAGATCTCGAGCCGCATCGACGAGTTCCTCAGGACCCACGGCGAGGGCGCGGGCAGCGGCGCCATCCAGGTCGACACCGGGCAGTACATCGTGGTGCAGACCATCAGTGCCGGGCACACGGTGCACGGTCACCTCGCGGTGGTCAGCGCCACCGCGCTCGGTCCGGTCGATCAGGTGCTGCTCGGTCACGCCAGTTCACTGCTCGCCCTCGACTTCGAGAAGCCTGCCCGCCTGCGAATCGCCCAGAACCACTTGAACTCCCAAGCGATCTCGATGCTGCTGCAGCAACCGGGCGACCCCGAGAACATGTGGCAGCACCTGGCCCCCGCCGCCGACCGCACCGGGCGCGTCCGCGCCCTCGTCCTGCGCTGCTCCGGGCCCGACGCCGTGCCCGAGACGCTCGAATCCGTCGACGCTCGGCTGCGTCCGCTCAACCAGCAGCTCTTCGCGCACACTAAGGGCGACCGCGTCGCCGTCCTGCTCCCCGGCTCCGAGACCGAGGACACCGCGGAACAACTCCTCGCCGGCATTCCGCCGCAGATCCGCGCCGCGATGCGGGCCGGCCTGAGCTCCCCGCACCCCCTGCGCCGCTTCCCCGCCGCGGTCGAACACGCCGAGTTGGCCGCGTCGGCGGCCATGCCCGGCGCTCGCCCTTTGGAGCTGGCGGCCCTCGCGGGACATGCCCTGCTGGCCTTCCCGGAAGCCCAGCGCGTGCTGAGCTCGGTCTCCGAGGCGATGCTGCAGCCCCTCGTCGACTACGACGACCGCCACGGCACCGACCTCATCGTGTCGCTGCGCGCCTACCTGGAGGCGCACGGCCAATGGGAAACCGCCGCAACGGCTCTCGGCGTGCACCGGCACACCCTGCGCAGCCGGGTGGCCAGGATCGAATCGATCCTGGGCTGCAGCCTCGACCAAGCCCTGGTGCGCGCCGAACTGCTGCTGGCGGTCGTCGCCCGCGGCTGATCCGACCGCCGCGCCGCTACTCGATGCCGGCGACGGCCGTGGCCGCCAGTTCCGCGTTGACCACGCACAGTCGCGCGATATCGGCTGTGCCGGAACGGCGTAGACGTGCCACCAACGCGATCAGGCGCTCGGCAGCAGGGGTCGACTTCCAGGTGCCGACATGGTCGCGGGCCGAATCCGCAGGCCCGGCCGCGGACAGCACCGCGGCCGCCAGGGCATGCCATCGGGAGTGGAGTTCGTCGGCCAGGACCGCCGCGGCCAGTGCCTCCCAGTGGTCGGATGTGCGAGTCGTGGCGAAAGTCGTTGCCAGCCAATCGAGTCCGATCACCTCGCCGAGTTCCCGATAGGTCTGGGTCACCAGAGCCACCGGAAGCCGCATGCGGTGGGCGGTGTCGCTCAGCGGGAGCGCCTGGGCCAGCAAGCGCAGGTTGGCCAGGTCGCGGCCCAGGTGTCCGCCCGGGCGCGGCAGCACGGTCATCAGCTCGGCGATGAACGGTGCGTGGCGGTCGCTTTCGGCGGCCCAGGTGTCGGCGGCTCGATGGGTGAGCAGCCATGCGGTGGACTCTTCCACGGCGTCTTGGATGCCGATGAGGATGCCCATCCGGACCTGCGGGGATACCCCGGGCACGGTGAGGGCCTCGCGCCACCAGCGGTCCACATCGAGCAGCGTGTCGACGACGGTGCAGGCCAGCACGATCTGCGGGGTGCCCGCGCCCAGACGCTCCTCGAGGCGGTGGATCATGCCGGGGCCGACCCGGTTGATCACCTGGTTGGCCGCGGCGACCGCCACGATCTCCCGGGCCACCGGATGCTCTTGCAGGAGACGATCACCGAGCAGGGTGCGAATCCGGTCGGGGAAGTAGCCCGCCAGTGTTCCGGCCACGACGGGATCGGTCAGGGCGTCCGACGCGAGCAGTTCATCGCGGACGAGGTTCTTGGCCGTGGCCAGCAGCACCGCGATCTCCGGCCGCACCAGGCCGGTGCCCGCGCGGCGGCGGTCCGCGAGATCCGCTGCGGCGGGCAGGAACTCGGCGGCGCGGTCGAGATCGGTGGCCTGCTCCAGATTCTCGATGAGGCGGCCGTGCCGGTCGATGAGGAAGGGGGCGTGCGCCTCGGCGAGACTGATCGCGAGGGCCTGCCGATCGCAGTCGGCGAGCACCGCCGCCGCCACCGCCTCCGCGTTGGCCGCCAGCAGCTCGTTGCGTTCGGCGACGGTCGACAGGCCCTCGGCCACCGCGGAATCCAGCGCGATCTTGAGGTTCACCTCGCGGTCCGAGGTGGCCACACCGGCCGCGTTGTCGATGAAGTCGGCGTTCACCTTGCCGCCCGCGACCGCGAATTCGATCCGCGCCTGCTGGGTGAGGCCCAGATTGCCGCCCTCGCCGATCACCCGGCAGCGCAATCGATCCGCGGTCACCCGCACCTCGTCATTGGACGGGTCCGCGACCTCGGCGTCCTGCTCCCCCCGCGCCCGCACATAGGTGCCGATGCCGCCGTTGAACAGCAGGTCCACGTCCGCGGCGAGCACCGCCCGGATCAATTCGGGCGCGGGCAGCTCCGTCGCGGTGATGCCGAGCCGCCGGCGGACTTCCGGGGACAGCGGCACCGACTTCGCGGTGCGCGGCCACACGCCGCCGCCCTGGGAGATGAGCGTGCGGTCGTAGTCCGCCCAGCTGCTGCGTTCCAATCCGGCGAGGCGGTGACGTTCCTGGTACGAGAGCATCGGATCCGGGTCGGGGTCGAGGAAGATGTGCCGGTGGTCGAAGGCGGCGACCAAGCGAATCTGGTCGGTTTCGAGCATTCCGTTGCCGAACACGTCGCCCGACATGTCGCCGATGCCGGTCACGGTGAAGGGCTGGGTCTCCGGGTCGATGCCGAGTTCGGCGAAATGCTGCCGAATCGAGCGCCACGCGCCACGCGCGGTGATGCCCATGACCTTGTGGTCGTACCCGGTCGATCCACCCGAGGCGAACGCGTCGCCGAGCCAGAAACCGCGCTGCACGGCAATGGAATTGGCCAGGTCCGAGAAGCGCGCGGTGCCCTTGTCCGCCGCGACGACGAGGTACGAATCCGGGTCGTCGTAGACGACGGTGTGCGCGGGCCCGACGCTGACACCGTCCACGATATTGTCGGTGACATCGAGCAGACCGCCGATGAAGTCGGCGTACGCGGACTCGACCGACACGGGATCGGTCCTGGGTCCGCGAACCACGAACGCACCCTTGGCGCCCATCGGCACGATCACCGAGTTCTTCACCGTCTGGGTCTTCATCAGGCCCAGCACCTCGGTGCGGAAGTCATCGACCCGATCGGACCAGCGCAGGCCGCCGCGGGCGATCGCACCGCCGCGCACGTGACTGCCCTCCACCCGCGTGGAGTGCACGAAGATCTCACGATAGGGGGTGATCTGAGCCGGCAGCGACAATCGGGACGGATCGAGCTTGAAGGCCGCCACCGCACGACCCGGCTGAAACCAGTTGGTGCGCAATACCGCTGTGCAGAACGTGGCCATCCCACGGAGCAGCTGATCTTCGGTCAGCGTCGTCGCAGCTTCCAGCAGACGCTTGGTCTCCCCCGCGGCGGCCTCCACGATTTCGGAATGGCCGGCCAGTGCGGGATCGAACCGGGCCTGGAACAGAGTCACGAAAGCGCGCACGAAACTCGGATGCACGGCAAGGATTTCAGCGATCCGCGGCTCACCCAGTCGCAATCCGGCCTGCCGCAGATAGCGGCACGCGGCCCGCACCAGGATCGCGTCCTGCCAATCCAGCCCCGCAGTGGCGATGAGGCCGGTGAACCCGTCGACTTCCAGCGCACCCGCTGTCGCGGCACCGAACGCCTCGGCAAGCTGCCCGGCGGTCCGCTCGTTCATCTCGAAAGCCGTGGGCCGGAACGTGAATCGATGCTCCCCCACCATCACCTGATGCGTGACGACATGCAGGCCCAAAGCAGAAAAAATCTCGATCAACTCGGTCAACGACGCCGGTGCCCCCTGCCAGACCAGCCTGGCACTGGGCGGCTGGGAGTCAGGATCGAATTCGAGCCGGGGCGCGGCCTCCAATTCATCCTCGTCCACGATGCCGACGACGGCTCCGAGATGCATCTGCCTCAACTCCCTGCTCGTGACCTCACTGATCGCAGTTAATCTGCCGCAAAGCGACGCAGGACACAGTCGACAAATCGGAGCGTCCGAGCAGGGGGCGGCACTCCTATCTGTCCAGTAGCAGTCGGCAAGCTGGAGGCGTTCGGCCTGTGCACGTGTATTGCACGAGAACGGCCGGTCACCGCAAACCTGCGATGACCGGCCGTTCTCGGCGGTTGCTCGGCCTCCCGGTATCGAAGGCCGTTCGCGCCCCATACTTTCGGGTGGTTCGCCGGGATCAGACCACGGTGACGACCTGGTCGTAGGTGAGGCGGGGAGAACGGGGGAACCAGGCATCGGGGCCCGGCTTGCCGATATTGACCACGACCAGGGATGCGAGATCACCCGCGGGGAAGAAGTCGCGGTCGACGCCGGCCGCGTCGAAGCCATTCATCGGTCCGGCGGCCAGGCCCGCGGAACGGATGCCGAGGATGAAGTAGCCGACCTGGATGAGGGCGTTGAAGCGGGCCGAGTGGGCGCGCACCTCCGGATCGGCGAAGTAGTCCTTCGCGTCGGGGGCGTGGGGGAAGACCGTCGGCAGATGGTCGTGGAAGTTCAGATCGGCAGCCAGGATCGCGGTCAGCGGGGCGGTGGCCGTCTTGGGTTTGTTGTTGTCGAGCATGTGGGTGACCAGGCGCGCCCGAGCCTCGGGCGTGCGGACCAGGACGATGCGCAGCGGCTGCTGGTTCATCGAGGTCGGGGCGAACTTGGCCAGCTCGTAGATCTCACGGAACTGCTCGTTGGTGACCGGTTCGTCGGTGAAGGTGTTAGCGGTGCGGGCCTCGCGGAAGAGCAGATCCTGCGCTTCCGCGGCGAGGGCGAGCCGGGTGTCCGATTGGGCGGTGCTCATGTGATTCTCCTTGGGACAGGCTGATTTCGGGTCAGTCGTGGGAAACTCGGCGGGAGCGGGTGAGGAGAGCGCCGTCGAGGCGCACCAGCACGTCGTGCACCACGCAGCTGGGGTTGATCTCGGGCGCCCGGCCGGGGCGGATCTTCACCACCAGGCAGTAGGAGGTGGCGATGATGCTGCCGTCGTCCTGCGGCCGCAGATCGGTCATGCCGAACCAGTGCCGCCGCTGCATGGGATCGGCTTCGAAGCGCTTGTGGAACGCGACGAGGTCGGCAATGATCCCAGCCCGGGTACGCGCCGGCGGCCGACCCGGGGTGTGCTCGAATTCCGCTTCCTCGGTGAAGGTTTGCGCATAACCCGGGATGTCCCGGTTGTCGAGCCGCTGCATCTGGTCGGCATAGAACTGCTGGACCTCGGCATACAGCTCGGCGCGGCTGGCGACGGTGGTCATGCTGGCTCCTCGAATGCTGTTGTGCCTGCCTCGATTCGGCGGGCCGCGACTGCGGTCCACCGTGTCCGACCCCGCTCGAGCCTTGGTCGAGCCGGTTTGACCGGAGCTATAGGTCTGGCGGCCAGGCTGATTCCGCAACAGCCCCGCCGAACCGGACACCCCATCGATGGAGGAGAAATGACCGCAGCTCAACGCGTCGCGCTGGTTACCGGCGCGACCAGTGGAATGGGCCTCGCCATCACCGAGAGCTTTGCCGCCCAGGGCATCTCGGTTTTCATCTGCGCGCGCGATCAGCAGCGCCTGCTCGACACCACCAAACGATTGCAGGACGAGGGACACGCGGTGGACGGCATCACCTGCGATGTCCGCGACGCCACCCAGGTCCGCGAATACGTCGACGCCGCCGTCGACCGCTTCGGGCCCGTCGACATCCTGGTCAACAATGCCGGCCGCAGCGGCGGCGGCGAAACGGCACAGATCGCCGACGAGTTGTGGCTGGACGTGATCAACACCAACCTGCACAGCGTCTTCTTCGCCACCAAGGCCGCGCTCACCGCCGGAGGCATGCTCGAACGCGGCAGCGGCCGCATCGTCAACATCGCCTCCACCGGCGGCAAACAGGGCGTGGTGCACGGCGCGCCCTATTCGGCCTCCAAACACGGCGTCGTCGGCTTCACCAAGGCGCTGGGCCTGGAGTTGGCCAAGACCGGCATCACGGTCAACGCCGTCTGCCCCGGATTCGTGGAAACGCCCATGGCCGAACGGGTTCGGGAGGTGTACTCGGACATCTGGGGTGTCGACACCGACGAGGTACACGCCCGGGTGAGCGCCCGCGTCCCCATCGGGCGCTACGTCGAGCCCACCGAGGTGGCGGCCATGGTCGACTATCTGATCGGCCCGGGAGCCGCCGCCGTCACCGCCCAGGCGATGAATGTCTGTGGCGGACTGGGCAACTACTGATCCATGTGCGTGCCGGTGCACGTCGGCGATCCCCCGTTCTCGTTCGCGCCGTTGCGGCCGCGACCGGCTGGTCGACGGGCCTGGCCCGGATGGTCAGCAAGGATGAATGGTGCGGCGCCAGGACAGAATTCGGCGCTGGGTCCGGCCGTCGACCTGAGCGGCGCCGATGAGTGTGAGCTCATCGCCGCTCAGCGTCAGCTGCCGGACCTGTTCGGTGCCTGCCCAGGCCGGATTCGAGCACACTCTGATGGCATGCACGACCTCGTCGCCGCGCAGCCGCCAGGTGCCGGCGTAGCCCATGAACCGGACGGCCGCGGCGGCGGCGTCGGTGCGCATCATGCTCACCGACATATGGCCGCAGGATTCGTAGATCAGCAGGCCCCTCGGCGAATCACCGAGTGGGCCTTCGCTTTTGGCATCATTGTCGTCGATGTCGTAGTAGGAGCGCAGTTCCCAGGTGCCGATTAGGTCAGTCATGGACCCCACGATGGTTGCGCGCCCTACAGTCACGCTCGAGGCACCGCGATCACGTGCGCGGGATACCGCAGGCGAAGTCGTAGGCGTTCCGGATCAATCGCCACACCACGGCCATCTCGTCGGTATCGCGCGGCCCGTACACCAGCAGCAGCGTCGGCGGCAGATATCCCCGCCGCGCCATCGGATGCTGTTCGGCCCAGCCCTGTTCGATGGCCTCGACCGCGACCGCCGCGGGCAGGCACAGGTGCAGGCTGCCGTCGCCATGCCCGTGCAGATGCGCGAACTCGGTTCCGGACACGAAGGCATGCTCGGGCCCGTGGGCGAGCTCGGGCAGCAGATACAGCGCGCGAGTGTCGGGCAGCGAGACCCGGCTGCGGCCGATCTGCGTACCGGGCAGGGTGATCATCCGCGCCCACAGCGCTTCCTGCAGATCCGGGGGCGCGATATCGGAGAGCTGTTGATGGGGATTGTGCGGCCGGGTCCGGGGCCGCTCGCCACTGCGTCGCGGGAGGCCGAGCCGGTCGGTTGCTGTCACGGTCATCACTGTGCTCCTTTCGGTTTCGAACTTCATCGAACCGCCTGGTCACACAGTAGTTTCTAAAGTATAGTAGTTACCAAATGGAAAGCATGCAGGAGTTGCTATGACGGACGTCACATTTACCGCGGTGGACCCCTGCCCCATCACGCCGGTGGTGGATCTCTTCTTCGGCCGCTGGTCGACGCAGGTGCTGTGGGTGCTCACCCACCACGGCCGGATGCGTTTCAATGAAGTGCTGCAACGCATTCCGGGCCTCACCCCGAAAGTGCTGACCCAGCGGCTGCGCCAGCTCGAACGCGACGGACTGCTGGTGCGCACCTATTACGCGGAGATGCCGCCGCGGGTGGAGTACGAGGCCACCGCGCTGGCCGAGACCCTCTCGCCGGTGTTCACCAGCCTCAGCCAATGGTCCGAGCAGCATCTGGCGGCGGTGCTCGACGCGCGGGCGGCCTACGACGCCGCCGAGGGCTGACCTACGACGCCGCCGAGGGCTGTGCCGCCAATTCCAGCAGATGGCCGGCCAATTCGCGCGGCATGGTGATCATGCAGTCGTGCCCGGTCGGCAGCAGCTTCAGCCGCTCGGCGGGCAGATCCGCCGGCGGCAGGGTGCGCGGCATGGCCGCGCGCATGGCCTGGAACTCGGCCCCGCCCCCGGTGCAGTGGACATGGGTCACCGGAATCTCCCGCAGCGCATCGGGATTGCGCAGCACCATGGGCTCGGTGAACGTCTCGAGCGACTGCGGGGTGAGCATCGAGACCAGCCAGCTCAGATCCGATTCGTCGGTGACCCCGTAGAGCCCGCCGTCGCCCATCGGCTCGGTCTGCGGCGGAACACACCAGCCGTCACCGAATTCGGCCGCCAGCGCGGCGAAGGCGTCGACCATGGGGGCCATGATGTCCGCGACCGCCTCACCGTCCCGGGGGACGAAGGTGTCGACATAGACCAGCTCGGCCACCCGATCGGGCAGCGCGTCGGCGAGCGCGGTGATGACGATCCCGGCGTAGCTGTGACCGACCAGCACGAGATCGCGCAACTCGGCCGCGCGCACCAGCTCGACCAGATCCTGGACGTGGGTGCCGAGCCCGACCTCCGGGCCGAGCGACTCGGCGCGTTCGCCGAGGCCGACCAGCGAGGGGGTGAGCACCCGGTGGCCGGCGGCGCTCAGCAGCGGCGCCACCCGCTGCCAGACCCAACCGCCGTGGAACGCACCGGGAACGAGCAGATACGTGGCCATCACTTCTCCTGTGTCATCGCTTCGAGGCGGGGTGCGTGGGGTTTCGAGGGCACGTGTTCGGGCCGGACACCGAGTCCGATGACCCGCGCGACCACGTGCGCCAGCCCGGGGAACCGGCGCAGCAGCCGCGCCAGCAGCGGCTTGTCGGTACCGGGTCGTTCGGCGCTCGGATAGAGATCGGTGAGCAGTCGTAGTTGCGCGAATTGCACGACGCGCATGGGCAATTCGCGGCGCCGCTGCACCGCGCGCAACTGGGTGGTGGTGGGTGTGCGGCCGTCCCGCAGGGTCGGTGCGAGCAGCCGGGCGGCGGCGATGGCGTCCTGAACGGCGAGGTTGATCCCGACCCCGCCGGCCGGGGACATCGCATGGGCGGCATCACCGATGGCCAGCAGGCCAGGCCGGTACCAGTTCCGCAGCCGGTCGACCCGGACATCGAGCGGTTTGATCGCGTCCCAGTCGTCGATCTCGACCGTCAGCGCCGCGGTCAACGACGGGTAGATGGCGGCGATCGCGGCCCGGAACGCGTCGAGCCCCCGCGCGCGCACCGCCTCGAAGCCGCCCTTGGGAATCATGTAGGCGACCTGTAGGTATTCGTCGCGATCGATGCAGACGATGAAGAAGTCCCGCCCGCTGCGCACCGCCGGCAGACGTTCGCCCGCCGGCTTGCTCACCCGGAACCACAGCACATCCATGGGCGCGCGGCTGGCCGCGACCTGGAGCAAATCATGGTGTCGCACCAGCGAATTGCGCCCGTCGGCGGCGACGACGAGTCGGCTGCGCACCTCGAACACCGCCTCGGGGGTACGCGCGCGCAGCCCGGTCACCGTTCCGTCGTGCGCGATCAGCTCGGTCACCTCCGCCTGTTGGATCAGCCGGAAATTGGGGTAGCGGCGGGCGGATTCGGCCAGGAAGTTGAGCACATCCCACTGCGGCATGAAGGCCACGAACGGGAATCGGCCCGGCAACCGGCGGAAGTCGGCGAAGGTGACCGGTCCCATCGCCGTCGCCATCGGCAACTGCGGCAGTTCGACGTGCGGGAGCTTCAGGAACTCCTCCGCCAGCCCGAGCTCGTCGAGCGCCATCAGCGTCGACGGATGCACCGTGTCGCCGCGGAAGTCGCGCAGAAAATCCGGATGCTTCTCCAGCACCAGCACATTCGCGCCGGCGCGGGCGAACAGCAGCCCGGCCGTCAACCCGGCCGGGCCGCCACCGGCCACGCACACGTCGACGACTTCGGTGCTCACGCCCAGCATTGCGGCACCTGCCCGCCGTTGTAGGTGACCATCTCGTCGAAAATGGCCAGGACATCCAGTGGCACACCGATTTCCGGGCTGTCCAGCTCGGCGTAGGCGACGTGCAGGTTACCCACCACCCGCTCGGCGTCGATCAACTCCCCGAACTCGCCCAGCTCCACCTGCGACGCCAGCTCGAGCGGGGCCAGGCCCAGCGACTTGCCCTCCGCCGCAAGGTTTTCGATCCAGTGCAGGTAGCGGATGGTCTGGGTGAGGATCTCCGGACCCGCCACCGGACCGTGCCCGGCCACCACGGTCCGCGCACCGAGAGCGGTGAGCTTGCGCATCGCGTCGAGAGTGCCGCGGACCGAACCGAACAGGCAGAACGGCGCGGCCCCGGACATCACGACATCACCGGCGAAGAGCACCTTCTCCTCGGGCAGCCAGGCCACCACATCGTTGGTGGTGTGCGCGGCCGGCCCGACATGGATGAGTTCGACGCGCCGCTCCCCCACCCAGACGGTCACCCGATCACTGAAGGTGATGGTGGGCAGGGTGACTCGGACATCGCCCCAGTCCACCTGCGGCCACAGCTGGGTCAACGCCAGCCCGGTCTCGATCATCGCCTGGCGGATCCGATCGTGGGCGACGACGATCGCCGCGCCGCCGAACTGGTGATTGCCGAAATTGTGGTCCCCGTGGTGATGGGTGTTGAGGATGGTGCGGCCCGGCCCGCCCGCATGCCGGTCGACGAACTCGGCCAGTGCGCGGGTGCGTCCCTCGGTGGCGAGCGTGTCGATCACCAGCGCGCCGTCGCGCCCGGCGACCACCCCGGCATTGCTGACACACCACCCGCCGCGATCGTGGGTGTAGGCGAAGACGTCCTCGGCCACCTCGCGCACCACCGGTCGCGCGAGGGGCCGGGCTCCGGTGGCGGTCATCGCGGTGACTTCGTGGTCTCGGCCCGGCGGTCGGCGACCTCCCGGACCCCGCACAGCAGGGTGTTGCGGCTGTTGGTGCCCAGCGCCTCGGCCAGATAGGCGCGCGCGTCCACGAGAGTGGAGTGCGCGCCGAGGGTTTCGCGCGCCACCTCGGGGTTGATCGCGACCAGGTGCCGGGCGGTGACCACGGCGCCCGCGCCGCTGTCGGCGAATTCCCAACTGCCACTGTGGCCGAACAGCATGGCGGGCGGCACCAGCTGTTTGTAGTCGATGCGCTCGGCGGGCACGCAGATGCGGATCGAACGGGTGGTGTGCGGGACGCTGCCTGCGGTGACGGTGTCCATCTCCATGAGCTGCACGCCGGGCTCGTCCTCGGTCAGCTCCACCCGGCCGACGTGCGGGACGTGGTCGGGCCAGCGGTCGCTGCGATAGACGAAGTCGTAGAGTTCCGCGGCCGGCGCATCCAGGACCACCTTGTCCTCGAAGGTGTGCAGCACCTGCGACACCGGGTATCCCAGTTCCGCGATGCGGGCCAGAGTGGCCAGTTCGGTGACGCTGTTACGGTCCACCGCATCCGCGATCGCCGCTTGATCACCACCCGGGATCACCGAGAAGTGATGGTCCAGCGTGATTTTCGTGCTGCGCGCCCCCACCTCCTCGAAGGTCCACTGGCCGCCCATGGAGGCGATCGGCGCCGCGCTGCGCTCCTGTTCGAAGGTGATCCGATGCTGCCGGGCCACGAACTCCCGGCGGGAGGTCCAGTTCTTCACCTCGCCGTTGACCGTCGCCCACAACCGGAACCGCTCCTCGGTGGGCGAGCGATCCAGGTGCCGCACCAGCACACTGGGCTCGAAGATGACCGGCCAGTAGGTGACGTCGGCGACCAGGCGATAGACGTCGGGGAGCGCCGCCTCCACGACCCGGTGATGACTCATCCGGAAGATGCTCATACCGCACCCGCCAACTGCCCGTTGACGATGCCGATCAGCTCGGCCGGGGTCTTCACCTCGACGAGCCGGTCTTCAGGGACCTTCACCCCGAAATCGCGCTCGATGCGCGAGGCCGTCTCGATCAAGGCCAGCGAGTCGTAGCCGAGTTCCTCGAACTCGACCTCGGCGATATCGCCGGCCAGCTCCGGTGCGGTCTCGTCACCGCCGGCGCACTCCACCAGAATTCGCCGCAGTTCGTCGATGGTCATGGACATGATTGGCTCCTCGATTGTGCTGTTGCTCGGGTATTGCGTTGGTTCGACAGCTCATTGGTCGACGCTGCGGACCACCACAGCGGAGTTGAAACCCCAGCGGCCGCGGGCCAGCACCAGGGCGGTTTCGATGGTGGCGGGCCGCGCGTCCCCGCGGACCAGGTCGATCCGGTACTCCGGCGCCGGGGTGAGGGTGCCGGCCGTGGGCGGGATCACCGAATCCCGCATGGCCAGAACGGCGGTGACGATGTCGAGCGGCCCCGCGCCCGAGAACAGCCGTCCCGTCAAGGGTTTCGTCGCCGTGACCGGCACGCCGGCAGCGCCGAACACCGCTTCCAGGGCGGCCGCCTCCGCCCGATCCTGCTCGGGTAGGCCCGCGGCGTCGGCGAACACCACATCGACGTCGGCGGGGGTCACACCCGCGTCGGTCAGGGCCAGCTCGATCGCGCGCCGCTGACCCGACGGCCGACCGGAGTCCGACGGCGGATCGAATGTCTGTGCGTACCCGGCGATTTCACCGTAGACATGCGGCACGCCCCGGGCCCGTGCCGCCTCTGGATCCTCGAGCACGAGCATCGCCCCGCCCTCCCCCGGCACATTGCCGGTGGCCTCGGCGTCGAAAGGCAGATAGGCCCGCGCCGGATCGGTCGCGGTGCTGAGGCTGCCGCCCGCGACGTGGGAGGCCCAGCCCCACGGGTCCAGTGCGGAATCCACGCCCCCGGTGACCACCAGGGGCGTCCCGCGCCGCACCGTGCGCCGGGCGTGCCCGACCGCGTCCAGGCCGCCGGCCTGTTCGGCGACCAGGGCGCTGCTGGGTCCGCGCATGCCGTGCCGGATGGAGATCTGCCCAGTGTTGACCGCGTAGAACCAGGCGAACGACTCGTAGACGCTGACATGCTCGGAGCCCATCGACCACAGCTTGTTGAACTCGCGATGGGTGAATTCGAAACCGCCCGAAGCGTTTCCGGTCACCACACCCATGTCGTAATCGGTCAGTTCGGCGGTGTCGACCTTCGCGTCGTCCAGCGCCCACTGCGCCGCCACCAGAGCGAGTCGGGTGGAGATGTCGGTCTGCGGCAGCAGCCGACTCGGAAGATGTTGCGCGGCCTGGAAATCCGCGATCTGCCCGGCCAGGCACGCGCCCGACCCGGTGGTGTCGAACCGGGTGAGCGGCCCGATGCCGCCTCTACCGGCCAGAACCGCCTCCCAGAAGGGTTCGGCACCGAGCCCGTTCGGCGCGATCACGCCGACTCCCGTCACGACGCTCATGCCGCGACCTCCGACGTGCGGCGCAGCACCATGGCGCTCTGGAATCCGCCGAACCCGCTGCCGACCGTCAGTACGGTGTCCATGCGGTGATCGCGGGCCGTCAGCGGCACATAGTCGAGATCGCATTCCGGATCGCGCTCGTGCAGGTTGGCCGTGGGCGGCACCACCTGGTAGTCCAGTGCCAGCAGACAGGCGGCGATCTCCACCGAACCGATCGCGCCCAGCGAATGACCGACCATGGACTTGATCGAGCTCATCGGCGTCCGATACGCGTGCTCGCCGAGACTGCGCTTGACCGCGGCGGTCTCGTGCCGATCGTTCTGCCGGGTGCCGGAGCCGTGCGCGTTGACGTAGCCGACCGCGGTGGGATCGACCCGGGATTCGTCCAGGGCCACCCGGATCGCCTCGGCCATCTCCCGGCCGTCGGCCTTGAGACCGGTCATGTGGTAGGCGTTGCAGCGCGTCGCGTAGCCAGTGACCTCCGCGTAGATGCGGGCGCCCCGGCGGCGGGCGCTCTCGAACTCCTCGAGCACGAACATGGCCGCGCCCTCGGCGAGCACGAAACCGTTGCGGGAGTTGTCGAACGGGCGCGAGGCGTGCTCCGGATCGTCGTTGCGCGGGGTGGTCGCGCGAATCGCGTCGAAGCAGGCCACCACGATCGGGGTGATCGGGGTGTCGGCGGCGCCGGCGATCATCACATCGGCCGACCCCTCGCGGATCAGCTGCACCGCGTGCCCGACCGAATCCAGGCCGGAGGTGCAGCCGTTGGAGACCATGGCGACCGGGCCCTCCGCCCCGACGCTCCAGGCCACCTCCGCGGGCATGACGCTGGGCACCATGTAGTCGAACATGTAGGGCGACAGATGCTTTTCGTCGAGCACCCAGCTGCGGCCGGAGTCCGACAACACCAGGTACTCCTGTTCGAGGCTGGTCGCTGCGGCGACCGCGCTGCCCAGGCTCACCCCGAGGCGGAACGGATTCACCGACTCGATCGCCAGGCCGCTGTCGGCGACCGCCTCGCGGGCGCACACCACCGCGAACTGCGCCGCGCGGTCCATGCGCCGAATCTCGCGAGGCGACAACCCTTCCGCGAGCGCGTCGAAATCGACCTCGCCCGCTACCCGGGACCGATACGGTGCGGCGTCGAAGAAGCTGATGGCCCGGGTCGCGGTGCGGCCTTCGGACAACAGCTTCCAGAATTCGTCCTTGCCGGATCCACCGGGTGCCCGCACACCCAGTCCGGTGACGACCACACGCCGGCTCACCGCATGCCCCCGAATGTGTTGGCGTACATAGCAATTCTCCTTCGCGCCGAATGCTTGTCGAAGCTCCGATGTCTGCTTCAGCGTCTCGCCTCCGGCTCGAGGGCCGCTCTAGCTCCCGGCTCGAGCGGTCCTCGAGCCGGGACTGCGACCGTCGCTGACAGGATCGTCACTGAAAGGCACACGCGGCCAACAGGATCAGGGGAGGAACACAGCAGCGTAGCCCCGTCCGAGGGCGGGGCTACGGTGGAATCGCCGGTCGACGCCACCGGCAAGCGCTAGGTCATAGAGGTGAATCGAAGAATGAGAACAAGTGATCAGGCAGGGCGGGCGGACCTGTCGAGCCTCGGGGTCGCGTTCCAGCCGATCAAATAGCCCGCATGCCGTGTCTCCAATACATCAGCCACCGACTCGTCGGAGGCATTGAGAACATCCAGGTGCAATTGTCGAAGTCGCCAGCACGGGTCGAGCCCGAGTTCGCGCTGCATCAGTTCGGCGAAATTGTGATAGACCTCGAGCGCTCTATACCGTTGCCCCGATCGACACAGCGCGTACATGTAATACGCCTGCATCCGCTCGTGCAGCGGCTGCTCGGCGGTCAATCTCGCCAGATCGGGGCAGGCCTCACGATGACCGCCCAATCGCAACAGGGCCTCGATCCGCCGCTCCTGATTCACCAAGCGCAATTGCTCGAGATGCGTCAATTCCGCGGTGAGCGGATTCCCGGCCTCCACATCCAGCAGCGGCGGGCCGGTCCACAGGGCCTCCGAGGCGGTGTACAGCTCGACCGCCCGCCGATCGTCACCCACCGCGGCCGCGCAGCGCGCGGCCTCGGCCATGACCTGGTAATCCCTGACATCCAGCACACAGTCGCGGGCGTCGAACAGATACCCCTTGCTCCAGGTGCGCAGGTATCGGTCCGCCACCTCACCGTGCTCGACGTCCAGGAACTCGGCCATGCGCTTCCTGATCCCGAGCACATACGTCTGCACCACCGTCACGGCACTGCGTGGCGGATCCTCGTTCCATAATTCCTCGATCATCGCGGACACCGGCACGACAGTCGAATGCCGGACGAGCAGCAGCGCGAGCAATTGCCGCTGTTTCTGAGCCGTCGGTGTGGCATTCCGGTTCTGCAGCGCTAGCGTTAGCGGTCCTAGCACACGGGCATAGATTTGCTGTGTCACGGGCGCTCCCTACTACCTTTTCCCGGCAAAGCGCGGGAAATCAATACCCACGGCACTGGAGGCCACTCCAGCCTAACGGTCGGCAGGTATCAGCTTCGTGAACAAACCGTAATTTGATGGTTAAAGCCCAAATGTTCCCAAACCATCGACTACCCGCTATGCCAACGCATCGAGAATGAATGACAAATCAAATACGCATCACGTATACACCATAAAGCCGTCGGGACCTCTGCATTTGAGCGACGCTCTAGGACCCGTGGGTCAGACTCGGAGGCAGTGGAGTCCGGAAGTGGTTGGTCGCCAACCGATTCCGGACCACTCCCGATCACCACCGAGGACAGGCATGCGTGAACACGTCGAGGAGCTCGACAAACTCAAACAATCGGTACTGGCCGGGCCCGATGCGGCCGCGACGCAACGTCAGTACGACAAGGGGAAGCTAACCGCCTACGAGCGGATCGACCTGCTGCTGGACCCTGGGTCGTTCCAGGAGATCGAGGCGTTACGACGCCATCGGGCAACAGGATTCGGGCTCGAGCACCGGCGTCACCACACCGACGGCGTGGTCACCGGCTGGGGGACCGTCGAGGGGCGGACGGTGTTCGTGTTCGCGCAGGACTTCCGGATTCTGGGTGGCGCGCTGGGCGAGGCGCACGCGCAGAAGATTCACAAGGTCATGGATTTGGCGCTGGCCGCGGGCGCACCGCTGGTCGGGCTCTATGACGGTGCGGGGGCCCGCATCCAGGAAGGGGTCACCGCGCTGGCCGGTTTCGGTGGGATATTCGCGCGAAACACCAAGGCCTCCGGCGTGATTCCGCAGATCAGCGTCATCCTCGGACCTTGCGCCGGTGGCGCCGCCTACAGTCCCGCGCTCACCGATTTCGTCTTCATGATCCGGGAGACGGCCCAGATATTCATCACCGGACCCGACGTGGTGGCGGCGGTGACCGGCGAGCGGGTCACCATGAACGAGCTGGGCGGGGCCGACATCCATTCGCGCACATCGGGTGTCACCCATCTCACCTACGACGACGAACCCTCCTGCCTGCACGATGTCCGGCATCTGCTGTCGATGCTGCCGGCCAACAATCGTCAGCATCCGCCGACGGTGGTGTGCACCGATCCCCCGGATCGGCGCAACGAGTCGCTCTACGATCTGGTCCCCCTCGACGGGAACCGACCCTACGACGTGCGCGCGGTCATCGAGGAGATCGTCGACGACCACGAGATCTTCGAGGTGCACGAACAGTGGGCGGCGAATGTGGTGTGCGCCTTCGCCCGCCTCGACGGGCACGTGGTGGGCGTGGTCGCCAATCAGCCGAACATGCTCGCGGGGGTGCTCGACATCGCCGCCTCGGAGAAAGCCGCCCGGTTCGTGCAGCTCTGCGACGCGTTCAATATTCCGCTCGTCACGCTGATCGACGTGCCGGGTTTTCTGCCCGGTGTCGCGCAGGAGCACGGCGGGATCATCCGCCACGGCGCCAAACTGCTCTACGCCTACTGCAACGCCACGGTCCCCCGGGTCTCGGTGGTCCTGCGCAAGTCCTACGGCGGCGCGTACATCGTCATGGATTCCCGGTCGATCGGCGCGGACCTGGCGCTGGCCTGGCCCAGCAACGAGATCGCCGTCATGGGCGCCGAGGCCGCCGCGAACGTGATCTTCCGCCGTGAGATCAATGCCGCGAAGGATCCGGAGGCGATGCGGCAGAACAAGATTGCCGAGTATCGCTCGGAACTGGTGCACCCCTACTATGCCGCCGAGCGGGGTCTGGTCGACGACGTGATCGATCCCGCCGACACCCGCTCGGTGCTCATCCGCAGCCTCGCCATGCTGCGGACCAAACACGCCGACCTGCCGATTCGCAAGCATGGCAACCCACCCCAGTGAGCAGAGCGAGAAGCACATGACAGCACCCCTGGTCCGCGTCGAACGCGGCAATCCCGACGACATCGAAACCGCCGCCCTGCTCATCGCATTGGTGAGCGCGCTCGCGAATTCCGTGGAGAGTGCCCCGCCCGCGGTGGCTCCCGTGCGCTGGATCGGGCCGCCGCGCGCGAGCGCCTTCGTCCCGCCGCGCAGCTGGGCCGCGGCATGAGCGCCGAATCGGTTTCCGTGGAAGGGAGTTACGGCCTGCGCAAGGTCCTCGTAGCCAACCGAGGCGAGATCGCCGTGCGCGTGATCCGGGCCGCCAAGGACG
>NZ_BAAGUM010000005.1:0-528285 GCF_054781395.1 Nocardia tengchongensis
GAGCGCAGCCCCCGACTGCGATTCCCCCCCCGGAGTGCAGCCCCCCGACTGCGATTCCCCCGATTCCCCCGGAACCTGTCGTCCCCTCCGGGTGTCGCCCCCCGACGTCACCCCCGGAACCTCGCCCCCCGGCGCTGTCCCTCAGCGTCGGCTCAGGGGTGCGGGTGGGTCAGTGCGTTGAAGATGTTGATCAGATTGCCGATGGCGGCCGTCGCGTTGGCGGCGATCGAGGATCCGGCGTTGAGCAGGTACAGCGGGTTCATGTGTTCCCTCATTCATCCGTTTGTGCTTGCGGCACAATCTGTTTCGTGTTCTGTGAGCCGGTTTCCCGCTCCCGAGAACAAGATTGCCGCCCCGCTCCAGCAAGATCCTTAACAAGTCCTTGTAAACGAAAATCCCCGCCGCCACGATGCGTGGGCGGCGGGGATTCCGCGAAATCTGTTCGGGCGCAGGCCCGAAGGGATCAACGAGCGTTGATCTCCACGTAGTCGCGCTCACCGTAACCGGTGTAGATCTGGCGCGGACGGCCGATCTTCAGCGGCTCGCTGTGCATCTCGCGCCAGTGCGCGATCCAGCCCGGCAGCCGGCCCATGGCGAACAGCACGGTGAACATGCGGGTCGGGAAGCCCATGGCCCGGTAGATGACGCCGGTGTAGAAGTCGACGTTCGGGTACAGGCGACGCTCGATGAAGTACTCATCGGTGAGCGCGGCCTCTTCCAGCGCCTTGGCGATGTCGAGCAGCTGGTCGTCGCCGCCGATCTTGGCCAGGATGTTGTCCGCGACCTTCTTGACCAGCGTCGCGCGCGGGTCGTAGTTGCGGTAGACGCGGTGCCCGAAGCCCATGAGCTTCACGCCGTCTTCCTTGTTCTTGACCTTGCGGACGAACTCCTTGACGTCGCCGCCGTTGGCCTTGATCTCGTCGAGCATCTCCAGCACGGCCTGGTTGGCGCCGCCGTGCAGCGGGCCCCAGAGCGCGTTGATGCCGCCGGACACCGAGGTGAACAGGTTGGCGTCGGACGAACCCACCAGGCGCACAGTCGAAGTCGAGCAGTTCTGCTCGTGGTCGGCGTGCAGGACGAGCAGCATGTCCAGCGCGGCGGCGATCTCCGGGTCGACCTCGTAGGGCTCGGCCGGGAAGCCGAAGGTCATCCGCAGGAAGTTCTCCACCAGCGACAGCGAGTTGTCCGGGTACAGGAACGGCTGGCCGACCGACTTCTTGTACGCGTAGGCCGCGATGGTCGGCAGCTTGGCGAGTAGTCGGATGGTGGACAGCTCGACCTGCTCGGGGTCGCGCGGGTCCAGCGAGTCCTGGTAGTAGGCCGACAGCGCGTTGACCGCCGAGGACAGCACCGGCATCGGGTGCGCGTTGCGCGGGAAGCCGTCGAAGAACCGCTTCAGGTCCTCGTGCAGCAGGGTGTGCCGGCGGATCCGGTCGGTGAAGTCGTCGAGCTGGGTCGGGGTCGGCAGCTCGCCGTAGATGAGCAGGTAGCTGACCTCGATGAAGGTCGCCTTGCCCGCCAGCTGCTCGATCGGGTACCCGCGGTAGCGCAGGATGCCCGCCTCACCGTCGATGTAGGTGATGGCCGACTTGGTCGACGCGGTGTTCATGAAACCGGGGTCGTAGGTGGTGTACCCGGTGCTGGCGAGCAGCTTGCCCAGGTCGATCCCGTCATTGCCCTCGACAGCCTTGGCGACGGTCATCGGGTACTCGCCGCCCGGGTATTGGAGTACCGGCTTGGCGTCGTCGTCGACGTTGATGATGTTCTCAGCGGGCACGGAAGGATCCCTCTCAGGCTTGAAACCGTAGGCATCGACGCGGGTGACACACGATGCGCTTGCCTCAACGCTAGCCGCTGTCCACTACGCCCGAGTAATGAGGGTGTCCCTTGACTACCTCACAGTCACATCGTTCGCAGGTGAGGCGAGCGGCGGTCATGTGCTATGTGCATGAAGGCCGGACGTCAGGCCACCGGAACCTCGGAATGGGCACGTGCCACCCGGTATCGCACGAACGCGGGAAACACCACGGCCGCCGCCATCATGCCGATCACGACGAGCGCGCCGCCGCCCGCGGCGGCCGTCGCGGTACCCACCGCCGCGGCCGCGAAACCGTGCGCAACATCACCGATGCGCGGTCCACCCGCCACGACAACGATGAACACGCCCTGTAGCCGGCCGCGCATCTCGTCGGTCGCCACCGACTGCAGCATGGTGGTGCGCAGCGCCGCCGAGAACATGTCCACCGCGCCGCCGAAGGCCAGGCAGGCCAGCGCGATCCAGAGCGCGAGCGTCATGCTCAGCCCGTGCCCGATCAGGCCCACCGCCAGGCCGAAACCGACCATGCCGAGCCCCCACAGCACGATGCAGACCACCACCGCCAGGCCCTGCCGCCGCACCCGCGACAGCCAGCCGGAGAACACCCCGCCCAGCACCGCGCCCACCGACATGGCCGCGAACAGCAGGCCCAGAGCCGTTCCACCGGAAGCGGAGTCGCCGAAACTGTCCTGCGCCATCTGCGGGAACAGGGCGCGCGGCATGCCGAACACCATGGCCACCACGTCCACCGCGAAGGAGGCCAGCAGAATCCGCTGGGTGGCCAGGTAGGCGAAGCCGTCGAACACCTCGCGCAGGCCCGCGCGCCGGGACTCGCCGTGCGGCGGGATGGGCGGCAGCTTCCAGGAGGCCCACAGCGTGGCCAGCAGGGCGACCGCGTCGAGCAGGTAGAGCGTGGACAGGCCCGCGAACGGAATCAGCATGCCCGCCAGCACCGGTCCCGCGATGGCGCCGAACTGCATGACCGTCATGCTCAGCGAATTGGCCGCCGGCAGCTGCTCGGGCGGCAGCAGCCGCGGGTAGATGGCGCTGCGGGCGGGCTGGTTCATGGCGAAGAACGCCTGCTGGGCCGAGAACAGGATCAGCACCAGCCACACGTTGTTCAGTCCGGCCGCGGCCTGCGCCCAGAAGGCCAGCGCGGTCAGGCCGGTGCCGGCGGAGGTGATGAGCAGCATCTTGCGGCGGTCCATGGCGTCGGCGAGCGCGCCGCCCCAGAGCCCGAAGACGATGAGCGGGATCAGGCCGAACAGGCCGGCCAGGCCCACGTAGGACGAACTGTGGGTGATGTCGTAGAGCTGTTTGGGGACGGCTACGACGGACAGCTGCGCGCCGATCACGGTGACGATGCCGGTGGTCCAGAGCCTCCGGTAGTCGGGATTCCGTAATGGAGTTATGTCGGCGAGCAGCTTCACCGACTCAACCTAGCCAGGTCAAAGTGCGCTTGGCCAGTAAATTTGGACCGATGATCCCATCATTTGAACGTGAGATATCCAACTCTTCCGGGTGAGCGAAAAGGTTCGTTCACGGCTGGAGGCGTTCGACTTTCATGGCCGACACATCGGTATTGCCCGGCTCGGCGGTGACCCGGATGCGGTTGTGCATGCGGCTGCGACGGCCCTGCCAGAACTCGACGGTCTCCGGCCGGATCTGGAAGCCACCCCAGAACGGCGGCACCGGAACGTCGTCCACCTCGGCGAAGCGAGCTTGGGTCTGGTTCATGCGCTCGTCCAGATCCGCCCGCGAGGCGATGGTCCGCGACTGCTCCGAGGCCCACGCCCCCAGCCGCGACCCGCGCGGGCGGGACTGCCAGTACACCGCGGTGGCCTCGGCGGACACCCGCCGCACCGGGCCGCGCACCGTCACCTGCCGCCCCATCGCGGGCCAGACGAAAGTGGCCGACGCGTACGGGGTTTGGGTCAGCTGGCGGCCCTTGAACGAGTCGTAATTCGTGTAAAAAGTCACACCTTCGGGAGACAGCCCCTTGCACAACACGGTTCGCGAGGACGGGCGCGGACCGGTCTCGGTGATCTCCACGGTGCTGAGCACCATGGAATTGGGGTCGGTCATGCCCGCGCTGGTGGCGTCCTCGATCCAATTGCGCAGCAACGGCTCCCAGCCGTCGGCCAACCAGGTCTCGTCCAGGTCGGTGTCGCGGTGCGGATGGTTGTCGCCCTGATCGACCCCGTACTCGACACGCAAAGCCGCGATATCGATATCCACCGGGACTTCGTGCGCCATCGGCCCAGTGGCCAATTTCTCCTGGTCAACCATGGGCCAGACGTTACTCCGGAGTAATGCTGGGGTTAAGCTCCAGTTGATCGGCGTGGCTGCCCATGGATCGGGCAGCACCATTTGCAAGGAGAGTCACAACATGACTGCCAGCGCTGCGGTACCCAGCTCCGTCGTCCCCGACGGTTTCGTCAGCGGTCTCGAAGGAGTGGTGGCCTTCACCACCGACATCGCCGAACCCGACAAGGACGGCGGTGCGCTCCGGTATCGCGGCGTCGACATCGAGGACCTGGTCGCCAACCGGGTCACCTTCGGTGACGTGTGGGCGCTACTCGTGGACGGCGAATTCGGTCGCGGCCTACCGCCCGCCGAGCCGTTCCCGCTGCCCATCCACACCGGCGACGTCCGCGTCGACGTGCAGGCCGGCCTGGCCATGCTGGCCCCCATCTGGGGCTACGAGCCGCTGCTCGACATCGACGACGACACCGCCCGCGAGAACCTCGCCCGGGCCTCGGTGATGGCGCTGTCGTACGTCGCCCAGTCGGCGCGCGGCATCTACCAGCCGGCCGTCTCGCAGAAGAAGATCGACGAGTGCACCACCATTACCGAGCGGTTCATGACCCGCTGGAAGGGTGACCCGGACCCGCGCCACACCGCGGCCATCGACGCCTACTGGGTCTCGGCCGCCGAGCACGGCATGAACGCCTCCACCTTCACCGCCCGCGTCATCGCCTCCACCGGCGCCGACGTGGCGGCCTCGCTGTCCGGCGCCATCGGCGCCATGTCCGGACCGCTGCACGGCGGCGCCCCCGCCCGCGTGCTGCCGATGATCGAAGCCGTCGAGAAGTCGGGCGACGCACGGGCTCTGGTCAAGGGCATCCTGGACCGCAAGGAAAAGCTGATGGGCTTCGGCCACCGCGTCTACCGCGCCGAGGACCCCCGCGCCCGCGTGCTGCGCGCCACCGCCAAGCGCCTGGACGCCCCGCGCTACGAGGTCGCCGCCGCCCTGGAGCAGGCCGCCCTGGCCGAACTGCGGGAACGCCGCCCCGACCGCGCCATCGAGACCAACGTCGAGTTCTGGGCCGCCGTGATCCTGGACTTCGCCGAGGTCCCGGCGCACATGATGCCCGCCATGTTCACCTGTGGCCGCACCGCCGGCTGGTGCGCCCACATCCTCGAGCAGAAGCAGCTCGGCAAGCTGGTCCGCCCGGCCGCCATCTACACCGGCCCGGCCCCCCGCAAGCCGGAGACCGTCACCGGGTGGGACCTGGTGTCGCACAACTAGAGTGCCTCGAACGAACAATGGCCCGCAGCGAATGATCGCTGCGGGCCATTGCCGTTCAGTGGGGTGCTACGCCTTCACGACGATGGTGCCGACCGCCTTGTCGGCGAAGGTCTGCTTCTTCTCGTCCCAAGCCGGCCACAGGAAGCCGAGGTAGCAGGGGAGAGCGTCGATGATGTGCAGCAGCTTGCGGCCGAACGCCAGGCCGAAACCGACGGGCTGCCCGGTGGATTCGCGAATCAGGCGAATGCCGGCCACCTTCTTGCCGGGCGTCTGACCGGTGGTGCCCTCCTGGTTCGCGAGGAACGCGAGGCCGCCGAGGTAGACGACCGCGGCCAGCAGCATGCAGATCCAGCCGATCGCGTTCAATCCGCCACCGGTGCAGGAGGTGTGATAGCCGCTGGTGACCTCGCACTCCACCTTCGAGGTGCCCGCGGTCACCCCGATGACCCGCAGGATCACCGCGGGCAGTGCGTAGATCAGGCCGTCGATGAGATAGGCGCCCGCTCGTGCTCCCCAGCTCGCATACTGTGCCCCGTATCCCCCGAACGGAGCATAGCCGGGCTGGGGTGCGCCATACGCGGGTTGCGGTGCGCCATAAGGAGTTTGGGGCGCACCGTAGCCGGGCTGCGGAGCGCCGTACGCGGGTTGCGGCGCGCCGTAACCGGGCTGCGGAGCGCCGTAGGCGGGCTGGGGTGCGTCGTACGCCGGCTGCTGGGGCGCCCCGTACGCGGGTTGCGGTGCGCCGTAAGGCGACTGGGGAGCCCCGTAGCCGGGCGGCGGGGCCGCGTAACCGGGCTGGGGCGCGCCGTAGCCCGGGGCGGGCTGGTCGGCGGGCGGGTAGCCGTACCCCGGCTGCTGCTGCGGGTACGGGTTGTTCGGATAAGTCAATGCGCTTCCTTGCAAAAGGGTTGTTTCGGTCGGGCAGGCTACAGTCTGGGGCACTCGGGGCCCCGATATGAAAAGGAAATCGATCACACTGGTGCGCCCGGGTCGGTAGCGTGCGGACGAGGAGTCCGAATGGCGCTGGAAATGCGGACACGCTGTGCGCGCTGCGAGATTGCCGATTCACCTATGGGTGGTGCGGCCCGCCCCTGCCGCGCCGTGCGCATCCCTGGTGAATCGTGCGGTCGAACAATGGATTACGGCTGCTCCAACCGTGGTGGCGAATTGGTTGCCGGTTCGCGACGGTTGGAAGAATCGTGATTCTGGTTGTGGCTAGCGGCCCAGGATTCACATAACCTGCACCGGTGCTCGACGCAGGACTGTCCAGACGCGGCTTCTTCGCCGTGGGTGCGGCACTGGCCGCTGGTCTCGCCACCGCCGGATGCGGTGTGGCGAACGGCAACTCGTCCGACCGCATCCTCGAACCGCCCCGTGGCGCGGCCGATCCGGCCGGCGCGCCGGCGCGGCTACCGGTCTCCACGGTGTCCCCGGACGCGGTGGCGGCCAAGCATGCCGGTCAGACCCCGAAGGCGTGGGGCGTCGACCTCGACGGCATCCTCACCGGGTTCAACCCGGCCGGCAAGCAGTTCGCCGTCACCTTCGACGCCTGCGGCGGCCCCGGCAACAACGACATCGACGAGAACCTGCTGTCCTTCCTGCAGGCGCAGCGGATTCCGGCCACCCTGTTCCTGAACAAGCGCTGGATCGACGCCAACCCGGCCCGCGCCGGGCAGCTGGCCGGTAACCCGCTGTTCGAGATCGGCAATCACGGCACCGCGCACTGCCCGCTGTCGGTGAACGGCCGCGCCGCCTACGAGATCAAGGGCACCGCCTCGGCCCAGGCCGCGGTGGACGAGGTGTGGGGCAATCATCAGCGCATCGCCGCCCTGACCGGGCACGGCCCGCGCTTCTTCCGGGCCGGCACCGCCCACTACGACGAGGTGGCGGTGTCGATCGTGCAGGAACTGGGCGAAACCCCGGTCGGCTATTCGGTGAACGCCGATTTCGGTGCGACGGCCTCCGCCGGCCAGGTGCAGTCCGCGATGTCGGCGGCCAAGTCCGGCGGCATCTCACTCGCCCACATGCATCGCCCCAAGTCGGGCACCGGCCCGGGCATGCTGGCCGCGCTCCCGGCGCTGCGGGCCAACGGCTTCGAATTCGTGCATCTGCCCTAGTCGTCGCGCCGGGAAGCGGCCCAGTCGACCGCGACCGATTCACCGCGGTCGACCGTGAAGAACGCCACCTCCAGATGCCGGCCCAGATCGACCAGTTCCAGGGCGGACAGCGGGACCGGCTGCACCACCCGCACCCGCCACGGGCTCGGTTCGTCCCAGGCGCGCAGTTCCAGGTCCAGGCGCAGCACCGGGTCGTCGCGGCCGGTGTAATCCGCCGCCACCGGGGTGGTGGCCAGCACGGTGGCGCGGGCGCGGCGGCCGTCTGCCAGGATCTTGGCGATATTGGTGCGCGAAGTCTCCTCGGGTGCGGGCAGATACAGCACCACCCGATCGTGATCGCCCGGATCGACCCGGCAGCAGACGATGTCGCCGGGCTGCATCCATTCCCGGTCGGCGGTGGTGGCGCGCTGGCGGACCCGGGTCTCGTAGGCGTGCCGGTCCTCGAGTTGGACGCGCACCCAGAACTCCGGGCCGGTCTCGGCGTCGGCGTGCGCGCTCAGCACGGTGGCGGTGCCCTCGAGGCCGTGCAGCAGCAGTGCGCGGCGGGCGGCGTCGTCGAGGAGCGGGCCGCGGCGGGTCAGGCCGCGGGAGCCGAATTGCGAGGACAGCCGGGCCAGCAGTCCGAGGCGGGGGACTTCGCCGGGCCGGGGACGCGCAGGATCGGGCCGAGGGCGCATCGGATCGGGCCGGACCGGTGTCGAATCCGTTGGGGATTGCCGGTCCGAATCCGGGGGTGGCGCCAGGGTGGAAGCGGGCGGCTGGTCGGATGTGGTGCTCGGTCGCTGCTCTGCGGCCATGTCCATGGCGGTAAACCGTAACGGCTGTGTGGTGCCGAACACAGCCGTACGCGCCGTTTCCGGTACCCGCCCGCGGGATTGTTTTTCGGACCGGACCCGGCCGTGAGCGCGGGTGATAGCACTACTACCCTGGTCGCCATGACCTCTGCGTTCCCGACCATCCCCGACGATCTCAAGCCCGCCGACGGACGGTTCGGCTGCGGACCCTCCAAGGTGCGTCCCGAACAGCTGCAGTCCCTGGTGGATACCGGCGCTTCGGTGTTCGGTACCTCGCACCGGCAGAAGCCGGTCAAGGACGTGGTGGCACGGGTGCGCTCGGGTCTGCGCGAATTGTTCTCCCTGCCCGACGGTTACGAGGTCGTGCTGGGCAACGGTGGCACCACGGCGTTCTGGGACGCCGCCGCCTTCGGCCTGATCCGCGAGAAGTCGCTGCACCTGAGCAACGGCGAGTTCTCCTCGAAGTTCGCCTCGGTCGCCAAGGGCAACCCGTTCATCGGTGACCCGATCGTGGTGAAGTCGGAGCCGGGCGACGCCCCCGAGCCCACCTCCGACCCGTCGGTCGACCTGATCGGCTGGGCCCACAACGAGACCTCGACCGGTGTCGCCATCCCGGTGTCGCGTCCGGCCGGTTCCGAGCACGCCCTGGTCGCCATCGACGCCACCTCGGGCGCCGGCGGTCTGCCGGTGAACATCGCCGACACCGACGTGTACTACTTCGCCCCGCAGAAGTGCTTCGCCTCCGACGGCGGCCTGTGGATCGCGCTGATGAGCCCGAAGGCGCTGGAGCGGGTGGAGGAGATCAAGAACTCGGGTCGCTGGACCCCGGAGTTCCTGTCGCTGCCGATCGCGATCGACAACTCGACCAAGGATCAGACCTACAACACGCCGGCGCTTGCCACGATGTTGCTGTTCGCCAACCAGATCGAGTGGATGAACGGCAATGGCGGTCTGGACTGGGCCGTGAAGCGCACCGCCGACTCGTCCTCGCGCCTGTACTCGTGGGCCGAGACCAGCGCGTACGCCACGCCGTTCGTGCAGAACCCGGCGCTGCGCTCGCAGGTTGTCGGCACCATCGACTTCGTAGACACCGTCGACGCCGCGCAGGTCGCGAAGGTGCTGCGGGCCAACGGCATCGTGGACACCGAGCCGTACCGGAAGCTGGGCCGTAACCAGCTGCGTGTCGGCATGTTCCCGGCCATCGACCCCGACGATGTGTCGCAGCTGACCCGCTGCATCGACTGGGTCGTCGAAAAGCTCGGCTGATCAGTAGAAATGGCGCCTGATCGGGCGAACGCGCCACGTGAAACCCGGTTTCGGAGCTGAGGCGAATCGATCACACTAATGCGGCGCGGAAGTCTGGGAACAGATTTCCGCGCCGCGTGTCTTGCCCCATGATTCACAGAAGTGCACTACTGTTCCAGATCGTGGGCGGTGTCGCGAGCCTAGCTATAGCTGTGAGTTGCGCAGCGAACAGGAGGTAACGGTGCGTGAACTTCGAGTAATCGGATTGACGCCCGATTCCACGCATATCGTATGCATCGACACCGAGAGCGGTCAGAAGTACCGCCTCGCCGCCGACGATAAGTTGCGCGCCGCTGCCCGCGGAGATCTTGCCCGATTCGGCCAAATCGAGATCGAAACGGAAGCCACGATGCGCCCTCGCGATATCCAGGCTCGTATCCGTGCCGGCGCCTCGGTGGAGCAGGTCACCGAAGAGTCGGGCATGCCGCTCTCGCGCGTCGAACGTTTCGCGTATCCCGTTCTGCTGGAACGCGCCCGGGCCGCCGAGCTGGCGCAGAAGGCGCACCCCGTCCGCAACGACGGTCCCGCCATCGAGACCCTGATCGAGATCGTGTCGGCCGCCTTCGCCGAGCGCGGCCACAATATCGAGGTCGCCGAATGGGATGCCTGGAAGGACGAGAAGGGCTACTGGGTCGCCCAATTGCAGTGGCAGGCGGGCCGTTCGGTGATCGCCGCCCATTGGCGCTACCAGCCCGACGCGCACGGCGGTTCCGTGGTGCCGCTCGACGATCCGGCCTCGGACCTCATCGATCCCGACTTCGGCCGGGCCCTGCGGGGTCTGGCGACCATCCTGCCGGACCAGACCGACCCGGTCCTGGCGGAGGTTCCGGTGGCCGCGCCCGCGCCCGCCCCGCGCGAGGAACGGACCGTCGAGTACGAACCCGCGCCGGCGCGAGTCGCCCAGCAGCAGAACGTGGATGACTACTACGAGCAGCGCGCCGCCGTCGGCGACGGCACGGTCCCGGTGACCACGGCCGCCGCTCCGGCGCCTGCACCCGCACCCGCGCCGGCTCCGGCGGCGGTGGAACCGGCGGCTCCGGTGCAGCCTGCTGCTCCGGCCGCGACCGCGGCGGCCCCCGCACTGCCCGCCACGCCGCCCGCTCCGGCTCCGGCCGCCGAGGCCACTCCGGAACCGGCGCCCGCTCCGGCGCAGCCCGCCGCGAAAGCCAACGCGCAGAAGCCGAATCGGGCCAAGCGCGGCGGCAAGGCTCCGATGCCGTCCTGGGAGGACGTGCTGCTAGGCGTGCGCAGCTCGGGTCACTGACGCCCTTTCGATCTTCACGAATGCCGGAGGGTAACTAACCCTCCGGCATGTCGTTCGTCGCCGCGCCGCGAAACGGCGTTGGGAACAGCCGCATTTCGGGCTGTCGCGGGGGTAGATTCAATCCCGTTGGCGGTCGGTCCCGGCCGATCGGCGTCGGTTCCGACCCGGCCGCTATGTGTTGCTAAAAGGTAGCTCGCGTGCGAGGGAGGTGACTTCGGTGCCATCAACGGTCTCATCCCTCTGGTACGTCGACGCCCCCGATCCGGTGGCCGTGCTGCGCGCGCATCCGGGACCCGACCCCGATGCCGCCTTCGCGCTCGCCAAACAGCTCAATCCGGACCGGGACGTGGTGCCGGCCGCCTCCGGCACCATGAAGGTCTGGGCGGGCCCGGACCGCGAATCCGTCTACATCGGTTGCTATCCCGGCGTCACCGTCGTCTGCTCCACCCAGGCTGCGCTGCCGCGGCCCACCCGGCTGCCGGAGCTGCTGGTCCGCCCGCTCGCCTCCGAGCAGACCTTCCTGATCTCCTACGACCTGTCACTGGGCTGGGGCGCGTTCGCGTATTGGGAGCGTGGCGAATTCCGCCGCTCCTTCAGCGCGACCCGGGTCAACATCCTCGAGGACGAGGGCATGCCGCGGGTCTGGGAGCGGCCCTACTGGGCGGGCGAGCATCCCATCCGGCTGGTACCCGGCGAACTGCCCGACCCGCAGCTGCTGCCCTTCGACCCGCCGGACTTCGCCGACGCCGCCAATCAGGAGTGGCTCGGATTCCGGTACCGGAACCAGGTTTCCGAGGACGACCTGACCCCCGACCAGATCCAGATCTGCGGGTTCTCGCTGTACCCCAAGGGGGAAGCGCCCGCACTGGACAGCGAACCGGAACCGCCGGTCGAGCACAACGGGAAACGCGGACTGCTGCGCTGGCTGCGCGGACGCGACCGCGTCTCCTGACACTCCGGGCCTCGGTGCGGCGGGATCAGAACAGCAGCAGGCTCAGCCAGGCCACCAGCACGCCCGCGCCCAGGCCCGCGATCACCCACCGGGTCACCGGCGCGTACCGCCAGCGCCAGGCGGTCGGCGCGGCCCCGCCGACCGCGATCAGATTGACCACCACCGCCAGCAGCCAATGGATCTGCGCCAGCGCGGCGCCGAACGCGTACACGCCCGTGGCGGTCAACGCCGTCACCAGCACGACCACGGCGATGCCGCTGGCCCACGGGGTCGGTTCGGAATACCCGTATCCGTAGGGTCCGTCGGGCGGATGACTCACTCGGTTCGCACTCTCTCGTAGAAGGCCATGGCGGCCGCTGTCGCCACATTAAGCGAATCGGTCCCCGGAGTCATAGGGATGCGTGCCCGGATGTCGCTGGCCCGCATGGTCTCCTCGGTCAGCCCGGGCCCTTCCGCGCCCAGCAGCAGCGCGACCTTCTCGCCGGTCATGGCGGTGGCGAGGGTGTCCGCCTTCGGATTCGGGGTCAGCGCCACGATCTGGAAACCGTTGTCGCGCAGCACGTCCAGCCCCGCCGGGAACGGCGGCAGCTGCGCGAACGGGACCCGCAGCACGTGCCCCATCGACACTCGCACGGCCCGCCGGTACAGCGGATCCGAGCACCGGTCCCCGAACAGCACCGCGTCCGCGCCGAGTCCGGCGGCATTGCGGAAGATGGATCCGATGTTCTCGTGGTCGTTCACGCCCTCGAGCACCGCCACCGTGCGCGCCTGCGCGACCACTTCCGCGGGGGTGAGTTCCCGCGGCCGATATGCCCCCGCGAGCACGCCCCGATTCAAATGGAATCCGACCACCTGCGCCATCACGTCGGCACTGGTCCGGTAATACGGAATATCCACCGCCGCGAGATCCTCGCGCAGCTGCTCATATCGGTTGGCGACCCCGAACAATGCGAACGGCGTGAACCGCGAGGCCAGCATCCGCTGCACCACCACCACGCCCTCCGCGATCACCAAACCCTTGCCCCCGGGCAGGTCGGGCCGTCGATCGGCGTTATTGAGGTCGCGGAAATCGGCGACCCGCGGATCTGCTGGATCGTCGATATCGATTACTTCGGCCACCGGCCCATTTTCGCCTCCGCCGGGGGCGGCCGAATACGCGGGGCATAGGGTGGTCAACGTTCCGATCCCCTAATCGAAGAGGACAGCCCATGAGCAGCAAGCCGGAAATCGAGTTCCAGGACGGCCCCGCCCCCGCCGAACTCGTGATCAAGGACCTCGTTGTGGGCGCCGGCAGCGAAGCCAAGCCCGGCGACACCGTCGATGTCCACTACGTGGGCGTCGAGTACGACTCGGGCGAGCAGTTCGACGCCTCCTGGGACCGCGGCGAGTCGATCGTCTTCCCGCTGCGCGGCCTGATCCAGGGCTGGCAGGACGGCATCCCCGGCATGAAGGTCGGCGGCCGTCGTCAGCTCACCATCCCGCCGACCCTGGCCTACGGCCCCGCGGGCGCCGGCCACCACCTCTCCGGCAAGACCCTGGTCTTCGTCATCGACCTGCTGGACGTCGTCAACTGACGCGCCGGACGCCGAAAGACCAGTGCCCGCCGCGCATTCCGCGCGGCGGGCACTGTCGTGTTCGGACCGCTACACCTTGACGACGATGCTGCTGATGATCTTGTCGGCGAAGGTCTGCCGCTTGGCGTCCCAGATCGGCCAGAGCCAGCCGAGATAGCAGGCGAGACTGTCCACCGCGTGGCAGAGCTGGCGGACGAAGGCCATCCCGAAGCCGAGCACCTGGCCGTCGGCTTCGCGAATCAGCTTGATGTTGAGCATCTTCCGGCCGGGGGTCTGGCCGGTGGTGCCCTCCCGGTAGATCAGCCAGAGGCCGCCGACCAGGGCGATCAGGGCGCCGACGACGATGAGCGCGACGCCCGCCCCGGACAGCCCACCCGAACAGTTGGTGCTGTAGGAGGTGTCGGTCTGCTCGGTGACGCAGTCGGCGTCCTTGAAACCGATGGCGAATCCCAGGCCGTAGAAGATGGCGGCGGGGACGAAGACGATCAGCCGGTCGATCAGATACGCGCCGACGCGCGCGCCCCAACTGGCGTAGGGCGGTGCCGGGTAGGCGGCATAGCCGGGGGCGGGCTGGTACCCGTAGTCCTGAGGCTGTCCGGGGTAGCCGCCGGGTGGTTGCTGACCATAGCCGGGGGGCGGTTGCTGACCGTATCCGGGAGGCGGCTGCTGACCGTACCCGGGTGGCTGCTGCCCGTATCCGGGCTGCTGCGGTTGCTGCGAGTAGGGATCGTTGCCGTAGGTCATCGGTTCCTCCCCAGGGGGATGCGGGGGTATGGCCCCCGCATTGTCTCCCGAATCGCTACCCCACGATGGCATTCATGATGGTTCCCGCGCTGGTGGCGGTCGCGCCGCCGAGCATGGCGTTGGCGACCATCTTGGGGGAGGCCGAGCCGCCGCCCCATTTCTCCCAGGCGAAACGCCCGCCGCCGTAGGTGATGGCGGCGATGCCCGACATCTGGGTGAACCAGGTGAAGTAGCGGAACATCTTCATCATCTTGTCGGCCATCGGCGGGGTTTCCGCGGTGGGATTGCCCATCTGGGCGAGAACCGTGCCGTACATGTCGTGCGCGGCCATCAACATGCTCACGATCGTTTCCTCTCCGGTACCGGGCGCTGGGTGGAGCCAAGGTGCGGAACGAGCAGACGAGCTGATGAAACGTCTCGATTAGAGCAATTCGGGCACAGTGTACTCCCGCGAACCGCCGATCGTTGCTGATTGTTTGCAAACGTTATTTGCGAACGATGTCGACCGGGTCGGTCAGGGCCGCCGCGATCACGGTCTGCTGGGGGACGCCGAGCTGGGGGAGTGAGCCCATGGCCTGGTTCGTCTGATTGCTCAGAAGCTTGGTGACGGACTGCAATTGGGCGACTCCGCCGGTCAGCGCATCCATCGCGGTCACCAGCTGCGCGCCCGCCTGATCGGCGATCGCCGGAATGCTCTGCGCCAGCGACGCGCCCTGATTCAACTGGGCGCTTGCGTCATTCAGCCGTCCGGCCGCGTCGCGCAGCAGCTGCCCGACCTTGGTATCCGGAGTGACTTGGGTGCCGGTCAGCTTGGCGAAGCCGCTGAGCTGGACATCCGCCTGATTCGCCACGTTCTGCAAACCCTGGAGCTGGGTGATGACACTCGCCAGCTGCGGATCCCCGGCGAACGGCAGCGCCTGCAGCAACGGCACCACGAGGTTGAGGCCGCCAGAGAGCGTGCTCGCCGCCTGCGAGACCTGCCACATGGTGACCCCGGTCGAATCCAGCGCCGTGGCAAGCTGATTCGCCTGCGTGGTGGCCGCGGACAAGGTCGCGTTCAGTGCGTCGATCCCGGAGGTCAGCTGCCCCGCACCGGCTTTCGCCTGCGCCAGGAAACCGGTCAGCTGATCCGCCCCGCCCGAGAACTGCTGGGCGCCGTCGGCCGCCGCCTGTACGCCCGCGCTGAGCAGCCCCGACGTCCCGGAGATCTGCGAGACCTGCAGTCGCGCGGTGTTCATGGTCGAGAACAGGGTGTCCAGCCCGGCCGCGCTGACCTTCTTCGTCACCTCGGTCACCGCGTCATTGACCAGATTCGGGTCGGCTCGATCGTGGGTGGTCACGGTGACCTGCGCCTTCTTGGGCTTGTCGGTGACCAGGGAATTGATGTCGGCGCTCAGGTCGGCGGGCAACGTGACCACGGCCGCGTAGTCCGCGGCGCTCGCCTCGTCGACCACATCCCAGTGCCGGATTCCGCTGTCCTGCAGGCCCTTCGCGATGCGCGCGCCCAACGGGCCGGAGTCGTCGTTGATCAGCGCGACCGCGGTCGGCGCGGAACGCAACCGGGTGATGCCCACCGCGCCCGCGGCGACGGCGGCGGCGAGCAGCAGGACGACGAGGACCCAGCGAGATCGTTTTCCGAACACTGTTCAGACCGTACGGGTCCGGTATGCCCGCAGCTCTGTCGGTTGTCTGAGAGTTCGGTAAAGACCGGTGCACTCACACCGGGGCCGACGGCGGCCACCACGCCCCGCGGTCGGGAATCTCCAGCACCAGGCGCACCCCGCCCAGTAGTCCATCATCGAAATACGCGCGGCCGCCGTGCAATTGGGCCTGCTGCGCGACCAACGCCAGCCCCAGCCCGGAGCCGCCCTTGGTGGCCTGACTGCCCCGGAAGAAACGCGCGAACACCTGCTCGCGCTCGGCGACCGGCAGCCCGCGCCCGTTGTCGTCGACGGTGATGACGATGCGCCCGTCGCGCGCGCGATGCGCCGACACCAGCGCCTGGGTCGCCCCGCCGTGCCGCGCCGAATTGGTGAGGGCGTTGTCCACGGCCAGCCGCAGCCCGGTGGGCAGGCCCCGGGTGACCAGCTCGGCGTCGGTGTCGATCCGCACCGTCAACTGCGGGAAGTGCCGCATGGCGTACTGCGCGGCGGCGTCGCAGAGTTCGCCCACATCGGTGACCACGTGGTCCCCGTCATTGGTGAGATCACCCGCGGCCAGCCGTTCCAGCGCGGCCAGGGTGGTCTCCACCCGATTCTGGCCGCGTTGCAGGTCGGTCAGGATCTCGCGCCGCTGTTCCTCGTTCAGGTCGAGGGTGCTGAGCACCTCGAGGTCGGTGCGCATGGCGGTGAGCGGAGTGCGCAGTTCGTGCGCGGACACCGCGGCGAAATCGCGTGCGGTCTCCAGCGCGGTGGCGGTTTCCTGCTGCGCCCGGTCCACGCGCTCCAGCAGGGTGTTGACCGCCTCGGCGAGCTTGTCGGCCTCCTTCACCCCGGAACCGTCCAGCGGGATGCCCGGTTCACCACTGGGGCTGCGCTCGTCGAGCGCGCGGGTGAGTTTCACGATGGGCCGCACCGCGCGCCCGCCCAGCAGCCAGCCCAGCCCGGCCGAGGCCGTCACCGCCAGCGCCGCGGCCAGGTACACCCAGCGTCGCTGCTCGTTGATGGTCTTCTCGGTCTGGTTGGTCGGAATGCCCAGGGAGACAACGCGTCCCGCGGGCTGTGCCTCGGTCGTGGTGAGCACACGGTAGGTGCTGCCGTCGACGATGACGGTGGCATTGCCGACCGGCAGCTCGGGCAGCCGCACCGGCGTGCTGGCCAGCGAGCCGTCCGCCATGCGCACGGTCAGCGCCATTTCCTTGTTGGGCGCGAGGATGTCGACCACATTGACGGCGAAGACGGGCTGGATGAGCACCAGCCGCGACACCATCGACAGCTGTTGATCGGCCTGCGCCATATTGCTGCGGCCGATCGCGTAGATGGTGATCCAGCTCAGGATCGCCACGATGATGGTCGCGCCCAGCGCGGCCGCCGCGGCGACGCGCAGGCGCAGCGTGTAGGACCAGCGGCGGCCGGCGCGCTTGCCCGCGGGCGCGAAAGGGCCTGCCGCCCCGGTCATTTGGGTGCCCGCAGCACGAACCCGACGCCGCGGATGGTGTGCAGCAGCCGCGGGGTGTCCTCCACCTCGAGCTTGCGGCGCAGATAGCCGACGAAGACGTCGACGACATTGGTGTCGGCCGCGAAGTCGTAGCCCCACACCAGCTCCAGCAGCCGTTCCCGGCTCAGCACCACGCCGGCGCTGCGGGCGAGCGTGGAGAGCAGCTCGAATTCCCGCTTGGTGAGCTCGATCTCGGCGCCGTGCAGCAGCGCCCGATACCCGGCGACGTCGACCTCCAAGGGCCCCACCGTGATCGCGCCCGGAATCACGGACGCGGGCACGTCACTGCGCCGCCGCAGCAGCGCCTTGATCCGCGCCACCAGCTCGGCCAGCACGAACGGTTTGACCAGGTAATCGTCGGCCCCCGACTCCAGCCCGGCGATGCGGTCGTCGACCGAACTGCGGGCGGACAGCACGCAGATCGGCACCTCGTTGCCCATGGCCCGCAGCGCGGTCACCACGCCTGCCCCGTCCAGGATCGGCATGTTCATGTCCAGCACGATGGCGTCCGGGGCGAATTCGTTCACGCTGCGCAGCGCCGCCGCCCCGTCCCGGGCGATGACCACCCGGAACCCGGACAGCCGGAGCCCGCGCTCGACCGACGCGAGCACATCTTCGTCGTCGTCGACGACCAGGACTGTAGGTACCTCACCGCGTTCGACCACGGGCTCCATTCTGGCAGCCGCTAGGTCAGTAGTTGTTGCAAGAGTCGGCGACCTGCTGGATGGAGGCGGCGATTCCACCGGCGCGCGGGTCGGCGGCGGCCTGGTTGGCGGCGTCCGGGTTGTCGCGCAGGTACTGGTCGAGTTCGGCCTGTCGCTCGGCCGGGGACAGGTCGAACTTGGCCTTCAATTCGGCCTTGTAGCCGGGGTTCTGGTCCAGGAACTGGGCCAGGGCCGGGGACTTGTCGTGCAGCGCCGCGTCCACCTGGGCGAACGAGCAGGTCGAGTTCAGGAGCGGCGCAACCAGATCCGCCGGGGCGGCGGAGGCGGTGGCGGGCGCGAGGGCGAGGGCGACGGCGGCGACCGCGCCGGCTCCGAGGAGCACACCGGCACGACGATTACGGACGAAGCTCATTCAGCGACCTTCTTTGCAGTAGGCACAGCGACAGTCGCGTGCGACTCCCGCACGCCCGCCCGACGCTAAACCCTTCAACTAGGAGGCCGATGAACCAATTCTGAAAAGACTCTGAGGCTAGCCCGAGACGGCGGTGTCGCCGGTCGGCGCGGCCGGATCGCCGGCGTTCGGGTCGGGCCGGCGGATCGGGGTGGTGGCGACCGCGGCGGCCTCGGCGGCGGCGATCCGCTCCTTGTCCTCCATCAGCGTCACCGCGTCGCGGATCTGCTTCTCCAGGGTGGGCAGCATGGCGGCGTCGTCGATGGTGGGCGGCACCTCGAAGGATTCGCCCGCCGCGATCTGACGCATGGTGCGGCGCAGGATCTTTCCGGAGCGGGTCTTGGGCAGCGAGGACAGCGCGACCACGTCGTAGAGGGTGGCGATGGCGCCGACCCGCTCCCGCACCCGGTCGATGATCTCGGCGCGCAGCCGTTCGGGCTCGATGTCGACGCCGGTCTTGAGCACCACGTACCCGATCGGCCGCTGGCCCTTGAGCTCGTCCGGAATGCCGACCACCGCGGTCTCGGCCACGGCCGGATGCCCGGCGATGGCCGCCTCGATCCCGCCCGCGGACAGCCGGTGCCCGGCCATATTGATGACGTCGTCACTGCGGCCCAGGACGAACAGGTAGCCGTCCTCGTCGAAGAAGCCGGAGTCCCCGGTCAGATAGTGGCCGGGGTAGGCGGAGAGATAGGAGCGTTCGTAGCGCTCGTCGTCCTTCCACAGCGTGGTCAGGGTGCCGGGCGGCAGCGGCAGCCCGATGACGATATTGCCCTCGGTGTTCGGGGCGACCGCGTTGCCCTCGGAGTCGAGCACCCGCAGCCGGTACCCGGGCACCGGCACGGACGCCGAACCCGGCTTGATCGGAAGCTGCTGGAGTCCGAGCGGATTCGCGCAGATGGGCCAGCCGGTCTCGGTCTGCCACCAGTGATCCACCACCGGGCAGTCGGGGCGGTCGGCGAGCAGGGTGTCGACGGTCCATTCGTAGGTGGCCGGATCCAGTCGTTCACCCGCGCAGAACAGCGCCCGCAGCCCGGACAGATCGTGCTGGTGGGCGAGCGCGGCCTCGGGATCGGCGCGGCGGATGGCGCGTAGCGCGGTCGGTGCGGTGAACATCACATCCACCTTGTATTCGTCCACCAGGCGCCAGAACGTGCCCGCGTCGGGGGTTCCGATCGGCTTGCCCTCGAAGAGGATCGTGGTGGCGCCGACCAGCAGTGGCGCGTAGACGATGTAGGAGTGCCCGACCACCCAGCCGATATCGGAGGTGGTGAGCATGGTCTGCCCCGGGCCGAGCTCGTAGATGTTGCGCATCGACCAGGCCAAGGCGACCGCGTGCCCGCCGTTGTCGCGCACCACGCCCTTGGGTTTCCCGGTGGTGCCGGAGGTGTAGAGGATATAGAGGGGATCGGTCGCGGCCAGGGAGACCGGTTCGGCCGGTTCGGCGCCGATCTGCGCCTCGTCCCAGTCCAGCCAGCGGGCGGCCACGGTCTCGGAGGAGGCCGGCAGCGAGTCGGTGGCGGCCTGCTCGGCGGGGAAACGAATGGTGGGGAAGCCTTCTCGCTGCTTGACCAGCACCGTGCGCGGGGCGGTGGTCAGCGCGAGGTCGAGGGCGGCCAGCACGATGGGCGGGTATTCGATGCGGCGGCCGGGTTCCAGGCCGCCGGAGGCCGTGATGATCAGCACAGGTTCGGCGTCGTCGATGCGGGCCGCGAGTTCGTGGGCGGCGAAGCCGCCGAAGACCACCGAGTGCACCGCGCCGATTCGGGCGCAGGCGAGCATGGCCACCACGGCTTCGGGAATCATCGGCATATAGATGACAACGCGGTCACCGGTCTTGACGCCCAGTCGCAGCATGGATCCGGCAAATCGGGCGACTTCGTCGAGCAGTTCCCGATATGTGTAGATTCGCCTGGACCCGGTCATAGCCGAGTCGTATATTAGGGCCGGTTGCTGGGCGCGACCCCCCTCCTGACCCTCGAAAGACCCGTCCGGAGTTGTGATCTCGCGCACATGACGATCCAGCGCGTTGTAGGAGGTGTTGAGGCGAGCGTCGGGAAACCACCGCGCCGTCGGGCGGGCTGCGGTATCGAGAATCTGGGTGGGAGGCACATCCCAGCTGATGGATTCGGCCGCGGTGCGCCAGAACTCCGAGGGATCGACCAGGCTCAGCTGATACGCCGGTCGGTACTCCTGCTTAGCGTTCAACCCGGTGACTCCCTAGCTCCGACTTGTGTCCTGAGAAGCGCTGAAGATGCCCGCCTCGATAGATCAGCCTGATTGTGGCAGACTTCACGCGACGTCCGGGCGGGCGCCGCGACCTTTGATTTTGCCTGCAAACGGCTGGTCAGAAGCCGGTGGTTGCCAAGAGGTCACACAAGAAGTTATTGATCCGTTAGAATCGCATGTCACATATTTCGGCCGTCATGGACGCAATTTCTCGGCCAGCCGCCGTTCTCGGTCAGCATCGTCTGTCGAGCCAAGCGTGCGATCGCTCGGAGGCTCGCTGATGGCGCGTGGCTGGGGCCAGTTTGGAAAGTGAGTGGGAGATGCGTGACGCCGCTAGGTCCGGCAGCAATAAGCGCTGGGCGCTGAGCAACTGGGACCTGCGCTGGAAGGTCACGGCGGTGCTCGCCGTGCCGCTGTTGGTCGCTGTTGTGCTGGGTGCGTCCAGGATCTCGGCCGAGTTCGCCGATTCGAGTCGGCTCTCGACGGCCACCGACCACGTCGGGGTGATCCCGGCGATCACCGGGCTCAGTGCCGACGCAGCGCAGGTGGCCAGTGGGCAGATGGTCATGCTGGGCCCGACCCAGTCCTTGACCTCCGATCCGGAACTCACTCAATTGGATACGGCGATCTCGTTCGCCGAGAAGGCCGCGGCCCGGCTGAGTGACCTGCCCACAGCCCGTGCGGCGCTGGACGAGATGATCGTGGGCGCCAAGGCGATCCGCGCTCAGGGTCTGGCGCCCTCGAAGTCGATTCCCGACACGGTCGCCCAGGTCGAGCGGATTCGCGGCGACAGCGTGCGCACGGTGGAAAGCATCGTGTCGACCGTCGCCGACCGGGCCGTGGACCAGTCCAAGCTGCGCCTGGTCGACTCGCTGAACACCCGATGGATGCTGTTCAACGAGGTCGCCGGCATGGCGGAAGCGCTACGCAGCAACCCGAAGGATGGCCTCAAGGACATCCAGATCAGTGTCAGCACCGAGCGGCAGATGCTGGCCGTGCTCGCCCACCGCTTCCCGGACGGCGATGCGACCATCGCCGATCTGCAGCGTGGCGCCGACACCCGCGTCCAGCTGGTCAACGGCCCGCAGGCGCTGGCCGGTCAGCTGCCGGTGGCCGAGCTGAAGGACTCGCTGGTCTCGAGCATCAACGGCTATCAGTCCATCGCGTCCGGCGCGACCAAGGACATCGTTTCCCGAGTCGATGATCTGTCGGCCGCGGCGCGTTCCGACGCGATCCGCTACTCGATCATCGTCATCGCCACCATCCTCGGCGCCCTGGCGCTGGCCGTGCTGATCGCGCGCGCGATGATCGTCCCGCTGCGCCGTCTGCGCCTGGCCGCCCTGCGCGTCGCCGAATACGACCTCGGCCAGGAAGTCTCCGCGCTGCGTGAGGGCGCCGACCCCGAAGACGTGCCGCTGGAACCGATGCCGGTGCACACCGACGAAGAGGTCGGCCAGCTGGCTCGCGCCGTCGACGACATCCACGGTCAGGCGCTGCGCCTGGCCGCCGACCAGGCCGCCATGCGTACCCAGGTCAACGACATGTTCGAGACCCTGGCGCGGCGCTCCAAGTCCCTTGTCGACCATCAGCTCTCGCTCATCGAGGCGATGGAGTACGACGAGAAGGACCCGCGCCTGCTCGAGAACCTCTTCCGCCTCGACCACCTCGCCGCCCGTATGCGGCGAAACGGCGACAACCTGCTGATTCTGGCCGGCACCAAGCAGCGCCGGACCAAGTCCGCGCCGGTCGAGATCGCCGACGTGCTGCGCGCCGCCATCTCCGAGGTGGAGGACTACGAACGCGTCAAGCTGGGCGCGACCCCGCGCGGTTCGCTGGTCGAGCCCGCCGCCTCCGACCTCGCGCACCTGTTCGCCGAGCTCCTGGACAACGCGCTGCGCGCGTCTCCGCCGGAGACCGACGTCAAGTTCACCTTCGCCCAGGCCCACGACCAGGGTCTGCTGATCGAGGTCGCCGACCGCGGTATCGGTATGCCCCCGGCCGAGATGGCCGAGATCAACCGGCGACTGGAGGCCGTGGCCGAGGTCGGCCCGGACACCGCGCGCCACATGGGTCTGTTCGTGGTCGGCCGCCTGGCCGAGCGCCACGGCCTGACCGTGCGCCTGCGCCCGACCTTCGACACCGCCCGGGATCCGGGTGTGACCGTCACCGTGCACGTGCCCAAGCCGCTGATCGTGGCGGTGGGCGGGGCCATCTCGGTGCCGCCGCAGCAGCCGGGGCAGCAGCCCTCGGCTCCGACTCCGTCGGCTCCCGCGTCGCAGGGTGCGGGCAACCAGGCCGGCACTCCGGCCTCCATGCAGATGCGTGCGGTCACCCGCACGGCGACCGGCAATGTCATGGTCACCGTGGATCCGGGTGTGAGCGGGCCGATTCCGGCGGGCGCGCCCGCGGGCGCCGCCCCGAGCCCGGCTCCCGCTCCGGCTCCGGCCGCGGCGAGCGCCTCGACCGGTCTGCCCACCCGGCAGCCGGGCGCGCAGGTGCCCGGTGGTCTGCCGACCCGTCAGCCGGGTGTGAACGGTCCGACCGTCAAGCACACGGTGTCCGCGCCGGGCGGCGCGAGACCCGGCCTACCCCAGCGGGATCCGGGTGTGAACGGTCCGTCCGCGCCCGCCGCCCAGCCGGGCGCCGCGCTGCCGCAGCGTGGCCAGGGCGAGCCCCCGGCGCAGCCGCGGGGCGGCCTCGCCGCCAACATGCTCAAGCGTCAAGGTGCTCCGGGCGGCATGCCGCCGCGACCGGGTGCACCGGGGGAGCCGGGCGCCGCGCCGCGCGGACCGGGAGCGCCGGGAGGTGCGTCGCAGCCGGGTCAGACCGGTGCGATGCCGCAGCCGGGCCAGTCCGGGTCCATGCCGCAACGCAATCCGTCCGTGGGTCTGCCGCCGCAGCGCGGAGCGGATGCCGCTCCGGCCGGGCCGACCGGTCTGCCGACCCGGCAGCCGGGCGCCAATGGCGCCCCCGGCCGTGAGGCCGGACTCGGACAGCCGCAGCGTCCCGCCCCCGGCGGCATGCCGCAGCGGGATCCGGGTGCGAACGGCGCGCCGCAGCCGCGTGGCGGAGCCGATTCGGGTCCGACTCGTCGTGACCCGGCCGCGGATGCTCAGCCGCAGCGGGATTCGGCCGCCGGTGGTCTGCCGACCCGTCAGCCGGGCGCCAATGGCGCTCCGGGGCAGCGGGGTCCGGGAGCGCCGGGCGCGCCCCAGCGCGGCCCCGCCGCACAGCGTGACGCGCTGCCCCCGCGCGACGGTGGTCTGCCGCAGCGCGACTCCGCCGCCGGTGGTCTCCCGCAGCGTGGTCCTTCCGGTGGTGGCCTGCCGCAGCGTGGTCCGGCTGAGGGTGGTCTGCCCCAGCGTGGTCCGGCTGAGGGTGGTCTGCCCCAGCGTGGTCCGTCCGAGGGTGGTCTCCCGCAGCGTGGTCCGGCTGAGGGTGGTCTGCCCCAGCGCGGTCCCGCCGACGGTGGTCTCCCGCAGCGTGGTCCGGCTGAGGGCGGTCTGCCCCAGCGTGGTCCGTCCGACGGTGGTCTCCCGCAGCGTGGTTCGAACGGTCTCCCGCAGCGTGATGCCGGTAATGGCTTGCCGCAGCGTGGTCCGGGCACCGGCCTGCCGCAGCGCGGTGCGCCGGGCGCCGATTCGCTCTCGGGTGGTCTGACTCAGCGTGATCCGCTGAGTGGTCCGCTGCCGAAGCGTGATCCGCTGAACGATCCACTGCCGCACCAGGAGCAGGGCGCGGATCGGGGTATCGGTCTGCCGCAGCGCGGTGCGACCGGTCTGCCGCAGCGTGATCCGGGTGCGGTGCTGCCGCAGCGTCCCGCCCCGATTCCGGGCATCGGTCTGCCGCAGAGCGGTGACGACGGTGTCAAGGAGCCCGGACGGCACAGCTTCCGGTCCAACCCGGCGAAGGCGGCCTCGTTCTTCCAGACGCGGTTGCAGCCGGCGGATGCGCCCGGTGACTCGATCATGGGCGGCACGCCGATCTTCGCGGAGATGATGTCGGCGTGGCTCTCCGATCCGAGTGCCGATCGGTCCCAGGTGGCCTCGTCGTTCGAATCCCCGGGTGACGAGGGCTGGCAGGCCGCGCAGCGGGTCAGTCAGTCCGCGCCGGACAAGCGGACGGCAGCCGGTCTGCCGCAACGTGATCCGGGTAACCGACTTGTGCCCGGCGGTGTGAACGGAAACGCTGACAAGGCGGCCCACCGAGACCCAGAATCCATCAGGTCAAGTCTGAGTCGTCACCAGCAGGGCGTCCGGGATGGCCGTGCCATGCAAGCTATGAACCTAACCGGAGATAAAGGAGACCGATGAACCCCGATCTAGGTGGTACGAAGCGACAGCTGGATTGGCTGGTTTCGAACTTCGCCAATGAGGTTCCCGGCGTTGCGCACGCGGTCCTGGTATCCGCTGACGGCCTGCTGATGGCCGCGAGCGCGCAGCTGCCCGTGGACCGTGCCGAGCAGCTGTCCGCTGTGACCGCGGGGCTCGCGAGCCTCTCGGTGGGTGTGTCGAACTTGTTCGAGGGCGGCACCGTGCTGCAGTCGGTGGTCGAGATGGAACACGGCTACCTGCTGCTCATGGCTGTCGGTGACGGCTCGTATCTGGCGGTCCTGACGAATACGTCGTGTGACATCGGTCAGGTCGGATACGAGATGGCTTTGTTGGTCGAGCGAGTGGGCCAGACGGTTCAGGCCACACCTCGCGTCACGATGGGTTCCTGATGGCGGGATGGACATAGACAACGAACGCGTTGGGAGCGCCGAACCGAGCTTGGTTCGCCCGTATTCACTGACGGCCGGTCGCACCCGGCCGAAGGTGGAGCTCGCCTTGGAGGCGCTCGTCGCATCGCATCCGGTCGCCCTCGAGCGGCAGTTCGAACTCACCAACATCGAGACGTCAATCGTGGAGTTGTGCAGAGAATCGCCGTCGGTTGCCGAAGTAGCCGCGCGCCTGGGCATCCCGCTCGGGGTCGCGCGGGTGCTGGTTGCCGACCTCATCGATGCAGGCCATGTGCGGGTATCGGCGACATTGAAAGACGATTCCAGCGACGATGAACGTCGCGAGCTGATCGAAAGGGTTCTCAGTGGACTCCGGCGTATTTGATTCGACGACACAGGTCGACACGCGCACCAGCAAGCCCACGTCGGCCAAGATCGTCGTGGCCGGTGGTTTCGGTGTCGGCAAGACCACCCTGGTCGGTGCCGTGTCGGAGATCGTTCCGCTGCGCACCGAGGCTTTGGTGACCAATGCCAGTGTCGGCGTGGACTCCCTGACCGGGGTCCCGTCGAAGGCCACCACCACGGTGGCCATGGACTTCGGCCGGATCAGCCTGGCCGACGACCTGGTGCTGTACCTGTTCGGCACGCCCGGCCAGTACCGCTTCTGGTTCATGTGGGACGACCTGATCAAGGGCGCCATCGGCGCCGTGGTGCTGGTCGACACCCGCCGGTTGGAGGACAGTTTCGCCGCCGTCGACTACTTCGAGGCGCGTAACCTACCCTTCCTGGTCGCCATCAACGAATTCGATGATGCGCCACGGTATCCGGTGGAGGACATCCGCCAGGCCCTGGCGGTGCCCGCCGACGTGCCGATCCTCTCGATCGACGCCCGTCGCCGGGAACCGGTCAAGCAGGCCCTGGTCGCGGTCACCGAGTACGCCCTCCGCAAGGTCGTACAAGGCTACTGAGCTGTGTTGAATTGCGGCGGCTCCGCCGCCGCGGTTCGCGGCCCTCGTAACCTCGGCCTTCCCTCCTCCGCTCCTCCGCTTCGCTCCCCCGCTCCGTCAGTCCAGGCCGAGGCGGGCCGCGAACTGTGGGTGGGCGATTTATAGCTACTCTCATGCCTCATGAAGATCTCGGCGCGGGAGTTGCTCGGCGAATTGCTGGATCCCGGTTCCTTCGTGAGCTGGGATCGGCCACCCGTGGTGGTGGATGCGTCGCCGGAGTATCGCAAGGAGTTGTCGGCTGCCGCGGCAACGGCGGGTACCGATGAAGCGGTGCTCACCGGGGAGGGGTTGCTGCGCGGACGGCGGGTCGCCGTGATCGCGTGCGAGTTCGCGTTTCTGGCGGGGTCCATCGGGGTGGCCGCGGCCGAACGCATCGTGACGGCCGTCGAGCGCGCCACCGAATTGGGGTTGCCGCTGCTCGCCTCGCCGACCTCGGGTGGCACCCGAATGCAGGAGGGCACAGTCGCTTTCGTGCAGATGGTGAAGGTGGCGGGGGCGCTGGCGGTACACAAGGCCGCCGGTCATCCGTATCTGGTGTATCTGCGTGATCCGACCATGGGCGGGGTGTTCGCCTCGTGGGGTTCGTTGGGGCACATGACTTTCGCCGAACCGGGTGCTCTGGTCGGATTCCTCGGGCCTCGGGTTTACCAGGCGCTCTACGGGAAACAGTTTCCGGAGGGTGTGCAGACAGCCGAAAACCTTTACCACAACGGTGTTATCGACGGCGTGGTGCCGGTTTCGGTCTTCCGCCGTATCGCGCATCGGACCCTGGTGGTGTTGTGTGACGGCCCGATTCCGTTGCCCGGCAATGGCGGTGACGCGCCGCCCCCCGCGGCCGGGGTGGGCGAGTTCCTGGCGGGCCCGCAGGAGCGGGGTGGCCTGGCCGTGCTGGATACGGCCGAGGTGCATGCCTGGCAGTCGGTGCTGATCTCGCGGCGCGGGGACCGTCCGGGCATTCGCGAGTTGTTGCGCCATGTCACCGACCGGGTCCCGTTGTCCGGCACCGGTCAGGGCGAGCTGGATCGCACGGTCGTGCACGCACTGGCCCGTTTCCGCGGCCAGCCGTGCATCGTTTTCGGCCATGACCGCGCCGGCCAGTCACCCGACAACACCATGGGCCCGGCGGCCCTGCGCGAGGCGCGCCGCAGTATGCACCTGGCGGCGGAGTTGCGTGTGCCTTTGGTGCTGGTGATCGATACCGCCGGCGCCTCCTTGTCCCGCGAGGCGGAGGAGCGCGGTCTGGCCCCGGAGATCGCCCGCTGCCTGGCCGATCTCGTCACCCTGGACACGCCCACGGTGTCGGTGCTGCTGGGCCAGGGCAGTGGTGGCGGCGCGCTGGCCCTGCTCCCCGCCGACCGCGTGCTGGCCGCCGCCAACGGCTGGCTGGCCCCGCTGCCCCCGGAGGGCGCCAGCGCGATCATCCACCGCGACACCTGGCACGCTCCCGGATTGGCTGCCGCGCAACGCATCCGCGCGGTGGATCTGGAGGCCGACGGCATCGTCGACCGCATCGTGCACGAGTACCCGGACGCCGCCGAGGAGCCGGTGGACTTCGCGATGCGCATGGTCGAGACCATCGCCGAGGAGCTGGCCGCCCTCACCGCCCGCCCCCTCGACGCCCTGCGCGCCGCTCGCCACCTGCGCTATCGCCGCCTGGGCCTCGGAGCGTAGTTCTCGTCACGTCCCGTTTCTCTGAAGCTGTCTATTTGCTGCCGAGGGGGCTCGACACGCGGTTTTCCGAATGCAGCACTCGGTTGACGGCATGGACCTGCGCTTCTAACTTCGACATGGTGACGTACCGGTTCGAGGCCAGCGACATCCCAGCGATCGTGCTCAGTGATGGGCAGGTGATGCCGAAACTGGGGTTCGGGGCCTACAAGGTCGATGGGGGTGACGCGGTCGGCACCATCGTGTCGGCCCTGGAGCTCGGTTACCGGAGTATCGACACCGCCGCCTTCTACGGCAACGAGGAGGAAGTGGGTCGCGCGATCCATGACTCGGGGCTGCCGCGCGACGAGGTGTTCGTCACCACCAAGCTGTGGAACGCCGACCACGGGTACGACGCGACGATGCGCGCCTTCGACGCCAGTCTGAAGCGGCTGGGCCTGGACCGCCTCGACCTGTTCCTGATTCATTGGCCGGTGCCCGCGGCCGATCGGTATGTCGACACCTTCCGGGCGATGCAGTCGCTCAAGCGGCAGGGCCGGGTGGTGTCGATCGGCGTCTCGAACTTCACCCGCGCGCACCTGGAGCGGGTGATCGGGGAGACCGGTGAGGTGCCGGCCATCAATCAGGTTGAGCTGCACCCGTATTACGCGCAGTCGGAGCTGCGGGCGTTCCATGCCGCGCACGGCATCGTGACCGAGGCGTGGAGTCCGCTGGGCCGCGGCGCGGAATTCAACGATTCGGTGATCATCGCCCTGGCCGACAAGCTGGGCCGCACGCCGGCGCAGGTCATTCTGCGCTGGCACATGCAGTTGGGGAACGTGGCCATCCCCAAGTCCGGTGACCCGAAGCGGATGGCGGAGAACCTGGCGATCTTCGATTTCGAGCTCACCGGCCGGGAGATGACGCAGATCGCCGGGATCGACAAGGGCGCGCGGCAGGGCGCCGACCCCGACCTGTTCGACATGGACGCCCCCGCCTGAGCCGAGCTCAGTCCTCCGGCCGGTTCGGGTGGGTGGGAATGCCCAGGTACGAGGTCAATTCGACCGCGGCGGCCCGTCCGGCCCGGTTGGCGCCGATGGTGCTGGCGGAGGGCCCGTAGCCGATCAGGTGAATGCGGGGATCGGATTCGACCCGGGTGGCGAGGCGTCCGCCCATGGTGATGCCGCCGCCGGGTCCGCGCAGTCGCAGCGGGGCCAGATGGTCGAGGGCGCTGCGGAATCCGGTGGCCCACAGGATGACGTCGGCGCGCTGGAAGCCGCCGTCGGCCCAGCGGATGCCGTCGGGTTCGATGTGGTCGAACATGGGTCGCCGGTCGAGCGCGCCGCGGGCGCGCATGGCCCGGACCCGGGCGTCCTCGGGCAGGCCGGTCACCGACACCACCGATCCGGGTGGAAGTCCGCGCCGGACCCGGTCTTCCACCATGGCCACCGCGGCCCGCCCGTCCTCGGGCGCGAATTGTGCTGTGCGGAAGACGGGTTCGCGGCGGGTCACCCAGGTCGTGGTGGTGACCTGCGAGATCTCGTCGAGCAGTTGCACGGCGGTGATGCCGGCGCCGACCACGACGACGTGCTTGCCCTCGAATTCCGTTGCGGCCCGGTAATCGTGGGCGTGCAGCTGCCGTCCGGCGAAGGTTTCCGCGCCCCGGTAGTAGGGGATGAACGGCTTGTCCCAGGTGCCGGTGGCGTTGACCAGCCCGCGCGTCCGCACGGTCGCGCCGGGTTTCAGTTCCGCGTGCAGCAGCCCGTCGACCTGCTGGTTGGGGCAGGTGGCGGCGGTGGCGCGGTCGCAGACCACGGTCACCGATATCGGCCGGTGCACGCGCAGGTCGAAGCGTTTCTCGTAGAGCTCGAAGTAGTGCGGTACGGCGGTGGCGGCCTGTGCGTTGTCCGAGCCCGCGGGCAGCGTCTCCTCGAAGGACATGCCCGGCAGGTCGTGCACCCGGTTGACGGTGCTCAATGTCAGTGACGGCCACCGGAATTGCCAGGCTCCGCCCGCGGCGGGGGAGTGGTCGACGATGAGGAAGTCCTGTTCGGGCCGCAATCCGAGCCTGCGCAGGTGGTAGCCGACCGATAATCCGGCCTGCCCCGCGCCGATGACAAGGATGTCGACATCGGGTGTTGCGGTCACGGACCCGACGGTACGCGCACCTAGAGTGAAAGCCGATCATGGGTCAGGCACCTGGTGAGTTTGGATAGTGGGGAAGGGACAGATGCTCGGAGTCAGCCGCGATGGCGAGGTCGTGACCATCGAACTGCAGCGTCCGGATCGCCGGAACGCCCTGAACGAGGAACTGATCGGCCGCTTGCACGCCGCGCTCGAGGAGGCCGCGACGTCGGCCCGGGTGATCGTGCTGACCGGTCAGGGCCCGATCTTCAGTGCGGGCGCGGATCTGGACGGCGTGTATTCGGACAGCTTCCTGAACGGCCTGCTGTCCATGCTGCGCACCATCGAAACCATTCCGGTGCCGGTGATCGCTGCCATCAACGGCGGGGCGCTGGGGGCGGGGGTGCAACTGGCCCTGGCCTCGGACCTGCGGGTGATGTCGCCCGATTCCTTCATCGCGGTCCCGGCCGCGAAACTCGGTATCTCCGTTGACCGTTGGACCGTGCGGCGGCTGTCGTCGCTGATCGGTTCCGGTCCGGCCCGGACCATTCTGATGGGCGCCGAGCGGGTGTCCGCCGCGGACGCCTACGCGTTCGGTTTCGCCAACAAGATCGGGACCCTGGCCGACGCGCAGGCCTGGGCCAAGCAGATCGCCGAGCTCGCGCCGCTGTCGCTGCGGCATCTGAAGCTGGTCTTCAACGACGACGACTCCCGCGGCCCCGACACCGCCGCGCAGAGCGCGGCCCTGGACGCGGCGTGGCGGAGCGATGACGCGAAGGAAGCCCGGGTGGCGCGCCAGGAGAAGCGGACCGCGAAGTTCGAGGGCCGATGAACGGGCAGCGCGCGCGGGAGAATGCGCGGAGACTGGTGGGTATGGCAGCGGGCGCTTTCGGTCTTTCCTGGGTGGTGCGGGCGGCTTGGGGGATTCCCTCGGCCATGGGCGCGTCGATTTCGGCTATCGCGCCGACCGCGCGCGGGGCGACCACCTATCGCAATCGGCAGTTCCACAACACCGAGCCGAGCAGTCAGCTCACCGGTTCCGGGCTGGAGTTGCTGTACCAACTGGCCACCCAGCGCAATAACGGCCGCCCGCCGGGGACCATCCCGCTGGTGACGCCCGAGCTGCCGGAGCAGGCCGGCGAGCTGGCGGTGACCTGGTACGGGCACGCCACCTGCCTGGTCGAGGTGGACGGCTATCGGGTGCTGACCGATCCGGTGTGGAGTGAGCGGGTGTCGCCCTCGCCGCTGGTGGGCCCGGCCCGCCTGCATCCGGTGCCGTCGCCGTTGTCGGAGCTGCCGGCGCTGGACGCGGTGCTCATCTCGCACGACCATTACGACCACCTCGACCGCGACACGGTGACCGCGCTGGTCGAGAGCCAGGATTGCGTGTTCATCGTGCCGGTCGGCATCGGCGCGCACCTGCGGCACTGGTCGGTGCCGGACGAACGGGTCGTCGAATTGGATTGGACCGCTTCGGTTTCGCTGTCGGAACTGAAGCGTGATCGCGGTGACGGCACGGATCTGGTGATCACCTGTTCGGAGGCGCGGCACTTCTCCGGTCGCGGCCTGGTGCGCAACACCACCCTGTGGGCGTCGTGGTCCATCGCGGGTCCGACCCGGCGCGTCTATTTCGGCGGCGACACCGGCTACACCAAGGCGTTCGCGGAGGCGGGCGCCCGGCTGGGCCCGTTCGACCTGACCCTGCTGCCCATCGGCGCCTACGATCGGCACTGGCCGGACGTGCACATGAACCCGGAGGAGGCGGTTTCCGCCCACGCCGATCTGTGCGTCGGCGATGCGGGGTTCGGGCTGCTGGTGCCGATTCACTGGGCCACCTTCAATCTGGCCTTCCACGGCTGGTCGGAGCCGGTGCAGCGGTTGGTCGAGGCGGCGGAGGCGGCCGGGACACACGTTGCCGTGCCGAAGCCGGGCCAGCGGATCGACCCGATTGGCCTGCCACCACGGGATTCGTGGTGGGAGGATATTCGCCAATAACGGACCGAGATTGAAGGAGCAGGGCTGTGAGTCTCATGGACACGCTCAAGGGCTTGGTCGGCAAGGGCAAGGAAGTGGCGGCCCAGAACGCCGAGAAGATCGAGCAGGCGGTCGACAAGGCCGGTCACGTGATCGACGAGAAAACCGGGGGGAAGTTCTCCTCCCAGATCGGCAAGGGCACGGAGGCGGTCAAGAACGCTATCCCGACCGACACGGCTGCGGCGGAAGCGCCCGCCGAGGCGGCCGCCGAGCCCGCTCCTGCCGAGCCCGCTCCTGCCGAGCCCGCTCCTGCCGAGCCCGCTCCTGCCGAGCCCGCTCCTGCCGAGCCCGCTCCCGCCGAGCCCGCCCCCGCCGAGTCGGCGGCCGAACCGGCCCCGGAGCCCGCGGCAGGCGAACAGCCTCCGGCCTAGTCGTACCGGTCTTTCCACGGGCTGTTCGGGAGTGGCGGGGGAGCTCCGCCGCTTGACCCGAACGGCCCGTTGGCTTTTCACGGCCGTGCGTGGTTGCGGGTTTCGGGCGGGACCCGGCCCTAAACTGCTGTCATGGGGTCCCGCCGGGATTTCGGGGGCATCGAGGTTGGGCTGACCAACCTCGACAAGGTGCTGTACCCGGCTACCGGGACCACCAAGGGTGCGGTCATCGACTATTTCACGGCCATCGCCCCGGCGCTGCTGCCGCATATCGCGGACCGCCCGGTGACCCGTAAGCGGTGGCCGAACGGGGTGGACGAGCAGTCGTTCTTCGAGAAGAACCTGGCCGAGCACGCGCCGAAGTGGTTGGAACGGCGCACCGTTCGGCATTCCGATCGGCCGGTCACCTATCCGCTCATCGACTCGGTGGCCGGCATGGCCTGGCTCGGGCAGCAGGCCGCCCTGGAATTGCATGTGCCGCAATGGCGTTTCGACGGCGCCGAGGTCGGTGACGTCACCCGCCTGGTGTTCGATCTGGATCCCGGGCCGGGCGCGGGGCTCGACCGGTGCGCCGAGGTCGCTTTGATCCTGCGCGATGTGGTGCGCGAGGTGGGTTTGCAGGCGTACCCGGTCACCAGCGGCTCCAAGGGAATCCACATCTACGTGCCGCTGGACCGCAGGCTCGGCCCGAACGGGGCGTCGACGGTCGCCAAACAGGTCGCCACCAATCTGCAGCAGCTGCGGCCGGAGCTGGTGACGGCCGTCATGGCCAAGTCGGCGCGGGCGGGCAAGGTGTTCCTGGACTGGAGCCAGAACAATCCCGCCAAGACCACCATCGCGCCGTATTCGCTGCGCGGCCGCGCCGAGCCGTGGGTGGCCGCGCCGCGCGACTGGTCGGAGATCGAGCAGCCGAAGCGGCTGCGGCACTTGACCTTCGGCGAAGTGCTACGGCGATTCGAGGAGCAGGGCGACCTGCTGGCGGGATTGGACGACCCGCTGCCGGAACCGGATCGGCTCGACACCTATCGGTCCATGCGCGATCCCGGCCGTACCCCCGAACCGGTGCCTCCCGGCCGGCCCGACGCCGGGCCGGGGGATCGATTCGTGGTGCAGGAGCATCACGCCCGCCGCCTGCACTGGGATGTCCGGCTGGAACGCGACGGCGTCCTCGCGTCCTGGGCGGTCCCCAAGGGCCCGCCCACCGATACCGGCGAGAACCGGCTGGCCGTGCACACCGAGGACCATCCGATCGAGTACCTCACCTTCCACGGGACCATCCCCAAGGGTGAGTACGGCGGCGGCGAGATGACGATCTGGGATTCGGGCACCTACGAGACCGAGAAGTGGCGGGACGACGAGGTCATCGTCTGGTTGCGCGGGCAGCGGCTGATCGGGCGGTACGCGCTGATCCGGACCAACGGCAATCAATGGCTCATGCATCTGATGAAGGATCAGACTCCACCGGAAGACAATGGGGCGCAACAGGTCTCGGCGCCACGGGCGCCCGCGCCGATGCCGCGCGGGATCGAGCCGATGCTGGCCACGGCCGGTGACGTGACGACCCTCGACGCCGGGCAGTGGGCCTTCGAGACCAAATGGGACGGCTTCCGGTTGATCGCCGAGATCGAGGACGGCGCGGTGACCTTGCGCAGCCGCGCCGGTCACGTCGTCACCGGGAAGTATCCGGGCCTGGCGGTGCTGGGTACGGAACTGTCCGGCCACGCCGCGGTGCTGGACGGCGAGGCGGTGGTCTTCGACGAGCACGGCGGCGCGAATCTCGGCCTGCTGCGCGCCGATTCGGACCGCGCCGTCTTCCTGGCCTTCGACCTGCTGTACCTGGACGGCACCTCGCTGGTCCGCAAACGCTACGACGATCGGAGGCGGGTCCTGGAAGCTCTTGCCGGGCAGGCGCGTTCGCTGATCGTGCCGCCGCAGCTGCGTGGCTCGGGCGCGGATGCGCTGCGCTATAGCCAGGAACACGGCATGGAGGGGGTGGTCGCCAAACGCCGCGACTCGGTCTACCTGCCCGGTCGCCGCGGCCAGTCCTGGATCAAGACCCGCAACTGGCGGACGCTGTCGGTGGTGGTCGGCGGCTATCGGCGTTCGGCGGCACGGCAGTTCGCGTCCCTGCTGGTCGGCGTCCGGCATCAGGGCGAGCTGTACTACCTCGGCCGGGTCGGCACGGGTTTCAGTGAGCAGGAGATGAGCGATCTCGCCGACCGCCTGCGCCGTCTGGAACGCAAGACCAGCCCGTTCGGCAACGACCTCACCGCCGACGAACGCCGTGACGCCGTCTGGGTGACGCCGAAGCTGACGGGCACGGTCCGCTTCCAGAATTGGACCGAGACCGGACGCCTGTGGCATCCGGCGTGGATCCCCGGCTCCGACTAACTCGTCTTCTCCAGCAGCGGCACGATGGTGTCGGAATCGGTGACGATGGCGTGCCCCTGGAACGCGAAGTCGTCCCAGGCCCGCTGTAGGCCCGCCGTGTCGCGCCCGCCGACCCCGTCCCGGATCACGATCGGCACGAACCCCAGGTCGGTGGAGTGGCTCACGGTCGGCGCGATCCCGATCTCCAGCGCGACCCCGACGATCGCGTACGCCCCGATCCCGAGATCCCGCAGCGTGGATGCCAGGGGAGTGCCCTCGAACGCCGACATCGACGTCTTGTCGAACACCACTTCGCCCTCGCGCGGCTGCAGTTCGGGCACCAGCTGGAAGGCCGGCGTATCCCGCTGCAGGATCGGCACCACGTCCTCCGCTGATTCCGCACCCTGCCAGCTCATCGCCATCCGCAGCGCGAACTTCCCCATCAGCCGTTTCGGCAGGAAGAAGTGCCGTAGGAAGATCACGGGATAGCCGCCGCGCCGCGCGGCCTCGACGACCCGCACCACCCGTTCGGTGATCGCCGCCCCGTCCTCGAGCTGCCCCAGCACCCCGACCTGCATGTCGTACACGACGACCGCCATGCTCTCCGGTGCACAGACGTCCTCGAGCGTCTCCGGTATCTCCAGCCCATTCCCGCGCCGCATAAGCCCTCCGCAATAGCCCAGTGCCCCACCCTCTTTCGCCACCCTACGCCTCACCCGAGTTCGGCCAGCTTGCCTTCGAGCAGGGCGCGTTCGCGGTCGTTGCGGCACAGGTCGATCGCGCGTGCGAAGGCCGCCCGGGCTTCGTTCCGCCGGTCTAGTTTGGCGAGCAGCTCGCCGCGGACGCTCGCCAGCAGATGCGAGTCCGCGAGCTCCGCGGCGGTTTCGAGCTCGTCGACGATGGTCAGTGCGGCCGCCGGGCCCTGTGCCATGCAGACCGCGACCGCCCGGTTGAGGTCCACGATCGGGGACGGGGCGAGCCGGCCGAGCGCTTCGTAGAGCAGCACGATGCGATCCCAGTCGGTGTCGTCCACCGAGTCGGCGATCGCATGGCATTCGGCGATCGCGGCCTGCAGACCGTACGCGCCGAGCCCGCGCCCGGCTCGGGCCGCCTGCTGCAGTGCGGCCCGGCCGCGCCGTATCGCGGTCCGGTCCCAGCGCATTCGATTCTGTTGTTCCAGCAGAACCGGGTGTCCATGCGCGTCGACCCGGGCGGGAAAGCGGGCGGCGGTCAGTTCGAGCAGGGCCAGCAGGCCGTGGACTTCGGGTTCGGCCGGCATGAGGTGCGCCAGCACCCGAGCGAGCCGCTGCGCCTCGGCGGCGAGGTCCAGACGGATGAGGTCGGATCCGGAGGTGGCCGAGGAGCCTTCGGTGAAGATCACGTAGATGACATTGAGCACCGAGCCGAGTCGCGCCCCGCGCTCGTTCTCGGGCGGTACCCCGAACGGAACTCGCGCCGCCGCGAGGGTCTTCTTGGCGCGTGTGATCCGGGCCTGCACGGTCGCGGTCGGGACCAGGCAGGCTTTGGCGATCTCGTCGCTGGTCAGGCCGCCGACCACGCGCAGGGTCAACGCCACCCGGGCCTCCCGCGACAGGACCGGGTGGCACGACACGAACATCAGGGCGAGCACGTCGTCGTCGATCTGATCCGGGTCCCAGAGTGGTTCCGAATCGGGAGCCTCCGCGCCCGGCCCGCCGGTCGCCGTGCCGCCCTCGCCGAGTTCGCGGGCGAGGGCGGCGTACCGATCGTCACGGATGGCGCGCCGGCGGAAGGCATCGATGGCCCGCCGTCGTCCGACCGTGAGCAACCAACCGGACGGGTTGCGGGGCACACCGTCCCGCGGCCAGGTCACCAACGCTTCCGCCAGTGCTTCCTGTGCCAGGTCTTCGGCGAGTGCGAAATCGCCGGTGTATCGGGCCAGTGCGCCGACGATGCGGGCGGATTCGATGCGCCACACCGCGGCGACGGCCTCACGACCGGTAGCGACGGCCATCCCTCAGCAGCTCACAGCTGTCCGGTCTTTTCGCGCCAAGCACGTTCCTTGCGGATCCACTCGTTGTCCTGCGGGAATTCGTCGATGGTGGTGACCCGCCGGATCTCGGTCTTGAATCCCGCGCCCAGGGACGGTGCCCGCTTGGCCCATTCGACGGCCTCCTCCTTGGACGCGACGTTCAAGATGTAGAAGCCGCCGAACAGCTCCTTGGTCTCGCCGTACGGTCCGTCGGTGACCAGCGGCGGCTCGGACGAGAAGTCCACCACCACGCTGTCTTCCGGGCTGTCGAGGCCCTCCGCCGCCAGCAGCACCCCGGCCCGGATCAGCTCGTCGTTGAAGCGCCCGACGGTTTCGATCATCTTCTCGAAGTCGGCCTCGGCCATGGCCGCATTGCCCTCGTCGGTGGCGCGCCAGATGAGCATGTACTTCACGATGGTCCTCCTTGTCGCGGGTCGCTGTCCGACCCTCTCACGCCAAGGTCGAACGGCGGCCCAGGGAAATCGACACGGCGTGCGAAAAAAGATCGACAGGTTCCAGCGCTTCCGAACAGCCGAGCCTCGTACCGGCTGACCACATCGCGGTGCTCACGTGGTGGGAGAGAGTTCGGACTCCGTTTCGGGGGTCGGCGCGCTCGCGGATTCCGGCTCGTGGAAGCCGGGCAGGTAGCGGTTCACGTACGGGATCATGAGTTGGATCAGGGGGCCGATGCCGAAGGCGTAGACCAGGGTGCCGATGCCGACGCTGCCGCCGAGGAGCCAACCTACGGACAACACGGTCGCCTCCAAGCCTGTCCGCACCACCCAAACCGGGCGGGCGGTGCGGCGGACCAGGCCAGTCATCAGGCCATCACGGGGGCCCGGGCCCATGCCCGCGCCGATGTAGAGGACTGTTGCTATTGCGTTGAGGACTACCGCTGCGCCCATGGCCCCGATTCGGAGGGGTAGACCCGGTAGTTCGGGCAGTAGCCATAGGCCGACATCTACTGAGATGCCGATCACCACGACGTTGCTGACCGTGCCCAGACCTGGCCACTGCCGCAAAGGAATCCAGGCCAGCAGGACCGCGGCGCCAGTGATCGCCACGACCGTGCCGAAACTCAGCGGTACGTGATCGGCTACGCCCTGGTGGAAGACGTCCCACGGGTCCAGGCCGAGGGCGGCGCGGATCATGACGGCCATGGACAGGCCGTACAACCAGAGTCCGACGTAGAGGGCGAGGAGGCGGCGCAGCAGCATGCGTCGAGCATGATGGCAACTGGCATGCAATCGGTAGATCCAGTTGGGAATAGCTGGACTTCTATCTGGATATATGTTTTTCGTACAAGAAACCGCGCAACGCCGTAGTTACGACGCGCGGGACGCCGTTGACCGGGCCGAATACCGGCAGTACCTTGTGGTATCCGATGCGCTGGAGTTCTGATCGGCGCGAACAACGGGTCCGTGGTGTCTGGAGCGTCGGGTGATACGACGCGGGAGGCGTGATGCGGCGGGATGGCGCATGGGTCCGACATTGGTGGCGCGTCGGCCTGATCGGGGCGGTGACCCTACTGGCGGCGGCGATCGCCGTCCCGGGCACGCGAGCCGACATCCCGGTTCCCGACGATGACCCGTTCTATGCGATGCCGATCGACTTGGGCGAGTACGGAAATGGGGCGATCCTCGACTCCCGGCCGATCTCCGTCTTCGGTCTCCCGCTACCGATCGCGGGCTGGCAGGTGAAGTACCGCACCACCGACTCCGCCGGGGCGGCCGCCGCCGACGTCGCCACCGTCATGACGCCCCTCATCCCCTGGAACGGCCCCGGCGATCGGCCACTGCTGTCGTATCAGATCGCCGAGGACAGCCTCGGAACCCGTTGCGCCCCATCGTTCGCGCTCCGCGGCGCCCGCGACACCGCGATCACCAACACCGTGCTCGACGTGCCGTTCCTGATCGAGGCGCTCCGCCGCGGCTGGGCGGTGGTGGTGCCCGATTACGAGGGCGCGCAGTCCCGATTCTTCGACGGCGTGAACTCCGGCCGCGGCGTGCTCGACGGCGTCCGGGCCGCCAAAGCCTTTGCACCACTCGGCATCACCGACCGCAGCCCGCTCGGCGCCTGGGGCTATTCGGGCGGCGCCTTCGCCACCCTGTGGGCCATGCAGTTGCGGGCGAGCTACGCGCCCGAGGTCTGGTTCGCCGGAGTGACATCCGGCGGAGTTCCCGCCGATATCCCCGCCATCGCGCGCGGCGTGGACGGCGGCGTCCAAGCCGGACTCGGAGTCCTGATTCTGATTGCCATGACGCGCAACGATCCTCGACTGGCGGACGCGCTCGATAACAGCGGTCGCGCGCTGCTCGATCAGGAAGCCGCGGCCTGCGGCAGCGACCTCGTGGTCCACCACCTCTACGGGCACCTGGACGACTACTCGGCGGCGCCGGATCTGGTCGACAGCCGGGAGTTCCGCTCGGCGACCGACCATCAGGAGCTGGGCGGCTGGGCGCCCGACGTGCCGCTGTACCTGTACCACAGCAATTCCGACGACGTGATCCCGTCCGCCGGCTTCAGCGCTCTCGTCGACCGCTACTGCGCGCTGGGCGCGACCCTCACCGCGGTGCATTCCACGATCCCGGGCCACAATCCGGCCGCGATCGGAGAAGCCTTGGGGGCCATGAATTTTCTGTCCGACCGTTTCGCGGGCGAGCCGGTGGCCGCCGGGTGCACGGTGCGCTGACACCGCACACCCGGCGTTCGCACGACTAGGCGCCGGGGTTCGCCCACTTGGTGGTGCCGGGCGCCGCGGTCAGCGTGCCGATCAGATCCACACCCGCGAGGATCAGGGCCGGACCGCCCACTACCAGGCTGCCGATGATCGCGCCGACCGTCGCCGCGAGCGGCACGGTCGCGAAACCGAAAGCGCCACCGAGGAATCCGATGAGTCCGATGGCGCCGCCGACCGCCAGGCCGACGAAGCTGCCGATGGCGGTGGCGATGCCGAACTGGCTGCTGAAGTTCTGCATGGCGAGCTGGTTCTCGGTGAGCGAGGCCACCGGGTGCAGTACCGGGGTGGCCGCCGCGACGTCCTTGACCGCGGTCAGGCTCAGGGTGGCGCCGCCGTCACCGACCGTGGCGGGCATCGGGTAGCTCAGACCGTCCTGCGAGAAGGCCAGCGGCAGTTCGAGCACCGTCGAGCCGTTGGCGTCCTTGATGTCCACCGCCCCACCGGCCAGTTCGAAGGTGCCGTTGGTGAGCGTGGTGACGACTGTCTCGCCGACGAGCTGGGTCTGGTAGCCGATATCGGGCACCGTCGCGTCGGCGTGGGCCACACCGGCTCCGGCGATGGCGACAGCCGTGACAACAGGCGCGGCGACAGCGGTGATCTTGCGCAGCATCATGGGTCTTCCAATCTTGATCAGGTTTTTGTGGCAACACACGGCTCAGGTCCGAGAATTCCCCCTTGCACACAGCGCTGAGCCCGGCTGCCTTTCGGCAACGCGTTCTACCGGGAATCACGGTAGCGTGCGGGACCGACAAACCCCGATCATTTTCGGCTCGCGTCGTTCTATAAGACCAGTTCGACCGCTATGCCGAGAGCACACACCAGACAAACCACCAGCAGCGCCACCGCATCGGCGCGGCCCGGCGAGCTCGGCCGGGCGGTCAGTTCGCCGGTGCCGCCGCGGGTCGTGATGGCCTCGCCGAGTTCGCTCGCGCGGCGGCTGGAAACCGCCATGCTCGCGGTCAGGATGTCGACCAACGGGTTCTCCGACGCCCGGTGCAGCAGCGAATCCTTGGGCCGCAGCCGCCGCGCCGCGCGCAGCAATCGCATCTCCTCGAGCAGCAACGGCAGGCCGCGCAGCGTCAGGGCCACGACCACCGCCCACTCGTCCACCGGAACGGCGTGGCGAACACCGTTGCGAGTCCACCCGATTCGCTTCAGCGGCGCGCCGAGTTTGGCCAGGGCGGGCGCGACCTCACCCATCGGCGTGGTCCAGGCGACCAGGAACGACGCGCCCAGCAGCAGGAATCCGAACACGACCACCTGCGCGTACCGCAGCAGCGCCGACGCCCCGACGGGCGCGTTGATGGCCGCGCCGATCAGCACACCCGCCCACAGCAGCCACGGGAAACGGGGCAGCGTGCCCAACGGCAGCCGCGCCAGCAGGAACACCGCCACCAGGAATGCGGCGGCCACCCCGAGCAGCGGCCAGGAGGGAATGAACATGAGCAGCAGGCTGACCGCGAAGACGGCGATCATCTTGGTACCGGCCCACAGTCGATGCACGGGGCTGTCGACGGGGACCTCGCGGAGGATGACGCTGCTCATCGGAAACCTCCGGTGAAGTGGCGTGCCGGTGCGTAGTGCACTGCGGCGGAGGGATTTTCGACGAGTCGGCCGTCGCGCAGGTGGACGGTGCGGTCGCACACCGCGGTCATGTCGGCCACGTCGTGCGAGATGACGATCAAGGTCAGACCCGAATCACGCAGGCGGGCAAGCAATTCCACCACACCGGCGCGACCTTCAGGATCCAATCCGGCGAGTGGTTCGTCGAGCACCACCACCTGGGGATGACTGGCGACGATGGCCGCCAGCACCACCCGTTTGGCCTGACCGCCGCTGAGTTCCTCGATCGATCGGGTGGCCAGGGTTCGGTCCAGGCCCACCTGGTCCAGGGCGCGGGCCACCGCGTAACTGCCGCGGCCACCCCAATCCTCGATCTCGGTGCCCACGTCCTGGCGCTGCAGTTGCAGCCGGGAATGCTGGAAAGCGAGCTGCACGGCCCCGATTCGCTTGTGCACGGGGCGGGCCGTGCCCATGGGTTCGCGCAGCACACAGGTGCCTGAGGTGGGCATGGTCAGCCCGGCCATGATCCACGCGAGCGTCGACTTGCCGGACCCGTTGCCGCCCACGATGAGCAGGGCCTCGCCGCGCCGGACGCTCAGGTCGATGTCGTGCAGGGCGGGGGCTTCCCACGGGGTGCCGCGGTTGTAGGTGTGGCCGACACCGGTCAATTCGAGAACGGGTTCGCCCATGGGCCGGCGGCGCAGGTCGCGCACCGGGCGCGGCCAGGCGGGCAGGTGCGCGACCGAGCGGCCCTGCTCCAGGTGGATGACGCGGTCCGCGGCGGCCGCGTCCGCTTCGTGATGGGTCACCAGGACGACGGCCATCGGATGCCGGCGCGGCAGCCGGGCCAGCAGTGCGACCAGGTCGCGGCGGCCTTCCGGGTCGATCATGGAGGTGGCTTCGTCGGCGATGAGCAGGGTGGGCTGCCGGGCGAGGGCGGCGGCCACGGCGAGTCGCTGCTGCTGCCCACCGGACAGGGTCGCGGTCTCGCGTCCGCACATCCCGGTCAGGCCGACCTCGGCGAGTAGTCCGTCTATATCTACGGCCGCGGCGTCCGCGGTGGGCAGTCCCCACACCACGTCGTCGGCGACGAGCACGCCCAGGGTCTGGCTTTCGGGGCGTTGCAGGACCATGGCGGTGCCGCCGCGCACACCGAGACCCGCCGAGCCCGGCCTCGTGACCGTGCCGGAGGTCGGTGGGCGGCCCGCGAGAATCCTGGTGAGCGTGGACTTTCCGGATCCGTTGTGCCCGACCACCGCCACGAATTCACCGACGTCGACGGTCAGCTCGATGTGGTGCAGCGCGTCGGTCCGCGCACTCTGGTAGCGGAAGGTGACGTCGCGCAACGTGACCGGCAGCGGCGCGACCGGACGCGGGTCGGCGGGCGCGTCCAGCAGGCTGTCGCGCCCGGGCAGCCAGGCCAGTCGATCCAGCACCCGGCCGAGCACGAACCACGACACCAGTCCGCTGATCAGCATGGCCGCGACGATGCCGCCGCCCACGAACGCCCACCACCAGTGCAGCACGGTGTCGGTGTAGCCGGCGACGGCCCGGCCGACCGGTTCCAGCCAGGACTGTTTCGCCGCAAGGCTTTCGATGCCCTGTGCGGAGTTGCGGATGCTGTCGAACAGCAGGGCCCGGGACCGCGCGAAGACCAGCAGCATCCCGACCGTCGCGGTCGCCATCACGAACCCGGCCACCGTCGACAGCACCGCCACCGCGGGCAGCCCACCGCCCCGGCGCTTGACGGTCCCGATGATCCCGCCGATCACCGCGACACCGATCAGGTTCTCCGCGGGCAGCAGCCCCGCCGCCACGAACGTCACCAGCGTCCCCGCGATGGTGGTCGCCAATTGCGCGCGGAACCGGTGCCGATGCGCGAGCAGTCCCATCGGCACCGCCGCCACCAATTGCAGCGCGGCCGCGAACGGCAGCAGCGCCCCCACGGTCACCAGCCCCACGGTGGCTCCGCCCAGCACAGCCCCCGCCGCCAGCTCGATCGGCCGCAACGCTCCGGCAGGCAGCGTCACCCCATCACTTCTCCCGGCGCTCGCCACGCCGACCGGCTCAGCCAGGTCGCCGCGAATCTGGTAGGAATCGGTCACGCCTTCCAGTCTGCCGTGTCCGGGGGCCGACCCCCGCGACCTCTCGAGATCTCCACAGACTCCGGGCACGACACCCACAAGGTTGCGGTCAGTCGTCGGTCGACCTGCGGTCGATCAACTCGGCGAAGATGCGGGTGATGCGGTCGGTGAGGGCCTCCGGGGTGGTGCCCGATTGGGTGGCGCGGAGGGCGAATTTCCCGTCGACGGTGAGGGAGGCCATGCCGTGGGCGAGGGACCACCAGGCCAGGGTGGTGGTTTCGGTGTCGGTGGCGGGGAGGAAGCCGGAGTCGGCGGCCGCGGCGACGGCGGCGACGAGGACGGCGTAGGCGGCGTCGCCCGCGGCCTCGGTGTCGGGGTGTTTGTCGGGTTGGGAGAGTTCGGGGCGGAACATGATGCGGAAGTAGGCGGGGTGGTCGCGGGCGAAATCGACGTAGCCGTCGGCCATGGCGATGAGGGCGGTGCGTCCGGGTATGTCGCGGGCCATGTCATCCAGGAATTGCTCGGCCAGGGCTATCGGCTCCGCGGCACCGTGCGATCGGCCGCCCGCGCCGCCGACGTGGCCGCGCTGCTGCCGGGCGTCGAGCTGGTTGAGGCCGACCTCGGCGCGGACGCGGGCTGGGACGCGGCGGTCACCCGGAAATCGAACTGGCCGTGATCAATCCGGGCATGATCATCGGCCCCATCCTGCGCGCCGAGGCGGGCACCTCCGTCGACGGCATCCGCGCCTTGCTGGCCGGCGGAATGCCCGGCGTTCCTCGCCTGAACTTCGCGACCGTCGACGTCCGCGACCTGGCCGTCGCGCACCGCCTCGCGATGGAAACCCCCGGCGCCGTGAACAATCGCTACATCTGCGCGGGCGCGGCCATCTCCTTCCCCGAACTGGCCCAGATCCTGGCGCAGCGCTACCGGGTCCCCACCCGCGCCCTGCCCGACAGCCTCGTCCGCTTCGCCCTCGTCCCCGCTCCCCAACCCGCCTGACCCTGTTCTCACCGATTCGGACGGGGCGTATGCGGTGAATGTGCCAAAGGGTTGCTGGCTAGCGGCGAATCTGGGTGAAGGTGTAGTCGGGGAGGTGGAGGTCGCGGGTGCGGCGGCGGTAGCTGCGGGTGGTGCCGGGCCAGTTGTTGGTGATGCGGCCGGAGGGGGTGCGGTACCAGCTGGTGCAGAAGTTCCAGGGGGTGCGGGCCAGGCGGTGTTGGAGGGCGTCGTTGTAGGAGTGTTCGGGGTCGGGGCGGACTTCCAGGTAGGTGCGGGGGTGTTCGCCGAGCAGTTGCAGGGCGCGGCGGATGTAGTGGGTCTGGGATTCGATCATGTAGATGATGGAGCCGACGCCGAGGTTGGTGTTGGGGCCGTAGACCAGGAACAGGTTGGGGAATTCGGGGACGGTGATGCCGAGGTAGGCGTGCGCGCCGCCGTCCCAGGCGTCGTCGAGGTTGCGGGCGCCGCGGCCGCGAATCTTCATGGGCCACAGGAATTCCGTGCCCTTGAAGCCGGTGCCGTAGATGATCACGTCGGCCTCGTGCAGCACGCCGTCGGCGGTGCGGATGCCCTCGGGGAGGATCTCGCTGATCGAGGTGGTCTCCAGGGTGACATTGGGTTCGCACAGGGCGGGGTAGTAGTCGTTGGAGAACAGTCCGCGTTTGCACCCGATCGGATAGTCGGGGGTGAGTTTGGCGCGCAGCACCGGGTCGCTGACCTGCTCCTCGAGGTGGTGTTCCGCGATCCGCGACACCCCGCGCACGATGCCGGGGAACTCCACCAGACCCAAGGCCACGAACTCGGCGAGCAGCCACCACGTAAGCCGTTCGGCCACCGGCATTCCCGGAATCGAGACCAGCACGCGCTGATGCACCGGCTTGTAGTCGGTGTCGAACTTGGGCAGCACCCAGGCCGCGGTCCGCTGGAACACCGTCAGGTGCGCGGCCTTCGGTTGAATCTCGGGAATGTATTGGATGGCGCTGGCCCCGGTCCCGATGCAGGCCACCCGTTTGCCGGCCAATTCCACCTGGTGGTCCCATTGCGCGGAGTGGAAGGACTCCCCGCCGAACCGTTCGATGCCGGGTATCGGTGGCAGGGCCGGCCGGGACAGCTGCCCGACCGCCGAGATGAGCACGTCGGCGGTCCGTGCGACCCCGTCGGCGGTGCGGACGGTCCACTGCCCGGTCGTCTCGTCGAATTCCGCCTCGGTGACCTCGGCCCCGAACACGATGTGCTCGCGCAGCCCGTGGCGATCGGCGACTCCGTGCATGTACTCCCAGATGTCCTCGCGCGTCGAATATCGCTGCCGCCACCTCGGTTTGGGTTCGTGGGCGAAGGAGTACAGCGGCGACGGTACGTCGCAGGCCGCGCCGGGGTAGGTGTTCTCCCGCCACACCCCGCCCAGGTCAGCGGCCTTCTCCAGGATGGTGAATTCGCGGAAGCCGTTGCGCTGCAACTCGATCGCCATGCCGAGTCCGCCGAAACCCGCGCCGATGATGATGATCTTCGGCATTGTGGTGCTCCTCACACATCGAAGCCTCTTCTCAGGGTAGGAGTGGGCGCCGAATTTAGTGGGCGACTGGATCGAGAATTTCGGCCATAATCAGGTCATGGGCACGGTGCAGGAGGCGGGAATCCGCGACTGGGACTTCCCGCGCGGCGTGGCGAGCGTCGCGCTCATGGTCGGATTCGCGCGCGAGCACGGGGTGCCGCCCGCCCGCATGCTGCAGGGCAGCGGCCTCAACGAGCGGCAACTGGCCAACCCGGACGAGCAGATCGACGCCCGCACCGAGCTGGCGGTGATCCGCAATCTGGTGCGTGAGCTGGGCGCGCGCCCGAATCTGGGGCTGGAGGTGGGCCGGCGGTACCGGATCACCACCTTCGGCATCTTCGGTTTCGCCTGCGTCAGCAGTCCCACCCTGGGCGAGGCCATCGCCTTCGCGCTGCGCTACCTGGAATTGAGTTTCACCTTCTGCATCCCGGCGGCCCGCTTCCGCCCGGGCGAGTTCGTGGCCCGCATCCACGACGAAGGGGTGCCCGCCGACGTCCGCCGCTTCCTGGTGGAACGCGACGTCACCGCCATGCACCAGATGATGTCGGACCTCACCGGCCACCGGATCCACCTGCTGCGCGCCGACTTCGACTTCCCGGCCCCCGCCGACCTCGGCCTGTACGCCGAGATCTACGGCGTGACACCGAATTTCGAGTCCGACCACAACCTGTTCAGCCTGGATCCGATGGTCCTGGATCAACCCCTGCCGCAGGCCAACGAGCACACCTGGGCCATGTGCCTGGCGCAGTGCCGGGATCTGGTGTCGCGTCGCCGCGCCCGCACCGGCATCGCCGCCGAGGTGCGGGAGCGGCTGGTGCCGCGCGGCGGCCTGGACGGTTTCGCGGTGCCGCCCGGAATCGATTCGGTGGCAAGGGATCTGAACATGAGCACCCGCACCCTGCGCCGCCACCTGGATGCGGCGGGCACCAGCTACCGGCAATTGCTGGACGAGGTGCGGCGCGCGCTGGCGGAGGAGATGCTGACCGCCACCCCGTTGTCGGTGAGCGATGTGGCGATCCGCCTCGGCTACGCGGAGGCGTCCACCTTCATCCACGCCTTCAAACGCTGGACCGGCACCACGCCGTCGGCGTACCGGCGCGGCGCGGTCAGTCTGCTGGTTCGCTGAGCCAGCCGCCCATGGCGATGGGCCGGAACATGGACAGCAGCCGGCCGTCCACGATGGAGTGGAAGATCAGCGACGGGTCGGGCGCGAAGTCGATGGGCACGTGTCCCGGTGCGGCCGTTTCCCATTCGCAGCCGATGGTGGAGGAGACGCTGGGCGCCACGATCAGCGGTTTGCCCGCGAACTGGGTCATCAGTCCGGCGTGCACGTGGCCGGTGAGGACGGCCGCGATGCGGTCGTCGCCCGCCACGATCTCGGCGAGCCGTTCCGGGTTGGTGAGGCGAATCGGGTCCACGACGGTGGACTGCACCGGCACCGGCGGATGGTGCATGGCGATCAGCACCACTTCGTCGGCTGGGGCGGCGGCGAGCAGGTCGGTGAGGAACTCGTAGGTCTCGTCTTCGAGCAGTCCTTCCGGCTTGCCGGGGATGCTCGAGTCGAGCAGGGCCAGGGTGACGCCGTTGACGCTGTACGACTGGTTGATCGGGGCGGTGCCCTCGCTGCCGGGGAACAGCACGCTGCGCATGTTGGCGCGGTCGTCGTGATTGCCGGGCAGGATCAGTACGGGCAGGTCGGCGGTCAGGGCGGCGCGGGCCTGCTGGTACTCCTCGACGTCGCCTTCGTCGGCGATGTCGCCGGTGACGATGATGACGTCGGGTCGTTGCGGCAGCTCGGCGAGGAAGGCCATCACCCGTTCGGCGCGTTCGACATTGCGTGCGCCCATATTGAAGTGGGTGTCGCTGAGCTGAGCAAGCAGAACCATCGGCGTTCGCTTTCTGTCATGGGTCGCAACATCGCGCCCGGCCGTGCCGCCGCACCGCGGTCACCCCATTCAGGCTAATTGACCTGGCCGGATATGGCCTCGGTGAGACCCGCCACCCAATATAGCGAACGCGAATCAGTGACCGGGCGATGTGGTGCGGGCCATGAGTTCGCTTGCGCTGCTCAACAGTTGCCGCGGGTCCTCGGTGACCACGCCGTCGCCGGCCTGCCAGAAGTCGGCGCCCGGCTCGGCTTCCAGCTCCAGGCGGCTTCCCGGCCGCCACGACGCGTCCAAGGAAAGCCGCCAGGAGTGCAGGTGGGTGCGGGCGAACGCGCCGGACTTGTCGAACAGCGGGTCGCCGACGATGGGGTGGCCGATCCAGGCCAGGTGCACGCGAATCTGATGCCGCCGCCCGGTGATCGGCCGCAGTGCCAGCACGGTGCTGGAGTCGGTGCGGGCCAGCGTGGTGAACTCGGTGACCGACGGATAATTCTTGCCCGCCAGCACATCCTGCTCGGACACCAGCCAGGTGTCGCCGTCGCGGCGAATGCTCTCGCGGGGCGCGGCGATCCGCACCCGGTTCTTGCGGCCCACGCTCAGCGGCAGATCGATGACGCCGCGGTCGGGCAGGCCGGTGGAGGCGGTGACGGCGAGGTACGCCTTCTCCACCGTCCGCTTGTTGAACTGGCGGGTGAGTTCCCCGTGCGCGGGCAACTGTTTGGCGAGCAGCACCAGGCCCGAGGTGACCTTGTCGATGCGATGCACCGGGTACAGCGTCTCGCCCTGCGCGGCCGCCATTTCCACGATGTCGGTGTCGTGGCGTTCGCCGGTCACCGAGATCCCGGCGGGCTTGTTCAGGGCGAGGATCGCCTCGTCCTCGAGGATCAGGCACTCTTCGCGCAGTTCGGGCCACGACATCACCCGTCCAGGGTAATGAGGTGTCAGGCGACCGCTTGTTCGAGCTCGGCCAGACCGTGCTCCAGGTGGTCGATCATGCGATCCAGGTCGGGCACGGTGCGGCGGCAGCCGACCAGTCCGAAGTCGAGGTTGTCGCCGTTGGTGGTGAGGGTGATGTTCATGGCCTGCGATTCGAAGGGAATCGACAGCGGATAGTTGGCGTCCAGGCGCGCGCCCTGCATGTAGACCGGTTTCCGCGGGCCGGGCACGTTGGAGATCACCAGGTTGAACGGCATCCGCGGCAGCGCTTCGAAGCCGGGGAGCAGCGACACCCCGAGCGGGGTCATCAGCGCCGCCGACAGCAGCATGGCCTCCAGCTTCGGCAGTTGCGTGAACACCTGCTTGGCGTCGCGCATGGAGGTGCTGATCGCGGCCAGCCGGTCGACGGGGTCGGCGAGGTGGGTGCCGAGGTTCGCCAGGCAGGCCGCGACCAGATTGCCTTCGGAGGTATCGGCCTCGGCGGCGCTGCGGATGTTGACCGGCACCATGGCGATCAGCGGCTCGTCGGGCAGCGCGTCGCGTTCGAGCAGGTAGGCGCGCAGTGCGGCGGAGCTCATGGCCAGCACCACGTCGTTGACGGTGGCCCCGGTGGCCATCCGGACCGCGTTGATCCGTTCCAGCGGCCAGGACCGCACCGCGATCCGGCGGGCCCCGCCGATGGAGGTGTTGAGCAGGGTGCGCGGCGCGGTCATGGGCAGGGTGAGCCGCCCGTCGAGGGCGCCCCGCAACGGCGCGGCGATCGAGCCGCCGGCCCGCAGCAGCCGCGGCACCGCGTGCCGGGCCTGCGCCCAAGGGCTTTCGGATTCGGCGCTGTCGTCGCGCGGCACCGGCGGCGTGCCCCACGGGACGTTGAGCCGGCTGTCGAGCTGATCGTCGGTGAGGGTGCGCTGCAGCAGCCGCATGGCGGAGACGCCGTCGATGAGGGCGTGGTGCATCTTCATGTAGATCGCGAAGCGGCCGTCGGACAGGCCCTCGATGAGCCGGGCTTCCCAGAGCGGCCGGTGCCGATCCAGCAGGATGCCGTGCAGGCGTTCGGTGAGATCCAGCAGATCGTCCATGCCGCCGGGCCCGGGTAGCGCGGATCGCCGCAGGTGGTAGCCGAGATCCACGGTGTCGGCGTGGGACCAGGTGAGGCTGGAGAAGCCGCCGAGCCGCCGGCTGGGTTTGCGGCGGAAGCGGGTGCGCACCTCGGTCCGTGCGGACATCGCCTCGAACAGGTCGTGGGTGTATTCGGGCCCCGCGTCGGCGGGCGGCTCGAACAGTTGCAGGCCGCCCACGTGCATGGGGTGTTCACGAGATTCGATGGCCAGGAAGATGGCGTCGATCGGGTTGAGAAGGTCCATGGGGGTCGCCTAAGCCGGATGGGCAGAACTGCCTCGAGCGGTAACGGTGCGGCGACGCTGCCCCCCGCTGCGTTAACTGTGAATCAGGCTATCACTGTAAAGGATTCGGTTCCTGTTTAAGGCCCTGGCAAACGTCCGGCGTCGCTTTCCGGGCGCGTCGCGAAGGTCATCGCGATGCCGGTGCGCAGCGACCACGGAAAGGCTGTGCCGCAAGGTTCACCGTCGTCGAGCCGGCGCCTGCGCGCGGTGTGGGGTCGCCGGCTTCATGATCGTATTCCGTTGCCCGGCAACGGCTATGGAGATCGATTTCCACTCGGGCACGATCTGAAACGGTTGCCTCCCGGACTCGCCGAATCGGGCGGATATCACTCGCGCTCCCCGGCCGAACGGTAGCTTGATAATTGCTATGGCGGATTACGGGCATGAGCTCAGGTTCGGGATCTTCGTGCCGCCCGAGGCGGCGCGCGGGCGTGCCCTGCTGCGCCTGGTCCGGCAGGCCGACGACTCCGGGCTGGAAGTGCTGGCCGTCCAAGATCATCCGTATCAACCCGCCTTCCTCGACACCTGGACCCTGCTGTCCTACCTGGCCGGCATCACCCGCACCCTGACCCTGATGCCCGCCGTCGCCAACCTGCCGCTGCGCCCGCCCGCGGTCCTGGCGCGCAGCGCCGCCAGCCTCGACCTGCTCAGCGGCGGCCGCGTCGAACTGGGCCTGGGCGCGGGCGCGTTCTGGGACGCCATCGAGGCCATGGGCGGCGAGCGCCGCACCCCCGGGCAGGCCCTGGCCGCGGTGCGCGAGGCCATCGGCGTGCTGCGCGCGCTCTGGGGTGAGGCCGACCGCTCCCGCCTGCCCGGTGACTTCTATCCGCTGCGCGGCGCGAAACCCGGCCCGCTCCCGGCGCATCCGATCGGCATCTGGCTGGGTGTCTACGGTCCCCGCGCGCTCCGCTTGACCGGCGAACTCGCCGACGGCTGGCTCGGCAGCTACGCCTACGCGCCGCCGCCGACCCTGCCCGCCCGCATGACCGCCATCGACGAGGCCGCCCGCGCCGCCGGCCGCGTCCCCGCCCTCATCCGCCGCGCCTATGTCATCGACCCGACGATGTCGCCGGATCAGATCACGGAAGTGGCCCTGACCCAGGGCATCAGCGAATTCCTGCTCCCGGTGAATCCGGAAGCCGAGCGCGCCACCCACCATTTCGCCGCCGACACCGCGCCCGCGGTCCGTGCGGCGGTCGCCGCGGCCCGTTCGGGCCGTCCGCGGCTCTAGCGATTCCGGGGGTCAGGCCGCGAAGAAGCGGTTGTGCATGATCTGGCGGATGGGGGAGAGCAGCCCGTCGAATGCCACGCGGTCGGATTTCACGGTGTGCAGGCTGGCGTCGCCGCGTTTGGGGTCCTCGCAGATGACCCGTAGTCGTTTGCCGCCGTGGTACACCGAGCCCAGGGTGAGGGTGACCGTCCCGTCGGCGCCGACGACACCCCACGGCCCGCTCACGTCGTGGCCCGCGATCTGGCACTTGTTGTTCGGCTTCTCGCCGGTGACGTTGGCGGTCACCTCGGTGCGGCCCTGGATGACGGCCCGGGGTTCGCCATTGGCGGTGGTGGCGGCCCCCACGGCGAGCAGGGTGCCGAGGCTGCCGACCACGGCGACGGTGAGAACGCGGTTGCGCAGCGATCGAGACATAACACTGATATTGGACCGCGCCACATGAGCTTTTGATGATGTAGCGGCGTGAATCGCTGGTGAACAACATGCCAAACCTGTGTGGACGGCCGCCGTGAGGTCCACGGTTGCCCTGCAGTATCTTGCATTTCGATCGCTATCCGTGCCGACCGGAGTGTTTTCGGCGAAGATCTAATTGCTGTCGGTACGCTGTGCGCCGTTCTATGTGCCCCGATTGGTAGAGCTGGACGGAACCCTCCCGAGGAGGATGTGGTGACTGCGGTATCTCCAAAGCCCGAACAGGACCTCGAGCCGGTCCGGCCCTACCCACCCCGGAGACGCTCCAAAGGGGCGTTCATCCATCAATTGCTCACGACGACCGACCCCAAGATGCTCGGTCAGATGTACCTGTTCACCTCGATCTCGTTCTTCCTGATCGGCGGCCTGATGGCGCTGCTGATGCGCGGTGAGCTGGCCCGCCCGGGCCTGCAGTTCCTCTCCACCGAACAGTTCAACCAGCTGTTCACCATGCACGGCACCATCATGCTGCTGTTCTACGCGACCGCCGTGGTGTTCGCGTTCGCCAATATCATTGTGCCGCTGCAGATCGGCGCGCCCGACGTCGCCTTCCCGCGACTGAACGCGCTGAGCTACTGGCTGTACCTGTTCGGCGCGAGCATGGCGACCGCGGGTTTCGTCACCCCCGGCGGCGCGGCCGACTTCGGCTGGACCGCCTACACCCCGCTCTCGGACATCGTGCACGCTCCGGGCGTGGGCGGTGACCTGTGGATCCTGGGTGTCGCCGTCTCCGGTCTGGGCACCATCCTCGGCGGCGTCAACTTCATCACCACCATCGTGTGCCTGCGCTGCCCCGGCATGACCATGTTCCGGATGCCGATCTTCACCTGGAACATCCTGATCACCAGTCTGCTGGTCCTGCTGGCCTTCCCGATCCTGACCTCGGCCGCGCTGGCCCTGTTCTACGACCGGCACCTGCACGGGCACATCTACGACCCGGCCAGTGGCGGCAGTCTGTTGTGGCAGCACCTGTTCTGGTACTTCGGCCACCCGGAGGTCTACATCATCGCGCTGCCGTTCTTCGGCATCGTGTCGGAGATCTATCCGGTCTTCAGTCGTAAGCCGATCTTCGGCTACACCACGCTGGTGTACGCGACGATCGCGATCGCGGCGCTCTCGATCGCGGTGTGGGCGCACCACATGTACGCGACCGGCGCGGTGCTGCTGCCGTACTTCTCGTTCATGACCTTCCTCATCGCGGTCCCGACCGGGGTGAAGTTCTTCAACTGGATCGGCACCATGTGGCGCGGTCAGCTCACCTTCGAGACACCGATGCTGTGGTCGCTCGGCTTCATCGTGACGTTCCTCTTCGGTGGTCTCTCCGGCGTGATCCTCGCGAGCCCGCCGCTGGACTTCCACGTGTCGGACTCGTATTTCGTTGTGGCGCACTTCCATTACGTGCTGTTCGGCACCATCGCCTTCGCCACCTTCGCGGGCATCTACTTCTGGTTCCCGAAGATGACCGGGCGCATGCTCGACGAGCGGCTGGGCAAGTGGCATTTCTGGACCACGTTCATCGGTTTCCACACCACGTTCCTGGTGCAGCACTGGCTCGGAAACCAGGGCATGCCGCGCCGGTACGCGGATTACCTGCCGAGCGACGGATTCACCACGCTCAACACCATTTCCACCATCGGTTCGTTCATCCTGGGCGGGTCGATGCTGCCGTTCGTGTGGAACGTCTTCAAGTCCTACCGCTACGGCGAGGTCGTGACCGTCGACGACCCGTGGGGCTACGGCAACTCCCTGGAGTGGGCGACCTCCTGCCCGCCGCCGCGGCACAACTTCTACGAGCTGCCCCGAATCCGTTCGGAGCGACCGGCTTTCGAGCTGCACTACCCGCACATGGTGGACCGCATGCGGGCGGAGGCGCACGTGGGCTGGGGCTCGGGAGCCCACGCGGTGCATGCGACCGAGAAGGCCTCCACCTAGTTCGATCCGCTTCCCGAACGCGGCGGTCGTCTCCGGACGGCCGCCGCGTTTTCGCTTGTGCGGGGCGGGAATCCGGGGTCGGTCAGGGTCGGGGCCAGGGCCGGCCGTCGAGGCGCTCGATATCGGTGTTGAAGCGTTCGAGGTAGTTCGCGAAGGTGGCCACATCGTCGGCGGACCAGTTCACCATGACGCGGTCGAGGCCTTCGGTATTGGCGAGGTGCTCGTCCTTCATGGCTTGTTCGCCGGCTTCGGTGATGCGGAACTTGCGGGCGATGCCGCCGACGGGGTCGGGGATCCGGTCGACGAGTCCGGTGCGCAGCAGGGCGGCGGTCTGGCGATTGAGGGTGGAGGCGTCGAGTCCGAAGGCCTCGGTGAGCTGGCCGATGGACATGGGTCCTTCGGCGCTGAGTCGGCTGAGCAGCACGTAGGCGCTGCGGTCGAGGCGGGTGCCGTCGCGGCGGTAGCGGGCGGCGATGGTGTAACGGCCGAGCAGCATGGTTTCGAATTCCACGCGGGCCGTGGGCTTTTCGGGCGTCTCCGCGGGCTGGTCCATGCCGTCCTCTCGATGTCTGCTGCGCGATCTGTCTATCACAAGTGAGCTGCGTCACAGTATCTATGTGCATTATGCACAGAGTATGTATCGTACACATGCGTTGACCCGACGACCCAGGAGAAGCGCGTGTCCTCCCATCACGAAGACCGGCCCGGAGCGGGCGGCATCGTGCCCGTCCTGGCCCTGGCCGGCACCATCGCCGCCATCATGCAGACCCTGGTGGTCCCGCTGCTCGGCCGGCTGCCGGAACTCCTGCACACCTCCGGGTCCAACGCCTCCTGGGTGGTGACCGCGACCCTGCTCGCCGGTTCGGTCACCACGCCGGTCGCCGGCCGGCTCGGCGACCTCTACGGCAAACGGCTCATGCTGCTGGTCTCCACCGTGCCGCTGATCGCTGGCTCGCTGCTGTGCGCCCTCGCCGACTCGGTCGCCCCCATGATCATCGGCCGCGGCCTGCAAGGCATGGGCATGGGTATTCTGCCCCTTGGCATTTCGGCGCTGCGTGACCTCGTCCCGGCCGAACGGCTGGGTTCGGCCATCGCCCTGGTGAGCGCCTCCATGGGCATCGGCGGCGCGCTCGGACTGCCGATCGCCGCGGCCGTCGCGCAGCACACGGACTGGCACGTGCTGTTCTGGGCGGCCACCGGGCTCAGCGTGCTCATCGCCGTCCTGCTCTACCTGGTCATCCCCGCGGTGCCGGTGCGCGCCTCGGGTCGCTTCGACGGCGTCGGGGCCCTGGGCTTGGGTTCGGGTCTGATCTGCCTGCTGCTGGCGGTATCCAAGGGAGCGACCTGGGGCTGGGGGAGCGGCGCCATCGTGGGACTGTTCGCCGGGGCCGTGGTGATCCTGGCGCTGTGGGGCTGGTGGGAACTGCGGACCACGGATCCCATGGTCGACCTGCGCGTCACCGCGCGCCCGAAAGTGCTGCTCACCAACGCCTCCTCGCTGGTGCTGGGCTTCGGCATGTACGCGTCCTCGCTGATCGTGCCGCAGCTGCTGCAGCTGCCGAAGGCCACCGGCTACGGGCTCGGGCAGTCCATGCTGGCGATGGGCCTGCTGATGGCGCCCGGCGGCCTGATGATGATGCTGGTCTCGCCGCTGGGCGCGAAACTGTCGGCGCTGCGCGGGCCCAAGGTGACGCTGGTCGCGGGCGGGCTGGTGCTGGCGGCCGGGTACGGGCTCTCGACGCTGCTGATGGGATCGGTGGCCGGGCTGGTGCTGGCCTACTGCGTGTGCAGCATCGGGGTGGCGCTGGCCTACGGCGCCATGCCGGCGCTGATCATGGGCGCGGTGCCGCTGTCGGAGACCGCCGCGGCCAACGGGTTCAACACGGTGATGCGTTCCATCGGCACGTCGTTCGCGGCGGCGGTGGTCGGCGCGGTGCTGTCCCAGATGACGGTCAGCTTGGGCGGGCATCAGCTGCCGAGTGAAAGTGGTTTCCGCACCGGGCTTTTCATCGGCTGTGCGATGGCTTTGGCGTCGGCTGCGATCGCGTCGTTCATCCCGACGGGTGATTCCGGTACCGGCTCGAAGCCGGCGGGTGAGCCCACGGAGGCTGTCGCGGCCTGAGCGCGGGGCGGTGGTCGCGGATTGATCGAGTGTCCATATAACGCCTGATCATCCGTCCATTTGCGGCACGAATGGAATAGCAGCTGACTTGCTGCTTCGGTGCTGTACTGTCCGCAGTCGGAGCGCGAAACCGCCGCGCTCCGGCGCAATCCGCAGGTCTCGACTTCGGGAGGGACAATGCTCGCCGATTCTCCGGATGTTTGCGACACCGCACCGGCATTCGCCGGCCGCACCGCCGAATCCGCCGACTCGCCCTACGACTGGCAGCGGCAGCTGCGCCGGTGGAACGACACCAGCACGGCCGTCCCGCTGACCCTGCCCCGGCTGCTCACCCGGGCCGCGTCCTACGCTCCGGAAGCCCCGGCCGTGGTGTGCGGGAGTCTCACCCTCACCTATCGCGAGCTGGTCGCGCACTCGAACCGATTGGCGCGCAAGCTGATCAGGGCGGGCATCGGCCCGGAGGATGTGGTGGCGGTGGCGCTGCCGCGCTCGCCGGAGTGGGTGGTGGCGGTGTGCGCGGTCGCCCACGCGGGGGCCGCGTTCCTCTCGGTCGACCCCGACGCGCCGATCGCCCGGATTGCCCCGATCCTCGCCGATTCCGGTGCGGTCGCCGGGATTACGGCCGACTACCGGCGGGACGTGCTGCCCGCCTTGGCGACCGGGCCGTGGCTGCACCTCGATCGGATCACCCCCTTGGACGCCGAGGACGGCGACACGCTCGAGGTGCTCGACGCGCGGGCCCGGGAGTTGCTCGCCGAGGGCGCGGCCCGGCCCTTGCGTCGCAGCAGCGGTGAGAGCGCGCCCGGCCCGGCCGGGGTCTGGTCGGAGCCCATCGCCGACCGGATCACCGATGCCGAGCGGGTGCGGCCACTGCACCTGCAGCATCCGGCCTACATCGTCTACCCGCTCGAATCGAGCGGCGTCGTGCGGGGCGCGACCCTCACTCACGCCGGGCTCGCCAATCTGGTGGTGACCCAGGCGCAACGCTGCGACTCCGATCCCGACGCCCGGGTGCTGGCCGCGGCCACGCCGGGACGCGACACGGCGGTGTGGGAGCTGTTGCTGGCCTTGGCTTCCGGGGCGACCCTGGTGCTGGCGCCGGCCGGTCCCTACGCGGGCGCGGACCTGTACGAACTCATGCTGGACGCGGAGATCACCCATGCCGTGCTCACTCCGTACATCCTGGCCACCCTGCCCGGCGCCGAACCGCTGCCGCGACTGCGGCTGCTGGCCACCACGGGGACGGCCTGCCCGGCCAAGCTGACCGGAATCTGGTCGGCCGGACGGTCGTTCGTGAGCGGCTACGGCTGGGCGGAGACCGGCCTGCACGCCACCATGAGCCGCCCGCACCACCCGGTCGCGCCGCACGTGGCGGTCTCCATCGGCGGCCCGGTCGTCGGCACCCGCTGCTACGTCCTCGACGAGAAACTGAACCCGCTCCCGCCCGGCGTGGTCGGCGAAATCTATATCGCCGGTGCGGGTTTGGCTCGCGGCTATCACCGCCGCCCCGCCACCACCGGCCTGCGCCTGGTCGCCGATCCCTTCAGTGAGCACGGCGACCGCATGTTCCGCACCGGCGAACTCGGCTGCTGGCGCGGCGACGGCGAACTCGACCACCACGGCCGCGTCGGCACCCTCCCCATCGGCCGCCTCGTCGGCTACGGCGACGCCACCATCCTCAACAACTCCACCGCCGCCCGGCACTGAGCGCGGTCGTTCGGGTTCAAGCCTGCTGGGTGGGCAGGATGACGGCCTGGCGCAGGTTGACGTGGGCGGGCCGGCTGGTGGTGTAGGCGATCAGGTCGGCGATGTCGTCGGCGCGCAGGGATTCGATGAAGCCGAACATGCCCTCGAGCTGGCCGCTGATCTCCGGATTGTCGATGTGGCTGCCCAATTCGGTGTCGGTGAGGCCCGGTTCGATATTGGTGACGCGGACCTTGCGGGCGCCCAGTTCGGTGCGCAGGGTCGCCGAGAGCTGAGTGATGGCGGCCTGGGTGGCCGCGTAGACCGCGTAGCTGGGGAAGGGCACGTGCGCGCCGATGGAGGAGATGTTGACCAGGTCGGCGGGGCGACCCGCGTCGGCGGCGGCCAGCAGGCCGGGCAGGAAGGCGCGGATGACGCGCAGGCGTCCGGCCACATTGGTATCCAGCATGCGGGTCCATTCGTCCTCGCGGCCCTCGGTGATCGGGTTGGGCAGCATGACGCCCGCCGAGTTCACCACCAGGTCGACGGTCCCGAAGGCCGCGTGCACGGCCTCGGCCGCCGCGGTCACGCTCGCTGAATCGGTGACGTCCACCGCGACCGCGAGCGCGGTCCCGCCCTCGGCCGCGATCTTGGCGGCCAGTGTCTCCAGCCGGTCCGCGCGCCGCGCCAGCAGTGCGACGCGGGCGCCGTTGCGGGCCAGCAGCAGTGCGGTGGCCTCGCCCATGCCGCTGGCGGCTCCGGCGATCACGGCGGTCCGTCCGGCCAGGTTCTCGTAGCTCATTTCGAATGCTCCTTCGCTTCTGCGTGTGCATTCATCCTGCGAGCGCGCGCCGGGTTCGACGAGGGTTGCGGTTTTCCTGGGTCTACCGGTACCAGGATGGGTTCGTACGCTGGATCCCATGCAGAACGATCTGGGCGATTTCCTGCGCTCGCGCCGCTCCCGCATCCAGCCCGCGGATGCCGGACTCCGCGAATACGGCCGCCGCCGGGTGCCGGGCCTGCGCCGCGAGGAGGTGGCGCAACTCGCCGGGGTCAGCGTCGATTACTACATCCGCCTGGAACAGGGCCGCGGCAAACATGTCTCGGACGCCGTCCTCGACGCGGTCGCCCGCGCGCTGCGGCTGACCGAGCCGGAACGGCTGCACCTGTACGCGCTGGCGCGGCCCGGCGGCACCGTGGACGCCCACCCCACCACGGCGTCGGGCGTGTACAGCGACACCGTGCACCCGGGCGTGCGCCTGGTGCTCGACGCCCTCACCGCGCCCGCCTTCGTGCTGGGCAGGCGCATGGACGTGCTGGCCTGGAATGCCCTGGGCGACTTGGTTTCCGGCTTCTCTCGAGTCCCGACTGCAGAGCGCAATCAGGCCCGCTACCTGTTCCTCGAACCCGTCGCGCCGGTCTATTACCCGGAGTGGGAGACCGTGGCCGGGGAGACCGTCGCGTTCCTGCGCCGCGACGCGGGCCTGCACCCGGACGACCCGAAGCTGGCCGCCCTGGTCGAGGAGCTCTCGGCCCGCAGCCCGGACTTCGCGCGGCTGTGGGCCTCGCATCCGGTCAAGGAGAAGACGCGCGGGGCCAAGCTGATTCAGCATCCGGAGGCGGGCCGGCTCGAGCTCGGATACGAGACCCTGGCGCTGCCCGCCGATCCCGATCAGCTGCTGGTCGTCTACACCGCCGAGCCGGCGTCGGCGACCGCGGCCGCGCTGGCCCGGCTGGCGTCCCGGCGCTCGGTCGGTGTCTGACCGCACGCGGCCGGGCCGGGCGCGGGCCGGATCTCAGTTCGAGGCAGCGGTTTTCCGGTGCACCGGCCCGTGCGCGTCCTGGCAGTGCGGGATGTGCTCGTGGTCGGTGTCGGGGCATTCGGCGTGGTCGGTGTAGTCGACCTGCAGCACCGTGTGGTCGATGTGGTGCTTCTCGGCCAGCATGGTCGCGACCGCCGCGCGCACAGCCTGACTGTCCGCGTCCTCGGCGACCAGGATGTGCGCCGACAGCGACGGCGTGCCGGAGGTGATCTCCCAGATGTGCAGGTCGTGCACTTCGATGACGGAGTCGACGGCGGCCATCTCGCTGCCGATCTCGACCGGGTCGAGGTAGGCGGGGGCGGCCTCGAGGAAGATCCGGCCCGAGGCCCGGACCAGGCTCACGCCCGCCTTCACCATGAGCACCACCACGATCAGGGTGGCGATGCCGTCGGCGCGGGTGAAGCCGGTGAGCATGATGATCAGACCGGCGATCGCGGTGGCGATGAACGCGAACAGGTCGTTGAGGATGTGCTGGTAGGCGCCTTCGACATTGAGGCTGGTCCGGTTGGCGCGGCTGATCATCCAACTGGCCAGCACGTTCACCGCGATGCCGACCAGCGCGGTGACGAGCACCAGGCCACCGGTCACGTCGGGCGGGTCGATGAGGCGGCGGATGGCCTCGTAGGTGAGCCAGGCGGCCAAGCCCAGCAGGGTCAGGCCGTTGGCCTGGGCGGAGAGGATTTCGGCGCGCTTCCAGCCGTAGGTCATGCGGCCCGCGGCGGGCCGGGCGGCCAGGCGGATCGCCCACAGCGCCAGCACGATCGAGGCGGCGTCGGTGAGCATGTGCGCGGCGTCGGAGAGCAGCGCCAGCGACTGGGCGAGCAGGCCGACCACGACCTCGCCGAGCAGGAACACGACGATGACGGCGAGCGCGCCGGCCAGCCAGCGTTTGTCGCTGTCGGCGGTCGCGCCGTGCGAATGCCCGGCGTGGTCGTGTCCGTGTGAATGCCCGTGGTCGCTCATAACCCTCCTCCGTTGCTGCTCGAACAAGACCATATGCATGAATCGCTATGTATGCAATGTTTGTGACGCGTTCGATCCCCGGGGATTGCCTGAAATGTGCTCCGACCTGGTCATGAGAGGTCGCGGAAAGTCATGAGGAACCCCGCGAAGGCGATCACGACCGCTCCGCCTCCCCGCGCTTCGCGATGAAACCCAGCGCCCGCAGCCACAGCCAAGGCCAGTCCCGGACCCACAGTCCGGTGAGCATGACCCCGACCAGCATCAACGCCCCATAGAGGGGGGTCCGCTGCGGATGGCGACCCATGACTCCTGCATACGCCTTTTCCCTGGATCGGGCATGCGTGGCACGCCGGATCCCTAAAATCGGCAGGGTGGACGCAATCCTGACAACCATCGGTGTGGTCGCGGTCGTGGGTCTCTCGGGGGCAGCCTATGCGGCGTTCCTACTGCTACGAGGGCGTAAATAGTTCGGTGGCAACGGCTTTCGCGTTGCCCGCCGATCAATTCTCCACTCGCGGCCAGGGGTAGAAGGCCAGGTGGATGAGCAGCACCACGAGTCCGGCGAGCAGGATCGCGGCGACCGGGTGCGCGCGGCGCTCCAGATAGCCGATGGTGCGAAACAGTGTGGGGAACGGGACGTCTCGGCTGAAGACCATGGCCAGCACGCTGGGCAGGATCACCCACATCAGGGCGATCAAGCCGTAGAGGACGTACGCGCCCAGGTACGAGTGCGGGTGCATGCCGCGGTCGGTGATGGCGAACAGGACACCGAAGGCATAGGTGGCGAATGCCGCCGTCAGATAGCCCGCGCCCAGCAGCGTGATCACCGAATCCGTTTTGGTGACACGGCCGTTCACGGTGATGGTGCGCCCCGCCACCTGTCGCACGACGGGTTCGGGCGCGACGGTCAGTTGCGGCACCGCGTAATAGGCGAGCAGCACGATCACCGACACCACGATCAGCCGCACGAACGAATGCTGGGTCTCCAGATGCCCGACAGTGTTCGAAATGGTCGGCCAGCCGGCCAGTCCGAACACCGAGGCCAGCTCCGACACCGCGATGGCCAGTGCCGCCAGGCCCCACATGCAATAGCCCCAGAATTCCACCGAGCGACCCGCCGTCGTCGCAACAGCCTCGGGTCCGACATCCTCCGTCATGCTTGCCGTTGTATCACCAAAACAGGTGCCTACCTGCGGTCATGCACAGTCGATGCCAGGTTGTCACGGCTCCGACATCTGCCAGAACCGGCAGGTCGGTTCGGATGTGCCCCAGTAGATTAGGCAAGGGGTCATCCCAAGTAGCGGCCGTACCAATCGATGACGCGCCGCCAGGCTTCGGCCGCCGCGGTGGGCTGGTAGCGGGGGCCGGTGTCATTGAAGAAGGCGTGGTCGGCATTGTCGGCGACGTAGCTCTCGTGGGGCAGGCCCGCCTGGTCCAACGCTGCTTCGGCGGCGGGCCGGGACGCGTCGACTCGGGCATCGAGAGCGCCGTAGACCGCCAGGACCGCGGCCTTGGAGCCGGTGACCTGGCCACCGTCGGGGAAGGGGCCGTAGAAGGGGGTGGCGGCGGCCAGTTCGGGCGTGCCGGAGGTGAGCAGCAGCCAGGTCAGGCCGCCCCCGAAGCAGAAACCGGTGGCGCCCAGCCGTTTTCCGGGCACCCGGCGGCCCAGTTCGGTCAGGCCGGCGCGCAGGTCGGCGACGAAGCGGTCCTGGGGAATCTTGCTCAGGGCCGCGGTGGCGGCGGCCTGATCGGTGAAGGTGGCGGTGCCGCCCTCCTCGGAGAGCAGATCCACCGCCAGCGCCGAATACCCGGCGCCCGCGAAACGGCCTGTCACCGAACGGATGTGATCGGTCAGGCCGCGGTTCTCGTGGATGACCAGGACCCCGCCTCGGGGCTGGGCGGCCTCGGCCCAGGCGGCCTGCAAGGTGCGGCCCTCGGGTCCGGGGAAGGTGATGGGCGTGGCCGCTACCGCGTTCGCGGTACCGGGCGGCGGAGACGACGGGCTCGCGGACGAGCCAGCGGCGGTGGTCGTGGTGGGAGCCGACTGCTGGGCCGACTCGGCGCAGGAGGCCAGCAGCGCCACCGCGGCCGGCGCCCCCATCCCGAGCAGACCCAGCCGCCGCAGCGCCTCGCGGCGGCTGAGCAGGCCCTCGACGTGGTCGGTGGCGATTTCCTCTGCGATATAGCGCTGCAGCGGCGTCATGCCCTCAGCCTAGGCCGACGGACCCGTTCCGGTCCCGAGGAGAACGCTGTGGAAATGCTCGAGGCCCCGAGTGTTCACCCCGGGACGGCAGGTCACCGGTAGGCGGTGATGTCGAACGCGCCGTTGCTGCGGCGGAACGACTCGGCGGAGTCGGGCCACAGCAGCGTCACCCGCCCGGTCTGCTCGTCGCGGTACCAGCTGGTGCAGCGCCCCTGGGTCCAGACGGTGTCGCGGGCGCGTTCCTCGATGTCGCGCATGGAGGAGTGCACCGCCTCGGGGGTGACCTCCAGGACCGTCTCCGGGCTGGTGGCGAGGTGGTCGAAAGCGCTGAGCACATAGTCGATCTGGGTTTCGATCACGTAGATCGCGGAGTTGTGGCCCAGTGCCGAGTTCGGTCCGTCCAGCACGTACATGTTGGGGAAGCCGTCGACCGCGGTCGAGGCGTGCGCGGCCATGCCGTTGCTCCAGCGCTCGGACAGCAGCGAGGTGCGGCCCCGGATGTGCTTGGCGATGGACGGGCGGGTGGCGTTGAACCCGGTCGCGAAGACCAGCACTTCCAGGTCGTAGACCTGCTCGCTGGCTGCGATGGCCAAGCCGTCGCTGATCCGGGTCAGTTCGGTCGGTTCCAGGGTGACGCTGTCCAGCTGCAGGGACGCGTAGTAGTCGTCGGAGAACAGGATCCGCTTGCAGCCGATCTCGTAGTCCGGGGTCAGCTGTTGCCGCAGCCGCGGGTCGCGGACCTGGGTCGCCAGATGGTCGAGCGCGCGGCGGCTGAGCAGATCGATCTCGGGGTGGCGGCGCCGGCGGGCGGCGATGCTGAGTTCCGCCTCGGCGAACAGTTCGTCCCGCAGCGCGGTGATGGTGCCCGGGTCGGCGGCGAAATCGGCCAGCTCGTCGGGGGTGTAGAAGCGGTCGCCGCGGGGCAGCACGTAGGGGGCCGAGCGCTGGAACACCACGACCTCGCTGGCCTCGCTCGCCAGCCGCGGCAGGATCTGCACCGCGGACGCGCCGGTGCCCACCAGTCCTACGCGCTTCCCGACCAGGGAGACCTTCGGGTTCCACCGCGCCGAATGCCAACGGCGGCCGCGGAATTCGGCCAGGTTCTGGACGGGAGGGATCTTGGGCTCGGTCAGCCGCCCGGTGGCGATGACGAGATTGGCGGCCGAGAACTCGCCCTGCGCGGTCCGCACCAGCCAGCGCCCGTCGGCTTCGCTCCATTCCGCGTGTTCCAGTGCGCAATTCAGGCGCAGATACGGTTCCAGCCGCTCCTGCCGGATGCACGAGCGCAGGTAGTCGTGGATCTCCGCGCCCTCCGCGAACACCCGCGACCAGTGCGGGTTCGGCAGGAACGAGAAGGAATAGAGGTGGGCCGGAATATCGCAGGCCACACCGGGATAGCGGTTGTCGCGCCAGGTGCCGCCCACGTCCTCGGCCTGTTCGATGATCACGAACGATTCCCGGCCGCGACGGGCCAGCTGAATGCCCATGCCGATACCGGCGAATCCCGCGCCGACGATCAGGACGTCGACCTGTTCGGGGCGGTTGTGTGCGTGTGCCGCAGTGGAATTCGGAGCCATGGCGTCAGATCCGGCCGTATTGGGTGGTGCGCTGACGCAGTGAGCGGCCGTGTTCGGCGGCGATCTGCTCGACGTCGGCGACGGTGAGGGTCCGCCCGGCTTCGGGACCGGATTCCGGGGCGAGCCGGCCGTCGAGCAGCAGGCCGCCGAAATCGTTTGCGCCACAGTGCAGCAGCTCGACCGCTGCGGTCACGCCCAGCCGCGGCCAGGCCGCCTGGATATTGTCGATGCGCCCGTGCAGCAGCAGCCGCGCGACGGCGTGGATCGCCCGGGACTGCCGCCGGAGTCGTTCCGGGACGGCGGGCGTGCGGAATCCGGCGGCGGCGGTGACCGGATCCATCGGCATGGCGATGAATTCGGTGAAGCCGCCGGTGCGGTCCTGGATGTCGGCGAGCAGTCGCAGGTGGGCGATCTGCTGCGCCGGCGTCTCGAGGTGCCCGTACACCATGGTCGCGGTGGAGGTCAGGCCCGCGCGATGCGCCGCCTCGATCACCTCGACCCAGGTGCGCACCGGCAGATCCGGTCCACCCCGGAGCCGGGCGCGGACCTCGTCGTCGAGAATGCGGGCGCCGGTCCCGGGTACCGAACCGAGCCCGGAAGCCTTGGCCCGCACCAGAAATTCCGGCAGCGGCACCCCGAGCCGGGCCGCGCCGTCGAGCAGTTCCTCGGGGCGGAAGGCATGCAGATGCAGGGGAGCGCTGTCGGCGATCGCGGCGATCAACGCCAGGTAGTCGTCATCGCTGTCCGCGGGCAGTGGTCCCTGCATGCAGATCTCGGTGGCGCCGAGCTGGTGAGCCTCGGCGACCAGCGCGGCGAGCCGCTCGCGCGCGGCCGAGCCCGACACCGCGGCGGTGTCCAGATTCCGGTTCACGACGAAGGTCAGCGCATCGCCGACGGTCCGCTCCCGCAGCCCGTCCGCCAGCCCGCACAGCCGCTCCAGTTCGGCCCCGTCGGCCGCCAGCAACGCGAGATATCCCGGGTCCGGCAATCCCGCCGGGTCCCGCTCCGCCTCGGCCAGCCATTCCCGCACCTGACCCACATCGGGCAAGCCGACTTCGGCGACACCACCATCCACGATCGCCACGATACCGCCGCCGCTTCGAGCCGCTACCCCGCCTGCGGATCGGCCGGGATCGAGCCGGTCCGCGGGCGAGGCCGGGTCAGCTCGCGATCGAGGCGGTGTAGCCGAGTGCGGTGATGGCGGCGACGATGTCGGCGGCGCTGGTGCGGGCGGGGTCGAAGTCGACGTCGGCGCGGGCTTTCTTCACCGAGGTCCGGCTGGCGCGGACGCCCGGCAGCTCCTCGACGGTGTCGTCGACCAGCAGCGCGCAGCTGCCGCAGTGCATGCCGTCGATCCGGAAAACGTGTGTGGCCATGAGGGTTTCGGTCCTTGTCAGTCGATGGTGATGGTGCCGGAGTACATGCCCATGCCGCACGTGTAGTCGAGTCGCCCGGGCTGCAGGACGCCGAGTTCGATGCGCGTCTCCCCGGTCGCCGGCAGGATCTTCTGCATCCCGAGGTCGCGGATGACGAGCGCGCGGATACAGCCCTGCGTGTGGTCGGTGCGCACCACCAGTGTGGTCGGCAGACCAGCCTTGACCTGCACATTGGCGGGTGAATAGGAACTGCTGCGGGCGGTGATCGTCACGGTCTGCGCCCCGGCGTCGACGGTTGTCGCGGTGGTGTCGGCAGCGGGCGGTGTGGCGCCCAAGGTCTGAGCGATCCGACTGGCAGCCAGCCGTGATCCGGCCAATTCGAGGCCGCCGTTGAGGGTGTAGAGACCCATGCCGAGCACCACCACCCCGGTGGCCAGTGCGAGTCGCCCGCGCCAGACGGTGGCCGCGACCCGAGCGGCGTAGCCGAGCAGCGCGAACAGCGGCCCGGTGCCGAGCACGAAGATCGCCATGGTGGCCGCGCCTTCGACCGGTGACCCGGAGGCCAGCGCCAGCGCCTCGACCGAGAGGGTGACTCCGCAGGGGAGCAGGACGGTGAGCAGGCCGAGGATGGCCGGGGCCAGCGCGGTCCGCATGCGAGCACCGGTGCGGACCAGCCGCATCCAGGACGCGGGCGGTTCGACGACGATGCTCCGGAAGCCCGGCACGCCCAGCTGTGCGAGCCCGAAGACCACGATCAGCAGTCCCGCGCCGATCTGCAGCCAGGTTCGGGTGTCGACCGACAACTGCGCGGCGCCGCCGACCGCGCCGAGCAGCGCGCCCAGCAGGGTGTGGGAGACCAGCTTTCCGCTCAGGAAGCCGCCGACGGGGAGGAGATCGTCACCGAGTCGAGTCAAGCCGCGCGATGCGGGGTGATCCGTGGTGGTCGCGCCGAGCGCCCGCTGGCGGGTGATCACGCCGGTGAGCAGACCGCCTTGCACAGCGGCACAGGAGACGCCGCCGGCGAACAAGCCGGTGACGAGGACAGGGGTGAGGTTCATGAAAGGAACTCCTGCGTAAGAAGATACGGATGAGACCGATGCGCTCCCCGGCGTCGGGGAGGCAGGCAGGGTCACCGGTTCACCAGGAGGCGAGAACCGGTGCGGGTCGGTCTATGTCCGCAGCACGCAGAGTTCGGCGAGGCTGAGCGGGCGCGGCAGCGCGGCGATCAGCCGATGCGTGGGTGTCGGGAGCGAGGTCCGAATCCAGGGCCTGAACGCGTGGAGATATCGGAGTGCCAGCACCGAAAGCAGCGCCAAGAACATTGCCAGGCAGGCCATTCCGATACCGGGGCCTGAGGCTTGCGGATGATCGCGCAGAGCCGGAGCGTCCACGGCGGTATCGCTGGTGACCGCACCGGGTGCCTCGGCGACGAAAGCGCTCGACGCGTCGGTGCCGTGGGAATCGAGCCGGTCCATGCTCGGTCCGGCGGGTTGCCCGGCCGAGTCGCCGGTGAGCCCGACCGCCATCGGCATGTCCGGTGTCATGGGCATGCCCACGGCCATCCCCGCCGTGCAGTGCGCGTTCTGCAACAGCAGCATCCCGAGCAGTGCCGCCAGCACCACGAGCAGCCGGGACAGGCTGTCTCGGGGATGGGGTGCGGCGATCACGTCGGCGATGGTAGCGACAGATTCCGACCGGCGGCATACGCGGTGATGGCACGCGTTCGGCCCGGCGCCGCGGGGCGGCGACCGGGCCGGTCAACGTGGTCGGAGGATCAGGCGGCGGTTTCCTGGCCGATGCTGACATTGCCGAAGGAGGTGTGCGCGAAGACCTGGACGACGTCCTGCGGCTGGTCGACGGCGGCCAGCCGGTTCTGCACCGAGCCGCTCTTGGTGTTGGACTCCAGCTGGGCGGCGCTGCCCGGCTTGATGCCGACGCTGAGGTCGCCCATGGAGGTTTCCAGGCGCAGCACGCCGCGGGCGGCCTCGGTGATGTGGATGTCGCCCTTGGCGACCTTCGCGGTCACCGAGCCCTGCGGGCGCTCGACGGTGATGTCGCCGGCGGACACCTCCAGCTCGCATTCGCCGAGGCCGCCGGCGCCGCGCAGGCTGCCCAGGCCGACGGTGCCGGTGAGGCGGGATCCGGCGGGGACGGCGATGGTTACCGCGATGGTCCCGACGGTGGTGAACGGGTTGTGGGCGCGCCAGCCGGTGGGGGTCTGCACGGTGAGGACGCCGTCGATGAAGTCGATGCGGACCTGCTCGGCGGCGCGCACGTCCTCTTTCTTGGCGGCGTTCGCGGGCCGGACGTCGACGGTGGTGTCGGTGCGGTCGGAGGCGTTGACGGTGACGTTTCCGGCGGCCACGGCGACGGCGACGGCGATCGGGGCGGGGGTCTCGAAGGCGGTCATGATGTGCTCCTCTGTCTGCAATTCCGGGGTGGAACCTCGCTGATGAGAGCTACTTTGATCGCCCCCGCTGACAGCGGGCTGACGCCGGCCTGACACGTCGGCTGACACACGTTCGGCCCTGGTCGCGGGTTGACGGCACAATGGTCCGGTGCAGATCAGGATGCTTGGACCGCTCGAGATCCGAACCGAGGACGGTGGATCGCTGGACGTGCCGGGTGTCCGGTTGCGGGCGTTGTTGATCGCGCTCGCGCTCGAACCCGGCCGCGCGGTCGCCAAAACCACGCTGGTCGACTGGATCTGGGGTGAGCGCCCGCCGGCCGACGCGGCGAACGCGCTGCAGGCGCTGGTCTCCCGGCTGCGAAAGGTGCTGCCGGACGGGGTGATCGACGTGCAGCCCGGCGGCTACCGGCTGGCCGTGGAGCCGCGCGCCGTGGACGCCGTCCGGTTCGAGCAGCTGCTGGAGGCGGCCCGCGGCGGCGCGGAGGCGCAGCGGGCGCAGCCCTTGCGCGAGGCCCTGGAACTGTGGCGCGGCGCGCCGTTGCAGGACATCGGCGCCCAGGAGAACGCGGCCATCGACGCGGTGATCACCCGCTTCGAGGGCCTGCGTCTGGCCGCCGCCGAGGATCTCTACGAAACCGAGATCCGCCTCGGCCGGGGCGCGGCCCTGGTCGCCGAACTGACCGAGCTGGTGGACCGGAACCCGGTGCGGGAGCGGCTCGCCGACGCGCTGATGCGCGCGCTCGCCGCCGCCGGCCGGGGCGCGGAAGCGCTGACCGTCTACCAGCGGACCCGCGAGGCCCTCGCCGACGAGCTGGGCGTGGACCCCTCGCCGGAACTGTCCGCACTGCATGTGGCGCTGCTGCGCGGCGAGGTGGGCGCGCAGCGTGAGGAGGACCGCCGCACCAACCTGCGGGCCGAGCTGACCAGCTTCGTCGGCAAGCGCGCCGATATCGCCGCGGTGCGCGAACTCGTTGCGGCCCACCGGCTCACGACGGTGACCGGGCCGGGCGGCTCCGGCAAGACCCGGCTGGCCACCGAGACCGGGCGCGCCCTGCTCGCCGAGCTGCCGGACGGGGCGTGGCTGGTGGAGCTGGCCGCCACCGGCGTGAGCGGCGACCTCGCGCAGTCCGCGCTGGCCGCGCTCGGTCTGCGGGACGCGCTGCTCGGCGGGGCGCCCAACGCGGAACCCATCGACCGGCTCATCGCGGCCGTCCGCGAGCGCGACATGCTGTTGATCCTGGACAACTGCGAGCACGTGATCGAGTCCGCGGCCGCCTTCGCCCACCGCATGCTCGGCGAGTGCCGGCGGCTGCGGATCCTGGCCACCAGCCGGGAACCGCTGGGCATCACGGGCGAGGCGCTGTGGCAGGTGGAGCCGCTGGCCCTGCCCGCCGGGAACGCGGATGCCGCGGAGATCGAATCCTCCCCGGCCGTGCAGCTGCTGCGCGACCGGGCGAGCGCGGTGCGCAAGGACCTCGCCTCCGATGCCCGCTCGCTGGCGACCATGGCCCGGGTGTGCCGGGCGCTGGACGGGATCCCGCTGGCTATCGAATTGGCCGCGGCGCGGTTGCGCACCATGTCGCTCGAGCAGCTGGCCGACCGCCTCGACGACCGGTTCCGGCTGCTGACCGGCGGCAGCCGCACCGCGATCCCGCAGCACCGCACCCTGCGCGCGGTGGTCGACTGGAGTTGGGAGCTGCTCACCGACGCCGAGCGCCGGGTGTTGCGCCGGCTCGCCGTGTTCTCCGGCGGCGCGAGTCTGGAAGCGGCCGAACAGGTTTGCGCGGCCACCGAGTTCGGTGCGGACGCCGCGGTCGAGCAGTGGGAGGTGCTCGAGCTGCTGACCGCGCTGACCGAGAAGTCGCTGCTGCGCACCGCCGGTGACGACGAGCCGCGCTATCGCATGCTCGACACCATCAAGCAGTACGCCCACGATCGGCTGGCGGAGGCGGGGGAGGCCGACGCCGCGCGCCGGGCGCACCTGGCCTACGTCACCGGTTTGGCCGCGACCGCGGAACCGCATCTGCGCCGCGCCGAACAGGTGCAGTGGCTGGCGGTCCTGGACGCCGAGCACGACAACATCGCGGCCGCCATGCGCGGCGCGCTCGCCGCCGGTGACGCGCCCGGCGCCTTGGGGCTGGCCGCGGCCGCCGGCTGGTACTGGTGGCTGAGTGGGCACAAGGCCGAGGGCCTGGAATTCGTCAGCGCCGCTGCGGCTCTGACCGACGAGACGGTGGACGCCGAGACCCGGGCCACCGTATACGGGCTGGTCGTGCACTTCGTGACCTCCGGGCCCGGCGACCAGCATCAGGTGGAGGAGTGGATCCACAAGGCGAGCCGGGTCAGTCAGGGCATTCGCACCAGTCATCCGGCGCTGGCCTTCCTGGCCGCGCTGGAGCGAATGTTGCAGGGGCCGGACCAGTTTCTGCCCGCGTTCGAAGCGCTGCTCGATGACGACGACCCGTGGGTGCGGGCCCTGGCCCGGTTGCAGACCGGCAAGTTGCGGGTGGTGCTCGGTGAGGATGGGGAGGAGGCGGACGAGCAGCTGGAGCTGGCGCTGGCCGAGTTCCGGGCCATCGGTGAGCGCTGGGGGATGTCGTTCGCGTTGACCGAGCTGGCCGATCGGATCGCCATGCGCGGCGAATTCGGCCGGGCGTGCGCGTATTTCGAACAGGCCGTGGCGGCCGCCACCGAGGTCGGCGCGATCGAGGACGCCGTCCGGATGCGTGCCCGCCAGGCCCAGTTGTATTGGCTGCTGGGTGATTTCGATGCCAGTGCGGTCGCGCTGGCCGAGGCGCAGCGGTACGCAGATCAGGCGGCCTGGCCGAGCGGTCTGGCCGAGCTGGCTTTGGTGAAAGCGGAATTGGCGCGCTGGAACGGTGACGGCGCGGAGACCAGGCGCCAGATCGCCGTCGCTACCGCGATGCTGGGCGAGGAGGTGGGGCAGCCGTTCATGAGCGCGTTGATCCACGATCTGCGCGGCTATCTGGCCGAGGATCCGGCCGAGGCCAGAACCGAACGCGCCGCGGCCTTCGCGGCGGCGACCGCCGGCGGGCACGCGCCGCTGCTGGCCCGGATCATCGTGGGCATCGCGGATCTGGCGTTGCGGGACGGTCAGGACGAGCAGGCGGTGCGGCTGCTGGCGGCCGGGGACGCGGTGCGCGGACTGGCCGATCGCTCGCATCCGGATGTGGCCCGGATCGAGCAGACGACACGAAGCCGCCTCGGTGAAGACGGCTTCACCGAGGCGGCGGGGGAGGGGACGCGGGCGGACTGGCACGAGCTGGCCCAGGTCACGCTCGCTTGCTGAACGTGGCTCGCGACCACAGGTATCCGACGATGGCGAACCCGGCGCACCAGGCCAGCGCGGCGGCGGTGTAGCCGCCCGACGGGTGACCGGTCAGGAAGCCGCGCAGGGATTCGATGATCGGGGTGAAGGGCTGGTACTGGGCGAACTGGCGGACGCCCTGGCCCATCTGCTCGGCCGGCACGATCGCGCTGCTGACGAAGGGCAGCATGATCAGCGGCACCACCGACATGCCCGCCGACTCCGGGGTCTTGGCCGCCATGCCGAGCGCAACGGTGAGCCAGGAGGCCGCGAACGAGGTCGCCACCATGACGCCGATCGCGCCGAGCCATTCGGTGGCCGAGGCCGGGGAGCGGAAGCCGAGCGTGAGGGCGACGCCGAGCACGGCGGCGATGGCGATCAGGTTGGTGAGCATGGTCGCCGCCACGTGCCCGGTCAGCACCGCGCCGCGGGAGACGTCCATGACCTTGAACCGGTTGATGATGCCCTTGGCCATGTCGGAGCTGACCGACACCGCGGTGCCGGAGAGCCCGTAGCTGATGGCCAGCAGGATCATGCCGGGTGTCGAGTAGTTGATGTAGTCCTCGCCGACGTTGAACGCGCTGCCGAACACGTAGACGAAGATCAGCAGCATCATCACCGGCATCAGCGCGGCGTTGAAGATGGCGACCGGGTTGCGGGCGATGTGTTTGAAGTTGCGGCGCAACATGATCGCGGAGTCGCCGAGCGAGGCGGACAGCCCGCCCGCGGCGGAAGTGCCGGCGGCGGTGGTGGTCTCGGTGGAAGTGATGGTGCTCATGCTGCGTCGGCCTCCGTGGTGGCGTGCCCGGTCAGGGCAAGGAAAACATCGTCGAGATCGGGGGTGTGGATGGAAACGTCCTCGGCCTCGACCGAGTGGTCGGCGAGCCGGTTCAGCAAGGCGCGCAGGGCATTCGAGCCGCCGTCGCCCGGCACCTGCAGGGTCAGGGCCTCGGGGTCGGGGGTGCTGCCGGGCAGGATCCGGGCGGCCGCGTCCAGCTGCGCGCTGTCGCGGAAGCGGAGCTGCAGGTAGCTGCCGGGCACCCGGCGCTTGAGGTCGTCGGGTGTGCCCTCGGCGACGATGCGGCCGCCGTCGAGCACCGCGATCCGGTCGGCGAGCTGGTCGGCTTCCTCGAGGTACTGGGTGGTGAGGAAAATGGTGACGCCGTCGGAGGTCAGTTCCCGCACGATGTCCCACATGGTGCGCCGGCTGCGCGGGTCCAGTCCGGTGGTCGGCTCGTCCAGGAAGACGATGTCCGGCTTGGTCACCAGGGTCATGGCCAGGTCCAGCTTGCGGCGCATGCCACCGGAGTAGGTCGAGGCCGGTTTGCGCGCCGACTCGGTCAGTTCGAATCGATCCAGCAGCGCTGCCACCACCCGCTTGCTCTCGTTGCCGCGCAGCCGGTGCAGGTCGGCCATCAGCCGCAGGTTCTCCTCGCCGGTGAGCAGGTCGTCGACCGCCGCGAACTGGCCGGTGACGCCGATCGCGGCGCGCACCGCCCGGGTCTGGGTGGCGATGTCGTACCCGGCGACGCGGGCGATGCCGCCGTCCGCCTTCAGCAGGGTGGTGAGCACGTTGACCGTCGTCGTCTTGCCCGCCCCGTTGGGGCCGAGCAGCGAGAAGATGGTGCCCGAGCCGATGTTCAGATCGATGCCATCGAGGATCGTCTTGTCCCCGTACGCCTTCCGCAGCCCCGAAGCCGCGATCGCTGTGTCGTTCATGAGAGGAACTTTCGACCCCTCGCCTGACACCGGCCTGATGCCGACCTGACACGGCCCCTGACATCCCTGATATGGGCTTGGACACGGCATCCGACCTGCGTTTACCGGCGGCGGCGGGTCGACGGGACTACCGTTCACCCATGGCAAGCAGGGACATCGTGGTGACCGTCGGCGAGGACGACTGGCTCACCCTCAGCGATGCCGCCGAATGCGCGGGAATGAGCGTGGCGGCATACGTGACCTGGGGCGTTCGCGTCCTGGCGTTCCAGGCCCGCCCGGGCGGCGCCACGCGCCGGGCGGGCGCGACCCCCGCGGCGGCCCGCCGCGCGACCCGGATCACCGACGAAACCGAGTCGGTGGCCTGAACCGAGACCTTCTCCGAACGGCTCTCCCACCGAGCCGACCGCTTCCGCGACTCGACGATCATCCCGGACGAGCGGTGACCATCGGGTAGCTGGACTGCTCTGCTCGGCGGGTTTCGCTTCGGAAACACCTCATCTCCGTGTATTAATGCGCCCGAATCTCGGTGTTACCGTAAATTTGCTGATGCGAAGGAGTTGGTGGATGGGGTCGTCGCTGTCCGACGCGCGCGCCCGAATCCCGCTGTAAGGAGCGTTATGGCACCGAAGTTCGCAGGCAAGATCGAGCACGACATCCGGAATTCGACCCCCGACTGGGCGCCGTATCTGGAGCCGTCCGCGCCCGAGGGCGCACCGAACGTGCTCTACATCGTGTGGGACGACATGGGATACGGCTCCTGGGACTTGTTCGGCGGCATGATCGAGATGCCGAACATGAAGCGCCTGGCCGACACCGGGGTGCGCTTCACCCAGTTCCACACCACCGCACTGTGTTCCCCGACGCGAGCCTCGTTGCTGACCGGCCGGTCGCCGGGCTCGAACGGCATGACGGTCATCGGTGAGATGGCCGACGGCTTCCCCAACGCCTCCTGCGTGATTCCCCGGGAGAACGGCTTCATCTCCGAAGTGCTGCGGGAGCACGGCTACAACACCATGGCCGTCGGCAAGTGGCACCTGTCCCCGGCGACGGAGATGTCGCTGGGTGCGGCCAAACGGACCTGGCCGCTGGGCCGCGGCTTCGACCGCTTCTACGGGTTCCTCGGCGGCCTGACCGATCAGTGGTACCCGGACCTGTGGTACGACAACCATCAGATCGACGCTCCTGCAACGCCTTCGGAGGGCTACCACCTGTCGAAGGATCTGACCGATCACGCCATCGAGTTCATCTCCGATTCGCTGGCTACCGCGCCCGACAAGCCGTGGATGATGTACTTCTGCCCCGGCGCCTGCCACGCCCCGCACCACGTCTTCAAGGAGTGGTCCGACCGCTACCGCGGCAAGTTCGACATGGGCTATGAGGAATACCGGCGCATCGTGCTGGCCCAGCAGAAGAAGCTGGGACTGCTCCCCGAAGACATCGAACTGCCCGACATCAACCCGCTCGGCCAGGAGAAGAGCGCGGACGGGAGCCCGTGGCCGGAGTCCGACATCGTGAAGGCTTGGGATGAGTTGTCCGATGCCGAGCAGAAGCTGTTCGTCCGCCAGGCCGAGGTGTTCGCCGGATACGCCTCCTACACCGACGATCAGGTGGGGCGGCTGCTGGACTACCTCGAGCAGACGGGTCAGCTCGAGAACACCATCATCATCGCGCTGTCCGACAACGGCGGTTCCGCCGAGGGCGGCCAGGCGGGCTCGGTCAACGAGAACCGCTGGTACAACGGAGTTCCCGAGAATGTCGAAGAGAACCTGAAGGTCCTCGACGAACTCGGCACCGAGTCCACCCACCCGCACTACTCCAACGGCTGGGCGATGGCGTTCAATACGCCGTTCAAGATGTACAAGACCAATGCGGCCTGGGAGGGCGGCACCGCCGACCCGATGGTCATCTCCTGGCCGCGCGGGCTGAGCGCCCACGGCCAGGTCCGCCACCAGTACATCCACGCCATGGATCTGGTCCCGACGCTCTACGAGCTGATCGGCATTCCGCAGCCGGAGACGGTGGCCTCGGTGCCGCAGAGCCCGATCGAGGGCGTCAGCATGGCCGCGATCCTGCGCGATGATTCCGCTCCGTCGCCCAAGCACACCCAGTTCTTCTCCATGTTCGGGACCCGCGCCATCTGGCGCGACGGCTGGCAGGCCAATACGGTGCACGCGCCCGCGCCCAGCGGCTGGTCGCACTTCGACGACGACAAGTGGTGCCTGTACCACCTCGACTCCGACCGCAACCAGATGCAGGACCGCGCCGGCGAAAAGCCGGAACTGCTGGCGGAATTGAAGCAGGTGTGGGAGGACGAGGCCCGCATCTACAACGGCTACCCGCTCGAGGACCGCACCGTCGCCGACTTTGCCGGGATGGAACAGCCCAGCGTGTCCGGTAAGACCGGGCGCATGGTGCTGTTCCCCGGCGGCTCCGAGGTGCCCGAACGGTCGTTCCCCATCGTCGGCCGCTCCTTCTCGCTGACCGCCACGCTGGACGTCACCGAACCGAAGGCGGAGGGCGTCATCTTCGCGGGCGGTGGCCGATTCGGCGGCCACGCCCTGTATCTGATGGACGGCGTTCTGCACTACGTCTACAACTGGCTGGGTGAGCTGGAGCAGAAGATCGTCGCGTCCAAGCCGCTGACCGTCGGAAAAACCGTGGTGGGCATGGACTTCCGTAAGGAGGGCGTCGACGGTCCGTCCCCGACCGGCACCGCGACCCTCTACATCGCCGACGACGCGGTGGCCTCGGACAAGATCAAGGTCCAGCCCGCCTACTTCTCACTTTCGGGTGAGGGTTCCAACGTCGGACGCGACCGCGGCCAACCCGTCTCCTCCGACTACGCCGCACCCTTCGCGCTGACCGGCGCGACCATCGGCAATGTCGTGGTCACCGCCGGAACCGACGTCTCCCTCGACTACGAACGCGAGATGAAGGCCGACTTCCAGCGCGACTGAGAACGGGCCTGTCGACCCGGGGCGCCACCTCGCACGAACTCGCCGCACTACGGAGAGTTCCGGCTCGCGGTGGCCCGGCCGATCTCGGTGACCGGGGGTTCGTCGTAGAGCCATTCGCGGGCGATGCGATGCCAATTGACGGTGGTCCCGAGCTGGCCCAGCGTCGCGAAGGTGAGCAGGTCGGCGCGGCGGGAGAAGACGTGTTCGGGTGGGAGGAGCTGGCGGCGCATACCGCGGAATTCGGCGGCGCGGGGGTCTACGGCGTGCACGACCGCGGCCGTGGCCAGCTCCGGCGTGATGGTGATGTCCTCGTCGAGCAGATGCCAGCCCGCTGCGGCCCAGACGTATTCGAAGCATTCGCGCGGGGTGACGCCCGCGTCCGGGTCGATGATGCCGCGGCGCACCCACAGGTCGTACAGGTCCTGCGGGCGGTTCTCGCCGGCGGCGCGCAGGGCGGTGCGCTCGAATTCCACGTGGCGCGGGTCCATCCGGTGATAGAGGCCGAAATCCACGAATCCGACCCGGCCGTCGGCGGTCAGCAGGATATTGCCGGGGTGCGGGTCGCCGCAGAATTCGAAATCGGTGAACAGGGAACTGATGTAGAAGCGGTAGATCACCTCACCGATCCGGTCGCGGTCGGCGGCGGGCAGGGCCCGGATGTGCTCGAAGGGTGATCCGTCGAGGAACTCGGTGACGAGAACGCTGGGCGCGCACAGTTCTTCGATGCTGTCGGGCACCACGATGTGGGGGTGGCCGCGGAAGCGGGACGCGACGCGATGCTGGGTTCGCGCCTCCTGCGTGTAGTCGAGTTCGCTGCCGATATTGCGGGCGATCTCGTCGAGCACGCCGCCGTCGGCGGCGCTGGGCAGCGCGGATTTCCAGAGCCTGCTGAAGAATTCGAGGTTGCGCATATCCGCGGCGACGGCCTTGTCCACGCCCGGATACTTCACTTTGACCGCCACGGTCCGGCCGTCGCGCAGCGTGGCCCGGTACACCTGCCCGATGGAGGCCGCGGCGATCGGCGTCTCGTCGAAGTCCGCGAAGACGCGCGCGAGGGGTCCCAGATCGTCCTCGATGACCTCGCGCATGGCGGTGAACTCCACCGCGGGCGCGCGGTCGCGCAGTTCGGCGAGCTTGTCGCGGAACATTTCCCGATGCGCCGCCGGGATCAGGTCGACATCCAGCACCGACAGCATCTGGCCCAGCTTCATCGCCGCGCCCTTCATCCCGCCCAGGACGGTGACCAGCTGTTGCGCCGCCTGCAAGGTGGATCGTTCGGCGAGAATCCGGCGCGCCTCCTCGGGCCGCCCGATCATCTGGAATCGGGTCCCGGCCCCGCGCAACGCCTGTCCGGCGGCGAGTTTGCCCAGTTGGCTGCCGCGCGCGACCCGGCCGCCACGTACTCGACCGGTCATGCTCGGTACCTCCGTGTGGGTCGCCACGGCGGGCGGGCCTGTGTGGCAACAACATACCGCCGGGTCGGCGAAGGCGGCCTAAGATGAGCAAAGCTCATTTTCGCCGCACAGCAGGGAGGCTGTGATGCCGTCGAAGGCAGCGCGACCGCGTCGCGGCCCGACCCAGGAACGCTCGAAGGCCACCCGCGCGCACATCCTCGACACCGCCGCCCGATTGTTCGGCGAGCGCGGCATCGCCGACACCTCCACCAACCGGATCGCCGCCGAGGCCGGGGTCAGCATCGGCACCGTCTACCGGTACTTCGCCGACCGCGGCGTGATGGTGGACGAACTGCTCGAACAACTGCTGCAACGCGTCGAGAACCGTTTCACGCAATGGCTTTCCGGGCTCCCGCCGCACTCGGAGACCCAGTCCATCCAGGCGCGCACCGAGATCGTCACCGGCCTGCTCGACATGTTCACCCAGGAACCGGTCGCGAACGCGAAACTGGTGCGAGCGCTGGTCGGCGGCGTGCAGTTCTACAACAGCGGCCTGCCCGAATTCGAGCCGCGGCTGCGGTTGCTGGTCAAGGTGCTGCTGATCCAACTGCTCGGTCCCGGCAACGACCACAAATACGACGTGATGGCCGCGGTGCTGGTCAATACCGGCTTCGCCGGGGTGATGCGCGCCTCGGCGCTCGAGGTCGGCAGCGACGAGCGGCACGAGGTCGTCGCCATGACCGGATACATGATCGCCGCCTGGATCCACGCGGAGATCCACGAGAGTCCGGCGGCCGCTGCCCGATGACGGTGAGCGGCAGCGTCCGCCGGACCCGCGGCCGATTCGATTACAACCCCCCTCCACCGCCGAGTACCCACGGGTTGAAGGTGCACTGCAGGGTCGGGAACTTCGCCGGATCCAAGGCCCGCAACGCGATCGACAGCGCTCGCGGCGAATACATCAGCGTCAGATGGTCGGACACGTCCTGTTCGCAGCCGTCCTGCAGCACGATGTTGTCCACGTGCGCGCCCGGACCGGCCTTCAGATAGGTCAGCTCCGACGGGTTGGTGATCTCGTCGTAGCGGGTGCCGACCACCGTGTAGTCGATGCCGGACACGGTGTCACCGCCCGCATCGAGTTTGTTCACGAAATCCGAGCCGATGGTCTGCTGAATTCCGGCGTGCCCCACGAACAATTCGACGAAACCCAGGACGTCGATCCCGAAGTTGTTGACCGCCCGGCCCAAAGCGCCGATCCCGTCCAGTGAGGTGCCGTGATGGGTGGCGCCATAGGTGATCAGATGCTTCACCTTCGGCCCGCCGCCCTCGAACTTGGTGTACCAGCCCGACATCGGCCCGCCCTGCGAATGCGCGACGATATCGACCTGCGGCGCGCCCGTCGCCGCCAGCACCCGATCCACGAACGCGGCCAGCTGTTTCGCCGAATCCTGGATGTAGCCGGTGCCCATCACGCCGGGCAGCACCGCACCCAGCCCGCCGCCCTGCACCAGGCCGGACCGGCCGTAATTGAAGGTGAAGGTGCAGAATCCGGCGTCGGTGATCGGCTTGCTCATGTACGCGAATCCGTTGTACGCGTTCATCCAGGTGCCGTGTACCAGCACCACCGGACGCGGATGGGCCGTCGTCGGCTTGCATTTCCAGTCGTTGGTGCCCGGCGGGGCGGCGTCGGGATTGGCGAGCCCGTACCCGAAGGCCGCCACCCACGACGTCATGGGCGGCCCGTAACCCACGGTGTCGGAGGCGTACCCGCCCGACAAGCCGGCGCTGGACCCGGAACCGCCGTAACAGTCGCCGGAGCCGTTGCCCGACCCAGCACCGCTCCCGGAGTTGCAGGCCGAGCCGGTGCCGCTCCCGGAGTCCGCGATCGGCGCGGCCACCGTGCGGCCCTGCGCGATGTAGTCGGCCAATTGTTGTTCGGTGGGCGCGGGTTCGGCTCCCGCGGTTGTTCCGGTGAATGCGAGCGTCAACAGCGAGGCTCCCACGATGACCATGGCCCGTAGTGCGTGCGGGCGGATTCTTCGTCTCATGCGGCGAAACTAGGAGCGGAACAGGGGGTTGCGGCGGTACCGAACCAGAGTTTGGAAAGCCGCCCGAATCGGTGGCGGCGCAACCATGGTGCGCAACAACAGTGTCGTGCGCGGCTACTCGCGGTCGGTGAAGGAGCGGGCGATCAACGCGGCGCGCAGCTGCCACAGGCCCGAGGTCACGGTCGGGTCGAAACCGGTGATCTGGCAGATGCGTTTGACCCGGTAGTCGACGGTGTTGGTGTGGATGTGCATCAGGCGCGCGGTGCGGCGGCGATTGAGGTTCGTGCTGATGTGGCAGCGCAGGGTCTGCAACAGCTCGGGATGGGCGTCGAGTGGATCCAATAGTGCGCCAAGGGTTTCCCGGCCGAGACCCGGCCGGGTCAGCTGGTATTCCAACGCCATGTCGGTGAATCGGTAGAGTCCCGGATCACAGGCCAGGCGATGCACGATATCGAGTAGTTCATGGGCGCGATCGGCCGCGGACGGGATGTCGGCCGGACCCGCCACCACGACCGTCGCCGTGATCCGAACGCGGGCCGCCGCCGACAACTGCGCGATCAGTTCGTCGAGGCGGTCGACGACCGGGCTGGTGGCGGGTAACAGGACGGTGCCGCCGTCCACGCTCAACAATGCCAGCGCGGAATCACCACAGCGCGTGGCGAGTTCGGCTTGAATGCGACGTAACTTTCGCCGGGCCACCACCTTTGCGTCCAGCATCGGATGGCGTTCGTCCGGATGTCGCGGAATGTCCAGCGCCACCACCGAATACTCGGCTGCAATGTCGATGCCGCATTCGCGGGCCATCGTCGAGGTCGGGTGACCGCCGAGCAGTGCGGAGGTGAGCGTGTGTACGGCATTGTGGTGTTCGCTCACCACCGCCCGGTATTCGCTCACGTACGCGCGGGCCACCGTGGCGCTGATCGTGTCCAGCAGTTCCACCACCAGTTTCGCGCCGTCCATCAGATGCGCGTAATCCTGTGCCGTGGCGCCCGAGGTGATGAGGTCCATGCCGACCTTGAAGCCCTCGTGGATGGAATGCAGGACGGTGTCGATCGGCACGCCCTCGCGCGACCACCCCGCGGCGGCTTCGGAAAGCCGCTCCGCCTTCGCCGGAATGTCCTTGCCGTCCAACATGCTGACGGCCAGTTCCAGGCAGACGCGGGTCACGCTGGTGACATCACCGGAGATCACATCACCGGGGAGGGTGCCGCAGGGGATCACGGTGTCGACGAAATGCCCCACCAATTGCCGGGACAGGGTCCCCACATCCTGTAGTGGGCGGGACATCGGCCGGCCGGAGACGGTCAAGCCGGTTCGGAGCGCTCCGTCGGTTGTCATCATCGACTCTCTTCCGAGGTGATCGACCGCGAGTTCACGGTGATCGAACTCTAAAGTGGCCGCCAGCTCACCTTCTACTCCCTTTCGAACCGGCTCCGGGCCGAGCGTGAATTGCCTTGCCTGCCTGTGCAATCACTTCGGAATCCGGGCGGATCCCGCCGCTCCCGGAAGGGCAGAGCGGCAGGATTGCTCACTTTTCCGGCCTACTTCGGATTGGTCACTTCGGTGGGGAAGTCACGGTCGGGGGTGACGGTGTGACCGTCCGCGCCCAGCGTGAGCGTCACGTCGACCGGTCCGCCGGTGGGGCAGCAGCTGGCGTCTTTGCTCGCCAGCCACCGGTATTCGACCCGGACGCTGCGATCGGACGACCCGACCACCGAGGTGTAGGACGTCCACTTCTTGGTCGCGGTGCCCAGGAAACCCGCGTGATTGAACAGCAGCACGTGCCACGGCGAGCTGGCGGTGCCGCCCTGGGTATCGGCCAGCACCCACAGCAGCGCCGGACACGAGCCGACGGCGGCCTCGGTGCCGCTGTACGCGACGAACTTCGCATCGCTGACACTCGGTCCGATCTTGCCGAGCGCGGCGGTGACCACCGGCGACTTCAGATCCACGCACTTGCCGTTGCCCGCGGTGGCGGGAGCGCCGCCGCTCGCCGGTTGCGTCGTGCCGGGCGGCTGCTGGGTGTCGGACGGCTGCGCCGACCCCGGCGTGGTCGCCGCCGCCGTGGTCGGCGCACCTCCGGGCCTCGGCGTCGTCTCGTCCTGACATGCCGTCGTCAACGCCAGTGCGGCGGCCAGCGCGACGATCCCCGCGAGCTTCTTCATGAAATGTCCTCTCCCCTGGGTGCTACCGAGTTATTCGCGTACCGGTGCGGAAGCGTTGCGCTGGTCCGCGAGTGCGAGGCGAGTTTTCGACCGAGGTTGTGATTCGTCCCGTTTATCTGGTTCGGTGTCACGTTCGGGGGCGATACCGCCTAACGTGCGCAGGGCACATGATTTGGCTGGGAAGGTTGGACCGGGCGTGATCGGTACACGGGCGAAGCTCGATGAATTGGCGAAGATGCTGGAGATCGCCGCGGAGCCCGCAGGCGAGGCCGCGATCGCCAAGCGGGCGAAGAAGGGGATTCCCAGTGTCCGGCAGCGGGTGCACATGCTGCTGGATCCGGGGACGTTCATCGAGACGGGGGCGCTGGCGCGGCAGCCCGGGCAATCGGACGCGCTGTACGGCGACGGACTGGTCACCGGGCGCGGACTGATCGGCGGCCGGCCGGTAGTGGTGATCTCCCACGATCAGACCGTGTACGGCGGATCGGTCGGCGTCACCTCCGCGCAGAAGTTCATGCGGGCGTTGAAGTTCGCGTTCGACAACGCGTGCCCGGTGGTGACGATCAACGATTCCGGCGGGGCGCGGATTCAGGACGCGGTCGGCTCCATCGCCTCGTTCGGCGACATCTCCCGGGTGCTGGAGAAGCTGTCCGGGTATGTGCCGCAGGTGTCGATCATTCTCGGAAAGTGTGCGGCCGGTTCGGTGTACGGGCCGATCAACACCGACGTGCTGATCGGCACCAAGGACTCGTACATGTTCGTCACCGGGCCGGACGTGATCAAGGCCGTCAACGGCGAGGACGTCACCGCCGAACAGCTCGGCGGCGCGCAGGTGCAGGCCGAACGCGGCACCCTGCACCACGTGGCCGACACCGAGCAGGACGCCTACGACTGGGCCCGCAACTACCTGAGCTACATGCCGACCAGCTGCGTCGAACAGCCGCCGATCGTGAATCCCGGCCTGGAACCGGAGCTCACGGCCCACGACCTCGAACTCGACAGCATCATCCCGGACTCCGACCGGGCCGGCTACGACATGCACGAGATTCTGCTGCGTCTCTTCGACGACGGCGAATTCCACGAGATCCGAGCCGCTTTCGCGCCGAACCTGATCACCGGCTTCGCCCGCGTGGACGGCTACCCGGTCGGCGTGATCGCCAATCAGCCCCTGGTGCTGGGCGGTTCCATCGACGCCGCCTGCTCGGACAAGTCGACCTACTTCATCCGCCTCTGCGACGCCTTCAACATCCCGCTGGTGTTCATCGCCGACACCCCCGGCGTGCTCCCGGGTCTCACCGAGGAAGCCAACGGCGTCATCATCCGCGGCGGCCGGGTCCCGCGCGCCATCATCGAGGCCACGGTGCCGATCATCAACCTGGTGGTCCGCAAGTCCTACGGCGGCGCGTACGGCATGATGGCCGCGCGTCAGGTCGGCGCGGACATCAGCCTGGCCTGGCCGACCGCCCGGATCGCGGTGATCGGCGCGGAGAGCGCGGTCGACCTGCTCGGTAAGCGCCAGCTGGCGGCGGTGCCGGAGGAGCACCGCGCCGCCGCCCGCGAATTCATGGTCAACACCTACAACGAGACGGTCGCCACCCCGTGGGTCGCCGCCGAACGCGGCTACATCGACGCCGTCATCGAACCCTCCCGCACCCGCCTGGAAATCCGCCACGCGCTGCGCCTGCTCCGCGACAAGCCCCGCGTCAAGCCGGAATTCAACCCGCGCAAGCACCCGATCTACCCGATGTAGCCCCTCGAAATGGTGTGTACCGCTGAATGCCCGGGCGGGTTAGCCTCGTCGCGGGCCTGGGCATTCTGACCACCTTCTCTTTCGGGGGTTTATCGTGATACACCAATCATTCAGGCGCGCCGTGACATTCGTGGTCGCGGCCGCGGTTTCGGCGACACTGGCCACCGGCGCGGCCGCACCCGAACCGCCGAAGCCGTCGTCGATCACCTCGATCGTGAAAGACGGCCGCACCTGGCACCTGACGGTGTATTCGGCGGCCATGGACAAGGACGTCACGGTCGACGTCCAGCGTCCGGCCGACGAATCCCAGCCCGCGCCGAACCTGTACATGCTCAACGGCTTGGACGGCGGCTACGGCACCGCGAACTGGAAGGCCCGCACCCACGCCCTGGAATGGCTGGCCGACAAACCGGTCAACGTCATCCAGCCGATCGGCGGCTACGCCAGCTATTACACCGACTGGCAGCAGCCGGATCCCAAACTCGGCGTCAACAAGTGGCGGACGTTCTACACCGAGGAACTGCCGCCGCTCCTGGATCAGACCCTGCAATCCACCGGTGTCAACGCCCTGACCGGCTTGTCCACCTCCGGCACCTCGGTGCTGCAGCTGGCCGAGGCGAAACCCGGCCTGTGGAAGTCCGTCGCCGCCTACAGCGGCTGCGCCCAGGTCGCCGACCCGGTCGGCCAGGAATACATCAAGCTCGCCGTCGGCCGCAGCGGCGGCAACCCCGAGAACATGTACGGCCCCGACAACAGTCCCGCCTGGGCCGCGAACGACCCGATCATCAACGCCGAAAAACTGCGCGGCACATTGCTCTACGTCTCCAGCGGCAGCGGCATCCCGGTCATGGACGACGTCGACTACTACCTCAGCTCACCCGAAGTCGACGGCGCGGCGAGCCTGGCGCTCGGCATCATCATCGAGGCCGCGACCAACCAGTGCTCGCACAACCTGAAAGACCGTCTCGACGGCCTGAACATCCCCGCCACCTACCAATTCACCCCGGTAGGCACCCACTACTGGCCCTACTGGGAGCAGGCCCTCCGCGACTCCTGGCCCATCCTGGCGCAGGGCATGGGCCTGCCGAACTGACGGACGCGGCCCAGCGAAAGCTGGGTCATGTCACACCTTGCGGGGCTGCGTCGTCACCTTGACGAAGCCCGCTGAGACGCACCGTCCCAGCCTCGGCTGAACGTCTCGCAGATGGCGGTTAGCGCCTTCTCCCGCAAGGAAATTGGAGTCTGTCATGTCGATCGCCTATGTCATCGTCACCGTTGTCGCCGCCGCCTGGGTGGGATTCTCGGCGTTCTCGCTGTACCGACGGGCCGAGTTCGTGGTCGGCCCGCTGCGGGAGTACTCGGTGCCGGAGGCGTGGTGGACGCCGCTGGCCCTGGCCAAGGGCGCGGGCGCGGTGGGTTTGATTGCCGGACTGTTCATCCCGTTCGTGGGGGTGGCCGCGGCCATCGGCCTGATCCTGTACTTCGCCGGCGCGATCATCACCATCATCCGAGCCCGCGCCTACGGCAGCATCCCCTTCCCGCTGCTGTACCTGGTCCCGGTCGCCGTAGCGATGGGCCTGGGCTTCGCCGCCTGACCACCCCGGGCCAGTGGGAATGCCTTCCTGAATACGAGGGAACCGCAGATCCCGGATCTGCGGTTCCCTCGTATTCACGACTGCCTAGGCGCGATCGACATCGTAGGAGAACGAGTACGCGTCGAGGCGTTCGGTGAGGACGCCGATCAGGTCGTCGGATGCGCTGCACGCCACGTCGATGTGCGCGTGCGGCCGGCCGTCGCGCGGCGAGACGGCGATGTCGCCGTGCAGCCCGGCCGCCCGCAGTTCCCGTGCCACGACCTGGTGCATCGCGTCGTGAAGCAGCGGCACCTTGTGCACCTTGCCGACAGCGGTGAGGGGTATCGCCGCGATGAGGTCGATGAACTTCGGGGCTGCCGCAGGTTCGGGGGCGTGCGTGGCGGCCCAGGTCAGAAGTTCCGCGGCCGGTGCCGCAGCGCCGGGGCGCAGGACCACATAGGCCGCCGGGACTTCTCCGGCATGCGCGTCGGGTCTCGGAACCACCGCGGCGGCAAGGATATCCGGATGCCGGAGCAGTGACTCCTCGACCAGCCGAGGGTCGATATTGTGGCCGCCGCGGATGATGACGTCGCGGGCCCGGCCGGTCAGGGTGACGAATCCCGCCGCGTCGACTCGGCCCAGGTCGCCGGTGATCAACCAGTCGTCGATGACGATTCCGGTGGGGTCGGGTGCCGGGCCGGTAGGTCCGGCCCGGAGATATCCGGGAAAGACATTGGGGCCCTGGATGGCGAGCACACCATCTTCGCCGGGGCGGCAATCGCCGCGGGGCAGTCCATCGTCGTCGACCCGCACGGCTTTGATCCGCTGGTACGGCAGTCGCAGTCCGACCGCGCCCGGCCGATTGCCGGTCTCCGGTGCGAGCACGCTGACGCAGGTGGCCTCGGTGAGGCCGTATCCCTCGAGCATCGGTATCCCGGTGGCGGATTCGAAGTCCGCGCGGACCCGGCCTGGAAGCGGTGCCGCCCCGACGATTCCGGCGCGCAGGCTGGAGATGTCGACTCCGTCCGGGACGGCGGGCAAGGCGGCGTAGACGGTCGGCACCGCGGAGAAGCCGGTGATGCCATAGCGTTCCACGATCCGCCAGAAGTCGGCCATCGCGGCCCGGTCCCGATAGCCGAGGGGTCCGAGCGAGACGGCGGATCCCCCCGCAAGGAACGGCGCGAGCGCGGTGATGTGCACCGCGTTGACATGGAACAGCGGCAGGCCCGCCAGCGTGACCGACTCTCCGGCGAACAGCGCGTGCTGGGCGACGACCCAGGCGACGTACACCTGATTCGCGTGCGTCTGCGGCGCGACCTTCGGTGTGCCCGTGGTGCCGCCGGTATGGAAGTACGCGGCCACATCCGCGGGCCCGGGCCGCCGGTCGACGGTGAGCTCCGGAGGCTGGGCCGCGGCCAGTTCGTCGAAGTCTCCGGCCCATTGCGGCGGCGCGTCGTCGACCGAACCGCCGACCGAGATCAGCGCACGCAGTCCGGGCAGCGCCGCGGCGACCGCACACGCCGTGCGCCAGACCGGGGCATCGAGTTCCGGTGCGGGAGCGACCAGTACGCGCGCGCCGGTGAGCCGGAAGATGTCGACGATGTGTTCCGTGGCGAGCATCGGATTGACGGGGTTGGCGACGCCGATCGCCTGTGCGCCGAACAATGCGGCATAGGTGGTCCCGGTATTGGGGAGCATCAGCCCGATGACGCCGCCGGGCTCGACCCCCAGTGCGGCATACAGATTCGCGGCCTGGTTGACGCGCCGCAAAAGTTCACCGTACGACCAGGTTTCGGGCTTGTCCCAGTCCGTCCCGCCGGGCAGCAGATGCAGTGCGGGCCGGTCGTGATGGCGGCGTGCGGTCCGTGCGATCAGCTCGTAGGTGCTGCCCGGGAGGTCCCGGTCGCTCAGCGGAATCGACTCGAGGCGCGCGAGTTCGCCGGCGAAGTCCGGCTCGAGCCGCGTGTTCACGCGCGCACCACCGGATTCGCGAGCACCCCGATGCCCTCTACCTCCACCTCGACCAGATCGCCCGCCCGCAGGTATCTCCCGGAGAACACGCCGGCCCCGCGCGGAGTGCCGGTGCAGATCACGTCACCGGGTTCGAGGGTCTGGTACCGCGACACATGCGCGATCAACTCCGGTATGGAGTGGATGAAGCCGCTGGTCCGATCCTCCTGGCGCAGTTCCCCATTCACCCGGGTCCGCAGCGCGAGGTCGGGTGTCTCGGTGAATTCGTCGGCGGTCACCAGGCAGGGGCCGAGCGGCTTGAAGGTGTCGAAGCTCTTGGCGACGCCGATGGAGGCGGTGGGGTCGCCGGTCATCGCGCGCAGCTGGATATCGCGCGCGGAGGCATCGTTGACGATGGTCAGCCCGGCCACATGACGCCAGGCCGCGCCGATGGACACACCGCGGGCGGGTGTGCCGATGACGACCGCGACCTCACCCTCGTAGTCGACCTGTTCCGCCGCGACCTCCGGCAGCGTGATCGGATCGCCGGGCCCGACGACCGCCGACCCGGCCGTGACTTGCATGTTCGGTTCGGTGGGCACCGCGATGTCGGTCTTTCCCAGCGCCGCGAACATGTCCAGGGCCTCGGTCGCGTGGCTCTCGTAGTTCAATCCGATGATCAGAACTTTCCCCGGCCGCGCCACCGGCGGCCGCAGCACCGCCTGCTCGAGGGCCTGTTCACGCAGCACCGTCGCGGTACGGGCGGCGTCGAGTCCCGGACCGCGCAGCAGTGCGCCGACCTCGGCGTAAGGCAGGTCGAGTAGCGAGAGCACGCCGGCGCGGTCTTCTCGCGCGAGCCCGTCGTCGGTCGAGTAGAGACGCATGCCGAACCTCCTTGTTCACCGGCACCGCGCCGGCCTTCTCTTGATTGACAGTTAAGAGCACGTCTTAGCTCTCAGTCAAGAGCGGGCCTAGAGTTGGCTCATGCCCAAGAATCGCCAGGACATCCCCAAGGCCGAACGCCAAGCCGAACTGGTCGCCCATGCTCGCGAGCTCTTCGCCGAGAACGGCTATCGCGGCACCAGCGTGGCGGCGGTCGGCCGGGCCGCCGGGATCGCGCCCGCGGCGGTGCACTGGTATTTCCCCACCAAGGACGACCTTTTCGCCGCCGTCGTCGATTCGATCTTCGGTGAGACGCGTGCACTCGTCGAGGCCGAACCGGCGGGCGATCCGCGGGACGAATTGGTCGACCTGCTGGTGCGGATGGAGCCCTATCGGGGGCTGCATCGCGTCGCCTACGAGCGCATGGACGAGACCGAGACGCTGCGCGCGGTCTACGGGCGGATACAGGACTGGCTCGAGGAGCGGCTGCTGGCCGCGATCTCGCAGCGGGCCGCCGCGGGTGCGGATCTGGCGTCGATCACCGATCTCGCCCATGTGCTGTTCGAGGGGTTGCTGATCAGCGTGCGCCGGCTGGATCGGCCGACGGGGGAGCTGGTCGACCTGCTCATCACCTCGCTGGTGGCCACCGCGGAGGCGAGTCGATAGGTACCTCTTGACTTCCATTCATGAGCGGGCCTAGCTTCTCTTGTATCGCATTCAAGAGATGTTCTCGGCTCAAAGGAGAGTCCGCTCATGGCATCACCCGCAAAACTCGCCCACGTCGTCCTGCGCACCGGCCGACTGCCGGAGATGGTCGACTGGTACGTGCAGGTGCTCGAGGGTCGCCTCGTGTTCGGCAACGACATGCTGGCCTTCATGACCTACGACGACGAGCATCATCGCGTCGCGTTCCTGGCCACCGGCGCCTCCCAGCGGCCCACCGACGCGCACTCGGGACTGCACCACGTCGCCTTCACCTACGACTCGCTCGGTGACCTGCTCGGCACCTATCAGCGCCTGAAGAGCGTTGGCGTGCAACCGTTCTGGACCATCAATCACGGCCCCACCACCTCGATGTACTACGAGGACCCGGAGGGCAATCACATCGAATTGCAGATCGACAACTTCGCCACCGACGCGGAGCTGACCGACTTCTTCGACTCCGGCGCGTTCGACGCCAATCCCATCGGCGTCGAATTCGATGCCGACGAACTCGTCGCCCGATTCGAAGCGGGCGAGCCCCTGGCCGATCTGGTGCGGCGGTCGTGAGCGCGGCCGAGCAGACCCCGGTGCTCATCGCCGGCGCGGGCCCGGTCGGCCTCGCCACCGCGTATGTGCTGGGGCGACATGGCATTCCGAGCATCGTCTGCGAGCGCTATGGAGCGGTCAATCCGCATCCCCGCGCGCACGTGGTCAATACGCGCTCGATGGAACTGCTGCGGGCCTGGGGCATCGCCGAGGCCGTCACCGGTGACGCGGTGGCCCCGGAGTGGATGCTCAATATCGTCTGGAAGCAGACCCTCGCAGGGGAATCGCTCGGCCGGATCAATCTGGCCGACGACGGCACGGAGCGAATCGCGCGCCGCGGTAACGCCTCTCCCGAGCTGATCACCTCGTGCGCACAGGATCGCGTACAGCAGCGGTTGCTCGACGCGCTGCGAGCGCAGGCCATGGCCACCGTCCACTTCGACACCACCGTCGTCCGTGTCACCGACACCGGTGATCGGGTCGACGTGCTCGTCGAATCCGGCGGTGCGACAAGAACTATCGCGGCGCAATACGTTGTCGCTGCGGACGGCGCGGCGGGCACGCTGCGCGCCGAGCTCGGAATCGGCATGGCGGGACTGCCCGAGCTCGGGCAGCAGGTGAACATCTACTTCCACGCCGACCTGTCGCCCTGGACCGAAACCGATCCGGCCCTGCTGATCTGGATGATCAACGCCGAATCACCAGGTGTGTTCATCGGAATGGACGGCAGGCATCGATGGACGCTCAACCGGCCGTTCGACCCGGCCCAGGAATCGCTGTCGGACTACACCCCGGAGCGCTGTATCGACCTGGTGCGCACCGCCGTCGGCAGCGCGGACCTCGCCGTAGACATCCGCTCGGTCGGTACCTGGACCATGGCGGCCAGCACGGCGGAAACCTATCGCACCGGCCGGGTGCTGCTCGCCGGTGACAGTGCGCACCAATTCCCGCCGACCGGTGGGCTCGGCATGAACACCGGGTTCGCCGACGCCGACAACCTCGGCTGGAAGCTGGCCGCCGTGCTCGGTGGCTGGGCGCCCGAATCCCTGCTCGACACCTATGGGACCGAGCGCAGCGCGGTCGCGCTCAGCAATGCCGAGCGCAGTGTCGCCAATGCCCTGAAGATGTTCGACGCCGGAATCGGGCCGCTCACTGTTCAGATCGCCGAGCGGCTCGACAGTGCGGAACCCTCGGTCGCGCAGCGTGAGCGCGAGCTGCTGGCCGCGGCGATCCCGCGGCACCGCGAGCACTTCGACGATCTCGATCAGGAATTGGGCTACGTCTACGGCGGCGCGGACGTCACCGCCGATCCGATCGCCACGGCCGTCCTCGGCGCGCGGCTACCGCATGCGTGGATCGCCCACGAGGGCGCCACGGCGTCGACCCTCGATTTGCTGGGGCCGTGGTTCACTCTGATCGCGGGTCCGTCCGGATCCGACTGGGCGACAGCGCTTTCCGAAGCCGCAGGCGAGGTCCCGTGCCGGGCCTTCATCGTCGGCCACGATTTCGAACTCGACACCGATCGCTTCGGCATCGGCGCGGCCGGATCCATCCTGGTCCGGCCGGACGGGCACATCGCCTGGTCGACCGATCAGGGCTCCGGCACACCCGCCGCCGATCTCGCCGCCGCACTCCGAACCGCCTGCGGCAGAAAGCCGACCCCATGACGAATCAGATCGCACCGGTCACCCTGTCGGACCGGTACACCCGGCAGGTCGGCGCCGTGCACCTCACCGGTATCCAGGCCCTGGCCCGCCTGCCGCTGGAGCTGCGGCGCGCGGACGTCCGCGCAGGTCGGCGCACCGCGGCCTTCATCTCCGGCTACGAAGGCTCGCCGCTTGCCGGCTACGACACCGAACTCGCCCGCAACGCCGCCCTGTTGGACGAGCACGACATCGTGTTCCGCCCCGGCGTCAACGAAGAACTGGCGGCGACCGCCGTGCAGGGCACGCAATGGGCGGCGACCCAGGACGACAAGCGGGTCGACGGCGTCCTCGCGCTCTGGTATGGCAAGTCACCGGGCCTGGATCGCGCCTCCGACGCCATCCGGCACGCGAACCTGATGGGCACGCATCCGGACGGCGGGGTGCTGGCGCTGGTCGGCGACGACCCCGCCGCCAAATCCTCCACCGTGCCCGGCGCGTCCGAGGGGCTGCTCGCCGATCTCGGACTGCCCACCCTGTACCCGGCGGATCCGCAGGAGGCCTTGGACTTCGGGCTGCACGGCGTGGCGATGTCGCGGGCCTGCGGATTGTGGGTGGCATTGAAGATCGCCACCAATGTGGCGGACGGTTCGGGGACGGTGGACCTGGACCCCGATCGGGTGCGGCCCGTCGTGCCCGACCTGACCGTCGACGGCGCCGTCTACCGGCACGAGGTGACCGCGCAGGTGCTGCAGCCGACGCTCGGTGTGCTCGAACGCAGCCGGGAGGGCGCGCGGCTCGAGATCGCGCGACGGTACGCGGTCGCCAACGACCTCAATCGGATCACCCAGCGCGGCGACGGCGACCGGTTGGGGATCGTGGCGGCGGGCAAGACGTATCTCGATGTGCGGCAAGCCTTACGGATGCTGGGGCTCGACGACGCCGAGCTGGGCCGCCGCGGTGTCCGGCTGTTGCGGCTCGGGATGATTCATCCGCTCGAGCCCACCATCGTCCGGCGATTCGCCGAGGGCCTCGACGAAATCCTGGTGATCGAGGAGAAGCGGCCGTTCCTCGAGACCGCGGTCAAGGATCTGCTGTACGGCGGCCCCGGAGCTCCCGCCGTCCACGGCAAGCGGCTGCCCGACGGCACGGTATTCATGCCCGCGGATGGCGAACTCGACCCGGACGTTATCGCCACGAAGCTGGCCGCACGGCTGTCCGCGATCGGCGGATTCCCGTCCGCGGAGCAATGGCGAGGCCGCCGCCGCACCGGAATCGCCTCGCGCGCACTGCCGCTCGCCACCAGAACGCCGTACTTCTGCTCGGGCTGCCCGCACAACGTCTCCACCAAGACGCCCGAGGGGGCCACCGTCGGCGCGGGCATCGGCTGCCACGGCATGGTGTCGCTGATGAGTCCCGCCCAGGTCGGCAACGTCACCGGCCTCACCCAGATGGGCGGTGAGGGGACACAGTGGATCGGGATGGCGCCCTTCCTCGCCCGCACCCACATGATCCAGAACCTCGGAGACGGCACCTTCCACCATTCGGGCAGCCTGGCGGTGCGTGCCGCGATCGCCGCGGGCAGCCACATCACCTACAAGCTGCTCTACAACTCGGCGGTGGCGATGACCGGCGGCCAGCAGGCCGTCGGGGTCATGCCGGTATCCGCGATCTGCACCGCCATGCTGGCCGAAGGCGTCGCGCGGATCATCGTGACGACCGACGAGGTGAAGCGGTATCGAAAAGTCCAGCTGCCCAAAGGCGTTCAGGTCTGGCACCGTGACCGGTTGATCGAGGCGCAGGAAACCCTGTCCCGCACAGCCGGTGTCACACTGTTGATCCACGATCAGGAGTGCGCAACCGAACTGCGGCGGAAACGCAAACGCGGGCTCGCGCCCACGCCTGTGGAACGCATCGTCATCAATGAACGTGTCTGCGAGGGCTGCGGTGACTGCGGGCAGAAGTCGAATTGTCTTTCGGTGCAGCCGTTCGACACCGAATTCGGTCGCAAGACCCGCATCGACCAGTCCTCCTGCAATATCGACCGATCCTGCCTGGCGGGGGACTGCCCGTCGTTCCTGTCCGTCGTCCCGGCCGGCAAGCGTGCCCGGCGCGGCACCGCGGCCCTCGACCCGAACGACCTGCCCGCCCCGCCCGGGACGTTCCGCGGAACCCACACCACGCGCATCACCGGCGTCGGAGGTTCCGGCGTGGTGACGCTGGCCCAGCTGCTCAGCACCGCGGCCACGCTGGCCGGGCATCGGGTCCGCGCGCTCGATCAGACCGGTCTCGCGCAGAAGGGCGGCGCCGTCGTCTCCGACCTCAAGTTCTCCGATGAGCCGATCGAACAGGGCAGCAAGGCGACTGCCGTCGAATGCGACCTCTATCTCGGCTGCGACCTGCTCGTCGCGGCGGAACCCCGCTACCTCGCGGCCGTCGATCCGGCGCGCACGGTCGCGGTGGTGTCCACCAGTGAAGTCCCGACCGGGCAGATGGTCATCGACCCGACCGTGTCCTTCCCCGCGTCCGGGCCGATCCTGGACAGCATCCGGGCCGCCGCCGACGTCACCTTCTTCCTCGATGCGCGCAGCGCGGCGAGTGCCTTGCTCGGCGCGGATCAGTTCGCGAATCTGCTGCTCGCGGGCGCGGCCGTGCAGTCCGGGGCGCTGCCGCTGGCGCCGGCTGCCATCGAGGAGGCCATCGTCCTCAATGGTGTTCAAGCCGAGGCGAATACGTCCGCCTTTCGCTACGGCCGACTGTCAGTCGCCGATCCGGCCGCCTTCGCCGCCGCTCTGGAGCGGGCTCGCGGACCGGTCGAAACCGTTCGCCCACTGGCGAATGCGGCCGCGAACCTCATCGCGACCCTCCCGGTCGACCCCGAGACGGAACTCCACCGCCTACTCGGCATCCGCGTTCCCGACCTGATCGAGTATCAGAACCTCGCCTACGCAAGGGAATACAGCACCTTCATCGCCCAGGTCCTCCGTGTCGAATCCGAACGAATCCCCGGCTCGACCGCCCTCACCGAATCCGTCGCCCGAAACCTGTACAAACTCATGGCCTACAAGGACGAATACGAGGTAGCCCGCCTCTCCTTGGACCCCGGAGTCCGCCGAGCCGTCGAAGCCGAATTCGGCCCCGGCGCCCGCATCTCCTACCGCCTGCATCCCCCCGCCCTCCGTGCCCTCGGCATGAAGAACAAACTCCAACTGGGCCCATGGTTCCGCCCGGCCTACCGTGCGCTGGTGGCCCTCCGTCGCCTCCGCGGCACCCGCCTCGATCTCTTCGGCTACGCCGCGGTCCGCAGAACCGAACGGGCGTTGATCGCCGAATACCGCAGCACCATTACCGAACTCCTCGACACCCTGAACCCCGGCACCCACGCGTTGGCCGTCGAAATCGCCGACCTCCCCGACATGATCCGCGGCTACGAGTCGATCAAGGCCGCGAACGTCGATGCCTACCGGGCCAGAGTCGCCGCCCTCCTACCCCATACGGGGAGGTGAGCGGATCGGGATCGGCTGGTTCCAGGGACGAACGCTGAGCCGTGTCACACCTTGCCGGGCTGCGTCGTCACCTTGACGAAGCCCGGCTGAGACGCAGCGTCCCAGCCCGGACCGAACGTCCTCGCAGAGAAGAGAAGATCATGGAACCGCGTTTCAACCTCTACGCCAACGACATTGCCGCCAAGTTCAACAAGCGCCTGGTCACCGCCGCCCGTGTGGTCGACGAGTCCACGCTGCCCAAGGCGACCCAGGAGCTGGTGAAGATCCGTTCCTCGCAGATCAACAGCTGCGGGATGTGCCTGGACATGCACACCAAGGACGCCGCCCACGCCGGTGAGACCCCGGTCCGTCTGGCCATGGTCGCGGCGTGGAAGGAATCCACCGTCTTCACCGATCCGGAGCGCGCCGCGCTGGCGCTGACGGAGGAGGGCACCCGTCTGGCCGACGGCGGCGGCGTCTCCGACGACACCTGGGTCCAGGTCCGCAAGCACTACGACGACGACCAGATCGGTGCGCTGATCTCCCTGATCGCCACCATCAACGCCTGGAACCGCCTGAATGTGCTGGCGGGCATGGTGGGTGGGGAGTACACCCCCGGCCAGTGGTAGCCGGTCAGGGGGTGACGAGCAGTGCTCCTCCGAGTTGGGTTCCGAGCCAGATCGGGGCCCAGATCGGGGCGGTGAGAGCGATCACCGGGGAGAGGATGATGCCGAGGAGAACGAGCATGAAAAGGGTCTCCGCACGTCGGGGGTCAGGGTTGGGTCTGGATTACCTGGAGCCAGAAGATCGGGGCGTATTGGCTGATGCAGTCGGCCAAGACCTGCGTTCCGGGCGCGAATTCGGCGTAGGCCGGTGGTGTCGCGAAGTCGGGTAGCGGTGTGTCGGCGGGTGGTTGCCCGGTCGGGCTCGACCAGGAGCCGGGGGAGTAGTTGACCACCGGTGGCAAACCCTTCGCCGTGGGTGGATCGATGCTGTAGAGGCCGCACTTCCACCATTCGCCGGGAGATGAATCGACGCGGATCACGCCGTCGGGTTCCGGGGTGAAAAGTGGCTGAGCAGCGGCCTGGCCGACAGCGAGCGGTAACCAGGCCACCGCCGCGACCGTCGCGGCCACGATAGATCTGCGCATTCGAACCTCTCGGGCAGGGGATTTCACACCGGCAGTCAGCGAATAGTTGGCTACCTGCGAAAACCGTACAAGCCCTGCCGGTCCCCGCTCGGAATTTCGGCGTGGCTGTCGAGGAATTCCTTGAGAGCAGTGCTGGTGTGCGCGTATCGGGCATGCGCTCGAGCGGATCGAACCTTGGAACGTCTGGTTCGGGGACCTAACGTCGGTTGCGGCACAATCGCTCACAAATCGGAGGCAGACCTGTGGCTGTTCAGATCGGCGTATTCCTACCCACTTCCGGGCCGCGTGAGGCCGGATTCGGGGCCGGCGAGATCCGGGACAGCGCGCGGACCGCGGAAGCCGCTGGGCTGGAATCCCTGTGGGCGACAGACCATCTCATCGCCAGTCAACCCATGCTCGACAGTACCGTCGCCCTCACCACCGCCGCGGCGGTCACCGATCGAATCCGGATCGGCTTCGGCGCAATGCTGCTGGCTCTACGCCCGATCGCTTGGGCTGCGAAGGAAATCGGTACCCTGCAACAACTCTCGGACGGCCGCACCCTGCTGGGCGTCGGCACCGGCAACCCGGCCCACGGCGATATCGGCTGGCGCGCAGCGGGTGTCCCGTTCGGCGAACGCGGAATCCGCACCGACCGCGCACTGTCGGCGCTCCCGAAACTGATCGCCGGCGAACCAGTCACGCTCGACGATGGCCTCGAGGTCACGCTGTCCCCGGCCGCCCCGATGCCGCCGATCCTGGTCGCGGGCAACAGCGCCCGGGCTCGTCGCCGGGCCGCCGCCTTCGCGGACTCCTGGATGCCCATCAACCCCGGCCTCGACCAGCTACCCGCCCTGCTCACCGAGCTACGCGACCTTGCCGCCCACTACCACCGCCCGACCCCCACGGTGACGGTCGTCGCCCCGGCCTTGCCCGCGGATCCGCACCAGGCCGCCGCCGCCTTGGCCGCCTACGAGACCGCGGGCGTCGAGCGCGTGATCTTGGCCCCCACCGGCCAGGATTGGCGGCGCGACTACGCCTTCGCCGCCGACCTCCGGGCCGCCCAATAGTCCGTGGCTACCGCCCCGCACCGCTGTCGACGAACTCCTCGATAGCGGTGACCTGCACGGTCCACTCCGAGATCGCGTCGCCGTCGCGGTAGAGCGCCCACACCTCGACGAAGTTGGTCGTCTTCGGATCGCTCATCGTGACGGGCAGGCACGCGACAGTCTCCCCGTCGAGAATCCGCCGCAGCGCCGCCGTCCAACCGGCCTGGTAGTCGTCCACACCCCAGTAGCCGGTCGGCGCCCCGAAATACTCGGTATCGTCGCCCAGCCGGATCAGGCCCGACGCCATCGCCGGATCGCGCTGCGTACCCGGATCGGTGAACTCGATGCCGAATGTCCCCATGTCACTTCCCAACGCCGCTGAGTCGAATACGCTGCCAATCGGAATGAAAAGATCACGCTTCAATGTGGAGTCGGGGTGTCGATGATGTCTGTTGTACCGCTGGGCAATGGCAAGCGGTGGCTGGGCGCCACCATCGCGGCGCTCGCGGTCACGACGGCGACGGCGGGCAGCGTGGTCGCGGATCCGGCTCCGGCGGGCAAAGATCTTGTCGTGCTGGGTGATTCATTCTCTGCGAACGACTGGGATCATTTCGAAGGCAAGAACGACTGCAATCGACACGGGGCCACGGCCTGGCCGGTCCAGCTGGCCAAACGGATGGGCGTGTACGGCACCGAGGACGTGTCCGACCCGTCCTGCCCGGGCGCGTCGATCGACAGCGGGCCCGGCTGGACCATGAGTCAGCAGGCGCAGCGGGCGGACAAAGAAGGCGCGTTCGGGCCGGACACCAAGCTGGTGACAGTGCAGTTCGGGATGAACGACAAATGGGGAACATCGGATCAGACGCTGTTCAGTTCCTTGCAGTCCTGCCTGTTCAACCTCGAATTGGGATGTGACCCGGAGGCCGTCGACCAAGGCCGGATGACCGACTACACCGGCGTATCCGGTGCGCTGATGGCCAAGCGCATGAGCAACGCGATCACCTACATCAAGTACTACGCACCGAACGCGCGCATCGTATTCGTCGGATACCCGGAGCTCCTCACCCCGGGAAGCAATGCCATCTGCCTCAGCGTCCTGGGCGTCGCCCCCTTCATCAACCCGCGCGGTCGCGCCTTGGTGGAATTCCTCGACCGGATCGACCTGGCGCAGCGCGAAGCCGCCCAACTACTGGGCATCGAATTCTTCGACGCCCGAGCCCTCACCGCCGGCCACGGCCTCTGCTCCACACAGCCGTGGCTGAACGGAATCCTCGACTTCCGCACCGGCATCGACGGCCTGCCCTTCCACCCGTCGACCGAGGGCGACACCGTGCTCGCGAACGCGATCTACGACCGCTACGGCCGCTGAATGTTGGGCAATGGCAGGCGGTGGTTGTGCGCCACCATCGCGGCGTTCGCGGTCACGACGGGTAGTGCGGTGGCGGATCCGGTTCCGGCAGGCAAAGAGCTTGTGGTGCTGGGTGATTCGTACTCCGCCAACGACTGGAACCATTTCGAATCCGAGCGGAACTGCAATCATCACGGGCCCACGGCCTGGCCGGTCCAGCTGGCCAAACGGATGGGCGTGTACGGGACCGAAGATGTGTCCGACCCGTCGTGCCCGGGTGCGTCGATCGACAGCGGGCCCGGATGGACCATGAGTCAGCAGGCGCTGCGGGCGGATAAAGAAGGCGCGTTCGGACCGAACACCAAGCTGGTGACATTGCAGTTCGGGATGAACGACAAATGGGGAAAATCAGATCGGTCGCTGTGGGATTCCTTGGCGTCCTGCGTGCTCAACGTCGAATTGGGATGTGACCCGGAGGCTGTCGATCAGGGCCGGATGACGGACTACACCGGTGTGTCCGGTGCGCTGATGGCCATGCGAATGAGCAACACGGTCACCTACATCAAGTACTACGCACCGAACGCGCGCATCGTATTCGTCGGCTACCCGGAGCTGTTCACCCCGGGAAGCAGCACCATCTGTCTCAGCATCATGGGGGCTGCGCCGTTCATCAATCCGCGAGGCCGCGCGCTGGTGGAGTACCTCGACCAGATCGACCTGGCGCAGCGCGAAGCCGCCCAGCTGCTGGGCATCGATTTCCTCGATGCGCGAGCCCTCACCGCCGGTCATGGCCTCTGCTCTCAGAGCCCGTGGCTGAACGGGATTCTCGACCCCCGCACCGGGATCGGCGGCTTGCCCTTCCATCCGTCGACCGAGGGCGACACCATGCTCGCGACCGCGATCTACGCCCGCTACGGACGCTGAGTTGTTCACGAGAGGTCGAGCTGAAGGTCAGGCGGGTACGACGCCAACCCGGTTCGCGAGCTTGCCCAGATCGCCTGTCGTGAGATCCCGCTTGGCCGTGCGCATCATGTGGCCGACCAGTTCGCGCACGGGCGGCATGGTGCGCACGTGCTGGGGTGCGGCGTGTTCGGCTCGCAGCAGGGCGTACAGCGAGTCGCGGTAGTTCTTGCGCATGGCGTGCGCCTTGCCGATCTCCACGAAGTACTGAGCCCGCCGCCCTTCGCTGGGCAGATCCGCGGCCGAGAGGGTTGGCGCGAGCGCGAGCACCCGGCCCGGCTCCCGCCGCTCCATCGCCGCCGACATTCGCCACAGTGCCACGTTGGCCGGTCCGAATGATTCATTGCGCGCGACAGACGTATTCGGCTTCGCATCGGCCAGCCGGCCCGCCTGCTCCGCCGCCTCGACCAGGTGGGGTTCCGGATCGGTCCCCATGATGGCAGTGACGATGGACGCCTGAAGGTGCAGCATCCCGTACGTTTCGATCTCGCCGACCGTACGCACCTCGGCGGCGATCCGCTCCGCCGTCCCCATCGTGGTGGCCAGGGCGGCGGGCAGCGCATCGGGGCGGGACAACATGATCTGTCCCCGACTGAAGGCGGCCGCGGCCAGGGGTGCGGCCGCGCCGATCTGATTCGCCGCGCGCTCGGCCTCCTGCGCTGCCGTCCACGCGAGCGCGTGATACCCACGTGCTCGCAGTGCCGACGCGACCCCGTAGGCCACCGTGCCGAGCACATCCCAGGCCCGCTCCGCGTGCTCGCGCTCGGCATCGCGGACATGACGGTAGGCGTCGGTCAGCATCGGCCCGAGCATTGGTCCGAGCGCCGCATAGTCACAGTCGTTGCGGAGCTTCGTAGCCCGCTCCGCCTCGGCGGCGAGTTGGTCCAGGGTGCGCGGTGGCCGAGTGTCAGTGACGTTGCCCTGAGCCCACAGGATCGTCTCCAGATCCGGTACGGCGGTGTGGAATCCGGCGGTGGACGGGTCGAACTTGTCGTGTTCGTGCCCGGTCAGATCACCCAGGGTGACGCCCAGCGCCCCAGCCAGAGTAAGCAGGGTGCGCCGCGAATCCACTGGGCGCTCACCGGATTCGTACTTCGCGATCGCGCCGCGTGAGAGTCCGGTCCGGTCGGCCAGCACCTGTTGCGTGATGCCGCGCCGCTTCCGGATCTCCTTGACCCGCTGCCCGATGAACAGATCTTCGGCGGTCATGCCGCTCCCTCCATGGCGCTGACAAGACACAGATTACGTGCGTCGCCAAGCCTTGTCCCGCAGCGGGACAAAGTCACCTGACCAGGCTGTCAAGGTGAGGGAGCGGGTATCGGCCGCCGGACCGCCGGTGCTCGGTACTCGTCCACGACGGGCAGGCGATCGAAGGGGGTACCGATGGCGACGGGGTCCATGGCGGAGGCGGCAGTCCTGGGCGTGCTCGCGCGGGGCGGGCTGCTGACCGCCCCGCAGATCAGCGAACGGGCCCAGATCACCGGGTGGTCTACCCGCCGGGCAATCGGGCAATTGGAGTCACGAGGCCTGGTGGTGCCGTCGCCGCACGACTCCCGCTGGTCGATCACTCCCCGAGGCCGCGCGGCCTGGGCCACGAAGTTCAGTCGGTACGCGCGATGACCGGCCGAAGTCCCTGGCCCGCAAGGCGATCCGGGATCGGCTACCTCCAGCACGCCGATGGCTCCTGGTCAGTGGTCGGCGCGGACGGGTGGCCGATCCCGATGGACGCCTACTGCATGCAGTTGTGTGAGCTCGAGGTCGACGTGTCCGACCTGAGGGCGCTGGGCCTGGTCGTGACCGAGGTGGAGCCCGCGAGCGCCCATGAAAGCCACTGGAATACACCGGATTTCGAGCGAAGGGAGCTGGACAGATGATTACCCACCTGGCCCACTACGAGACCTCGCTGTTCTGGGGGTGGGTCCTGGCCATGGTTGTTCCCACCGTCGCCCTGCTGCGCCTTGCGCTCTGGTCCGATCGGATGCCGCCGCAGAACAGCGTGGGTGCGATCAGAGCCAGGATCGAACTGGAGCGCCGGGCCACCGCCGCAACGCGCCGAGGTCATCTCGATCAGAGGGAATCGGCCTGCTTGCGTCGTTGCCGAAGCGCGCGCATGGACACCTGCGATCCGCATCCGGGACTGCAATAGCGCGCTGCCCGATTACGGGTGCGATCGATGAAGCCGAAGTGACACGGCGGATTGCAGCATGCCTTGATCCGCATCCAGTCCCCGCGCTGCGCTGTCTCCGTCACCGCCGCGAGAACGCTCCCCAGAACACCGGGGACACCGGTCGATCCGGCGAGAAGTCGCGCCGTCTGCGTGGTGACGACCGTCGTCAGCGGATAGCGGACACCGGCCTGCCGCAGGTACCGTTCCGCCGCGATGACCTGGGCATCAGTGATATCCGGGTCGCTCGCGTGTGTCAGCAACGTCGTGACCAACGCGTCGCGAAGCTCGCGTGCGGCCACCGCGTCGGAGTCGGTCACCACCGTGGCCGCGTCGAGCAGACCTCGCTGGATCGCCCAATGTGCGAATTCCGCAGCCGTGCCGAACATCTCGACGCGCCCCGCGCCGTCAGCTCTGGTGTTGACGAACGACAACACCAGGGCAGCCGCGTCGTCGCTCCACTGCGGTATCTCCACACCTGCACGATACCAACGCCGCCTGCGGTTTAGCTCATTCGGTCGCAACTAGGACAGAAGAACCCCTTGAAATGTTGCGCTCTAAAACATTACGGTCGCAACATGACGAATGAAGGACATACCCCGCGAGTCTGGTTCATCACCGGCGCCTCCTCGGGCATCGGACACGAGCTCGCAATTCAGGCGCTGGCATCCGGTGAAGCTGTCGTCGCGGTAGCTCGACACACCGAAACCCTCGCCGGCCTGGCGCAATCCGAACAGCTGCTCACGATCGAGGCGGACGTGCGCGACGAGCCCGCCGTCATGAAGGCGGTCGAGCAGAGCGTGGCTCGCTTCGGCCGCATCGATGTCGTCGCCAACTTCGCCGGCTACGGGCTCTTCGGGGCGGTCGAGGAAGCATCCGACGCGCAAGCACGGGCGATCTTCGACACCAACGTCTTCGGCGTACTCAACGTCCTACGCGCGACACTGCCGGTGCTGCGCAGCCGACGATCCGGGCACATCCTGCAAGGCTCGTCTTACTACGGACAGACCGCCGACCCCGGCGTCGGGCTGCTCGCCGCCACCAAATACGCCGTCGAGGGTCTCTCCGACGCGCTCGCCGCCGAACTCGCGCCACTCGATATCCACGTCACTCTCGTGCAGCCCGGCCTGACCGCGACACCCTTTCTGTCGAACCTCGCCGCGGCCACCGCAAACCATGCCGACTACGACCAGACGGTACGAACCCTGCAACAGGCGATCGGGGCACTGCCCGCCTCGGCCTTCTCCGCTGTCGATCGCGTAGCCGCAGGCATCCGAACCGCCGTTGCCAGCGACAATCCGCCCCGCCGCCTCGCCCTCGGCATCGCGGGCTCCGACAGCATGCGCTCCGCGCTCACGGCCCGCCTCGACGACCTCGACGAATGGGCCTCCGTCACCAACCTGGTCGATGCCCACACGGGATAGACAACTTCGCAGCGGGGCCACGCGGATCGTCGGACGGGTGAGGTGTTGCGCGCGGTCCCGAGTGAGCAGGAAATGTGACCGAGGTTGAGGTCCAAGCCGTTCGATTGCCGATGCTCGGTGGGGATACGCTGTGCGTTGACCAGGACTTAACGGGTGTTGCTCGGTGCCGGGACGCCGGTGGATGGTGGGCAGCTGATGAGCGAGGACGATCGGTTCCAGACAGTTCGTGACGTGTTCGAACCGGTCACGGAGGAATTGGCCGCAGCCGGGTTCGAGGATGCCGAGGAGATCGGGCGGGGCGGTTTCGGTGTGGTCTATCGCTGCACACAGACCGAGCTGAATCGGACGGTGGCGGTGAAGATCCTGACCGCCGAGCTGGACGCAGAGAACCGGGCGCGGTTCTTCCGGGAGCAGCAAGTGATGGGCCGGCTGACCGGGCATCCGAACATCGTCACGATGCTGCAGGCGGGTACCACCGCGAGCGGACGACCCTATCTGGTGATGCCGTATTACCCGGTCGGATCTCTGGAAGCACGGATCCGCGGGCAGGGTCCACTGCCGGTTGAGACCGTGTTGTGGATCGGGGTGAAGATCGCCGGGGCGCTGGAGAGCGCGCATCGCCTCGGCATCGTGCATCGGGATGTGAAGCCGGGCAATGTGTTGCTGACCGACTACGGCGAGCCCGCGCTGACGGATTTCGGTATCGCGCGGATCGCCGGGGGTTTCGAGACGGCCGCGGGCACTCTGGCCGGGTCGCCGGCGTTCACGGCCCCGGAGGTACTCGAGGGTCGGGCTCCCACCTCGGCTGCGGATGTCTACGGGCTGGGTGCCACCCTGTTCTGTGCGCTGACCGGGCATGCGGCGTTCGAACGTCGCAGTGGAGAGAGCGTGGTGACCCAGTTCCTGCGGATAACCTCCCAGCCGGTGCCGGACCTGCGTGAGCACGGCATCGCCGGCGACATCTCCGCGGTGATCGCGGCGGGGATGAGCCGCGATCCCCTCCAACGGCCGTCGGCAGCCGCGCTGGGGGAGATGATCCAGCGAGTGCAGCGTCACCACGGGTTCACCGGAGGCGAGATGGCGTTGCGCCCCGAGCCGGCCGCGGAACGCCGGGACCACAAGCCCGCCACGCTGGGGTGGTGCCCGCCTGGGCCGCCGATTTCCCGGGGTGCGGGTGGGTTGCCGCTGGAGTTGACCAGTTTCGTCGGTCGCCGCTCCGAGCTGGCCGAGGTGAAGAATCTGCTGTCGACCGCCCGGCTGGTGGTGTTGACCGGGATCGGCGGTGTCGGTAAGACCCGGTTGGCGTTGCGGGTGTCGGCGACCGCGCGGCGGCAGTTCGCCGACGGGGTGTGGTTGGTGGAGTTGGCCGATGTCTCCGACCCGTCGCTGCTGGTCCACGCGGTGGCCGCCACCTTGGGGTTGCGCGATGTGTCGGCGCGGCCGCTGCCCGAGGTGGTGGTCGAGTTTCTGTCCACGCGGGAGTCGCTCCTTGTCTTGGACAACTGCGAGCAGCTGGTGGCGGCGGTGGCGGAGCTGGTCGAGACATGGTTGCTGAACTGTCCGAACCTGCGGATCCTGATCACCAGCCGTGAACCGCTGAATATCGCCGGGGAGGCGGTAGTGCGTGTTTCGCCGCTGACGGTGCCGGATCCGGAATCGTCAGTGCGAGGGCTGCTGCGGTACGACGCGGTCACGCTGTTCGTCGACCGCGCGACCGCGGTCGTGCCGGGCTTCGAACTGTCGGAAGACAACAAGGCCACCGTGGCCCGGATCTGCGCTCGGCTGGACGGGTTACCGCTGGCGATTGAGCTGGCGGCGACGTGGATGCGGATGATGTCGCCCGAGCAGATCCTGCAACGCCTCGACGATCGGTATGCACTGCTGACGCGCGCGAGCCGTACCGCACCCGCACGGCAGCAGACGCTGCAGTGGTGTATCGACTGGAGCTACGAGTTGTGCACCCCGGTCGAGCAGCGGCTGTGGGCCCGGCTGTCGATATTCGCCGGGGGCTACGAACTCGATGCCGCTGAACAGGTTTGCGGCGTCGATCTGGCTCCGGAGAGTGCGCTCGATGAGCTGTCCTCGCTGGTGGACAAGTCGATCGTGATCCGCGACGAGTCGGATGGTGTGGTGTGGTTCCGGATGCTGGAGACACTTCGCGACTACGGCCGGCAGAAGCTGCGCGAGTCCGGTGAGGATCAGCTGTTACGGCGCCGGCACCTCGACTGGTCCCACCGAGTAGCGCTGGCCGCGGAGGCCGGGTGGATCAGCGACCGGCAACCCTACTGGAACGCCAGGCTCGAACGCGGACAACCCAACCTGCGCGACGCGCTCGAATACAGCCTGGCCGAAAACACCGAGCAAGCGGCCGAAGCCGGATTGCAGACCGCCACAGCACTATTCATGTTCTGGACTTTCCGAGGTCTGTACAGCGAGGGTCGCCGTTGGATCGAACGGCTCCTCGACCACCCGGCCCGGCAATCGGTACCCGACCGTGTCAAAGCCCTTCATGCCGGCTGCATCATGGCAGCTGTGCAGGGCGACCTGCCGGCGGCTGCCGCGCTTGCCGAGGAGGGACGCGTGCTCGCCGAACAGGATCCCACCCCGATGACCCAGGCGCTGATCGCTTATGCCGACGGTGTCGTGGCGCTCTATCGCGGTGAGCTTGCTCTGGCGGTCTCCTGCTTGGAACGCGCTGTCAGGATGCTCGGCTCGAATCGGCAAGAATCCCTTCACGCTGCTGCTTTGGCCCGGCTCGGTGGGGTGCACGCACTGGCCGGTGAGACAGAAGTGGCGATCCAGTGTTACCGGCAGTTGATTTCCCTCACCGAAGAGGTCGGTGAATCGTACTTCCGGTCGATAGCGTTGTGGGGCCTGGGCGTTGCCGCCTGGCGGCAAGGTGAGCGCTCCCGGGCAACCGAATTGTTCGAGGACGCACTGCGAGTCAACCGGCGAATGCGCAGTCCGTTCGTTGCCGCGTTGAGCCTCGAGGTGCTGGCCTGGGTCGCCGGCGCCAACGGTGACGCCGGGCGTGCAGCCGTACTGATGGGAGCCGCAGAAGAAGGACGGCGGTCCTTCGGTAACGCATCGCCCATGTTGCCAATGGTGGACAATCACGACGAATGTGTCCGGACAACGCGATCCGCTCTCGGCGCCCGCAGATTCGACGTGGCCTCCGGTAAAGGCCGAGCGATGGGGATGGACGATGCCGTGGCTTACGTACTCGGTGAAAAACCTGCCGACGCTTTGCCCGCATCAGGTCCGGGCAAAGCTCTTACCAAGCGTGAGAGCCAGGTCGCGGACCTCGTCGCGCAAGGGCTCACCAACAAACAGATCGCCGCCAAACTGGTGATCTCCCAACGCACCGCCCAAGGCCACGTCGAGCACATCCTCACCAAACTCGGATTCACCTCCCGAACGCAAATCGCGGCCTGGATCGCGGAAAGCGCTGAACGACAAGTTCATTGACCGTCGGCCAGAAGTCTGTGTGCTGCCTGAACCTGATGGTCCCGATCATGTTGAAGTGGGCCAAGATTGATCGGCCGAATAGCGGGGACCGGATTCGAACCTGCGACCTGTGTCAGGACTCCGCAGCGGTGTCGGCCGGCTCGGCCTCGGTCTCCGGCTGCCGGTGTGCGGCCAGGAACTCGTCGACGATGCGAACGTGGTCGTCGTGGGTGGTGCGGGCGGCTCCGACCAGCCGACCGTAGGCGATCGGGCCGACAAGTTGCGCGACCACCGCGGGCACGTTGTCCGTACCGATCGCCGCACGGCCGTCCTCGGTCGCGAACAACTCTTCGAACGGCTGGCGGTAGTGGTAGTTCAACGCCAGCCGGAACATGTCAGCTTTGCTCAGCTGCGCGCTCAAATCGACCGGGGTGCCGGCGGCGAGCCAGGTCAGGGCCACCTTGCGCACCGGTGCGGCGTGGATGACCTCGGCCTGGCGGTCGAGCAGCTCGATCAGCCGGTCGCGCACCGGCCCCGCGCCGGGTGCGGTTGCTACAGGCACCAGGGCGCGGTGCAGTGCGGCTGTTCCCGCCATGACTCCCTTGCCGAGGTACTGGTACATGGAGTTCTTGGCGGCCTTCTTCCGCTCGCCGTACACGTAGATCGCCAGCGGCTTCAATCCACCCGATTTGACCAGCGTCACCACCGCGCGCAACTGATCGGCCCGTGTCATCGGCGCCTGCGGGGTCTCCGCCTGGCGGGTGTCTTCGGAGGTCTCGGTGGTCATCGGGGTCCTTTCATCCACAACCCGCCGCGACTGCTCCGGCAGGAAATCCACCACCAATCTTACGTACGATCGTTTCACACACTTCGGCACACCTCAGGGTTCGAACCGACTTCCCGCTACCGCTCGAATGGAATTGGAAGCAAGCCCGACTAGCGCATCAGGCGGACGTTCCACGTGTCCAGACGCCGACGCCTAGAACGTCTTCATGGTCCATCGCGGCGGCAACGAGAGCTAGCCAGCCTTGATCCCCTGCACAGCACACACCGACCCTCACCTGCCATTTACGTGCAGGTCGGAGGGAAAACCCGGCCGAACCGCCCCTCGGACAGCCACATCCAGACCGCCAGTCCGATCTGCCTGATTGCTGCCATCAGCCGCCAAGACTCCGAGGCAGCCGGATACCGCGCCCTGTAACAAACCAATCCGGCTGCAGTCCATCGCCAGAATCCCCCAGCTGCCTCTCCCAATCTCGGAACGCCGGAACGCACGCTATTGCCGCTGATCGTGCTGACCGCAGCGGTCAGCGCGTGGTGTCGGAAGATCAACTGGCCGTGCCGATCCGAGGCCGGGGGAACGTCCGCAACTGCCGATGAGCGAGCTTCAGCTCCGAGGCAGAATGGGATCGGGTGATGGGTTTCTCTGGCTGGTTGCCACCGTCTCTCATCCTGGCGTTTCGGTAGGCGCCTGTCCGGTGTGTGCAGGCACTTGCGACAGAGTCGTGACAGCGCCCGCATCGTTGCCCGGCCATCGGCGCCGGCGACTACGAATCACCCTCCGAAGAACAATGAGCGACACATCGCGAGAGAGGAGACCCGTCGTGCCCAACTCCAACGATCCGATGGCGGTGGTGCGCCAGTATGTCGACGCTTTCAACAACGGTGACGAGAAGGCGATGGCGGCAGCCTGCGCTGACCCGATGCAGATTCTGGACGGAATGTCGCCACATGTGTGGCAAGGGCCGACAGCCGCGGAGGAGTGGTGGAGGGCTGTGCTTGCTGAGGGCGAGCACGTCGGGGTTTCCGGCTATCGCATGGATCTCGGTGAGCCACGACATGTCGACGTCACCGGCGACTTCGGGTATGTCGTCGTTCCGTGCACCCTCTCGTTCAACCTTCAGGGCGAGCGGGTCACCCAAACCGGCGCGGTCTTCACTGTGGCATTGGGCAAGGTCGGCACCGACTGGCGCTTGACGGCCTGGGCTTGGGCAAAAGGATAAGAGGCGCTTGCGACTCTACGATGACGCCGATGCACTGTCATGCCGCATACCGCGCTGTCAGAACGGGCCACCGCAGGTGCGCCGAAGATCAACAGGCTGAGGCGATCTGAGGCCCAGAGAACGTTCGCTACTGCTCGATGACCGAGCGTCCATTCGTCGGTGAGATGCGCAAGTATGGCGGGATGGCGAGCGACAACTTCATGCTGATCCACGATGCCGAGCTCCTTGCGCAGGGCGAACGGGTTCTCGGTGCCGAGTTCACAGCGATGCACGAGCGGGTTGTGCAGGTCACGGAGTTGACCTCCCGTCTCAACATCCTGCCCTTCGACGACGAGACCGGAAAGGCAGCCCTGCTCGAACAGATCCTGGGCCGCCCTCTCCCCGCAGGAGTCACGATTTACCCGCCCTTCTACACCGACCATGGACTGCACCTGGACTTGGCCGAGCGCGTGTTCATCAATCAGGGGTGTACTTTCCTGGACTACGCCGGTATTCGGTTGGGTAGGGGCGTGATGATCGGCCCGAAGGCCACATTCATCACCATGGGCCACCCGGTAGACCCGGAGGAACGGCGCCGATTCCTCACCGGTGCACCGATCGATGTGGCGGAGAACGTATGGATCGGTGCCGGGGCAATGATCCTGCCCGGGGTCAGCATCGGGCGTGACGCGGTGGTCGCCGCAGGTGCAGTCGTGGCCGATGACGTGCCGGCGAGGAGCTTGGTGGCTGGCCCCAAGGCCGCGGTGCGCCGAGATTGGTAGCGCGAGGCAGCAGCGGTTCCACTTTGCTGCTGAACGCACGAACTGCCGCATACCGCGCTGACCGAACCGGCCAGCGCGACGGAAGATAACGGGCCGTTACTGATCCGAGGCCGGCGGAACGTCCGCAATTGCCGAGGACCGTGCTGGAACTAGATCAAGGCTGGGTGCAGGCATGTTCGCGATTGAACGAGCCGACGCTTCCGGTGCCGGTGGGGAGGTTGCGGGTGGCGTCTGCGTATGCCTCGCCCGGGGTCGCCCCCTTACCGAAGCCCACGATCGGGAACCCTGCGACGATCGCGAGCGGACTCGTCACGACTGCACCGCAGCCGTTCGCGAACGTCACCATCATCCGGCAGTCGATGATGCCTTGACCCTTGCACGCTCGGTCGGCGGCTCGAATGGCGTCGGCTTCGGTCGGGTGGTTGACCGAAAACGCGTAGACGTTGCCCCACGCGCTGAGGGAAACGGCGCCCCAGTTGACCGGGTCGGCGGAGGCAGGCGGTGCCGCAAGAAGGGCAGCGGCGCTCACCGAGAGGGCGGCGGCCGCAAAGGATTTGTTGAACAAGTGGCGTGCTTCCTCTGCGCGCCGACCAGGGTGCGGCGATCGCATGGAAGATACCGCAGCGCATGGACTCGAGATCGCCCCAAGTCTTGGGGGCACGGCAAAGACCATCACGAACTGCGGTGTTCGTGACGGATCTGCGGAAACCGATCCAGTCGCCCTTGGCTGCGGGAGCGCCCTCGTCGGTGGCCATCGCCTCGCGCAGCGACGGACGCGGTCAACTATGACGACGTGTGGCCCGGGCGAGAGCCGCGGCTGCGGCGGATTCGGTCCTCCCTCGACGAGGTCGCCTTGCCGAACACACTCTCCTGCCGCTGATCGCTCGACCTGGCCGCCTGCCCAGTCCTCCCAACCGTCTCATACTGGCCGCCCTCAGCAGGGGGAGGGCGAGTCAAGGGTGCTGTAGCTCTGTTGTGCAGCAACGGATTTGGCCGATCTCTGCTGAAGGGAGCCAAGATCGATCAGCCAAGCGGCAGAATCGATGCATGGCTGATCTCACACTGACCCCGGAGCGGCGGAGTGAGCTCGCCGCTCTACTCGGTGACGAGCAGCGATTGCGCGCTCAGTATCCAAAGGTCGCGGAGTACCTGGAGACGGCGCCGATGCTGCCGGGCACGGGTGATCAGCAAGCCGACGCAGCATTCGACCTGAAGTTCGTGCACTACATGACGGGCGGCGAGTCTCCGAGTGGAAATCCGTACTGGGACATCGTGGAGTCGGCAGTTTCAGAGCGAGATGGGCGATGGGTCGTGGACGGCGGCAAACCGTCCGGGAGTGCCCGCCTCGCGTTCGCGCAGACAATCCTCCAGGCCGCATACGCGTACGCCATACCCTCGCCCGAAACAGTCGCGTGGGTCCGGAAGTTCTGTGAAGGCGGTCTGCTAGTGGAACTAGGTGCGGGACGCGGGTATTGGGCGGCGCAGCTGGAACACGCGGGGATGAAGGTAGACGCCTATGACTCGGAACCGCCAGATATCACCGACAACATCTCGTTCCCTGGCGCTGCCGGTCAGCGTGACATCTGGCACAGTGTCGGCGACTTGGGGCAGTACTCGGCCCGGACCGCGGGGAACGCCGATCACACGCTACTGATGTGCTGGCCGCCCGGATGGGGAAGCCCGATGGCCTCCGGGGCCCTTGCGAAGTTCGCGGCGCGCGGAGGGCAGCGGCTGATCTTCATCGGTGAACCGAAGGGCGGCAAGACTGGTGATGACGCCTTCTTCGATGTCCTGGCGGAAGGGTGGGAGCTTAAATCGGCTCCACTCCAATATGTTTCATGGTGGAATCTATCCGATGTTGCCCAGGGGTGGGTGCGCCGGTAGTCGATGTCAGGTCATGATGTCGCTGCATCAGCAAGGCATCTTGCCCCCGATGACGATGTGATCACTTGCGGCAGCGGCCGTTCGGCTATTGGGCGGGGCCGGATGGGTGATGGTCGTGGTGGGCGGGCTGGTCGTTGGGTGCGCCGCCCATCATGTGCAGCATCGGGATGCCGCCGGTGCGGACGAATCGCAGGACGAGCAGTGCGGTGAGGAGGAGGAAGGCGAGGTTGAGCCAGGTGGTGTAGTTCCAGCGGATGCCTTCGGCCATCACCATGGCGTTGCGTTCACCCGGGATGAGACCGGTTGTGCCGAAGAGGATCTCGACGAGGTAGCCGGCGCCGACCATGGCGGCGTAGAAGGTGCCCAGCAGGGTGAGCATCATGCGGGTGCCGTAGTACTTGCGGTAGATATTGAGGATCGGCAGGATCAACAGGTCCGCGTAGATGAACGCGATGACGCCGCCGAAGCTGATGCCGCCGTTCCACAGCACCGCCGCCAACGGCACGTTGCCGATCGAGCAGACGAACGACAGGATCGCCACCAGCGGACCGACGATCGGGCTCCAGATCGCCGAGGCCAGCGGGTGGTCGGTCAGGAAGAACTTCTGCCAGAACGTATCCGGCACCCAGGCGCCGATCGCCCCCGCGATCAGCAGGCCGATGACCAGGTCGCGCAGGATGGCAGCCCACTCCATCACGAAGACGTGGGATACGGCGGTCATGCCCTGCTTGGAGAAGAGCCGCCGCAGGAAGGGGCCTTCGGCGGGTACCGACATGTCCATGGCGGCATGGCCTTCCATGGATCCGGCCAGCCCTTTGTTCGCCTGCTCGCGGGCGGCGTCGACGAGCCGGGAGCGCATGAACAGCCGGAACAGCACCGCCAACAGCACGATCATGATGGGTCCGCCGACGAATTCGGCGGCGGTGAACTGCCACCCCATGAGCAGGGCGAGGATGATGCCGAGTTCGACGACCAGGTTGGTGGAGCCGATCTCGAAGGCCATGGCCGCGGTGAAGTTCGCGCCTTTGCGGAACAGTGACCGTGCCAGCGCCACGGCGGCATACGAGCACGACGAGGAAGCCGCGCCCAATCCGGCGGCGACGGCGAGGGTGCGGGGACTGTCGTCACCCAGCAGTCGCACGATCGTGGACTTGCGCACCACGGCCTGCACCATCGCCGACAGCGCGAAGCCGAGAATCAACGCCCACAGAATCTCCCAGGTCATCGATCCGGCCAACGCCAGGGCGTGTCCGATAGCGCTCATCGCCGCTTCGTCCCATCCTCTTCGCCCCCACGACCGAACAATCGCGACCCTATACCCGCCAGGGGTATTAATCAATCACTGCTGCCACTCGATTGGGGGAAGCGGAGATGGGGAGCTGGGGCGGCCGCAAGGGGTTACGGCAAGGCGACGGCGATGGTCATGTCGTCGTGGCGCTTGGAACGTGGCTGGATCTGGCCATCCGGATCGCGGTCGGCTTCCCAATGTCGACCACGTTCGAGGAGTTGCCGCAGTCCGGTGGTGTCCATCTTCGCGATGTCCGGCCAAGAGGTCTCCAGTAGCGGGAGGGAGCTTGCGGCTCCGTCGGTAGCGAGCACGACCCACGGGACTGATTCAACTGGGTAGCGGGCGGTTACGGCGTGATATGCGGCATCGGGTTCGGTCTCGGCGATCCAGTAGCCACCGGCTTGGTTCCGGTGCTCTAGTTGCTTGCGTTGGAGCACTCGGAGTAGGCCGCGGTGGGTCTCGTCGTAACCGGTGCCGGAGGCAAGCCTGTTTCGGTACTGCGTGGACTCCGGCAGATTGAGGTCGTTGATGCGGGTGTCGGTGACGATGTCAAAGCCGTTGTCAGCTCGGCCGACGATCACCGGGGAATCACCGAGAGTGAGGATCTCGGCGATGTTGTCACATACCCGAAGCAGTGCGACCGTGCTCGATGGAGCGCCGCCGGAATGCAGCTGGAGGTGATCCGCAGTAGCGGCAATGGCCCCGGCGAGAATGCCCCGCAGATCCCCGGGGCGGTCGATCCGACTGCAGAGCTCGGCGCCAAGGGTATCCACGTACTCGCGAGCGGCTGGCATGGCTGGGTCATGCGCGGTGGCTCCGTCGAGCACAATCACGCCGTGATCGGTGACGAATACCCGGTCCTCGTCCGCTAGCGCGGGAAGCTGAGCCGCGGTGACCTTCATGAGCGCTCCGAGTATGGGCCGGCGACCAAACGGCTTTCGGTCACGGCGAAGTCGGCATCGAAGTCGCATTCGACTACTCCGCTGATGAATGTCGAGGACGAGCTGAACACCTCGCTCAGATTCCGATCCAGCCAATGCGCCACGCCGAGCGATCCGATGCTGGTGATGCCCGCGATGTGAACGAGTACGCGCCCAGGCTCTCGGCGCCGGGAGAAGTAGCCGAGGTCAGTTCGAACCGAGCTATCGCGGTGGTATGGAGAGCGGTGGCGGTTACCGCTCCGTGTATCGGTGATCCACCAGGCCTCCTCGGTGCGCTCGAAGTCGAGCACCGGATCGGCATCGAGCAGATGTCGCCCAACAGGCGTGGATTTCGGCCCGCAGATAATCACCGAGTCACCTGCCGGCGGCTCGGACATGTCTGGATCGATCGCAAACCGGCTGTTGGCCAATGAAAGCCGTGTCAGCGTGCCCTCGATGACCTCACGGGTGGCCTCGTCGTTCGCGTCGAAGAACGGGCGCTCACGCCCCTCCTCGAACCCAAATCGTCGGGGGATGCCCACGGTCACTGGGCCAACCCCGAAGAAGGCGCGTTCAGGGCCGGGCGCGGTAGATCGAATCTGGCTGATGCGCCCTTTAGTGATGCCGAGTTGATCGGCAATCTCGGTGTAGCTCAGGCCATTTCGATGGGCTTCCTCGATGGCGGCCTTGCGGAGACGTGCAAGTTCGGTAGCGCGCTGTTGGTAGATGATCATGAGCTCGGCGGCTCGCTGACCGCGCCGAATGGGATCCGGGTCGTTCCGGACCTGTTCGAACTCCTCGGCGGTAGCCACGGGTACGAGTTTAGAGGCCCTTTACGGCGGGTGTCCGTTAGGCGTATGCTCCTGTTTACCCCTTCTAAACCACACCTCTGACCGTCCGATTCGTGAGTTTAGAGGGGGTAAACACTGGAAGCTTTGACTAGGGGGTCGTCGTGCGGGTCCGTAAGTCAACGAAGTTCTCCGCAATCCGTCCGTCTGAGTAGCGATGGCAACCGGGTCTATGGCGGAGGCGGCGGTGTTGGGCGTGCTCGCGCCCGGCGGGATGCTGACCGCCGCCCAGATCAGCGAACAGGCCCGGATCACCGGGTGGTCCACTCGCCGGGCGATCGGGCAACTGGAGTCACGTGGTCTGGTGATGGCCGCGCCATACGCCTCCCGCTGGTCGATCACCCCCAGGGGACACGCGGCTTGGACCACGAAGTTCAGGAGGTACGCCCAATGAGCCGCCGAAGGTCTTGGCCCGCAAGACAATCCGCGCCGCCCGGTATCGAGTCCGGAGGTCGCTACCTCCAGGGCTCGGATGGGTCGTGGTCGGTGGTTGGGGCGGACGGGTGGCCTGTGCCGATGGATGAGTACATGGCGCAGCTGCGCGAGCTGGAGGCCGACGTCTCGGCCCTCGAAGCGCTGGGCGTGACCGTCATCGACGCAGTGCCACCGGGCGTCCGTGGAAAGAGCTGGAGTCCAGCAGATTTCGAACAGGAGGAACTGGAGCGATGATGAATTACCTGGCCCACCATGAGACTGCCATGTTCTGGGGATGGATGCTGGCGTTCGTGGTCCCTGGCGCGGCACTGCTCAGGGCCGCGCTCTGGCCGCAGCGAATTCCTCCGGAGACCAGCGTGGGTGCGATCAGAGCACGGATCGAACGGGAGCGATGGGCCGCCGCTGCCGACACGATACGAGCGCGGCCGGTGACAGACGCAAGGCCCGCCCGAAGGCCAATATCGCATCGCATCGCAACCTGATTGATCACTCCCAGACAGACGAAAACCCCGCCGGGACCTAGCCGGCGGGGTGTTCGCGTGTTCAGGGTATGCGCCCGGCCGTGGACGTCGGCCGTGTCCGGAGCTGATGGTGTGCCCTCGGCAGGATTCGAACCTGCGACACCCGCTTTAGGAGAGCGGTGCTCTATCCCCTGAGCTACGAGGGCTGACGGCCCGGCGGTGGCCGGGTCGTGGGGAGTCTACCTGGTGGGGTGGCGGAGGGGCGCATCCGCTCGGGAAGGTGGGTGTGAGCGGGGGTGGGGTGGGTCAGCGGCCGGTGGGGTGGGATTCCTGGTAGGCGGCGGGGGTGAATTTGGTTGTCTTCCAGCGGTAGAGGAGGGTGGCGCCGGGCCAGTTGTTGGTGATGCGGCCCGAGGCGTTGCGGTACCAGCTGGAGCAGAAGTTCCAGGGGGTGTCCTTCAGGCGGCGCTGCAGCCAGGCGTCCCAGGACTCGTCGGCCTCGGGGGTGGCGGCCAGGGCCAGGCCGGGGCGGCGGGACAGGTACTCGACGACCTGGCGGATGTAGCGGGACTGGGACTCGAGCATGTAGATGATCGAGCCGGAACCGACGTTGGTGTTCGGGCCGTACATGAGGAACAGGTTCGGGAAGCCGGGGACCGACATGCCCAGGAAGGCGCGCGCGCCCTCGGGGGACCACTCGTCGGCCAGTTTGCGGCCCTGCAGGCCATAGATATTCATGGGGGCCAGGAACTCGGTGCCCTTGAAACCCGTGCCGTAGACGATGACATCGACCGGATGCTCAACGCCATCGGCGGTGCGAATCCCATTGGGGGTCACGGCTTCGATGGCCGTGGTCTCCACGCTCACATTGGGCTGCGACAAGGCGGGGAAATACTCGTTGGAGAACAGTCCGCGCTTGCAGCCGGCCGCGTAATCCGGAGTCAGCTTGGCGCGCAACGCCGCATCGGGCACCTGCTTGTCACGGTGCCGGTCGGCGATCGCGATCACCGGGGTCTTGATGGCGGGGATATCGGTGAGCGCCAACGCCATCACCTCGAAGAACGCCCAGATGGCGAAGCGTTCCGCCAGCCGAGCACCGGGCACGTGCTCGAACAGAGCGTGATGCACCGGCGTGTACTCGACGTCGAACTTGGGCAGCACCCAGGCGGCCGACCGCTGGAACAGGGTCAGGTGCTCGACCTTCGGCTGAATCGCCGGAATGTATTGGATGGCACTGGCTCCCGTGCCGATGCAGGCGACCCGTTTGCCGGTGAGATCCACCGAATGATCCCATTCGGCGGAGTGGAAGGCCGCACCGGTGAAGGAGTCGATGCCGGGCAGATTCGGCATGGCGGGACGGGACAGCTGGCCGACCGCGGGGATCAGCACGTCGGCCACCCGGGTGACGCCGTCGGCGGTGCGCACCCGCCACAGGCTGCCCGCCTCGTCGAATTCGGCATCCACCACCTCGGCCCCGAATTCGATCTTCGACGGCAGCTCGTGCTTCTCGGCGACCGTCCGCATGTACTCGTGGATGTCGCGCTGCTGCGAGAACCGGCGCGGCCAATCGGACTTGGGCTCGAACGACCACGAGTACAGCGGCGACGGCACATCGCAGGCCGCGCCCGGGTAGGTGTTCTCCCGCCACACCCCGCCCAGGTCGGCGGCCTTCTCCAGAATCGTGAAGTTGGTCAGGCCGTGGCGCTGCAATTCCAGTGCCATGCCGAGTCCGGCGAATCCGGCACCGATGATCAGAATGGACGGCTCTCGCTGCATATCAGCAACGGTAGGGCGCATTCCCGCTGGTCATGCAGACATCGCCGGTCAGTGAATCGGTATTTTCGGCCACATCGGTTAGCCGGTCGGCTCCGGGATGCCGATCGTTGCCCAGCGACTCAGCTCACCGCCCACTGTCCGGGTCAGTGAGCGCCGTCTGACCTGCGACGCTGTCGCCGACTGGACAGCCCGGTGTCGCACTCCCTATATTCACGGAAGTTCTTGCTCCAATTTGCTTGTCCTGGTTAGTGATTGGCTATTCTGCGCCGCCGCAGGGGGCGTCGTCAGCGAGTCGAAGTCGCTGATCAGGACCGCGGAACCGGCTGGTCGTCGTGTTGGGCGGCGGACGGTCGGTAACGGGCTGCGGACGACGAGGGTGGGGTTCGTCGTCCGCAGCCCGAGTCTTCTCGCGGGGCCCGTTCACGCATGTCCGAATTCGGCTAGGCTCCCGGAAGTGACTCAGTTCACGTGACTCGTAGGTACGTGCAAGGAGCGGTTGGGAAATGTTGAGCACCATGCAGGACGAGCAGCTGTCACTCGCGACACTGCTGCGCTACGCCTCCACCTTCCAGGGCGACAGTCATGTCTCCACCTGGACCGGTGACGGATTGCGCACCCAGACCTATCGTGAGGTCGGCCAGGACGCGGCCCGGCTCGCCAATGCCCTGCGTGACCTGGGCATCGGAGTCGGCGACCGAGTCGGCACCTTCATGTGGAACAACAACGAGCACATGGTCGCCTACATCGCGGTGCCCGCGATGGGCGCGGTGCTGCACGCCCTGAACATCCGCCTGTTCCCCGAACAGCTGGTATTCGTGGCCAACCACGCCGAGGACCAGGTCGTGATCGTCGACGGCTCGCTACTGCCGATGTTCGCCCAGTACCTGCCCAACCTGAAGACGGTCCGCCACGTGATCGTCGCCAATGGCGACGCGGCCGCACTCCAGGCACCCGAGGGCGTCACCGTGCACTCCTACCGCGAGCTGCTCGACGCCCAGTCCGACAGCTACGACTTCCCGGTCATCGACGAGCGTTCCGCGGCCGGCATGTGCTACACCTCCGGCACCACCGGCGACCCCAAGGGCGTCGTCTACTCGCACCGCTCCAACTGGCTGCACGCCATGCAGGTGATCTCGCCCAACGGCATGGGCTTCGACGCCGCCGACACCGTGCTCGCCATCGTGCCGCTGTTCCACGCCAATGCCTGGGGCATCCCGTACGCCGCCATGATGTCGGGCGCGAATGTGCTGATGCCCGACCGCTTCCTGCAGCCCGCCCCGCTGCTGGAGATGATGGCCGTCGCCAAGCCGACCTTCGCCGCCGCCGTCCCGACCATTTGGGGCGGCGTGCTGGCCGGACTGCAGGCGCAGCCGCAGGACATCTCGCACCTGCGCACCTGCGTGGTGGGCGGCGCGGCGGTGCCGCCGTCGATGATGCAGGCCTTCCAGGAGCGGCACGGCGTCAAGCTGCTGCACGCCTGGGGCATGACCGAGACCTCCCCGCTGGGTTCGGTCGCGCACCCGCCCGCCGGCGCCGAGGGCGACGAGGCCTGGAGCTACCGCTACACCCAGGGCCGCTTCCCGGCCGGCGTGCAGGCCCGCCTGGTCGCCGACGACGGTTCGGTGCTGCCCAACGACGGGGAATCGCTGGGCGAGTTGGAGGTTCGCGGCCCGTGGATCACCGGCGCCTACTACTCGCCTTCGGGCGGCGAGGTCGACCCCGACAAGTTCCACGACGGCTGGCTGCGCACCGGTGACGTCGGCAAGATCAGCCCCAACGGCTACCTCACCCTGGTCGACCGCTCCAAGGACGTCATCAAGTCCGGCGGCGAATGGATCTCCTCGGTCGACCTGGAGAACGCGGTCATGGGCCACCCCGCCGTCGCCGAGGCCGCCGTCATCGGCATCCCGGACGAGAAGTGGGACGAGCGCCCCCTGGTCGCCATCGTGCTGGCCGACGGCTCCGCGGCCAAACCCGAAGAGCTGCGCGACTTCATCGCCCCCAAGTTCGCCAAGTGGCAGCTGCCCGAACACTGGGCCTTCATCGCCGAGGTCCCTAAGACCAGCGTCGGCAAATTCGACAAGAAGCGCCTGCGCGCCCAGCACGCCGACGGCTCCCTGACCGTCGTCACGCTGGCCTGATCTACTGGCTCCACTCGTGTGCGCTCGCCGAAATGTGCGGGCGCACACGAGTTTTAGGTGGGCCGCCCGATCCGGCCATCTGGCTGCGCGGAGCGGTTCCGGTCGCGGTCGCGGGTCCGTACGGTTAGTTTGAGGGCAGATGCCCGCAATCTGCAGGGGCGGACGAGGAGGTCCGGGGTGGAATCGAATATGGGTGGTCGCTCATGACATTCGGGCTGATCAAGGCGGTGGGGGAGCGGGCCTATCTGGAGGCGGAATCCGCGCGGCTGGCCGTGGGGGCGGGGCTCGCACGGGTGGAATCGCCGGTGGCGCTGGTGGCGGCGGCCACCGCGATGCTGCGGTACGGGACCTTGGCGGCCGGGCTCCGGTTGTCGGCCGCGCGATTCGGCGGCCGCACCGCGGTCATCGACGAGTTGGGGGAGTTGACCTTCGCCGAGCTCGAGGACCGCTCGAATCGGCTGGCCAACGCGTGGCGCGAACGCGGGCTGAAACCCCGTGAAGGCGTGGCCGTGCTGGCCCGCAATCATCGCGGCCTGCTCGACGCCATCTTCGCCGCCGCTAAGTGCGGGGCCCGGATCATCCTGCTCAACACCGATTTCGCGGCGCCGCAGATCCGCGACGTCGCGTCCCGGGAAGGCACCGACCTGCTCGTCTACGACGACGAGTACGCCGACCTGCTCGGCGAGGTGCGTCCCAAACGCGGCAGCTACCGGGCCTGGACCGAGCAGCCGCGCGAGGACAGCCTCGAATTCCTCATCGCCACCAGCTCACCCGACGCGCCGCCCGCGCCCGGCGCCGAGCCCAAGATCATCCTGCTGACCAGCGGCACCACCGGCACCCCCAAGGGCGCACCGCGCGCGGAACCGAAATCGCTGCTGTCGCTGGGCGGTCTGCTGTCGAAGGTCCCGTTCCGGGTGAACGAGGTGACCGAATGCTGCGCCCCCATGTTCCACACCCTCGGATTCGCCTGCGCCGTACTGACCCTCGGCTTCGGCTCCACCCTGGTGATCCGCCGCCGCTTCGACCCGCAGGCCGCTATCGACTCCATGGCCCGGCATCGGGCCACCACCGTCATCGCGGTGCCGGTGATGCTGGCCCGCATGATGGACCTGGGCGGGCAGGCGCTGGCCGGGCGTGACCTGTCCGCGCTGCGCATCGTGTTCGTGGCCGGGTCCCAGCTGGGCGCGCAACTGTGCACCGAGGTGACGGCCGCCTTCGGGCCGGTCGTCTACAACCTGTACGGGTCGACCGAGGTCGCCTACGCCACCATCGCCACCCCCGCCGATCTCGCCGAAGAGCCAGGCTGCGTGGGCAAACCGGTCCTCGGGGCGCGAGTCGAGATCCTCGACGACCAGGGACGCGCGGTGCCCAACGGCGCGACCGGCCGCATCTTCGTCGGCAACAGCATCCAGTTCGAGGGCTACACCGGCGGCGGCACCAAGGAATTCGTTCGCGGCCTGATGTCCTCCGGCGACGTCGGCCACTTCGACAGCGCCGGACGGCTTTTCATCGACGGACGCGACGACGACATGATCGTCTCCGGCGGCGAGAACGTCTTCCCCGCCGAGGTCGAGGAACTGCTGTACACGCATCCGGCGGTCCGGGAAGCGGCCGTCATCGGCGTCACCGACGAGCAGTTCGGCGCGCGCCTCAAGGCTTTCGTCGTCGTCCACGACGGGCAATCCTGCACCGAGGCGCAGGTCAAGGAATTCGTGAAGGACAACCTGGCGCGCTACAAGGTGCCGCGCGAGGTGGTCTTCCTGACCGAACTGCCCCGCAACCCCACCGGCAAGGTGCTCAAGCGCAAACTCCAGGAGGTCTGAGCCGCCCGGGCCGTATGCTGAGCATCGCAGTACGCGGTCGAGCAAGGGGAGGAACAGGTGCCGGGGGCAGGCAATCTCGGCCACTATCGGCTCGTCGAGCTGCTCGGGCGGGGCGGTATGGGTCAAGTCTGGCTCGCCGAGGACACCCGCCTCGAGCGGGAAGTAGCCCTGAAACTGCTGCCGGCCGAACTCGCCGAGGACGAGGACTACCGGCGGCGATTCGAACGCGAGGCCAGGCTGGCCGCCCGGCTGCGCGGACCGCACGTGGTGCCCATCCACGCCTTCGGCGAACTCGACGGCCGCCTCTACATCGACATGGAGCTGATCGACGGCTCCGACCTGGAAAAGACACTGCGCGAGGAAGGTTCGCTGCCGCCCGCGCGGGCCGTCGACCTGGTCTCCCAGGTCGCCGCGGCCCTCGACATCGCGCACCAGGCCGGCCTGGTGCACCGGGACGTGAAGCCCTCCAACGTCATCACCCTGCCCAGCGGATTCGCCTACCTCATCGACTTCGGCATCGCCCGCGGTGTCGGCCAGGCCACCATCACCGGCACCGGTGTGGCCGTGGGCACCTGGGCCTACATGGCGCCCGAACGCTACTCCGGCACCGAGGACCTACGCTCGGACGTCTACTCGCTGGCCTGCCTGCTGTACGAAACCCTCACCGGCGCGAAACCTTTCGCCCACGCCGACCCGGTCCAGCAGATGGCCGCGCACGTGACGTCCGAACCACCCCGGGCCAGCGACCGCAACTCCCTGATCCCCGCCGCCCTCGACGCCGTCATCATTCGCGGCATGGCCAAGGACCCGGACCGGCGCCACCCCAGCGCGGGCGCCCTGGCCGCCGCCGCCCGCGCCGCCCTGGAAGCCGCGCCCGCCGTGCGCCCGGGCCCGCCCCGCCGCTCCGACCCCACCACGAAATGGGATGACGGAGACCGCTTCCCGAGCCACGGTTCGACGTCCGGCCCGCAGTTTCCGCCCTATACCCCGCCGCCCGGCCCTGCGGCGCACGCCCGCCCGGCAGTCGCGCACACGCCTTCGCCCCAGCGTGGAACCCCCTCTGGCGCAACCCCTCCGCCCAGCCGAAAAAGCACGGGCGCGACAGCTTCGCCGACCGGAGCTCCGTCGAGCGCGGCGCCTTCCCCGAGCCGCATGGGCGCCGGTGCGACGCCACCGAGCCGAATGGGCATGGGCGAAACGCCTTCTCCGACAGCAACCCCCTCGGGAGCGACACCTCCGCCGAGCCGTATCGGCACCGGTGCGACGCCGGCGGGCCCGGTTGGTGTGGGCGCCATGCCGCTGCCGACCGGAATGGGTTCCGGAACGACGCCGCCGGCGACGGGCATCGGCCAGGGCGCGGCATCGCGGCCCGGCGGAATGAGCTCGGGCGCAACGCCTCCACCGAGCCGAATCGGTTCCGGTGCGACGTCTTCGCCGACCGGCCCCGGTGCGGGAGCGATTCCGGCGCCGAGCGGAATGACGCCGGGTTCCACTCCGCTGCCCGGCGGGATGGGGGCGGGCGCGGTTCCGTCAGGCGGGATGGCGGCGGGCGCGATGCCGCCGCCCGGCAGAGTGGCCGCGGGCGCGACGCCGCCACCGGGCGGCCGGTCCGCGGGCCTGCCGAATCAGCCGGGCGGTATGGGTTTCGTGTCGCAGTACGCGCCGGGATACGCCGCAATGGCCGCGAAACCGGTGCAGCGGCGCGGGATTCGGCCGTGGCAGCCCGTGTGGTGGGCGGTGCTGGGGCTGTGCTTGCTGTTCTTCGCGATCATGAGCGCCGGCGTGCTGGCGGTGACCTTCGCCGAGGGGTTCGGGGATGTGGGCACGACGGTGATCGCCTACGTGATCTTCGTCGGGCCGCTGCTGGCGTTCATCTGGGTCACGGTGCTGGAAGTCCGCAGGTTCCGCGCACGCCGGCGGTAGCGCACCGGCCCGGTGCACGCGATTCGGCGCGGCCGGGTCGCGGCCGCGCCGAATCGGGTTGGGGCACTCAGCAGTTGCGCAGTTCCGGGCTCTGGTTGAGCAGCTGGGCGCGGGTGGAGATGAAGGTGGAGTAGGTGTCGCCGCCGACCGAGGCGAGCGGGAAAGCCGCGACCCGGTGGCAGTTCTGGAAGGCGAGCTTGATGCCGAAGTGGCGTTCCAGGCCGCCGCGGATGGCATCGGAGGCCATGGCGCGCAGCAGCTGACCGCGGGCGGTCTCGTCCGGCGGCGGAATGGTGTTGTCGGCGTATTCCGCCGTGCCGGAACGCAGATCGGCCGCTACCCGGCTGACCACCTCATAGGCGTAGGGCAGCGAGTTGCGGACGCATTCGACGAACTCTGCGTCGCTGACTTCACCGCGTTCGGCGCGCTCGAGTAGTGCGGTGGGTACGTCGAGTGACATATCGCTCTCCTCATGGGATGGCGGAAGGTGTCAGCCGATTGTAGATGGAATCCGTTGTCAATAAGTCTGGATTCGCGACGAAAGTGCCCGTTCCAGAGCCTTTTTCGCGTCCGCGGTCAAGGTCCGCACCAGCTCGCCGGCCGGTAGCTCCGGTGCCAGTGCGTGCGCTTGACCTGCCCAGAGGTTCACCGCGTCGGCATTGCCCTCGGCGCGCGCGGCGGCCCGCAAAGGCCCGGTGGCGTAATGGATCTCGGGATAGGCGACCGGAGCGTCGGGGTGCTCCAGCATGAATCGGTTCCGCAGCCCGCGCGCCCGGCGGCCGGTGAAGGCTCGGGTCAGCATGGTCGGGGTGTCGGCGGTGATGGCTTGGCGGATCAGTGGCGCGGTCCCGGCCTCGGGGCAGCGCAGGAACGCGGTGCCGAGCTGCGCCGCCGCCGCGCCCGCGGCCAGTGCCGCCGCGACCCCGGCGCCGGTCGCGATGCCGCCCGCCGCCACGATCGGTGCGTCCACGGCGGCGCGCAGGAGTTGCAGCAGGGCCAGCAGCCCCAGCGGGTCGGTGGCATCGTCGGCGGGATCGTCGACGAAGACCCCGCGGTGCCCGCCGGCCTCCGCGCCCTGCGCGATCAGCGCGTCCGCGCCGGCGGCCACGGCGTGCCGGGCCTCGGCGACCGACGTGACCGTCACCCACACCTCGGTCCCGGCCGCGTGCAGCCGCGCGATCTCCGCGCTCGACGGGCAGCCGAAGGTGGTGGACACGACGGCAACGGGGTCGGCGACCAGCAGTTCGACCTTGGCGTCCCAGTCGTCGCTGTCGTAGCGCGCGTCGCCGACGGGGAAGTCCGCGGCCAGTTCCCGCACATATGTATCGAACCGATCGGTCGGACTCGGTTCGGACGGATAGAAGAGATTGACCCCGAACGCGCCCGTGGTCTGCGCGCGGGTGGCCGCGATCCGCGCGGCCAGGTCACTCGCGGACAGATACCCCGCGGCAACGAACCCGAGACCACCCGCATCGGTCACGGCGGCGGCCAGTTCCGGGGTGGACGGCCCACCGGCCATGGGCGCAAGGACGATCGGCGTACGCAACTCGTCGAGAACCATCTCACCAGTGTGCGCTTTCGGTTACGGTTTGTGATCAAGGGTTCGAGGACTCGAGCTGGCGTTATCGCACAAAAGGTTGCGAAATGGTCACGAGCGAGTACTGTTTCCATCACAGCGATGCCGAATCGTTACCGGACCCTCCGAGCGCTAGGACTTGCAGTGCCGCATCACCGAACGACCGCGAACTCCGTAACTGTCATGGATTTGCTTGGTGATTCCGGTGCTGTCCGCACTGGCACCACCTCGCGCAGGCGGCACCGGGCCGAGTCCTCCACCGGCGACCGCGTGAAGAACGCCGCGGGTGTGGCCGTCGCCGCGGGCGCCCTGATCGGCACCGCGACCCAGCTGGTCCCCGCCCTCGCGCACGCCGCCCCGCTGCTCCCCACGCACGACGAGAAGACCGCCGCCATCGGCGAGGACGTCGTCCCCATGGCCGACTCCACCGAGCTGAAGCAGGCCAAGGAGATCGCGGCCCCCATCGCCGAGGCCGCCCCCGAGGTCCCGGTCGCGGCCCCTGCGCCGAACCCGGCCCCCTTCGGCCTGCAGAACCTGCCGCCGGAGATCTCCGCGCCGCTCGCGCAGGCCGAGCAGACCCTCAAGAACCTCCAGCAGCAGCTGGCCCCCGCCCCGGGCGTGGTGAAGCCGGTCGACGGCCAGCTCTCCTCCGGCTTCGGCATGCGCTGGGGCGCAATGCATTACGGCATCGACTTCGCCGACCCGATCGGCACCCCCATCCACTCGGTGATGGGCGGCACGGTCATCGACGCCGGCCCGGCCTCGGGCTTCGGCCTCTGGGTGCGCGTCAAGCAGGACGACGGCACCACCGCGGTCTACGGCCACGTCAACGACATGTACGTCAATGTCGGCCAGCGCGTGAACACCGGCGATGTCATCGCCTCCGTGGGCAACCGCGGCAACTCCACCGGTCCCCATCTGCACCTCGAGATCTGGGACGCCGCCGACAACAAGATGGATCCGCTGCCATGGCTAGCCAGCAAGGGCGTTCTCATGCAGCAGCAGTGGGGACCGGACCAGTAGATCGTTCACCGTCCCCGGCGACCGGGCGATTCCCGGACCGGCGCGTGCCGGTGGGTGCGGTGACGACACTGGACGAACTCTTCGACCCTGCCTCCGTGCACGGCCGCTCCTACGCGCTGCTCGTGCAACACCCGCGTTCGACCGCGCTCGAGGTCGCCGAGCGACTGACCGTGCCGCCGCGGGTGGCCGAGTCGGCGCTGGAAGCGCTGTGCCAGCTCGAGGCCGTGGTGCGGCTCACCGACGGCAAGGGTGTGGTGCGTTTCGACGCACACGCGCCGGAAGCCTTGTCGGAGGCCGAGACTCGCCGCCGCAATCAGGACATGCTGCGCATGCAGTCGGCCGCCGCCCGCCTGGGTGAGACCTTCCGCTCGGTGCGCCGGACCACCGACGCCGACGGCGCCGTGGTCGCCGTCTACGAGCGCCGCCAGCTGCTGGCCGACTTCGAGGACCTGCAGCACACCGCGCACACCAACGTGAAAGTGGTGGAACGCGGCCCGTTCCTCTCCGATGTGGAGACCGAGGAGCGGATGTTCGAGCTCAAGACCTCGCGCATCGCCGCCGGCATCGACTACCGGACCCTGTACCAGGAGACCATCTACCAGGACCCGGAGCGGCTGCGCCACGTGCTGGCCACCAATGCGGTTGGCGCGCAGGCCCGTACGCTCGCCGACCCGCCGATGAAACTGATCGTCGCCGACGACCGCCGCGCCGTGCTGGTACTGCACACCGACGAACGCCGCGGCGACCCCATGGGCGTGCGGGTCGGTCCCTCACCCACCCTGGACCTGCTGGTCAAGACGTTCGACGCGTTGTGGCTGACCGCCACGCCGATCTCGGTGAATCCGGCCGAGGCGCTCGACGATCGCGACAAAGCCATCCTCACCCTGATGAGCATGGGCGCCACCGACGACACCATCGCGCGCCGGCTGGGCCTGTCGCGCCGAACGGTGGTGCGCCGCACCGCGAGTCTGCTCGAACGACTCGGCGCGAGCACCCGATTCCAGGCCGGTGTGCAGGCGACACGCCGCGGCTGGCTGTAGCGGTCTGTGGCGCAAGTCACCTCATAGCAACACTTGTCGCTGGTCAGCGATATTCATCATGCATGGCTGCTCGGGGCACTTCGCGAGCATCGATATGATTGACCGCATCCGCTTGACCTTTTGACGTCCCGGGAACAGACGTCAGTTTTCGTGGGTCCGCCGAGTGTCTTCGGCTGCGGAAAAGACCAACCCGAGAGGTGAATGCACACGTATGGATACTGTCCGTCGTACAGCTCGCGGTACTCGTCGGCGTCGGTCCGGCAGCCCACTTTTCGGACAGTTGCTCACCGCGGCGGTCGAATCCGCGGGTGACGCCGTCGCCATCCGGTTCAACCCGACCGGCGATCCCGCCGACCAGCGCGAAATCAGTTACCGCGACCTCGACGCCCGGTCCTCGCAGCTGGCGCGCGAGCTGATCGCCCGCGGCATCGGCCCGGGCGACATGGTCGCCATCGGCATCACCCGCTCCATCGAGTCCGTGCTGTCGGTCTGGGCCATCGCCAAGACCGGCGCCGCCTACGTGCCCGTCGACCCCGCCTATCCGGCCGACCGCATCGAACACCTGCTCACCGACTCCGGCGCGGTCCTGGGCCTCACCACCCGGGAGTACCGCGCCGCGCTCGGCACCGCCGCCACCTGGATCGAACTCGACGATCCGGCGCAGGCGCAGCGCGTCGCCACGCACCCCGACCACCCCATTTCCTACGCCGACCGGTCCGGCACGCTCACCGAACAGCACCCGGCCTACGTCATCTACACCTCCGGTTCCACCGGCAAGCCCAAGGGCGTGGTGGTCACCCACACCGGCCTGGCCGGGCTGGTGGCCGCCGAACGTGAGCACTACGGCGTCACCGCGGACGCCCGAGTGCTGCACGTCTGTTCGCCGAGCTTCGACGTCTCGGTGCTGGAACTGCTGCTCACCTTCACCGCCGGCGCGACCCTCGTCATCGCGCCCGCCGGTGTCTTCGGTGGCGTGGAACTGGCCGAACTGCTGGGCCGCGAGGCCGTCACCCACGTGCTGATCACGCCGGGCGCGCTGGAGTCGGTGGATCCGTCCGGGCTGACCGAACTGACCACCGTGGTGGTCGCCGGCGACAAATTCGGTCCGGAACTGGTGTCGCGCTGGGCCACCGGTGAGCGCTCCTTCTACAACGGCTACGGCCCCACCGAGGCCACCATCCTCGCCACCTCCAGCGCCCCGCTGTTGCCCGGCGAGCCCATCACCATCGGCACCGCCATCGCGGGTGTCGGTGCGTACGTGCTGGATTCGCGGCTGCGCCCGGTGCCGGACGGCGTGATCGGCGAGCTGTACCTGTCGGGTCCCGCACTGGCACAGGGATATAAGGGCCGACCCGGCCTGACCTCGGAACGCTTCGTGGCCAGCCCGTTCGGCGAGGCCGCCGAGACGCCGGGAGCGCGGCTGTACCGCACCGGCGACCTGGTGCGCCGCAACTCCGCCGACTCCGAGCAGCCGGGTGTCATCGAATACCTCGGCCGATCCGACTTCCAGGTCAAGATCCGCGGCCTGCGCATCGAACTCGGCGAGATCGACAATGCGCTGAGCGCGCACCCGGACGTGGATTTCGCTGCGACCCTGGGCAAGACGCTGCCGTCGGGCGCGACCGCGCTGGTCTCCTATGTGCTGCCCCGCCCGGGCGCGACCCTCGACACCGCGGCGTTGGCCGAGCATGTCGGCGCGTCGCTGCCCGCCTACATGGTGCCCACCGCGCTGGTGGTGCTGGACGAGATCCCGCTGACCCCGGTCGGCAAGCTGGACCGGAATGCGCTGCCGGAGCCCGTGTTCGCGGCCCGGGCGTTCCGCGCCCCGACGACCCGCGCCGAGGAAATCATCGCGGAAGTGTTCGCCGCCTTGCTGATTCCGGACAACCCGGACGCTCGGGTCGGTGCGGACGACGACTTCTTCGAACTCGGCGGCAACTCGCTGCTGGCCGCCCAGGCCGCCGCGCGCATCGGCGCCGCACTGGGCGTGCGCGTTCCGGTGCACGTACTGTTCGACGGCGCGACCGTCGCCGGACTCGCCGCGCACCTCGACGGTGTGGCCGCCCCCGCCGCCACCGGTCCCGCGCTGGGCTCGCTGCCCCGCCCGGACCGGGTGCCGCTGTCCTTCGCACAGCAGCGCATGTGGTTCCTCAACCGCTTCGACCCCGGCAGCGCGGTCGACAATATGCCGCTGGCCGTCCGGCTCACCGGCACGCTCGACGTGGACGCCATGCGCGCCGCCGCCGCGGACCTGGTCGCCCGCCACGAAGTGCTGCGCACCATCTACCCCGAGGTGGACGGCGAAGGCTTCCAGCTGGTGCTGCCCGCCGCGGATCCGCGCGCGCTGCCCGAACTGCCGGTCACCGACATCGCCGCCGCCGACATCGCGACCGCCGTGGCCGAGGTGGTCGGCGCGGGCTTCGACGTCACCGCCGCGCCGCCGCTGCGCCTGCGCCTGCTGCGGCTCGCGCCCGACGAGCACGTGCTGGTCGCCGCGATCTATCACATTGCCGCCGACGGTGTCTCGATCGGCGTGCTGGCCCGCGACCTGGTCACCGCCTACGCACAGCGGATGAACGGCGCCGCGCCGCAGTGGGCCCCGCTGCCGGTGCAGTACGCCGATTACGCGGTGTGGCAGCGCGCGGCGCTGGGCAGCGAGGACGATCCGGACTCGCCGCTGGCCCGCCAGATCGCCTACTGGCGCGACACCCTCGCGGACCTGCCCGACGAACTGGTGCTGCCGTGGGACCGCCCGCGCCCGGCCGTCGCCTCCTACCGCGGCGGCAACCACGCCTTCCGCCTCGACGACGAGATCTACACGGCCGCCCGGCGATTCGCCGAGACGCACAACACCACCCTGTTCATGGTGGTGCACACCGCGCTGGCCGTCCTGCTGGCCCGGCTGTCCGGCACCCGCGACATCGCCATCGGCACCCCGGTCGCCGGGCGCGGCGAAGCCGAACTCGACGACCTGATCGGCATGTTCGTCAACACCCTGGTGCTGCGCAGCGACATCGACCCCGCCGCGTCCTTCACCGACCTGGTGGCCACGGTGCGCGAGCAGGACGTGCGTGCCTTCGGCCACGCCGACGTGCCCTTCGAGCGCCTGGTGGAACTGCTCGACCCGGCCCGCTCGCAGGCCCGCAACCCGCTGTTCCAGGTCATGCTGACCTTCCAGAACATGGCCCCCACCCGCCTGGAACTGCCCGGTCTCACGGTGGCCGGTGCGGACCTGGAGATCCCGTTCGCCAAGTTCGATCTGCAGCTCACCCTGCAGGAATCGCACGACGAGCAGGGCGACGCGACCGGCATGGCCGCCGAATTCTCCTACGCCATGGACCTTTTCGACGCCGCCACCGTCGCCGAGCTGGCCGCCCGCTTCCAGCGGGTGCTGGCCGCGGTGACCGCCGACCCGGCCGCGCCGGTCGGCGACCTCGCGCTCTTCTCCGCCGGCGAGCGGCAGCGGGTGCTGAACGACTGGAACGCCACCGCCTTCGACGTGGCCGCGACACTGCCCGAAGGCGCTGCGGCGACCCTGGTTTCGCGCTTCGCCGCCCAGGTCGCGGCCACTCCCGACGCCGTCGCACTGGTCTTCGCGGACGAGACGCTCACCTACCGGCAGCTGGCCAAGCGATCCAACCGGCTCGCGCGGCTGCTCATCGCCGAGGGCGCCGGACCGGAAACGCTGGTGGCCCTTGCCCTGCGGCGCTCCACCGAACTGGTCGTGGCCATGTACGCGGTGCTGCAGACCGGTGCGGCATACGTGCCGCTGGACCCCGACCAGCCCGCCGACCGTATCGGCCACATCCTCGACACCGCCCGGCCGCGACTGCTGCTCACTGCCGCGGCCGACGAATTCGAGCCCGGCACACGGAATATGGTGACCCTTGCCGTCGAACGGGCCGAGGCGACGGCGCGGGCGCACAGCGGCGGCCCGATCACCGACGCCGAGCGCATCCGGCCGCTGCGACCCGGCCACGCCGCCTACGTCATCTTCACCTCCGGCTCGACCGGTCGCCCCAAGGGTGTGGCCGTCGAGCACGGCGCGATCGTGAACCGCCTGGTGTGGATGCAGCACGAGTACGCGCTCACCGCCGACGACGCGGTGCTGCAGAAGACTCCGGCCACCTTCGACGTGTCGGTGTGGGAGTTCTTCTGGCCCTTGCAGACCGGTGCGCGTCTGGTGGTCGCCAAGCCGGACGGCCACCGGGATCCGGTGTACCTGGCGCAGATCATCGCCGAACAGCGCATCACCACCGCGCATTTCGTGCCGTCCATGCTGTCGGCGTTCGTGGCCACCCTGGACAACGACAGCGAACTGGCGCACGCGGGTCGCGGTCTGCGTCAGGTGTTCGCCTCCGGTGAGGCGCTGCCCGCGCCCACCGCGCGGCAGCTGCGCGAGCTGACCGGCGCCCGCCTGCACAACCTGTACGGACCCACCGAGGCCGCGGTCGACGTCACCTACCACGAGGCCGTCGACGCCGACACGGTGTCGATGCCGATCGGTCGTCCGGTCTTCAATACCCGTGTCTACGTGCTGGATTCCCGCCTCAACCCGGTCCCGGTCGGCGTCGCGGGCGACCTGTACCTGGCCGGTGTGCAGCTGGCGCGCGGCTACGTCGAGCGCCCGGACCTGACCGCGGACCGCTTCGTCGCCGATCCCTTCGGTTCCGGCGAACGCCTCTACCGCACCGGCGATCTCGTGAAGTGGAACGCCGACGGTGAACTGGAATACCTGGGCCGCACCGACTTCCAGGTGAAGCTGCGCGGTCTGCGCATCGAACTGGGCGAGATCGAGGCCGCGCTGCTGGCGCAGCCGGGTGTCACGCAGTCGGTGGTCGTGGTGCGCGCCGACGCGCACACCGGTGACCAGCTGGTCGGCTACGCGGTCAGCGCGGATGCCACCCCCGAGGAGCTGAAAGCCGGCCTGGCCCGGTCACTTCCGGCCTACATGGTGCCCAGCGCCATCGTGGTGCTCGCGGAGTTCCCGCTCAATGCCTCGGGCAAGCTGGACCGCAAGGCGCTCCCGGCCCCGGTGTTCGAGGCCAAGAGCTTCCGCGCGCCCTCGACCCCGATCGAGGAGATCGTGGCCGGCGTGTTCGGCGAGCTGCTCGGCACCGACCGGGTGGGCGCCGACGACGACTTCTTCGAACTCGGCGGCAACTCGCTGATCGCCACCCGCGCCGTCGCACGGATCAACGCCGCACTCGACACCACCGTGGCCGTGCGCGAGATCTTCGAGACCGCAACGGTTTCCGGACTCGCCGCCCGCATCGTGCCGGGCGCCGGCACCGGCGCGCGGCCGCCGCTGGTGGCGGGGGAGCGGCCCGCCCGCGTCCCGCTGTCGCTGGCGCAGCAGCGCATGTGGGTGCTCAACCAGCTCGACCCGGATTCCCCGGTCTACAACATCCCCATGGTCATCCGGCTCACCGGATCCCTCGACGTGCCCGCGCTGCGGCACGCCGTCGAGGACGTGCTGACCCGCCACGAGGTGCTGCGCACCCGCTACCCGGAGACGGCTCCGGGCGCACCCGCCCACCAGGAGATCCGCTCGGTCGCCGACGTGCTGCCGCACGGTCTCGAGGTGGAGCGGGCCGCTGACATCGGCGGCCGGATCGGCGCCCTGGTTGGCACCGGATTCGATGTGGCCCAGCAGGTTCCGGTCCGGGTCCGCCTGATCACCGGCGACGACCCGGACGATTACCTGCTGGTCCTGGTGGCCCACCACATCGCCGCCGACGGCGCGTCCATGGCCCCGCTGGCCCGCGACCTGATGACCGCCTACCTGGCGCACGCCGCGGGCGAGGCCCCGGCGTGGCAGCCGCTCGCGGTGCAGTACGCCGACTACGCGGTGTGGCAGCGCGCGGCGCTGGGCGTCGAGGGCGACGCCGAGTCGGCGGCCGCGGCACAGATCGGGTACTGGCGCGACCAGCTGGCCGGACTGCCGGATCGCCCGATGCTGCCGCTGGACCGGCCGCGCCCCGCGGTGGCGTCCATGCGCGGCGCGCTGCTCGACTTCACGCTGTCGCCGCAGGTGCACACGGGCCTGAATCGCCTGGCGCGCAGGCACAACGCGTCGCTGTTCATGGTGGTGCACGCGGCGGTGGCGGCCTGGCTGTCGCGGCTGTCGGGCAGCACCGACATCGTGCTCGGCACCGCGGTCGCGGGCCGCGGCGAACGCGCGCTCGACGATCTGGTCGGCATGTTCGTCAACACCCTCACCCTGCGCACCGCGGTCGACCCGGCCGCACCGTTCGACGAACTGGTCGAACGCGCTCGTGAGACAGACCTGTCGGCCTTCGCGCACGCCGACATCCCGTTCGAGCGGGTCTCCGAACTCGCCGCCCGCACCACCGCGAATCCGCTACTGCAGGTGGTGCTTTCGCTGCAGAACACCGAGACGCCGGTGCTGGAACTGCCGGCCCTCACCGTCGCCGCGGTCGAAACCGACCTGGCCACGGCCAAATTCGACCTGCAGATCAGCGTGGAACCGCGGCCCGGTGTGGACGGCGCGGCCGGTGAACTGGCCGTGATCCTGAACTACGACACCGAGCTGTTCGAGGAATTCTCGATGGCGTCCTTCGGTCGCGCCCTCGAACGGGTGCTCACCGCGGTCGCCGCCGACTCGCAGCTGGCGGTCGGCGACATCGAACTGCTCGACGCCACCGAATCGGTTGCGGTGCAGGAACTCTCGCGGCCCGCCCCGGAGCCGGCCGGTATCGGCATCCGCGGCGCCGCCCTGTCCCAGCTGCTCACCACCGCCGCCGAGGACGACCCGGACGGCCCGGCGCTGGTGTGGGGCGACGACGCGCTCACCTACCAGGAACTCGACGCCCGCTCCTCACGACTGGCGCGAGTGCTGATCGCCCGCGGCAGCGGCCCCGGCACCGGCGTGGTGCTGCGCCTGGACCGCGGCGTGGACCAGGTGGTCGCGGTGTGGGCGGTGCTCAAGGCCGGCACCATGCTGGTCCCGTTCGCCGCCGCCGAGACGCCCGGGCACGACGTGAAGGTCGGCATCACCGTCGGCGCCGCACCGGAAGGCGTACGCGGCATCGACTGGCTGGTGCTCGACGAACCCGAGACCGCGGCCGTGGTCGCGGCCGAATCGGCGCGACCGGTCACCTACGCCAACCGGATTCGCGCACTGCGCGGCGACGACCTGGCCCGGGTATCGGCGGACGGGGCGATCACCTACGACGACCTGGCACACGCGGTGGACCGCGCGCGGGGTCTGGACCTCACCTTCGAGTCGCGCACCTTCCACCACGGCGCCGCGGATTCGGCGCTGGCCATGGTCGAGGTGGTGGCCGCGGGCGCGGTCGGCGCATCGGTGGTGCTGGTGCCCGCCGAGCCCGGCGCGGAACTGTCGGACGCCCTCGCCGACGAGTGGGTCACCCACGTCTTCGCCGCCGCCGATCGCCTCGGCGAACTGGATCCGACCCCGCTCGAGGACCTTCGGGCCGTCCTGCTCGACGCCCCGACCACGGCCGCCGAGCCGTGGACGCAGGCCGCGACCGTGGCGGTGCTGCCGGAGTAGCGAAGTCGGGTCACCCGAGTAGCGGGGGTGATGCTGCCGCGATTGCGGCAGCGTAGCCACCGCGGAGAGCGGTCCCCTCGGGACCGTGTCGGCGCCACCGGAATTCACCTCCCGGCGGCGCTTCGGTAGCCATCGTGAATGGCTATGGCGCAGATCACATCATGCAACGCCGTGTCGCTACCGTCGATAGTCCTTCCAGTTCGAGCCGTCGGACCAGCCGTGCGCGGCTATGCTGTGCCGGTTCGCCCGGCTGCGCAGGCGCTGCCGGCCCGGACTGTCGAAGACCTTCGACGTGTGTGGATTGCTGTATCTGTGAGGTGAACAACTCGGATGGAAACTGCCCGCAGAACAGCTCGTGGTAACCGACGCCGCCGCTCCGGCAGCCCTTTCCTGGGGCAATTGCTCACCGCCGCGGTCGAATCCGGTGGCGACGCCGTCGCCGTCAGCTACAACCCCACCGGCGATCCAGCGGACCTGGTCGAGCTCACCTACCGGGAGCTCGACGAGCAGTCCTCCCAGGTCGCCCGCGAACTGATCGCCCTGGGCGTCGGCCCCGGCGACGTGGTCGCCATGGCCATCGCGCGCTCGGTCGAATCGGTGCTGGCCATGTGGGCCATCGTCAAAACCGGCGCGGCCTACCTGCCGGTGGACCCGAAGTACCCGGCCGACCGGATCGAGCACATGCTCACCGACTCCGGCGCGAAATTCGGTGTCACCGTGGCCGCCCATCGCCGCGGACTCGGCACCCACGCCTACTGGGTCGAACTCGACGACCCGGCCCGCGCCGAACGCATCGCCGCCCGGCCCGCGCACCCGATCTCCTACGCCGACCGCACCCGGCCACTGACCGAACAGCACCTCGCCTACGTCATCTACACCTCCGGATCCACCGGAAAACCCAAGGGCGTGGCCATCGACCACGCCGGCCTGGCGGTGCTGGCCGGCCGCCGGGAACAGCGTGGGATCACCGAGGATTCCCGCCTCACCCATCTGATCACCCCGAGCTTCGACTTCTCCATCGTCGAACTGCTGTGGGCGTTCTCCGCGGGCGCGACCCTGGTGGTGGTGCCGCCGCAGGTCATCGGTGGTCCCGAACTGACAGACCTGCTGCGCCGCGAACGAGTCACCCACCTGTGCATCACCCCGGCCGTGCTGGAATCGCTGGATCCGGCGGGGACACCGGAACTTCGGGCGGTCATGTGCGGCGGTGAACGCGTGCCCTCGGCCCTGGTGGACCGCTGGGTCACCGCCGAGCGCGAGTTCTTCATCGAATACGGGCCCAGCGAGGTCACCGCCATCGCCACCAGCACCGACGCGCTCGCGCCCGGCGGCGGCACCCACATCGGATCGCTGCTCCCCGGCATCGGCGCCTACGTGCTGGACGCCGGACTCCGGCCGGTCCCGCCCGGCGTGGTCGGCGAGCTGTACCTGGCGGGTCAAGCCCTGGCCATGGGCTATCTGAACCGGCCCACCCAGACCGCGGAACGCTTCATCGCGAGCCCCTACGGCGAGCCCGGCCAACGCCTCTACCGCACCGGCGATCTGGTGAAACGCCTGGAGAACGGGAACTTCGAACACCACGGCCGCACCGACTTCCAGGTCAAGATCCGCGGCCTGCGCATCGAACTCGGCGAGATCGACAGCGCGGTGACCGCTCACCCGGACGTGGACTTCGCCGTCACCCTCGGCGCCACCCTGCCGACCGGAGCGGCCGCGCTGGTCACCTATGTACTGCCGGCCCCCGGCCGGACCGTGGACGTCGCGGCGCTGGCCGCCTTCGCGGGAGAATCACTGCCCGCCTACATGGTTCCCGCCGCCATCATGCCGCTGGACGAGATCCCGCTGACCCCGGTCGGCAAGGTCGATCGCGCCCGCCTGCCGGAACCGGTGTTCGCCGTCCGCGAATTCCGGACCCCGGCCACCCCCGCCGAACGCGCCATCGCCGAGGTCTACTCCGGACTGCTCACCCCGCCCGGCGCGGAACCGCTGCGCGTCGGCTCCGACGACGACTTCTTCGAACTCGGCGGCAATTCGCTGCTCGCCGCGCAGGCCGCCGCCCGGATCGGGACCGCGCTGGACCGGCGCGTGCCGGTCCGGGTGCTCTTCGACGCCTCCAGCGTGTCCGGGCTGGCCCGGCTGCTGGAGGACGGGCTCGAAAGCGCCGCGCCCGCGCTGGTTCCCGGCCCGCGACCGGATCGGGTGCCGCTGTCCTACGCGCAGCAGCGCATGTGGTTCCTCAACCGGTTCGACGCCACGAGCGCGGTCGACAACGTCCCGCTCGCGGTGCGGCTCTCCGGCCGCCTGGACCTCGACGCCATCCGCGCCGCGGCCCGGGACCTGGTGGAACGGCACGAAGTGCTGCGCACCATCTACCCCGAGGTGGACGGCGAGGGCTACCAGCAGGTGCTGCCGCTCACCGATGCTCGCGCGGTCCCCGAACTCGCGGTCGACGACATCGACGCGAGCAGCCTGACCGCGCGGGTCATGGCACTCGGCGGCGCCGGCTTCGACGTCACCGCGCAACCGCCGATCCGGCTGCGCGTGCTGCGCCTCGGACCCGCCGAACACGTGCTGGTCTGCGTGGTGCACCACATCGCCGCCGACGGCTTCTCGATGGGCCCGCTGATCCGGGACCTGGTGACCGCGTACGTGTCCCGCAGCGCCGGCGCCGTGCCGCAGTGGCAGCCGCTGCCCGTCCAGTACGCCGACTACACGCTCTGGCAGCGCGCGGTCCTGGGTGCGGAGGACGACGAGAACTCCGCACAGGCCGCGCAGATCGCGTACTGGCGTGACGCTTTGGCCGAGCTCCCCGACGAACTGGTGCTGCCCTCGGATCGGCCGCGGCCGCCGGTCGCGTCCTACCGCGGCGGCACCTTCCGATTCGAGCTGGCCGACGACGTGTACGCGGGCGTCCGGCGGCTCGCGCGCGCCGGCGGCGGCACCACCTTCATGGTCGTGCACGCGGCCCTGGCGGTATTGCTGGCCCGGCTGTCGGGCACCCGCGACATCGCCGTCGGCACCCCGGTCGCGGGCCGCGGCGACGCCGCGCTCGACGATCTGATCGGCATGTTCGTCAACACCCTGGTGCTGCGCACCGACGTCGACCCGGCGCTCGGCTTCGCCGAATTGCTGGGCCGGGTCCGCGAATCCGACGTGCGCGCCTTCGGCCACGCCGACGTGCCCTTCGAACGCCTGGTGGACCTGCTCGCGCCGGCCCGCTCACAGGCCCGCAATCCGCTGTTCCAGGTCATGCTGTCGTTCCAGAACCTGCCGCCCACCGATCTGCGGCTGCCCGGCCTCACCGTGTCCGGGGCCGACCTCGAGGTGCCGTTCGCCAAATTCGATCTGCAGCTCACTGTGCAGGAACGCGTCGACGAGCGCGGCGACGGCACCGGCATGGCGGCCGAATTCTCCTATGCGCTGGACCTTTTCGACGAAGCCACCATCGCCTCCTTCGCGCGCCGGTTCGCCTCGGTGCTCGAACAGGTCGGGGCGGACCCGAGCGCCGCGGTCGGTGACCTGGCCCTGCTGTCCGCCGACGAACAGCGGCGCGTCCTCACCGACTGGAATGCCACCGACTTCGACGTGGACGCCACCGTGGGACTGCCGCGCGGCACCGCGCCGACCCTGGTCTCGCTGTTCGAGGCGCAGGTCGCGAGCAGCCCCGATGCCGTGGCCCTGGTCTTCGAAGGCGAGCGCCTCACCTATCGCGAACTCGCGCAGCGCGCGCGCCGGCTGGCCCGCCAGCTCGTCGCCGACTACGGCATCGGACCGGAAACGCTTGTCGCCCTGTCCATCCGGCGCTCCACCGAACTCGTGGTGGCCATGTACGCCATCGTCGAGGCGGGTGCGGCGTACGTGCCGCTGGACCCGGAACAGCCGTTCGACCGCACCGCGCACATTCTCGACACCGCCCGCCCGCGCCTGGTGCTCACCACCCGGGCCGACGGCTTCGGCGGCGGCACCGGCATTCCCGCCGTCCTGGTCGAAGAGGCCGAGCAACGCGCGCGGACCCGCTCGGCCGACCCCATCGCCGAGTTCGAACGGGCGCGGCCGCTGCGGCCCGCGCATCCCGCCTACGTCATCTTCACCTCCGGCTCGACCGGACGGCCGAAGGGCGTCGCGGTGAGCCACCACGCCATCGTCAACCGCCTGGTCTGGATGCAGGCGCAGTACCGGATCGGCTATGCCGACGTGGTGCTGCAGAAGACCCCGGCCACCTTCGACGTGTCGGTGTGGGAGTTCTTCTGGCCCTTGCAGACCGGCGCGCGCCTGGTGGTCGCCAAACCGGACGGGCATCGAGACCCGGTGTACCTGGCCGAGGTGATCGCCGAACACGGCGTCACCACAGCGCATTTCGTGCCCTCGATGCTGTCGATGTTCCTGTCCACGCTCGGCGCCGAAGGCACCTTCGACGGCACGACGCTGCGCCAGGTGTTCGCCTCCGGCGAGGCGCTACCCGCCCCCACCGCGCAGCGACTACGCGAGCTGACCGGCGCCCGGCTGCACAACCTGTACGGTCCCACCGAAGCCGCCGTCGACGTCAGCTACCACGAGGTTACCGACGTCGACACGGTCTCGGTACCGATCGGTCGTCCCGTCTTCAATACCCGCCTGTACGTGCTGGATTCGCGACTCCGGCCGGTCGCGCCCGGCGTCGCCGGTGAGCTGTACCTGGCCGGTGATCAGCTGGCCATCGGCTATGTGGCCCGTCCGGATCTCACCGCCGACCGCTTCGTCGCCGACCCGTTCGGTCACGGCGAACGCATGTACCGCACCGGCGACCTGGTGAAGTGGACCGCTGACGGGGAGGTCGAATACCTGGGCCGCACCGACTTCCAGGTGAAGCTGCGCGGATTGCGCATCGAGCTCGGTGAGATCGAGGCCGCGCTACTGGCCCAGCCGGGTGTCGCGCAGTCGGTCGTGGTGGTGCGATCCGATGCGAACCTCGGCGATCAGCTGATCGGCTACGTGGTCCGGGAACCCGGCGTCACCGTCGATCCCGGCGAGGTGAGATCGGCTGTCGCACAGCTGCTTCCGGCCTACATGGTGCCGACCGCCGTCGCGGTGATGGAGTCCTTCCCGCTCAACGCCTCCGGCAAACTCGATCGCCGGGCACTGCCCGCGCCGCAGGTGCAGGCCCGGCGTTTCCGCACCCCCTCGACCCCGATCGAGGAGATCGTGGCGGGCGTCTTCGCCGACCTGCTCGGCGTCGACGGCGTCGGCGCGGACGACGACTTCTTCGAACTGGGCGGCAATTCGCTGATCGCCACCCGGGCCGTCTCCCGGATCAACGAGGCCCTCGGCGCCGCCGTCTCGGTGCGCGAACTCTTCGAGACCGCAACGGTTTCCGGCCTGGCCGCCCGCATCGTGCCGGGCGCGGCGGCGGGCACCCGACCGGCGCTGGTGGCGGGGGAGCGGCCCGCGCGGGTGCCGCTGTCGCTGGCGCAGCAGCGCATGTGGGTGCTCAACCAGCTGGACCCGGAGTCCGCGGCCTACAACATCCCCATGGTCATCCGCCTCACCGGCGCACTCGACGTCCCGGCGCTGATCCTCGCCGCCGAGGACGTGCTGACCCGGCACGAGATCCTGCGCACCCGCTACCCGGAATCCGAGCCGGGCGGCGCCCCGTTCCAGGAGGTGCTCTCGGTCGCCGACGCGCTGCCCGGCGGCCTCGCGCTGACGCCCGCCCGCGACATCGGTGCGCGCGTGCGCGAGCTGGTCGCCACCGGATTCGATGTGGCGCACGAAGTTCCGGTGCGCCTGAGCCTGCTCGTCGGCGACGCGCCCGACGACTACCTGCTGATCCTGGTGGCCCATCACATCGCCGCCGACGGCGCGTCCTTCGCGCCGCTGGCCCGCGACCTGATGACCGCCTACGTGTCGCGGGCCCAGGGCGAGACGCCCGGCTGGGCGCCGCTGCCCGTGCAGTACGCCGACTTCGCGCTCTGGCAGCGCGCCATGATCGGCTCGGACACCGACGAGAACTCCATCGCCGCAGCGCAATTGGCGTACTGGCGGAACCAGCTGGCCGAGCTGCCGACCCGGCAGCCGCTGGCGCTGGACCGCCCGCGCCCGGCCGCGCCGTCCATGGCGGCCGCGCTGGTCGACTACGTGGTGCCCGCCGAGATCCACGCCGAACTGAATCGCATCGCGCGGCGCCACAACGCCTCGCTGTTCATGGTGATGCACGCGGCCCTCGCGGTGCTGCTGGCCCGCGTGTCGGGGAACTCCGACATCGTGGTCGGCACCGCGGTGGCGGGTCGCGGCGAGCGGGCGCTGGACGGCCTGGTCGGCATGTTCGTCAATACCCTCACCCTGCGCACCGCCGTGGATCCCGCCGCCTCCTTCGATGACCTGGTGGCCGCCGCCCGCGAAACCGACCTGTCCGCCTTCGCGCACGCCGACCTGCCCTTCGAACGGGTGGTGGAAGCGGTCGCGCCCGGCGCGGGCCCGCTGCTGCAGGTGGTGCTGGCGCTGCAGAACAACGAGGTCGCCGAACTCGCGCTCCCGGGACTGACCGTCTCCGGGGTCGACGCCGACCTGACCGCCGCCAAGTTCGATCTGCAGATCGGCGTCGAAGCGCACCCGCCCGCCGCCGACGGCACCCCCGGCGACCTGGCGGTCGTATTCTCCTACGCCACCGACCTTTTCGACGAGGCCACCATCGAGGTGCTCGGCGCCCGGCTGCTGCGCGTACTGGCCGCGGTCACCGCCGACTCGCACATGCCGGTCGGCGACATCGACCTGCTCGACGCCGCCGAACGGCCCCGCGTCCAGGCCGCGCCCGCGCCCGCACCGGTGGTCGCCACCACCGCGCACGGCGCCGCGCTGCCGCAGTCGCTCTCGCTCACCGTCGAGGACGACCCGGACGGTCCGGCCCTGGTCTGGGGCGAGGAGTCGGTCACCTACCGCGATCTCGACGCCCGCTCCTCTCGGCTGGCCCGCGTCCTCATCGGCCGCGGCTGCGGTCCCGGCACCGGCGTGGGGCTGCGGCTGGATCGCGGCGTCGACCTCGCCGTGGCCACCTGGGCCGTGCTCAAGGCGGGCGCCGCGGTGGTGCCACTGGCCTCCCTCGACCGGCTGCCCCCGGCTGGGCTGGACATGAAGGTCGGTCTCACCACCGGCACGCCGATGGCCATGTCCGGCATCGACTGGCTGGCCCTCGACGATGCGGCCGTGGTCGCCGAGATCGCCGCCGAATCCGCCCGGCCGGTCACCTACGCGCACCGCACCCGCGCGCTGCGCGGCGACGACACCGCCTTCGCCGCGCCCGGCCGGACCGCGCTCGGCTACGACGCGGTGGCGGCCCTGGTGAACCGGGTCCGTCAGGAGTCGGAGCTGACCTTCGAATCCCGGACCTTCCGGGCGGGCGCCGTCGACCATCCGTTCGCGGTGCTCGAGGTGATCGCCGCCGGTGGCGTCGGCGCGTCGATGGTGCTGGCCGCGGGCGCCGATCTGGCGGGAACGCTCGCCGACGAGTGGGTAACCCATCTGTTCGCCGAACGCGACAGCCTGGGCCGGGTCGACCCCGCCGATCTGGAGGATCTGCGGGCCGTCGTGGTAGAGGCCCTTCCGGTGCCCGCGCAGTGGTCCGGTCACACCGTTATCGCTCTTCCCGGGGCCGGTAGCGTGTGATGCGCACCGGCTGACCTCCCGGAGTGGCCGTCCCGCTCGCAGGGCTGAATACTCCTTGGTGGCCGAGTAACGAGGCCTGTGTGGATCCGATGAACTTCTTCGGTGCACACGGCGGTAGAGCAACACGGACAGGATGAGGACAAGCTGCATGATTCGGGTGGTCGGGGACCGGAAGAACGAGCTCTCGGTGGTCGTGGCATGACCCGCACCGCTCGCGTACGCCCCACCCGGACCCGCCGCGGACCGCACACCCCGACCCTGCCGCAACTCATGGCTACCGCGGTCGAGGCCAACCCGGGCGGCACCGCCATCGTCCTCGCCGACGCCGACGCCGCCCTGGGCGCGCTCGGCTACGGCGAACTCGACGAACGCTCGAACCGGCTGGCCCGGCTGCTCATCGCCCGCGGCATCGGCCCCGAGGACCTGGTCGCGGTCGGCATCCGCCGCTCGATCGAGTCCGTGGTGGCGGTCTGGGCGGTCGCCAAGACCGGCGCCGGCTTCGTCCCCGTCGACCCCAGCTACCCGGCCGACCGCGTCCTGCACATGGTCACCGACTCCGGGGCGGTGCTCGGCCTCACCGTCGCCGACACCCGGTCCGGGCTGCCCGCGGCCGTGCCGTGGCTCGACATCGACACCGACGAATTCCTCGCCGCCGCCGGCACCTACTCCGCCGAACCGGTCACCAACGCCGACCGGGTGCGCCCGCTGCGCGCCGAGCACCCCGCCTACGCCATCTACACCTCGGGTTCCACCGGTCTGCCCAAGGGCGTCGTGGTCACCCACACCGGCCTGGCCGCACTGACCGCCGAGATGCGCGAGCGGTTCGGGATCGGCCCGGAGTCGCGGGTGCTGCACGTCGCCACCCCGTCCTTCGACGCCTCGATCATGGAACTGCTGATGGCCCTGGGCGCGGCCGCCACCCTGGTGGTCACCGTGCCCGACGTGTACGGCGGTCCGGAACTGGGCGCGCTGATCGCGCGCGAGGGCGTCACGCACGGACTGATCACGCCGTCGGTGCTGGCCTCGCTGGACCCCGAGCAGCTGGCGGGCATGGAGGCCATCGTCGGTGGCGGCGAGGCGGTGTCGCCCGAACTGGTGCGCCGCTGGTCGTCGAGCCCCGCGGTGCGGCGTCGCTTCCACAACGCCTACGGCCCGACCGAGGCCACCATCGCGACCAATATCTCCGATCCGCTCGTCGCGGACCGGACGGTCACCATCGGCGCGGCCATCCGCGGCGCCACCGCGCACGTGCTGGACGAGCGGCTGCGGCCGGTTCCGGCCGGCGCCCCCGGTGAGCTCTACATCGCCGGCGCGCTGCTGGCCCGCGGGTATCACGCCCGCCCCGAACTGACCTCGTCCCGCTTCGTCGCGAACCCGTTCGAGGACAACGGCTCCCGTCTCTACCGCACCGGCGACCTGGTGCGCGCCAATGCCGCCGGTGAGCTGGAATACCTGGGCCGCAACGACTTCCAGGTCAAGATCCGCGGCCTGCGGATCGAGCTGGGCGAGATCGACGCCGTGCTGGCGGGCGACGAGTCCGTCGACTTCGCCGTCACCGTCGGCCACGAGGTGAACGGCCGCGCCACCGCACTGGTCTCGTACGTGCATGCCGCCCCGGGCTATTCGATCGACACCGCGCAGCTCGACGAGCTGGCCGAGCGGGCGCTGCCCGCGCACATGGTGCCCGCCACCATCATCGAGCTCGACGAGATCCCGCTGACCCCCGCGGGCAAGCTGGATCGCCGCGCGCTGCCCGAACCGCAGCTCGCGATCGGCGAATACCGCGCGCCGGAAACCCCCGCGCAGCAGGCCGTGGCCGAGGTCATCGCCGGGGTGCTGCACCTGGATCGGGTCGGCCTCGACGACGACTTCTTCAGTCTCGGCGTGGATTCCATCACCGCCATCCAGATCGTGTCGCGGGCCCGCGCCCGGGGCCTGGGCTTCAAGCCGCGCGAGATGTTCGCCGCCCGCACCGTGGCCGCGCTGGCCGAGGTCGCGGTGCCGGTCGAGAACGCCTCCGCCGCCGAGGAACTCGCCACCGGACCGCTGGTCGAACTGGACGCCGCCGACGAGGCTCGGCTGCGCGAGCAGTACCCGAACCTGGCCGAGGTGTGGCCGCTGACGCCGCTGCAGTCGGGCATGCTGTTCCACGCCCGGCTGGCCGAGTCCTCGGTCGACGCCTACATGGTGCAGTTCGCCCTCGACGTGGCCGGCGAGATCGACGTCGAGCGCGTGCACGCCGCCGCCCGCGCCATGCTGGAACGGCACGTGAACCTGCGGGCCGTGTTCGCCGAGGACGGCGTCGGCAATCCGCTGCAGATCATTCTCGACGATGTCGAATTGCCCTGGCAGTACCTGGATCTCAGCGACCGGGAGCCCGCCGAGGCGCTCGCCGAGACCGACCGGCTGATGGCCCTCGACGTGGCCGGCCACTTCGACATGGGCGCGCACCCGCTGCTGCGCATCACCCTGTTCCGCACCGCCGCGGACCGGTACCGGGTGTGCGTCACCAGCCACCACATCCTCATCGACGGCTGGTCCATGCCGCTGCTCGTGCAGGACATGCTGCTGCTGTACGCCGCCGACGGCGACGCCTCGCGGATTCCGGCGGTGCGCCCCTACCGCGACTACCTGGCCTGGCTGGCCGCCCGCGATCACGGGGCGGCCCGCGACGCCTGGCGCGAGACGCTGGCCGGATTCGACGAGCCGACCCCGCTGGCGGCGGTCGACCCGTCCCGCGAGATCACCTCGGGCATCGGCGAAGTCACCTTCGCGCTGTCGGAGGCCGACACCGCCACCCTGACCAAGGTCGCCCACGAGGCGGGCGTCACCCTCAACACCGTCGTGCAGGCCGCGTGGGGTCTGCTCATCGGCCGCAGCACCGACCGCGACGACGTGGTCTTCGGCGCCACCGTGTCCGGCCGGCCGCCGCAGCTGGCGGGCATCGAGACCATGATCGGCCTGTTCCTCAACGCCATTCCGGTGCGGGTGCGGCTCAATGCCGGCGACACCCTCACCCAGGTGCTGCGCGGCTTGCAGGACGAGCAGGCCGCCCTGCTCGACCACCACTATGTCGGGCTCGGCGAGATCCAGGAGATCGCCGGCGTCGACGGGCTTTTCGACTCGATCGTGGTGTTCGCGTCGTTCCCGGTGGACGAGGAGTCCCTCGACGACGCCGCCGCGCCCATCGACGGCGCCGGCATTCTCGGCGCGTCCGCGGTCAACGGCACCCACTACCCGCTCACCGTCATGGTGCAGCCGCGCGGCAAGGGTCTCAGCTTCGGCGTGAAGTACCTGCGCGACCTGTTCGAACCCGCGGCCGCCCAGGCCATCGCCGACCGCCTGTCGGCGCTGCTCACCCGCATCGCCGCCGACCCGCGCGCCCGGGTGTCGCAGATCGACGCCCTGCTCGACGGTGAACGCCGCGAACTGGCCGCCGTCAACGCCACCGAAGTGCCCGCGCTGCTGGACGATTCGACACTGCTCACGCTGTTCGACGCCCAGGTGGCGAAGACCCCGGACGCCCCGGCCGTCATCTACGACCGCACCACCCTGACCTACGCCGAGCTGGACGCCCGCTCGCGCCGCCTGGCGCAGGAACTCACCCTGCGCGGCGTGCGCGCGGAATCCCGGGTGGCCGTGGCCATGCGGCGCAGCCTCGACCTGGTCGTGGCCGTCTACGCGGTGCTGCGGTCCGGCGGCGCGTACGTGCCGGTGGATCCCGATCATCCGGCCGAGCGCAACGAATACGTGCTGGCCGGTTCCGCGCCGGTGTGCGTGCTGACCCGCGCCGCCGACGACTTCGAAACCGCCTCGGGCGTACCGCTGTTCTTCGTGGACGCGCTCGCGGGCGCGGACCAGTTCGTCGAGGTGGCCCCCGCGCCGGTGCGCGCGGACAACGCCGCCTACGTCATCTACACCTCCGGCTCCACCGGCCGCCCCAAGGGCGTGATGATCACGCACCGGCAGATGGCCAACCAGTTCCGCTGGGCCCAGCGCACCTACCCGCATCGCCCCGGCGACGTGGTGCTGCACAAGACGCCGATCACCTTCGACATCTCCACCTGGGAGCTGTTCTGGCCCCTGCAGACCGGTGCGGCCGTCGTGGTGGCCGAACCGGACGGGCACCGCGACCCGGCCTATATCGCGCGCACGATCGACGAATACGCCGTCACCTCGGTGCATTTCGTGCCGTCCATGCTCGACGCCTACCTCGACGCGGCCGACCGGCGGCATCCCTCGCTGCGCTGGGTGTTCGCCGCCGGTGAGGCGCTCACCGCGGAGAGCGCCGCGACCTTCGCCGCCGCGCTGCCGGATACGCAGCTGGTGAACTGGTACGGCCCGGCCGAGGCCACCGTGGTCACCGCGCACCCGGGCGAGCACGCCCACGGCGTCGCGGTGCCGATCGGCGGCCCCGTCGCCAACACCCGCGTGCTGGTGCTGGACCGGCAGCTGCGGCCGGTGCCGTTCGGCGCGGCCGGTGAACTCTATGTGGCCGGTGTGCAATTGGCGCGCGGCTACCTCGGCGCGCCCGCGCTGACCGCCGAGCGTTTCGTCGCGCACCAGGACGGGCAGCGGCTCTACCGCACCGGCGACGTGGTCCGCTGGGTCTCCTCCGGCGCCGGCCACGCCCTGGAATACCTGGGCCGCAGCGACTTCCAGATCAAGCTGCGCGGACAGCGCATCGAACTCGGCGAGATCGAGACCGTGCTGCTCGGCCACCCGGCCGTGCACCGCGCCGCCGTCTCGCTGGTCCGCGCCGAGACCGGCGACCGGCTGGTCGCCTACATCGTCCCTGAGGGCGACGCCCAGGTCACCGACGCCGAACTGCTCGCGCACACCCGCGAATCCGTGCCGTCCTACATGGTGCCCTCCGCCGTGGTGCGGCTCGAGGCCATGCCGCTCAACGCCTCCGGGAAGCTGGACCGCAAGGCGCTGCCGGCGCCGGAGCTCCAGGCCCGCGAGTACCGCGAGCCCGCCACCGACGCCGAGCGCACCGTGGCCGAGATCTTCGCGACCGTGCTGCGCGCCGAGCGTGTCGGCGCCGACGACGACTTCTTCGAACTGGGCGGCAACTCGCTCAACGCCACCCAGGTGGTGGCCCGTCTGGGCACCGCCATCGGCGCCCGGGTGCCGGTGCGCGCCCTGTTCGAGCACCCGACCGTCGCCGAGCTCGCGAATTCGCTGGCCGCCCTGGCCGATTCGGCCGTCGAGGTGGCGCCGCTGCGCCCGATGCCGCGGCCGGAGCTGATCCCGCTGTCCTACGCGCAACAGCGCATGTGGTTCCTGAACCGGCTCGACACCGAGGCCGCCACCTACAACCTGCCGACGGCGCTGCGCGTCACCGGACCGCTGGACGTGCCCGCGCTGCGCGACGCCGTGGCCGACCTGGTGGCCCGGCACGAGGTGCTGCGCACCTACTACCCCGAGCACGAGGGCGTCGGCCACCAGGTGATCCTGCCCGTCGACGCGCCCGCCGCCATGCCGTCGCTGCCGGTCGCGCAGGTCACCGAAGCCGAAGTGGCGCAGGTGGTCTCGGAGGCGGCGTTCGCGCCGTTCGACGTGACCCTCGCCCCGCCGGTGCGGCTGCGCCTGCTGCGCCTGGCCGACAACGATCACGTGCTGGTGTGCGTGGTCCACCACATCGCCGGTGACGGTTTCTCCGGCGGCCCGCTCACCCGCGATCTCATGACCGCCTACTTCGGCCGCATGCAGGGGCAGGAGCCCGACTGGTCGCCGCTGCCCGTGCAGTACGCGGACTACGCGCTGTGGCAGCGCGAGAGCCTCGGCGACGAACACGATCCCGCCTCGCCGCTGGCCCGCCAGTTCGACTACTGGCGCACCGCCCTGGCCGGACTGCCCGACCAGCTGGAACTGCCCACCGACCACCCCCGGCCGGGCGTGGCCTCCGGTCGCGGCGCCGTGCACGTCTTCGATATCGACCCGCACGTGCACGCCGCCCTGAACCGGGTTGCACAGCAGCACAACACGACCCTGTTCATGGTGCTGCACGCCGCCTTCGCGGTGCTGCTGGCGCGAGTGTCGGGCACCCGCGACATCGCCATCGGCGCGCCCATCGCGGGCCGCGGCGAGGCCGCCCTGGACGAGCTGATCGGCATGTTCGTCAACACCCTGGTGCTGCGCACCGAGGTCGACCCGAACGCCGGTTTCGCCGAACTGCTGACCGCGGTCCGCCGCACCGACCTGGCCGCCTTCGAGCACGCCGACGCCCCGTTCGAACGCATTGTGGAACTGCTGGATCCGCCGCGCTCGCAGGCCCGGCACCCGCTGTTCCAGGTGTCGATGACGCTGCAGAACATGACTCCGGCGGTGTTCGAGCTGCCCGGCGTCACCGTCTCCGACGTCGACCTGACCGTGCCGGTCGCCAAGTTCGACCTGGACCTGACCCTGGTCGAGCGCACCTCCGCCGACGGTGTGGCCCAGGGCATCTCGGCCGCCTTCACCTACGCGACCGACCTGTTCGACGCCGACACCATGGACCGGCTGGCCGAGCGCCTGCGCCGCACCCTGGTCTCGGCCGCCACCCACCCCGAACGCGCCGTCGGCGACTTCGACCTGCTGGCCGTGGACGAACGCCAGCGGGTGCTGTCGGACTGGAACGCCACCACCGTCGACCTCACGGCCGGGCCGTACCCGTCGAGCGCCACCCTGCCGTCGCTGTTCGAGTCCCAGGTGCTGCGCACCCCCGAGGCCATCGCGGTGGCCAGCGGCGGCGAGCGGGTCACCTACGCCGAGTTCGCGGCGCGCGTGCACCGCCTGGCGCGCCGGCTGATCGCCGAGGGCGTCGGACCGGAATCGCTGGTGGCCCTGCACATCCGGCGGTCGCTGGACCTGGTCACCGCCGCCTACGCGGTGCTGGCCGCGGGCGGCGCCTACGTGCCGCTCGATCCCGACCAGCCCGCCGAGCGCGTCGCCCACGTGCTCGACACCGCCGACCCGGTGTGCGTGCTCACCACCTCGCGCGACAGCTTCGACGCCGGCGAGCGCCGCGTGATCGAGGTCGACACCGCCGTCCTGGCGGGCTACTCGGAATACCCGATCACCGACGGCGAACGCCGGGCGCCGCTGCGTCCCGCGCACACCGCCTACGTCATCTTCACCTCCGGCTCCACCGGCCGTCCCAAGGGCGTCGCGGTGCCGCACGCCGCCGCGGTGAACCAGATCCGCTGGATCACCGGCGAATACGGGCTGGGCCGCGACGACGTGGTGCTGTTCAAGACCCCCGCCACCTTCGACGTCTCGGTGTGGGAACTGTTCGGCCCCTTGACCACCGGCGGCCGCATGGTCGTCGCCACCCCCGACGGCCACCGCGACCCGCAGTACCTGGCCGACGTCATCGCCGCGCACGGCGTCACCATCACCTCCTTCGTGCCGTCCATGCTGCGCGTGTTCGCCGGCAGCGCCGACCCGGAGCGGCTCAGCTCGCTGCGGGCGCTGCTGGTGGCCGGTGAGGCCTTCACCTCCGACGCCGTCGACGCCTTCCGCGCGATCAGCCCGGCGGCCCTGCACAACCTGTACGGGCCCACCGAATTCACCGTGCACGCCACCGCCGCCGCGGTCGCCGACCAGGTGTCCGGGGCCGTGCCGATCGGCGGCCCGGTCTGGAACGCCCGCGCCTACGTGCTCGACGCCCGCCTGCACCCGGTCGCCCCCGGCCTGGTGGGCGAGCTGTACCTGGCGGGCGCGCAGCTCGCGCGCGGCTACGTCGGCCGCGCCGACCTGACCGCGGAACGCTTCGTGGCCAGCCCCTTCGGCCGCGGCGAACGCATGTACCGCACCGGCGACCTGGTGAAGTGGAACGCCGACGGCGAACTGGTCTACCTGGGCCGCAGCGACTTCCAGGTGAAGCTGCGCGGTCTGCGCATCGAACTCGGCGAGATCGAGGCCGCCCTCACCTCGCACGAATCCGTGGACCAGGCCGTGGTGGTGCTGCACTCGTCCGAGCACACCGGCGACCTGCTGGCCGCCTACGTGGTGCCCGCCGCGGGCGTCATCGACCAGGACGCGCTGCGCGCGCACCTGGCCGCCCGGCTGCCGTCCTACATGGTGCCCGCCGCCACCGTGGTGCTCGACGCGATGCCGGTCAACGCCAACGGCAAACTCGACCGGAGGGCCCTGCCCGCACCGGAATTCGAGGCGCGCGAGTTCCGTGCGCCGGTCTCGGCGGAAGAGGTCAGCATCGCGGCCGTCTTCGGCGAGGTGCTCGGCCTGGACCGGCCGATCGGACTCGACGACGACTTCTTCGCCCTCGGCGGCAATTCGCTGGTCGCCACCCAGGTGGTGGCCCGCGTCAACACCGCGCTCGAGGCCGGGCTGACGCTGCGTGACCTGTTCGCGGCCACCACGGTCGCCGAACTGGCGCTGCGGGTGTCGGCCTCGGGCGGCCGTCGCCGGCCGCCGCTGGTGGCGGGGCCGCGCCCCGAACTGGTGCCGCTCTCCCTGGCCCAGCAGCGGATGTGGTTCCTCAACCAGTTCGACACCGCCGCAACGGCATACAACATTCCGCTGGCCCTGCGCCTGGACGGCGAGCTGAATGTCGAGGCGCTGCGGCAGGCCGTCACGGATCTGGTCGCCCGCCACGAGACGCTGCGCACGGTGTACCCGCAGACCGGTGGCGTCGCCCACCAGGTGGTGCTGCCCGCCGAGCAGGCGGCCCCGGACCTGACCGCCGAACCCGCCGCGGCCGCCGACCTGCCCGGCCTGATCGGCGCCCTGCTGACCGCCGGATTCGACGTCACCGGCGAAATCCCGTTGCGGGTGCGGCTCTTCCGCGTCGAACCCGACGTCCACGTCATCGTGCTGGTCGCCCACCACATCAGCGCGGACGGCTGGTCCATGGGCCCGCTCGCCCGCGACCTGATGACCGCCTACATCGCGCGCACCGCCGGTGCGGCGCCCGCCTGGACGCCGCTGACCGTCCAGTACGCCGACTACAGCCTGTGGCAGCGCACCGTGCTCGGCTCGGAAACCGATGAGCAGAGCCTGATCTCGGAGCAGGCCGCCTACTGGCGCACCGCGCTGGCCGGGCTGCCCGACGAGCTCAACCTGCCCGCCGACCACCCGCGCCCGCCGGTGTCCAGCTTCCGCGGCGGCCTGGTGCCCTTCCACATCGACGCCGAACTCCAGCAGGGCCTGGCGCGCATCGCCCGCGAGCAGAACGCCACCCTGTTCATGGTCGTGCACGCCGCGCTGGCGATCTTCCTGGCGCGGCTCTCGGGCACCGACGACATCGCCATCGGCACGCCCGTCGCGGGCCGCGGCGAGGCCGCCCTCGACGACGTCATCGGCATGTTCGTCAACACCCTCGTGCTGCGCTTGAATGTTGACGGCGACCTGCGCTTCCACGAACTGCTCGCCGCCACCAAGGAACACGACCTGCAGGCCTTCGCCCACGCGGACCTGCCGTTCGAGCGGCTGGTCGAGGTCCTCAACCCGGAGCGCTCCACCGCCCGCAACCCGCTGTTCCAGGTCATGCTGGCCTTCCAGAACACCCCCGACGGCGACTTCGAACTGCCCGGACTGCGGATCTCGGCCCTGGACTCCGGCATCCAGACCTCACAGTTCGACCTGTCGCTGACCGTCAAGGACAGCGGCGACGACGGTGGCATGCACGCCGTGTTCACCTACGCCCGTGACCTTTTCGACGAGCGCACGGTGGAAGTGTTCGCGCAGCGCTTCCTGCGCCTGCTGGTCGCCATCGTGGACCAGCCGGTCTCCGCCATCGGCGATCTCCCGCTGCTCGACGGCGACGAGTACGAACTGCTCACCCACGTGCACGGCGACGACGTCATGGCCACCGCGCTGCTGCCCGAGCTGCTCACCCGCGGTGTGGCGCTGGGCCGTGACCGGGTCGCCATCCGCTACCGCGGCCACTCGATCAGCTACGGCGAACTCGACGACTACTCCACGCAGCTGGCGCGAGTGCTCATCGCGCACGGCGTCGGCCCGGAACAGGCGGTCGCCGTGGCCTTCCCGCGTTCGTTCGAGATGGTGGCCGCGGTGCTCGCGATCGCCAAGGCCGGTGGCGCGCACGTGCCCGTCGACCCGTCCTACCCGCCGGATCGGGTGCGGCACATGGTGTCCGACTCCGGGGCCGTCATCGGCATCACCGCCAAGGCCTTCGAACCGCGGCTGCCCGGCGAGGTGGAATGGCTCTGCCTCGACGACGCCGTCACCGACCGCCGGTGCGCGGCGCAGTCGCCGGAACCGGTGACCGACGCCGACCGCATCGCCCCGATCCGGATGGCCAACCCGGCCTACGTCATCTACACCTCGGGCTCCACCGGAATGCCCAAGGGCGTCACCGTGACCCACGCCGGTCTCGGCGGCCTCAGCGACTACGCGACCGGCCTCTACGGCCTCGATCCCGAGCACCGGATGCTGCACATCTGCTCACCCAGCTTCGATCCCTCGGTGCTGGAATGGATCTGCGCGTTCTCCACCGGTGCGACCCTGGTGATCGTGCCCCGGGAGATCCTCGGCGGACCCGAACTCGGCGAACTCATGCGCCGCGAGAACGTCACTCACACGATCGTCACCCCCGCCGTGCTCGGCACCGTCGACCCGGCCGGCCAGTCGCAGATGGAAGTGGTGTCGGTCGGCGGCGACGTGACGCCGCCGGAACTGGTGACCAAGTGGAAGACCGGAGATCGCGTCTACCACAACGCGTACGGGCCCACCGAGACCACGATCATCTCCACCTACGCGCAGCTGGAGCCGGGCCGCCAGATCACCATCGGCTCGCCGGTGCACGGCATGTCGGCGCTGGTCCTGGACTCGCGCCTGAACCCGGTGCCGCCGGGCGTCGCGGGTGAGCTGTACCTCAGCGGCGGCGCGCTGGCGCGCGGGTACCGCAACCGGGCCGCGCTGTCCGCCGAACGGTTCGTCGCGAACCCGTGGGGCGAACCCGGTGCGCGCATGTACCGCACCGGCGACGTGGTCCGCTGGTACGCCGAACCCGACCTGCGCGACGGCAATCTCGCGAGCCCGCAGACCAAGTGGGAACTCGACTACGTCGGCCGTTCCGACTTCCAGGTCAAGGTGCGCGGCTTCCGCATCGAACTCGGCGAGATCGACGCCGTGCTCGCCACCCACCCCGGCGTCGACTTCGCCGTCACCGTCGGCCGCAAGAACCACGCGGGCGTCACGGTCCTGGTCTCCTATGTGCTGGCCGCACCCGGCCACTCGCCCGACCCGGATCTGCTCACCGAGCACGCGGCCCGCACCCTGCCCCCGCACATGGTGCCCGCCGCCATCGTGGTCCTCGACGAACTGCCGCTCACCCCGGTCGGCAAGCTGGACCGCAAGGCCCTGCCGGAACCCGAACTGCGGCAAGGCGAATACCGCGCCCCGAGCAACCCGCTCGAGGCGACGGTGGCCACGGCCTTCGCCGAGGCGATCGGGCTCGAACGGGTCGGCGTCGACGACGACTTCTTCACCATCGGCGGCAACTCGCTGCTGGCCACCGGCATCGTCGCCAAGCTGCGCGAACTGACCGGGGCCCAGGTGCTGGTCTCCTGGTTCTTCACCGAACCCACGGTCGCCGGGCTCAGCGCCCGCATCACCGCGGCGCTCGAGGACGAACACGACTACGACGCCGCGGCCGACTCGGCGCTCGGCGTGCTGCTGCCCATCCGGGCCACCGGCACCCGCACCCCGCTGTTCTGCGCGCCGCCCATGGTCGGCATGGCCTGGCCCTACGCCGGACTGTCCCGATTCCTGCCCGACGACCAGCCCATCTACGGCCTGCAGTCACCGGCCCTCACCGAGGACGACTACCGGCCCGCCTCGCTGAGCGAAGTCGCTCAGCGCTACATCGAGGCCATGCGCGAGGTCCAGCCCGAGGGCCCGTACCGGGTGCTCGGCTACTCCCTCGGCGGCGTGCTCGCGCACGCCATCGCCACCGAACTGCGGGCCGCCGGACAGCAAGTCGACCTGGTGGCCGTCCTCGACGCCTACCCCGGCGCCGAATTCGACAGCTTCCGTGACGATCTGCGCGCGCAGTTCGCCGAATTCGGCGTCGGCGAGGACGCGCTGCCCGCCGGCGACCTGCAGGACCTCAGCGACGAGGCGCTGCACGCGCTGCACGCCGCCATCCCCGCCGAACTGGCCGTGCTCACCGTCGACCGGCTGCGCCGCATGTACCGCGGCGCGGTCCGCACCGTGGAACTCGGTGCGAGCTACCGGCATTCGGTGCTCGACGCCCGCATGGACCTGTTCGCCGCCGAATTCGGCCGCGAGGACGGCGAACCGCACAGCTCCGAGGACTGGCGGCCCTACGTCACCGGACGCATCGCCGAACACGCGGTGCCGGTCCGCCACCAGCTCATGTGCACCCCGGAAGCGTTCGCCGTCATCGGCCCGCGCCTGGCCGAACTGATCGAGCAGGCCGACCGAGGTGAACCGGCGGACGACGCCGCCGCGCACCGCGCCGAACCGGTGGCCGGCCGTGAGTCCCTGGACAGCGGTGCGGCTCTGGTCAGTTCGGAGCCGGTGGCCCGCCCCGAACCGGTGGACCGTGCCGAACCGTTCGACAGCGGCGACGACTGGGCCATCACCCAGGTGCTGCCGATCATCCGGCCCGAGGACCTCGCGCCGCCGGTCAAGCTGCACGATCCGGTGGCGCCCGCGAGTCAGGCAGCGCCGGAGCGCGACGCCGCATCCGAGCCCGACGTGGCCTTCCGTCTCGGCGGGGACACCGAGTCCGCCTCGGCGCGCGACGATGCGCCGGTGGCGGCCGAAATGAACTCTGCCGCAACGCAGGACGCCAACGCGCCGGATCAGCCTGTGGTCGAACCGGATTCGAGCATCGGTACGCCCGCCGCCCCGGCGGGGGAGTCGGCTATCCCGGCCGGGACCCCGGTCACCAGGCCCAGCGGCCCCGCGCTCAGCGCGGTGGGCGACGTGTCGCCGCTGCCGGCCGGAGCCATCGGCCTGCTCGAGGTGGAGCCGTCCGGTATCTGGGTCCGGGCCATCACCCTCGACATCGCCGCCGGCACCTCCGGCACCCGGGTCCGCCGTTCGGTCGCGGGCCTGCTGGACCGGCATCCGGGCCTGTGGGCGCGCATGCGCCGCGACGGCGACACGGTGGCGCTGGACATTCCGCCGGTGCAGCCGCGCGGCGCCGCCGTGGTGTGGCAGATCGACCCGAACGTGGAGGCGGTCGGCGACCCGATCGAGGCCGTGATCCACGCCGCCGCAGCCGAATTGGACCCCGAACGCGGCTACAACATGCGGTTCGTGCTGGTCGAGGGCGCGGCCCCGGCCGGTGACCCGCAGGACCGGCCCACCGCCGTGCTGGTGGTGGTCGCCAACGGCCTGGTCGTGGACGACGCGTCGTGGCGCACCGTCATCGAGGACCTCACCGCGTCCTGGTCCGGCGGTCACGCGACCCCGCCCAGCGCGGACGCGCACCCGCACGGCATCGCTCGCGCGCTCGCCGAGCGGGCCGTGGACCCGGTCACCGTCGACGAACTGGACTGGTGGCGTGAGGCGCTCGCGAATGTGTCCGAGGGCGTGTCCCCGGACCTGGTGCTCGGCGAGGCCGACTCCGGCAGCCGCGGCCGGGTCTCGGTCGCCATCACCGGTGACGGCGCGGCGGCCGTCGACGCCGTCGCCCGCCGCTACGGCGCCAGCATCGACGACGTGCTGCTGACCGCGCTGGCCGCCACCCTGCTCGACCCGGAGTCCGAAACACTGCGCGACACACTGGGTTCGGTGGTGCGGTTGATCGCCGACGGCCGCATCCCCGCCGGTGGCGACGGGGTGCGCACGGTCGGCGCGTTCAGCACCAACTATCCGTTCCCGCTGCGCCTCGAGGGTCTCGACCTCGCCGAGGTGCGGTCGGGCGGACCGAATGCGGGTTCGATCATCGAGCAGATCCGTGACCTCTCGCGCGAGGTGCCTTCGCGGGGTGTCGGTTTCGGGCTGCTGCGGTACCTGAACCCGGAGACGGTCGCGGAGATCGCGGTGCTCCCGTTGGGCCGCATCGGCTTCCGCTACCGCGACCTGCGGCCCGCCGAGGTCTACCCGGAACCGGTCGCCGCCGACCTGTACCTCGACGTCACCGTCGACACCAGCCAGGACGGACTGGTGGCCCGCTTCGATTTCGTCGGCGCGGTGCTGACCCTCGACCAGGTCAAACAGCTCGTCGAGGGCTGGGTGCAGGCGCTGGCGGGACTCGCCGAGCACGGGCGCTGAACGGGACACAGCAGGGAAACGAATGGGTGACGCGCGGCGGGCCGATGGGTACCGTCGCGCGACCCGCCCGTAACATTGCGGCTGTTGCGGCGATGGGATAAGCCGTATGGTCTGTCGGGGGTCGAGACAACCGGAATCCCGGACCGCGTGGTCTCCGACCAGCACGGCATTCAAGATGCGACACGAGCTGAAGGTGCGAAACATTGATTCGTCGACATGTCCGGAACGGGCGGCGCGGGGCACGAGCCGCGGCCTTCCTAGCTGCCACAGCGGTTCTCACCGGTCTCATGACCGGTGTCGGTGGGGGTGCGGCCTCCGCTGACCCGATCATCGACGGCAAGAAGCTGTTGGCCGATCCGGTCTCGGCGGACGGCTCCAAGATCACCAAGGCCGAGATGAAGGACGACCGGAACATCCGGCTCTACGTCTACTCCGCGGCCATGGGCGCCACCTACCCGGTCGATGTGCAGCGGCCCGCCGACACCTCGGTCCCGCGCCCGACCCTCTACCTGCTCAACGGAGCGGGCGGCGGTCAGGACGACGCCTCCTGGGTGAAGAAGACCAATATCGTCAACGGCTTCCTCGCCGACAAGAACGTCAACGTGATCCAGCCCATCGGCGGCAAGTGGTCCTACTACCAGGACTGGAACAACGACGACCCGACCCTGGGCCGCAATAAGTGGACCACGTTCTTCAGCGAGGAACTGCCCCCGCTGATCGACGCCGCGCTCGGCACCAACGGCGTCAACGCCATCGCCGGCATCTCCACCTCCGGCACCACGGTGCTCACCCTGGCCGAGGCCAAGCCGGACCTGTACAAGTCCGTCGCCGCCTACTCCGGCTGCGCACAGATGGCCGACCCGCAGGGCCAGGAGTTCATGCGCCTGACCGTCGAGACCTGGGGCGGCGGCAAGCTGGAGAACATGTACGGCCCGGCGAACTCGCCCGACTGGGCGGCCCACGACCCGGTCGTCAACGCCGACAAGCTGCGTGGCATCAACCTCTACATCTCCTCCGGTAGCGGTCTGCCCGGCCAGTACGACACCCTCAACGGCGCGTACGCGCTGCCCGGCGCCTACGGCCTGGCGAACCAGATGATCATCGGTGGCGTCATCGAGGCGGGCACCAACTTCTGCAGCCACAACCTGGCGAACAAGCTGAACTCGCTGGGCATCCCGGCCACCTACAACTTCCGGCCGACCGGTACCCACTCGTGGGGCTACTGGAACGACGAGTTCATCACCTCCTGGCCGCTGCTGGCCCAGGGCCTCGGCATCTAGCCGAAAGTCCACGCGGACAAAGCGATACAGCCCGGCACCGAAAGGTGCCGGGCTGTTGCCGTTATGGCTGCGGTCACAACTTGGTCGGAGGGGCTAAACAAAAAGTTCGGGAACCCTTAAACTCTTCCTGTGAGTACCAGTGTGGCCGATCAGCGCGGCAGTAAGTTCCAGCGAGCGCGGTCGGCGTCGGTGCTCCTGGGCCCCGCCTTCGTCGCCGCCATCGCCTACGTCGATCCCGGCAACGTCGCCTCCAACATCAGCGCCGGCGCGCAATACGGCTACCTGCTGGTGTGGGTCGTGGTGATGGCCAACATCATGGCCGGCCTGGTGCAGTTCCTGTCCGCCAAACTGGGCCTGGTGACCGGCAGTTCGCTGCCGGAGGTGGTGCGGGCCAAGGCGAGCCGCCCGATCCGGATCGGCTACTGGGCGCAGGCCGAGACCGTGGCCGTGGCAACCGATCTCGCCGAGGTCGTCGGCGGCGCCATCGCGCTGAACCTGCTCTTCGGGCTGCCGCTCATGGCCGGCGGCATCGTCACCGGCTTCGTCTCGATGATCCTGCTGCTCATCCAGAACCACCGCGGACAGCGGCCCTTCGAACGGGTCATCACCGGACTGCTCGGCATCATCGCCATCGGATTCCTTGCCTCCGTGGTGATCTCACCGCCCTCGGCATCGGGCACCGCCGCCGGCCTGATACCCCGCTTCGACGGCTCCGGCAGCGTGCTGCTGGCCGCCGCCATGATCGGCGCGACCGTCATGCCGCACGTGGTCTACCTGCACTCCGGCATGGCCCGCGACCGGCACGGGCACCCCGAGGTCGGTGCGGTGCGAAACCGCCTGCTGCGCATCACCCGCTACGACGTGGCCCTGGCCATGCTGCTCGCCGGCACCGTGAACCTGGCCATGCTGCTGATGGCCGCCAAGACGCTGCGTGGCCGCGAGGGCGTCGACACCATCGAGGGCGCGCACGCCGCGGTGCAGGACGTGCTCGGTCCGGTGGCGGGGCTGCTGCTCGCGGTCGGGCTGCTGGCCTCCGGACTGGCGTCCACCTCGGTCGGGGCCTACGCGGGCGCCATGATCATGCAGGGCCTGCTGCACCGCCGCATTCCGCTGGTGGTGCGCCGGGTGGTCACGCTGATTCCCGCGCTGGTGGTCCTCGCGCTCGGCATCGATCCCACCCGGGCGCTGATCATCTCGCAGGTGGTGCTGTCGTTCGGGATCCCGTTCGCGCTCATCCCGCTGGTCCGCTTCACCAGCGACCCGGAACTCATGGGCGAGAACGTCAATCACCGTGTCACCACCGGACTGGCCTGGCTGGTGGCCGCCATCATCACCACCCTGAACGTGGTGCTGATCTACCTGACGGCCACCGGAAAGGGCTGACGCCGGCCGCTATTCGGCGAAGACGGCCTTGCGCTTCTGCAGCATGGCCGTCGCGCCCTCCGCGAAATCGGCCGAGCCCAGCAGTTCGCACTGACCGGTCTTCTCGGCGGCCAGTGCGGCATCGAGCGAGGTCAGGGCCGCCGCGTTGAGGGCCTGCTTGGTGAGTTCCAGCGCCCGCCGCGGGCCGTGCGCCAGCTTGGCGATCACCGCCTCCACCTTCGCGTCCAGTTCCGCTTCGGCGTACACGCCCGCGATCAGGCTGTGCTCGAGCGCCTTTCGCGCCGGGAGCCGCTCACCCAGCAACGCCATCTCGGCAGCCAGCGGTCGCCCGGCCGCGGCCGCCACCATGGCCGCCGCCCCGCCGTCGGGCATCAGGCCGATATTGATGAACGCCAGCAGCAGGTAGGAATCCTCGGCCGCATAGGTGAGATCGGCGGCCAGCGCGAAGGCCACGCCCACCCCGGCGGCCGCGCCCTTGACCCGCGCGATGACCGGAATCGGCGCGTCGACAATGGCTTTGATCATCCGGTTGGCGACGTCCATGGTCATCTCGGCGGTGATGCCGCGTTCCTTCTCACCGGGGGCGGAGGCCAGGTCCGCGCCGGTGCAGAAGTCGCCGCCTTCTCCGGTCAGCACGATGACCCGGACGGCCGGGTCGGCGGATGCCGCGAGCACGGTGTCGCCCAATCCGGCCATGGTGTCGTAGCTGAGCGCGTTCTTGCGTTTGGGGTTGGTGATGGTGATGCGCAGGACGCGCCCGTCCCTGATGGCGGTGTACCCCGGCGTGGTCGTGGTCATCGGGCGCTCCCCAGATATATATGCGGCCGCGTTGCCGCAGGCTGTGTATCCGCCTTTGCGAATTGTGGTTAACTTAGGAGCGTTCGTCCGGCACTGTCAACAGCCGGTGTCATCGAGAAGGAGAAACTGTATGGTCGCCGATCGCAGCGAGGCCGCCCTCGCTACCGGGCGACCGGCCGGTACTCCCGAGGGCGAGTCCGGCCCCCGCCGCCGCCCCAAGAACCGCAAGGCCCAAATCGTCCGGGTAGCGGCCCGGGCCTTCGCCGAACGCGGCTACCACCCCGTCGGCGTGGACGAGATCGCCGCCGAGGTCGGCATCTCCGGCCCCGCGCTCTACCGCCACTTCCGGAACAAATACGCGCTGCTGGTCGCCGCCGCCGAAATGGGCGCGCAGCAATTGCTCGCCGCCGCCCAGGCCGCCGACAATCCCGCCCTGGAACCGGAACCACGACTCACCGCGCTGATCCGCGGCATCGCCGAGTACACCATCGACGTGCGCCGCGAAGGCGGGCTGTACCGCTGGGAACGCCGCTACCTGGAACGCGAGGACCGCGCCCGCATCCGCGTCGTCTACACCGAACTGCACGACACCGTCGCCGCCGCCATCGCCGCGCTGTACCCCGACGCCGACCCCGCCGACACCCAGCTGCGGGCCGCCGCCCTGCTCAGCGCCATCGGATCGATCACCGCGCACCGCACCGCGCTGTCCACCACCCGGCTGATCAACCTGCTCACCGAGGTGTGCTGGGACATCCTGCGCTGCGAGCTGCCGCCCGCGCCCGCCCCGGCCACCGGCGAACCGCTGGTTCGCGGACTGCCCGTCATCTCCAAGCGGGAACAGCTGCTCACCGAGGCCATCCGCATCTTCGGCCGGCAGGGCTACCACGAGGCCAGCATCGAGGAGATCGGCGCGGCGGCCGGCATCAACGCCTCCAGCGTCTACCGCTACTTCGCCAGCAAGGCCGACCTGCTCGCCGCCGCCTTCCACCGCACCGGCGAACGCGTCGCCATCGCCAACAACGAGGCGCTGGCCGAGGCCACCAGCCGGGCCGACGCGGCCGTGCGGATCGCGGACCGCTTCTCCCGCATGACCTTCGCGATGCCGGAGATCCTGCCCGTCTACTTCTCCGAATTCTCCAATCTGCCCGCCTCCGAACAGCATCGGCTGCGCTCGGTGCAGCGGCAGAACGTGCTCGAATGGGCCAACCTGCTCGACGGCGATCAGGTCGAGGCCCGGTTCCGGGTGCACGCCGCCATCGCGCAGGTCATCGATGTGGGCCGCCGCATCCGCTTCGACGGGCGGCCGGAGAACCTGGCCCGGGTCAGCGCGCTCATGCGGGCGGTGCTGCTGGGCGTGCCCGCCGCCGAATAGTCCTCGGCGGCAGGCGCTCTCGCCTCAGACCCGGTGCCGCATCCGGAACAGCGCCCGGGCCACCCGCAACCGGCGCGGATGCTTCTCGAAGGCGCCCGAGGTGATCTGGTCCGGCGGATGCTTCTCGGTGATGGTCTGCGGCCGGGTGAATTCGCGCAGTGTGCGCGGATCGCGAATCCGGCCGGGCCCGTTGACGCCGTAGACCGGGGCCGCGTTCACGGTGATCAACTCACTGCGCAGCCGCGCCGCGAACTCCGGGACCGAACGGACATCGCGGGTGAAAACCGAGACGGTGCGCGGCTTCTCGGCGGCGTTCACCCGGTCGGCGGCCTCGTCCATGCCGGCCACCCGATTCACCACCAGCACCGGCCCCACGGCCTCACCGGTGACCGCGGCGCTGACCTGCGGCACCTCGGTCAGCACGATCGGCTCGATATAGGGCTCGCGAATCGATTCCAGACTGCCGACCACCAGCCGCGCGCCCCGGGTGACCGCGTCGCGCACCTGCCGGCGCACCAGCTCGATCTGGGCGTCGACGATCATCGGGCCGTAGGAGGCCCGCCGGTCCGCGCCCGGCCGCAATCGCCGGGCCTGATCGGCGACCAGCTCCAGGAACGGTTCGTACACCGAATCGGCGACGTACACGCACTGCACCCCGGCGGGCTGCTGACCGGAATTGGCCATCGCGCCGTACACCGCGGCCGCGGCGGCGGCATCGAGTTTGGCGTCGACCTGGACCACCATCGAACCCCGCCCGCCCGGCTCGATGACCAGGGGAGTGGACGCCTCCGCGGCCAGCGCGGCCACCTCGCGCGCACCCGCCCCGGAGCCGGCGTAGGCGAGCTTGTCCACCGCCGCGCGGCACAGCGCGGCGGCGGTGCCGCTGTCGCCGGTGACCACCTGTAGCACAGGTTGATTCGGGGCCAGGTGGTTCCAGGTGTCGGCCAGCCAGGCGCCGACGCCGGGGGTCAGTTCGCTGGGTTTGAACACCACCGCGTTGCCTGAGGCCATCGCGCTGGCGATCGAAGTCATCGGGGTGAGAACGGGATTGTGCCAGGGGCCCAGCACGCCGACGACGCCCAGCGGCAGATAGCCGATGGTGCCGGTCGATTCCCGGCGCAGCGACGCGCCCAGCCGGGTGGTGCGGCCGAGCGTTCGTTCGGCGTGGCGCGCAACCCAATCCAGGTGCTCGACGGCCAGGGTCACCTCGATGGCGGCGTCGATGCGCGGCTTGCCGGTCTCGCGGCTGATGAGTTCCACCAGGTCGCGGGTACCGCGGGCGAGACTGCGTTTCCAATCCAGCAGCCAGCGTTTGCGGGCGTCGAATCCCAGTGCCGCCCACCATTGTTCGGCGCTGCGGGCGGAGCGGACGGTGCGGGTGAGTTCGCCTGCGCCCATGCCCGCGTATTCGCCCACGACTTCCCCGGTTCTCGGGTCGTAGGACGTCAGTACCTTGGATCTGCGCGCGCCGGCGCGTCCCGCTGCCGGCTGCGCCGACTCGGCCATGGTCAACCTCTCGTGGCCTGTGAATGTCTCTCCCCCCAAGGCCAGACTATGGTTCGAGGCGCAGATGCGACAAGGTTGCGAAATCGACGCATACCGCCCGGTCTGCGCCTGGATCAGCGGCTATTCGGCGACCCCTCGGTTTGTGACCAAGGGCACAGTTTGATATTCGCTGCTTCGGCAAAGAAACGGCCTGCTTCCCGGTGCGCCGGTAACATCACGGCCGGCGGTGTGGATCATCCCGGCGGACGGCAACTACGCAATCCCCGCGGGATGTGGGGACCCGCCGCCCCGGGGCGACAATGTTCAGCCCGACCAGCCGATAGTGGAGAGTTGATGCCCAGCTTGGACAGACCGGAACCCGTAGCACCCGACGATCCGGCCGTTTACGTCGAAGACGTCCGCAAGTCCTTCGGCGATGTGCACGCGCTGCAAGGCGTCAGCTTCACCGCCGCCCGCGGACAGGTACTCGGCATCCTCGGCCCCAACGGTGCGGGCAAGACCACCACGGTCAAGATCCTGTCCACCCTGCTGCGCCCGGACTCCGGCATCGCCCGCATCGCCGGGCACGACGTCCGCTCCGACCCCGCCGCGGTCCGCCGGTCCATCATGATGACCGGACAGTATGCGGCCCTCGACGAGAACCTCTCCGGCCGCGAGAACCTCGAACTCTTCGGCCGCCTCATGGGCCTGCCGCGCAAGGCCGCCCGCCAGCGCGCCGACACCCTGCTCGAGGAATTCGACCTCACCGGCGCCGGCCGCCGCGCGGTCCGGCACTACTCCGGCGGCATGCGCCGGCGCGTCGACATCGCCTGCGGCCTGGTGGTCCGGCCCGAAGTGGTGTTCCTCGACGAACCCACCACCGGCCTGGACCCCCGCTCCCGGCAGGGCGTCTGGGACCTCGTCACCGCGCTCAAGACCCAGGGCATCACCGTTCTGCTGACCACGCAGTACCTCGAAGAGGCCGACGTGCTCAGCGACAACATCATCGTCATCGACAAGGGCACCGTCATCGCCGAAGGCACCGCCGACGCCCTCAAGGAGAAGACCGGCGGCAGCTACTGCGAGGTCGTGCCCCTGGATCCGACCCAGCTCGGCAAGGTCGCCGACGCGCTCGGCGAGCTGGTGCCGGCCGCGGTCCGCGCCGAACTCTCCGGCGACCGGCTCTCGATCCCCGCCCCCGAGGGCGCGGCCACCCTCGCCGAGGCCCTGCGCCGGCTCGACGGCGCCGGCGTCCCGCTCGCCGATATCGGCCTGCGCCGCCCCTCGCTCGACGACGTCTTCCTCACCCTCACCGGACACTCCGGCACCAAGGAAACGGTCGACGCGGAAGGCGCCGCATGACCGCCCCCGCGGCCGACGCCGCCGATCTGTTCGCCGGGGTACCCCCGGCCCGGCCCAACAGCTTCGCGCAGTGGCGAGCCCTGACCGGACGCGTGGTCTGGGTGATGTTCACCAAGGGCGAGATGCTCATCGCGGTGATCGTGCCGCTGGTCTTCACCCTCGGCTTCTACCTGCCGCTGCGCTACGTGATGAAGTTCCAGGGCATCGACTACGCGCAGTTCGTCATGCCGATCATCGTGCTGCAGACCATGTCCTTCACCATGATGTCCAACGCGCAGCTGGCCGCCTTCGAAGCCATGACCGGACTCAACACCCGCATGCAGACCATGCCCATCGGCAAGATGGTGCCGCTGGTGTCGCGGCTGTCCGCCGGCTTCGTGCGATCGGTGGTCTCGCTCATCGCCGCGCTGGTCTGGGGACACCTCATCGGCTTCCACTTCGTCGCCGGCTGGGGACAGGCCGCGCTGTTCTGCGCGTTCTCCCTCGCCGTCGGAACCGTGCTGGCCATCGGCGCGGACGGGCTCGGGTCACTGACCAAGAGCCCCGAATCGCTGAGCCAGGCCCTGACCTTGCCGACCCTCATCTTCGGCATGCTGTCCTGCGGCTTCGTGCCCGAAACCGGATTCCCGGTGTGGGTGCGGCCGTTCGTGCGCAATCAGCCCATCTCGCAGTTCTCCTTCGCACTGCGCGACATGGCCCAGCACGGAGTGACCTGGAATGTGTTGTGGGTGCCGCTGGTGTGGCTGGGGTGCATGCTGGTCGGCTTCCTGCCGCTGGCGGTCTGGGCGAGCGTGAGGCGGTCATGAGCACGGCGACCACGGCCGATACGGCCGACAAGGATTCGATGCCCGGCAAGGACACCGCGGCGGCGCCCGCCGACAATGCGGTGGCCGAACGGGATTCGTGGGCGGGGCGTCAGCCGCTGCCCGTGGTGAAACCCCGCTCGGAGCGCGCGCTCTCGGTCTGGGCGCAGCAGAGCGTGATCCAGTGCAAGCGCATGCTCATCGGCTGGATGCGCGACCCCGCGACCACCATTCAGACCCTGGTCTACCCGGCCGCCACGCTGATCATGTTCCGGATCGTGCTCGGTGACTCCATCACCAAGGCCACCGACATGCCCAGCATCTACGGCACCGTGCCGATGGTCATGCTGGTCGCGGCCATGTCCGGGTCGGTGGTGAGCGCCCTCGGGTTCAAGGTCGAGAAGGCCACCGGACTGCTCGGGCGGTTCTACACCATGCCCATCCACCGCGCCGCCGGACTCACCGGGCGACTGCTGGCCGAGGCCCTCCGCGTGGTGATCACCTCGCTGTTCGTGCTCGCGGTGGGCGTCGCCTTGGGCTTCCGGTTCTGGTACGGGCCCGCGGCTTCGATTGCCATGCTGGCCATTCCGGTGTTGTTCGCGCTCGGGTTCGCGGTGCTGGTGACGGCACTGGCCACGCTCACCGAGGGCGTCATGCTGGTGTCGCTGGTCGGCATCATCAACACCCTGCTGATGTTCTTCAACTCCGGCTTCGTGCCGGTGTTCGCCTATCCGGTCTGGTTGCAGAAGACCGTCGAGAACCAGCCCATGAGCACGGCCATCGACGCCATGCGCGGACTGTCCTACGACGGTCCCATCGCGACGCCGCTGTGGAAGACGGCCGCGTGGGCGATCGGCATGATCGTGGTGTTCGCCTACCCGGCGGTGCGCGGATACCGCCGCGCCGCCGAAACCGGAGCGTAGACACGCCGGAAACCGGCGGGCGGACACGCCCGACCGGTTTCCCCAGTGCAGCCCTGGAAAATCGAGTGGCCTGCGTCACGTTAAGGTTGCCCCCATGTCTTACCTGGTTATCGGGGCAACCGGGTTTCTCGGGCGGTTTCTGGTGCCCGAACTCCTGAAGCGTGGCGCGGACATCCACATCCTGGTCCGGCCCGGCGAAGACTCCGTGCTGCGCTACAACCGCTGCCTACGCGACTGGGGACTGAGCGACCGGGTACACCCGGTCCGCGGCGACCTCGGCGCACCCGGACTCGGCGTCGACCCGGGCTGGCTTGCCGCGCACCGCGGTTCGATCGAGCACGTCTTCCATCTCGCCGCCGGCTTCGACAGCGTCGGCGCGGGCGGCGGCACCCGCCGGGTGACCGAGCTCGCGGCCGCGCTGGAAGCGGGACGGCTGCACCACGTTTCGACCCTGCGCGTCGCCGGGGCCTGGGAAGGCGTGTTCACCGAGGACATGACCGACGTCGGGCAACTGCTGCCCACGCCGTATCAGCGCGCCATGCTGCGCGCCGAGCAGGTGGTGCGCGAGCAGACCGCCGTGCCGTGGCGCGTCTACCGGCCCGCCATCGTCATCGGCGACTCCCGCACCGGCGAGATCGACCGCATCGGCGGCCCGTACTACTTCTTCCGGCTGCTGCGCATGGCCGCGCAGCTGCCGCGCATTCTGCCCGTGGTCGCACCCCAGCTCGGCGAAACCAATATGGTGCCGGTCGATTTCGTGGCCCGCGCCCTGGACCACATCGCGCACCTGCCCGGCGACGGGCCGAGCACCTACCACCTGGCGGACCCGCGCGAACAGAGCGTCGCGGAGGCGTTCAACCTCTTCGCCGACGAGGCGGGGGCGCCGCACCTGATCGAGGTGATGCCCAAGCAGACCCTCGACGTCACGCTGCGGGTGCCCGGGATGGGCTGGGCGCTGCGCCAGATCGGCATCCCGATGGACGTCATCGAGGACTCCGAATTCGCCTGCCGCTTCGACTCGCGCCAGGCCGCCGCGGCCCTGGCCGGCACCGATATCAAGGTGCCGCCGCTGGCCGCCTACGCCTCGGTCGTCTGGAAGTACTGGATCGAGAACTGGGTCTGAGACTCAGGACGGGTTGTCCCCGGGGAGCAGGCTGTCCGGGGACAGCAGCAGGTCCTCCAGGCTGCGGGGACGGCCGTAATCCCAACCGACCCAGCGGTTCCGGTTGGTCCAGCCCATCAGGTCGTAGCGCCAGCGGAACGGCCAGGTGGTGCCGACCGTCATGAACAGCGCCGTGCCCAGGGCCGCGTAATCGTCGTGCGCCGACAACAGCGCCCGCTGCTGCCGGGGCGGACGGGTGAAGAACGCCTCGAACATGGCGATCGACTGGGCCGTGGTCAACCGGCCCAGGCCGTACACCCCGCGCATGCGCATCCAATAGACCAGCCGCGCCTGCCACGGCCACAGCGCCTCGATCGGATCGGTGCCGCGCTGTACCGCGTCCAGGGCGGTGTCCACCAGCGCCAGCGAATCCGCCACGCAGTACCCGGTGATCGGATGCATCATGCCGCCGCGCGAGCCGAACGGAATCACCGCGCCGCGACCGGCTTTCGGCGGCATCTCGTCGAGCGGATAGTGGGCGGCCTCGGTCGGCTCGTCGCCGCGTAGTCGAATACCGTGCGCCGCCAGCCGATTCAGGGTGCGGCGGCGGAGCTCGTGCTGCGGCATCCCGCCGCGCAGGCCCAGGCTGGTCTCCTCGAAGATGACCGTGCCGTCGCCCAGCGGCACCGAGTACAGGAACGACGGCGGATCGTCCGGGCCCGCGCCGTTCTCGTCACGCCAGTCCAGCAGCAGCCCTTCGCCCGCCGTCACCATCGGGGCGGCGATGTCCTCGTCCACGAAGATGCCGTGCGCGCTGGCCGTGCGCCGCGCGCCCGGGGTGGCCTGGCCGCGGGTGTCGAAGACGGTGGCGGCCCGCACCTCGGTGCCGTCGGCCAGCTCCACCCGATGCGCCTCCACGGTGCGGGCGCGACCGGTGATCACGGTGGCGTCGTCCAGCGGAAGCGCGTCGAACAGGCCCTGTTTGGACAGCACGCAGTACGGCCGTGGAATGCGGTGCTCGGTGGTGGTCCACACCGCCGGCGCCTCGATCCGGCTGGCGATCGCGCCGTGCCCCAGCCACTGCGGCAGCTCGTCCACCCAGCACGAGAAGGTCGGCGCCCACAGGCGGCGCGGCCGCGGATCCACCGCGACCACCCGCATCCCCGCCGCCATGGCCCGATGCGCCAACGCCCGCCCCGTGGGACCGAGCCCCACCACACACACGTCGGCGGCCCTGCCGACCTCCCGGCCACTCATACCCGCATTCAAACAGCCCCGGCCACCCCCACGCCAGGCCCAGTCCCACTTCGCACCCCGGCCGGTCCGCGCTCCGGCGGCGACCGCACCGCTGTCCGCCTACCGCGCGCCGCCGCCCGAGGCGTTGTGATCGCTGGACCCGCAAGCGGCCAGCCCCAGCGTCGCCGCCAGGGCCAGCGCCGCGGCGGCCGCGACGCGGGCGCGCCGGCCGGGGCGGCGGCGTCCGGGAGCGGGGTGGGAAGGGGCTGCGGCGGAGAGTGAATCTGTCATGGCCGCAACGCTATTGACGGTGGCTGTGAGCTTGCTCGGTGTCGGCTGGTGAGTCACTTCCAGCCGGGTGTGACTACTTCGGCGTCACCCAGGTGGTGATGTCGGCGTGCACGACCTCGAGCCCGGACCGGTCGTAGATCGATACCGGCACCACCAGTTCCTGGCCCTCGGTGATCTGCGAGAAGTCGGGCGTCTCGGCCAGTTTCGCGACGGCCCGCAGTCCCGAGTTGGCCTTGGCCAGGTACTGCACGTTCATGGCCTTCGGGATCCACCGGTGCGTCTCGGGCACGGTCGCCTCCGACAGCATGCCCATCGCGACCTCGGCCAGATTGCAGGCCGCGATGGCGTGGAAGGTCCCCAGGTGGTTGTGGATGCCGAACCACTTGGGCGCGGTCACCTCGCACATGCCCGGCTCCAGCCGCACCACGCTGGGCAGCACGGTCCCGAAGTACGGCACCCGGGCCACCATGCCGAGCGAGAACAAGGTGTGCCCGATGCGGTTGTCCGGAAGCTTCTTCCACCCGCGATACGTAGCGGTCTCTTTACCCATACCCGTATCTTACTCAAAAGTAAGTTCTGCGAAACCCTCGCTTCGTATCGGTCGCCGAATCGGTCGGCGGCTTGCCTCGGCGCGCAAAACCAACCGGTTCCCAGTTATCTGAGAGGGCTGCGCCCAGGGCGCAGCAGGGAGCCGGGCCGCTCGGGCCGGCTATCGGGGAAATAGGAGTTTCCGAAATCATGCGTATTCGTACCGCGATGGCCACCGTCGGCATCGCACTCGCGGGGGCGGCCGCCGTCACCGCATCCGCCGGCTCGGCCGCTGCCTTCACGCCGCACGTCAACCCGGGCGCGGGCATCATCGTCGGCGTGGACCTGACCCACGACGAGACCGTGGCACTGTCCAACACCTGGATCCCGGCGGCCATCACCCAGATCAACGGCGGTCACAACATGATCGCCCCCGACCCGTACTACTCCGATCTGGTGATCGACGGCCGCCCGCACGGCAACCTGACCCAGATCGTCGGCGAGGCCGCCGAAGTTCCGGACGGGCAGGTCGGCCTGTACGTGGTCGACCCCTCCCGGTTCCAGGGCGGCAACTTCCTGCTGATCCAGGATCTCGGCGGCTGGGACTACTACCTGCGCCACATGCACGACAACTGAGTGTGAAATGGCCGGTGCGAGAGTCGAATTCCGCACCGGCCGGCACACGGCCGGAGCCGGGGGGCTCGACCGGGTGTGACCAGGGCCATTGGCTCGGGGGTGGGGGAGGGGGCGATTTGAAGTGGGGCGGGGGCTCGAGGCATACTGTTCGGGTTGCCCACACCGGGTTGCGTCTTTTCCGTTGGATCGGCGCTGGTGGTGGGCGAGCAAGACCCAATTTTGCACCCCGCTGATTTGCGGCGTGGGTGCGTCCGGAACAATGTTCCGAGGCTTGTAAGGATTTTGGTCCGGGGCCGAGGAATGAGCGGCGGAGCGACACGCCCGACCGCGTGGACCGGATGAACCATGACAGATGAACAGCGGCGATGGATCGGGCCCGAGGGCCTCGGTCGTGTGGTGGCTGATGCGTCTTCGTGTGTTCGGCAGTGCAAATGAGGGTGGTTCGGGAGTGAAAGCTCCTGGGCCACAACGCAAGCGGAGAAAAGGACACTCAGCGTGGCGGGACAGAAGATCCGCATCAGGCTCAAGGCCTACGACCATGAGGCGATCGACGCGTCCGCGCGCAAGATCGTCGAGACGGTGACCCGTACCGGTGCCCGCGTCGTTGGCCCGGTGCCGTTGCCCACCGAAAAGAACATCTACTGCGTCATCCGGTCGCCGCACAAGTACAAGGACTCGCGCGAGCACTTCGAGATGCGTACGCACAAGCGGCTTATCGACATCCTCGACCCGACGCCGAAGACGGTTGACGCCCTGATGCGCATCGACCTGCCGGCCAGCGTCGACGTCAACATTCAGTGACGGGGACCTCGAATATGACTGACAACAAGAACCGTCCGGCCGCGGGCATCCTGGGCACCAAGCTCGGCATGACCCAGGTCTTCGACGAGAAGAACCGCGTCGTTCCCGTGACCGTCGTCAAGGCGGGCCCGAACGTCGTTACCCAGATCCGCACCGTTGAGCGCGACGGCTACTCCGCCGTTCAGGTCGCCTACGGCGCCATCGACCCCCGCAAGGTGAACAAGCCGGTCTCCGGCCAGTTCGCCAAGGCCGGTGTCACCCCTCGCCGCCACATCGCCGAGCTGCGCGTCGCCGACGCCGCCGCCTTCGAGGTCGGCCAGGAGATCAGCGCGGAGGCCTTCGAAGAGGGCAGCTACGTCGATGTGACCGGCACTTCCAAGGGCAAGGGCTTCGCGGGCACCATGAAGCGCCACGGTTTCCGTGGTCAGGGTGCCTCGCACGGTGCGCAGGCCGTGCACCGTCGTCCGGGTTCCATCGGTGGTTGCTCCACCCCGGGCCGTGTCTTCAAGGGCATGCGCATGTCGGGCCGCATGGGTAACGACCGCGTCACCACGCAGAACCTCTCGGTCCACAAGGTGGATGCCGAGAACGGCCTGCTGCTGATCAAGGGCGCGATCCCGGGCCGCACCGGCGGCATCGTGATCGTCAAGAGTGCAGTGAAGGGTGGTGCCCGGGCATGAGCACCGAGACCAAGACCAACCTGACGCTCACGGTCAAGGCCGCTGGCGGCAAGACCGAGGGCACCGTCGAGCTCCCCGCGGAGATCTTCGACGCGACCGCGAACATCGCGCTGATGCACCAGGTTGTCGTGGCCCAGCAGGCCGCGGCTCGCCAGGGCACGCACGCCACCAAGACCCGCGGCATGGTCCGCGGTGGTGGCAAGAAGCCGTACCGCCAGAAGGGCACCGGCCGTGCGCGCCAGGGTTCGACCCGTGCGCCGCAGTTCGCCGGCGGTGGCACCGTCCACGGCCCGCAGCCGCGTGACTACACCCAGCGTCTGCCCAAGAAGATGAAGGTCGCCGCACTGCGTGGCGCGCTGTCGGACCGGGCTCGCAACGAGCGCATCCACGTGATCACCGAACTGGTGTCGGGTCAGACCCCGTCGACCAAGGTGGCCAAGTCCTTCCTCGCCGAGCTCTCGGCCCGGAAGAACATCCTGGTCGTCGTCGGTCGTGAAGATGTCACCGCGTGGAAGAGCGTGGCGAACCTGCAGGGCGTGCACCCGATCGCCCCGGACCAGCTGAACACCTACGACGTCCTGAAGTCGGACGAGATCGTGTTCTCGGTCGAGGCGCTCAACGCCTTCGTGCACGGCCCCGCCGAAGCTGCACAGGAGGAGAGCAAGTGACCACCATCGCCGATCCCCGCGACATTCTGCTGGCGCCGGTGATCTCCGAGAAGTCCTACGGACTGATCGAAGAGGGCACCTACACCTTCATCGTGCACCCGGACTCCAACAAGACGCAGATCAAGATTGCCGTCGAGAAGGTTTTCGGCGTCAAGGTGACCAGCGTCAACACCGCCAACCGTCAGGGCAAGCGCAAGCGGACCCGCTTCGGTTACGGCACGCGTAAGAGCACCAAGCGCGCGCTCGTGACCATCTCGGCCGACAGCAAGCCCATCGAGATCTTCGGAGGCCCGGTCGCGTAAGCGGCGGGGACTTCAGGAAGGCAGAAGAACTCATGGCAATTCGTAAATACAAGCCGACTACCCCGGGTCGCCGCGGTTCCTCGGTCTCGGACTTCGCCGAGATCACCCGTTCGACCCCCGAGAAGTCGCTGCTGCGTCCGCTGAGCAAGACCGGTGGCCGTAACGCGCAGGGCCGCATCACCACCCGTCACAAGGGTGGTGGCCACAAGCGTGCCTACCGTCTGATCGACTTCCGTCGCCTGGACAAGGACGGCATCCCGGCCAAGGTCGCTCACATCGAGTACGACCCGAACCGCACCGCCAACATCGCGCTGCTGCACTTCGCTGACGGTGAGAAGCGCTACATCATCGCGCCCAAGGGCATCGCCCAGGGCACGAAGATCGAGTCGGGCCCCGGCGCCGACATCAAGCCCGGCAACAACCTGCCGCTGCGCTCGATCCCGACCGGTACCACGGTTCACGCCGTGGAGCTGCGTCCGGGTGGTGGCGCCAAGCTGGCTCGCGCCGCGGGCATGAGCATCCAGCTGCTGGGTAAGGAAGGCGCCTACGCCGTCCTGCGTATGCCCTCCGGTGAGATCCGTCGCGTCGATGTGCGCTGCCGCGCCACCATCGGCGAGGTCGGCAACGCCGAGCAGTCGAACATCAACTGGGGTAAGGCCGGCCGTATGCGGTGGAAGGGCGTTCGCCCGACCGTCCGTGGTGTGGTCATGAACCCGGTCGACCACCCGCACGGTGGTGGTGAGGGTAAGACCTCCGGTGGTCGCCACCCGGTCTCCCCGTGGGGCAAGCCCGAGGGCCGCACCCGTAAGCCCAACCGTCCCAGCGACAAGCTCATCGTCCGCCGCCGCGGCAAGAAGCGTTAAGGAGGAGGTTAAAGATGCCACGTAGCCTGAAGAAGGGCCCGTTCGTCGACGGACACCTCCTCAAGAAGGTGGACGTCCAGAACGAGAAGGGCACGAAGCAGGTCATCAAGACCTGGTCGCGTCGTTCCACCATCATTCCCGATTTCATCGGTCACACGTTCTCGGTGCACGACGGCCGTAAGCACGTGCCGGTGTTCGTGTCGGAGAACATGGTTGGACACAAGCTCGGTGAATTCGCGCCGACCCGCACGTTCAAGAGCCACGTCAAGGAAGATCGGAAGAGCAAGCGGCGATGAGCACTGAAACTCAGAACCCGACCGCGCGCGCGACCGCCAAGCACGTTCGCGTGACGCCGATGAAGGCGCGTCGCGTCGTGGACCTGGTCCGTGGCCGCAGCGTGCAGGACGCGCTGAACATCCTGAAGTTCGCGCCGCAGGCCGCGAGCGAGCCGGTTGCGAAGGTTGTCGCCTCGGCGGCCGCCAACGCCGAGAACAACCTCGGCCTCAACCCGGCCACCCTCGTCATCTCGACGGCTTTCGTCGACGAGGGCGCGACCATGAAGCGTTTCCAGCCGCGGGCCCAGGGCCGTGCGTTCCGGATCCGCAAGCGCACCAGCCACATCACCATCGAGGTCGAGAGCGTGCCCACCGCCGGCGCTGCCACTCGTAGCCGCCGGAAGGGAGGGGCAAAGTAAATGGGACAGAAGATCAATCCCCATGGCTTCCGCCTCGGTATCACCACCGACTGGAAGTCGCGTTGGTACGCGGACAAGCAGTACGCGGACTACGTGAAGGAAGACGTCGCGATCCGCAAGCTCCTCGCCACCGGCATGGAGCGGGCCGGCATCTCGAAGGTCGAGATCGAGCGCACCCGTGACCGCGTGCGTGTGGACATCCACACCGCGCGTCCGGGCATCGTGATCGGCCGTCGTGGCGCCGAGGCCGACCGGATTCGCGCCGAGCTGGAGAAGCTCACCAAGAAGCAGGTTCAGCTGAACATCCTCGAGGTCAAGAACCCCGAGTCGGATGCGCAGCTGGTTGCTCAGGGTGTTGCCGAGCAGCTGTCGAACCGTGTGGCGTTCCGTCGCGCGATGCGCAAGGCCATCCAGTCGGCCATGCGTTCGCCGAACGTCAAGGGCATCCGTGTGCAGTGCTCGGGCCGCCTCGGCGGCGCCGAAATGTCGCGCTCGGAGTTCTACCGTGAGGGTCGGGTGCCGCTGCACACGCTGCGCGCCGACATCGATTACGGCCTGTACGAGGCGAAGACCACCTTCGGCCGCATCGGCGTGAAGGTCTGGATCTACAAGGGCGACATCGTCGGCGGCAAGCGCGAGGTCACCGCTGTGGCCCCGTCCGGCCGTGACCGTGACGACCGCCCGCGCCGCGAACGGCCGAGCCGTCCGCGTCGTAGCGGTGCCCAGGGCACCACCGCGACCAGCACTGAGGCCGGACGCGCCGCGACTGCAGTCGCGGAGGCACCGGCAGAGAATCAGGAGGGCTGACCTATGTTGATGCCCCGCAAGGTCAAGCACCGTAAGCAGCACCACCCCGGCCGTTCCGGCATGGCGAAGGGCGGCACCGCGGTGACGTTCGGTGAGTACGGCATTCAGGCTCTCGAGCCGGCCTACGTCACCAACCGTCAGATCGAGTCGGCTCGTATCGCGATGACCCGCCACATCAAGCGTGGCGGCAAGGTCTGGATCAACATCTACCCGGACCGCCCGCTCACCAAGAAGCCGGCCGAAACCCGCATGGGTTCCGGTAAGGGTTCGCCGGAGTGGTGGATCGCGAACGTCAAGCCCGGACGCGTCATGTTCGAGCTGTCGTACCCGACCGAGGAGATCGCTCGTGAGGCCCTGCGCCGCGCGATGCACAAGCTCCCGATGAAGTGCCGCATCGTGACCCGGGAGGAGCAGTTCTGATGGCTACCGCTAATCCGACTGCCGAGCTCCGCGAGCTCGACAACGAGGCGCTCGTCGCCAAGCTGCGCGAGTCCAAGGAAGAGCTGTTCAACCTGCGCTTCCAGATGGCGACCGGTCAGTTGCAGAACAACCGCCGCCTGCGCGTGGTCCGCCACGAGATCGCGCGCATCTACACGGTCATGCGTGAGCGCGAGCTCGGCCTGGCCTCCGGTCCTGAAGGCAAGGGAGACGCCGCATGAGCGACGTAAAGGGCCCGGCCAAGACGCCGGCCAACCAGGAGGAGCGGGGCCAGCGCAAGACGCGCATCGGCTACGTCGTCTCCGACAAGATGACCAAGACCATCGTGGTCGAGCTGGAAGATCGCGTGAAGCACAAGCTTTACGGCAAGATCATCCGCACCACCTCGAAGGTGAAGGCTCACGACGAGAACGAGATCGCCGGTATCGGCGACCGCGTGCAGCTGATGGAGACCCGTCCGCTGTCCGCCACCAAGCGGTGGCGTCTGGTCGAGGTCCTGGAGAAGGCCAAGTAGCCGTAGCGACTGCTTGCAGGTCGCTCGAAACGACCAGCCTGCTCCATGACTTGAACCAAGTCATTGATCACCGGTCCGCTTCCCGTTGGGAAGCGGACCGGTGTGTTTTGGGGCGAGAGTGCCCGGCCCGCTGCCCATTTGGGAAGCGGGTCTTTTCTTTTTGTCCGGATACTGGCCGGTAATGCCAAATCTGGACGAGTGTGACCAAACTGAAACCCCATATGTCCAAACGGAATTGGCGTGTCGCCGGGCGAAAGCGTTAGCGTGTACAGGCTATGAGGGATGCTGCGACAACAACTTCCGGGGCTTGGCGGATCGACGACCGGACCGCGGTGACTTTCCGCGATGCGGCGGTGGCGTGGTCTCTGGCCGCCCACGAAGTGCTGGCCGAATGTGCTTCAGGCTACGGTCATTTCGTCACTGTGAACGAACTGGCCGAGCGCGTGCAGGAGATGTCGGGCATTCGCACCGACGCGCCGACCCGTACCTGGATGGACGCCATCCTGCGCAAGGTCGCGCGCCGCTGCCACAATGCCGGCGAGCCGCCGCTGACCGCCCTGTGCGTCAAGCAGAATCACAAGGTCAGCGACAGCTACAAGTACGTGCTGGAGCTGGCGCACCTACCCGTCCCGGCCGACCTCGAGGTGCACGCGGCCTACGCCCGCTGGCAGTGCTATGCCGCCTACGGCGCGGAGATCCCCACCGACGGTGGCATCCCGCCGCTGATTCCGCGCAACGGTGGCGCGCCGCGCCGGGTCACCGCCGCCGGTCCGGCGCCGGTCGCGAAGCCGGAACCGGAAGCGCGGAAGGCCGTGTGCGTCAACTGTTTCACCGAGCTGCCCGCGAATGGCGTCTGCTACTACTGCTGACAATCCGGAACGGCTGACATTTCCGGCGAAGCAGACGTACCGTACCGCGCATTCTTGAGGGCTTGTTCGACCCGCTGCTAGCCTCGGCGGCGTATCCGGATTCGGGTACGGCTAATCGAGCGCGATCGGTGAGTTTGCATGCTCGACAATGTTTTACGGATCGCTATTGTCGGCGTCGGTCCCAGGGGCCTGAATGTCTTCGAACGTATTTGCGCCAATGCGCGTCAATTAGATATCGCCGCCGGGGTCGAGCTGGTGGTCATCGACTCGAATCGGGTCGGCACCGGCTCGGTCTGGCGGACCGATCAGTCGTCGCACCTGCTCATGAACACCGTCGCCGAGCAGGTCACGATCTTCACCGACGACACCGTCGAGATGGCCGGCCCGGTGGAACGGGGCCCCAGCCTCTACGAATGGTCCGATTTCCTGACGAAGATCGGCAATTTCGCGGGCCTGCCCGCCGCCGCCTTCGGGACGGCCTCGCGCATTTCCCCTGACACCTATCCGTCGCGCGCCTACTACGGCCATTACCTGCGCTGGGCCTTCGAACGCACCCGCGACCGCTACGCCGACTGGGTGCGGGTCCGCGAAATCGTGGCAACCGTGGTGGACCTGCGCGACGGACCCGGCGGCTTCCAGGAACTGGAGCTCAACACCGGGGAACGGCTGCGCGGCCTGCACGCGGTGGTGCTGACACAGGGCCATCTGGCCGAGGCCCCGCCGGACGCGCCGGGTTCTCTCACCGTCGCCGCGGATCGCCTGGGCCTCACCTACTTTCCGCCCGGTAATGCGGCCGACGCCGACCTCGATCGGCTGCCGGAGCGGGAGCCGGTCATCATTCGCGGCCTGGGCCTCACCTTCTTCGACTATCTGGCGCTGTTGACGGCGGGCCGGGGCGGCCGGTTCAAGGAGACCGAGGCGGGCCTGGAGTACGTGGCCTCGGGCCGGGAGCCGCTCATCATCAGCGGCTGCCGCCGCGGCGTCCCGCATCACGCGCGCGGCGAACATCAGAAGGGCGTCGACGGCCGCTACCAACCGCTGCTGCTGAACAGCGACCGGATCGCCCGATTGCGCAGCCGCGCCCGGGATTCCGGCGACGTGTCCTTCCGGCGCGACGTCTGGCCCTACATCGCGCGCGAGGTCGAGTCGGTCTACTACACCCGCCTGCTGGCCGACCGGGTCAGCCCGCCCCGGCTGGCCTCCTTCCGGGACCGCTACCTGCTCGCCGCGGCGCCCGGTGACATCGAGGAACTGCTGAACCGCTTCGGTATCGCGGCCGCCGACCGCTGGGATTGGCAGGCCCTCGCCGACCCGACCGCCGGCCGCTGTTTCACCGATCCCGCCGATTTCCACTCCTGGCTGCTGGCCTACCTCGACGCCGACGTCCAGCAGGCCCGCCTCGGCAATGTGCGCGGCCCGATGAAGGCGGCCCTGGATGTGTTGCGCGACTTGCGCAACGAGGTGCGCCTGGTGGTGGATCACGGCGGTATCGCGGGTTCCTCCTACCGCGACGACCTGGATCGCTGGTACACGCCGCTGAACTCGTTCCTGTCCATCGGCCCGCCGGCGCACCGGATCTCGGAACTGGCGGCCCTGATCCGCGCGGGCGTGGTGCGGGTCGCCGGTCCGGGCATGCGGGTCCGGGCGGACACCCGGCACGAGTGCTACGTGGCCGATTCGCCCCGGGTGGGTGACTCGGTGGCACGGGCACGATCCCTCGTCGACGCCTGGGTGCCCGCTCCGGACCTGCATCGCACCGCGGATCCACTGCTGCGCAACCTGTTACGCCGGGACGAGGTCAGCGGCTATTCGATCGCCTCGCCGGACGGCGGCCGCTACCGCACCGGTGGTCTGGCGCTGGCCCCGGGCTCGCATCACCCGGTCGACGCCGGCGGCCGGATCCATCCGCGCCGCTACGCCTTCGGGGTACCGACCGAGGCGGTGCGCTGGGTGACCGCGGCGGGCCCGCGCCCGCGGGTCAATTCGGTGACCCTCGCCGATGGCGACGCCATCGCCCGCGAGATCCTCACCGCCCATCGCTACGCGGGGTCCGCACCGAATCATCTCGGGGTGCAACGGCATTCCGAACTCCCCGACGAGAGTGAAAGGCACACCGAGATGACGGTGGAATGCGGTCTGCTGGCCCCGGTCGGGGCGGGCACGCCGGTGGAATCCCTGCTGGGCGACGACGCCTGGATCGAGGCCATGCTGGAGGTGGAGCTGGCGCTGACCCGCGCCGAGGCCCGCCTGGGCATGGTGCCCGACACCGTCACCGGTCACCTGGCCACGGCCGTGCGCGAGCACGAGTTCGACGCCCGCGAGATCGCGCGGGCCTCGCGCGGGGCCGCGAATCCGGTGGTGTGCTTCGTGGAACGCCTGCACGACGCGGTCGCGGAGGTGGACCCGGTGAGCGCCGACTACGTGCACTACGGCTCCACCAGTCAGGACATCCTGGACACCGCGACCATGGTGATCGCCTCCCGCGTGCTGGCCGTGGTGATCGCCGACCTGGACACGATTCTCGCGGCGCTGGCCGACCTGGCCCGCCGCCACCGCACCACTCCGATCGCGGGCCGCACCCTGGCCCGGCACGCGGTGCCGACGACGTTCGGGGCGAAGGTGGCGGTCTGGATGCAGGGCCTGCTCGACGCCCGCGAACGCCTGGACCGGGTGCGTGGCACGTTGCCGGTTCAATTGGGCGGTGCGGCGGGCACTCTGGCGTCCTACATCGAGTGCGCCCGCTGCGCCCAGTCGGAACTCTCGGACGCGCCGGCGGGCGAGATCGTGGAGCGGCTCACCGGTGAGTTCGCCGCGGAGCTCTCGCTCACGGTGAGCGCCACGCCCTGGCACACGGTCCGTACCCCGATCGCGGATCTGGCCGCGGCGCTGGCCCTGACCTCAGGCGTCCTCGGCAAGCTGGCGGTGGACGTGATCTCCCAGTCCCGGGAGGAGACGGCCGAATTGACCGAGCCGGCCGCTCCGGGTCGCGGTGAGTCCTCGGCCATGCCGCAGAAGCGGAACCCGGTGTTGAGCACCATGATTCGCGCGGCCGCCCTGCAGGTTCCGGCGCTGGCCTCGACCTTGTTCGGTGCGCTGCTGGCCGAGGACGAACGGGCGGCCGGGTCCTGGCACGCCGAATGGCAGCCGTTGCGCGAGTGTCTGCTGTTGGTGGGCGGCGCCGCGCATACGGCGGTCGAGCTGGCCACCGGTCTGATCGCGGACGCCGATCGGATGGCCGAGAATCTGTCACTGACCGAGGGGCAGATCGTCGCCGAACGGCTGTCGATCCGGTTGGCGCCCATCCTGGGCAAGCCGCAGGCCAAGAAGGCGTTGCAGGCCGCGTCGTTCGAGGCCCGGTCGAGCACCCGCCCGCTGGCCGATGTGCTCGCCGAGTCGCCGGACATCGTCGGGCACCTCAGCAGGCTCGAACTGACCGAGCTGCTTCGCCCGGAGAACTACCTCGGCGCCGCCCCGGACCTGGTCGACCGGGTGCTGCGCAGGCTGTGACGCGTTACTTGGGTCCGAACAGGTTCTTGGCCGGACGGTTGGTGGCGGCGCGGCGCGCGGCCTCCTTCTCCTTGACCCGCTCGGCTTCCTTGCGGACGGCGACCAGGTTGTCGCGTTCGCGGACCAGCCATTCGGGCGGGTCGGCGAGCAGGGCCGTGATCTCGTCGGTCGTGAGCGCGTCGTTGACGCCGTTGCGAGCCAGACCGGAGTTGGAGATGCCGAGTTTGCGGGCCACCACGTCACGCGGGAACGGCCCGTTGGCGTACAGGTCGGTGAGCCACTGCGGCGGGTTCACCCGCAGCTCTTCGAGCTGGGCGCGGGTGATGGGTGAGCTCTGGAACTCGGCCGGGGTAGCCGGGAGGTAGATGCCGAGTTTGTTCGCCGCGGTGAGCGGCTTCATGGTTTGGGTGTTCTTGTCCGGGCTCACCTGTCAAGGGTATCGGGCGGGTGGGCAGAACCTGCTGGCCGGTGCAATAACCTGGACCCCATGACAGGTCAGGGCCGGTTGGAGTCCATCGACATCACGCGCCTGCGCTGGTTCGTCGCGGTAGCCGAGGAATTGCACTTCGCCCGCGCGGCACGGGGACTGGGCATTTCGCGGCAGCGATTGAGTGGCACGGTCATCGAGCTGGAGGAAGAGCTCGATACCAAGCTGTTCGTGCCCGGCGCGCAGCCGACCCAGCTGAGCGAGGACGGGCAGGCGGTGCTCGAAGAGGCTCGTGCGCTGATCGCGGCCGCCCCGGCGGAGCCGGTCACGGAGGCGGAGGCGGTGGATCGCCTGCGTGTCGGGTTCGTCCCGGGCGTGACCGTCACCAAGTGGGAGCGCATCTGGGCCGACCGATTCCCCGACATCCGGCTGGAACTGATCCCGGTCCCGATGAAGGAGCAGGAGTCGGCGCTGCGCACGGACGCGGTCGACATGTGCTTCGTCCGCCTGCCCATCGACAGTGACGGCATGAGCGCGATTCCGCTGTATCGCGAGGTGCCGGTGGTCGTGGTGCCCAAGGATCATCCGATCGCCCTGTTCGAGCAGGTCGCCACGGTCGATCTGGCCGACGAGCGCATGCAGGACGCCGCCGACCTGGACGAGGCCGCCATGACCATGGAGCTGGTGGCCGCGGTGAGCGGCGCCGCCATCGTCCCGCATTCGATCGCCCGCCTGCACCACCGCAAGGACCTGGTCTACCGCCTGGTCACCGATGTGCCCGAGACCGAGGTCGCGCTGGCCTGGCCGGCCGACCGCACCACCGAATTGGTGGAGGAGTTCGTGGGTGTGGTGCGCGGCCGTTCACAGCGCAGTACCCGTTCGCCGTCGGGGCAGCAGGCGAACAAGCCGGGCAAGCAGCAGTCGCCGGCCAAGCGCAAGCCCGCTCCGGCGAAAAAGCCCGCGGCCGCGGCGAAGTCGAAGCAGGGCGGCGCGAAGAAGCCGGGCAAGCGGCGCGGTCGCTGAATCCTGCTGTGCGGGCCCGTCTCCCGATCGGGGGGACGGGCCCTTTCGCGTCTCCGGGGTCAGGGATCGGTCTGGAGAAACTTCAGGGTCAAATCAGGGTTGCTCTATACGTATACGTCTACTTATAGTGACTGAAGACGGTGTTCCGCCGTCGGGAATCGCTGAGATCGACTGCGGCGCACCGGGTATCGCACCCGCGGTCTCGTGTCGTACACGCATGCCCATATACGCATCCACGAATGATTCGGAGCATCTCATGGCCCTCGAAATGGACAAGCCCGCCACCGATCTGGTCCCGGATCCCCTCCCCGAGGGCATGCGTGAGATCACCCTGCGAGTCGGCCCCGGCGGTGGCCGCACCCAGCGCTTCGTCGGCCGCCCGCTGGCGGACGGTCGCAAGGTCACCTCGGAGGGGAGTGAATCGGTCCAGGTCTTCCTGAGCCGCAAGGGCAAACTGGTCGTCCACCGGCATTTCCTGGACTGGACGGACTTCGCGCGGGCCACCCGGAATGCCGCCGAGGAGCGGAAAGACGAGTACCTGACCGTCCGGAAGGGCTCCGATCAGTCGGACCTCTCGCTGATGACGGAATGGCTCAAGGGATTTGGGGGGTGGCGCGAATTCCTTCACTTGGGTAAGGATGGATACGGCGACTTCACCGTCGACATCGTGGACTCGCCGGGGGAATTGCGTGATCTTGTTCCGGCGAAGGTCTACCGGATCGTCGCCGATGCGCTGGAGAACCCGGCTGCCCAGGTCCTCGACATCTGAATAGCGCGCGGCCGAACCCCGAAAGGACTTCTCCCGCATGTTCTCTGGACTAGGACGACTGGTCGTCCGCTTCCCGTGGCTGGTGATCGGCGCGTGGCTGATCGCGATCGTGGCGGTCGTCGCCACGGCGCCCAAGCTCACGGCCACCACCGAGCAATCCGACTTCCTGCCTTCCCACTACGAATCCGTCCAGGCGATGGAGCTGCAGCAGAAGGCATTCCCCAACAGCAACACCCCGGCCGCGCTGATCGTCTTCGAGCGCTCCGACGGGGCTCCGCTGACCGATCAGGACGCGGCGGCCGTCTCCGCGGCCGCGACGAAGCTGTCCGAGCAGAAGATCAAGGACGTCACCGCCGTTCAGGCGCTGCCGCCGTCGGAGACCAAGGCCATCGGTGTGGTCGCGGTCGCGATGACCAAGGCGACCGACCAGGCGGCCAAGAACCAGACCGACGCGGTCAAGGCGCTGCGTGACGCCCTGAAGGAACAGGTCTCCGGCACCGACCTGAAGGCCGGTGTCACCGGCACCGCGGCCCAGATGCTGGATCAGCAGGATTCCAGCCAGAAGGGCCTGGCCATCATCGGCATCGCGACCGTGGTGCTCATCCTGGTGCTGCTGCTGGTCATCTTCCGCAGTCCGATCATCGCGCTGCTGCCGATCATCGTGATCGGGTTGGTGTCGGCGTTGGCCAACGGCGTGATCGCCTCGGCCAGTTCGGCATTCGACCTGAAGATCGACAACTCGGTGCAATCGCTGCTGGTCGTCGTGCTTTTCGGCGTCGGCACCGACTACATCCTGTTCCTGATGTTCCGCTACCGGGAGCGCCTGCGCGCCGGTGAGGACCCGAAGACGGCCATGGTCAGCTCGGTGGAACGGGTCGGCGAGGCCATCACCTCGGCCGCGGCGGCGGTGATCATCGCTTTCGGTGCGCTCACCCTGTCCACCCTGGGGATGTTCCGGTCCATGGGCATCGCCCTGGCCATCGCGGTCGCGGTGGCGCTGCTGGCCGGTCTGACCCTGGTCCCGGCCATCGTCTCGCTGTTGGGCACCAAGGTGTTCTGGCCGTCGAAGGCGTGGCGGACCGAGCCCGAGGGTGCGCGTTTCGGCGCGGTCGGCAATGCGCTGGGCAAGCGTCCGGCGTTGTTCGCCGCGGCGTCGGGCGGCGTGCTGCTGGTGCTGGGCATCTTCGCGCTGGGCTTCAACCCGACCTTCGATCTGAGTGCCGGCTCGACCTCGGACGCCTCCGAATCGACGGTGTACGGCAAGGAACTGCTCAAGGGCATGCCCGCGGGCAGCACCCAGCCGTCGCAGGTCTACCTGCGCGCCGACCAGGGGACGCTGAACAAGGACGAGCTGAACACCTTCCGTACGGCGTTGACCGGTATCGGCGGCGTGGGCGAGGTGTCGCAGCCGACGTTGTCGAAGGACAGCTCGGTGGCCGAATTCCAGGTGACGCTCACCGACAAGCCCGAATCGGATGCCGCGCTGGACACCGTGAAGGGGCCGTTGCGCGACACCGCGCATGCCTCGGCCCCGGCCGGCACCACCGCGGTGGTGGGCGGTATGACCTCGGTGTTCGTCGACTTCCAGCACGCCATGAACCGTGACTACACGGTGGTGTTCCCGGTGGCCGCGGTGCTGATCATGATCGTGCTGGCCTTGCTGCTGCGCAGCGTGGTCGCGCCCTGGTACCTGATGGCCTCGGTGTTCCTCGGCTTCGCGGCGACGCTCGGCTCCGCGGTGCTGGTCTTCCAGCACATCAGGGGCGAGCAGGGTCTGATCTTCCAGTTGCCGTTGATCATGTACCTGTTCGTGGTGGCGCTGGGCACCGACTACAACATCCTCATGGTCGCCCGATTGCGGGAGGAGGCCCGCGAGGGCAACGATCCGCATCGCTCGGCGGCGCTGGCCGTGCGGCACACGGGTCCGACGGTGGCCGCGGCCGGTGTCATCCTGGCGGGCACCTTCGCCTCCATGATGCTGGCGGGCAATTCGGTGCTCTCCCAGATGGGTTTCGCCATCTCGCTGGGCATCACCATCGCGGCCTTCGTCATGGCGATGTTCTTCACGCCGGCGGTGACCGCTCTGGTCGGCCGTTTCGCGTGGTGGCCGGGCCATGGTGGGGATGCCACGAAGCATGTGGAGTGGGATGCCGAGTTGTCGGACTCCGCAGAGGTGAGCGACGCCGTTCGCCGCTGACGTTCGAATAGGTACCCGAATCGGCTGGCCCGCTTCTCCTTCGGAGAGGCGGGCCAGTCCGCTGAGACGGCCGGAACATCATCTGAACGAAACATGTTTCAGTTTTTTCGCGAAAGTGCCGCGGGGTGAACTGGACACTGGATACAGTTCGCGAGTCCGCGCACTACGGGGCGCGGTACCCACAGATTCGGTTCGGCGTGGCCCAACCCGCCGAACCGACCCCGGGCCGGCTGACCATAATCCTCTGTTCCCAGGTCAGTCGGCCCCCTCTGGGGCTCTAGTGCACGGTGACGTGCCAGACCACGGCCGCGGCCAGCGCGCCCGCGCCGTTCACCGCCCAGTGCAACGCGATCGGCGCGAGCAGGCTGCCACTGCGCCGGCGCAGCCAGGTGAAGACCACCCCGGCCCCGGCGGTCGCAAGCACCGCGAGCGCGATACCGAGGATCTGCCCGGCCGGGCCGCCCCCGAGGAATCCGGTCAATCCCTTGTTGCCACTGGTCAATCCGAGTGACGAGGCAATGTGCCAGAGCCCGAACAGCATCGAGCCGGCCGCGAAGACGCCGCGCGCCCCGACCACGCGATCCAGGGTGCCGTGCAGGACGCCGCGGAAGGCCAGTTCCTCGGGAATCGCGGTCTGCAGCGGGATGACGATCATGGACGCGATGAGCGCGCCCGACACCGCGGCATAGCGGTCGTTCAGGAAGAACGGCCGGGTGATGGGCAGGGCCGCGCCGATGGCGACGGCCGCGAGCACCACGCCCACCGCCGCCAGCGCCCACACCGATCCCCGTCGCCACTGCCGCGGCGAGAGTCCCAGTTCCGCCCAGCCGAGTCCGCGCCGCCGGACCAGGGCCACCAGCACCACCGCGGCAATCGGCACCGAGACGATGCTCGCCCACTGGTTGGTGAAGTGCGCGATGAGATTCGTACAGATCAAGACGACGACAACGACGGCGACATCCACGTAGGCATGCAGCTTGTGGCCGGGCAGCGTGGGCGATTCGGGCAGCTCCGCCGGGCTTTCGCCCAGCACCGCCACCGCGCCGTTATCGTTTCGAGACATCCAGGCCAGTGTACGAGCGAATTCTTGGAATCCGCTTCGAATGTGGTTAATCCCGCTGCGCGGAATACCCTGCGGCCGCGACCCGGCCGCTCGCCCAGCCCTCGGGATCGTCCCAGGCCTGCAGCGTGCGCGTGGTTTCGAAGCGGCGCTGCTGCCGGGTGACCGGATCGGGGAACTCCAGCGCCGAGGCCAGCAGTTGCAGCGGCCGGGTGTAATCGTCGACCGGTTTGTCGGTGAGCTCCGGATAGAAGTCGTCACCCAGGATCGGGACGCCGAGGCTGTTCATGTGGATGCGGATCTGATGGGTGCGCCCGGTCCGCGGCCGCAGCCGGTAGCGGCCCAGTCCGTCGCGCTGTTCGAGCAGATCGACGACGGTCTCGGCATTGGGTTCGCCGTCGGTCTCGTAGGCCTTGAGCACCTGGCGTTCCTTGACGATGCGGCTGATCACCGTGCGCGGCAGTTCCAGGTCGGGATCGACCCGGGCGATGGCCTCGTACTCCTTGTGCACCAGTCGCTTGTGGAACATCGTCTGATAGGCCCCGCGCCGGGCCGGGTTCACGATGAACAGGACCAGTCCGGCGGTGACCCGGTCGAGTCGATGCGCGGGCACCAGATCCGGCAGGTCCAGTTCGCGGCGCAGTTTCACCAGCGCGGTCTGCAGGATGTGCTGGCCGCGGGGGATGGTCGAGAGGAAGTGCGGCTTGTCCACGATGAGGATGTCGTCGTCGCGGTGCACGATGTCGATCGGGAACGGCACCTCGGTCTCGTCGGGCAGATCGCGGTGGAACCACACCGCGGTGCCGGGCGCGTAGGGCGTTTCGCCGGTGATCGGTCCGGCCAGATCCACGATGCCGCCCTCGTGCAGCAGTTCGTCGATGCGTTCGGGCCGGACCCGGGGCAGGCGTTCCACGAGGTGGTCGCGGATGGTCGCCCAGTCCCCGTCCTCGGGTAGCCGCAACCGGGCCGGATCGAGTCCGTGCCGCTTCGGTAGCGGCGGTTGCTGCCTGCGTCTCACCCGTCAAACCCTAGCCCCCGGGTGTGTCCGGTTTGCGGGGTACGGTGAGCCGACGCCCGGATTGTCCGGGTCGGCGGAATGATCGGGGGTCTCGTGTATCCGAATGACCAACAGCCTCAAGGTATGCCGGGCCAGCCCGGTCAGCCGCAGCCCGGGCAGTACGGCTATCCGCAGCAGCCCGCCTATGGTCAGCCGGAGTATGGCCAGGTTCCGCCCGCCTATGGTCAGCAGGATTACGGTCAGGCGCAGCAGCCCGCGTACGGCCAGCCGGACTATGGCCAGCCCGGTTTCCAGCCGATGCCGCCGGCCTATCCGATGGGCCCGCCGCCCGCGCAGGGCACCAACGGCTTTGCCATCGCCACGCTGATCCTCGGTCTGCTCGGCGCCTGCCTGCTCGCCGTCCCGTTCGGCTTCATCGCGCTCAATCAGACGAAGCAGCGCAATCAGGCCGGCCGGGGGTTGGCGATCGTCGGTCTGATCGCGTCGGGCCTGTGGGTGCTGCTGTTCGTCGTGGTGTTCGCCATCGCCGCGGTGACCGATTCGAGTACGACCGCGTCGTCGGACAATACGACCCGCACCTCGGCCCTGGCGGATTCGCCGACTTCGATCTCCATCGACGAGGTGAAGACCGGCGACTGCGTGCAGACGGTCAAGGAGAACAACCACATCCGCAAGGTGACCGTGCTGCCGTGTGATTCGCCGCACGACGGCGAGGTGATCACCCAGGTGCACCTGCCCGGTTCGTGGCCGGGTTCGAGTGACGCGTCCTTCGACAAGGCCAGTGAGGCCTGCCAGGTGCAGTTGGACAAGCTGCTCGCGTCGAGTCCGGTGGTCGACAAGCTGGAGTCGTTCATCCTGTATCCGGCCAACGAGGTCCAGTGGAGCAAGTCCAATGGCCGCGCGACCTGCATGGTGCACAACGCCGATGGTCAGAAGCTGACCGTGAAGGTGCCGCGCTGAGCCTCGGTATGGTCGTTCAGCAAAAGTTAGCCTAACCTATCTTCTCGCCGGTGTTCGTGGGAACGCCGGAGTGACGAAGGTGGAAGGCGGACTGATGACGGTCGAGTCACCGCCCGCGGTCGAGGCGGACGCCTCCGGCGCGGACAGTCGTGGACCCGAGGGCTCCGAGCCGAGCGGCCTGGACGCGAAGGCCGAGGCGAAGGCGCGGCGGCGGCGCGAAGCCGCCGCGCGCAAGGAGATCCTCGCCCCGGTGGCCGGGCCGCTCACCGCGGCCGGGCTGATCGTGGCGGTGGCCGCGGTCTGCTCGGTGGTCCCGTTCCTGCTGATCGTGTCGGCCTGCCGGGAACTGCTGCGCGACACCCCCGATGCCGATCGGGTGTGGCGGCTGCTGCTGATCGCGGTGCTGGTCCTGGTGGCCCGCGCGATCCTGCAGACGGTCGCGCTCACCTGGTCGCACGCCGTGGACGCGTGCTACCAGCTGACGCTGCGCCGCCTGCTGGCCGACAAGCTGACCCGGGTGCCGCTGGGCTGGTTCGGCGCCCGCGCCTCCGCCGACGTGAAGAAGTACCTGCAGGACGATGTCGAGGCCCTGCACTACCTGGTGGCACACGCGCGCCTGGACTTCATCGGTTCGGTGACCGCGCCGCTGGTCACCCTCGTCTACCTGGCGACGGTGGACTGGCGGCTGACGCTGGTCCTGCTGCTGCCCCTGATCGTGTACGCGCTGTGCATGCGCGCCATGCTCGACGAGCCCGGCCGCGAACGCCTGCTCGCCTACAACGCCGCCGAACAGCGCACCCGCGCCGCGACCGTCGAATTCGTGGACGGCATCCAGGTGGTCCGGGCCTTCGGGCGAGCGGGCAAGGCGCACACCGAGTTCCGCACCGCCGTCGAGGAGCAGACCGACCGGCTGCGGCGGCTGAAGCTGCCCGTCATGACGGTGCAGTCGATCTCGGACACCGTGGTCTCCCCGGTCTTCGTCATGCTGCTGATCGTGGTGGCCGGGCTGGCGGGCGTCGGCCTGGACTGGCTGGAGCCGCTGGACCTGCTGCCGTTCCTGCTGGTCGGGCTCGGGCTGGGCAGTTCGCTGCTGGGTCTGGGCTACGGCACCCAGGCGCTGCGCACGGCCGGTGATGCCGCGCTGCGTCTGCACGGACTGATGCAGACCCCGGAATTGGCTTCCGGCGCGGATGATTCCGCGGCGGGGGAGGATCCCGCCGGACTGATCCGCTTCGAGGGCGTGAGCTTCGGCTACCGCGCCGACCACCAGGTGCTGCGCGGCGTCGACCTCGAGCTCGCGCCCGGCACCATGACCGCCCTGGTCGGTCCCAGCGGCTCCGGCAAGTCGACGCTGGCCAAGCTGCTGCCCCGCTTCTATGACGTGGACGCGGGCCGGATCACCATCGGCGGCACCGATATTCGTGACATCCCGAGCGCGGAGCTGTATCGCACGGTCGGGTTCGTCTTCCAGGATGTCCGCTTGATCCGCGGCACCATCGCCGACAACCTGCGCCTGGCCCGCCCGGATGCCGAGCTCGCGGACCTGGAGCGCGCGGCCCGCGCGGCTCGCATCCACGACCGCATTCTGGCGCTGCCGCGTGGCTACGACTCCGAGATCGGCGTGGATGTCGTGCTGTCCGGTGGTGAGGCGCAACGGCTTTCGATCGCCCGCACCCTGCTGGCCGACACTCCGGTGCTGGTGCTCGACGAGGCGACCGCGTTCGCCGACCCCGAATCCGAGGCGGCGGTGCAGGACGCGCTGGCCGAACTGGTGGCCGGCCGCACCGTCCTGGTGATCGCGCACCGGCTGCACACCATCACCGGTGTGGATCGAATCCTGGTGCTGGACAACGGAACCCTGGTCGAACAGGGCGATCACGCGAGCCTGCACGCCGCGGGCGGCCTGTATCAGCGGCTCTGGGAAATCAACGCGGCCGCGCTGCACAGCGTCGCCGGCGCCGAGGAGGAGACTCGATGATCCGCAAGGTGCTCGGCCTCGTTCCGGCCGAATTCGAGCGGCTGACACCGCGATTGCTGCTGGCCATCGTGGCCCAGGCGCTGTCGCAGGCGGCGGCCTACGTGCTGCTGGTGCCCGTGCTGCGGGCGCTGTTCGACCATGACCTGAGTCGCGCCTGGTGGTGGACGCTGTGGCTGGCGCTGGCCGTGGCCGGGGTCGTGGTGTTCGGTTACCTGCAGTCGGTGCTCGGCCTGCGGGTCGGTGTGGGGATGCAGCACGGTCTGCAGACCCGGCTCGGCGATCACCTGAATGCCTTGCCGCTGGGCTGGTTCGACGATCGGCACGCGGGCGAGCTGTCGCGGGTGATGGTCGAGAACGTCCGCGAGGTGCAGGGCCTGATCGCCTACCTGCTGGCGAAGATGCTGACCGGCGTGCTGGTTCCGCTCGGCGTCGCGGTGGGCATGGTGTTCGTCGACTGGCGTATCTCGCTGGCCATGCTGGTGACCGCGCCGGTGCTGTTCCTGGTGAACCTGTGGGCGAATCGTTCCAATGTGGCCGCCGACGAGCGCATGCACGAGGCCGCCACCGAGGCCAATGCCCGGGTGCTGGAATTCGCTCAGGCGCAGCCGATGCTGCGTTCGCTGGGTGCGGTCGGCGCGGGCAACCGGGCGTTGGACGCGGCGCTCGCGCGTCAGCGCACGGCCGCCAACGGCCTGCTGGTCGCGGCCGTCCCCGGTCTGATCGGGTTCACGCTGGTGGTGCAGGCGGTCTTCCTGGTGCTGGTGTACCTGGTGGTGGGCCAAGCCACCGACGGCGCGATCTCGGCCGCGGCGGCCATCGCCTTGATCGCGGTGAGTTCCCGCTTCATCGAGCCGCTGACCCAGGCCGCCCAGCTGGGTGGCGCCTTGCGCACGGCCGCGGCCGCCGCCGATCGGGTGAGTGCCCTGCTGGCGGAACCGGCGTTGGCGCAGCCTGATTCATCGGTCGAGGCCGGTGCCTCGCAGGTGGAGTTCGACGGTGTCACCTTCGGCTACGGCCCGGGAAAGACCGTGCTGGAGGACATCTCGTTCACCGCCGCGCCCGGCACCACCACGGCGATCGTCGGTCCCAGTGGCGCGGGCAAGTCCACGGTGCTGCGGTTGGCGGCCCGCTTCCACGACACCGATTCCGGTCGTGTCTCGGTGGGTGGCCACGATGTTCGGGAACAGCCGGCGGAGTCCTTGCTGAATCGCCTGGCGCTGGTCTTCCAGAACGTCTATCTCTTCGATCGGTCGGTGCTGGAGAACATTCGGGCGGGCCGTCCGGACGCCACCGATGCGGAGGTGCTGGCGGCCGCGCGCATCGCGCGGGTGGACGAGATCGCCGAGCGCCTGCCCGACGGCTGGCAGACGGCGGTCGGCGAGGGTGGTTCGGCCTTGTCCGGTGGTGAGCGGCAGCGGGTTTCGATCGCCCGCGCCCTGGTCAAGGACGCCCCGATCGTGCTTTTGGACGAGGCCACCAGTGCGCTGGATCCGCACAACGAGGCGGCTGTGGTGCGTGGTGTGCACGAACTCACCCGCGGCCGCACCGTGCTCGTGGTCGCGCACCGGCTGGCGACCATCGCGCACGCCGATCAGATCCTGTTCATGGATGCCGGTCGCATCGTCGAGCGCGGGACGCACGCGGAATTGCTGGCGCTGGAGGGTCGCTACGCGGCCTTCTGGAACGAGCGCACCCGCGCCTCTGGCTGGCGTCTGGCTCCGGTCTCCGCCTAGCCGAACGGCTCCGGATTCCGTTGGAGTCCGGGGCCGTTCAGGGTCGAAGTACGGGGCACTGTGTTCTGTCCGATCTTTTCGTCCCGAGCGCTTCGCAAGTGCCGCCCTGCAAGATAAGGTAAGGCTATGCAAACCTAAAGTGGTTGGCGGGTTGTGCGAGGCAGGCAACAGTTGAGCAACTGGGACGGAGAACCGGTGGAAACACTTCTGGTGGTCGGTGCGGGGCCGAAAGCCCTGGCGGTAGCGGCCAAGTCGCGGGTGCTGCGTGACCTGGGCCTGCCCGCGCCACGGGTGACGGTGGTCGAAGCGCAGACGGTGGGCGGCAATTGGCTGCCGACCGGCGGCTGGACCGACGGCCGGCACCGCCTGGGCACCAGCCCGGAGAAGGACGTCGGCTTCCCCTACCACTCCACCTGGGCCCGCGGCCGCAACCGCGAAATCGACGAGGCCATGCGGGCGTTCAGCTGGACCGCCTTCCTGGTCGAGCACGGCACCTATGCCGAGTGGATCGACCGCGGCCGGCCCAGCCCGCAGCACCACGTGTGGGCCAAGTACCTGCAGTGGGTGGCCAAGCGCAGCGAGATGGACCTGGTGCGGGGCGCCGTGACCGGCATCGCCGCCGCGGCCGACGGCTGGCTGGTCTCGGTCGCCGACGCCGACGGCGGGATGGCCGAGATCGATTGCGACGCCGTCATGATCACCGGTCCGGGCCGCAGCGACCGCGCCCTGGCCGAGCATCCGAAGGTGCTCAGCATCTCCGATTTCTGGGAGCTGGCGGGCCGCAACGGGCTGCCGCCGGCCTCCCGCGTCGCGGTGATCGGCGGCGGTGAGACGGCCGGTTCGGCCCTGGACGAGCTGGTCCGCCACGACATGCTGACCGTCTCGGTGATCTCGCCGAAGGCCACGCTGTACACGCGCGGTGAAAGCTATTTCGAGAACTCGCTCTACAGCGACCCGACCAAGTGGGCCGGGCTGGGCATGGCCGAGCGCCGGGATGTCATCCGCCGCACCGACCGCGGAGTGTTCTCGGTGCGGGTGCAGGAAAGTCTGTTGGGCGACAACCGGGTTCATCATCTGCAGGGCCGGGTGGTGAGTCTCGCCGATCAGGACGACCGGGTCGCCTTGACCCTGCGCAACGACCTGCGCCCGGATCAGGTGCACACCTTCGATCTGGTGGTGGACGCGACCGGCGGGCAGCCGCTGTGGTTCCTGGATCTGTTCGATTCCGCCGCAACCGATCTGCTCGAGCTGGCGGTCGGTGGTCCCTTGGAGCAGTCTCGGGTGGAGTCGGCCATCGGCTACGACCTGGCGGTGTCCGGGCTGGACGCGAAGCTGTATCTGCCGAATATGGCCGCGATGGCGCAGGGTCCGGGTTTCCCGAATCTCAGCTGCCTGGGCGAACTGTCGGACCGGATCCTGCAGCCGGCGGTGAATTTCGCCCCGCGCTATCGGATTTCGGGCAGGTCCGCCGCGGTGCGCGGCAGCGCGTAGAGCGAGATCCGACGGTCCGGCCGAATGTCGAAGTCGCCGAGGTGCTGCCACCCGATCTTCTCCAACGCCTTCCGCATGGGGGTGTTGCGGTGATCGGGTTCGCACAGCAGCCGGCGGCATTCGGGTTCGGCCGCCAGGATCGCCTGCCCGAGCTGCCGCATCCAGCCCGACATGACGCCGCGGCCCAGCAGTTCGGTGTCGGCGGTGGCGATGTGGAAGCCCATGTCGTGGGCGTCGGCGTCGTAGAGGCGGGCGATCTCGTCCTTGGCGGGACGGTACAACTCCACATAGGCGACCTCGCGGCGGCCCAGGTCGGAACGCTCGAGTGCGGTGAAGTCGTATTCGAGAATGCCGGGGCGCGAGAAGCTTCCGGCCAGCTGGGCGGCGCAGTCGAGGCGGCGGCGGTCGGCGTCCCAGGCTTGTTCCCAGGTCTCGAGCAGGTGCGGCCGGTGCATCCATTCGGTGATGGTCTCCGGATCGTTCGACTCGACGTCCACCAGCCGCAGCGTGAACGGCGCGGCGAACTCGGGCACCACGGGTGCGGGCGCGCGGCGGATGTGGTCGGGAAGGTCCGTGAGTTCGCGCGCGAGGACGTAGGTCGTCCGGTTCATCGTTGTGGCGCTCCGTTCGTCGGTTAGCTTGATCACCCTGGTTGGTAAGGCTAGCCTATACTAACTAGGCGGTGTTACGGTTGCCCGGACATTGCAAGGGGGACAAGCGGAACCGACGCTCACGCGGTCGGGCAGGGCGTAGGAGAGATGCGGAAAATGGCACGGGAACTCGGCTGGATCAGGCAATTTCAGGCGCCGAGTGCGGAATCCGCGCCACCGCTGCTGGTCTTCCCGCACGCGGGCGCCGGCGCTTCGGCCTATCGGGTCTTCGCCAAGACGCTGGCCGCCGAATTCGATGTCGTGGTGTTCCAGTACCCGGGCCGTCAGGACCGGGCCCGGGAGGCCGCCGCCGAAACCCTGCAGGAGCTGGCCGCGGGCGCTTTCGAGGCGTTCCGGGCCTCCGCGCACGAATCCGGTGCGCCGCTCACCGTCTTCGGCCACAGCATGGGCGCGATCGTCGCCTTCGAATTCGCCCGCCTGGCCGAGGCCGCCGGGTTGACCGTGCGGTTGCTGGCCGCCTCCTCGGCCGCCGCGCCCGCGCGGATCGCCGCATTGCCGGGCCACCCCACCGACGATGACGCCCTGCTCGACCACATGTCGGCGCTCAACGGCACCGGCGCGGAGGTGCTGGGCAGTCGCGAGGTCCTGCGCATGGCGCTGCCGGTGATGAAGGCCGACTACCGCGCCTTCGACGCGTACTCCTGCGACGCCGACATCGCGGTCGATACTCCGATTCACGTGCTCGGCGGCGACGAGGACGAATTCGTCGCGCCGCGTGACCTGTTCGCGTGGGAGGGCCACAGCCGCGCCGGCATCCGGGTGACCATGTTCGCGGGTGGCCACTTCTATCTCGACCAGCACGTCGACGGCATCGCCGAACTGCTGATCGCGGAGAAGAGCGTCGTCGCATGAGCGGATCGGATTCCGGCGATCCCATCGTGATCGTCGGCATGGGCGTGGAAGCGCCCGGCGGCATCGACACTCTCGCGGACTTCTGGTCCGCCCTGGCCTCGGGCCGCGAACTGCTGGCCCCCTTTCCCCGTGATCGGGAATGGCCGCTGGCGGAACTGCTGAGCCTGGGGAGCCAGGACGGCTGGGGCGCGGTCCCCGACGCGGGCGGCTTCCTCACCGGCGCCACCGAGTTCGATCCGCTGTTCTTCGGCATCACCCCGCGTGAGGCCGTCGCGATGGATCCGCAGCAGCGGGCCGGGATGCGGGTGGCCTGGCGGGCGCTCGAGCAGGCCGGGATCAATCCCGCTGCGGTGGAGGGCGATTCGGCCGGCTGCTGGATGGGCGTCTCGGTCATGGAGTACGGGCCCCGGGTGGCCTCGGTCAACGAGCACAGCGGATACCGGGTCACCGGGACCGCGCTGGGCGCGGTGGCCGGGCGCATCTCGCATGGACTGGGCCTGACCGGGCCTTCGATCAGCGTCGATACCGCGTGCGCGTCCGCGCTCACCGCCGTGCATCAGGCCGCCGCCGCCATCCGGGCGGGGGAGTGCGAGTGGGCGCTCGCGGGCGGCGTGTGCGTCATGGGTTCGCCGGGCGCGTTCTACGAGTTCTCCAAGAACAACGCGCTGGCCTCCGACGGTCACTGCCGCTCCTACGCCGCCGACGCCACCGGCACCCTGTGGGGCGAGGGCGCGGGAGTGGTTGTGCTGGAACGGGAATCGCGGGCCCGCGAGTTGGGCCACCGCGTGTACGGGCGGCTGCTGGGGTCACGTGTGAACCACAACGGCAAGGGCGCGCCGATCGCGGTGCCCAGCGCGGCCGCGCAGGAACGACTGATCCGCGACACCCTGGCGGTGTCCGGCATCGACGCGGAGCAGGTCGGGCTCATCGAGGGCCACGGCACCGGCACCCCCGTCGGTGATCCGCTGGAATTGGCCGCGCTCGCCGCGACGTACGGCGTGCCGCGCGCCGACGGACCGCGCCTGGGTTCGGTGAAGTCCAATGCCGGTCATGCGCAGGCGGCCTCGGGTCTGCTGGCGCTGATCAAGGTGCTGCTGGCCGGGATGCACGGGCAGATCCCGCCGACCCTGCACGCCGAGCACCCCACCACCGAAATCGATTGGGCCGCCACGAGTCTGCGGCTCGCGACCGAGCTCGAACCATGGCCCGCCGTGGCCGGACTGCGCTACGCGGCCGTGTCCTCGTTCGGCGTCGCCGGCACCAATGCGCACGCCCTGGTCGCCCTGCCCGAGCTGGAGGAAAGCGATGTCTAGCCACCGGCTGCCCGATGGCAGTATCCCCGTCCTGCTCTCCTCCGACACCGCCGACGGCGTGCGTGCGGAGGCCGCGGGCCTGCTGGCCTACCTGGCCGAGCGGCCCGCCGTCACCCCGGATCGGTTGGCGGACATGCTGTTCCGCACCCGGACCGCCCGCCGCCACCGTGCACTGGCCATGGTCACCGGGCGCGAGGAGCTGCTCGATGCGCTGCGCGCCGTCGCCGACGGGGCCGCGCATGCGGCGGTCGTGGCCGGGGACGGTCCCGCCACCGCCCGCCGCATCGGTTTCGTCTTCCCCGGCCAGGGCAGTCAGCGCCCGGGCATGGGCAAGCTGTACTACGAGCTGTCCCCGGCCTACCGGGCCGCCGTCGACGAATGCGCGGGCGTGCACGCCGAGCGCTTCGGCCACGACCAGCCGCTGCACTACTTGCTCGGCGCCGAGGGCCGGTACCAGGACACGGTGTGGGAAGTGCAGCCCGCCTTGATGTTCCACATGGCCGGTCTGGCCGCCATGTGGCGGGCCGCTGGTGTCGAGCCGGCCGCCACCATCGGCCACAGCCAGGGCGAACTGGCCGCGGGCGCGGTCTCGCGGGTGATGTCGGTCCGCGACGCCGTCCTGGTGGTCACCCACCGCGCGCACCTGGTCGAGCGGCTCTCACCGCGCGGCTACTCCATGGCCGTGCTGGCCATGGATCGCGAGGACTGTGAGGCGCTGCTCGCCCGCCACTCCGGCTGGGCCGAGCTGGCGGTGGTGAACGCCCCGCACATCATGGCCATCTCCGGCGACCGCGAGACCATCGCCGACATGGTCGCCGCCGCGACCGCCCAGGGCCAGTTCGCGCGCGAGATCGGCGTCGCCTACCCGGCCCACACCTCGATCGTGGCCGAACTGCGCGAGGACTTCGAGGGCTTCCTCGGCGGCGAGATGAGCAACCCGACCTTCCTCGACACCGAGATCCCGTGCTACGGCGCGACTCTGGGCGCTCCCATCACCGCCGACCTGATCCAGGAACAGTACTGGTACTGGAACCTGCGCAACCGGGTCCGCTTCGACCGCGCTGTGGTCGCCGCAGCCCGCGACGGCATCGACACCCTCATCGAGGTCGTCGAACACCCCGTCCTGCAGCTCGCCCTGCAGGAGAACCTCACCCTGGTCCCGCCGGACCCCGCCCGCGGCCCCCGCGACTTCAAGGTCCTGGGCACCTCCCTGCGCACCGCGACCGGCCTGCGCGAATTCACCCGCAATCTGGCCGCCGTCGCGGTTGCCGACCTCGGCTACGACTGGGACGCCCTGCGGACGGATTCGGCTCCGGCCCTCCCGCTACGCGACTTCCCGCACACGGTGATGAATCCCAAGCGCCTGTGGGCGAACCCGGGCTACGCCCCGGACAAGGTGACCGCCCCGGCCCCGGCCGTGCCGAAACCCCAACGCCTGGTGGAACGGTGGACCCTGTGGGAGCGCCGCTCCCTCACCCCGCCCCGCCGCCTGGCCTTCGTCGACCCCACCGGCCGCTGCGCCGACCAGCTCGCCGCGCTCCTGGCCGCCGCCGACCGCTACGGGGCGACCGCGACTGCGCTGGTGTCCGACGGCGGCACGATCCGCCCGGACTCGGCTCCGGCCGACCCGAACTCGGGTGAGCTCGGCGAACTGCTCGCCGCGCCGTCGGCGGAGGCGTACGACAGCGTCGTGGTGCTGTGGCCCGCGTTGCCCGAAAACACCTCGGCGGACGCGATTGCCGAATTGAGCGAATTCTTCGCGGGGCGGGCGTGGCTGCCCGCGCTGGCCGGTCTGCGGCCGGGCGGCGAGTGCTGGCTCGTGACGACCGGTGGCGAGGCCGTGGTGTCCGGTGATGCCGTGCCGCACCTGTTCCACGGCGCGGTCGCCTCCGGATTCCGTTGTGTCGGTGTGGAGAATCCCGGACTGCTGTTCCGGCACCTGGATCTCGCGGCCGACGCCGGAGCGGCGGAGGCCAAGCGCCTGGTCGCGGCGTTGCACACGGCGGGCGAGCCGGAGGTGGCGTTGCGCGGCAGCCAGGTGTTCGTCAAGCGACTGGTCGCGGACGAGTCCGAGCCGGGCGCGGCCGCCGATCTCGATCACGTGCTGATCGTCGGTGGCACCGGCAAACTGGGGCTGCTGTTCGCCGAGCACTTCGCCCGGCAGGGTGCGAGCCGGATCACGCTGGTGAGCCGGTCCGGCGAATCGGGCGCGGCCGCCGCGGAATTGGCGCGGGTGCGGACCGCCGGAGCCACCGAGATCGTGGTCGAAGCCTGCGACGTGAATGCCGCCGAGGAGGTGGCGCGCCTGGCGTCGGGGCTGGGGGAGCGGCCGGTGAGCCTGCTCGTCCACGCCGCCGTCAACTATGTGGACGCGGGCATCGAGGAGATCACCGGCGACCTGGTGGCCACAGCCGCCGCGTCGAAGGTGCTGGGCCTGGAGGCCGTGCTGGACGCGGTGCCGCTGAGCGCGACCGGTCGGGTGCTGCTGTGCTCGTCCATGGCCGCGACCCTCGGTGGGCGCGGGCAGATTCTGTACGCGGTCACCAACCGGATGCTGGATGTGCTCGCCCGGCGTTTGCGGGAACGGGGCATCGACTGCTCGTCGCTGGAGTGGGGCCTGTGGAGTGTCGCGGGACCGCTGGACGCGGCGGGCATGGCACGGGTCGAGGGCGCCGGGGTGTTCCCGATGCATCCCGCCGACGCCATCGCCGCCGGATTCACCGGACAGCCGACGGACGCCATCGTCATCTCCGCGGACTGGTCGTTCCTGCGCGATGTCATGGGCGCGTTCGGCCAGGCGTCGGTGCTGTCGGAAGTGCCGGAGCCGGAACCGGTCCCGGCGATCGTCGCCGCCGAACCGGCGGCGCCCGCCGTGGCCGAGGTCGTGCCGGAGCCCGCCGCTCCGGCCGCACCCGCGCCCGTCGTCGCCGATCGCCCGCTGGCGGACCAGGTGCTGGCCGAGCTCGAGCGCGTCATGGGCATCGACACCGGCGACAGCATCGACCGTTCGGTGCCGCTGGTCGCGCTGGGCCTGGATTCCTTGCAGGCCTTGGACTTCCGTAAGCGCGTGCAGGCGTCGCTGGACCGGGATCTGCCGGTCGCCGCGATTCTCGGCGGTGCGTCTCTCGACGATGTCGTGCTGCTGATGGCAGCAGCGAACACCAACTAAGGGCTAGGGGCCAGATTTCATGTCAGACACCGATGCCACCGTGACCGTGGCCGGAACCTCCGTCGCCGACCGCCGCCGGGAACTGTTGCGGCGCAAGCTCGCCGAGCAGGGCCTGGCCGTGGACACCGCCGCCCCGGTGCGCCGCACCGCGGCGGGGGAGCGGCGGCCGCTGTCGGCCGGGCAGCGCCGCATGTGGTTCCTGCAGACCCGCGATCCCGAGGACACCACGCTGAACATCTGCGTGGCGTACCGGTTGAGCGGCGCGCTGGACGAGGAGCGGCTGCGGCAGGCGGTGGCGTCGGTGTTCGCCCGGCACGACGTGCTGCGCACCACCTTCGGTGTGGACGAGAACGGCGAGCCCTTCCAGGTGTTCACCGACGAGATCACGCTGCCGTGGCAGTCGCACGATCTGACCGAGCTGGCCGAGTCCGCCCGCCAGGTGCGGGTGGAGGTGCTGGCCCGCCGCGAGTTCGCCCGCCCCTTCGATCTGGCGAACGAACTGCCGCTGCGGATCACGCTGGCGCGCACCGGAACCGCGGAGTGGGTGCTGTTGCTGTCGGCGCATCACGGCTGCTGGGACGACGACGCCTGGGGTGTGTTCTTCACCGACCTCAACGCCGCCTACAACGGTTCCGCGCAGACCGCCCCGGCCGCGCAGTTCGTCGACCTCGAGGTCCTCGACGCGCCCGCAGACGACGAGGCGGACATCGCGTACTGGCGAAACACCCTGCGCCCCTTGCCCGAGCCCCTGGAGCTACCCGGCGCGGCCGTGGCCGCACCCTCCAAGCGCGCCGACCGCTGCACGGTGGCCCTGCCCGCCGATCTGCTCGACCGCGTGGACGCCTTCGCCCGCGAGCGCGCGGCCAGCCCCTTCATGGTGCTGCTCGCCGGCTACGCCGCACTGATCCAGCGCTACACCGCCGCCGAGGACTTCCTGGTATCCATCCCGGTCACCAACCGCCGCTCGGCCGCCGCCGAGCAGCTCATCGGCTACTTCGGCAACACCCTGCTGCTGCGCGAAACCTTCTCCCGCACCGAGACGTTCGCCGGTCTGGTCGAATCCACCAAGCGCACCTGCCTGGACGGGTTCGCGCATCAGGCCGTGGGCATCGACCGGGTCGTGCGCGAGGTCAACCCGGAGCGGGTCGCCGGGCGCGACGGCATGGATCAGCTGGTGCGCCTGGGCTTCAGCGTCCGCAAGAGCGCCGACGGCTTCGCGCTGCGCGAGGTCGCCTCCACCCAGCTGGACGAACTCGGCGCCCCGACCGCGCAGGTCCCGCTGGCCCTGGCGGTCGTCACCGAGAGCGCGCACGGCGCGGTGCTCGAGGCCGAGTACCAGGTGGACGTGCTGTCCCCGGAGCTGGTGCGGCGCATGCTGGAACACTTCGTGCGACTGCTGGATCGCGCCTTGAGCGCGCCCGCCGCCCGCCTGGCCGATCTCGACATGCTGGGCGGCGACGACCGCGCCGTCATCCTGGCGCAGTCGCGCGGTGTGGAGGTTCCCTCGGATCCGGCCACCATGGTCGGCCTGTTCGAAGCCGCCGTCGCCGCCGGGCCCGAGACCCTCGCGCTGGTCTCCGACGACGTCGAACTCACTTACGCCGAACTGAACCGCCGCGCGAACCGGCTGGCGCATTGGCTGATTCGCGAGGGCCTGGGCGGCGAGGACATCGTCGCGCTGCGCATGAGCAATTCGGTCGAGTTCATCGTGGCCGTCTACGGCGTGCTCAAGGCGGGCGCGGCCTACCTGCCCGTCGATCCCGCCTACCCGGACGACCGCATCGACTACCTGGTCGCCGACGCCCGCCCGCGGCTGGTGCTCGGCCGCGTCGAACTCGACGCCGCCGAGGAGGCCGCCGCCGGGCTGCCCGAGACCGACCCCGTCGACGCCGACCGGGTCCGCCCGCTGCTCCCGGACAACCTGGCCTACGTCATCTACACCTCGGGTTCGACCGGCAAGCCCAAGGGCGTGCCGGTCTCGCACGCCGCGATCGCCGAGCACGTGGTGAGCTTCACCGCCGAATGGGGTATGACCTCCGAAGACCGCCTGCTGCAGTCGTCCTCGGTGAGCTTCGACGCCTCCCTGCTGGACATCTTCGTCACCCTGGCGCTGGGTGCGCGGCTGATCGTCCCCAAGCCCGAGGCGTTCCGCGACATCCGCTACGTCGCCGACCTGATCACCCGCCGCGGCGTCACCGTGCTGCACATGGTGCCGTCCATGCTCAGTACCTTCCTGCTGCTGCCCGAGGTGAGCGAATGGCGCGCGCTGCGCCATGTCCCGGTGGGCGGCGAGGCGCTGCCGGGCGAGGTGGCCGACAAGTTCGCCACCGTCTTCGACGCCGAACTGCGCAATCACTACGGGCCCACCGAGGCCGTCGTGTGCGCCACCCATCAGCCGGTCGAGGGCCCGCAGGGCACCGGGATCGTGCCCATCGGCGTCCCGAACCAGAACGTGCACGCCTACCTGCTCGACGACGCCCTGCAGCTGGTGCCCGCGGGCGTGGTCGGCGAGATCTACCTGGGCGGCGCGCAATTGGCGCGCGGCTACCTGGGCCGGCCCGCGCTCACCGCGGCCCGCTTCGTCGCCGACCCGTTCACCCCCGGCGTGCGCCTGTACCGCACCGGAGATCTGGCCCGCCGCAACGAGTTCGGCGAGATCGACTTCGTCGGCCGCGCCGACGAGCAGGTGAAGGTGCGCGGCTTCCGGATCGAACTGGGCGAGGTCGAATCCGCGCTCGCCGCGCACCCGAGCGTCGGGCACTGCGTGGTCGTCGTGACCGAGGACCCGGCCGTGGGCGCGCAGCTGGCCGCCTACCTGGTGCCCGCCGCCGGCCAGGTCGTGGACGTGGAGCAGGTGCGCGCCCAGGCCGCCGCCGCGCTCCCGGAGTACATGGTGCCCAGCGCTTTCGCGGTGATCGACGAGATCCCGCTGACCGTCAACGGCAAGCTGGACAAGCGCGCCCTGCCCGCCCCGGCCCCCGCCGTCGAGCGCGTGCACCGCGCGCCCGCCACCGCCACCGAACGCCGCCTGTGCGGGATCTACTCGCACCTGTTCGCGGTGCCGGTGGTCGGCGCGGACGATTCGTTCTTCGAACTCGGCGGCCACTCGCTGCTGGCGGCGCGGCTGGTCGCGCAGATCCGCGCCGAGTTCGGCGTCGAACTGGATGTGCGGATCGTGTTCGACACCCCGACCCCGGCCGGACTGGCGGCGGGTTTGGTGACGCGCTTCCGCGACGAGTTCGGCATCGACCTCGACGCCATGGACGACGACGAGGCGACCGACACCGTCGATACCGCCGTCCCCGCACCGGTTTCCGGCCGCCCGCCGGTCACCGAGCGGCAGCGCCCGGACCGGCTGCCGCTGTCGTACTCGCAGCTGGCCATGTGGTTCCAGTACCGCATGGAGGGTCCGAGCGCGGTCGGCAACCTGCCCTTCGCGGTCCGCTTCGACGGCGGCCTCGACGTCGCCGCGCTGCGCGCTGCGCTCACCGACGTGGTGGCCCGGCACGAGGCGCTGCGCACCGGTTTCGGTGAGCAGGACGGTGTTCCGTACCAGGTGGTGCGGGCCGCCGAGGAGGTCGCGCTCGAGGTCATCGGCGTCGACGCCGAGCTGCTGGCGGACGAACTCGCCGAGATCGGCCGCTACGCCTTCACCGTCGAATCCGAGCCGTTGCTGCGGGCCCGGCTGCTGGTGCTGGACCCGGGCACGCAGGTGCTGTCGCTGCTGGTGCACCACATCGTGGCCGACCACGCCTCGCTGGGCATCCTGCTCGAGGACTTGATCGCCGCCTACCGCTCCCGCGTCGCGGACGGACGCGCGCCGGAGTGGACGCCGCTCGCCGTGCAGTACCCGGATTACGTGCTGTGGCAGCACGACATCTTCGGTGCGGGCGCCGATGGCGCGGCCGGTGAATACGGCCGCGCCCAGCTCGACTACTGGCGCGCGGCGCTCACCGGCCTGCCCGATCAGATCGACGTCGCACCGGACCGCGCCCGCCCGGCGGTGCTCGGCAAGCGCGGCGAGGTCGCCACCTTCGCGGCCCCGGCCGCCCTGCGCACCGGGCTCGCGGCCCTCGCGGAATCCTGTGGCGCCACCGAATTCATGGTCTACCAGGCCGCCGTCGCGACCCTGCTGCACAAGCTGGGCGGCGGCGCGGACATCACCCTCGGTACCCCCGTGGCCGCCCGCGTCGACCCGGCCACCGCGCCGCTGGTCGGCCTGTTCGCCAATATGGCGGTGCTGCGCAACGACCTGTCGGGCGCCCCCACGCTGCGCGACACCGTGCGGCGCGGCCGCGAGGTGGTGCTGGATGCCCATGCGCACCAGGAACTTCCGATCGAACGCCTGGTGGAGGCGCTCAACCCGGCCCGTTCGCGGTCGCGTAATCCGCTGTTCCAGAGCATGCTGCACTTCCGCGGCGCGGACTGGGCCCCGGCCACCACGCCGGTGGCGGGCGACACCACCGCCACCGTGCTGCCCGTGGACTTCGACGTCTCGTTCCTGGACCTCAACATCTCGGTGAACGTGACCGGCGACGGCGGACTGGCGGTGCGCGTGGTCGCCAACGCCGACCTGTACGAGCCGGACACCGTGCGGCAGATCGCGACCGCGCTGGTCACCACCCTGGAGGCGTACGCCGCCGCGCCCGACCGCGCCGTGGCCGAGCTCGAGGTGCTGCCGGTCGCCGACCTCGACCGGCTGCTCGCCCCGCCCGCACCCGCCGCGCGGGCGCTCGCGGTCGACACCGGCGACCACGGCGCCACCGAACGCGTGCTCATCGAACTGATCGAGGAACTGCTCGAGATCGACGACGTCGAGGCCGACGACAACTTCTTCGCCCTCGGCGGCGACAGCGTCATCTCCATCCAATGGTCGGCCCGCGCCACCGCGCTCGGCCTGCCGCTCACCCCGCAACTGGTGTTCGAGCACCTCACCATCGCCGAACTCGCCGCCGCGGTCGATGCCGCCGAACCCGCTGCCCCGCACGCGGAGTCGATTCCACAGGAGGAATCCGCACCCATGAGCGCCTCCGGCCTCGACGCCGACGCCCTGGCCGCCCTCACCGCCTCGTGGTCCGCGCGATGACCGCCGCCGACACCGCCCCGCGGATCGAGGACGTGCTCGCGCTGAGCCCGCTCCAGGAGGGCCTGTTCTCGCTGTCGCGGCTCAGCGGCGACGGAATCGATCTGTACACCATGCAATTCGTGGTGGACATCGACGGCCCGCTCGACGCCGCGCTGCTGCGCCGCAGCGCGCAGGCCATGCTGGACCGGCATCCCAACCTGCGCGCCGCGTTCTGGGACGAGAACGTGCCGCGGCCGGTGCAGATCGTGCCCTCGTACGCCGAACTGCCGTGGACCGAAAGGGACGCGCGGCCCGAGGAATTCGACGCCATCGCCGAGACCGAACGGCACACGCCGTTCGACCTGGGTCGTGGCCCCGCGCTGCGGGTACTGCTGCTGAGCGTGCCCGAGTCCGGCACCCGCCGCATGATCCTGACCGCGCACCACATCCTGATGGACGGCTGGGCGGTGGCGGTGTTCTTCACCGAACTGCTGGCCGTCTACCAGGCGGGTGGATCCGTTGCGGCCCTGCCGAAACCGCGTCCCTACCGCGACTACATCGCCTGGCTCGGCGCGCAGGACACCGCGGCCGTCACCGGCCGCTGGACCGACTACCTGTCCGGTCTGACCGGGCCGCTGCTGCTGGCGGGCGGCGCGCCGATCGCCGCCGACGCCGTGCCGGAGAAGACCCGGCTGCTGCTGTCCGCCGCGGACACCGAGGCCGTGCGCGCCTGGGCGGCGGCCAACGGCCTGACCCTCAACACCGCGGTGCAGTTCGCCTGGACCGTCCTGCTCGGCCGCCTCACCGACCGCCGCGACGTCGTGTACGGCACCACCATCTCCGGTCGCCCCGAACAGCTTCCGGGCGTGGAGGGCATGGTCGGGCTGTTCATCAACACCGTGCCGGTCACCCACCGGCTCGACCGCGACCTGCCCGTGGTCGAGCAGTGCGCGCGCCTGCAACGCGAGTGCGCCGCCATGCGGGACATCGGACATGTGAGTCTGTCGTCGGTGCAGCGCGCCGCCGGCCACGGCACCCTCTTCGACACCCTGTTCGTCTTCGAGAACGCGCCGATCGACGACGCCATCCGCACCGTCACCGCCCCCGACGGGGCCCGGTTCCGGCCGATCGAGATGGAGAGCCTCGCGCACTACCCGCTCACCGTGGTCGCCCACATGAGCGGCGACGAACTGCTGGTCCAGCTCGAGGCCATGCCCGCCGCCCTGCCGTACCTGCCCGCCGACGGCCTCGGCGAGCGACTGCTGGCCGTACTGCGGCAGCTGCCCGGAATCGGTTCGGCCACACCGGATGCGCTCAGCGTGGTCACCGATGCCGAGCGTGCGGCCTACTCCACGGTCGTTCCCGCCGCCGCGGCCGACGACACCGACTCGGTGTGGCGGATGTTCGAGCGCCAGGCCCACGCGACACCGGAAGCCATTGCGTTGCAGGACAGCTCGGGTGCCACCTACACCTATCGCGAGCTGCGGAACCTGGCCGCGGCGCTGGCCGGTGAGTTCGCCGCGAGCGGCGTGGGCCCCGAGACCGTGGTGGCGCTGCTGCTACCGCGAACCGTCCGATCGATCGCGGCGCTGCTGGCCGTCTTCGCCGCGGGCGGAGCCTATGTGCCGGTGGACATCACGCTGCCCGGTGCGCGGATCGAGTCGATCCTGCGGCAGGCCCGTCCGACCCTGGTGCTGAGCGACCCCGGCACCCGCGCCCTGCTGGATTCCGGCGAATCCGGGCGCGCTGCGGGTGACGCGGTGCTGATCGACGGCCGCCCGGTGCCGGTGCTGAACCTGGACGACGCGGTGACCACCGTCGGCGCCCCGACGGACGGCGCCGAATGCCCGCGGGTGACACGGCATCCCGACCAGCTGGCGTACCTCATCTTCACCTCGGGCTCGACCGGCGAACCCAAGGGCGTCGCCGGCACCGATGCCGCGCTGCTGGCCTACTTCGCCGACCACCGCGAGCGCGTCTACCGTCCCGCCATGGCGCGTCTGGGCCGCCCGCTGCGCATCGCCCACGCCTGGTCGCTCAGCTTCGACGCCTCCTGGCAGCCCATGGTCGGGCTGCTCGCCGGGCAGACCATCCACCTGTTCGACGCCGAGGAAATGCGTGACGCGCACCGGCTGTGCGCGGGCATGATCGCGGCCGACATCGACATGATCGACACCACGCCGTCGATGTTCGCGCAGCTCAATGCCGCCGGCCTGGTCGACCGTGAACTGCCCGTGCTCGCGCTCGGCGGCGAGGCCATCGACGCCGCGCTGTGGGCCAGACTGCGGGAACTCGCTCCGAGCGAGGGCGGTGCGGCCGGCGGACGCCGCGGCACCGCCGTCTACAACTGCTACGGACCCACCGAGACCACCGTCGAGGCCGTGGTCGCTCCCATCGCCGACTTCGACACCCCGACCATCGGCACCCCGAACGCCGGAACCTCGGTCTACGTCCTCGATTCCATGCTGCGCCCGGTGCCCGGCGGCGTCGTCGGCGAGCTGTATCTGTCGGGACCGCAGCTGGCGCGCGGCTACATCGGCCGGGCCGCAACGACTTCGGACCGGTTCGTGGCCGACCCCTTCTGTTCGGGCCGCCGCATGTACCGCACCGGCGACCTGGTCCGCCGCCTGCCGCACGGCGGCCTCGGCTACCTCGGCCGGGCCGACGCCCAGGTCAAGGTACGCGGCTACCGCATCGAGGTCGGCGAGATCGAGACCGCGCTGCGGCGACTGCCCGGCGTGGACACCGCGGCCGTCACGGTGGTGCGCCGCGCCGGTGGGGCGAGCCTGGTGGGATTCGTGGTCGCCGAGGCCGATCGCGCGCTCGACCCGGTGCGCACCCGCGCCCAGCTCTCGGACTGCCTGCCCGCCTACATGATTCCCGCCCGGGTGCTCGCCCTGCCGCAGCTTCCGGTCAACGCCAACGGCAAACTCGACGGCCCCGAATTGACCAGGCTGGCCGAGGCCGCCCTGGCGCACACCGGCTCCGACACCGCACCGAGCACCGCCACCGAGAAGGAACTCGCCGAACTGCTGGCCGAACTCTTCGACGGCCGCACCCCCGGCGTCGACGACGACTTCTTCGCCCTCGGCGTGGACAGCATCGTCGCCATCTCCCTGGTCAACAAGGCCCGCCGCCGCGGCCTGACCCTCACCCCGCGCATGGTGCTGGCCACGCCCACCATCCGGGAACTGGCCGCCACCCTCGACGCGGCCGACGCCGCGGTCACCGAGCGGACCGCGGATTACGGTGCGGTGCAGCCGCTTCCGGTGGTGTCGTGGATGTACGAGTACGGGAACTACCGCCGCTTCACCCAGACCGCCCTGCTGCGCCTGCCCACCGGCATCGACCGTCCGGCCATCGAGGCCTCGCTCCAGGGCGTCCTCGACGGCTACGACACCCTGCGGTCCCATCTGTCCGACACCGAGGACGGCCCGCGCCTGGTCACCGCGCCGCCGGGAACGGTGCGGGCGAGCGACATCCTCACCCACATCTCCGATCCCGCCGACACCGCCAAGGCCGTGCACAGCGTGGCCCGGGTCCTCATGGACGAAATCGACCCGCGCACCGGCGATATGGTGCGGGCAGCTTGGTTCTCCGGTACCGAGCACGGCGACGTCCTGCTGCTCACCATCCACCACCTGGCCGTCGACGTGGTGTCCTGGCACCTGCTGATCGCCGCTCTCGGCGAGGGCGGCGCGCTCCCGGAATCCACCTCCTACCGCGAGTTCGCCCGCCGGATGGGGGAGCGCGCCGAGACCACGGAAATCCTGGCCCAGCGCGACTATTGGCGTGACCAGCTGACCGCCCCGGATCCGGCCATCGGCCGCCGCATCCCGTTCCCGGACACCGACACCTGGTCCTCGCTGCGGGTCGCCACCGCCGTTACCCCGGTCCCGGTGACCGAGCGCGTGCTGGCGTCCCTCACCCGCGACGAGGGCGTCCGCGAATTCCTGCTCACCGCCCTGACCGTCACCCTGGCGAGCTGGCGGCGCGAACGCGCCCAGGACCCCGCGCACGGCGCGCTCATCGCACTCGAGGGGCACGGCCGCGCCGACGACCTGCTCGGCACCGACACCAGCAACACCCTGGGCTGGTTCACCACCGTCTTCCCGGTCCGCCTCGGCGCGGGTTTGACGGTGGACATCGAACGCGCCGAACAGGATCCGGCCGCGGCCCGCGCCCTGCTGGACGCGGTGACCGAGCACCTTGCCGCCGTCCCGAACGGCGGCGTGGACTTCGGCCTGCTGCGCTACACCACCCGGGTACCGGAGCTCGCAACCGCGCGACACCCCCAGGTCGAGTTCAATTACCTGGGCCGCGTGGACCTCAGCGGTCAGGCCGCCGACTCGTGGTCCCTGCTCACCGGCCCGCTCAACGAGGCCCTGCCGCTGGACCCCGAGCCCGACCTGCCGCTGCGTTACGCCCTCGACGTGATCGCGGGCATCGGCGCCACCCCGGAAGGCCCGCAGCTGACCACGAATTGGCGCTGGAGCGACACCCTGTTCACCGAGGCGGAAGCCACCCGCCTCACCGAACTGTGGCAGCGCAGCCTGGCCGCGCTCGCGGGCGCGATGGGCTGAGGGCCATTACGACATCGGCCGCCGACCTCGAAGGGTCGGCGGCCGATTTCTTTTTCGAAGCTTTCAGGCAGCGGCGGATTCGCCGCGGTGGACCGGTTTCGGCGCGTGCATCGGCTCGATGGTCGAAGGCGCTGCGGGAGCGTCGGATTCGATCAGGTCGAGCAACAGCCAGCCGTCGGTGGTCCAGCCGCCGTGGATATCGGTGCACACCAGGCGTCCACCCGGCACGAACGGATCGTCGACGAATCCCTCGGCGGCGCCGTCCAATTCGAGCGCCAGCGCCGAACCGCCCAGGTACACCCGCCCCGAATGTCCCGGCGGCACCAGTCGCAGCCTGTCGTCCAGCACCAGCAGTCGTGCACCCGGAATCGGCCGCACCCGGCCGGAACCGTCCAGCGGTCCCCGGGCTGCCACGCCCGCGTATTCCGCTGTGGTGAAGGCGAATCCGGTGCAGGATCCCGGCGCCAGTTCGTGCAGCAGTGCGGACAGCGCTGCCGGGCAGTCGTTTCCGAACACGTCCCAGCGGCGCACACTGGGCAGCGCGGGGGAGGGCAGGAAGGCCAGTCGCGCGAGGGTGTCCGCCTCGGCGACCACGTGCGTCGCGGCGCTGAGCGCGATGAGTTCGGCCAGGGCGCCCGCGTCGATCCGCTGCGGGGCGGTGGCCAGCACCAGGGTCGCGCCGTCGGCGAGGGCGGCCAGTAGTTCCACCGCGGCGTCGGTGGTGTCCCAGTGGGTGGCCAGCAGCCGGGAGTCGGGCGAACCGTAGGCGCGGTCGATGGTGCACGCACGCTGGTCGGCGGCCACGGCGCGGCGGTCGTCGGCGGCCGCGGCCACCGCGACCGGCTTCAGGCCGGTGCCCGCGGGGCCCAGTTCGGTCAATACCGCGCCGAATTCGGCGGCACTGGCGATGTCGCAGAGGATGCGGGCCAGATCGTCGAGGGTGGGTCCGGCGGTGCCGGTGACGCCGCCGTCGAGGCGTTCGTACAGTTCGGCGTAGGTGAGGATGTGGTCGCCGCAGCGGACGGCGGTGCGCAGGGACGGCACGCGGCGGCCGCACTCGATCAGCATCGAGACCGACGGCACGTCGTAAAGTTCGACGCCATTGGCCCATTCGTCCGCGAGGCGGTGACGCTCCACGGCGGACAAAGTTTCCCGCACCGCACGCTCCATCGTTCCAAACCCCCGGGTAAAAACTTATGCAACCCTAACCTAACGGATGAAGGGCACGATCGGCCACCCCTTCGGGGATCGAATCGGTGACAACGGTCTCCAACTCCGAAAAAATTAGGCTAGGCTCACCTACCGCTCGGCCGATATGGGCGGGCACGGCAGACAGGAGAGTCACGATGAAGTCGGGATCGATCACCGCCCGGGCCGCGCTGGCGGCGGTCGCCAGCCTGCTCGCGCTCGGGCTCACGGCCTGCGGATCCAGCTCGGACGACACCGCCGGCGGCGGCGAGCCGGTCACCATCACCCACGCCCAGGGTCAGACCACGGTCAACGGGACGCCCACACGGATCGTCGCCCTCGGCAACCAGTGGCTCGACACCACCCAGGCGCTCGGCGTCACCCCCGTCGGCTACATCGACAACATCGCGGTGCTCAGCAAGGGCGCGCCGCCGTGGGAGCCGGCCGCGCTGTCGCAGTCCAAGGCGCTGTCCACCACCGGCAGTCTCGCCGAACAGGTGGCCGCGCTGAACCCGGACCTGATCCTCGCCGACTCCTTCATCGCCGACGCCAAGACCTACGCCGACCTGTCCAAGGTCGCGCCCACCCTGCCGGGCCTGAGCAAGGAAGCCGTCACCCCGTGGGCCGACCAGGTGCACGCGCTCGGGCAGGTGCTGCACAAGACCGCGGCCGCCGACAAGCTCGTCGCCGACCTCAACGGCCGCATCGACGGTATCGCGCAACGCAATCCGGGCCTGAAGGGCAAGACCTTCATCAGCTCCTGGCTGGCCGGCCCCACACAGCTGATGGCCCTCACCGACCCCAAGGACGGTTCCAGCCGCCTGTTCACCCAGCTCGGCATGACCATCCCGCAGCGCCTGGTGGACCAGGGCGGAACCGGCGGCCGCCTGGCGCTCTCGCCCGAACGCCTCGACGAACTGAACTCCGACCTGCTGCTGGCCGGCTACTCGCCGGGCCTGGACGAGAAGTACCGCGCCCTGCCGGGATTCAACGACCTGCCCGCGGTCAAGAAGAACGCCGCGGTCTTCCTCACCGTCCAGGAGATCAGCGCCGTCAACCAGCCCACCCCGCTGGCCCTGCCCTACCTGCTCGACAAGCTCGAACCGGCGCTGACCGCCGCCGCCAAATGACCCGCGCCGACCACCGCTACGCCCTGCGCACCGGCGTCACCTGCCTCACCGTCCCCGGCGGCGCGGTCCTGCTGAACCCGCCGCACAACGAGAAGCTGACCGGCCTGACCGCACCGCAGAGCGCCGCATTGAAAACGCTCAACCGCGGTCCGGCGACGGTCACGGAGCTGGGCGCCGAATCCGATTCGGTCGCACCGCTGCTCGACCGGCTGACCGATGCGGGCTGGCTGCAGGTCACCGTCCGCGACGGCGACCGCGACCTCTACACGCTGCGCCCCTTCGCCACCCCGCCCGCCCGGACCGCGGGCGGCCCGGCGGCGCGTCCCCTCTCGAAATTCACGGTCATCCACCGTGATTCGGAGGGCCTGGTGCTCGAACACCCCGCCTCCTGGTGCGACCTGCGCATCCACGATCCGCGCCTGCTGGCGCTGGCCGCCGGGGCGGATGCCGCCGAACTCGGCCTCCCCGAGCACCTTTCGTCGCAGCTGGCCGCCGATCTGGCCTGGGGCGGCTTCACCGCCGACCCCGCCGCCGAATCCGGCGACTTCACCACCCGCAGCTGGAGCGCCCCGGATCTCTGGTTCCATCGCCGCAGCACGCTCGGCTCCCGCACCGTCACCTGGGACGGATTCGGCCCGACGAAATGGGCGAAAGACGAGTTCCCGCAGCTCCCGGCGCAGCGCCCGGCCTACCCCGGCGCCCCGATCGCCCTCCCGGTCCCGGACCTCGAATCCCTGCGTACGGGTGACCCGAGCCTGACCGCCGTCCTCGAGGACCGCCGCTCCTGCCGCGCCTTCGACGACGCCCACCCGGTCACCCTCGACCGACTGGCGGAGCTGCTCTACCGCACCGCGCGCACCCGCGCCGTCGAGTCGACCCCCGACGGCGACGAACTCCCCTCCCGCCCTTACCCTTCCGGCGGCAGCGTGCACGAACTGGAGCTCTACCCGGTGGCCCGCAATGTCGAGGGCCTGGCCCCCGGCATGTACCACTACGACTCCTTCGAGCATGTCCTGCGCCCGGTCGCCGACGCCGATTCCCCCGCGGTCCAGCGCCTGCTGCGCACCACCACCGCGACCCTGGCCGACGCCGCCGAACCGCAACTGCTCCTGTTGATCTCGGCCCGGGCGGGCCGGATCATGTGGTCCTACGAGTCCGTCGCCTACGCCAACACCCTCAAACACGTGGGCGTCCTCATGCAGACCCTCTACCTGGCCGCCACCGCCATGGGCCTGGGCGCGGTCGCGCAGGGCTTCTCCGACACCGCCGCCTTCACCACCGCGACCGGCGTCGACGAACTGGAGGAATGCAACGTGGGCAGCATCGTCATCGGGACTCCCGCCGGCTGACCCGATTGTCGGACCCGGCTGGGAGGATGCACCCATGACGGTGACCGGGGATCAGGTGCGGGCGGCGGCTCTTTCGCTGGCCCGCACCACCGAGCAGTTCGAATGGCAGATGCCCGCCTTCCGGGTGGCGGGCAAACTGTTCCTGACGCTCCCCGAGCACGAGACCTCGATGGCCGTGCGGTGCCCCATCGCCGACCGTGACGAACTGGTCCAGGCGGAGCCGGACAAGTTCTGGATCGCTCCGCACGAAGCGGGCAACGCCTGGGTCCGCGTCCGCCTGGCCGCCCTGGACGACCTCGACGAGCTGGAGGCCATCGTCGCCGACTCCTGGCGGCAGGCCGCGCCGCGCGAATTGGTGGATCCGGCTTGAGCCGCCGGACCCACCCGCGTCGGCCGGGTCAGAAGGTGACGCGCTTGTCCTCGGCGAGGAAGAGTTTGTCCTCGGGCTTGACCCCGAAGGTGCCGTAGAACTCCGGCAGGTTGCGGACGACCTCGTTGCAGCGGAATTCGTCGGGGGAGTGCGGGTCGGAGAGTCCTTCGGCGGTGAGTTCCGGAGTCTGCTTCGACCGCCAGCCGCGCGCCCACGACAAGAACATGGACTGGAAGTCCGGATTGTCGTTGCCGGCGCGCTTTTCGGCGAGCCGGTACGCGGCCAACGCGATCTGGAACCCACGCAGGTCGGCCAGGTTCTCACCGAGGGTGAGTTTGCCGTTGACCGTGTTCTGCGGCGAAACCCCTTCGGGGACGAGGCCGTCGTATTGGGCGACCACCTTCGCCGCCCGGGCTTCGAAGGCGGCCTTGTCCTCCGGTGTCCACCAATCCCGCAGATTGCCGTCGCCGTCGTATTTGCGGCCCTGATCGTCGAAGCCGTGCCCGATCTCGTGGCCGATGGTCGCACCCACCGCACCGAAGTTCACGGCGAGCTGCGCGTCGGAGTCGAAGTACGGCGGCTGTAGATACGCCGCGGGGAAGACGATCTCATTGTTCGGCGGCGAGTAGTACGCGTTGACGGTCTGCGGGCTCATGCCCCATTCGGACTTGTCGACCGGCCCACCGAGCCGATCCCAGTCCTTCTTGTTGTTGAAAGCGTTGATGGCGAGCAGGGATTGGACGAGTTGGCCGCGGGTGATCGTGAGCTTCGAGTAGTCGTCCCACTTGTCGGGGTACCCGATCTTGACCCGCATCTTGTCCAGCTTGGCCAGGGCCGCGTCCCGCGTGGGCTGCGTCATCCAGCTCGAGGTGCGGAAATTCTCGCGGTAGGCGGCCAGCAGATCGTCCACCATCCGCTTGACCTCGTCCTTGGACGAGGCCGGGAAGTGCTTGTCCACGTACAGCTTTCCCATGGATTCGGGAAGCGAGGAATTGACCAGGTTGACCCCGTACTTCCAGCGTTCCTGGCGCTCTTGTTGGCCGCGCATGACCCGCCCGGCGAATTGGAAGTAGGCGTCGTTGATCGCGATCGGCAAGTAGGGGGCGTAGGCGCGGACCACCGACAGCTTCAGGTAGTCCCGCCAGATCGCGATATCGGTGTCGGCCCAGATCTGCCCCGCCGCGGTGATGTAGGACGGTTGCGCGACCACCACTTCCGCGAACAGGTCCTTGGGTCGATCGGTGCAGCCCGCCAGCCACGGCTCGAAGTCGAATCCCTTACCGAGCTCGGTCAATTGCGCCCAGGTCATGCGGTTGTAGGAGGCGTCGGCGTCGCGCCGCCGGACCTTGTCCCAGAACACGGCCGCGATGCGAGTCTCCAGGTCGAGCATTCGCTGCGCCATCCCGGCCGGATCTGCGAACCCCGCGCCCTTGGCGATCGACTCCAGGTACACCCGGTAGGCCGCCAGCTTGTCGGCGTACTGCGGCTTGCTGTAGTAGTCCTCCTCCAGCCCGATACCGGACTGCGAGATCCCCGGGATGTAGACGTTGGAGTTCTTGCGATCGATGCTCACACCGATCCCGATCAGCCCGCCGATCGGCAACGCGCCCATCACCTTCGCGAGGTCGGGCTTGGTCGCGGTCTTGTCGATCTGATCGAACAACCCCTGCAGCGGTGTCATCCCGAGCTTCTCGACGGTGTCCCAGTCGACGCGCGCGTCGTACAGATCCCGGATCTTCTGCGCGTCCGAACCCGGCTTCGGGTCCTTGATCCCGTCGATGATCTCCCGCAGCTGGTTCAGCGTGCGCTCATTGGCCTCGCTGATCGCGCCGAACGCCGGCTTGTCCGGCGGCAGCTGGTATTCCTTCAGCCACTTGCCGTTGACGTGCCGGTACAGATCGTCCTGCACGCGCACCGCGTCGTCGACTCCCGCGAGATCCGGTCCGGTCAGGGCTTTCGGTGTCGAATCAGTACCGCAGGCGGCGAGCGCGGCCGCGGCGGGCACCAGCCCGAGGGCGATCAGGAATGCACGGCGATCCAAGCGCGCCGAACCCGACGATGTCACAGGCACTACCTCTCGTGAAGCTGCGATACCGACGCGAGGCTACCGGGGATGGCAGCCTCGCGCGGGGCGTCGCCGCCGCAGCGCGTGACGCGCGGGTTCAGAGCGTGACGCGCTGATCCGGCGGCAGGTATTCCTTGTCGCCTTCCTTCACGTCGTAGGTGCTGTAGAACTCGCCCAGATTCCGCACCACCTGGTTGCAGCGGAATTCGGCCGGGGAATGCGGATCGGTGGCCAGTAGCTGCTCGAGTTGCTGGTCGGTCATCTTGGTCCGCCAGGTCCGGCCCCAGGATTCGAACATCGGCTTGTAGTCCGGCGCCGCGGTGCCGTTGCGCTGCTGTGCCATTCGGAAGGCGGCCAGCGAGATCTCCAGTCCGCGCAGGTCGGCCAGGTTCTCGCCGACCGTGAGCTCGCCGTTCACATGCTGGTCGGCGGGCAGGCCCTCCGGTACCAGCGCGTTGTACTGCTTGATGAGCTGGTCGGTCTTGGCCTGGAACGCCGCCTTGTCCGCGGGCGTCCACCAGTCCTTCAGATTGCCGTCGCCGTCGTATTTCGAGCCCTGGTCGTCGAATCCGTGCCCGATCTCGTGTCCGATGACCGCGCCGCCCGCGCCGTAGTTCACGGCGGGCGCGGCGTCGGGGTCGAAGAACGGCGGCTGCAGGAACGCGGCCGGGAAGACGATCTCGTTGCCGCTGGGGTTGTAGTAGGCGTTCACCGTCTGCGGCGGCATGCCCCACTCCGACTTGTCCACCGGCGTCCCCAGCCGGTCGAACATCCGGTTGGCCTCGAAAGTCTGGGAGGCGCGCAGGGATTCGACGAGCTTGCCGCGGGTGATGGTGAGCTTGCCGTAGTCCTCCCACTTGTCGGGGTAGCCGATCTTCGCGTTGATCTTCTCGAGCTTGGCGATGGCCGCCTCCCGGGTGGGCGGCGACATCCACGTCGAATTCTTGAAGTTGTCCCGGTAGGCCGCCCGCAGATCGTCCACCATCTCGAGCGCCCGCTTCTTGGCCTCGGGCGGGAAGTGCTTGTCCACGTACTGTTTTCCGAGCGCCTCGCCGACGACCTCGTTGACCGTGGACACCGCCGCCTTCCACAGCTCCGGCCGCTGCTGCAACCCCGCCATCTCCTTGCCGAAGAAGTCGAAGTTGGGGTCGGCGATGGCAGCGGGCAGGTAGGCGGCGAAGCCGCGCACCAGCGCCAGCTTCAAATACTCACGCCAGGCCGCGATGTCGACGTCGGCCCACAGCTGCGCGGCCCCCGTGACGAACGACGGCTCGCCCACGTCGACCTTGCCGAACAGCTCCTTGGAGCGATCGGTGTTGCCGGAAAGCCAGGGATCCCAATCGAATTGCGGACCCAGCGCGGTCAGTTCGGCCCAGGTCTTCAGGTTGTAGGTGGCATCGGTGTCGCGCAGTTTCACATTGTCCCAATGGAATCCGGCGATCCGCTGCTCCAGGTCCACCACCCGGTCGGCCATGGCGGTGGGGTCCGGGAAGCCGGCCCCGGCGGCGATGCGCTGCATGTAGGTCCGGTACTTGGCGAGCTTGTCGGCGTTCTCGGGCTTGCGGTAGTACTGCTCGTCGAGTCCGAGCCCCGACTGGCTGACCGACGGCAGATAGGCGTTGGAGTCCTTGGGGTCGGGCCCCACCCCCAGTCCGATCAATCCCACCCCGGGCAGCCCGCCCATGACCTTCGCCAGCTCGGGCTTGGTCGCGGCCTTGTCGATCTGGTCGAAGAGGTCCCGCAGCGGCGTGATGCCGAGCTTCTCGATCGCGGCCTTGTCGATGCGCGCGTCGTAGAGGTCGCGGACGCGCTGCGCGTCGGATCCGCCCTGGGGGTCGTGGATGCCCTCGATGATCTCCTTGAGCTGCAGTTCCACCCGTTCCTGCACCTCGTCGAAGGTTCCGAAGGACACCTTGTCCGGTGGCAGCTGGTATTCGCGCAGCCATTTCCCGTTGACGAATCGGTAGAGGTCGTCCTGCGGGCGGATCGCCGGATCCGAGCCGGACATGTCCGGTCCGATCAGCTGGGTCGGCTTGCCCGTCTTGGCGTCGTTCTTGTTGCAGGAGGCCAGCACGGCCGCGGCGGGCACCAGACCCAGCGCGAGCAGGAAGTGCCGGCGGTCGAGAGCAGGACGCTCGGAGGTCAACGCGAATCTCCTCTACGGGACGATCGGAATTGCTCGAACCTTGCTCGCGCCGACGCTAGTGGAACCTCCTGTGGATCCCCTGAATCCGCGCGCGGCTGTGTGTCCGGATCCGTGCCGGTGTGCGCCCGGCCACCCTGATTTGGGCTGGACCTGGGGCTTCGCTACACTTGACCGGTTGCCTGCGGGAGCTCTGCCCCGCGCTTCGGCCGCGAACCCACAGTGGTTGATCTCCAGTCTGGTGAAAAACCGCTGGCAGGCGTGCGTTTGAAGGGCAACTGACCATGCCCGTCGGGTCGGCAATCCGGCGTGCATTTCGTCCAGGTCTAGGAGGAGCTGAAGTGATTCAGCAGGAGTCGCGGCTGCGCGTCGCCGACAACACGGGTGCGAAGGAAATCCTCTGCATCCGCGTGCTCGGTGGCTCGTCGCGCCGCTATGCCGGCATCGGCGACATCATCGTCGCCACTGTCAAGGACGCCATCCCCGGTGGCAACGTGAAGAAGGGCGAGGTCGTCAAGGCCGTCGTCGTTCGCACCACCAAGGAGCGTCGCCGTCCGGATGGCTCGTACATCCGTTTCGACGAGAACGCTGCGGTGCTGATCAAGGCGGACAACGATCCGCGTGGCACCCGCATCTTCGGCCCGGTCGGCCGTGAGCTGCGTGAGAAGCGCTTCATGAAGATCGTCTCGCTCGCCCCGGAGGTGCTGTAACCATGAAGGTGCACAAGGGCGACACGGTCATCGTGGTCTCGGGCAAGGACAAGGGCGCCAAGGGTAAGGTCATCCAGGCCTTCCCGGCGACCGGCAAGGTCCTGGTCGAGGGCGTGAACCGGATCAAGAAGCACGTCGCGGATTCCGCGAACCAGCGTGGCGCCAGCTCGGGCGGCATCGTCACTCAGGAAGCGCCGATCCAGGCCTCCAACGTGATGGTCGTCGACTCCGACGGCAAGCCGACCCGCGTGGGCTACCGCACCGATGAGAACGGCAAGCGGGTCCGCATCTCCCGTCGCAACGGGAAGGACATCTGAGATGACTTCTACCGAGAACAAGGTTCAGCCCCGCCTGAAGACCCGCTACCGCGAGGAAATCAAGCCGGCTCTGAACAACGAGTTCAACTACGCCAACGTGATGCAGATCCCGGGCGTCGTGAAGGTCGTCGTGAACATGGGTGTCGGCGACGCCGCCCGTGACGCGAAGCTGATCAACGGTGCGGTCGCCGACCTCACCCTGATCACCGGCCAGAAGCCCGAGATCCGCAAGGCCACCAAGTCCATCGCGCAGTTCAAGCTGCGTGAGGGCATGCCGATCGGCGCGAAGGTCACCCTGCGCGGCGACCGGATGTGGGAGTTCCTGGACCGTCTGATCTCGATCGCGCTGCCGCGTATCCGCGACTTCCGCGGTCTCTCGCCCAAGCAGTTCGACGGCCACGGCAACTACACCTTCGGCCTCTCGGAGCAGTCCATGTTCCACGAGATCGACGTCGACAAGATCGACCGTCCCCGTGGTATGGACATCACCGTGGTGACCACCGCGACCAACAACGAAGAAGGCCGCGCCCTGCTGAAGGCCCTCGGCTTCCCGTTCAAGGAGAACTGATCCATGGCTAAGAAGGCTCTGATCAACAAGGCCAACGCCAAGCCGAAGTTCGCGGTGCGCGCCTACACCCGTTGCCAGCGCTGCGGTCGTCCGCACGCTGTCTACCGCAAGTTCGGCCTGTGCCGCGTGTGCCTGCGCGAGATGGCCCACCGCGGCGAGCTCCCGGGCGTCCACAAGTCGTCCTGGTGAGCCGCAGCTCCTCGTGAGCTGACAACTCCACACCCGAAGGCCCCCACCGTGATTCGTCCCGGTGGGGGCCTTCGGCTATTGGTCCCGCGAACAGTTGTCTTGTGGGGCAGGAGGTTCGGCGCAACGTAGCTGCTCCCCGACCAGTTGACCCCTTACTCACCTGCCAGTGATCACGGCTGGGCGGTGACCCACGCCGTTACGGCGTCGAGGAACTCCGGGCCGCCCGTGACGTATCCGCCGATGGTTGCACCGATCACCGCACCCACGGGAATGCTGAGCCCCCACAACAGGAACACGCACGCCCCGAGGAGGCCGCCCACAATGGCACCGGTGACGACGCCGGGCAGGTTTTTGTCGATCTGTTCCTTCAGGCGGTCGTAGGAGCTGATGTTCTTCAGTTGCGCAGTATCTTCCGCCGTTGGGGTCGGTGTCAGCGTCAAGGTGCGGCCGTCCGCACCGATGTGCTGCACGAGCGGAATCGAACGCCCGTCGACGGCGAACCGTTGCGGCATTTCGGTCCTCGCCGCTCCGTTGCCGGACTCGAGCACCACCGCGCCATTCCGCGTCATCTCGAACTTGCCATTCTGAACGGTGGTCGTAATGACCTTGTCGACTGGCGAAATGGTGATCTGGTAGCCGATTTCATGATCCAGACCGGAAATGATGTCCGCCGCAGCCGGCTGCTCGGCGACGGCCGGCTCTGCATGGGCGGTTGCCGCAGTAATTCCCACGGCCGAGATGGCCATGAAAACGACAGCGGTGATCTTCTCGAACTGCACTCTTCGAATCCCTCCACTCAGCTGCCCCTGATGGGGCGGACCGCACCAGACCTTAGGCGTCGAATTCGCCGGTGTGTGGTACGCCACACGCAGTGGAGCACCTTACTCGCAGGCGGTGTCCGGAAATACTGAACTGCTCGGATTTGGTCGTTGCCGCGCGTGGCGCACCAAATGTGACGATTTATCCGAAAAGAGTGGTTACGGGTCGGGTTTCGGATGTGCTGGGGAGTGGTGCCTTTTTCGGCGCGACTTTTCGCCTGGCCGGACATCCCGTGGTCGGACGCTAAACTCGGTTCGCCAACCCACCGCGAAATACGTGGCCGCAGCCGCAGAATTCCTGGGGTTTCCCGGAATTGCCTGGATTTGCGGCTGACCCGGACTGATTTCTGCACGGCTGGGTGGTTGGCGTTGGCTCCCGGTGCGATTCGATCTCGACTTGCTGAAAGGTCTTGTCCTCGTGGGTGTTGGAGACCCGTACTCGATCAAGTCCCCTGAGCGTCGCCCCCGAAGTTCGCTGAATGATGTGTGGGGTGTTGTCGCGACGGTGATCGTCGCCGTACTCGCGGTCACGGTGGCCTCTGCTTCGGGCGTTGCGGGCGCTGAACCGGGAGATCCGTTGGCGCGCTTTCATCAGCAGCATCTCGACTGGCGTACATGCGAGGATGCGGCCCTGACGGCGGAGGGCGCGGCCTGCACGGATGTCACCGTGCCACTCGATTACGGCAGGCCGGACGGGACGAGCATCACCATTGCGGTCTCGCGGATCCCGGCCCACGACGTGGCACACCGTCGCGGTGTGCTGCTGACCAACTCGGGCGGACCGGGCACGCCTGGGCTCGATGCGTTCGATCTCGTCGGTGATGTCCTCGAACCGGATGTGCTGAGCCGCTATGACCTGATCGGATTCGACCCGCGGGGAGTCGCCCGTTCCGGGCGGCACCAGCGGTGCGGATGGCCGGTCGCCAGCTCGATCCGCTCGGCCGGTGTCGGGTTTCCCGGATTCGTCGCCGAAACAGTCCTGCAGGCACAGCTGGCCGCCGATTGCCTGGTGGGCGATCGGGACTGGATGCGGCAGCTCAGCACTCGCAACACCGCCCGCGACATGGACGTGATCCGTGCCGCACTGAGTGAGGACCGCATCAGCTATTACGGCGTGTCATACGGGACCTATCTGGGTGCGGTCTACGCCCAGCTGTTCCCCGATCGATCCGATCGCATGGTGCTCGACAGTGTCATCGATCCGCGGCGCTACTGGCTGGGGTTACAGCAGGACTGGGGGCCGGCGGTGGAAGCGGCCTTCGACGACTGGGCCGACTGGGCCGCCGCTCGTGACCAGCAGTACCACCTCGGCGACTCCGCGACCGCGGTACGTCGTGGAGTCGAGGACCTGATCGACCGTGCGTCGCTGTCGCCGATCGTGGTCGAGGGCTTCGGTTTCGACGCTCATCTCCTGCCGAACCTGCTGTGGACGATGTTGCGGGACGCGCGATTGAACGAGGCTCTGGCGTCATCGGTACGGGCCGTCGCCGACGCGGCCGACGGACGCACGCCGCAGGTGCCCCCACAGCTGCACCAGCAGATCGAGGCCGAGAAGCAAGGTGAAGATTCGGTTATGGTGCAGATCTGGTGTGCGGACGCACCGATGCCCGCCGACCCCGCCTGGTATTGGAACGCGATCCAGGCGGCACGTCCGAGCCAGCCGATCTTCGCCGCACTGGCCAACAATATTCAACCCTGCGCATTCTGGTCACCGCCCCCGGAACCGCCCACCGTGGTCGACAACGCCGTGCCCGCACTGATCCTGCAGGCCACCGGCGACAACCGGACGCCCTACCCCCATGCCGTAGCACTCCATCAGCAAATGTCGGGGTCACGCTTGATCACCTTGACCGACACCAGGATCCACATGGTGCTGCGCCCGGGGCTGAGCACCTGCATCCTCGACACCACCAACCGCTACTTCGGCGATGGAACCTTCCCGGCGGAAGACCGCACCTGCGCGCCCACCACACCACTCGAGTAAGCACGTATATCCGGGCCATACAGCACGATTCGCGTCCGAGTGCGGCGATGGGGGCCGGTCTCCTGCCACCGGTGCGATTGGCGTTGTGCCGCAGGCGGTCACAGGCCGGCGGCTACCTCCTGCAGCTGCGCCATCCCGATCGGCGCGAATTCCGCCATCCCCGAGGCCGCCATACCGTCCCGATCCGCAACGGACTGGAACACCGACAGCGAGGTCACCCGCGTCTTGCCGTCTTCCTCGGACGAGGCGAACCAGTCGAATTGATCGCTTCAGCTGCCGCCGCTGGGGAGATGCCCGCCGAATCCGCCGCGCAACACCCGACCGCCGGACGTGGGGACGCCGCGGTCGAGGACGCGGCCGGCGGTGGGCCGGATGAAGCTGCCCAGGGTCAGGCCCACGACCGCGCCGACGGCGGGGTAGATCAGCGCCGAGGAATGATGCAGCCAGAAGCGTGAATACGTGTCCTCGTCGGTGTCGCACAGGTCATCGTCGACCCGGACGTTGGTTTCCGGATCCACGCAGATCGCCACATCGGTCGGTTCGGTATCCGCGGAGGTGGTGGTCGGGGCCGTGGTGGTCGGGGGCGGTGCGGTGGTCGTCGGCCGCAGGGTCGTGAGGGCGGTCGGCGGCAGGGAGGTGCTCGGGGCCGCACGCTCGGAGGGGGCGGCGACGCACCCACTCGATACCAACGCGGCCGCCACCGTCGCCGGTAGCAGATATGACACCCGCAGTGAGCGCTTGCGCGGTCCGGTGGTGGTCCCCATCTTTCCGGGCATGAGCCGGTCCTTCCCCCCATGGTCAGACCGGGGAGCCTAGCAGTGCCGGGCGGGAGCGCAGCGATTCCGGCCGACACCGGCTCGGCGATGACCGATTGCCCGGCCGATTCGAATCGGACATCGGTGCGGCTACTTTCGATCCGCCCGAGACTCGACCGTAAGGCCCCCATCGAGATTCGTCTCGGTGGGGGCCTCCGGCGTTCAGGTCCCCGTTGACCCGCACGATTCGGGGACGACCTGACCCTCCCCTCCAATGACGGCCAGGGCGCCACCGAGGGTCAATCCTGTCAATCGGCCGATCCCAGGAGCAAGATCAGGAGCTATCCCAACCTGGTGGTAGCGTCGAGCGCTCTACCCCCGGTGTGGGGGAGCTCGATCACGCACGGCCGCAAAGGGTTCACACATGCACTTCGGCACCGAGGTAGACGTCGAAATGCCCACGCTGGCGGCGTTCGTGAAGCGCCTGCGGCTGCGTCGCGCCTGGACCCAGCGCGAGTTCGCGCAGCACGCCCATCTCGGTATCGGCACCGTGCAGAAGCTCGAGCAGGGCGACAAGGTCAGTGTGGGGGATCGCGCGTTGTCGGCGCTGGCCGACGCCGTCTGCGACAACGAGCACGAGCGGGAGCATTTGCGGGCGTTGGGCGGTCGCCCCGGTTTCGCGCTGGGCGGGGCCGCCTCGGCCGCCGACATGTCGGCGCTGCTCGACCAGCTCACCTCGATTCCCGCTGCGTGGGTGGTGGATTGGGGCGTGGTCGCCGCGAACGACCGTAATCGCCGACTGATGCCCGGTATCGCCGAGGCGCCGAGCATCGCCCACTGGCTGTTCGGGGACCCGCGTTCGCGAATGACGCTGCCGGACTGGCAGACCGAGGCCGCGTACATGGTGGGCATCCTGCGTCATTACTACGTCGCCGCACCGAGTGTCGGAGCCACCGACGACACCGCGGTCACCGCGCGCATCGTCCGTGAGCTGGCGGCCCGCCACCCGGACTTCCGCCGCTTCTGGGCCACCGGCGACGTCTACGTCCGCCGCCCCGAGAGCGATCGCCGGGTCTGGACACCGGCGGACGCCACGATGACGGTCTGGCGCGAATCCCTGATCCCGGCCGCCTCGGGCTGGCTGGCCATGTGTTTCCCGTGCGGCGAGGAAAGCTGAAAGACGCCGCGGCGGTTGGCCGTTGGCGCACCGGCACGCTAGCGTGACGATTCGTCGGAAATGACGGTTCTAATCGGGGGTGGGTTCCGTATGCGCTGGGTGATGGCCGTGGCGGCGGTGTTGTTGGCTCTGTTCACAACCGGCTGTGGGCTGATCGATGGTTCCGCGAACAATGTCTCGCAGGGCGACTGCCTGAAGAAGAGCGGCGACGAAGGCTTCGACAAGGTGTCGTGCTCTTCGTCGGACGCCGGTTTCGTCGTGCTCGACCGTGCGGGGAGCGACAAGCCGCACAACCGGTGCGTGGACGTGCCGGGTACCGAGTACGTATATACGGACAAGGGCAGCGGCTCGATCTGTGTCGGTATCAAGGGCGCCGACCCGGCGCGCGCGGCGAACGCTGCTCAGAAGGGTGACTGCCTCACCGACACCAAGGGCGGCGCCGTGCAGAAGGCGCCGTGCACCGACCCGACCGCCGTCTACCGCGTCCTGGCCCGCCCCGACGGTTCCGAGTTCATGACGGATTCGGCGTGCAAGAACGTCGCGGGCACCCAGACCACCTACAGCTACCTGCTCAAGGCCAAGAAGGGCATCGGCGCGTTCGGCACCGGCATCGTATTCTGTTTGATCGCAAAGGATTCCGACGCGACCCGCACGATCGACAACGCGAAGGTCGGCGACTGCCTGAAGAAGACCGGCGCCAACGACGTCGAGATCACCGGCTGCACCGCCCCCGACGCCAAGTACAAGATCCTGAGCTCCGTCTTCGACAAGTCCCTCTGCGACCGCGTCGCGGGTTCCATCGCCAGCTACTCCTATCAGCAGGCCGGCGAGATCATGCCGAAGGTCTACTGCCTCGGTTCGCCGCACTGAATCCGGGTGTGACCTGGACCTCGATTTGGTCGCTGATCAGGGGGTGTCTACACTAGACCGGTTGCTCGGGCACAGCTGTGTCCGCACGCGTCCTCGCGTGTGGCCGTTGCTCCGCAGCACAAGCGAATCATCCGGTCGGGCTTTCCCGGCTGGACCGCCCCGAATTGTCGTAGGCCCACGACCGCCGATCTCAGACGGTGCTGAATGGGAACCGCGGCAGGAAGGTACCGGTCAAACACATGACCATGACTGATCCCATCGCAGACTTCTTGACCCGTCTGCGCAACGCCAACTCGGCGTACCACGATCAGGTGAAGGCGCCGCACTCGAAGCTCAAGGTGAACATCGCCGAGATCCTCAAGCGCGAGGGCTACATCGCCGACTTCCGCGTCGAAGATGCGCCCGTCGGCAAGAACCTGATCGTCGACCTGAAGTACGGCCCGAGCCGTGAGCGCTCCCTCCAGGGTGTGCGCCGCGTGTCGAAGCCGGGCCTCCGGGTTTACGCGAAGTCCACCAACCTGCCCAAGGTGCTCGGCGGCCTGGGCGTGGCGATCATCTCCACGTCCTCGGGTCTTCTCACCGACCGTCAGGCCAAGCAGCAAGGCGTGGGCGGCGAAGTCCTCGCCTACGTCTGGTAAGGGAGGTAGGAACAATGTCGCGTATCGGTAAGAAGCCGATCCCGGTTCCCGCCGGCGTCGAGGTGACCATCGACGGCCAGAACGTGTCGGTCAAGGGTTCCAAGGGCACCCTGTCCCACGTTGTCGCCGAGCCGATCACCGTCGTCAAGGCGGAGTCCGGTGAGCTCGAGGTCGTTCGTCCGAACGACGAGCGTCAGAACCGCTCGCTGCACGGCCTGACCCGCACCCTGATCAACAACATGATCGAGGGCGTGACCAAGGGTTACGAGAAGAAGATGGAAATCTTCGGCGTCGGTTACCGCGTGCAGGCCAAGGGCTCGAACCTCGAGTTCGCCCTGGGCTACAGCCACCCGGTTCCGGTCGACGCCCCCGAGGGCATCACCTTCGCGGTGGAGTCCCCGACCAAGTTCTCGGTGTCCGGCATCGACAAGCAGAAGGTCGGCCAGATCGCCGCGGTGATCCACGGCCTGCGTAAGCCCGATCCGTACAAGGGCAAGGGCATCCGCTACGCCGGCGAGGTCGTTCGCCGCAAGGTCGGAAAGACGGGTAAGTAAGCCATGGCACAAACCGAAAAGCAGAAGGCCGCTCGTAAGCCGATCGGCAAGGACGCCTCGACCTCGCGCCGCCTGTCGAAGACGCGTCGTCACTTCCGTCTGCGCAAGAAGGTCGTCGGCACCACCGAGCGTCCGCGCCTGGTGGTCAACCGCTCCGCGCGCCACCTGCACGCCCAGCTGATCGACGATTCGGCCGGCAAGACCATTGCCGCCGCGTCGACCATCGAGGCCGATGTGCGTGCGTTCGAGGGTGACAAGTCCGCCAAGGGCGCCAAGGTCGGCGAGCTCATCGCCGCCCGCGCCAAGGCTGCCGGCGTCGAGGCGGTCGTGTTCGACCGTGGTGGTCACGACTACCACGGCCGTATCGCGGCTCTCGCCGACGCCGCCCGTGAAGGTGGGCTGAAGTTCTGATGATCAACACTGCGAATGAAGGGAACGTCTGATGCCGGGACGTCAGCGGCGTGACGGCGGAAACAACGGTCCCGCCGGACAGAACAGTGGCACTGGAGACAACCGCGATCAGCGTGGTGGCGGCCGTGGCCGTCGCGACGACAATCGTCGGGACAATGCCGCCGAGAAGAACCAGCTCGAGCGCGTCGTCGCGATCAACCGCGTCTCCAAGGTCGTGAAGGGTGGTCGTCGCTTCAGCTTCACCGCCCTCGTGATCGTCGGTGACGGCAACGGTCTCGTCGGCGTCGGCTACGGCAAGGCCAAGGAAGTTCCTGCGGCCATTCAGAAGGGTGTCGAGGAAGCTCGCAAGAACTTCTTCCGCGTTCCGATGATCGGCTCCACGGTCACCCACCCGGTTCAGGGTGAGGCGGCTGCCGGTGTCGTCATGCTGCGTCCGGCTTCGCCCGGTACCGGTGTGATCGCCGGTGGCGCGTGCCGTGCCGTCCTCGAATGCGCGGGCATCCATGATGTTCTGGCGAAGTCGCTCGGTAGCGACAACGCCATCAACGTCGTGCACGCCACCGTTGCGGCTCTCAAGATGCTGCAGCGTCCCGAAGAGGTTGCCGCTCGCCGCGGTCTGCCGATCGAGGACGTCGCCCCGGCCGGCATGCTGCGTGCGCGCGCGGGACAGGGAGCCTGACATGGCACAGCTGAAAGTGACCCAGATCAAGTCCAGCATCGGCGGCAAGGCTAATCAGCGCGAGTCGCTGCGCACCCTCGGGCTGCGCGGGATCCGCAAGTCCGTGGTGCGCGAGGACAACCCGCAGAACCGTGGCCTGATCAACGTCGTGCGCCACCTCGTTCAGGTTGAGGAGGTCTAAGCATGACCATCAAGTTGCACCACCTGCGTCCTGCCCCGGGTGCCAAGACCGAGAAGACCCGTGTGGGTCGCGGTGAGGGTTCCAAGGGTAAGACCGCGGGCCGCGGTACCAAGGGTACGAAGGCTCGCAAGAATGTCCCCGTCCGCTTCGAGGGCGGTCAGATGCCGATTCACATGCGTCTGCCCAAGCTCAAGGGCTTCACCAACCCGTTCCGTACCGAGTACCAGGTCGTGAACGTCGGTGACATCGCCCGCGTGTTCCCTCAGGGCGGAACCATCGGCAAGGCTGAGCTGGTCGCCAACGGCCTCGTTCGCAAGAACGAGCTCGTGAAGGTGCTCGGCGAGGGCGAAATCGGTGTGGCCGTGCAGGTTTCGGCCGACAAGTTCTCCGGCTCCGCCAAGGAGAAGATCGCCGCAGCGGGTGGCACTGCCACCGAGCTGGCCTGACGGTAACCTGAAGTAGCAATGGCACCGGGCGAGTCGCGAGCTCGCCCGGTGTCGCTGTTAAAGTTCAAGTTGTTGTCTGCCAACACCGTCATGGTTCTCGGCGTTCTCTTCGCTGAATCCGTGGCCTGACCTATGTCGTTAGCCAGGAGGATCTGTGCTTTCCGCCTTCGTGTCGGCTTTCCGGACCCCGGACTTACGGCGGAAGATTCTCTTCACGCTGGGACTGATCGCGCTCTACCGGCTAGGTGCGTCACTGCCTTCGCCGGGCGTCAGTTACAAGAACGTTCAAGAGTGCGTCAATCTGGTCAACGGTGGTGATTCCGCCGGTATCTACCAGCTGATCAACCTCTTCTCCGGCGGCGCGCTGTTGCAGCTGTCCGTGTTTGCGATCGGCATCATGCCGTACATCACGGCCAGCATCATCATCCAGCTGTTGACCGTCGTGATTCCGCGGTTCGAGGAACTGCGAAAAGAGGGTCAAGCGGGTCAGAACAAGATGACCCAGTACACCCGCTATCTGTCTGTTGCCCTGGCGATCCTGCAGTCGACCGGTCTGGTCGCGCTCGCCTCCCGTGGCCAGCTGCTGCGGGGCTGCCCCAAGGACATTCTCGACGACACCTCCATCTTCGGCATGATCATCATCGTGCTGGTCATGACCGCGGGCGCGGCCCTGGTCATGTGGTTCGGCGAGCAGATCACCGAGCGCGGTGTCGGCAACGGCATGTCGCTGCTGATCTTCGCGGGTATCGCCGCCCGCATCCCCTCCGAGGGCAAGATGATCTGGGACTCGCGCGGCGTGGGCATCTTCGCCCTGGTCTGCGCGGCGGCCCTGGTGGTCATCGTCGGCGTCATCTTCGTCGAGCAGGGCCAGCGCCGGATTCCGGTGCAGTACGCCAAGCGCGTGGTCGGCCGCAAGATGTACGGCGGTTCCTCGACCTATCTTCCGTTGAAGGTGAACCAGGCGGGTGTCATCCCGGTCATCTTCGCGTCCTCGCTGCTGTACCTGCCGAACCTGCTGGCGCAGTTGACCCAGAAGAACACGGGTAATCCGGCCAAGTGGCAGGAGCTGATCCAGAAGTATCTGGTGAACCCGAGCAACCCGGTCTACGTGGGCATCTACTTCGCCCTGATCGTGTTCTTCACCTACTTCTACGTCGCGATCACCTTCAATCCGGAGGAGCGCGCGGACGAGATGAAGAAGTTCGGCGGCTTCATCCCGGGCTACCGCCCGGGCAAGCCGACCGCCGATTACCTGAACTACGTCCTGAGCCGGATCACCCTCCCCGGCTCGATCTACCTCGGTGCTGTCGCTGTTCTGCCGAACTTGCTCCTCGGGATCGGGGCCTCGGGCGGTGTGACCAACCTGCCGTTCGGTGGTACCGCGGTGCTGATCATTGTGAGCGTCGGCCTCGATACCGTGAAACAAATCGAGAGCCAGTTGATGAACCGAAACTACGAAGGGTTCCTGAAGTGAGACTCGTACTGCTCGGACCGCCGGGCGCCGGCAAAGGCACCCAGGCCGAACTGTTGTCGGAAAAGCTCGGTGTTCCGCACATCTCCACCGGAGCCCTGTTTCGCACGAACATCGATGAGCAGACCGCGCTCGGCCAGGAAGCGCAGCGCTACATCAGCGCCGGCGATCTGGTCCCGTCGGACGTGACCAACCGCATGGTCGAGGCTCGCATCGCCGAGCCGGACGCCGCCAACGGCTTCATCCTGGACGGCTACCCGCGCACCGTGGATCAGGCCGAGGCGCTGGAGAAGATGCTGAAGGGCGCCGGCAAGGAGCTCGACGCGGTGCTGTCCTTCGTGGTCGACGAGGACGTGGTGGTCGAGCGCATGCTGGCCCGCGGCCGTGGCGACGACACCGAAGAGGTCATCCGCAACCGCATGCGTGTCTACCGCGAGGAGACCGAGCCGCTGCTGGTGCACTACGACGGCCAGGTCGTGTCGGTCGAGGGCGTCGGCGAGATCGAAGAGGTCAACGCGAACGCGCTCAAGGCCCTGGGTCGCTGAATGGTCTTCGGCCGTAAGAGCAAGAAGGTGGTGCCCTTCCGCACCGCCGGTGAACTTGACGCCATGGCGGCGGCCGGCGCTATCGTCGGCCGCGCCCTGGTGGCGGTGCGCGCTGCCGCGAAGCCCGGGGTCTCGACCCTGGAGCTGGACGAGGTGGCCGAGCAGGTCATCCGTGAGGCCAACGCGATCCCGTCGTTCAAGGGCTACCACGGTTTCCCGGGTTCGATCTGCTCGTCGGTGAACGACCGCGTGGTGCACGGCATCCCGTCCAAGGACGACATCCTGTCCGAGGGCGATCTGGTCTCCATCGACTGCGGCGCCATCCTCGACGGCTGGCACGGCGACTCGGCGTGGACCTTCGGCGTCGGCACCATCATCGAGGCGGACCGTCTGCTCAGCGAGGCGACCAAGTTGTCGATGGAGGCCGGCATCGCCGCCATGCTTCCCGGCAACCGCCTCTCGGATGTCTCGTACGCCATCGAGCAGGGCACCTACGCCGCCGAGAAGGAGCACGGCCGCAAGTACGGCATCGTCTCCGGGTACGGCGGTCACGCCATCGGCCGCGAGATGCACATGGATCCCTTCCTGCCCAATGAGGGAGCTCCCGGCAAGGGTCCCGAACTCCGTGTCGGTTCCGTGCTGGCGATCGAGCCCATGCTCACCCTCGGCACCACGGAAACCCATACGCTGGACGACGATTGGACCGTCGTCACCGATGACGGCACTCGCTCCGCCCACTGGGAGCACACGGTCGCGGTCACCGAGAACGGTCCCCGCATCCTGACTCTCCGCCCGGAGTAACCCTCCGCCGCAACAGCTTCCGCACCCGCTCCGGTCTCGCCGGGGCGGGTGCGGTCGTTTGCGCGTCCGGGCCGGCGCGACCCCGGGTGGCCGCCTTCACCCTGCTGCTGGGCGGTATCGGCCTGGTCGCCGCCTCGGTCACCCCGGCGCGCGGAAGCTGACCCGCCGGGCGTGGTTCCCGCGAGTCCGCGCCCGCTGCTGGTTCGATGGAGGTCATGGCCGACAAGGTTGTCCTCATCACCGGAACGTCCACCGGAATCGGGCTGGCGGTCGCCGCGGCGGCGGTGCGGGCGGGGTACAAAACCGTCGCGACCCTGCGTAATCCGGGCAAGGCCGGTCCGGCCCGGGGGACCGGGGCCGATGTGCGGCAGCTGGACGTCACGGATTCCGCCTCCATCACCGACTGCCTGGCCGGCGTGGTCGCCGACTACGGCCGCCTCGACGCCGTGGTCAACAACGCCGGCATTTCGGTGCTGGGGACCGTGGAGCACCTGCCGATGGATGACATCCGCCGATCCATGGAGGTCAACTTCTTCGGCGTGGTCGAGGTGACCAAGGCCGCCATGCCGCACCTGCGCGCGTCGAAGGGGCGCGTGGTGACGGTGACGAGCGTTGGCGGCGCGGTCGGCCAGCCCTTCAACGAGGCGTACTGTGCGGCGAAATTCGCGGTCGAAGGTTTCATGCAGAGCCTGGAGCCGGTGGCCGCGACCGTCGGCGTCGGTGTCAGTGTCATCGAACCCGGCGCGGTGACAACGGAATTCGTCAACAACGCCCGTGTGGACATTCCGGCTGCCATCGACGCTGCCGGTCCGTACGCGCCCGCGCTGCAGGCATACATCAATCGGACCCGCGGGGCGTACAGCACCGCGCAGACCGCCGATCAGGTCGCCGAGGTGGTCATGCAGGCGCTCACCGCTTACCCGGTCGTCTTCCGTTGGCAGACCTCGGATTTCGCCCGGTCCTTCGTTGCCGACAGTCTCTCGGATCTCGACGGCTCGATCGTGGCGGGCTTGACCTCGCGCTGGGTCCGCTGACCCGGTTCAGCTTTCGAGTAGCAGGGTGACGGGCCCGTCGTTGACGAGTTCGACCCGCATGTGCGCGCCGAACCGCCCGGTGGCGACGGTCGCGCCGAGTTCGCGCAGGGCGGCGGCGAAGGCGTCCACCAGGGGCTCGGCGACCGCGCCGGGGGCTGCCGCGTTCCACGACGGCCTGCGGCCCTTGGTGGTGTCGGCGTACAGCGTGAACTGGCTGATGACCAGGATGGGTGCGGACAGGTCGGCGGCGGAGCGTTCCCCGTCCAGGATCCGCAAGCGGAACAGCTTGTCCGCCAGCGCCTTCGCGATGCCTTCGGTGTCGGTGTGGGTCGCGCCCACCAGCGCCACCAATCCGTGTGGCGTGCCGTGCGCGGCCGGATCGATCCGCCCGACCACCTCGTCGTCCACACTGACCTGAGCCGACGTGACCCGCTGCACGAGTATCCGCATGAGCATCGATCTTCGCAGATGGGCCGCGTGCCGCCCGCGCGGCTATCCCCGGGCGACCCGTCTGCCCCGAATTTCCTTGTGCGCCATTGGGAGTTCACGACAGTAGGCTGTGCTTGCACAGACATGGGAAACCGGGCGGAGCGATAGTAGTCATCGATGGCACCTGATAATACGAAAACACCTGTGTGGGGATCGGGCTTGAAGGCGCAGATCGGCGCGCACACGTTGCAGTTCGATCCCAAGGACGCGCAGACCGCCATGACGGCGGCCTCGACGCTGGCCGAGTCGATGCGCGCCTATCAGAAGGCGGTCACGGACTTTCATCTCGACTCGTTGCCGAACATCGGGTCCTATCCGTCGGGCGCGGAACTGGCGGCCGGGCTGAACCGGCGGGGAACCGAGCTGTACAACGCGCTCGGCACGCACATCGACATCCTGACGAATATGGTCGACATCTTCCGTGAGGCGTCCCAGGCGTACCGGTACGCGGACAAGTTGTCGGCCGATCAGCTCACGGCCGCGCAGAAGAACATCGACTGGGCCGGTGACTACAAGATGTCGACGGGCACCGCGAAGCTCGATGTCGATCCGAAGAACTACGAGAAGCAGGCGGGCGGGTACGGCGACGGCTTCCGTGAGGATCTGAAGAAGTGGGCCGAGAACGACAAGAAGACGAAGGACCACTTCGAGATCAACTGGGAGGACAAGAACATCCAGGAGTGGCCGCCGATGATCGCGTTGCACGACACGCTCACCAAGACCGGCGCCCAGGGCGACAAGTACCGGACCGCGGGTGAGGCATACGCGGGCATGGCCGAGAAGATCAACACCAAGGTCGGCGCATACGTCAACACGATCGGTGGGTTGAGTAACAGCTGGCTCGGCGCCGGCGGGCAGGCCGCGCGCGCCGCCGTGGACAAGTACGGCCAGGATCTGGCGCCGCTGGTCGACACCATGAAGATCATGGGTCAGCTGCTGAACTACACGGGCAACTGGATGAACAGCTGTGGCTACCTGATGCCGGCGAAGGCCACGGACGGCTGGTACCTCTCCTGGTTCCGCGGCTCCGACCTGGAGGAGGCCCGCGACAGCTTCGGGGACTACTACCTGAAGCCGGGCAAGCACACGTTGTCGGTGATGCCGGTGATGCCGGCACCGCGCATCGACCAGGCTCCGGCGCCGAAGGACGGCGACAAGCCGAAAGATGGCGACAAGCCGAAAGACGGCGACAAGCCGAAAGACGGCGACAAGCCCAAGGACGGCGACAAGCCGAAGGACGGCGACAAGCCGAAGGACGGCGACAAGGGTCACCCGCAGGGTGGCGGTGGCGCGAACAACGGTGGCGGTGGCGCGAACAACGGCGGCGGGGCGAATCATCCTCAGACGCAGAACCATCCGAAGGTCGACGACAAAGACAAGACGAAGCACGCCCAGGACAAGAACCACCAGAATCCGAACGACAAGAACCACCAGAACCCGAATCAGAACCCGAACGGTTCCAATCCCAACGGGTCGAATCCGAACGGGTCCAATCCCAACGGTTCCAGCCCGAATGCGACTACGCCGCAAGGTACCTCGCCCACCGGCTCCACGGGCAGTGCGGACAGCTCGCAGCTGACGGGTATGCTCACGTCGCTGCTCACCGGTATGAACTCGGGTATCTCGACGCTCTCGCAGCAGCTGCCGACCATGTTGCAGCAGTTGCAATCCGCCATGCAGTCGAGCGACACCGCTACGCTGGCACACCTTTTCGGCGTGCCGGAGGAGAAGATAACCAGCGCGTTCGCGGCGATCGAGAAGGATCCGGCAAAGCTGGCCCAGCTGGGCCAGCTGCTCGGTGTCAGCGGGGCGGATACTCCCCAGGTGGCGAATCCGGCCGCCGAGGTGCGTTCGCAGGCGCTGCCCGGACCGGATGGCGCGGTGCGGGCGTCCGGTCAGGTCGCGGGTTCTCCGTCGTTCACCAACTTGTTCCGTACGGGTCTGGGAGCGGAGCCGGCTGCGCCGATCGGCACTCCGGAGGGTGCGATGGTGGCGTCCGGTGCCGCCGGTGCGGAGCCGGTGGCCGGTCCCGTGGATTTCGTGCGCACTCTCGAGCGCGGCCTCGAGCAGGCGTTCGAGGCGCCCACGGCAACGGTTCCGGTGGCTGAGCGGTGATCTGGGATTTCAGCGATGACGAGTTCTTCGTGCTGTGCGAGCGGTTCCTCGATGGCAAGGTGCCGTTTCCGCTGGTGTACACCAGCCACACCCGGTATGAGGAGGACGCGAGGCGTCGGCATGTCGAGGTGACGGAACAGCTCGGGCCCGCTGTGTTCGCGGAGCTCGAGCCGGTGTTCGAGCTGCTCCGGAATCCTGAGCTCTCGATCGGGGCCCATGCGCGGCGGGAGGATGACCTCGACAATCCGGAGCTTCGGATTCGCGCGCACCTGGCTCGTCGCGGCCGTCGCGCGGTGATGGTCACCATGAAGCCGGGTGAAACCATTTACCACAGTGGCGGATTCACGCTGACCGAGTGTGAACCCGAGGATCTGCCGGGTTTGATCGTCGGTCAGCTGCCTGCGACCGAGCCAGGGAGCGGGCCCGCGGTGCCGCTGGTGACGGAGCCCGAGGAACGGGATCCGTACGAGGTCAGGCAGTCGTTGGCGTTTGATTCGTTCGAAGAGACCGACGAGAGCCGCAGTGCCGCTTTCTGGGCCAAGCCCATCGAGTGGAATGGTTTCGTCAGGGTGATGCAGGGCCGGTCCATGTACGGACCGCGTGGCCACATGGAATCGCTGCTGGTCTGGCGGGATCTGCCGATGGACGGGCGCTACGCGTTCGAGATGGGCCGACCGGAGACGCACGCGGTCGCTACCGGCCCGCAACAACTGGCGAACCGAATCGATGGTCTGATGCGGGAGGTCCTCCAGCACATGGAGGCTCGGGGCGAATCGCTGGGCTGACGGCGTCGGGCGGGGTGTCTCGATACGCCCGAATCAGCACTCTTCGTTAAGGTTCCGGCAACTGCCCGGTCGCTCACGCCTGACATGGTTTCTCCCATGAGCGGTCGGCTGGAGGCTTACGAGGATCTGTTGACCAAGGCGGCCGGTAAGACGGACAAGGTGCGCGACGGGATCGAAAAGGTCCTGAGCACACTGGCTTCCGCGGCGGACGGTCGGGGGACGCCGTGGGGGAACGACACGCTCGGCAGCAACTTCGCCGAAGGTGATCAGGGCTATCTCGCCAGCCGGAAGAACATCGTCGAGGGCGCGGGCAATATGGCGGGCACCTTCGGAAACTTCTCCGACGGCCAGTTGAAGGCCGCCGAGGAGCTGAAGAAGATGGATCACGGCAACGGCGACGGGTTCGAGTGAGCCGATCATGGTGAACGAGCGGGCCAAGGCCGATTTCACGGATATCCTCGACGATTTCCGCGATCAGATGCGCACCATCACCCAGTTGCAGCAGCAGCGCGCGGCGGTCACCGCGTCCGCGAGCGTGCGCGGCAAACGGGTGACCGTCACCGTCAACGCCGATGGCACGGTGATCGAGACCAAGTTCGCCTCGAATATCGACGATCTCGACTACCCGGAGATCGCGAAGGCGGTGACCGAGGCCGCGCAGCAGGCGTCCGCGGAGGTGGCGCGGCGCAGCCGGGAGATCATGGCCCCGGTGTCGCAGAACCGCAATCGCCTGCCCAGGCTGACCGAACTGGTGCCGGGCATGCCGGATCTGACTGAGGCGCTGCGGATTCCGGAACCGCCGGTGGTGTCGACCGCGCCGCCCAAGGCGCCGGAACGTCGTGCCGCGGAGCCGGATTCGGACGACTCGCGGCGAAATCGTGGCGGGGCCACCGATTCCGGATGGTGACTCCACCTCTATCGGTGGGTTAGCGGCGCATGACTCTGCACCTGCCTTCGGAACTCGAATGGCTCGGCTACCTCGTGGGCGTGGAATGGCCCGAGGGCGACGAGGACCAGATGTGGGCGCTGGCCGAGGACTGGCGCAACGCCGCCGCCGGCCTGCGCGATCAGCTCTCGTCCATCACCGATGCCAAGTCCGCGACCCTGGCCGCCTATGTGAACGGCGACGGGCGCGACGAGATGGCGCAGCTGTTCGACAAGCTGGCCGCGCCGGCCAGTGGCGACGGCCAGGGCAACTCGATCCTGGACCTGGCCGAGCATTTCCAGAAGCTGGGTGATTCGGTCGAGGAGACCGGCACCGAGATCCAGTACACGAAGCTGATGTTCTACTCGTCGATCGCGATGGCGGCGGCCGAGATCATCGGCGCGTGGCTGTGGCCGCCGACCGCTCCGATGGTGGAGGCGATGGTCGTCGCCATGACGCGCATCGCGGTGCGGATCATCGGCCGCGAGGCGCTCGACCGAATCCTCGCCATCGCGGCCCGGATGGGCATCACCGCGGTCGTGAAGTTCGCGTTGAAGCACATGGTGATGAACACCGTGCTCGGGACGTTGCAGGACTACGGGATTCAGCAGTACCAGGTCGATACCGGGCACCGGAAGAGCGTCAACTGGACCCAGGTCGGCGTGACCGCGATCAGTTCCGGCGTGGGTGGCGCGGTGGCGGGACCGATCGGCGGCGCGATCGGCAACTCGCTCGGCCAGCGCAGGGTGAACCGCTATCTGACCGGCTTGATCACCGGCACTTCCGCCGGATTGGTCGGCGGCGCTGCGGGTTTCGCCGGTGCGACGGCCGCGCAGTTCGGTTTCGACGTGGCGCAGCACGGCTGGGACAACGCCGTCGAGAACCTGAAGAACACCCACTTCGACCCCCGCATGCTCACCGGCGGCATGTTCCAGGGCGCCGTGTCGGGCGTCAATCACACTGGGGCGCACACCGTCTGGGAGTCGAAGGTCACACGGATGTCGGCGGGGATCAGCCCCGGTGATCTCACCCTCGTCGGTTCGCGCCCCGACACCCCGGGCGTCAACGGGACGGGCGGCACTCACGACCCTGGGACCAACGGAACGACCGGCTCGAACGGAACGAACGGCTCCAGCGGGTACAACGGCTCCAACGGATCCGATGGATCCCACACGCAGACCGGCCCAGGTTCCGACGGCAGCCGCATGCATCCGGCCTCGGCCGCCGGCGGTGACCCGACCGGCGACACCGGTGCGCGCCAGACCGGCGACGGCAGCACCTCGCGCCCCGACACCACCGCTCAGAACGGCGGCGGTGTCACCACCGATTCTCGCGGCACCGATCGCGCAACCCCCACCGACCAGGGCGGCAACGCACAGCCCGGCCCGGCGAACACATCCGGATCGACACCACAGACCCACGGCGGCATGGACGCCACCGGCCCGGGCGGCGAGTCGGTCAGCCGCCCGCAGGCAGGCGCACCCGAATCCGCGGCTCCGCAGAGCGGCATCCAGGGCGGCACTCACGACACCGCCTCCGCCGCACCGACTTCCAACGCCGCCACGAACGGCGGCTCCTCGGCCCCGGCCGCATCGTCGACGACAGGTGGCTCGTCGACCACGGGAGGTTCGCCGAGTGCGGGCGGCGGTTCGTCGACCACGGGAGGCTCGTCGAGTGCGGGCGGCGGTTCGTCGACCACGGGAGGCTCGTCGAGTGCGGGTGGGGGTTCGTCGACCGCCGGCAGTTCGTCGAGCACGGGCGGCGGTCCGTCGAATACCGGAGGCTCGTCGAATACCGGTGGCGGTTCATCGAATGCGGGTGTCGGGTCTTCCAACGCCGGTGGCGGCGCGTCGCCGAGCTCCGGCGGAGCAGCCACACACCCGGCGGCTTCCACCGTGGGCGGCACCTCGACCGGTTCGGACGCACCGACGCGTGCCGGATCGACCGGGGGAGCGGCCGATCCGTCCGCAAGCGGTGCCCGTGCCGCCGCCCCGGGCACGACGCCTGGCGGACCAGCCCCTGCATCGGCAGCCTCATCTCCCGCCGGTGCGACCGCCGCAGGCGGCTCGCCGTCTTCCCCCGTAGCCGCCTCGTCAAGCGGAAACGCCGCCCCCGGCTCGAGCACCTCCGGCAGCTCCACAACCCAGCACGCCGGCAGCGCAACCCAATCCGCCACCCCGGACCAGCGCGCAACCGCCCCCCGCGCGGGCGAGGCCGCCACCGCCCCGAAGCCCGCCGACGCCCCGCGCGCCGACGCTCCGAAGTCGGACGCCCCACGTACGGACGCTTCGCGGTCGGATGCCCCGCGTGCCGATGCTTCGCGGTCGGATGCCTCACGCGCTGATGCTCCGAAGTCGGACGCCCCACGTACGGACGCTCCGAAGTCCGATGCCCCACGATCTGATGCTTCGCGGTCGGACAGTCCGCGTTCCGACGCCGCCCGCACCGACAGCTCGCGGCCCGACAACCGTCCCGGCGCTTCAGACAGCCGCGCGGGCGCCCCGGACCCGCACTCCGCCGCCTCGCGTTCCGAGTCCACCAGCGAGGATTCTCGTCCCGCCGACCGCGCGGATACCCATCCCGATGGCGAGCCGTCCGAAGCGACCACTGCCCGACCGGGCGACCACGACATCGCACCCGAATCGGAAAAGCCCGGTGGCACCCGGGATTCGAGCAATCCCTCCGAGCGGCCCGCCGACACCACCCCGCCCCACGATGGCTCCGACGCGACCACCGACCGCCCCTCGATCAAGCCGGACGCCCCCGACGATCACCGCGCCGGCGAGCCCCCCGAGTCTCGGAAGCCGTCCGACGAACACACTCACGACCCATCAGCTGACCGCGACCACCCGGACGAGCATCCGGAATCGCGTCGCCCCACCGACGAGTCGCCAGAGGGACATCGTGACGACCAGTCGGGTGCACGTCGTGACGAGGACTCACCCGGTACGCGGCGTGAGGATGAACCGACCGCCAGGCGTGAGGGCGAGTCGACCGCCCCGCGTGAGGATGAGCCGACTGGCAGGCGTGCGGACGAGCCCACCACCGCGCGTGAGGATGAGCCGACTGGCAGGCGTGAGGCCGAGTCCACTGCCCCGCGTGAGGATGAGCCCACCGCTCGGCGCGGAGATGAGCCCATCACCCCGCGTGAGGACGAGCCCACCGCCCGGCGTGAGGACCCTGCGGTCCGGCGTGACGGTGAGCCGGAGGCCGCTCACGGTGATGAGCCTGTCGCACGTCATGAGGATGATCCGGCGGTTCGGGACGTCGACGATGTGCGTTCCCGCGACGAGGACGCGCGCCAGGACTCGGCCGCGCCGCGGGATGAGGGCGCGCTCTCGGAGATGGCGGATCGGCCGCTGCGGGATGGCCGGGAGCCGGCCGCCGACGAGCCTGTGCGCGAACCGGATTCGAGTCGCCACGAGGACGTTCCTGCCGAGGAGGCGCGACCGGCGGGGGAGAAGCCGCGGTCGGATCCCTCCGAGCCGGTGCCCGAGGACCCGGCGCACCACGATGCGGACGGTCAGGATCACAGCGCACGGCCGCAGTCGGAATCCGCTGATTCCGAACGGGATTCACGCCCATCGGATCGGGACCGGCGCGCAGGAGATGGGGCCACGCCCGAAGACGGCTTCGTGGTCGCGCCGATTCCACTCGCCGACGGGCCGGACGTGCGGCCGCACGAGGGCGAACGCCGAGCACCGGGCGAACGCCACGGTGGCGACGAAACTCCGTCCGCTGCGAAGGCTCGCCCAGAGTCTTCCGACCGCGCCGATTCCCGCCGTGGAGCGCCGCCGGAACGCACCGACGGCCACCAGGCGCATCCCGGCACTCTCGACGATCCTTCGAACACCCATGTCCGCGAAGAGGATTCGACCGAGCCTGCGCCGAACGATTCGGATTTGGTCCGCGCGAAGAACCGCGGCCGCTGCGGTGAGCTGGCCCTGCGCCTGCTGCGCGAGATCACCGGCAACGAATCCGTTCGCCCGCCTCAGCGCCGGGTCGGCCCGGAGGGTATGAGCCTCGAGGAGTTGGTGTCCGGTGCGGGCGGCAAATTGCAGGACTTCCCGAAGAATCTCGATCGCCCGAACCGGCCGGGCGGCCACGACGCCATCGCGAAACGACTCCTGAAGCTCGGCGACGGCGCCTCCGCGCTGGTGGTCGACCGCTATGCCGGTCCCGTCGACGAGCACGGGGTGGGCGCGCACGCCTATCTGATGGTCAACGAGGGCGGCGAGATCGTGGTCAAGGACCCGGCCGCCGGTCTGGAGCACGGTTTCCCGCCGCAGGTGCCCAAGGAAACCGCGGGCGTTCACGCCATCCTGTTCGATGCGGACGGCAAAGCCTGGCATCCGCTGAAGGATTCGGTGCGGGCCGGCCTGCTGCATCTGGTGGATGCGCGGCTGCATGTCGGTGATGCGCACCGGCCGCCGGGTCACGATGCGAGTGCCGACGATCCGGTGCGTTTCCTGCGCACGTCCGACGAGATAGTCCCGGATTTCGCGCGGGCGGGCGCGTACGGTCGGGAAGTCTGGTCGGATGCCCACGCTCAGCTGACCGACGAGCAGCGGTCGGCCCTGCGCGCCTACAGCGACGACCTGGGCGAGGACACCGCGCGGCCCAGCGCCTCGGACATCGAGGCGGCGCTGCGCGGCCACCGGGAGATGACTCCCGAGATCGCCCAGGCCATCCGCGATATCGACAGCTCGCTGGCGCTGCGGCCGTTGCCGGAGCCGGTGATGGTGACGCTCAGCGCGGGTGAAAACCCGTTCGGGGTGCCGGTCCACGAGTTGCCCGGGACGGTTCAGCACCTGCCGGGATATGCGAACGCCTTGATCGGCGCGGTGCCGTCGATCGACGGCATCCACCACCACATCGAATTGGTCGTCCCCGCCGGAACACCCGCCCTGCACCTGGGTGATCTGTCCCGCTACGGCAAGCACCTGCCGATGGTGCTGATGGCCCACGGCCTGGAAATCCACATCGACTCGGTCGAACCCCGCGGCCCCGGCCACTACGGCATCCGCGGCACCGTGGTCCCGATCGACCCCGCCGCCGGTCCGCACCTAACCCGCCCCGACACCCCTCGCTCCGAACACCAGCGCGCCGCGGAGGCCACCCCCGAATCGCGCCCGGACCGCCCAGCCGCCAACGAAACCCGCCCCGACGTCCCACGCCGTCCGGACGACACCCGCGAGGATGTCCGTCGTCCCCAGGACACTCGTGAGGATGTCGCCCGTCCGCAGGACACCCGCGAGGACATCGTCCGTCCGCAGAATGCGCGGGAAGAAGCAGTCAGGCCGCAGGAAGCGCGGGAAGATGCGCTCCGGCCGCGAGATACGCGGGAGGACGCCCACCCGAAGCAGCCTCATGAGGCGGTTGCCGGGCCCCGCACCGACGCGCCGCGTCAAGAGGAGCAGCAGCCGGTGCGGCGACTGCGGACGCGGCAGCGGGATTTGCCGATTCCTCCGTCCGAGGACCCGGGTCCGCAGCAGCGGCACAACGCTGACAATGCCTCCGGTGCAACCGATTCCGGTGACGGGCACGCGCCGGACTGGTCGCCGCACCCCCAGGACGACTGGGCGAAGCTGGATGGCGAGCATATCGCCGAGAAGCTGCACGAGGATTGGGATCTCGTAGTCACCGGCTTCGACAACACGCATGTCGATGTCGAGGTGATGCGCGAATTCGCCCGCGCCGTCGAGGACATGTTCCACCGCTTCCCGGACGCCGAGCTGATGGAAGTCCGCATCGCGCTTCTCGACGACCCCACCGTGTTCGCCGAGGTGGATCCGGGTCGTGACGGGGACGGCCACTTCGCCGACACCCTCACTCTCAATGAGCATTTCGCCCGCAACCCCGCCGATCTCGCTCGACGGGTCCGGCTGGGCGAGGAGAACGGCCATCTGGTCCCGGGTTCCGGTGACCGCCCGCTGTATTCGACGATCGTGCACGAGTTCGCGCACGTCATCGATTTCACCACCCAGATGCACGCCCGCCTCGACGGCTTCGAGGCGCTGGAACGCCACTTCCAGCGCACCTACGGCGGTGACCACGAGGACTTCCTGGGTTGGCTGCACGACGAGCTGAGCGGCTACAGCTTCGACGAGCACGGCATGTTCGACCACGCGGAGGCGCTGGCCGAGGCGTTCACCGACGTCATCCTCAACGGCGACCTGGCCGGCGAGCCCGCCCAGATCCTGCACGACCACCTGGTCCGAACCTACCGTGAGCACGCCGCTGAGAACCCGGTCTACGAGCGCGAATCCCTCGAGCACCGGTCTCGCCCCATCGAGGACGATCCGGGTCCGGCCGCCCGCCGCGACCGCGAGCCGGAACCGCGCCACGAGGACCGTGCCGAACCGATCTCGCGCGACACGCCCTCGCAGGACGGCGAGAAGTCGTCGCACGAACCGGAATTCGTGTTGCAGCCGCCGGATCCGATCGAGCTGCCCGCGGTCGTCGACCATTGGACCGGCCTCGATCGTCAAGCCGTGCTGGATCGGATCAACATCGACCTCGGTATCGAGACGGTCGGCTTCCACTATGTCGGCGACGTGGAGATCCTGCGTGAGTACGGCCGCGCCCTGGAGGCCGGGATCGCCGACAACCCGGGCATCAAGCCGCGCCGCGCCGAAATCGGCCCGATCCCCAAGGATCCCGACGCTTTCGCCATCGCGATCGGCACGCGGCCGGAGGATGGCAGCGGACCGTGGACACCGGACCGGATCGTGTTCAACGACCGGTGGGCCATGGATCCCGCGGGCTTCGAGCAGGCTATTCGCGCGGATGTGGCTTCCGGCTTCCACGTGCCGGGCGCCGACGCGCGGCCGCTCTACGCGGTGATCGTGCACGAGTACGGCCACCTGCTGGACCACTACGGCCAGATGGCGGCTCGCGAGGGCCTGACGGGCGCCTTGGCCGACCGGTACGTGGAGACCCATGCCGGCGCCGACTTCGCCGAGTTCACCAACTGGCTGCGGAGCGAGTTGCCCGGATACGCCTTCGACGAGCACGGCATGCTCAACGAGGGGGAGGCTCTGGCCGAGGCGTATCGCGACGTCAAGCTCAACGGCGACAACGCTTCCGAGCTGTCGAAGCTGATGGTGGACCGGTTGAACGCGGCCGCGCGCGACGCCGCACCCCTGCACGCACAGCACCCGGCGACTCCGCCCGAGCACGGCTCCGGCGAGCACCGCCTCGACCGTTTCGGGCCCCGCGACGAATCCGCCGTTCCGTCGAAAAATCCTGCTGATCACCGTGATTCGGTTGATCCGGAAGGCTCCGCGCCGCCCGACCCGTCCGATCCGGCTCACCCGCCCGCGGATTGGTCGCCGCGTCCGGACGACTTCTGGTCGGAGCTCGGGCGCGACAGGATCATCCAGGAGATGAAGGACCTGTTCGGCATCAAAAGTTTCGACGGCCTGGACAACACGTCCGTCGATCCGGAGGTGTTGCGTGAGCTGGCCCGGGCGCTCGACGATGTCACGGCCGGAAACAAGATCACCCTGAACGGCATCGAGATCGGCAAGCCGGTCTTCGAGAACTCCATCGCGGAGGCGACGGGCGTCCGAAACGCGGACGGCAACACGGTCACCGAGAAGATCGTGCTGCGATTGGAACACGCGCTGGATCCGGCGCGGATGGCTGAGATCGTGCGGAACGGCGAGGCCACCGGGTGGTTCCCGAGGGGCGCCGGCGATCGCCCGATGTACACGATCTTCCTGCACGAGCTCGGTCATGCGATCGACCACGCCGGAAACCGTGCCGCGCACTCCGAACTCGCGAACGCGCTACTCGACGACTATCGCCGCACGCACGGCGACACCACGGTCGTCGAGTATCTCGGCTGGCTCTCGCAACTGTCCGACTACAGCTTCAACGCCGACGGCTCGATCAACCATGCCGAGGCGCTGGCGGAAGCCTTCGTCGACGTCACCCTCAACTTCGACCACGCCACCGAACCCGCCAAGGTCCTCCACCGCCTGCTGACCGACCGCGCCGCCGAAAACGCCCACGCCGTCCGCGAACCCGAGCAGGCCGCCGAACCCAAGCCCCAGAGCGCCGGCGAGCACCGCGACACCAGGGTTGCCGACGGTCGCCACGGCTCCACTGCGGTCGACGGTCGCCCCGACACCAGGGCTGTGGACGGTCGCCCCGACGCCATTCGTGCCGATGATCGTCCCGAGCCCGTGCGGCGCGACGACGACGGAAAGCCTTCGAGCGAACCGGATTTGGTGCTGTCGCCGCCGGAGACGCCCGAGGTCCCGGCGATTGTCGATGACTGGACCGGCCGGAACCGCCAAGCCGTCATCAACCACATTCAGAACGAGCTCGGCATCCCGACCGTCGGCTTCCATTACGCGCGCGATGTCGAAACGCTGCGCGAATACGGCCGTGCGCTCGAGGACATGGTGGCCCGGCACCCGGGCGTCAAACCCAAGAGCGTCGAGATCGGCTTCATCCCCGAGGATTCCGACGCCATCGCCGCCGTCTACCCGGGCCGCGAGAACGGCCGATTGGTCGCGGACCGCCTCGTGTTCAACGAGCGGTTCGCGATGCACCCGGAGGGCCTCGACGAGGTGATTCGCGCCAATGTCGAGCAGGGCAAACACGTGTCGGGATCCGATGCGCGGCCGATGTATTCGGCCATCGTGCACGAGTTCGGCCACGTGCTGGACTTCGCCGGCGGCCGCGAGGCCCGCCACGAGCTGCTCGACATTCTCACGGCGCACTTCGAAGCCACCCGCGGTCCACAGGATGCCGGCGCGTTCACCGAGTGGCTGCACCAGCTGCCGGGCTACGTCTTCGACAAGAACGGCGCACTCCACGTCGGTGAAGCCCTGGCGGAAGGCTTCCGAGACGTCATCCTGCACGGCCGCAACGCCGCCGAGCCGTCCCAGGTGATGTACCAGATGCTGCGCATAGCCGCGCAGGACTCGGGAGTACTACGGCCGCATGGCCTACCGGACCACCAGTCCACGCCTACCGAGCATCGGTCCGTGCCTACCGAGGATCGGTCCGCGCCGGCCGAGCATCGGTCTGCGCCCAGCGGGGACCGGTCTGCGGCTGCCGAGGATCGGTCCACGCATAGCAGGGATCGGTCCACGCCTGCCGAGCGTCAGTTGGCGCCTACTGGGGATCGGTCTGCGCCTGCCGAGGATCGGTCCACGCATAGCAGGGATCGGTCCACGCCTGCCGAGCGTCAGTTGGCGCCTACTGGGGATCGGTCTGCGCCTGCCGAACGTCAGTCGGCGCCTACCGGGGATCGGACTGGGCCTGCCGAACGTCAGTCCGCGCCTGCCGGCGATCGGTCTGCGCCCACCGAACGCCAGGCTGCGCCCGCCGAAGGCGAGACCGGGTCTGCCGATGCCGATCGCGACCTCGGCACGGACGGCCGCCCCGATCTGCTGGGATCTGGTGACTCTTCCGGGGATTCGTCGGAATCCCGTGACCCGAACAGGCCGGAGCGTCCCGACGCGAACCAGCCCGACCCCCGCGAATCCAACGAGCCGCCCGCCGGCGCCGAGGCCCCGGTCGACCCCGTCCCTTCGGGCGCCGACGGCCCTGCTCCCGAATCCCGCACCCCCGCAACGGAACCGCCGGTCAGCGACGAACGCTGGTTCGACCGCCGGATGGCCGAGTACGCCGATTTCGCCGCCGACCTGGAGGCCAAGCACGCCCGCTTCCTGCACGAGCTGGCCGGTTCCGCGCCTCCCGGCAGCACCGAGGAACAACTGTTCCGCGAGCAGGCCCGCGAAGTCGACGAGATGGCCCGCAACTCCGCCGCCCGCGCTGACCGCCTCTGGTCCGACCTCGGCGGCCGCCCTGACCCCGCCCCGACCCCGCGCCCCATAGGTGAGGACGGCCCCGCGCCCGAATCTCGCAGCGGGCAGAACCCTGCGCCGGAGTCGCGCACCGGGGAGAACCCCACGCCGGGACCGCGTACCGGTCAGGACCCCGCGACCGAGCGCGCTGGCCAGGCCCCCGCGACCGAGCCGCGTACTGGTCAGGACCCCACGATCGACCCGCGCAACGGTCAGGAGCCGGCACCCGAGACCGCTGCGGCGGGGGAAGGGCAGCCGCCGAACGATGGGCCGCCGCGTCGCGCCGCCGCCACTCCGGACGATCCGGACGCCTGGTTCAACGAACAGCGCGCCATTCAGGCGGACTGGGTTGCCCACATGGATGCCAAGCGTGCCCAGTGGTTCCACGACATGGCCGACATGCTCGAGCCCGGTAGCCAGGCCGAGCGCGAGGCGCGCTTCGAGGCCCGCATGGCCGATGCCGAGGCTCGCCTGTCGGCCCTGCGCGCCGAGTACATGTGGGACTTCGCCGGTGGCCGCCCCGAACCCGCCCCGGGCGACGCCGCGGGCAAGCCGCCCGCGGGCAGCTCGAGCGATCCCAACCGGCCGGTACGTCCCGCCGCTCCGGGTGCGTCCACCCCCGCGCCCCCTTCCACGACCGCGCCGCGCTCCGGCGACACCGGAGGCAAGCCGGACGGAGCCCATTCCGGCCAGCGGTCGAAACCGCTGGGCACGAACCCGAACGAGACCCCGACCGTCGAGGTGAAGCGAACGGGTACGAACCCGGATGAGACGCCGACTGTCGAGGTCAAGCGGCCGGAGCAGTCGAAGCCCGATGAGACGCCGACGGTCGAAGTGAAGCGGCCGGAGCAGTCCAACCCGGATGAGACGCCGACTGTCGAGGTCAAGCGGCCGGAGCAGTCCAACCCCGACGAGACGCCCACAGTTGAGCTGAAGCGGCCGGAGCAGTCGAATCCGGATGAGACGCCGACCGTCGAGCTGAAGCGGCCCGAGCAGTCCAACCCGGATGAGACTCTCACCGTGGAGATTCCGCGTCAGGAGGCGGAGTCGCCCAAGCCGCCCGTCGATCCGGCCGAGGCGTCACCCGGATTGCAAGCGGCTCTGGAACGTCTGCGCGCGGCGGATCCGGTCGCCGGTGAGCGTCCGCGCAGCCTGGAGGACCAGGTTTACGGCGCGCGGCTCACCGACGCGCTCGGTGTGGTCGAAGCGCTGGCCAAGCGCCCGGACGCGCTGTCCGCGCTGCGTCATCTCGCCGAAACCGCTGCGGCCGAGGGTGTTTTCCACGACCCGGAGAATGGTCTCGGCACCCGTCCGCACGCGCCGGAGGGCGGGGAGCCGCGCACGCTCACCCTCGAGGAGTTGCGCACCGAACTCCTGCGCCGGCTCGGCCTGCCCGAAACCGTGGCCGACGATGCGCTGCCGCGAATCGTCGGTGACGAGCAGCTGCGGAACCTGTTGCGCGCGGGCGGAATCGAGGCCCTGCGTGATGCGGTGCTCCGGCACGACGAGGTCACCGGTCCGGAGCGGGAACGCGCCGCCCGCGCCCGTGACGGTTGGGCCCGCCTGCTCGGCGTCGACGACTCGCTCCTCGATCCGGCCCGCACCACCCCTGAGCAGCGCCGTGCCGTCCTGGACGAGCTCCGCGCCGAAACTCTGCGCCGGGCAAGCGATGCCGCAGACCTCATGGTGGCCTCCTTCTATCGCCCGGATGCCGACCACACCCATGTGGTCCTGGATGCCGACGGCGAGCGCGTCCACATCCGCATCACCGAGGACGCCGACGGCAACAAGCGCGCCGAGGTCATCCAGCGCCCCGATCTGCCGCGCGAGACCCCGCCGGAGACGAAGGAACCGGAGAAGAAGCCGGGCTGGCTGAAGCGCATGTGGCAGCGCATGATGCACGGCTATCACGGTCAATCCCCGAAGTATCCGTCCGGTTCGGGCAATGACTCCAAGGGTCAGACCATGCTGGCCATGGAGATCGGCTACCTCACCCACGATGAGGCGCTGCTGCATCTCAAGGACAAGTTCAACCCGGCGCGCATCCTGAAGGAGTCCGCGACCCTGTGGAAGGAGCGTGAGCGCCTGCCGCTGGTGCGTCGCCTCACCGCGCGTGTCGCCGACGTGGCCGCCGAGCTCCGGCCCATGCGTACGCTCGGTGGCGGCGAGTACCGCCCGTGGGTCTCCGAGGCCGATCCGCGGATCCGCGCCGATGTGGAGAAGACCCTCCGCGGCGCGAACATGCCGATCGAATCGGAAATGCCGGAGCCGCAACACGAACCGCTGGACCGCGGCCCCGCCCTGGAACCTCCGGCTCCCCGCGAATGGGGTACGGAGCTGCCGCAGCCGCTGGTCGACGCGGTCACCACCCGCGACGCGGCGCTGGGCGATCTGGTGCGCCTGGCCGATGAGCTCGGCATCCGCATCCCGGACGACGATCCGAAGACGTTGCGCGGCGTGGTGGACGAGGCCATCTACAAGCTCATGCGCCGCGCGGGCGCGGTCGAGGCGTTGCGCGATGTGAGCGAGCGCTGGCTGATGGAGGATGCGCAGATCCCGTTCAGCCGTGAGGTCAGCATCTTCGACAAGGATCCGCTGGGCCGCTACCTGCGTGAATTCGCTCGGGCGGAGGCGCTGCGGACGGAGGAGGAGAAGGCGGCGCGTCGCCGCGAGGAGGCGGGTGTCGGTCCGGATGACGATTCGCTGGAGTTCCGTCCTCGCCGGCCGCGTGTGTCGTTCCTGGATCTGCAGGGCGTCAACAATGGCGGTGAATGGCCGCGCCACTTCGACGACGCGGACGAGGAACTGTCCAACCGCCGCGAGGGCCGCCTGTTCGAGGACGCGTTGCGCCGCGACCAGATTCAGGACGAGCGCTCGAACTGGTCGCAGCTGCTCGAGGTCGATCTGAAGCGGCTCGAAACCGAGGCCGGCCTGAAGCAAGCCATCGCGGAAGAGCGCATCGCCAACCGCGACCGGGGCGGGCGGCTGCTCGAACTCGATGCGGCCGTGAACCATTTCCTCGAACTGGACGCGAGCGCCCGCCAGCATGCGGCCGACCTGGCCGAGACGGCCGCGCACGACTGGGTGAACGAGCACGGCGGCGCCATGCTGGACCGCGAGCACGGCCTGGCCGTGTTGCCGGGCGAGCCGCGCCGCCTGGTGGTGATTCGCGGCGAGGCGGATCACGATGCGCGACTGGTGGATGCGCTGGCCGCCCACCCGGAGATCCGCGAGCAACTCAACCGTGGTGAGCTGAGTCTGGACTACCGCGTGGTGGGCTTGGACCTCGACGATCGGGTGCAGGTGGCGCCGGTGGAGCCGCCGCAGGTCCGGTTCCACGAGGTCGAGGTGAACGGTGAGCGCACGCCGGTGGCGTTGCTGCGCAACGGTCTCGAGCCGTGGCGCATCGTGCAGCCGACCGCCGAGCCGGTCGTGCACGCCGAGCCGCCCGCCGAGCCCGCCGCGCCGCGCGATCCCGATGTGGTGCGCCGGGAACGCAACGACGTCGCCTCGCGACTGTCGGTGTACCGCATGGATCTGGGCGAGAACCTGGCCCGGACCATCGCCGACCTGGAGCACGACAACTCCCTGCGGGCCGCCCAGATCGAGGGCATGGCGGACTTCATCCGCAGCTCGGACGCCATCGACAACTTCCACGACCTGGAGCGCACTCTCCAGAACCTGACCCACCGCCTGGGCCTGAAGCCGGATGAGCTGACGCCGCAGAAGCTGGCCGAGGCGATGGCCGATCCGAATGTGCGCAAGGTGCGCCGCCTGCAGGCCGTCGACGATCTCGTGAAGTACGCGAAGGTGCTGCGCGAGAACATCGACGAGAAGGCGGTGCTGGCGGCCCGTAAGGAGCTGGCGGCCCGGCTCGACGTGGAGCCCGACGAGCTGGCTCCGGCCAAGCCGGACAAGCAGAACGGTGAGATCGTCGGGTTCAAGCCCGACACGAAGAACACCGACAAGAACGCGCTGCTGGACGCGATCAACAACCTGCTGCACGACTCCCGGACCCGCCCGGAACTGCTGGCCGCGCTGACCGAATTCAGCAGTGTGCTGGGCAATCTGGACCCGTTCCTGGAGGGCCTGCGCTACGACCCGCTGACCGACCCGCGCGCCGTCGACGGCGAACTGCCCATCCATGACGGCGATGCGCCCGCGCTGCTGCGCGAGTACATGAACGACTACATCGGCGAGCCACCGCTCTCCGATAATCCGTCGGCGGCGGCCGGCGTGTGGTCGCGCCTGCTGGGCGTGCAGATGAACGACTTCGCCAAGACGGTGAAGATCTACGCCGAGCAGCTCGGCGGTCTGCACGATCGGGTGACCCCGGCGCAGTTCGCCGACGTGCTGACCACGCTGCGCGAGACCGGCGACTCGACGGTGGCCTGGGAGCGCTACCGCGACAGCTCCGCCGATCCGGCCAAGGTCGTTTCCCGGGAACAGCTCTCGGATCTGGTGCGCGGTGTCCGCAACGCACGGTACGCGGAGGTCTACGAGGCCTACCGGGACGGCAAGATCGAGAAGCACGAGCGGCGCAGCGCGTCGGATCTGGCCGACACCATCCATTCGCTGCGCGCCGAGGTGCAGGCCCGCGACGCCGACATCAAGCTGCTGAAGAAGCTGGCGGCCGAGCACTACGACCTGACGAGTCCGCGCCCGCCCGAGGGCCCGCCGCGTGATCCGCGCGCGGTCGCCGCCGACCTGGCAGCAGCACGCCACGAACTCCAGATCGCCGCCGAAGGGCGCGATTACGCGCAGGGACGCGTCTATCGCGAACGGGGCGAGGGCTTCCGGCCGCTGCACGAGAGCGATCTGACTCCCGCGCACCTGCCGGGCACCGCCGACTACCTCGCCAACCGGCCGGCGGAGGAGGGCGGGACGCTGCCCGGCCTCGAGCAACGGCTGTCCGACCTGGATACTGCCGCACACGAATTCGACCAGGCGCAGACTCGCATGCGTGATCTCGAAGCCGAGATGCAGCGGGCCGTCACGGCCGACGTGCGTCCGGGCGAGTCGCCGGTGGACACCTGGCGGCGCGAAGTAGACACCGCGCGAGCCGATTTGGACGAGCTCATCGCGGGCGATCCGAAACTGGCTCAGCGGGGCTTCGACGCGGTCATGACGGACTTGGATCGGCTGTCCCGCATGCCCCAGCAGTGGGGCGACGTGTTCACCGACGAACTGGTCCCACTGCGTGATGCGGCCCACCGCTACGAGCAGGCCCGCGAATTCCTGTCCGCCGCCGAAGCCGATGCCGCCGCCGCGGCCCGCGCGGCCGAGACCCCGGAGCAGACCGCCGCTCGCGAACTCGCCACGGCCCGAGACGATCTCGCGGCAGCCGCCGCCGAGGGCGATACCGCACGGCGCGATGCGGCCGCCGACCGGATCGCCCGCTGGGAGGCCGAGCAGCGTCGTCTCGAGGCCGACGCCGCGGCTGCGGCCGAGACCCCGCACCAGGCCGCCGACCGCGCCCGCACCGCCGCGCACGACGACCTCACCCGGGCCATCGAGGACTTCCGCCGCACCACCGGCCTGGACGTCACCGAGACCGAACTCGCCCCGGAGCGCCTGCGCGACACCGTCGACCGCCTGCTCCCCGAGGCGCGCGGCACCGTGCCCGAGGTCGTCGGTGCCTTCGAACGACTCGAGAACGCGGCCCGCGCCCTGCATCGCGCCGACGCCCTGACCGAGTGGGTCGACGCCCACTTCCCGGAATCCGGCCACCCCGGCCGCGAGGGCGAGGACCCCGGCGCTTCCGGCGCCCCCGCCCGCCCCCAAGGCCCGCCCCAGCCCAACACCGACCCGTCGGCGGCCGCCCGCAATCCGGAAGGCGATGGTCACGATGGCGGCTCGAATGCGGTGACTCGCAACGACTCCGGTGATACCGACGTCAATCGATCGTTCGCGCGACGCGTGGAGGATGCGATCGCCGCGGGTGAGGCCGACGTGGTGGTCCTCAGCACCGGTATGGGGCGGATGGCGGAACGCGTCGAGCTGGTCACGTTCGCTACCGAGCCGCCGACGCAGCTGATCCGAAAGGTCGTCACCAATCCGCAGCACGCCCATGCCGAGGCGCTGGTCTCGCTGGTCGGTCAGGCTGTCGGCGCGAATGTGCCGAAGGTGCACCGGGTCGAGGACCGCGTGGTGTACATGGAGGTGATGCCCGGCGAGGTCGGGGCGGACCGTTTCACCACCACCCTGGACGCCGGTCTGGACGCGGTGCTGGCGACCCCCGACGGCCGGCGACTCGGCCTGCTCGACGTGCTGGTCGGCATCCCCGACCGTAACCTCGTCAACTGGCTGATCACCGCGGACGGGCAGATCAGCGGTATCGACCACAGCCTCGCCTTCGGCGGCGGTCGCCGCGGTGACGAACTGTCCACCAGCCTCTTCGCCCGCCGGTACGCGACCCAGGGCCCCGACGGCGAAATCGCCTGGCACGAGCATGATCTGAGCCCCCAGGACCTGTCCGCCATCCGTGCCCGCCTGGAGGCCCTGGCGCCCGACTTCGCCGCCCTGGCCCGCGACGACTGGCACCGCGCCCTGATGGACCGCTTCGACGAGGTACAGCGGCACGCCCGGGCCTCCGACGAGGGAAGCGCCGGCGACGAGGGCGATCCGGGCCCCACCCCCGCGCACCCGAGCAACCCGACTCGCCCCGGCTCCAGCCCGTCGGCGGCCACCCCTCCGATCGGCGCGACCCCGCCCGGTTCGGGCGGCGGCGGCAAGGAGCCCCCGAACCGAAACTCCTCCACCCCACCGAATCCCGACCCGGATGAGCCAGGCAATTCCGGCCGGAACGACCAGAACTCCACCCCGCCTTCGAAGCCCGGTGACGGACAGACGGCGAAGCTGCCCGAGGGCAGTGAGGACCCGACGGTCAACCTGTCGGCGGGTGGCGAGGAATCGACCAAGAAGCTGCCGGAGGGCAGCGAAGATCCGACCATCAAGAACCCGCCGCCGGGGGAGGCGTCGACGCCGAAGATGTTCGAGGGCAATGACGACCCCACGGTCAACATGTCGCGCGGCGAGAACGCCTCGAACGAGCAACCGTTCGAGGGCAACGACGACCCGACCGTCAAGAACCCGCCACCCGGCGAGGCGTCGACGTCGAAGCCGTTCGAAGGCAACGACGACCCGACCGTGAAGATGGAGGGGGGTAGCGGGGCCAAGCCGCCGGGGAGTGAAGACCCGACGGTCGAGCTGCCCAAGCCGGAGGGCAGCGAGGATCCGACCGTCGAGCTGCCCAAGCCGAGCGAAGCCCCGACCCTGGAGCTGCCGCGGATGGAAGAGGAAGTGCTGCCGGTCGATCCGGTGGCGGATTCCCCGTCGCTGCAGGCGGCGGCGCAGTTCCTGCGGGAGGCTGTCAACGATCCTCTCGCGCCCGGCCGCGAGGTCAACGCGGTGCTGTTCACTTCGCGCCTGATGGACGCGCTCGGCCTCGAGACCGCCGCCGCACACCTCAACGATCCGCTCGCTCATTTCCGCGAGATCGCCGAAATGGCGAAGGCGCGTGGCTTCTTCGGTGATCCGGAGCAGTCGGCACCGCCGTTGCCGATGCGCGAGGCCGACGACTATCGGCCACTGACCCCAGAGGAGCTCTACGGTTCCGAGGAGTACTGGCGCACCGAGGCCGACCCGGAGAATCTCCGCGCCATCGAAGCGCATCTACGTGAGACCGGCCTCGACCGCCGGCTCGCCGAGCTCGAGGCGGGGGAGCCGACCCGGGCCCTCGCCCCGGCCGCCCCGGCTCGCGAATTGCCGTCGAGCGCAGCGCATCCCGAAGGCGGCGGCGACCCGGTCCGGGAGCGCCCGCTGGAGACCTGGTCGCAGCGCCCGCACGATCCGGACGGCGTCGAATCCCGGGTCTTCACCCTCGACGAGCTCCGCGATCGTCTCGCCGGCGAGTTCGGCCTGTCGGAGGAGGACCTGCGGCGGCGGAACCTGCCGGAGCTCGCCGGCGACCTGCAGTTCCGGAACATGTTGCGCGTCGGCGGGCTCGAGGCCCTCGACCACGTCCTGAACAGTCACGACGTCGCCACCGGCGCCGAACGCGAGCACTTGGCGCGCGTGCGCGACGAGTGGGCGCGCTTGCTCGGCATCCCCGAATCCGCCTTGGATCCCGCGCACACCACGGTCGAGCAGCGCGATGCCCTACTCGCCGCCGCTCGCGCCGACACCTTGCGCCGCGCAATGGACGTCGCCGACCTCATGGTCGCCGCCCTGCACGTCCCGGACTCCGAACACGCGCACGTCGTGCTGGAGACCGACGGTGAACGACTGCATGCCCGCATCGTCGAATCCCCGGACGGCGGTAAGCGTGTCGAGCTGATCCCGCGGCCCGAACTCGGTCCGCTGCGGCCCGTGGCGAAGCCGTCGCCGAGCTGGATCGACAACCTACTGCAACGCTTGCAGCAGGGCTATCACGGCGAGTCGCCGAAGTATCCGTCCGGATCGCGCCTGGATTCCTCGGGAGTCTCGCTGCTGACCTTGGAATTCGGCTACCACGTCCTGCACGACCACGACTTCCTCGGGATGAAGCCGAACTTCAACCCGGTGCGCATCGGCAAGGAAATCCTGACCCTGTGGGAGGCGCGTGAGCGGCTGCCGCTGGTGCGTCGTCTCACGCGCAGGGTCGCAGACATCTCCCCGGTGCAGATCCCGATGCGCACCAGCGATGGCGGCGAATACCGTCCGCACATCACCGAGGCCGATCCGCTGCTGCGCGCCGAGGTCGAGGAGTCGCTGCGCGTGGCGGAGATGACCATCGAGTCGGAACTGCCTGCACCGCAGCATGAACCGATCGATCCGGTGAATGTGGTGCCGGAGTCACACGAGTGGGGTACGGATGTGCCGCAGCCACTGGTGGACGCGGCGGACGCCCGTGATGCCGCGCTGGTGGATCTCGTGCGCCTGGCCCGGGAGTACCGCATTCCGCTCGCCGACGCCGATCCGCAGACCGTGCGCGACGCGGTCGAGGTGGCGCGGTACAAGGCCATGCGCCGCGGCGGTGCGGTCGAGGCGCTGCGCGACGCCGGGCAGCGCTGGCTCCTCGAGAACAAGGACATTCCGTTCAGCCGTGAGGTCAACTTCTTCGACAAGGATCCGCTGGGCCGTTTCCTGCGCGAGTTCGCCCACGCCCGCGGCCTCGAAATCGAGGAACAGAAGGCGCGTGACCTGCGCGAGGAAGCAGGCATCGGGCACGAAAATCCGCCACTGGAATTCCGTGCGCGCGAACCTCGCCCGTCCCTCCTGGAAGTGGAGGGCGTCAACAACGGCGGCGAGTGGGTGCCGCACTTCGACGACGTCGACGGCGAGCTGCTCGATACCCGCGAGGGCGAGTTGTTCACCAGGGCGCTGCGTCGCGACGAGTTGCAGGACGAGCGCTCGAACTGGGCGCAACTGCTCGAAGTCGGACTCAACCGGATCGAGACCGAGGAGGATCTGAACCACCTCATCTCCGATCTGCGGGTAGGCGTGCGCGACGAGCGCGCCCGAGTGCTCGAATTCACCGCCGCGGCAGACCGTTTCCTCGGCGTGGACGACCAGCTCCGCGAGCGCGTTCACGAGGTCTCCGATCTGGCGGCCCGCGAATGGGCCGACGCCAACGGCGGCGTGGTGCTCGACAGGGACCACGGTTTGGCGCTGCTCCCGGGAGAGAACGGCGGCCCCGAACGCCTCGTGGTGATTCGCGGCGACAGCGCCCACGACATCCACCTCGTGGACGCGCTCGCCGCGCACCCCGACCTGCGTCGGATGCTCAATCACGGTGAGCTGCGACTGGAGTACCGCAATGCCGGTCTCAACGAACAGGGCAATGTCCACCTGACCGAGGAAGCCACGCCTGCCGTGCGGTTCCACGACGTGGAGGTCGACGGTCAGCCGCGGCCGGTCGCGGTCATGCGTGAGGACGGCCGAGGTCTGCGGCTGGTGCAGCCCACGCCGGAGCCGGTCACCACGCCGCACGAGACGGGCAATGAGCCGGCGGTACCCCGCGATCCGGATGACTTGGCGAAGGAGCGCAACGCGGTTGCTCGCCGCCTGGCGCTGGATGTGATTCTCGATCTCGGTGACAATCTCGGCGGCAGCATCGAGTCGCTGCGCCAGGAGCTTTCGCTGCGGGCCTCGCAGCTGGAGGGCATGGCCGATTTCATCCGCACCGCGGACGCCGTCGACACCTTCAGCGATCTGGACCGGGCGCTGGGCAATCTCGCCAACCGGCTCAGGCTGGACCCAGAGCAGCTGTCGCCGCGTGCGGTGGCGGAGGCGTTCGGCGATCCGCGGTTCAGGATGGGGGAGCGGCGGCATCAGGCGTTCGCCGACCTCATCGGTTACGCGGACGTGCTGCGCAAGAACGGGCACGAGACAGCCGTCCTCGCCGCCCGGGACCGGCTGGTGCGCCTGCTCGACGTCGATCGCGAGAACCTGCACGTTCCCAAGGCGGTCAAAGACGCCGACAAGGTCGAGATCATCGGGTTCGAGCCGGACAAGAAGACCACGGTTCCGGAGGCGATCGCCATCGCCTTCGAGAACATGGCTTTCCGGCCGGACGAGCGCCGGGCCCACGCGATCGACGCGCTGACCCACTACATCGAGGAGATCGCCGCCCTCGATCCGCATCGTGAGGGGCTGCGCTACGACCCGCGGACGGATCCGCGCGCCGTGGACGGCGAGCTGCCCGCGCACGATCCGAAGGGGCGCGAGCTGCTGAGCTCGCTGTTCGGCGATCACGTCGGCGAACCACCGTTGGCGGGCCAGCTGATTCAGGCCGGTGAGGTTTGGTCGCGCCTGCTGGGCGTGGACGCCTCCAATATCGACAAGACGGTCAAGATCTATGAGGACCGCCTCTCCAGGCTGCACGACCGGATGAGCCCCGACCAGCTGCGCGAGGTCCTGCGCACGCTGTCCGACAAGGTCGGTGACCGGACCGCGGCCTACGAGGTCTACCGCGACAGCGTGACCGATCCGCGGAAACTCCTCACCTCCGACCAGGTCTCGGAGATCGTGCGGGTGGTGCGGAAGGCCCGCGACATCGAGGTGTACGAGGCCTACCGCGACGGCAAGATCGAGAAGCACGAGCGGCTCAGCCCCAAGGAGTTCTCCAAGGTCGTCGAGGCCATGCGTGAGGAGAACCGAGTCCGCAAGGCGGATATCGACCTGCTCGAACGACTCGCGGCCGAGCACCACAACCTGACGAATCCACCGGAACCCGAAGCGCCGCCGCGTGATCCGCGCACGGTCGGACCCGAACTCGCGGCCGCGCGGCACGAGCTGCAGATCGCCGCGGAGGGCCTCGACTACGCCAAGGGCCGCATGTGGCGCGAGCGCGAAGGGGAGGTGTTCCGCCCGCTCACCGACAGCGATCTGACCCCCGACAATCTGCCGGGCACACAGGACTACCTGGCCAACCGCAACCGCGCCGAAGGCGGCGAGCTGCCGGGCAACGAGCAGCGCATCAACGATCTGTCCACGGCGGCAACCGAATTCGATCGGGCCCAGACCCGCGTGCGCGAGCTGGAGACCGAACTGCGGCGCGGCATGGAGGCGAGCGCGGCGCACGGTGAGACCCCCGTCGACGCCTGGCAGCGGGAGGCCGAGGCCGCCCGCGTCGACCTGGAGGCGCTGGTCACCACCGACCCGGCCGCGCCCCGGGGCATCGACCACGCCATCGAACAGATCGAGCAGCTGTCCCGTATGCCGTTGACCTGGGACGACATCTGGACCGACGATCTGGTTCCGCTGCGCGACGCCGTCCACCGCTACCAGCGGGCCGAGGAGTTCCTGGCCGCCACCCGGACCGCCGAGGCCGATGCCGCCGCCGCGGCGGCCCGTGCCGCCGAGACGCCCGAACAGGCCGCCGCCCGCGAACTCGCCAAGGCCCGAGACGAACTCGCCGCCGCCGAGGCCCAGGGCGACACCGCCCGGCGCGACGCGGCCGCGGACCGCGCCGCCCGCTGGGAAGCCGAGCAACGCCGCATCGCCGATGCGGCGGCCGCCGACGCGGACACCCCCCAGACGGCCGCGCAGCGTGCCCGCGAGGAGGCGCACAACGAACTGCGCTCCGCTGTCGAGGACCTCCGCCGCGCCGCCGGCCTGGACGTCACCGAACTCGAACTGGCTCCGAATCGCCTGCGCGACACCATCACCGACCTCCTCACCCGAGCGCGCGGCCCCCTCCAGGACGTGGTCCGCGCCTTCGGCCGCCTCCAGTCGGCCGCCGAGGCCTTCCACGCCGCCGAAGCCATCGCCCACTGGATCGACAACCACTACCCCGACCCGGTGCGCGCCATCGAGCCCGGCGAAGGCGAGCCCGGCGGCGGCCCGAAGCGCCTCGGCCCCGGCACCCCACCCACCGACCCCACCGGCGGCGCCCCCGCCCGCCCGGGACCCACCAAACCCGGCACCGACCCCGCAACGACGGCCAAGCAGCCCGAATCAGGCGCGCAGCCGGTGCCACCGGTCACGCATTCATCCACCGCCACAACCCATTCGGGATCGAATGAGTCGACCGGGCAGCACGAGAACGGCAGCACGCCGGAACAAAACGGTCCGCCGGAGCAGAACGCAGGCGCACCGACGGGATCGAACTGGGTGGTCGTCGAGCCGGGAACCGTTCACACCTGGTCGGATCCACGGTCGGCGGCCTGGGCCGACGGCGCGATGGCCCAGGCCCGCGCCGCGGTCGAGCGGCATGATCTGGCAATCGACGATCTGCACGCGATCGCGCGGCAATTGGGGACGGATCCGGACCGGCACCGGATGCAGCCACTACGGGAATTGCTGCTGTCGCAGCTGGCAACCGAGGTGCAGCGCCAGGAACAACTCCGCATGACGCCCGAGGGGATGGGCCCCGCCGAAGCGGTGGCCCAGATGAAGGCCGCGGATAAGCGGATCGCTGAGTTGACCGATTTCCGCCTCCGAATCGAAGAGGCAACCCGAGTGGCCCCGCAAGCCGAGCGAGAGGCGAAGGCCCTCCTCCAAGCGGTCTACGACGAGGCGGTGAAGGACATCCTCGCCGCCACCGGAGCATCGATGCGCGCGCCCGGCATCGGAATCGTGCACGGCGATCCCAACATCGTCGTAGTAGTCTCCTCGAGCCCCGACCCCCTGGCCGTCCTCGGCAAGGAGAACGTGAAAGTCATTGTCGAGGGCAACCTTCCACTAGCCGCGAAACTCGTGACCCTCGACTTCGACGGCATCGTCCACATCAACGACCTCACCCCTCCGCCCCCACCCGCGGCCCCGGAATCCACCCCGCACTCGGGCCCCCCGACCAAGCCCCCAACCAGCCCCGGATCCCCCGGCCAGCCCGGAGGATCTGGTCAACCGGGCGCACCCGGCCACCCTGGCGCGCCCGCGAATCCTGGTGCGTCCGGCCGCCCGGGTGCGCCTGCCCACCCTGTTGCCCTCGGTCAGCCCGCAGCCCCGGTGACCCACGGCGCCTCCGGACAACCTGTTGCCCCGGTGCATTCCGGTGCTGCCGAGCAACCCGGCGGATCCGGCAATCCGGGCAGCGGTGGGCAGAGCGGTGCAGCCCACAGCCCCCAGCCGTCCGCATCGACCACCAACACTCCGGAGTCGACCACCGCTACACCGGAGTCGGCCGGCGGAGCCGTCGCGACCGTAGTGCACACACCGCCCGCAGATGTCGACGGCGCAGTCATGTTCGAGGGCAACCTGCCGGAAGGCCCCGACGCCACGCCGCTGTACCGCGGCGTCCCGCGCCTGCTCCCGGACGGCACGGTCAACCCCGCCTACCTCGACGGTCTGCGCGGCATCGTCCCCGCCCGCGGCGACCTGGATCTCGACTACACCGGCCACACCTCCCACCTCGGCAGCCAGAGCGACGCCACCTCCTGGAGCCGCAACCCCACCGTCGCAGCCCATTTCGCCGGCACCGACGGCCTCATCATGGAATGGCGCACCGGCGCACCCCCCGAGGGCGCCACCTGGCGCTTCAAACCCACCTACGACCTAGACGACCTCTTCTCCCAGGTCCTCATCCAGGGCACCCTCACCGACGCCCGCGCCATCCGCCACCTCCCGCCGGCCCCCGCCCCCGAAGCACCCCCCACCCCACCCACCCCCGAGCCCCCGACACCCCCGCCCGCCGTCCCCACGGCCACCCCGTCTCTCGGCCTCGAAGCACCCGCACCCGCAAAACCTCACTCGGACAACGCTTCCCAGCTACCGTCCGTCGAATCCCCGAAGGGTTCCGATGACTCAGGTGCGCCCGGCAGCTCCGCGCCCGAGGAGTCGAGTGAATCGGCCGGTGAGGGTCACCCCGGCGTGGTGGAGGAGCCGACTCACCAAGGTGCGGAGGGGCCCAAGGCTTCGGAAGGCACCACAAAACCGCAGGGCGACACCACCTCGAAGCCCCTTCCGCCCGAAGAATTGGAAGCCTCCAGCGATACGGGCGCGGCGACGCCTCCGGCCACCGACGATTCCAGCGGTTCGGAAGACGCGGGTGCGCACGGCGATCCGGCCAAGCCCATTTCGGGCGCTTCTGACGGGTCCGATTCTGGCGGGTCCGGTGATCCCAGCGCGTCTGGCAATCCCTTGAACGTCGGTGCGGGTGATTCCGATGGGTCGGGAGCATCTGGCGATCCTGTGCAGCCCGGCCAGGGTGATTCCGGCGGCGCGAGCGATGGTTCCGAGCCCGCGAGTGCGGGGGAGTCCGGTGGTTCCGGCGGGGCCGGCGAGCATGTCGGTTCCGGGCGTTCGGATGGCGATGGTCGGGACGAATCGGGTTCCGGTTCGACCTCGGAACCGGATGCGGGTGATGGCGGCCGCTCCGACGACGCCTCGACCGACGACGCCCCATTCCGCTACAACCCGAACTGGCGCTCGCACCTGCCTCTCGTGCCGCACCAGTTCGACCCGGAGTTCCCCGACTACACCCCGAAACCCTCGGAGCAGCCCGCCCCCTGGACCCTGCCCCCGGACCCCAACCCACCCCACAATCCTCCGCAGCCGCACCAACCGCAGCCGACGCCGCATCAGCCGACGCCACAACCGCATCAGCCGACGCAGCCACAGGTGCCTGCCCCGCCGAATACACCGCAGTCGCCGCATATTCCGCAGCAGCCGAACCTGCCGCAGCCCCCACAGCCGCAGCCTCCGCACCTGCCGCAGCCGCCGAGTATCCCAACTCCGCCGCAGCAGCCGACCCCTCCGCACATCCCGGTCCCGCCGAATATGCCGAATCCGCCGCATATTCCGGTCCCGCCGAACCTGCCGGAGCCCCCGCACCTGCCGCAGCCGCCGCATATCCCGGGCATGCCGCAGTTGCCGACCTCGCTGCAGTGGCCGCACCTGCCGTCCAACGTCGGTAGCCCGAACTGGCCGAATGGCGCTGGTGATCAGCATGTTTCACAGCAATCGAGCTTCCCCGGCGGTCCGCAGTCGCCGGTGAATCCCGGCTCGCCGCAGGCGCCCGTGAGCCCGGATTCATCGCATCTGCCGCAGTGGCTGAGGGACGCGCTGGGATCGCAGCAGCCGGTGCAGTCGGGTGTGCCGGAGGTGGCTCAGCAGCCGCATCGGCATACGGGTCCGGAGACGCCGCGGTGGGGCGGGGATTCGGCGGATGCCGGGAACTCGGGTGTGGTGCCCGGCGGTAGCGGGGTGTCGGGTGGTGGTGATTCCGGCGCGAACGGTGGTGGGCTCGGGGCCGGGTCCGGAGCGGGTGCGTACGGCGGTAACGGTGCGGGGCAGGGTTTCCCGGGTGGGGCTCCGATGATGCCTCCGCAGGGAGCAGCGGGTGGCGGGAACGGGAATGGCAATTCCCGTGGTGGTAGCCGGTTCCCGCGGGCGTCGGGGCGGCCTGCGTCGGGCGGGCAGATTTATCTGCGCTCGCATTCCGGGTTCGGGGAGTACGCCCTGATGGATCCGATGACCGGGCAGTTGAGCGCGGCGCCCGTCGGTACCGGCGCGCCCGCGGGCGTGTTCGATGATCTGGATGGTCTGCGGGTAGTTTTCTATCGGGATCCGGTGGCCGGGTTGGTCTTGCGGGTGGGTGATCAGGTGATCGAGCTGGATCGGTTGGCGGCGGGTGCGCTGTGGGAGCGTTCGGGGCAGGGCTCCGTGCGTCTGCTGATCGGCAGTCCGAGCGATGTGCGGTGTGAGCTGCGGTACAGCGAGCGGCCGGTGGACTCGGATCTGGGCCTGCTGATCCGCGATGTGCTGTCGGATCCGTCCCGTCGGCTGGGGATCTTCGGATGATCGCCGGTGAGGTGTTCGCCGATTTGTACGGTTACGGCAACCGCACGGTTGCCCGCGATATGTGATGCTGACATTTGGTTTTCGGAACGGATGAGGAGGTTCGACGTGCGCGGTGAGCGCCCGAGCGAAGAACAACTGCGGCGGAACTTCGACGCGATCCTGGCCGATGTGCTGGAGGGCCGCGGCGTGCGCACCGCGTCCGGTCTGGATTCGCCGACCGAGGATGCCCTGTGGGCGATCGCCAAGGCGTACCCGGACGTGTCGGACGACCTGGTGACCGCCGCCCGCGATTCCTTCGCCGGTCAGCTCGACGGCAGCAATGCCGCCCGCTGGCGCGCGGAGCTGGAGCGCAGGTTCGCCGAGCGCAAGCCGGCCTCGGACAGTTAGCGACGATTCCGCGTGACCGCTTCTCGCGAGTTCAGTGAAAACCGTTCTGGAACAACAGATTCCGTGCAGCAGTCCGAATCGGTGACCGCTGCACCCGATTCCGGCGCAGCCGCGCCCGATTTCTCCACCGACAAGGCCGCCGAATACGACGGCCCGGAGATCCACCCGCTTTCCGCGGTTTTGGGCGAGGACACCACCCCGCACGAAACCCCGGACACACCAGCGGAATCCAGCCCCGACGTCGGCTTCAGCCTGTCCGTCGAGGAACTCGACGTCCCCGAGCGCGCGCGCCGCCTCGCCCACCGCATAGCCGCCGAACTGCAGGAGCTGGCGCCGGAGGGCTGGACCCGGGTGCGGGCCGCTTTCGCGCTGGCCGCGTCCGGCCAGCGTTCGCGCATCCTCTACTCCGACCACGACCAGCGCCAAGCCCTGGTGGCCTCGACCGACACGATCATGAGCCTGGTAACCACCCACCGCCGCCTCTCCGCCGAACTCGGTGACCCGTGGTGGCGACTGGAATTGGTCCTCACCTCCGAGGGCGCGCTCAGCGTCGACCACGATTACGGCGACGACCCCTTCCCCGATGATCAGCTGTTCTCCCCCCAGGAGTACCTCGCCGATCTCGACGCCTTCCCCCGGGACTCCCTCCCGGTCTGGCTGGCGGCGTACGTCGGCCACGACAACCGCCAGTCGCGCACCCCGCGTCAGGCGGCGACACAGGCTCGGGCGGATCGCGAATCCGGTTATCTCCCGGTGGTTTCCGAGGACGACTTCCCGGACTTCCCGCTGTTGTGGTCGCGCTGGGCCGCCATCGCCGCCGCGTTCGTGGCGGTCGGCTCGGAGTGGGGCCCGCGCGTGCTGCCGTCCTTCGGCTGGTTCGAGGGTTCCCGCCGCTCCGGTTCCTCCCTGTACGAGCTGCCCGGCGGCCGCGCCGTGCTGTCCGGCGGCGTCTGGAACGCCCCGGAGCTGGACGTGGCCTACAACGGCAAGACCCCGCTGCCCCGCCTGTACGCGGGCGCCCCCGAATGGGTGGCGAACCCGGTGCTGAACACCCGTGCGGGCGGCGGCCTGCTCAGCTTCTGCTACTGGTGGGAGCGCGGCCGCTGGTACCGCGGCGAGTCCCCGTCGGCCGCCGATGTGGCGGTCGCGGTGCCCGGCATCTGGACCGCCGCCACCGTCGCCGACGTGATCTTCGACCTGCTCACCGAGCACCCCTCGGAGGAACTGCGTTCGGCTGTCACGAGTTTCGTCGATGCCGCGCAGCGCCGCGATGTCACGCACGCCCAGCTGTACGAAGTCTTCGGCGACGCCGCTGATCTGGACGCCGTGCACTATCAGTTGGCGTTGGCGGGCGTGGCAAGGCGGGGTCCGGAGCCGATTCCGCAGTCCGAGGCCTTGGAGATCGTGCGCCATCACCTCGCCACCGAGGGCATCGACGCCGCCGCCTTTCCGCCGGATCAGCTACGCGCGGACCGGCTTACAGTCGGCTGGCTGGTGTACGTTCCGGTGGAGCCGCAGGAGGTCGTGCTGGATCGCGCGCTCTTCTACGTCGCCGATGACGGCGTGGTGGAGGCGGCCACCTCCAGCACCCCGCCGTCGGTCTACCTGCCGGGGTTCGAACAGCGTTTCCGCCAACGGCATTCGTAGTGGGATCGCGGCCGGCGAGTGGAGTATCGATGGGTTCGGGCCTTATCGTCGGGATGTCGCGCGAGTTGGGAGTGAGACGTGGGCAATGAACGCAACAACACGAACAATCCTTGGCCGGGGCTCGTTCCGCAGGCCCAGGCGGACACACTCCAGCTGAGCCGCGGGGCGGCGCTCGAGGGCGCGAAACTGGCTGCGATCGCGGCGAACGCGCTGATCTTCGCCAAGAGCTACCAGGAGCTTCTCACCCAGCACAAGGGTTTCAGCGACAACAATCACCTGGAACAGATCCTGATGTTGAAGGTCCGTTTCAATGACCAGGGCGGCAGGCTGGGCGGGATCCTGGATCACTACATCGAGCTCGTGAATGCCATGGCCGACACCATGATTCAGGCCGACAAGACCTACGATGCCCACGAGGAAGACGCCGCGGCCAAGTTCAATCGGCTCAAGCACGACGCCGACAGCGCGGACACCGACCCGGCGAAGCCCGCCATGCAGCGCGGCACGATCCCCGATCTGCCCGGGGATTCCACGCCACGCCTCGACCAGGACAAGAAGGGCCATCCGGCGCTGTACGACATCGCCCACGAGGCCGGGCATTACGACGCGATCGATCCGGAGAACCCGTTCGGCCACGACAGTCTCGAGTGGTTCTACCTGGCGGGTGAAGGCATGAACCCGCAGCTGGTGGCCGATTTCGGTGCCACCTGGAAGAAGGTCGCCGAGAAGATCGACAAGAGCTTCGGCGCACTGAACAAGCAGCTCGTCAAGATGGTGAACGACAAGGAGTGGACCGGTGCGGGCGCGCAGGGCGCCATCGACGCCGCCAACGCCTTCAAGGATCAGGCGAGCGAGCTCACCGACGACCTGCGTGCGATGGCATCGAATCTGACCTACGTGTCGGGCTGGCTGGAGAACACCAAAGTCATGATGCCGCGCAACAAGCCGACCGACTTCGACTACGACCACTACCAGCGCATGGAGAACATGATCAAGGCCGCCCAGCTGGCCTTCCAGCACTGGTACGTGCCGGGCTTGATCGGGGCGAGTCAGGCGGTCCCGAAGCTGTCCGACGCGACGGTCGCGAAGCCCAGCCTGGATGCTCCCAGCCGGCGTTCGGATCTCGGTGGCGGTGGCGGTCAGAACAACGGCAGCGTGAAGAACCGCCTCGGCGACGCCAGTATGCCGAATTTCGGCAACATGCCGAACAACAAGACCAACCCGAATGGCGCCAACCCCAACGGGACGAATCCCAACGGCACGAACCCGAACGGCACCAATCCGAACGGGACGAATCCCAACGGGACCAACCCGAACGGCGTGAATCCCAACGGCACCAACCCGAATGGGACGAACCCGAACGGCACCAACCCCAACGGAACCAATCCCCAGGGGAATCCGTCCGGCACCAACCCGAATTCGAACACCGGCCAGTCCAGTCAGGGCATGTCACAGCTGTCGAGCGCGCTCCAGCAGGGTATGCAGGGCCTGACGAGCCTGCAGTCCACCGACCAGCAGAAGAAGCAGCAGCAGGAGCTGAAGGACAAGCTGAAGGATTCGCCGCTGGCCGGCATGCCCAACCTCGAGGACCTGAAGAAGGGCCTCGGTGGCGGCGGGGGCGGTGGCGGCGGTGGTGGGGGCGGTCCCACCAAGCCGGCCGAGCTGTCGCGCTTGTTCCCGCGTGCCGCGGTGGAGTCGCTGGAGGCCAGTGCGAGCGGTGTGGCTCGCGCGGGCATCGCGGCCGGTCCCACCGCCGCGGGTGGCATGGGCGGTGGCGGTATGGGCCAGATGGGTCATGGCGCGGGCGGGCACGGTGGCGCCGGCGGCAAGGAGCACAAGCGGCCCGAGTTCCTGGATTCCAGTGAGCATCTGGATGCGGCCATGGGCACCGCGCCGATCGTGGCCAAGCCGGTGGTCGAGGGCTGATGCTGCGGTCGTGGTCGTTCACCGATGTCGAGTTCCTGGTGTTGTGGGAGGAACTCGGCGAGGAGCTGTTGCCCGAGCCGCTGTTCTTCACCAGCCGCGCGCCGCTGTGGAGCGCGTTCCAGGACAGCAGGACTCGTGCCCGCGACGGCCTGCGCGATCGCGATCCGGAGCTGGCGGAGGTGCTGCGCGCGCTGCGCGCCCCCGATGTCAAGGTCGAGTTGCGCGGCTGGGACGGCCGCGATCGCCGGTCGCGCGGGTCGGGTATTCGCGCCGTCGGGGTGCGTTCCGGTGACGCCGGGTATCTGCTGGTGCAGCAGCCCGGCGAAACAGCCACGCACGTAGCGGGATTCACGATCACCGAGTTCTGGGCCTCGGAGTTGGCCGAGCAGGTGTTGCGCCTGCTGCCCGACGTCGAGGCCGGGCACGGTCGCGAGGTGGTGCTGGCCGAGTCGGAGGACGCGGCGACGACCGACTACGGCTTCGGCCTGTCCCCGGCGCACGAAACGCTGGAGGGCGGTGTCGTGGACCGCGCCGCGGATTTCCGGGCCGCCCTGGCGTCTGCCCAGGGCGTCATCGATGTGGTGCAGGGCCGTTCGCGTTTCGGCCCGCGCGGCATCACCCGTCATCACCTGGAGTGGCGTGACCTGGAGGCCGACGGCCGCTACCTGATCACCGCCGATCTGCCGCCGGTGGCGGTGCCCGCCGATCGCCGTCGCCTGGTCGCCGCCGTGGACACGCTGATCGCCGAGGTGCTGCTGGCCGTGGCCGACGAATGGGAGGTAAACCAGTGACCGGATCCGATTTCCCGACCGAGTTCACGCTGTCCTCGCGCACCGGCGCGATTGTGGTCACCACTACCGAACAGGGCCTGCCCCGGGCGATTTCGGTGGAACGTGATCGCCTGCGGGAGGATCCGGAACTGCTGGCGGCCGAGATCCTGCGCCTGTGCCGGCAATCCGCGGCCCGCGCCGGTATCGAGCGCCGAGCCCAGTTGCAGGCGGCCGGGCTGGCCCCGGAACTGCTGGCGCTGACCGATCTGCCGACCACCGAGGAGGTGACCCGGCAGGAATACGTCGAGGAGCAGGAGTACGAAAGCGAGCCCGACAGCTGGTTGCGCCCGATCTGAAGTCCGATGAATTATCCTGAGCCGGATGAAATATACAGTGTGACAACCTGATCCGATGGACCGCCGATAACCTGCGGAATACTCTGTGTTCACCGGGTGGTTCACCAGTTCGTGAACTCTTCGCTATGCCGGGCGAATCCCCGCTCTGTATAGTTCTATTCGAAATGATCTTCCTGATGGGGGTTTCATGAGCCATCTCGTTGCCACACCGGACGCGATCCGTGCCTACGGAGAAGCGTCGGCCGCCATGGCCACCGTCGTCGCGAGCGCCGCCGCGGTCGACCAGGTCGCCACGGTCACGGCTTTGGTGCCGGTGTTCGGCCTGATCGGCCAGGACTTCCTGCTGAGTTACGCGGGCGCGCAAGGCAATCACCTGTCGTCGGTGGCGGAGCTGGCCGCCGTGCACGCGGGCACCGCCGTCACCGCCTACGAGGCCGCGGCGTCATACCAGGCCACCGACGATGCCGCCGGGGTCGACTTCCTCTCGCTGTCGCGGGACCTGTGAGCACGCCCTTCGACGAGGGCTCCATGGGGTCCGCGCAGGCCCTGCCCACCGCGGCCACCGGCCAGTCGGTGGCGGATGCCTTGCGCGACACCGCTTTCGCGCCGCTGCTGGACAGCCCGGTGGCCGAGGTCCTCCAAACCCTGGGTCTGCCCGCCCTCCCGCAGCTCCCGGCGATTCCCCCGCTGCCGGACATGCCGCCGCTGCCCACCCTGGATCTGACCGCCCTCACCAAGCCGCTCACCGATCTGGCATCGGCGTTCGGCACCGGGCAATTGGGTCAGGGGCTGGACGCCTCCCAGATGCTGTCGGGCGTCTCGACCGCGTTGCAGCAGGTCATGTCGATCGCCCAGTCGGTGATGTCGCTGGCGAATTCGAATTCGTGGCAGGGCGCCGGCGCGACCGGCGCCGCCGAGAAGGGCACCGCCGCCCAGGGCAACGCCTTGGAGTTGGAGGCCCAGAACGGGCACCAGAAGACCGTGATGGCCGGCGCGGCGTCGTCGGTGGCGGTCGGCGGGGCCATGATGTCGGCGATCATCACCAAGTTCGTCACCGGTGTCACGGCGGCGGCCCCGTTCATCGGCACCCCGCCCGGGCAGGCGTTCCTGCTGGCGCTGGCCACCGAGACGGCGTCGGAGGCGACCGCGGTGGTCGCCAAGACTCGCACCGAGATGACCGTGCACAGCGCGAACATGACCACGGCCGGACACAAGGTGAAGGTGACCGAGGCCCCGAAGGGCGTCGACGCGATGTCGCAGGTGTCGCAGCTGCTGGGCATGATCTCGCCGCTGAGCAGTGCGGCGAGCAGCGGCGTGCAGCAGTTGCAGCAGCTTCAGTCGATCAGCCAGAAGTCGGAGATCCAGGCCACCCCGGTCGCCGAACCGGTTGCCACGCTCGAGGATTCGGCCGCGCTCGGCGGCGGTGGCGGCGGCGGGCTCGCCCCGATGGGTGGCCTGCCCACGGCGCCGGCCCCGCTCAGCCAGCTGTCCAACCCCCGCACCATGAGCGCGACCACCGCGCCACCGACCCCGGTGCCCACACCGCTGCCCGCCACCGGCGCGAGCGGCATGGGTGGCGGCATGGTGCCCCCGCCGATGGGCGCCGCCGGTGCGGGCGCGCACGCCGGTGACGCCGACGAGGAAGTGCGCACCAATCTGGTCACCGCCGAGCACGGCGACGAAGTGGTGGGCGAACTGGGCTACACCGGTGTGCCGGTGGTCGGCGCGGTCGGCACCAACGGCCCGCGCCCGGCGCCGTGATCGTGTCCGTCGCTGCGGCGCGGTAGGATTCGCGCGGAAAGGGAGGGATGATGAGCGAATTCAACTTGGGCGGTGTGCGTTTCGACGCGGACGCGGTGCTGGCCGCCGCCGCCGGCCTGGAAGCCATGGCGGATCGCCTGGAGACCGCGCTGGGGGCGGACGCGCAGGCGTTGACCGTGCCCGCCGCGGGTTCCGACGAGGTCTCGCTGGCCGCCGCCGACACGCTGACCGCGGTCGGTGCGTCCTTCGTGACCGAGACCGGTGGCGGTGTGGACGAATTGCGCAAGCTGGCCGCGGTGGTGCGCAACCAGGTGGCGGCCTTCGGTCAGGTCGAGACCGACAACTCGACCGACTTCACCAACCTCTGATCGGGGGATCAGTCCGATTCGCGTGAGCGAGATTCCATCTCGCTCAGCATCTGGTCCGCCTGCGCATGCCACCGGGCGGCGTTGCTGCCGTCCAGTTGGCCGGCGAAGGCTTGGCGCGCGGTCTCGACGAGATCATCGGTGGCATTCGGGTGCGCGCGGGCGATGGCTCGGAGTGCGGTCCGGGTCTCCTCGTCGAGCCCGGTCGAGCTGCGCAGCCCCTGTCCCGCCAGGGCGCGGGCCAGCATGTTCTCGAAGTTCAGCTGCAGTTGTTCCTGGCTGGGACGGCCATGTCGCACGTCCGTCTCCTTCTGCTTCGGCGTCCGGGCCATCGTATCGGGCCGGTCGTTGTCCCCGCGGCTCGAGTCGCCCGGGCTTTCAGAGCTTGAAGTGCCGGGGATCGCCGGAGGACAACTGCCAGTCGTCGGCGAGCAGTGCGTCCAGCGCCGCCTGTAGCAGCGCGTGCTCCGCGCTCCCCGCTTCGAGCCACCGTCCCCAGTTCACATCGAGCGTGAGCACCAGGATGCTGTCGAACCAGATCCTGAAGGTGACCGGCGGCAGGTAGGGGGCGGCGTCGGGGAGCGGGCCGAGCCAGGTGGTTCCGTCCGCCTCGGTGGTCACGGGGAGGTTCAGGGTGTCGTCCCACAACGTGACCGGGAGGTTGTCCGGGTTCGGCGATTCGTCGGTCCGCAGGAAGCGGGTCGCCGTACCCAGCGGGGCGATACTCTCGAACATCACGAAATACCCTGGCGGGCAAGTGATCGTATTCAGCGCCTGCCGGTAGGTGCCGGTCAAGGCCGCATCGGTGAGTACCGGAAACCGGGTGACGACAGCCGGATGCGGGCCGTCGCCCTGCGGCACGGTCGTATCCGCCCGCAGGACTTCCCAGTACTGATCGGATGGCTGCGGGTCGTCCACATTGATGTAGGTGTCGTCGATCGCGCAGGTGAACCAGAGATCGAAGCCCGTGGGGCGCACGACATTCGCCAGATGGTCACGCACTCGCAGCGCATCCGCGAACAACACCTCGGAGCTCTCGACGTCCGCGGGAAAGCCGCGTGTGAAGGTCAAACTCTCGCCATGCGGCCGATACTCGCTGAAACCGATCACTGAACCTTTCTCCATCCGTCACCGCCTCGGACGATCTGCCCCAGGAGGTTGCCATTCTCGTCTACGAAGGTGACGGCATCGAGGTTCGGCATGTTCGGGTGCAACTTCTTGTTGACGTTGAAACTCTTGGCCAGCTCGTCGAGGAGGTTGCCGGTCTTGCGGACGTTGCCGTTCGGGTCGACGATTTCATAGTCCCAGCCGTTCGCGCCGAACCGCCGTTCGTTGCCGCCGCCCAGCGGCTGAACGCGTCCTTCCGGTGGGTTCGCGGGCATGACCACCGTTGTCTCGGCGGACGGTGTCCGGTTCGGCACCGGCGCTACGGCCTTGTCCGCGCCGTGCAGTGCGGCGCCGTGCAAGCTCGATGACTGCTCGGGCAGCTGCTTCATGCGTTCGATCTCGACACGTCGCTCGACCGTCGTGGACCCATCGCTCGTGGTGCGTTCGACGAGGATGTCGAACGACTTGTCACCGGCTACACCGGGATTGAACCGTACTCTCAGCTCCGGGTCGTTTTCGGCCTCGCGGGACAAGCGGTCGAGTTCGGTGAGCTCGGCGGCCTTGTCGAGAACCTGGTCCGTGTCGCTCGCTCGGGCTCGCGGGGCGGTCTCTCCCATCCAGTCCTCGAGCCCTCCCACATTGCCGCCGTCGACTTCGCGGTTCACCAGATCCGTGAACTTCTGTGCCAGGTCGGGACGCCCTGCGCTTTCGAGCGCGCTCACAATGTCCTGGGCGTCCTGGTGGAAGTTCCCTTGGTATCCCGCGAGCGGCTTGATCGGCTCGGGCGCCGGTGGGTTCTCGCCGGGTCCGGCGACATCCTCCGGGCGGGGCAGCAGATGCTCGTGGTTCTGCTCCACATACTGGGCGAGCGCCGCGTCGTGCTCCTTGAACGACTGCCACGCTGGACCCCAGTTCTCCTGGTCTCTCAGGCCGATGTTGTCGACGAGTTCACCGAATTTGGCACGTAGTTCCGGCAATTCGGGAGCTCGGGCGGGATCGTTGGCGGCCGCGAAGATGTCGTTGATGTGCGCGCGGACCTGTTCGAATTGATCCTTCGGCTGCACGGGGCCGGGTTCGGCTTCCGCGGCGAGAGGCAGGAAGTCACGCGAATAGTCCGCGAGGTATTTCGACAGTGCCGGGTCGTGTTGATCGAACAGCTGCCACATGGCGCCGCGGTTCTCGGAGTCGCGCAGACCGAGACCGTCGAATTGTTCGGCGAACCGCTCACGGAGGTTCGTCAGTTCGTCGGCTCGCGCGGGATCGGCGGCGGCACGATCGATTTCCGCTGCCCGGCCGCGCAGTTCCTCGAAGCTGCCGCGAAGTTCGGGTGTCAGCTCCCGCGGAGCGTCAGGGGGCATCGACCCGGGGTCTGGAGTCGGTTCGTCGGGGATTCCGCGGCGCGCCCTGGGGCGTCTTTCCGGAGGTTCCTGTCCCGTCGGCGTGTGCTCTTCCGGTAGCCCCTGCTGCGTCGCCTCCCAGAATCGGCCGCTCACATTGCGTTTGAGTTCGGTGCTGAGCGCCGCCTCCTCCGGGTGCATGGCCCGGTTCTCATCCTTGGCCAGCGCCTTGAAGTCGCGTTGCACCTCGTAGAGCGCGTGCTCGTAGCCGGCGACGGCGTCGATGTGGCTCAGATGCAGGCGCAGTTCGGCGATGTGGCCGTTCTCCAGCTGGACTTTCATCTGCAGGTCGCGGTACCCGGAGGGCGTGGGCCGGTCGAAGCGGTCCTCGAATTCGACGATGCGGACCCTGGGGTCGTTCTCGATCATCTCGAGCGCGCGGTAGGCGTCGGAGACGTGGTCGAAGACGATCTTCGCGCCGACCAGATCGGTCAATCGGGAGACGTCGCCGTCGTATCCCTTGATCTTGTCCCAGGCCCGGGTCTCGTCCTTCGGGGCCGCGCGCCAACCGGGTGTGCCCTCGGTCTCTCGCGCGATGTCCCGCACGACGTCATTGAGCGCGTCCTGCGAAGCCCGCCAGATGTCGTACTGCTTCCGCAGGAACTCGCGCTGGTATTCCGGGTCTTCGATTCTGCTGTAGTCGAATTCGGGCTGCCGGCGGCTCGATGCGGGCACGTCGCTGACCGCGTCCCGGATCTCGTGCGACATCGCACGTTCCGCCGGGGTCAGCGGTGTCGGCTCGATGTGGACCGGATCCGCCAGCACGGCTTCGGGTCCGCGCTCCGCGACCGCCTCGACGGCATCGTGCAGGACGGGCAGACCATCGGGGTGGGTGAGCAGTGACGCCAGCGTTTTCGGGCGTGCCAGCAGCGAGTGTTCCAGGTGCTCGTTGCTCCGGAGCAGTTCGGCCAGCTCGGGATGCTGTGGGAGTAGATCGCGGATGACGGTGCTGACCGGTGTGTCGACACCGTTTATCGAGGTGGTGACACCGAGTTCGTCCGCGCGATCCAATGCGGCCGAGACTCGGGGCTCCTCCAGACAGCTCTCGACATCGGGTGCGGAGTGGCCGCCGGTCTCGGGCGATTCCGGTAGGGGAGCGGCGGCAGGACCGTCGCGCTCGCCATTCGGCTCGGATGAACTGGCAGACTTACCCTTTCGTGGGCGCGGATCCTGGACCGCGTCGTCGGGGCGATGCCGGAAGCCGTCCGGGGTGCTGCCGTGGTCGCGGGCGCTGTCGAGGAGATGGTGGTACAGGACCCGGGCGGGCTCGGTGGCGCCTTCGCCGTGATACTCGACATCGGTGAACGCCTCGGCCACGGCCTCGGGGGCATCGAATCTGCCGTGCTCGTCGAAGCTGTAGCCGCTGAGCTGATCCAGCCACTCGTGGAACGCGTCCTTGTCCATCCCGCCGCGGGTGGCCTCGAAATACTCCGCCAACGCCCTGTAGGCGTTCACCTCCGCGTGCTCTTGGGACTCGATGGCGAGCACATGCCCGAACTCGTGCACCAGGGTCGAGTGGATCGGGCGGTCGGCCGATCCGGGGACCAGATGGCCGTCCGCCTCGTCTTCCGCGATCTCGCGGGCCATCCGTTCGGGATCGAGCGCGTAGTCCCGGTCCAGGACCACCTCGTCGGTGTACATGCGGCCCGACGGGCTGTGCCCTTCGAAGGTGGCCGCGTAGGTGCCGGGGTCGCCGATCGAGTCGATCGACACCTTGCGCAGCTTCACGTCCGGGTAGCGGGTCAGCATCTCGTCGATGGCGCGGGCGAACTCGCGCGCTACTTCCGGGTCGAGTCGCGGGTGGTCGAACCCCGACACTTCGAGGCCCCACTTGTCCGCCAGTTCCTTCGCGACCTCGCCACTGTCCCGCTGTGACCACTCATCGTCTGGTCGAGGTGACCAATCACCTTCTGTCGGAGCGGGTTTGGACGGGTCCGCCGGTGTGTGGGGATCCTGCGCGGCGAGGGGTTTCGAGTCGTCGTGGGCACGGGCCCGCGAGCCGTCACGAGCATCGGACTTCACCGCGTCGGGGGAATGCGCCTTGCCCTCATGGCTCCCCATCTCGCCCGGCATCGGTGTCACGACGAGAGCGGGCGCGATGTCGTGTGCCGGGGAGTCCGTGGGCGCGTGCGTTTCCGGCGCCGCGCCGTTGCTGTCGGGGCGCCCGCTGTCTCGGTGTTCGTTCTCGCGCTGAACCTCTGCCGCCGGCTTCTCTTGCGGTCCCCGCTGGGCTTCAGGCTCTTTCGGCGTGTGCTCGGCGCGATCCGGTATCGAATCCTCGGGCCGGGACCCGTCGGGCGCGGGATCCCTCCGCGATGGGTCCGCCTCGGGTGACTTGCCCGTGGGGCCGGTGCGGTCGGCCTGCTTCCCTGCCGGAGACTCCGTTTTTGCGTTGGATTCCGTTGGAGCTGCGCGTGTTTGGGTGTCAGATACTGCTTCCACGGGCCGGGCCTCGGGAGCACGGCCCATCGGTGCGGCTCTGTCCTGGGCGCCCGAGACGACATTGCCGCGATGGTCGGTCGCAGCCGTCGCCGCGCGCGGCCCCTCTCCGGCCTGTGGTGCGGGAGTGCCGGCACGCGGTGCGGCCGCGTCGGCCGGCTTGGAGGTTGTCTCGCTGAGCTTGGGGCCCGGCTCGCTGGTCTTCGGGCCCACATCGCCGAGCTTTGTACCCGTATCGCTGGGCCTTGTGCCGGTATCGCCGGCTTTCGGCCCCGCGTCGCCGGCTTTCGGGCCCGCATCATTGACTTTCGCGCCCGCATCACCGTTCCGCGAACCTCCGTCGCCCGCAGTCGATGCAGTGGTCTGGAGATCATTGCGCGGGGCTTCGGAAGCGGGCGCGGCTCGCTCCCCGGTGCCGGCATCGGCCGGTTCGTGGCTGACCGGTTGTTCGGACGCCGCAGCGGGGTGAACATCGTGCTGCGCACCATGTTCGGGCTGTTCGCCCGCCACCTGGACCGCCGGTGCGGGGGCGCGGACCTCCGGTTCGGGGGTGTGCGGGGCACTGCCGTCCGGACCGGTCCTGGTCGGGACTGCGGTGTCGCCGGGAGCGCCGTGGCTGTCTATTCCATGGTTCGCCCCGCCGCCGACGCCCATGGCCAGGCCGCCGATCAGCATCTCGGTGTGGAACGTCTTGTCGACCTTGCTCCAGTCGCCGCCGTTGTCGTAGAGCTGGGTCGCGAGTCCGGTTCCGTACATGCCGACGGCGCCTATTCCGCCGCCGACGCCGCCAGCGATGGCGCCGCCCAGTCGCGAGGGGAGCCGCGTATCCCTCAGGAGATCCCCGACTTTCGCGTGGAACGGCGCGCCGACGGCGCCACCGACGCCCCACTGGAGACCGGTCTGGAAGGTCTGCTTCAGGTTGAAACCGTCGTCGCGGTGGCCCTCCAGGATCTGGATGAACTGCGTACCGGCGTCGAGCCCGGCCCCCATCGCGCCGGCGCCGAGGCCCGCGACGATGGACTTGCCGCCGTACTGCAGGGCGGTGTTGAGCAGCGGCTTCGTCGCGAGCTTCTCGGCGAGCGGTGCGACGACCTTCTCGGCGAGCGGCGCGGCGAGCTTTTCGCCCAGTGGCACCGCGATTTCGCGCAGCAGCGGCTGGGCGAGGGTCTCCAGGGCGGCTCGGGCGCGGAGCAGTCCGATCCGCTCCATGACTTTTTCGGCGAAGATGCGCAGGGTCTCTCGGGCGGTGAGCAGCACTTCCGGGACGAGTACCTCGCCGAACAGGGTGATGCTCAGCTGGAGCACCGTGTACAGCGTGAGCAGCGCGAAGATCTCCGACTGGATCTTGGCGTACTCGATTTCCGTTGCGGTGGCGCGCGTATCGTGGCCGAGCTGATTCAAGCACTCGACCAGCTTCTGGACGGAGTAGTCACTGCCGTCGAAGAGGGTCGCGAGCTCGGCGCTGACTTTCGCCGCGCCGTCGCTGTCGTAGAACTGGGGCAGCCGGCCGGTGACGGACCTCAGATCGGGTTCGAGCTTTTCGAGGTCGGCAGCGGCCTTCTTCCAGGCGTCACCCAGATCGAACAGCGCATCCTGATCGCCCTTCGGATAAGACATTCCGAAGTTGAGGGCCGACATCAGCCAGTTCGGTAGGTGGTCTCCAACCCAGGTCCATCCGGACACTCATCGGCCTCCACTTCGCGGCTGATCGTAAGGTCCGGGCTCCCAACCGGATTGGAAGATTCTCCGTGTCACCCTACCCAGAGTGCTTATGCCGGTCCAATTCTCGCGAGACTACCGGGCGTCGCCCACCCAGGTATAGCGGAAGGTCGGAGCCTCGCCCGCGGTGCGCCGGGCGAATTCCTCTTCCCAGGTCCGGAAAGTCGTGCGATAGAGGTCGGCGATCCGCTCCCGCTCCTCCGGCGCGAGTCGCCGCCGCTCCTGCTCGGCCCGGTCGAACATCGCGTCCGCCTGGCGGTACATATCGAATATCGGGCCGTCGCCGCGGAGGTACGTGCTGCGCGCTTCTTCGGTCTCTCGGACGAAGCGCTCTTCGCTCAGTTCCGAGAAGTCCAGGTCCGCACCGGGTTTCAGGACCTCGTCGATGTCCTCCCGCGACGCGGGTTCGAAGGCGCCGGTCCGGATGTTCAATCGCTGTCCGATCACGGTGCCGTGCTCGGGTTCCTCGAGGCGAATGGTGCCGTTGCGGAATCGGAAGAAGGATGGCGATTCTTTCAACCAGTGCATCGTTCTTCCTTTCGGGATCTTCCGCGCGGTCGTGGCACATCATCGCATCGGCGGGAGCCGCCCGATGATTCGCCCGCTGTCGATCACCAGCCGGGTGTCGCGGCATCCGAATGTGCGCGGGCCTGGGGATCGTGCTCGAACTCCTCGACATTCTCGAATCGCGGGCCGGCATCGGCGTCGGGAGCCCGGCGTTCGGCGGCATTCGGCGGCGCCATCGAAACCTCAGGGGGAGTGGGCATCATGGCCTGGATATCGGGCATGAGCGGGAAGACCTCGGACAGCGCCGGAATCTTGGCCTTCTCGGCCTGCAACTCCGCCAGGATCTCCTGCGACTTCTGCTTGACCTCGACGGCGGCTTCCTGGGCGGCCGAGGTGACGGCGGCGGCGATCTCGGAATAGGTCAGTTCGTCGATGTCATCGGAGAATTCGATCTTGATGACGACACCATCGGCATTGACGGTGACCGTGACCCGTCGCCCGCCGGCACGTGCGCTCGCGGTCAGCCGGGCGCGGTCCCGCTGGGCGCGGGCGAGGGCGGCGAAACTGTTCTGCACCATCTCGGCCAGGTCGGCCAACTGCGCTTTGGCGGCCTCGTTCGTCATGGATCAGAAGCCGTTCTTGTTGGCTTCTTCCATGTTCTCGAACTTGGTCGCGGCGTCGCGCAGGCCCTTCGAATATTGCGCCAGCAGCGTCGTCTTCGACCCGAGGGCCGTCAGCAGAGCGGGCTTGCGCGCGTCGTAGCCGCTCTCGCCATCGGCGAACTTGTCGCCGAATTCGTCATGCCCCCAGACGCCGTCATGGGCCTCCGCGGCCGCGGTGATCGCGTTGAGAATGCCACTGACCTTGGTGTTCACGTCATCGAGTCCACCTGCTACGGAACGCATTCCGGCGACCTCGACCTCTACCTTGGTCATGTCGAACCCCCAATGTTCATCCGGCCATCAGGTTCCGATCATATACGCGTCTACTCGGCGACACCTGCCAAGATCAGTTGATAGTAGGAGCTGTCGAGATCGATGTCGGCGCCCACGAAGGACCGGGACAGGAGTGCGCGCGTCACGCTGCCGGTCTCGGCCGCGGCTATCAGCGCTGTGAGCCAGGACGACGCATTGCCGCCGAGTACCTGCGTCAGCGCGTCGTAGACGGCATCTTCGTTCCATACGCCGGGAATCGCGTCCTGCACGACGTTCGCGTCCGGGGACTCACCGCGGTACCACGCGTTGCCATCCCACCAGTAGCAGAACGACATCAAACCGTTTGCCGCCCTGGGACTCAAGACCGGATCGGCGACCCAATCCGGCGCTCCCCGATAGAACTGCGGCATCGGCGCGCCGTCGTTGTACACGGCATCCAACGCCGGTGCGTTCCATATCCCGCCGGAAAGGACCGCCCTCCCGTGCGGCAGCCGATGCAGCGTCGAGCCGCTGCGAGTGCTGCCCTCGAACCAGCCGAGAGCGCTCGTAACTCGGGGTCCGAGAGGGGATTTCACAGCCACGAACGCCGCGGAGACCACTGCCCACCGTGCCCACAGGACCGGGAGCGGCGGCAGTCCCTCCGGAACCGCATGCTGCCCGCCGGTGGTATCCACTTGCGCAGCCGCGCTCGGTGTCCGGCCCTGCCGACCACCGTGTCCGATATACGCCGCCAGCCACACCGGTAGTCGCCCGCGCGGATACTCCCGGAGGTCGGCAAGGTACGCCTGGGGTGGGAACAGCTGCTGTTCGGGAAAAGGCTCTGTGCCGTAGTCGAATTCGATCCGTGCCGGACCGGTCGTGGTGACAGCGGCGAGGAACCGCCACCAGGGCCCTTCGGCCGACGCCGCCGCCAGCTGCCGAGCCTTTCGCAGCAATTCGATCGCGCGCCTCGACAGCGGCACCTGCGCGGCCCGCTGTCCGTCGGACACGATGACCTGCGCGGTCTCGTCCGTGACGGTCATCGCGATCGCCGCTTCCAGCCGATCGAACCCATCCGGGATCAGGGCGAGAAGCTCATCGGCCACTTGCTCGACCACCTGGTCCGCAGTGGTGCTCGATTCGGCCGCGACGACTGCCGCGGCCATCCGGAATCCAACATCCGGCGATTCAACAGTCGAATTATCCTGACTCACACTGTCCTCGGTCTCCACTCAACTTCCGGTGATCACCTGAATAGCCGCCCGCTGCGCCGCATCACCGATCTCCCCGACCCGATACCCGCGATTCGCGATGTGCTGCACCAATTCCGGCTCCGGCGCCAACCCATGCTTGTGCAGATAGTGCGGCACCGCCCCCGCCCACACCCACACCCCATCGGTCCGGAAGTTCAACGGCACATCCCGATCGCCGGGCACGAACTCATCCTGCTCGAAACTCCGCGCCGCCAACACGATCGGCGCCGACTCCAAATACGCCAGCACAGCCATCCGCGTATTCCCGTCTACCGCAGGACGATCCGCGACGGGTCGCCCGTCGGCATCCTTGCCGTCATACACGCGCGCCATCCGCGGCGGTGTGACAACAGGCTCGATCTTGACGGTCGCCTCGACCGCGGGAGCGGGCGGAGCCGGTGCGAAGGGATTGGGCGGGGGAGCGGGTGCGAAGGGATTCGCCGTGGGAACGGGTGTGAAGGGATTGGGCGCGGGAGCGGGCGCGAATGGGTTGGGCGCGGAGGCGAACGGGTTGGGCGTGGCGTTCATCGGTGCGAAGCCCGCCCGAGGTTGGGCCGCGATCCGTGGTCGCGCCGACTGCGCCATCAGCCCCGCAACGGTCGCGCCGAGGGACAGCAACAGCGCCATGACCAGAAGTACGAGGCCGATACCCACGTACTGCGAGAACTGGTGCCCCACCATGGCAAAGGTGACGCACAGACCGTTGAATTCGCCCGTGAAGACGAGCGCGGCGGCGGCCGCACCCGCCACGCGCACGGCCGGATTCCGCACGCCCGCACCCGCGAGCAGCGCGATCGCCACGACGACCACGACGATCAGAATCAGTACGAACTGCACCAGAAGCAGCGGCGCCGACCCGTTCGAGTTCATGCGCCAGATGGACCTGAAGCCCGAACTGTCGCTCATCACCGGCTTGAACGATTCCGCCAGCTCGACCAGCGCCGCGACAATCAAGAACACACCCGTGGCCCGGTCCGCCGCCCCACCGGCTGCCGCGTTCATCTCGTGCGCTGCAAAGCGTTTCGAGACCACGGTGTCGCGCAGCCCACTCACCAGAGCCGCGATCGCGACCAGCATCGCCACCGCGATCACCCAAAACCCCGACGCCGGCGAGATGTTCTCCTTGAACGCCTGCGCATAGGCCATCACGTCGCCCGACGAGATCGCCAGCACCATTCCACCCGCGAATGCCGCGCCCCAGAACAGGACACCGCGCCGACCGCCCATCCCCCTCACCAGCAATATCCCCGTCACACCCGCCACGAGCACAATGAGCAGGTACGGAACAGCGGATAGATACTCGGGAATCGACGCAGGGCTTCCGTGCTCTTTCCAGACATAGGTCTCCCACGAACGGTTATCGAACCGAACGCTCGCCACAGGCAGCCAGAACATCGCGAACACCAACACCGCCGCCGCGATCAACAACACCCCGGTAACCCGCCCCGCCCCAGCCCCGGCCCCACCACTGACGACGTCATTCCGCGTATAGGTCATAGCCCTGCCCATCCCCCCACGTGATCCTGCGACCCTAGTTGCCCCGCTCTCCCGACGCCAACGAGAGATTGGCAGGCGGTCGGCGTTGTCTAACGTTCGATGACCGACACCGACTTGCTGCTCCCGTTGGCCAGATAGACCGTATGGGTCGTCTGGTCTACCACCACCTCCTCTGAACCAGCATGAGCGATGGTGGATGTGACTGTCTGGGAAGAGCCGTCGATCACGTAGAGATTTCCGCTGGAGGCCGCGTAGACCGTATGGGTTTCCCGGTCCAGTGCGATTCCCCCGCTCGAGAACGGAGCTTGGCTGAGGTTGATGGAGCCACGGATCGAGCGGGACACGCTGTCGATCACCGTGACTGTTCCGTCGCCCGAGTTGGCCACGTAGGCAGTGTGGGTAAGGGGGTCCACCGCTAGCGCTTTCGGGCGCTTCCCGACTTGAATGGTTGTGGTGACCTGATGGGATTCAGTGTCGATCATCGACACCGTCCCGTCTTCTTTGTTGATCGAATAGAGGGTGTGGGTGCTTGTGTCCAGCTCCAAACCACTCGAACCATTCAGGATTTGGAATCTGGACGTGATCGTTCGCGTCGTGGTGTCGATGACCACTATGAAAGAGTTGTCCCTGGTCACCTCCAAGGCGTACAGGGTGTGGGTCTCCCGATCCAGTGCGATTCCCCGCAAATCGGCGTATCCAACCCTGATGGTGCCGGTGATGCTGCGGGACACCGTGTCGATCACCGATACAGATCCGATTCCGACGACGAAGAGACTGTGAGTACCCGAATCCAGTGCCAATCCGAACAGTTGGGTACGCGCGACGTCGATGGTGGCGGTCGGTTCGTGGGACACCATATCGATCGCTTGCACCGAATTGGCATCTCGACTACCGACATAGATGGTGTGGGAGACCGGATCCACCGCGATGTGGTCGACGGAGACTCCAGCCTCGACGGTGGCGGCTGCTTGCGGCGTGGTGACAGCGCTCTGCTGTTCCGGAGCTGTCACGAACCAGATGCCCAGTGCTGTAAGGACGACGGAGACGGCGACGATGAAGGCGGCCAATTCGCGCCGTGATCTCCTGGCCTTCTTGGCTGGGCGGCCGGCATCGTCGCTTGCGTCCGCGAGGCGCGGTGGTGTGTTCGGAACAGATTCGACGACAACGGTTTCCGGTTCCCACCAACGATCACGGTCGCCATGGTCCGGTGTAGACGGCAACGGCGCCGGGACTGTTGTCGGAGCAAGCAGTGGACTGCGCGATTGCGAGGGCACGGTGGCCGAACGGCGACCGCCGCTTGTCGTCTCGGCCGGGCCGACAGTCGTGGCGACAGCGTCGCGGGCCGCGGTCGCCAGCTCCGCGGTTGTCTGATACCTCTGGGCAGGATCCTTGGCCATGCCCCGCGCGATGACCTTGTCGAACGCCGCGGGTAGGTCCGGCCGGACCAGGCTCGGCTGAGGCGGGGGACTGGTCAGGTGTGCGGTGATCTGTTGCTCGAGGCTCGCCCCGGGAAAAGGCTGTGAGCCGGTGAGGCATTCGTGCAGGACGCACGCCAGCGCGTACACATCCGATCGGATGTCGGCTACACCGGCCAGACGTTCCGGGGACATGTAGGCGAAGGTGCCGATAGCGGCACCGGTGCTGGTCAACCCTGTTTCGGCAGCGGAACGCGCGATGCCGAAGTCGATGAGGTACACGAAGTCGTTCGCGCACAACAAAATGTTGGAGGGCTTCACATCCCGGTGCACAAGCCCATTCGCATGCGCCGCACTCAGCGCCGCCGCTACCTGGCTCACGATCGATACCGCCATCGCCGGTAGCATCGGACCACGCTGGACGAGAACAGTATCCACACCTTGGCCCTGCACCAGCCGCATGTCCAAGTACATGCGCCCGTCGATTTCACCGTACTGGTGGATCGGGATCACGTGAGGGTCGTTCAACCCCGCCGCCGCGCGTGATTCACGCCGGAACCGCTCCCGGAATTCAGGATCAGCAGCGGAGTGCGGCGGCAACACCTTCAGTGCGACCACGCGGTCACTGCGGGTGTCGAACGCCTCGTACACCTGCCCCATCCCGCCCTCACCGAGCAACCGGCGTAGCCGGTAATGCCCGAACGGTGTCCCCTCATCCACGTGCGTCACATCCCCCGTCGTACTGCCTGTTCGCGCCGCACATGGTACCCGAACTGGTCACATCGCCCATGGCCAGCGGTTACCGGAAGGCTAGTGGGTTGGCGGCTCGCAGCCGGCTGCCCGAGAGGCGGCGATTTCAAGCCGGGAAGGGCGCGAATTGGTGGCCGAGCAGCCTCTCCGTCTCGCGTCGACGCCTGGTCATCCCTTCAGGTGAACGATCGACACGACACAGTTGCAGATGGTCGTCGTTCGAGGCGCTCATACCTCGCCGATCAAGGAGTAGCGGAGAGACAGTAGTCGCGTCACCAGTCTTCCGCGCGAATCCGTCCGGGTGTGATGTCGTCCAGTTCTTCGACGTCGGTGAACGTCATCGCAGGCTGGTCCTGTTGGCGCTCAGGGGAATTTGGGGGAGCGGTGGACGCCGGGATGGGTTCGGGGATTCGTTCGGTGAGGTTGGGCATGCCTTCGATGAGGTCGGACATCTTCGGCATGCGGCCGCGTCGTTCCTGGATCGGATTCATGAGTTCGGCGCTCTTGCGGCTCAGTTCGGTGGCCGCGGCCTGCGCGGCGTCGGTGATGGCCTTGCCGAGTTCGTAGAGCGGCAGGTCCTCGAGTTCGGGGTCGATCCGGGTTTCGATGACCGTGCCGTCCGCGTTCACGACCACGGTGACCTGCTTCTGCAGGGCGTATCCGGTGGCCATGAGTTGCGACCGCTTCTGCTGTATCTCCCCGAGCACCCGCATCTGCTGCTGGAACTCGTCGATCATGGAGGCCAGTTCGGCCTTCGCGCTCTCGTTCGCCATGTCTACTTGAACGCGCTCGCGCTGTTCTGATCAGTGCCGTCGAGCTGCTTACCCGACTTGGCCTGGCCGTCGGAGTTGTCCCCGGCGTTCTTGGCCAGGGTGTCGGATAGGCTTTTGAGCGTCTTGCGTGCCGCTTTGTAGCCCGAACCGTCCTCAGCGCCGGCGAATTGCTCACCGTAGGAGTCGTTTCCCCACGGTTCGCCCTTGCCGCCGAGGGTGGCCATGAGGGTGTCGACCACTGAGCGCAGACGAGTGTTGACATGGTCGGTCTTGGTGGCCGCCTGCCGCATCAGCTCCGGATCGACCTCTACTTTGTCCGTCATCAGGAACTACTCCTCCCCGTGCAATGCTGGTGCCGACAGTAATTGGGCATCGCATGCGACGCCATCGGGATTCACGCGTCAGCCGCGTTGCCGCGTCCGCTCATGGAACCGCTGGGCGAAGCCCGCGATGTACACAGTCGGCGGCACCGAGGACGACGACGCCTCGATCACGCCATCGTCGGCCATGTAGTAGATCGCTCGGCCGATCATGATCTCGCCGGGCCGGGCGGGCACGAAAACCATCCAGCCGTTGTCGATTCGCTCGGCGGTCAGCTGGTCGAGGGGATAGCCACTGGTGTCGACACCACGACCGAGGATGAATCGGCGGACCTGTTCGATGGCGTCGATCCGGCTCAGCGGCGGCGCGGTGACGAAGGTCCGCAGCCCCGCCAGTGTGAACTGGTTCAGCGCCGAATCCACGTCGTGTTCGGCGGGGTCGAAGACCGCGGCAACCGTTTCGTAGGTCACCACACCGGCTTGGGCCGCCGAAACCAGGTTTGCGACAGCAGATTTGGTGGCGTCAGTGATCGTTTTGCCGGCCGAGTCCATCACTTGCAGGATCGTGTCGACAGTCGAGCCGGTCGTCCAGATCCCGGGCACCGCGGAGGCCACCCCGGGGCCGAGGGGCGATTCGCCGCGGAACCACTGCCCGTCCTCCCACCAGTAGCAGAAGGTCAGCTGCCCGGTGGCGGCACGCGGATTCAGCACGGCGTCGGTGACCCAATCCGGTGCGCCCGCATACAGATTCGGCAAGGGAACGCCGTCGTTGTAGACGGCATCGAGCTCCGGTGCGTTGAGCACCCCGCCCGAGATGACGGCCCGGTCGCCTGGCAGTACGTAGAGCGTGCTTCCGCTGCGATTCGGGCTTTCGAACCAAGCCAGCGCGGGCAGTATGCGCGGACCGTGCGGGGCGTCGAGGGCGACGAACACCGCCGCGAGGGCGGTCCAGTTGGACCAGGTCAGCGGCAGCGGCGGGAAGACCTCGGTCGTCGTCTGCCCGCGGATCTCCTTGGCCCGGTCTGATCGAGCCTGCTGGGCCGCGACCCGCGGCGAGCGCAGCAGCCGATCGCCGTGGCTCACATACGCGGCCAGCCAGACGGGTAGTCGTTTGCGGGGATACTCGCGCAGATCCGCCAGATACGCCTCGGCCGGAAACAGCTGATCGTCCGGGAACGGCTCGTCGCCGTAGTCGTAGTCGGTCTGCACCTGGCCCGCGTTGTTGAGGCTGATGCGCATCCGCCACCACGGGCCTTCGCTCATCCGGGCCGCGATCTCGCGCTGTTCCTGCACGAGCAGCAGGACGGCCTCCGACGGCTCGGCTCGAAACGCCTGGTCCCCGGCGGAGTACACCACGCTCCAGGCCTTGACGGTGACGGTCCACGCGAAGGTGGCGTCGACGCGCTCCCAGCCCTCCGGTGCCGCGGTCGCGAGTTCACGTGCGATGCGGTGGGTCAATTCCCGCGCTTGCTCGACGATCTGGCCTTCGTCGGGTACAGATTCCGGTCCCGGATGCGACACGACGCTGAACCCGATGTCGGATTCCTGATTCGCCTGCGCGAACCCGGCCATGAACGACTGCATGAATTCGTCGTCCGGATTCCCCGCCTGTGGCCTGTCCACGTCTCGAGCTCCCCTTCTCGACCGCCGCACGTTCCACCCGGTCGGATACCTGTGCGACCTTACACATTCGAGGTGCTCGTGTCGGCTCCGGCCGAGGTTCGCTCAGTGTTCGCGGGGGCCGATGTGGCCGTCGTCGGTGATGTGCAGCGCGTCCAACGCCGCGGTGGACCCGCCGGCGATGGCGACATCCCAGCCGCCATCTCTGCGCTGCGGAGTAAACGACATGACATCGGTGTCGACGCCCGCGCCGACCAGGTACAGCCGGATCCGGTCAGCGGCCTCCGATTCCAGCAGGCCGCCGGGGGGAGCGTCATGAACCGGCCAGGAACGTCGCCGCCGGAAACCGAGGCGTTCGATCTCCCGCGCCTGCTGTTCCTCCAGGCTCTCGCCGCGCCCGCGTACCAGGATGCTCCACACCGCGTCGCGCTTGTCCCAGCGATAGAAGAAGGCGCGGCTGGTCACCTGCAACCGTGCCGAGATCAGCCCGGAGTCCTTGCGTTGCTGCACGTCGATGCGGGCGCTGTGCCCGTATCGATCGCCGAGCAACACCTCGAGGTCGCGGGTCTTGGCCGACGAATCCTCCCGGGCCCGGGTCACCACGGTCGACGGCATGGCCGCGAATCGCTGTACCAGGTCGTCGAATTCGGTCGGTGGACCGGAGAACCGGGCGCTGATCTGGTGAATTCGCCCATTGAAGCCTTTGTCGAAGCGGTTGAATCCCTCTCCGACGAGACTCGCCTTGTCCCAGGTTTCCGACCCGTCGAGCTCCGGCTCGAACCCCAGCCCCTCGAGCAGTGAGACCAGCTCCCGGGCGCGATGCCCACCCTGCGCGATCACCGCCGCGGCCTGGCGTTTGCTGATCGGGGCCAGCGTCGAGGCGATCCCGCCCTGATAACCGGTGTACTCCTCGGGACCGATCCGGCGCAGGCCCTGGGGAATGAACCACAGTGTTCGCACGGCGACACCCCCCTTCCGCGTCGGTCCGGCCCCGGAATCTTGCCGCCGACCATAGCCGATCAATAGCGGCGCGGCGCCGCCCCAGTTGATCATCGGCGCGTTCTGTGGCAGCGTGGCGCGAGATCGGGAGCTGTCCCGGTGTGAAACACGCTGCTGGACAGCGCATCAGCAGAGCAGGTCAGCGCGTATTCGGGGGCGATCGTGGCGTCACGGGGGTGTCTGGTTGAAACCAGGACCACGCGAGTGATTCTCGTCGCAGGCGGTTCGCGATGATCTGGGAGCCACCTCTAGCAGGGACTCTCGGCTGGCTCGTCGGCATGAAATGGCCGGACGGCAACGAGGACTCGATGTGGGGAATCGCCGACGACTGGAAGTCCAGCGCCAAGGACTTACGGTCGATCGACGCGGATATCGACGCGGCGATCGCAGCTGTGCGCTTGGCCTATCCAACTGGCGATGGTGGCGACAAGATCATCGAGCAGTTGCAGACCATGCGAACCGGCGACCAGTCGATCGACAAACTCGCCGAGTGGTTCGACACCATCGCCGGCACGGCGGAAAACACCGGAACAGAGCTCGAGTACACGAAGCTCATGTTCTACACCACGCTGATCACCCTGGCTGCCGATATTGCCGCGGCCTGGTTGTTCCCGCCGACTGCACCGCTGGCGGAAGGCGCGGCGATCGGCATAGGTCGCATCGCGGTGCGCATTCTGACACGCCGGGCCATCGATTTCCTCGGCAAAGAGGGGCTCAAAGCCACCGAGATCTCGCTCATGCGGTTCGCGTTGAAGCAGACGATCATCGGCGGTGCGCTGGGTGCGTTGCAGGACGGCGGAATTCAGGCCTACCAGCATGAATTCGGCCGCCGCAGCGAGATCAATACGCAGCAGTTGCTGCTCTCGGCCGGTGGCGGGGCAGCCGGTGGACTCGTCGCGGCTCCCGCCGGCAAATGGCTTCCGCAAGTGATGGTCAACAAGATCGCCAAAGCGCCCATCAAGCAGATCACCGCGCAGAAGGCCGCCAATCTACTCGGCGGCGGAATCGCGGGTGGGGTGGCCGGGCTCGCAGGATGGGCCGTGAGCGGCGGTGTCACACACAACTGGCATTTCGATCCGCGGGTCGTGACCGCAGGCATCGCGGGCGGCACGTTGCCCGGCATGGCGCACGAGGGCAAATCTCCCTGGAAGGGGAGCCCGGACAAGCTCGCCGTGACGAGCACCATGTCCGACGGTTCGCCCTCGGCGGTCACCGAGAAGCAAGTCCACCCGACAGCCGCCGAAGGCACTCCGCACACTGACAATTCCCCGCACGACGCGGCTCCGTCCCATGAAAAGCCCACAGGCGGAACGACTCCGGGTGACCACTCGCAGGGGAGACCGGCGGATCCACAGCCGCGCCCCACCGATCCGGGAACCAGCAAGCAACCCACCGCCGGTGTGCCGCAGGCGGCTCCGGTCGCGCCGATCCCGACCCACACCGGGCCGGTCGTCGATGCCCGCGCGACCGAAACCCCGCAGACCTCCAACCCCGGGCACACACCGGCATCGGCCGAACCCAAACAGGTTCCCGCGGCCGCTCCTCGGACCGAGACGCCGGCCGTTCTCCGGCCGGAGACGCCGGTGGCACCGCGCGCCGACGCACCGGCTCCCACCCGCGCCGACGCACCGGGCGCGCACACTCCACCAGCCGAACCGCGTGCGACCCCCGCCCAGATCCGCGATGCGGCCGGCCAGCCGACGCCGATGAGCGCCCGGGCCACCGGCCTCGAAGTACCTCACGGGCGTGCGGGCGAACGCGCGGATCTCGGAGATGCCGGGCGAACAGTTGAATCCGTCGCGGTGCGGCCCGAGGGTCGCGAGCTCGTCGGTGCGGGCACCGGGCCGGAATCCCGTATCGGTGCGCGGCCTGAAAATCCCGCCGGGTCCCCGGAGCAACACGGACCGAAGCGAACCGGAGGCGACCCGAACGCCGATGCACCGCGACCCGGTGATCATTCCGTCGGCGATCCCGCGAACCGGCATACGGGCGATCCGGCGGCGGAACGCACTGTGCTGCCGAAGGATTCACCGATCACCGAGGCCGAGCACGCGCACGCGCGCGAGGCGCTCCAGCAGCTGCACCCCGACGCCGCCCCCGAACACCTGTTGCATCCGCAGGAAACCGATATCGCGGGCGCGCACAATCGCGCGACCGACAACCACGAGTGGTGGCACGGTCTGACGCCCGAGCAGCAGCACGCGGTGATCAAGGCGCATCCGCACGAGATCGGCAATGCCGACGGTCTGCCGCCGCATGTGAAGGACGAGGCCAACCGACTGGCCATGACGCGGGACCTGAACGCGCTGCACGAGCAGAATCCGCGCATCGAGAAGTGGACGAGCAGGTTCACCGATCCGGAGAACTTCCGACAGTGGAAGAACCTCGAATCCACGCGCAAGGCATTGGAGGAAGCGCACGATCTCGCGGCGAAGTTCGCCGACAAGTTCGGCGGCGAGGAACCGCCGGTGCACGTGCTGTCCTACGACTCGAAGGAATTCAACGGCGAAGGCCGGGCCGTGGTGGCCTTCGGCGACACGTCGAAGGCCTCATCGGTGTCCTTCCACGTCCCCGGCATCACGACGACGGTCCGCAGCCTGGAAGGCAACCTGAAAAACGCCTTCAACCATATGTGGGAGACAACGCAGCGCACCCAGGATCCCGATATGGTCGCCTCCATCGCGTGGATCGGCTACGACGCTCCGAGTGGATTCCCGAAGATCGTCCGGGAGATGACCGATGCCCGTCTGGCGCAGCGGGGCGGCGAGCTGCTGGCCCGAGATGTGGCCTCCTTCAGCCAAACCCGCCGACTAGGCGCGGAACTACCCGGCGGTCACCCCACCCCGGATGTCCACCTGTTCGGCCACAGCTACGGTTCCACGACGACCAGTTTCGCGGGCGCGGGCGGCCGCCTGCACGGCGACATCTCCACGATCACCCTGCTGGGTTCACCCGGAGCCGGTCCTGTCGGCCACGCCGCGGACTTCGGCATCGGCGCACACAACGTCTTCGTCGCCAGCTCCTCCCGCGACCCCGTGACCTGGATCGGCGCGAACACTCTCGGCGAAATCGGCCGTGTGGCACCGAAACTCGGCATGGGCCTGGGCATGGACCCCGCCATCGAAGCCTTCGGTGCCCGCCGCATCGCCGCCCAGTTCCCCGGCGGCGTCCACACGTTGAGCGACATCTCGACGCACACGGGCTACTACAACCACATGGATGAGGGACGCGCCGTCCCGAGCGAATCCCTGCACAACTTCTCCCGCATCGCCTCCGGCCAAACCCCGCACCTCCTACCGGAGTACTCCCGCCCCGGCCACGAGGACCTCAACGCCCGGCAACGCACCCTCGGCTCCAGCCCCCACGACCCGGCCCGCTTCCGCGCCCCCGAAACCGAAAGCCACCAGGGCGAACACCCCTACGGCTACGACGATCTGGTCCACTCCAACCGCACTCTGGACCCGCCCGCCACCGCCCCCGAACGCACCTACACCCAAACCAACGACTGTGGCCCCCAAGCCCTCCGTCAGGTCCACGAACTGACCGGCAACCCCGACATCCACGTCCCCGACGACCCGACGATCGCCGAACACGGCATGACCGCCGCGGAACTCGAGAACGCGGCCGGCGCCCACCTGGACCGCCACGAAACCCTGGGTTCCATAGCCGACCAGCTCCACCGCCTCGGCGACGGCGCAACGGCCCTGGTCGTAGACGAATTCCACGGCCCCACAGACGCCAACGGCGTCGGCGCGCATGCGTACACCATCACCAATGACGGCGGTCGCCTCGTAGTCCACGACAACGCCGTCCCCGGCGGCCCCCACCCGTTCCCGCCGGACCACACCAACGTCAAATCCACCCACGCGATCGTCTATGACTCGCAGGGGAATCCGGTGCGGCCTATCGAATCCGCCCCGCGCGAGAATCCCGTCGGACAACGGCCGGAAGCCCGTATCGGTCAACCGGATCCGCATCCCTCTGCGCCCGAACACGCCAACCCGGCCCATGTCCCGGACGGCAGCGAGCCCGCGCGCCCGAAGCTACCGGTCGAGGACAAGCCCTACTACGCGAACCCGCGCTATGAAGACCCCACGGCCTCGCACGAATACGCCGCGAAGAACAAGATCAGCCACGGCGAGGTCCAAACCATCCGCGACTTCGAGACCGCGAATCATCCCGAGATCTCCCGGCTCACCGATGCCGAGCTGGACGCGATCCGTCGTAACCAAGGGTTCAACCTCAACGAGCCGGTCAACGACGGTACCCGCAACGGCAATCCCGCAACCTTGGCCGACCACGACGTCGAAATCCGCACGCTGATGTCGGCCTACAACAAGCTGCCCGACTACGAGGGCATCGTCTACCGCTCGCTGCGCATCGACGACCCCGCGGTGCTGAGGCAGTTCCTCGCCGACTACTCCGCGGGCAACCACCCCGTGGACGCAGGCTTCGCGTCCTCCGACAAAGGTAGTTCCATGCCGGGGGGCAACATCGAACTGACCATCGAGTCCCACACCGGAAAAGACATCTCCTGGGCGAGCCTGTCCCAGGACGAGGTCGTGTTCCCGCCGGGCACCCAATTCGAAGTCATCCGTCGTGAGTTCATCAACGGCAAATACCACATCCAACTCGCCGATCTAGGGAGGACTCCAGATGCCCATCAGCCCCGAGGAGATGGAGCAGATAGCACGAGAAGTGCTGGGCCCCACGATGAGGGACGAGATCGAGGACCCGGAGATCCGGGCACGAGCCGACCGCAACACGGAGAGACTCCGCGAGATGGACGCGAAGGGACGCCGCCCGGCCACCGAGGACCAGATCAAGATTTGGCAGGCATGGGGCGAGTCGGAGATCGCCCGGATCAACCGGGAACAGGGCGAGAACACCTAGCGGGCGAGGATTCCGCCGCGCCTGCGCGTACCTCCGACCCCGAACAACGCTCACCCAGTACCCATTTCGACCCGGCGTTGGAGCGCCCGTCGACACTGACGCCGCACCTGGCCTCGCGCTTCGAGGAAATGCGGGCCGCCGCCGGAGAAATCGCGAAGGCTCACTACGAGCCGGGACGTGCGGCCGAACTGCCCGCGCTCCGCGAGAAGTTCGTCCAGACGCTGGACCGCGTGGGGCTCATGGACCCACACGAGAGTGCAACTCCCTGGCGCCTTCTCAAGGAATACGATCCCGCACTCGCCCGCTACTTCGAGCAGCACCATGAGACCTTGCTGCCCACGGCAACCGAACCCGCGGCTCACCCCACGGAGTCGGAACGCCACCCAACCGAATCCGACCACCGTCAGAACGAGCCCGACTCACAACAGGATTCGCCTCACGGGGTCCCGGATCACACTCCCGTCGAAGATCCGCTGTCCCACTTCGCGGAAAAGACCCCTGCGGGTCTATCCCTCCACGACGAGCCGGAACTCCGTGAACTAGCCCGTCAGGTCCCCGAAGACCCTCGCTTCTTCACCATCGATGCCCACCTGACCGAGCACGGCACAGTCCTTCTGGACGGTCGCGAATACACAATGGAAGAGCTGGCCGCCCGCCTGAATTCCCTCGCCTACGACGGCCGCCCCATCCGTCTGGTCGGCTGCGACGCCGCCTCCACCGACGCTGCCGCACACTTGGCCAAAGCCACCGGCAAACCTGTCCTGGCCCCCACCAAGCCGGCCTGGACCGACCACGACGGCCGCATCTACTCGTCCACCGCCGAGATCACCTCCGAGGGCACGCGCCGCCCCCGCATCCCACCCGACGGCGATTGGGAACTCGTACGCCCGGACGGCACCAAAACCAAAGTCTCCGAAGACGGTTTTGTTCCGGGTACCCGTGATGAAGACAAGCACGGACTGGTACCGGATGAAGCCCGAGCTCGCGGTGAGGACACCTCGTCGTACAGAGACACCGAGGGCAAGTCGCCTAAGGAAATCGCGCGGGACCGCGTGAAGCTGGCCAACCTGGATGAGGATTGGTTCGGCGATCATTATCAGAAGAACGGGTATCGCAGAGAAGTCGAGCGGTTGGTCGACGATCACCCGCTGCCGCAGCTCAAGCCCGACCGCGATCGTCCAGGCCAGTGGATCCTCGCGGACGACGCGCCTCCACCGCTGCCAAAGAAGTTCAAGGCCGGCCCGGTCGGTGCCCCGGATGGACAGGTGGCCGGCCTTCCTGCAGAGACCAGGCAGCACTTGGATGCCATCGCAAAGATCCGCCGCGAGGCGATTGAAGCCGATCTGCCGTTCCATGACCGGATATCTGCCGCCAAGGATGTTGCTGCACAGGCCAAACAGCGTCTGACGGAGGCTGAGGACGCCTTCAAATCCGAGGGAGGTCCCAGTGCCCGGCAGGAATACGAGGACGCGAAGACTGAGCACGAGAAGGCGGTGCGGGAGCTCGAGTCCGATAAGCAGGACCATAAGGTGCCACACAAGGAGGTGACCGATCGAGGCGAGGAGATCGGTGAGGAGGCCGCCGACCGGCATGCCATACCTGAGCATTTCCCAGACGCCGAGAGGATCGAACTGCCGGAACTGGGCTACGGTCAGCGTCAATTCGACCTCGTCTACAAATTGCCTGATGGCACGATCATCGTCGTCGAGGCGAAGGGGCCGAGTGCGGAATTGGGTGCCTGTACGCTGCCCAATGGTCAAACCGTCCAACAAGGACGTCTCGACTATTTCGAGTCTGTTCTCGATGCGATGACGGAGCGAGGCGAAAGACTGGGCAATGGCGAAGATTCGATCGCTGAACTGCTGCAGGACGCGCTTGACGATGGTCAACTAGAGTACGTCCTCGTTCAAGCCAAGGCGGACGGGGACGTCTACGCCGGTTACGATCTGAAGTATTTCGATCTCGACAGGGAGGCGCAGCCGGGTGGCTACCAGGGCGGTAACTAGGCACAACCTCGACGTCGATGACCCGGATCGCGAAGTCCGGAGTATCACCGACGGGATCGAGCGCAACCTCAGTCGCGTGGCAGCGCATCCGCGGCGGCTGAAGAGTGTTCTTCAGGCATCGTTGCGTCTCGCCGGGCTACGCTCCTACCTGGATCCGATGGCGAACAAGCTTGAAACCTGGCAAGCATACGTTCAGGTGATGCAAGCATCGTCAGCGATCTTCGAAATAGCGACTACAGCTTCGGGTTCAATTGAAGTTCGCATCGGTGAGCAGAGTGTTTCCATTCCTGCCGGATCCACTCAGGGAATTGCTGACGCTGGAAACTGGGTTACCGCTTTCTACTTCGCGGTGATGGGTCGGGACCAAGCGCGCCTGAACATGCTCTCCGAAGTACCGATCGATCTGCTTCGCGCGACGGGATCGGTGTACGACGAGTACATCTACCACTGGGTTGATGCACTGAAAACCTACTGGTCAGAGGGCTCAGATATGGGGGTGAAGCTTCGGGGTGCGTTCGATAGCGCGGATCCCGCCAATGTCAGTCACGTGCCCCCGGACCTCATGCTGAAGATTCTGTACCCGCCGATCGATCTGTTCTACAGGTTTCTCGACGAACAGCGTGCCGAGTTCAATAGCAACTTGGCCCAAGCGCTCCAGCTCCACGATGCCTTCTGGAATTCTGACGAGGATGACCGGCGGAACAATCGTGTGGGGATGATCGCCGTAGGTCCATTGGCGATGGCATGTCTCGCATTCGATGCCGATTTCCAAATCGATGTCGAGTCGGACTACCTGCCCCGGCATATCCTGCAGCGAAGCTGGCTGGGCGAGTTCTCAACATAGCCAGGAAATGGAGATACCTGAAGCGTTGCGCGCACGGGCAAACCAGCCACCGCCCCCCGCGATTGACCAGGTTCGTGAGTTCCTGGGTAGCTATGTTGCAGACTCCGTTGGTCTGGACGAGGTGCGTGAGCACCTCGTCCGATTGGCGCAAATCAACCGAAGGACCGTGGAACGCAAGGCAGAGGCCATCGAAGCGTTGCTGGCCACTCCTCAGTCGCAGGGCACGCTGTCGTGGATGGTAGCCGTCGACGGAAACTGGGTACTTGACGACGAGACCTCCGATGCTGCGGCGGAAGCCTGGCTACGCGACATCAGTGAACTCATCCGGGGCGTGGTTGTCGAAACCGATAACCGCAACAACGACTGACTACGCCTGTGGCGCAGGAGGATTCATCTGGTCCACTAGCGCAGTCCCGTCATTGAATGCCGGTGCTTCACTACAGGAGTCATTTGAATGTCCCGCAATGAACCGCAGCACCAGACCCGGCCGCCCCGGCAAGCGCAACATGAGCGCGAGGTTCAGGCCAACTCGATCTTGGAGTGGGTTTGTGGCCGATTGGCGATGAGTATCGAACCAGGCTGGGCCCGTATCGATTTGGTCGCCACTCTCGCTGCCGACATCGTCGACCTCAAGTTCACCGTGGTTGATCAAGGTGGTGCGGCGCAGGCCCAAGATATCCCACCTGAGACTCTGCGTGCGTTTCCTGATCTGCGAAATCTGCTTTATGAGGACGGTCTTGGAACCTGGTTCTCGCTGCGGATCGAGATTGAACCTCCGGACAGCTACTCGGGCATTTACAACTTCGATGTAGACCCGATATGGAATCCGCCCATACAGTCGGAGGTCTACGCCAAAGACCTCGAAGAGTATCCGCGGTTGGCTAACCGCATCCCTCATTGGCTCAATAGCAAGCTTGCCCATGATCATGAATTGGCCCCTGTGGAGCCGGGGACTGTCGAGGACATCGTAGAGTGCACTAAGCATGCTTCACTGCAACTGCGTTTGGCGCTGCCGGCCGGATGGACGTGGGCGCAGTTGCAATTTCGCGAGGTTGGCCACCACAACGAGGCGGAGGTTCTGTGGCGAGATCTTGCTGGAAAGATGCACGTGTGGACTCCGCCCCGCCCGGTGAACGAGAGATTCAGTGAGTTGCGAGCTGCCATGAGAGGTCGACCCGCAGCCTGGTACCGGGCACGGTTCGAGGTTCAGTTCTCAGGTGAGGAGAGCTTCCAGAGTTTCGGCACAGACGAGCCGCGTTGGGTCACCCCGCCACCAGCATCGGCATACGAGGAGGAGCTGGCGTTGGCTGCGTCGTTCCACTATGGCTTGCCGGAGTGGTTGGTTCGGAAATCGTAATTAGGTGCAACTTCGACATCGATGACCCGGATCGCGAAGTCCGGACACGTGTGGCCTTGGGGCAGGATGTGCCGGGGGCTTGGGGATTGACTGCTGCGATCAAAGGGAGAGTGCTTGGCCGCAGTGGTTTTCGCGGTCCAGGCGTGCGCGGATCTCGGCGACTGTCGTGCCCCGGCCGGGACGTCGACGGGAACGGGTGGGGGAGAACGGCCAGCCGACGATGATGCCGAAGGCGGTGCCGGCGAGAAGGCAGGCAACCTCACTGATCATCGCCTTCTCCTTCGTGATTCGCGCCGCTGAGGGAGCTGGCGGTGCGCATTCTGAGCTCTTCGAGCGCGTGACCGCCTACTTGAAGAAGGGTCTGTAGCGCTGCGGCGCTGACGAAGAGTTCGAAGTCTCCGTGCTCGCCGAAGACGAGGGTGACTGCCTGGTCCTCGGCGTGGACGACGGAGCGGATGGGGCATCGGTCGTCGGCACAGGCCCAGCTGCCGACCTTCAACTGCTCGAACATGGTCGTCCTTTCGACGGTTCGGGCTGGTGCGCAAGCAATCTGAGATCAGGATTAGCGTGAGATGTGGCGAGCGCCACACATCAAGAATAGGCTGATATATCAGCCAGTTCAACGGGTTCGCCTGAATGATGTTGATCGGCAAGATGATTCGTTGTGCATACGAAGGGAAGGCAAGATGGGGGAACGCTCCGATCCATCGGCTTTGCGGTTCCTGATCGGGCATGAGTTGCGGGTCGCGCGCGAACGCGCACGGGTGAAGCAGAGTGAGGCCGCGAGAGCGATCGAGTGCAGCCAGCCGAAGATCGTCGCGATGGAATCCGGGAAGTATCTGCAGCAACCTGATGACGTGACCGCACTGCTGCGGCTGTACGGCGCCGAGGTGGCCCAGGTCGACCGGCTCACGTCGCTAGCCGGCCAGGCCGATCAGAAGACCTGGTGGGCATCATTTTCCGAGGTATTGCCGAACTGGTTCAAGACATTCGTGGGCTTGGAAGGCCTGGCTCGGAGTCAATTCATCTATCAGACAGTCACATTCACCGGACAGCTGCAGACCAGTGCCTACGCCACCGCACTGCATGAGGGCAGCCCGCTGGTCGCTTCGGTGGATGTGCCGCAGATCGTCCGGGCCAGAATGGCCCGGCAGCGGGTAACCGGCCCTCACCCGATGGGCTTGAGCTCCGTCATCGAGGAAGCGGTCATCGACCGAGTGGTCGGCACCGCGGAGACGATGCGCGAGCAACTCGAGCATCTGTCGCTGCTGATGAAGCACGACCACATCGACATTCGCATCCTGCCGACCAGGAACTATGCCCACGCCGGGAACGTCACCGAGTTCACATTGCTGCAGTTCGCCGAAGCTCAGACCGTCGCCTACATCGAGTACCCAACCGGTGCTCTGTACCTGCAGGATTACGATGGGGTCGCAGTGTACGAGATGCTGGCCGAGCAGCTCCTTGCGGCGGCGCTGTCGAAAAGTGAATCCGCCGAACTGATCAGGAGTCGCGTGGCCGGGATGAAATGAGGGAGTCGGTCGATGGCCCCGGTCAGTCCTGTCGGATGGCGCAAGTCCAGCTACAGCGGAAGTAACGGGGGGCAATGCGTCGAAGTTGCCATCGCATCCGAGACGGTGCAGATCCGCGACAGCAAATATTCTGGACCGCCGGCACGTCGGCCGATCATCACGGTTCCGAGCCATCTCTGGGCTGACATGCTCGAGTTCGTCCTGCGCGGAAGGGCAGGTGAAGTCGGAATGGGGTTGAGTATCGAGCTTTGCTCCGAGGGTGGCGCGACATTGAAGAGCGATGACGGAACCGAGCTGGCGTTCACGGCCGCCGAGTGGGATGCATTCGAGAAGGGCATTGTGAACGACGAGTTCAGCGCCTCGTAGGAGGCTGCTTCTCCGCACTATGCGATGCTGGTGGCCGAACAGGGGCGGAGGTTTCCAACGGTGAGTGCTGATTTCGACGAGCTGCCACGGCTCGCACGCGTGTACGACAGTCGTGACGACAGTGGTCGTCCGATCGCGGTCAGGGAACCACTGCCCGCGGATCTGCGTGACCGCGTCCTCGTCTACCTCAATTCCGCCCCGATCGTTCTCGCCGCACGCAGCTTCGAGGTCGACGAATTCACCCCATCCGATCGCGATGTGCCGCTGACCTTCCGGACCGACGGCGTCTGGATCTGGGCCGGCGCGGTATCCCACTACCTCCGTAAGCATGCCCTGCCCCCGGACCCAGAGTTGGTGCGCCACATCATCAGTCGCGACTACCAGCTTGGCGATGTAACTGCGCAGGCGAAGGACTTGGCCGTTCGCGTCATCACCACGGGGTAGCGAGAGTCGATCATGAGCCATGAGGAAATCGACCGCATCGGCTGGGGCAAAATGGGAGACGGCTGGGTCCGTAGCCGGGTAGCCGGACCTGCCCGTGGGGTTCAAACGCACCCACGCGACCGGCTTGGGCATCGGCGATCGTCCCGGCGGGAGCGTGAAGCTCGGGCCGACATGATCCTCGATTGGGTCGCGGGCAGGCTGCTGGACAGCGTTGATGAAGGCTGCGCTCGTATCGAACTGCAGGTTGCTATGGCGGCAGACATGCAGAACATCAAGTATTCGACGTTGAATCGGGACGGATCTCCGCAGCTGCGGGAGATTCCTCAGGAAATATTCCAAGCCTTCCCTGATTTGAGAGATCTCCGCTTCGAAGACCGTCTGGGAACGTGGTTTTCGCTTCGCATGCAGGTCGATCCACCGGAAAACTACAGAGCTACTTTCAATTTCACCGTCGATCCGATGTGGCAGCCATCGATTCCAGCTGAGAAATACTTGGAAGATCTGCAGCTGTATCCGCGTTTGGATTGCGAGATACCGCGTTGGCTCGAAGGCAAGATCAACCCCAACTCCCCACGTCCAGAGATTTCCCCCGGTACGCTCCCGGAAATAGTTGCTCGCACGAAGGCGGCATCACTGCAACTGCGGCTGACCCTTCCTCAGGGCTGGAATTATGCGCAGGTGACGTTCAACGAGGTTGGCGGATACTTCGAGGCATCGGCGTCGGTGCAAGATATCTCCGGCCAGCTGACTCCCTGGTCTCCGCCTGTCGAGGTCAGCGAGCGGTTCAGCGAACTGCGCGCGGCTTCGCGTGGTCGACCAGCGGTTTGGTACATGGCGCGAGTTGAACTCTGGTACAGCGGGGAAGAGGACTTTCGGACCTTCGGCCCCAACGAGCCGCAATGGTGTTCGCCTCCTCCATCAGAAGCCTTCGATGAAGAGTTGCGTCGCGCCGAAGGGTTCGACTATGAGCTGCCGAATTGGCTGACTGCTCACCGCTGATCGAGCCCTCCGGTAGGGCGGCGCGGGCTTGAAGAGACATGACGGCGGTTGGGTGGTGTTCGTCACTCTCGATCGTACGTTCGTTCTCGCTCGGGGTTAGCGATGCTGGTTACCCGTATTGATCTGTGTCGCAGCCTGATTGATCGCCGTGGCGAACTCGGTCGTGAGTCGCATGACCTCGAGGTAGGCGGCGGAGTCTCGGTCGTGAACGCCTCGTATCCAGCAGACGGCTGCGCCCTCGTTGACCCGGATGCGGGCGGTGGGGGCGATCTGGACGATTGAGTAGGCCGCGGCCATAACCGGGCGGGTCAGTAGTTGGCGGGCTTGGTCGGGGTGGCTGGGGGTCAGGCCGAGGTACCAGCGGTCGAATTCTTCGTTGCCGCTGGAGAATCGGCGGTGTTCGACCGACTTCTTGTTGAATTCGAGGAGCCATTCGCCTTGGGCCGAGAGCAGGTCCAGCCGGTCCACGGACCGGTCGGCGCCCTCGATGACGACGGCGGTGTGCCGCCAGGTCGTGATCATGTTCTGGAACATGGTCTCGTGCTCGACCAAGAAGGTGGTGTACGGAGCGCCGGCCGCCTGGCCGTGGATGGGATTCTTGTATTTGGCCTTCGACGGATACGGGCACAGCCCGATTGTCGCGTGCTGCTCACGCCACTGGGCCGAGGGCCAGCCGACCGCGCCGCCCATCGCAGCTGCCATGGCCGCTTGCCTCTCACGGTCTTGCGCGTTGCTGGAAATATTGAGCGCCACGAGCGCCACGACAACGATCACTCCGATGACAATGGCTATGGCCATGAATCCCCCTCGGTACTACCGCGGCTCACCATTGCCCCCGCGGTCGAATATCGAACCTCGCAGGCAGCCTACCCACGTCGCTGGTCAGCGGCTCGGCTGGATCGGGCTCCGCGCAACCGGTTAGGCTGCGATCACGTCCACCTGGGAGGGGAGAGCGATGGCCGACGACGACTTCACCGGACTCAATGGCGAGAGCAAGAAGGGCGTCCTGTTCAATCGTGAAGCCGCGCAGACGATGGCCGATCAGGCTGCGGCGATGCTCGCGATGGTGAATGCCGCCATGGGCAAGGCGCCGCAGGCCGATCTGGGCGCGCTGAATCAGCGGAATTCGGGGCACGAGCTCGCGGAGAAGTTCAACGCGGCCGCGAAGAAGCTGGTCGAGACGACCTTGAAGGAACATCAGGAGGTGCTCACCGAGATCGGTGAGTCCTTCGTGGGTGCGGCCAGGCTGTACGTTGACACCGATCAAGCTTCGGCAACGGCCTTTTCCGGCGATGACGCACGCGTGAAGTTCGAGGGGATGGTGCCGAAGCCGGGGCAGCCCGGGCTGGCTGTCTCGTCGGTGCAGGTCGACCCGGTCAGTATGCCGGGGTGGGGGCAATCCGGCCCTGGTTTGTTCTCGAGTCCAACCAAATGGTCGGGAACCATGGAGGGTGACTACGACAATCTGCTGTCCGGAACCGATAAGCAGACAACCCTCTCCTCGAATGCCAGTGGGGTGGAACTTGATACGAAGTCGGTCGCAGCCGAAGTCGGTAGCCAGTACGAATGGGACGACTTCCACAACCATTGGCAGTTCGTCAACGATTCGAAGATTCTCGCTCAGTTGGAGAGTCACGCCCAGGCCTGGAACACGGCCAGTGCGTACCTGAAGGCTCAGGCGGCAACTTTTCGGACTGCCAATGACAAGTATCTGACCGGGTACCAGGGAAATACTTCGACGATGGACACGGTCTGGGCATCCGACGGTGCGAAGGCCGCGCAAACAGGGATCACCAACTATCTCAAGAGCGTGAAGACCCTGACCGACGGCATGGACCTGATGGCCCTGAACCTGGCCTTCGCACAGGGGTGGTTGAAGAAGCTGCAGAACTTCTTGCCGTTCCACGCTGTCGATTGGGAGAAGGCCATCAACCACATGTCCCAGTACGACATCGACGATGCGATGAAGAAGATGAGGCACGCCTGGGACAATTGGTATGTCGAAGGTGTCAAGGATTCCAGCGGCGCTGTCCCCATGCTCAAGAGCCCGAAGGACGCGATCGCGGTTCAGCCCCAGCAGCCCGGGCCGAACCCGAACCCGAACCCGGCTGGAAACCCCAGCGGAAGTCCGAGCGGGAACCCCAGTGGCACACCGAACATCGAGACGCCGAACCTGGACAACAACCCCACCCAGCCGACTACGCCCACCACCCCGACCACGCCCACCACACCCACGGACAAGAATCCGACTACCGATACGACGCTGCAAACGCTGATCACACAGGCCAGCACGGTTATTCAGGCGGGCATCACCGCTGCGGAACAGGGTGCCGAGAAGATCGCTTCGGCGATCACGACGGCGCTGACGCAAACGCCGACAACGACCAAGACAACCTCGCCGACGGATCAGCTCACCCAGCAGTTGCAGAATCTGGGCTTGATTCCGAACACCAACACTCCGTCCGGATCGCCGACCGGAGGCAGCCCGTCGGGCGCGCCCACCGGCTCAGGCTCGCCCCAGACACCGAAGACTCAGCTGACTCCGCGTGCCGCCAATCCGGCATCTACGACCGAAACGGATAAGGAAGAGACCACGACATCGCGTGCGGGACTAGCTGCTACGGCCTCCTCCTCGTCCACAGGGTCGGCCGGTGGGATGGGTGGTTCGCCGATGGGGGCGGCCGGTGCGCAGGGTCAGGGTAAGGAACACAAGCGTCCGCAGTTCCTCACCAATCTCGACAATCTCGAGGCAGTCCTCGGTGAGGCGCCGGCAGCGGTTACCCCGGTGGCCGAGAAATGACGGTGCACTGGCGATTCACCGAGGCCGAGTTCTACGCGCTATGGATGGATCAGGCAGGTCTGGAGCCTCCCGAGCCCTTCATGTTCACCTCTGCGACAAAGACTGCCGACGAGTTCGACCTGGAGATGCGGGATGCGCGAGAAAGCCTGATTCACAAGGTTCGTGGGGACTTCTCGACCGCTTTCGATACCTTGACGAATCCGGACCTCTACCTGACCGGCTACGGGTGGAATGAACAGGATCGATGGGGCACCGAGTCGATGGTGCGCGTCCATGCGGCCCGAAAGGGGCCGAAGGGCTATGTGATCAGTCAACATCCCGGCGCAACATATTGGCGTCGGGGCGGCTACACGGTGGCTGAATGTGATCCCTTACGACTCGCCGATGCCGTGGTCGAAGCAATGCCCGCAGGTGAGCGGGGCGGCCGGGGGGATATTGGGCTGGCCACTGACGAGCAGAACATCGACCACGACTTCGGCCGGTCGGCGATTGCCGCAATGCCGGACACCGCGGTGTCCAGAACTCGGGATTTCCTCGAGGCAGCAGCTTCGCACGCCGGTGAGATCCATATCGCCCAGGGCAGTTCGAAATTCGGGCCGCGCGGGATCACCCGCCACCAGGTGCGGTTCCGGGACCTTGTGGACGACGGCCGCTATGTCGTCGTTGACAATCCGGCACGGGCTCTCGCCGTGGACAGTGCCAGATTCATCTCGGTCATCAACAACTACGTCGCGGCTGTGATCCAGGTGATCAAGGACGAGCGCGGCTGATCGCATCAGCAGAGCGAAATGTTCTTGTCGCACCGAAGTGGCCTATGGTACTCATACGCTTAGCTAACTGGGAGGGAGTTCGCCGTGACTGAGCCGGGGGCAGTCAGTTCTGGCGCTGGTGAGGGGGATTGGGCCTCGCTGGTTGTTGCCAATACGTCTGGGTCGATTCGGGTGCGGACGACCAATCAAGGCTTGCCGCTCGCTGTGAAGGTTGAAGCGGCTGAGTTGCATCGGGATTCGGCGCAGCTGGCCGGGGAGGTTTTACGGCTTTGTCAGAAGGCTGCCAATCGGGCCGGGCTCGCGCTGCGGAAGCAGTTGGAGGAGGCCGGGTTGGATGCGGCAGGCCTCGCCAGGACCGGGCTTCCCACCGAGGCGGATGTTGCTCGGCAGGAGATTGTCGAGGAGCAGGACTACGATACTGAGCCGCAGAGTTGGCTCAGGTCCGTGTGAGAGGGGGGCTCGTGGTTTCGTCGATGGATGAGTTGCAGGAGCAGGTTCGGCGGCAGCTGTATCGGTTTCAGGACTTGGCGGATCAGATGGCCGCGGTTCGGGGGCGGGAGACCTCCGACGACGGGGCGGTGACCGCGGAGGTCGACGGGAACGGGGCGCTGAAGGACTTGCAGTTCACCAGCGCGGTGTCGCGGATGACGCCTTCGGAGTTCGAGCAGGCCGTGGTCGCGACGGCGGCGCAGGCCGCGCGGCGGGCATTCGAGCGGCGGGCCGAGATCGTGGATCGGTTCAACGAGGAGATGGCCGGCTAAGCCGGTTTGTTTACAGAAGTTTGCGCCAGAGTTTGCATGTTGCGGTCTGGCACAAGAAATTTCGTGCTTGTAGTCTGAGCAAGATCATAGGTAGTGGGAGGGACACTGATGGCTGATCATGTGGCGGCGGAATTTCCGCCCATCCTGGCGTACGGGACCGAGAAGGCGGCGATCGCCGCACAGGTCGCGGGGGCGGCGGCAGCGGATGTGGGTACCGCGCTGGCGCAGGCGGTTCCGGTTTTCGGTCTGATCGGCCAGGAGTTTCTGGCGGCTTTCGCGGTCGCGCAGGGCAACTTTCTGATGTCCTCGGCGGAGATCGCCGCGGTGCACGCGAACACGGCGACGGCGGCGTACACGGCTGTCGGCACCTACGCGTCCAATGAGGTGACGTCGGCTGCCAGCTTCCTCTCGACGGTGCTGTGACCAGTCCGTCGAATCCGACCGTTCTGGATGGCCTACGCGGCAGTCCGATCGGTCCGTACCTCGATACGCCGGTCTCGGATGTGTTGAGCCACATGGGATTGCCGCAGCTGCCGCAACTCCCGTCGATCAGCCTGCCGGATCTGTCGGGGCTGCAGCTGCCTACGCTGCCCACCATTGATCTGACGACGCTGATCCAGCCGGTCACCAGCCTGCTGCAATCGTTCGGGACGGGGAGCCTGAGCAACAGCAGTTTCAATCCGGCGACGATCATCACCTCGCTGATCAGCGCGCTGACTTCCGCGACTTCGCAGAGCAAGTCGGCGACCAGCACGCTGATGAACACCTTCAGCGGCGACGCGGCGACCGCCGCGCAGTTGAAGAGCAACACGGTCGAAGCCGAGAGTGGGCCGGTAGCCGCGCAGGGTGCACAGCAGCACGCCATCCTGATCGCCGCCGAGGCCATCGTCGGCGAGGGCTACGCCGAGATGTCTGCTCTCATCTCGCAATTCATCGCGCAGGTGATCGGTGCGACCGCGCTGATCGCAACCCCCGCCGGTCTCCCGTGGCTGATCGCCACCGCCACCGAGACGATCAACGCGGGCATGGCCATCGCGGCCAAGACCAGCCTTCAGCTGGCGGGCAGCACCGCCCAGATCGTCGAGGCCGGTACGAAGATCATGATCGCGGGCGCGCCGGTCGCGGCCAACATCTCGAACCTGGTGAACATGGTCGGCTCCGCGCTGCAGCCGATTACCAGTGTCGCGCCGACGGTGGCGGAGAAGCTGGTCGAGAAGGGCGCGTCGGTGGTCTCCACCGGTGTCAGCGACATCAGCTCGGCGCTGAGCAACAGCAACAACAACACCAATACGAACAACAACACCAACAAGACCACCACGACGCCGTCGAACACCAACCCGACCAAGACCGACGACGCCAAGAAGACCGACAACCCGGACGGCACCAAGATCGACGGTGGCGGCGGCAGCCCGCTCGCCACCCTGCTCGGCGGCGGTGTGCCGACCTCCACCACTCCGGCTAATACGTTGGGCAGCAGCCGGATTCCGACAGGTGAGGTCACTTCGGGGGCCGGTGTGCCCAAGACGGTCACCGAGCCGAACGGCCGCACCACCGCGACCACCTCGCCGGGTATGACCGGTGCGGGCGCCGCGGGCCGAGCCGGCGCCGCCGACGAGGAATCGACCTCGGACCGTTCGGGTCTGGTCACCGGAGCGCACGGCGACGAGGTGGTCGGTGTCATCGAAGGCGTGGTGCTACCCGTGGTCGGCGCGATCGAAGCCATCGAAGAGCCGCCGGACAAGGCGCTCACACTCTAAGACTGCAAACGCCAGGGGACACAGGAGGATTGGCATGAGCACCAACGCATTCGACGGTCTGCGCTTCGACGCCTCGACCGCACGCGACGCCGCGGCCCAGCTGGACGCGCTCGCCGACCGGATCGCCAACGGGTTGGGCGTCGAAGGGGTCAAGCTCGACTTCGCGTCCGCCGGTGCGGATGAGGTGTCGTTGCGCGCCGCGCAGACCCTCAACGCGGTGGCCGCGTCGTTCGTGAACTCCGGTAGCGACGGCGTCAGCGAGCTGCGCAACCTCGCCGCCACGCTGCGCAGCCAGTTCGACGCCTTCGGAAAGGTCGAGGAGCAGTCCGTCCTCGGCTTCGCCGGCTGAGCGGAACACATTCTCGATGCTGGAACCGACGAAACCCGGCTTCACCGAGACGGTTTGGGAATCCCGGCCGCCCGAGCAGCTGGCGCGTGACCTGGTGACGGGGGCCGGTGCCATCCCGGCCGCCGAAGCCGGTCTCGCGTGGACGCGATTGAGCGCGGGTTTCGCGGCGGCCGCCGTGGAGTACGAGCGAATCCTCGTAATCCTCGACAGTGCTTGGGAATCCAAGAACAGTGGGCCCTTCATCGAACGTATCCGAGCCTTGCGGGACTGGCTCGGCGCATCCGCGTCGGCCGCGGCCGGCAATGCCGCGCAGGCCGAAACTCACGCGGCCGCATACGAAATCGCGAAACTCGCGATGCCCAATGTCGACGAGGTCGAGAAGCTGAAGGACATTCAGCAGCTCATGCAGCAGCTCGGCCTAGCCGGCGGACTACCGCTGCTCGGCGGGCTGGCCGGAACCGAGACTGACGTCGAGAAGGCGAAAGCCGAAGCCGCGCGGGTGATGCGGACCTACGAAGCCGCCACCGAGTCGCTGGCCAAGCCGTGGGAGCATCAGGCGCCGCCGCAGGTGACGGCCGGGCTGACACCCGCCGAGCAACCGACCACTCCGGTCGAGACGCCGGAAGTGACGACGCCGGCGATGCCCTCGCTGCCGTCCCTGTCGCTCGGCTCGCTCAACCTGCCGCCGATGCCGGTGACCCAGATGCGGACCTCCGCCGTCGAGGCGAAGGAAACCACCACGCAACGCGTTGTGACACAGCCGGTTACGGTACAGCAGGGCGGCACCGCGATGGCGCCGACCGCCATGGGCGGCGCCGGGCAGGACAGCGACGAGGAGCACACCCCTCGCGCCGGTCTCGTGGGCGCGCCCGCGGGTGATGCCGAGCTGGGCCTCACCTCGGGCATGCAGGTCGCACCCGCCGTCCTCGGCGGCATCGACCCCGCCGCCCAACGTGCACCCGTCGACATCGCCTTCAACGCCGGCAGTTCGGGCACCGAGAAGGCAGCTGCCGCAGCAGATTCCGGAAGTCGTGCGGAGGCGTCCTCATGACGACCCTCACCAACGACGGAATGATCGCACTCGCCGGACACCTAGGGGTGCAAACCCTGCCCCTGGTGCTATCCATCGGCCCGCGCCAGGACTCCTACCGGGAGTGGGAGCAGGCGCAGGAACTAGCCCGCGCCGACCTACGTGCCCGCCGCATCGTCGACGCCCACGGCGACGTCGACACCGACACTGCGACAGCCATTTTCGTACTATCCCAGCCCGACCGCGAGCTAGCCATGCGGGTCCACACCACCGACGGCCTCATCCGCGTCTGCGTGGCCCGCCGAGCCGAACACCACGCCATGGCCATCCGCCGCGGCGACACGCTAGACCTCCACCCCCTATGGTCCGACGGCTCCGGGACCTCCCTATCCCGCCCTCTACTAGACGCCCTCGGCCCCTGCCCGCCCGCCGACCTGGCCGCTTTCAGCGCCGAATCGGCAGACCTGGCCGAACGCCTCAACACCGCAACAACTTCCGAAGACTACGCGAGCACCGTCTATAGCCTGGGCGTCCCCGACACCGACGCCACCGCCTACGGCCTCGCCCTCTCAGCCACTCACGCCTACGCCGAAATCGTGGCCTACGCCTACGCCGACGGCCTCACAGACCGATCGCCCGGAGCCGTCGCTGTCTACGACACCGCACGGGGCCGCATCGTGGCCGCACCGGGGGTCGCCCCGGACCAGCAACTCTGGTCCACGCTGACACCGGGCAGTGATCACCGTATCGCGCAGTCGATTTCAACACTGATCGACTCGCTGCCCGGGGGGAGGTGGCTGTCGTGAGTCCCGCGTGACTTGTGCAGCTGTTCAACCCCGAACCGGTGGTGCGCAACGCATCGCCTCTATCCATTCCGAACAAAAGGCAAGGTACAGACGATGGTTGCAAATGAAGCGGAAGTTGCCAAGGCGGCGCAGAGCCACATGGCCGACGTTGTGGCGTCGATCAAGGACATCCTGAAGAAGATCACCGACACGGTTGACACCTCCAAGAAGGGCTTCGCGGGTGATGCGGCGAACTCCTTCCAAGCTGCCGCGCAGGCATGGGATGACGAGTCCGCTGCCCTGAACCAGTCCTTGGACCACTTCCAGGACAAGGTCGGCGCGGGAACTGACGTCTTCTCGAACGTGGATATCTCCAACCAGGACGAATTCTCGAAGGCCCTCACGAACCTCGGTTAATAGGGGCGAGTGCTAAGTCAACCCTCCGGTATTTGCAAAGGAACGCACATGCTTTACGACAAAGTCCAGATGACCCACCTCATCGATACCCTCCGGCAGTACCACCGCGACCTTGTCGCGGTTGCCGGTGACGGCCAGTCTGCCGTTGATACCTCGAGTGACCTCGGCCAGGCCTGCGAGAGGCTGAAGCAGGCGTGGTCGGACCCGAACAGCGGCGCGGAGAACGGCGCGTTGGAGGGAGTCAAGGCAGCGAAGTCCGAGTGGGACACCGCATACGCCCACAAGTGCCTGTCGACTCTCGACGCTGTCGCCACCGCGGTCGAGAATGCTCTGCACAACGCCCTTGCCGCCGACGCGAAGGTCGGCCAGTCCTTCGGTTAACGAGGACGTCGGTGCCGCTCGACAGCGCACTCCTCCACCCTGGAGGGTGCGCTGTCGTCTGCTGACGGCCAGTAGTGTGTGTACCCGTAGTTTCCGGTTCGACGGAGGATTTGGTTCGTGCCAGCCCAATTGACCACCCGTGCCCAGGTCAATGGGTACCGATTCCTGCTGCGCCGGCTCGACCACGCATTAGTGCGCCGCGATGTTCGCATGCTGCACGACCCGATGCGATCGCAATTCCGATCGCTGATGGTGGGAGCGGTCCTCGCGGTTCTCGTGGTTGCGGGCGCTGCGATCATGGCCTTCATCCGGCCTCAGGGATCGATCGGCAACGCGAATATCGTCATGGGCAAGGACAGCGGTGCCCTGTATGTCGTCGTGCGGGACAAGGACGACAAGAACAAGATGACCTTGTTCCCGGCACTGAATCTCGCGTCGGCGCGTTTGCTCTCGCAGACGAGCGAGACGCCGACATCGGTCAAGGACAGCAAACTCAATTCGGTTCCGCGTGGTCCAATCCGCGGCATCCCCGGCGTGCCGGCGGCGTTGCCCGGCAGCAGTCAAGGTGACCGATCCGAGTGGACACTCTGCGACAAGGTGCCGCTGTCGGCATCCGGTGGGGCAGCGTCGTCGACGGGGGCCGAGACCACCGTCATTGCCGGTGGCTTGCACCTCAATGACCACATCAGGGCGGCTGATCCTGGGACCGCGGTTCTGGCCAAGAAGACTGACAGCCAGAAGAAGGATCATACGTATCTGATCTACGACGGGAAGATCGCCGAGATCAACCCGGAGAACGACGATGTCACCAAGAGCGCTCTATCCCAGGTACTTGACCTGTCCAATGTGCGGCCGATCACATCCAACCTGATCGGCGCGGCCGTCAGCGTGCCGCCGTTGGTTGCCCCGACAGTTTCACGCGCCGGTGAATTCGCTCAGGGGCGGCTGAGCAATGTGAAGATCGGCAGCATCATCCAGGTGCCGGCACTGGACGGGTCCGGCCGCTCCGACCTGTATGTCGTGCTGGACAACGCCATCCAGCGCGTGTCGCTGTTCACCGCCCAGTTCATCACGTTCGCGAGCTCGCAGAAGAACATCGACGGTTTCGTCTCCGTGACGCCGGACGCCATCGCTGGAATCCCGCAGAAGCATGGCAACGACAAGATCAACCCGGGTCTGCCGGTCGATGACTTCCCCGGCGCGGCGCCGAAGATCATCTCTGCGGCGGAGAACCCCGTTGCCTGCGTCTCCTGGGCGAAGAAGAATGGTCTCGGCAAGGATCAGGCCGATGCCACCGAGGCCGCCTCGGACGCGGCCACGGTTCAACTGCTGGTCGGTACGCGTTACCCGCTGAGTGACTCGCAGACTTCGGTCACGCTGGCGACGGCCGACGGTTCTGTTGGTGATCGAGTCGACCGGGTATATGTTCCGCCCTCCACCGGAGAATTCGTGCAGGCCACGAAAGTGAAGCCAGGCAGCCCGGTGCGTGATGGCCTCTACTACCTTGCCGATAATGGAATCCTGTATGGCGTACCGGATTCCAAGACGGCACAGATCCTAGGATTGGCTGCACGACCCCGCCTGGCGCCGTGGGAGATCCTCGGCACCCTGGTTCCCGGTCCCATGTTGTCCGCGGAAGATGCCCAGAAGAGTTGGGATGCGCTTCCGTCTCGCTGATAGAAGCCGCGGGGCCGGTCGACGAATCGCGGTCCTACTTGACGCTCTTGCGCAGGATCGGTAGCAGTTTGTTGAGCAGCACCTGTTCGGAGTCGTCCGACCACTGGCGGATCGCGGCGACTGCGACCGGGTCGTCGAGGACGATGACTGAAGCTTTCGTCGACGTAACGGCAGTCGGGAGATTCACCAGGCCTCCGCCGCCCGCATTGGTGTCGGTGCGTACAGCGAGTAGATAGCCCGTGGAAATGGGCTTCAGCGCGTCGTACTGGTTGACGCCTCCCGATCCGATTGGCCGAGGGTTCGGCTCATCGCCCTTACGAAGGAGGTTGGGATTATAGCTGAAGCCCAAGTCCTCGAAGAACTTCGATTGTGGTCCAGGCTTCAATTGGATATCCAAATCTGCGGAGTAGTCTCCACTCTTGCCCGAGATATCCATGACAGCGATGAGGTTTCCGCTGAAGGCTGGGTTCTGCGAACGAGCTTCCGCCATTGGGCTCCGCGATGCTGAGGGGGAGGAATCCTGCTGGGTTGCCCAGATTCCCGCGCCGACCGCGAGCGTGACGATCGTCGCGATGGCCGCTCCCAATAGCCAAGCGCGCTTGTGTGAAGTCGATTTCGTCGACGCGGCGACAGCCGGTGTCGGTGGCTCAGTGAGCACGGCGGAGCGAGAGTGAGGGACCGTCGCCATGGATAGTCCGGAAACCCCGTACTCGAGAGCGGATTTCAGAGCCGTCGTAAACTCGTGGCAGGATTCGAAGCGGTCGGCAGGGTTCTTTGCCATGGCAACCGCGATCACATCGTCCACGGCGGCTGGGAGTGTGGGATCGAGTGCCGTAATGCGAGGGGGCTGCTCGTTCAAATGTCCCATCATCACTACTGCTGGTTGTGTTCCCGGATATGGGTTTTGACCGGTCAGTAGGCGAAAGAACGAGCATGCGAGGCTGTAGATATCGGCACGATGATCGAGCCGCTCCCCGCTCAGCTGCTCGGGTGAGGCATAGGCGATCGTGGCTACGAAGCCACCGGCCTGAGTTAGCTCGTTCGTATCCTCGGTGGACTTCGCGACGCCGAAATCGGTGAGCAATACGCGCTCTTCGCCGTTATCACCCATGGATAGCAGAAAGTTCGCGGGTTTGACGTCCCGGTGTAGCAATCCTCTACGGTGCGCGTGATCGAGGCCGCGGCCCACTTCGGTGACGATGTGCAGCGCACGCCACGGGGTTATGGACCGTGGATCCCGTTCCGCAGCTGCGGCCGCGTCGATGCCATTGACGTACTGCATCGCGATCCAGAGCTGACCGCTGTCCTCGCCGCGATTGTAGATCGCAACGATGTTGGGATGATCCAGGGCCGCAGCGAGATTCGCCTCTCGTTCGAACCGTGCCCGATACTCGGCATCCCGGCTGAACTGTGGACTGAGGACCTTGAGCGCGTCCCAGCGCGGCAGTTCTGGATGCTTGGCCAGATACACCGTACCCATGCCACCCGCCCCGAGCGCTCGCTCGATGCGGTAGCCGCGGATGATGGTGCCCGGTCCGATATTCATCCTGATTCCTTACATGTACTGGCTATTGGCCAGCAGGGCGTATTGAGCGGCGGCGCGTTGGTTGACGTCAGCGAGCTGTGTCCCGGCAACGCGTGCGACATAGCGGTTGTAGTGAAGAGTGCAGATGAATCGATCGGACCTGTCCCATGCCTCTTCTTGCTCGATACGATCGGGCTTCGTGGTCTTGCCGGTCTCGGAACAGACGGTGTCGGGGACGTCCGTCGACTTTTCAGTCTGACTGGTTGTAATGCCGGCAATACCGGCCGATAGGGCGGCGGCAGCCTGGGCGTCTCGGGCCCGCAGTAGTAATGCACCGTTGCGAGTAGTGGCGGTGCTGTCCACGCCGTTGGCGTCGAGCAGCGTCTTCCATGTGGCTTGATCGTCGACGTTGTGAAGGAATCCGCGTGGTGTGCGGGTGATTTCATTCTCAGCGTGCACGTACGGAAAGCTTCCGGGATGCAGTGTCCGCCGCAACATGCCTTGTGGATCGTAGTCCAGACGTAGGACTTCGCGGGCCGACAAGGCGGGCGTCTGATCGAGCAGCGGCAGTTGTGCGGCTAAGACCTTGTCGGTCAGACTCATCAACCCCGCGAGTTTGGGTTTCGGTTGCTGCACGAATATGCTGACGACGTACTGTCCGCGAGCGATGGTCGTTCCCATTGACGGGATGCCCGGTCGCCAATGTGCCTTGGCATCAGGCTGTTTGTCGAGGACGACTCGCTGGTTCTGATCGGCTGCGACGTCGAAATCGGCCGCTTCCATTTGATCGGCCGCGGTTGATGCCCGCTGCTGATCCGGAAACTGTAGAACTGTGACACTGAAGGACGTGGAATCTGGGTCGGGCTTCCTGTGACCGAATGGGCTGAAGATAAGGAATGAGCTCGGATCCTTGACCTCGGACAGCGGCTTGGTGCTGGCAGATGCGGCGTAGCCGAACATGAGGTTGTTGCGTTCGGCCACCGGCTCGGCGACCTTCGAGAGCACCATGCCGAGCCCAACGGAGATTTGCAGGCCATAGGAGAGAACGCCGTGAGTGAAGCTCGGATCGACATCGGGCCCCGTGACGACAGCGTCGCCTAGACGGCCTGTTGCGAGGTCCTGTCCGCTGCTAGGCGAGTGGACATAGGCTCGTCGGACGTCGATCGGATCAGTTGGGTATGTACCGACCGAGAGCTTCCGGATATCGAACTCGCCTGCTTCAGGCTTCCCTGTTGCGGTTCCACAGCCTGCAAGCATCGTCGTGGTCACGAACAGGGTCAGTACGCCCAGTGCGGTTCTGCCGCCGAGACGGCGGGCGTCGAGGATCGTCACAACAGCTCCTTATTTGCTATTGGCGAGCATGGCGTACTGCGCTGAGATCCGCTGGTACACATCCTGTTTCTGGCTGGACCAAACCTCAGCTGCGTACCGCCCGTACGCGGCATAGCAATGAAACGGGAATTCACCACTGGACGGTCCGTGGTATTCGACGCAGCGTGCGACCGACAACCCTGACGGTGGATCGATCCGGCGCTGGAACCGCGTAGTGGCCTTGTCGGCGATGTAATTCTCCGCTGCCGTGGAGTCGCGCGCCCTGACGACTTGGCCGGCACCGTAGCTCACGAAATCGACACCGGTCTTCTCGAAGCGCGCGCGGGCGTCGCTCGGATCTTCAGCTGCAAGTATTGCGCCGTGGGTATCGAGCATGCCATCGAAACCGAAGGCGGCCTGGTCGCCGGACGGGCGATGCACGGTCATCCTGAGCATGCTCTGAGGATCTACGGGGAGATCAGGCAGCTTTTCTGGCGGAGTGGGTTGAAACGCCTTCATTCGATCAGCCGTGACCGAAATTGCCTTGTCGGACAGAGCAAGTAGGCCGGGCTGATCCGATTGCCCAAGTAGCGAATTCTCATGGTTGATTACCAGAGCGAGAATGATCAACTTTCCAGTGGGGTACCACGACGCGAGCGCTTGGGTCTGGGGGATCCATGTGATCTGAGCACTGGGATACAGGGTCGAGTGCGCAGACTCGGCCCCCTCGTTCTTGCCGAACCCGCTGCGCGCGAGCGCGCCCGCGGCCGTGGCCGCAGCATTATCGCTGTCGAACGCCATCACGGCGACCTTGAGCTCATACGAGATCACGGAGTCTGCGTCGGAGCGTGCTCCGGTTTGGAAGCCTGCGATGAGCCCCGGCGTGTTAGCGTTGAACTCGGTCATATTCAGCCAGCCGAAGGCAGCTGTATTGCCTACCGCCTGGTCGGCGAGGAAATCACCGGCATCGATGAACGGGTTCACGTCGGGAACGTTGTGCGTCAGTGCGGGATCGATATCCTGCGCGAGCGGCATGGTGTTGCCGAGCCGGAACGCTTCAAGATACTTTGCCCACGCCGTCGGATCCTTGGGCTTGATGTCCTTCGGTTGCGTCGGGTAGCTGCCTACATCGAGCTTCGTAAGATCGACCGGCGCCTGCTCGGCCGCATGGGACCCCGACCCGCACCCGGCACTCACCAGAACCGAAACCGCCAGTGCTACAGCCGCTGCCGCGCGCACCCCGATACGGGCCGACCGTAGTCGGCCAAAGCCGTGACGCATGTCGAACATCCCCCCGATACCGAATTCCCTGCTGTGCCGTCCCTCTGGTGTGCAGAGTGTACTGGTAGGTATGGATGTGAGGCACGCCATGGCAATCCGCTGGGGGAGATCTCACAGGTCCTGGAGGTGCGTGCGGGCCGAGTGCTGTACGGCCGCCCCCGGTTTCGCCTCGAGGCCCTGGCCCTTGAAGCTGACGCTGTGCTCAGGGGCTGTTGAACTCCCCGTCATTGATACCGGCGGTGAAGGCGTCCCATTCGCCGGGCGTGAAGGTCAGTGCCGGGCCGGTGGGGTCCTTCGAGTCGCGGACGCCTACCGTGCCACCCGCCAGGAAGGCCACCTCCACGCATTCCCCGCCTCCTGAGCTGTGACTCGACTTGAACCACTCGGATCCGTGCAGGTCAACGTTCACTCTCGTGCCTCCTCGCTATCTCTCTGATCATGTCGCGGCTCGGATGGTGGTCCAGGCTCGCCTGTTGGAGCCTCCGGAACGCCTGGCGGAATGTCACCACGTCCGTTCGCTTCTCGAGGTATGCGCTACCCGCGTAGCCCTCGCAGTAGACCTGCGCAGGTTCCACCAACTGTTTGCTGCGTGTGTCACTCCCGAAGTCCATGATTGTGAACGGCGGCACCGCCATTCCGAGGGGGAGGCCCGCCTGATACGGCATCACGCGGATGTCGATGTTGTCCCGAGTGCTCATATCTGCGATGTGCCGGCACTGTGCCGACATCACTCGATTGTTTCCAACGACAGTCCGCAGTACGTTCTCATGCAGGATGATTGACATCCTGGTTGGTTTGCGTGAGCGTGTGACGATGCGTTGCCGCTGTACACGAACCTGAATGCGTCGTTCGAGTTCGTACTCGGTGTCATCGGGGAAGTAGAGCCGGTCGAGCGCTCGCGCGTAGTCGGCCGTCTGGAGCAGTCCGTGCACGATCAATGGCTGAAAGACGGTCAAAGACGTTGCGCTGGATTCCAATCCGACGAACAGGTTGGCCCATGCCGGGATCAGGTCACTGAAGGCTTGCCACCACGATTTGGCGGGTGCCTGTGTAGCGAGGCCTTTCGCGACTAAGGTCGTCTCCTCGTCGAGTCCATATGCTTCACATAGCGCCAGAATGTCTGTGACTCTGACCTTCTCGGTCTCGCCCCGTTCGAGTCGACTCAGTGTCGGCCGACTCCACTGGACCAAGGCTGCGGCCTGATCCAGATTCATCCCCGTGGTCGCTCGTGCGTCCCGCAGCAATCGGCCGAGTTGCCGACGCGGCAGGGTGGTGTCGGTGTCCTCCGGTTCGATGTTCGCCATCCGCCTGCCCTCTCACCAGGTTGGGCCGAACTTCTCATTTTGAGAAGGAGGATATGCCTTTCGTGAGAGGCGAACTGCGGGTTTGAGCCGATTCCGCGGATTGACTGGCTACGCCGACCCGCCGTCCTCATCCGGTGCACTGTTCGGGCATCAGGCGACAACCGGTCGCCACTGATTGGCCCGAATCACGCGGGAGGTCGTAATGTCCTGGGACACATGGGCTCTGCTGTCGATACTCAGCCTCTGCGTGGCCGTCATCTGCTGGTCCGCTTGGGGCTTCTACCGCGACAGCCATCCGGGCGGTGACGACCGCTTTCTCAGACTTACGTACCTCGACGGCTCGAAGTATGTGGAAGTCCCGGCGAGCGGCGGCATCGGACGCCGGCACCGAGCCCAGCACCGAGCGACCTGATCTGATGCCTTCCACCTCATCTCGTGTCAGCCACCACCGGCTGCCCTTGTCCACCTCGATGCAGTCGTCCAACGGGGTGAAGATCCTGCTCTGGCCGCACCGCCGATGTATCGAAGGCTCTGGCTGCCAGGTGAACTCCTGCAGCGCGCGCCAACAACTCCTCGAGATCGCTCGGTTGGCAGGCTGGTCCTGGGTCGTGGATGTGCCGACAACCGAAATCGAAATGAATGATTGATCCGTCGATGGCCCTGGACCTCACCCGCCGTGTTGTATGCCAGCATGTTGAGTCAGTCTCGGTCGACGCATACCTCGCTGCGAGGTAGGTCCCATGGGCGGGGTGCCCGGTTATGCCGCCTGGGCCCGAACGAGTTTGACGATCAGCGGTAGGTCCGCCAGTGTCAGCGGGCGATCCACGGGCTTGTTCAGGTCCTGCTCGACGAGCCACCGCAAATACTCCGACTGGCTCATGCCGCGCTCCTTGGCGCGCGCCTTCAGTCGGCGGTCCTGGGTCGGGGTCAGCTTCACGGACCGTGGAATATTGGCCGGCTCGGCTTCGGCATCGGCAGGGGGCGGCAGCAGTTGCGCCTGGTCGGTCTGAATCCGCAGGCGTTGCGTCATCTCCAGGATCTGGTCTGGAGTCATGTTCTCGAACTCGTTTGCCGGATCAGTCATTGCGGGCCTCCCATGCTTCGAAGTCGGCGACCAGCTCACTGGACGGACGGCTTGCGTTGATGATGTAGATATCGCGGCGATCGATTCGAGCGAGCAGCACCAGTATTGAAAGACTGCCACAGACTACTTCGGACTACCTGGCTGATTGACGGGCAATCCGAGGCCACACAGGTGGTGGCATCTCATAGGTACCGGCTCTTCACGAGCAGCTGGTGCAGTCCTTCTGGTTTGCCGAGCGTTGGTAGGGCGGGGGCTTCAAGGTCAGGCGCATCTTCTTCAGAAGCCTTGGCTGTTGGCTAGGAGGGCGTATTGGGCGGCGGCCTTCTGCTGGGCGTCGAAGAGTTGGTCGCTTGCGACCTGGGCGACGTAGCGGTTGTAGTGGAGCGTGCAGATGTACTTGTTCTTGTGATTCCACGCGGTGTAGGCGACCCAGGGATAGCCGACGCCAGGGTTGGCGGTTCGGGTGCAGGCGGTGTCGGGGGCTGTGCCTGCGGGCTCGGCGGAACTTGTTGTGATGGTGGGGATTCCCTGCCAGAGGGCGAGGGCGGCATTGGCATCGCGAGCACGGAAGAGGAGGCCGCCGCCGACAGCGGTGGAGACACGGTCGACACCGTTGACGTCCAGCAATGGTTTCCAGGTCTCCGGGGCCTCGACGTAATGCAAGTAACCGCGAGCGGTGTGGGTGGCCTCGCTGTCCGCCGAGATGTTCAGATACGTGGCGGGGTGCAGGGTGCGGCGCAGCATGGTGTCAGGGTCGTAGTCGAGGCGGAACATGTCGGCGCTGGACAATCCGGGGGAGCCGTCGAGCAGGGGGAGCTGCGCGGCGAAGATCTTGTCGGCGAGGGAACGCAGGCCGTTCAGGTCGGCGGTGGGCGTCTGGACGAACGCGCTGATCACGTAGCGGCCGTCGGCGAGGGTGGCGGCCAGTGATGGAACGCCGGGCCGCCAATGGGCTTTGGCATCGGTGGTCCGATCCAGGGTGACGTGGGCGTTCTGGTCGGGAGCCACATCGAAATCGGCGGCCTCCATATCTTCGCCCGCGGCCTGCGCTTGCTGTTGGTCGGGGAACTGGATCACCGTGACGTTGAACGAAGTCGAGGACGGGCTGGGCGTCGCACCGTCGAACGGCTGGAAATTGCCGGATAGCTCGAAACCTTCCAGCTTGTCCAATGCTTCGGTGCTGGCCGCTGTGGAGTAGCCGTACACCATTTGGTGCTGCTCCAGCACCGGCTGGACCGCATTCGCCAGCACATTGAATGTGCCTGACGCCGACGCGAGCTCCCTGGACAACATCGTGTGGCTGAACATGGGATCGACATCGGCGCCTACGACCACGTGGTCGGCCAGGCGGGCAACGGCGAGCGACTGTCCGTCTTCCCAACTGCGGCGGTAAGTCATACGGACTTCGAGCGGGTCCGTCGGGTAGTTCCCCACCTCGAGCCTCCGGACATCGATCTCCGCGGCGGCCGCGGCGCCGGACACATCGTGACCGCATCCGGTCAGCGCGGACATGGCCGCGGCAGCCGCGAGAGCGAGGGCTGCCGTGCCGAAAAGCTTTCTGCCGTAACCACGACGGGCGCCGAGTCGCATCACGATTCCCCTACTTGTCGTTCGCGAGCATGGCGTACTGCGCGGAGATCCGCTGGAACGCATCCTGCTGCTGCTGGGACCACACCTGCGCCGCGAATCGGCCATAGGAGACCGTGCACGCGAACGGGAACGCATGGGTGTCGGGGCCGTGGTACTTCACACACCGCGCGCCCGGCAGACCCACCGGCGAATCGATCGGATGGTGGAACTTGTCGACGTATTCCAGGTCGCGGAGATCCTTCGCCGCCGCCGCGTCCCGGGTCCGATACAGCGCTCCCGCACCGTAACCGACCGCATCCACCCCATCCTTGTCGAACAGCGCCTGTGCGGTATCCGGCTTGTCTTCGTCGTGCAGGGCGCTGTGCGCGTCGAGAGCGCCGCTGAATCCGCTCGCCGTCCGGTCCCCGGCCGGGCGCGGGAGGGTCAGGCGCACGATGCCCAACGGATCGAGCGGCAAGGTGGTGAGCTGGTCCGGCGGTGTCGGCCGGAACGACTTCAACCGGTCCTCGGTGACGGCAATGGCCTTGTCGGACTTCGCGATCAGGTCGGGGAGATCCGAGATCTTCTCGTAGTGCTTCTCGCGATTGTCGACCAGCGTGCCGATCACGAATCGGCCGGTCGGATAGAACCCCGCCAGGTACTGACTGCCGGGCAGCCAGGACAGCAGTGCCCCGGGGTGCGCCGTCGACTGTGCGGGCTCGCCGACGCCATTACCGAAATCCGGAAATCCGTCGGCCGCGAACACCGTCGCCGCCGCGGCGGCATCGCTGTCGCTGTCGAACGCCATGACCAGAGCAGTGAGCTGATACCCCAAGTCGGCATCCGAGTCGGTCCGCGCGGAGGTCGCGAACCCCGCCGTGAACCCGGTCGGGTCGGTCGTGAACGCCGTGTCGTTCAGCCACCCGAACGCGGTCTTGCCACCTCGCATCTCAGGGACCAACAGGTCGGAGACGCTGGTGAACGGGTGCACGCCACCGGCATTGGTCGTCAAGGCCGGATCGATCTCCATCGGCAACGGCAGGGCTCCGCCAAGCCGCAGCGCCTCCGCGAGCCGGCCCGCCGCGACGGCGTCGGGAGCGGTGACCTGAGTCGGCTGGGTCGTGTAACTGCCGGTGTCCAGCTTGGCCAGGTCGACCGTCTGCTCCTGTGCCGCATGCGATTCCGACCCGCACCCGGCGGTCGCCGGCACCGAAGCTGCCAGTGCCACCGCCGCCGCGCACAACCGAATGCGGGCCGAACGGCGTCGGCCGAAAACGTTGTTCATTGTGAAGGTCCCCACCCCCGCTGCCGCCGAATCACCGGCAGCACTGTACTTCTGGCGAACAGAGTGTAGCGGCTGGTCCCTGTTTCGCCTCGTGCCGAGATTTCCCTCGTCTCAGCGTCGGGCAGCTGCCCCGGTCAAGTAGTGCTGTTCCGCAGGGGTAGTGACCATGAGCGCCGTCGTCATGGTGGCCGGCGTGTGCACCGAGATCGTGTGGGGCGCGTCCGGGTGTTGGACGATCGTCACGTCGGCGTCCGGCTCGTAGTCGGACGAGATGGATTCGTGGATGGTGACCACGGTGGCCGAGCCCGGGGGAGCGGTGGTGGGGACGCCGTCGAAGACGATGACGGTGGCGGCGGGGCTGGCGAGGCGGCCGGTGATCGCGGTGCCTCGGGAGCTGTGGGTTACCGAGGAGGCCAGGGAGAGGGCGTGGGGGGCTGCGACATTCGTGACCATGGCTTGCCAGGCCCAGGGGCGGGCGGTGTGGACCACGGCGCCGGCGCCGAGGGCGATGGCTCGGAGGATCACCTGCTGGGCCAGGGGGAGGCTGGCGATGATGTCGATGCGGCGGGAGCCGTCGCCGATCAAGGGGACGGCGATGCCGCTGCCGGTGGCGTCGGCGCCGATGAGCTGGCCGCAGCCGGCGGTGGGCATCGCGATGTCGGTGAGGACGTCGACGGGGCCTCGGTAGCCGCTGGGGCGGGTTTCCTGGGCGCCGTAGGCCAAGATGTCCATGAGGGCCCAGAGTTGGCGGCGGGGGAGCTCCTTCAGGCCGGTGACGGGGGGCTCGCCGTGCTCGTAGGGGGTGTCGTAGCGGACGCGGGCGTCGACCTCGATGATGGCGGCGGGCTCGCCGGGCTTCGCGCCGGGCTCGGGGACGGGTTGCAGGCGCACCGTCACCGTGGTGGCGAGGCTGCGGACCGCCCAGATCTTGGCCAGGCCGTCGGAATTGAAGAGCTGCGGGTCGATCTGGTAGCTCGTCAGGTGAATTCCGTTGTGCTCCAGGTTGTCCGGGTGCTCGGTGAATTCGTTGACGGGGATGCCGCGGGTCAGTTCGCGGATCGCGGACGTCATTTCGGCGGTGGTCAGCACCGAGGCCGTGATGCCGTGTCCGGCAAGGCGGTTCGCGACACGGCGGGTGGCCACCAGGGCCGAGCGCAGGGCGCCCTCGGGGCCGCCGCCGCGGTTGTCGACGGCCTTGGCGTTGGCGAGCGGGTTCAGGCGCAGGACCAGCCACATGGTGCGGTGGGCGATGGCAGGCAGCGGGCCCAGGATCTCGTCGTAGAGACGGCCCAGGGGGGCGATGCTCGCGGCGTAGCCGGAGATCACGGCCTCGGTGCTGGCGGTGCGGGTGCCGGTGCTGATCACATCGACCGAATGCAGTTCCACGTCGTACTGGCGCAGGCAGGCGGCGATCTCGTTGAGCGGTAGCAGCTGATCGGTGCTGAGCGAACCGCGACGCAGCAAGGTCAGGGTGTCCGGCGGCGGGTCGATGCGGAGCATCGTGGTCAACAAGCTTCCATCCCACCGCAATCCGCAGCTGCCGCCGTCCGGCATCGGGACGTCGACCAGAGCGTTCTCGTCGAAACTCTTGCGGCGCACCTGCTTCCAGCGATAGGCGACCCAACGGCCCAGGCGCAGGCCGATCGGCGTCCCGGCCACGGGAGTCAGCCCGATGAGCACGGGCACCAGCCCGGCCACCAGTGCCGCCCACCACGGCGCGTGTACCGCGACCACGATCAGCGAGACCAGCACGCCGACCAAAGCCACCGGAATCACCAGGCGCAGAGGAAGATTCCGCAGCAGCCACAGATCATCGGACCGCAGCTCGGCCGCCACCACAGGTGCGGGACGGGCCGCGGACGGCTGCTCCCCCCGAGGCTCCGCAGGCTCCGGAATCGGGGGACGTGGAGCCGGCGGCGCCGGGCGTGGCGGCGCGGCCACGCTCGAACCGGGTGCGTAATGCTCTGGCGCGCCCTGCGGGTAGCCGCCCGGCGCGAAACCGGGCTGCCCGCCCCCGGCGTGCCTCCCGTCTCCGCCGTAGTGGTTCCCACCATTTCCGCCCGGCTGATAGCCGCCCGCTCCCCGCGGAAAGTCGTTCACAGTTCAGTTGCCCCTCAGTCGGCGGCCGACGACAAGTTCAGCGACGCGAGCAGGGTGCTCAGCGCGGCCTTCATGTCGGGTCCCTCGATGCGCATGAGCGCCGATTCGTCGATGGTGCTCAGATCGATGGATTCGTCATTGGCCAGCCGGAACTCGCGTTCCTCCTCGGCGGCCTCGATCAGGTTGCGGATGAAACGACCGTTGCCGGCCACGTCCACCCCGCGCCGCGGCGCACCGCTCTGGTCGGTGCTCTCCATGACGTAGAGCTTCTCGCAGGTCTCGACCAGCGCGGCCAGCGCGTCATCGGACAATTCCGAATCCCGCTTGGAGGATACGACCTGGCCGATCCGGCCCAGCTCCTCCGCGGTGTAGGACGGGAATTGCAGCCGCTTCGAGAAGCGGGACGCCAGACCGTCGTTGGCGGCCAGGAAGCGGTCGATCTCGCCGTCGTACCCGGCGATGATCACCACCAGGCGGTCGCGGTCGTTCTCCATGCGGGCCAGCAGTGTGTCCACCGCCTCACGGCCGAACGCGTCACCGCCCGAAAGACCGGTCTGGATCAGGGTGTACGCCTCGTCGATGAACAGCACGCCGTCCATGGCGGTGTCGATCAGGGCGTCGGTCTTGATGGCCGTGGAACCCAGATGCTGGCCGACGAAGTCCGAACGCTTGGTCTCCACCACCTTGTCGGTCTTGAGAATGCCCAGGCCGCAATAGATTTTGGCGACCACCCGCGCGATCGTGGTCTTACCGGTTCCGGGCGGGCCCGTGAACGCCAGATGCTGACCGCGCGCCGAACTCGAAAGCCCCTTCTCGGAACGGATCTTCGCCAGCTGCGCACTCGACTGCAGCTTCGCCACCTGCGTCTTCACCGCCGCCAAACCGATCTGCTTGTCCAGCTCGGCGCGCGCCTGGGCCAGGATCTCCTTGGCCCGATCCTCGTGCTCGGCGGCCTGCTTCTCCTCCAGCGACGGCGCCGAAGCCGGATCCCACTTCTCGGTGCGGGCCTCGATCACCTCCTTCGAGGTGAGCGTGATCCGGTAGGTGCGGTCGCGCATGGCCGCGGCATTGGCGTCGAAATCCGGCGCCTGCGAATACACCTTCTCGAACAGCGCCTGCGCCTCCTCGGCCGCGCCGTTCTCGCGCAGGCACAGGCCGCGGCAGAACATGGCCGCGGTGCGGGCCGCCGGAATCGGGCCCGCCTCGGCGGCCTCCATCCGGCGAATCGCCTCACCGAACAGACCCAGCTGCGCACAGGCGGTGCCGACCATCACATGCGCGCCGGCGGCCAGATACGGGTCCTCCCAGCTCTCGGACCCGTTCAGCACGGTCATCACATCCGGCCAGCGCTGCGTGTTGTAGTGCAGGATGCCGCGCACGTATTTGGCGATGCGGCCGTCGATCTCGAAGTCCGGCTCCGAAGCCCGCGCCCGCCGGTGCTTTTCGAGTTCGTCGAGCACCTGCTCGGCCTCGTCGTACTGCTTCTCGCCGATCAGATGCGCGGCCCACGCCAGATGGGTCTCGGTGAAACTCGACAGCGGATAGTCGATGTAGAGGCCCGGAAGAAAACGTCCGGCAAGCGTGCGCGGCGGCAGCCCCAACCGGCGCTGTTCCCGCCCCAGCGAGACGGTGCTGCACTTGTAGAGGTTGCTCAGAACATCCTTGGTGACCTCACCGGCGGCGGTCCGGCCCAGCCAGGCGTCGGCCATGGTGGGGTCCCACTCGGTCGCGCGCTGGAAGGCGAGTTTCGCGTAGTCGAGGTCCCGATTCGACTCCTGGCCCTCGATGCTCAACCCCAGGGACAGCACTCCCGCATCGAAGGCGCGTTGGGCCTGGCGAGTGTCGATCATCCTAGTCGAACCCCGAATTCGTCGAACCTGGTTGGTCTTTCGTTCACATTCCCCACCCACACCGTGCGAATCGCACGGCTGCGGACAGTCGGATACATTATGGTTAACCGCCCTGGGCGGGCAACTGTTGAGAGCTATAGGGGAGCAGTTCAGCAAGTGACAGCACAGTCGATCAGCGGCCCACGGGCGGCTGAACCCGAATTGTGCCGAGTGTCCGTCATCGGGGGAAATACCCAGCTCGACGTCGGTCTGCCGGCCAACGTGCCGATCGCCGCGTTCATCGGTGATCTGGTGCGTCTCATCGAATCTCGCAACCCGGATCCGATCGGTGGTGAAGAGGGCGGAACACCCCTCCAATCCCAGCATTGGACACTGGCCAAATTGGGCCGCGACATGATCGCGCCGAGCCAGACGCTCAATGACGCCGAGATCTACGACGGCGAATTGCTCGTACTGCGCGCGGTTTCCGCCAAAGAAGCGCCCGCGCTCTTCGACGACGTCATCGACGCTGTGTCCAGGCTCACCGCCGAGGAGTTTCGCAGCTGGTCACCGACCGCCGCCCGCTGGACCGGACTGGTGGCCGGTGTGGCCGCCGTCGTGTTCGCGGTTGTGCTGGGCCTGATCTCACGTTCGGACGGCGACACCTTCGTCGCGCCGCCGCTGCTCTTGGGCGGCGCCATCGCCGCGCTCGTCGCCGCGGCCATCGCCCGGCGCAAGTACGCCGACGAGCTGACCGCGACCGTGCTCACCCTGTGCATGCTGCTGCTCACCTTCGGCGGCGCGGCGCTGGCCGTGCCCGGCTCGGTCGGCAGCCCGCACCTCATGCTCGGCGCCGCCGCCACCCTGCTGCTGGCCGTGGTCGGCTACCGCATCATCGGGGCCGGAGCGGCCGTGGTGTCCGCCGTCGTGACCGTGGTGATCCTGTCCGGAATCGGCGCGGCCGTGCGCATGATCTGGGATGCCGGAGTGCCGAAAGTCGCTGCGGGCGTACTGGTTACCTCCATCATCGTGCTGTCCATGGTGCCGCGCCTGGCCGCCATGCTGGCCCGGCTGCCCGTGCCGCCGGTGCCCACCGCGGGCGCGGCCATCGACCCGGCCGACCACGAACCCCGGCCCACCATCGAGGGCATCGGCGCCATCGGCGCGACCGTACTGCCGTCCGCGGCCGGGCTCGGACAGCGCGCCCGCACCGCCAATCAGTTCCAGACCGGCATCGTGGTCGGCAGCGCGATCGGCGCGGTCGCCGGTGCGATCGGCTCGGCCGATCCGTTCGGATCCGCCCGCTGGCAAGGCATCGCGCTGGCCGTGGTCATCTCGATCATCCTGTGCCTGCGCGGTCGCTCCTTCGCCGATCTCACCCAGGCCGCCACGCTGATCGGCAGCGGCTGCGTCACCTTCATCGGCCTGGCCGTGCTGCTCGCGCTCGCCGACGACGGGATGCCACTGCTGTCGGCCGGACTGCTGCTGCTCTTCGCGGTGGGAGCCGTCGGATTCGGCGTCATCGGCCCGCACGTCGAAGTCACCCCGGTCACACGGCGCTTCAACGAGATCTTCGAATACGGTCTGATCGTGTCGATCGTCCCGCTGGTGCTGTGGATGATGGACATCTACTCGACGGCCCGGAACATATGAGTCGGCGTCCTGGAAACTGGGCGCGAACACTGTGTGCGACGGCGATTCTCGGCGGTGCGCTGCTGGGACCGCAGGTCTCGGCCGAGGCCGGGCCGGTGGCCACCGTCAACCCGCCGACCTCCGATCCCGGCACCGACGAGGGACGGGCGCGGCTCAAGGACGCGCAGGACAAAGCAGGCAAGCCCGGTCCGCTGGTCACCACCGAACTGAAGGTGGTCTGCGGCAACGAGTGGTACCTGAAGAGCAAGGTCGTCCCGCGGGACGAGGCCGTCGCGCAGAAGGTGCTCGATCTGCCCGCGGTCTGGCAGGCCAACCCCGGGCCCGGCAACAAGGGTGCGGGACAGACCATCGCGGTCATCGACACCGGCGTGATCCAGAATCCGCGCCTGGACGTGCGGCCCGGCGGCGACTTCGTCTCCGGCAGTGACGGTACCGAGGACTGCGACGGACACGGGACCGCGGTCGCGGGCATCATCGCCGCCAAACCCAGTCCCGACGACGCGCTCGTGGGTGTCGCGCCGGAAGCCCAGATCCTGGCGATCCGGCAGTTCAGCGACCACTATCAGGCCAAGGACCAGAACGGCGAGAAGCCGCCCGGCACCATGAGCTCGCAGGGGTACGGCCCCAGCCTCACCCTCGCCGCCGCGGTCGTGCACGCCGTCGACCTGGGAGCCAAGACCATCAACATCTCGGAGGCCGCCTGCACCGCAGGAGGATCCGACACCGGCGACGGTCCGCTCGGCGCCGCGGTGCGCTACGCCTACGACAACCAGGTCGTGGTGGTCGTCGCCGCGGGCAACCTGGATCAGGCCACCGGCTGCGGCACCCAGAACGGCTCGTACAGCGACAACGCGACCAGCTGGAAGAACGTCAAGACCGTCTCCAGCCCGGCCTGGTTCAACAAGTACGTGCTGTCGGTGGGCTGGATCCAGCCCGACGGCAACCCCGCCGGCAATACGCTCTACGGCCCGTGGGTCGGCGTCGCGGCCATCGGCCAGGACCTGGTCTCGCTCGACAGCAAGAACCCGGGCGCGCTGGTCAACGGCACCGGCGTCGACAAGGACGGAAAACCCATCGGCCTCAACGGAACCAGTTTCGCGGCGCCCCAGGTGGCCGGACTGGCGGCGCTGCTGCGGGCGAAGTATCCGGACTGGTCCGCGCGGCAGATCATGAACCAGATCATCCTCACCGCGCATCAGCCCGGCACCGGGCGCGACGACCGCGTCGGCGCCGGACTGATCGACCCGGTCGCCGCGCTCACCGCGCACTTCCCAGACGACGTGCTCAGCGCCGACACCCCCGTGCTGCCCAACCACGCCGGGTCCGACAAACCCTTGGCCTTCCCCACTCCCGAAAAGCCCGCCGGCCCACCGCGATTGCCGCGGCTGGTCGCCACCGTCGGCACCATCGTCTGCCTGTCCGCGCTGGGAATCGGTCTCGCCGTGTCGATTCCGTTCCGCCGCCGCCGAAGCGACGACGAGCTGCCCGACCTCGATTACTGACCGGAGAGATATCCATGGCTACCGAAGGTTTCGTGCGTCGGCCCCGCATCGCACCACCCCGCGCGCCGGGCGGAGAGATGGCGCTGACCGCGCCACCGGAGATCCCGCGACCGGTCGCCGCGCCCCTGATGGCCAAGCTGATGCCGGTCGTCATGGTGGTCGCCATGATCGGCATGCTCGCCATGATGAGCCTGATGGGCCGCTCCATGCTGTCCAACCCGTACATGATGATGATGCCGATGATGATGATCATGTCGATGGCCGGCATGCTCATGGGTCAGCGCGGCAGCAGCAAGAGCTCCGCGGAACTGAACGAGGAACGCAAGGACTACTTCCGCTACCTCGACCAGACCCGCCGCGAAGTCCGGCGCACCGGGCAGAAGCAGCTCGAGACGCTGGTCTGGAGCCACCCCGAACCGGTGGACCTGCCCTCCATCGTCGGCACCCGGCGCATGTGGGAGCGGCGGCCCGCCGACCCGGACTTCGGGCACGTGCGCGTCGGCATCGGCACGCACCGGCTCGCCGCCAAACTCGCGCGACCCGAAACCGGTCCGCTCGAGGACCTGGAGCCGGTGTCCACCGTCGCGTTGCGTCGTTTCGTACGAACCCATTCCGTGGTACACCACCTGCCGACCGCGGTGTCGCTGCGCGCCTTCCCCGCCATCAATCTCGAGGGACCGGCCGAGGACGTACGCGGACTGGTGTGGTCGATGCTCATGGAGCTCACCGCGTTCCACGGACCCGACCACGTCGGCGTCGCCATCGTCACCGCCGAACCCGACTGCGAAGCCTGGGCCTGGGCGAAATGGCTACCGCACGTACAGCATTCGAGCCAGCGCGACGGTATGGGCGCGGCCCGCATGATCTACGGCTCGCTCGGCGAACTGGAGACGGCGCTGGCCGACGACCTGCTCGAGCGCGGGCGGTTCATGCGCAACCCGCAGCCCACCCAGGGGCGCATGCACCTGGTCGTCATCATCGACGACGGATACGTCAGCGGCAGTGAGCGTCTGATCAGCGAATCCGGACTCGACGCGGTCACCGTCATCGACCTGAGCGCCGCCGAGAACAGCCTGGCCGCGCGACGCGGACTGCAACTGGTGGCCGCCGGGGGAGAGGTGTTCGCCAAGAGCGCGGCGGGCAGCGAGAAGTTCGCCAACGCCGACCGGGTGACCCTCGCCGAGGTGGAATCGTTCGCGCGCAGCCTGGCCCGCTTCCGCATCGCCACGGCCGCGCAGATCGTCAGCCTCGGCGACAACACCTCCGCCGCCGATCCGGGCCTGATGAACCTGCTCAAGATCCCGGACGCCTCCCAGATCGACCCGGCCAAGGTGTGGCGGCCGCGCGCCGGACGCGAACGACTACGCGTGCCCATCGGCATCACCCCGGACGGGACGCCCGTCGAGATCGACATCAAGGAATCCGCCGAGAACGGCATGGGCCCGCACGGCCTGTGCATCGGCGCGACCGGCTCGGGCAAGTCGGAATTCCTTCGCACCCTGATCCTTTCGATGGTCACCACGCACTCGCCCGATCAGCTCAACCTGATCCTGGTCGACTTCAAGGGTGGCGCCACCTTCCTCGGCATGGATCCGCTGCCGCACGTGGCGGCGGTCATCACCAACCTCGAGGAAGAGCTCGAACTCGTCGACCGCATGCGCGACGCGCTCGCCGGTGAGATGAACCGGCGCCAGGAACTGCTGCGCTCGGCGGGCAACTTCGCCAACGTCGTCGAATACGAGAAGGCCCGTGCGGCCGGCGTGCCCCTGGACCCGCTGCCCGCGCTGTTCGTCGTCATCGACGAATTCTCCGAATTGCTCTCGCAGAAGCCTGATTTCGCGGATCTGTTCGTGATGATCGGCCGCTTGGGCCGCTCTTTGCACGTCCACCTGCTGCTCGCCTCGCAGCGGCTGGAGGAGAACAAGATGCGCGGCCTCGACTCGCACCTGTCGTATCGGATCGGTCTGCGAACCTTCTCCGCCAACGAATCTCGCGCGGTGCTGGGTATCACCGACGCCTACCACCTGCCCGGCGTACCCGGCTCCGGTTACCTGAAGAGCGATGCGTCGGATCCGTTGCGGTTCAACGCGACCTACGTGTCCGGGCCTTACGTCGCGCCCCGCGCCGCCCGGCAGGCCGCCGACGGCACCACCGTCGTCGACGCGCCACCGCGCGAATTCACCGCCGCCATGGTCGAAGTCCTCGAGCAGCCCGAATCGGAGCACCCGTTCGATCCGCTCGATCTGTTGCCGCCCCCGCCGCCCTCGAGTGATGAGGGCCTGCCCGACAGCCTGCTGCAGACCGTCGTCAAACGCCTCACCGGGCACGGCCGCCCCGCCCACGAGGTGTGGCTGCCGCCGCTCGAGGAATCGCCGACCGTGGACATGCTGCTGCCGGACCCCGACTGGCGGTCGCCGGTCAACCGGCACGGGCAGCTGTGGATGCCGATCGGCATCATCGACAAGCCCTACGAGCAGCGCCGCGACGTGCTCACCATCAATCTCGCGGGCGCGCAGGGCAATGTGGCCGTCGTCGGCGGTCCGCAGTCCGGCAAGTCCACCACGCTGCGCACCATCATCATGTCCGCGGCGGCCACCCACACGCCCGAACAGGTGCAGTTCTACTGCCTCGACTTCGGTGGTGGCTCCATGGCCGGCCTGGTCGGGCTGCCGCACGTCGGCTCGGTCGCGGGCAAGCTCGACTCGGACCGGGTGCGGCGCACCATCGCCGAACTCACCACCCTGCTGCGGGAGCGCGAGGAGCGCTTCGCGGGACTGGGCATCGAATCCATGGCCGAGTTCCGGCGGCGCAAGCACGCCGCCCAGGCGGCGCAGTCCGATGACCCGGTGCTGGGCGACCGGTTCGGCGACGTCTTCCTGGTCATCGACAACTGGCAGGTCGTCCGCGAGGAATTCGACAGCCTGGAGCCGATGGTCGGACAGCTTGCCGCGCAAGGTCTCTCGTACGGCATCCACGTGATCCTCGGCGCCAACCGCTGGGGCGAGATCCGGGCCTCGGTCAAGGACATGATCGGTACCCGCATCGAACTGCGACTGGGTGACCCGTCCGACTCCGAGATGGGCCGCCGCGTCGCCGTCAACGTGCCGCTCAACCGGCCCGGCCGCGGTCTCACCGCCGACCAGCTGCACATGCTCATCGCCATGCCGCGCCTGGACTCCGACACCGATCCGCAGAACCTGGCCGAGGGTGTGGCCGCCGCGCGCACCGAGATGCAGGCCATCTGGGGCGAACGCCGCGCACCCGAGGTCCGCACCCTGCCCGGCAGCGTGCCGCGCGAGCGGATCCTGGAACTGGCGCACCGCAACGGCATTCAGCAGGGACCCACCAAGGTGGTCATCGGCATCGGCGAATCCGAACTGCAGCCGATCGTCCTCGACTTCGCCTCCGACCCGCACTTCATGGTCTTCTCCGAAGTCGAGTCCGGCAAGACCACGGTGCTGCGCAACATCATTCGCGGCCTCGCCGAGAACTCCAACGCCGACACCGCACGCGTCATCCTCATCGACTACCGCCGCACCCTGCTCGGCGTCCTGGAAGGCGACCAGCTCGCCGGCTACTCGACGTCCTCGCAGACCTGCGGCGGCATGATCAAGGAAGTCGTCAACTACCTGTCCAAGCGCATCCCCGGCTCCGACATCACCCCGCAACAGCTACGCGACCGCGACTGGTGGACCGGCCCAGAAATCTATGTCGTCGTCGACGACTACGACATGGTCGTCGCCGGCGGAAACCCCTTGGGCGCCTTGATCGAACTGCTCCCGCAGGCCCGCGACATCGGCCTGCACGTCGTCATCTCCCGCAACATGGGCGGCATCTCGCGAGCCCTCTACGACCAGGTCCTCGGCTCGATGAAGAACCTCTCCGTACCCGCCCTGCTCATGAGCGGCTCCCGGGACGAAGGCAAACTCATCGGCGACATCCGCCCCATGCGCCTGCCGCCAGGCCGCGGCATCCTCTGGTCCCGCTCCCGCGGCGACGAAATGATCCAGATCGCCGACCTGCCCGGAATGTAATCCACCCGCGGGACAACGAGGAATACGCACGGCACCGACCCGTGCCCGGGGCAAGCCGCGCCGGGCACGGGTCGGTTCGTGTCAGAAGCCCGCGCTACCGGTGCTACCGGTTCCGACGGCATCGCAGGCCGGCTGTGCCGGTTGCACAGCGGGGGTGCTTCCGTCGGCCGCCGCGGAGACGGTGACCGTCCACGACACGGACGAAGAGCCCTGCTGTGCGGTGAAAGTGTGGGTGCCCACGCTGGTTGGGACCCAGGACACAAAGGCCCGGGCAGTGATCCCTAGGTCGGGGTGATAGGTATGGATGGGGCCGGCCCCGATGCACTGCCCGTTGTCGTAGAAACTGATCCTGTTGGGGGTGGCCGGTGATGCCGACGTAATACCCTCCACGCCCAGGGAGTAGATCGTCCCCACTTGAATAACTGGGTTCGGGGTGTCCTGATAGATCCACTGGTTGTTCGGGCCTGCCACGATCCATGTCGCGTCCGCGACGGACGAAGACGCCGTCGGCGCGGCAATGGTGACGACCGCCGATGCCGCGATCACCGCCCCCGTTGTGCCCCAACCGATTCGGCGGCCGATCCCGGCTTCCCTACGCACCTTGTCCACTCCTTTCGCCCCCCGAAAATCGGAGTGCCGCAGCCTAACCACCGTGGGCTGCCCACCGCGTGCCCCGAATTGTGGGGGGGCACGCGCCTGCGTCGCCCCGCCGCGGCTGGGTCAGGTGGCGGTTGCCTGGCCCGGTTCGGCGATCACGCCGGGATGGGCGCGGAGAAAGGGGTGCTGGGTGAGGGTCCAGGTGGTCGGGGTGGCGGGATCGAGGGTGAGGCGGGTGGTTTCGCCTGCAGCCAGGGTGAGGGTGGGGCGGGTGAAGGCGTGGGACCAGGCGGCGGTGGGGCGCTCGAAGAGGGCTCGGGAAGGGCCGGTGGCCTCGGGGCCGGCTATGCGGGCCAGGCGGAAGCCGGCTCGCAGGTAGTAGGCGTGCAGGTCCTCGTTGGTGGTCCAGGCGTCGAGGCGGACCCACGTGCGACGGCGGCGGCGGCCCAGCTGGGCCGCGTGCGCCAGGAGGGCTTCGCCGATGCGGTTTCCGGCGAAGCGGAGGTCGACGATCATGTAATGGATGATCACGGCGTCGGCGAGTTCGCCGGGAGACCAGAGGTTTTCGTCGGCGCGGTCGTTGACGGTGATGGTGCCGGCGGGTTCGCCGTCCACCTCGGCTATCCAGGTTTCGCCCTGCCGGACCGCATGGGCCACGGACCGGACGAAGGTCTCGATGGGGAGACCTCGTCCGGCCCGTGTCCATTGGTCACTGCCGCGCGCCGCCAGCCAATTGGTGCGTTGCAACCGGAACCGGGTGATGGTCCCCAGATCCGCGACGCGGGCCCGACGCAGGTGTGGTTTCATGGCGAACCGGGTAGCAGGGAATTACCGAACGAATGGGAATTACCGGTCGGAAATGGTGCGCCCAGAGTTTTACGAATAATGTCCGTTCCTTCGTCATCGCCCAATTCGTATGCCAATCGGTTGCGGGCCGCAGTGGAACGATGACGGGTCACTCGAGTGACGCGTTCGTGGTTGGCTCCGATACGTAAATGATCGAGAAGAATGGTGCCTGGACCGATGCCCAGCAACGCTGCCTCCTCGGCCGTGGCGGGACGGGCGACGACGGTGTCGCGGTGCGCCGTCTCGGCGTAGCCGCGGTCGGCGAGCCGCCGCGTCGTCCCCTCGGGGATATCGCGCGGAGCGTCGATTCCGGTGGCCTCGGCCAGATCTCGCGGGTAGAAGCTGACCTCCCAAGACCACGGTTCGTTGTCCAGATACTGCATGATAGTGCGCGAAACGACCCATTCGTCGCGCGCCACGCCCAGCCAGTGCGCCACCTCCTGACTGGCCGGTTCCATTCTCGCGCTGAACTGTTTGGACGGCTCCCGGCCCGCGGCCCGCGCGATCTCGGAGAAGATATCGTGGGCCGCACGCGGCCGGTCCGGCCGAATGTGATTGGTGACAACGGATTCCAGCACTTCCTGACTACGCACGATGGTGCCTCGGGAAGTGGCTGTGTAAACCAGGTTTTCGGCAACAAGAAGTTGAATCGCATTGCGAGCCGTCGTAATCGAGACTTGCATCTGCTCGGCCAACTCATTGTGACTCGGTAGTCGATCGCCCGGTTCCCACTTGCCGGCGCGGATCTCCTCGCGGAGGAGGTCTGCGATCCGTTGGTATCTCGGACCGTCTGCCATCTCGCTCCTCGGTTGTTGCTTCAAGAGTGTGAAGTCTACTCCCGTAGTACTACTGCCGTGTAAGGCTTGACAGCAGCATTCTGAGGTTTATTGTAATGAACGTCCTGAATGCGGTGTTGGTATTCGTCGAAGAACGCGAGGCAACGTGGCTGGTTCGGAGACATCAAACACGGTCGTTGTGGCATTGCCCGACGTGTCCTGTTCCTATGTGGACATCGAGGCGCAACTACCGGCTTCCGGCCTATTGCCGACCTCCGACCTACTCCTGCGCGCTTGTCGCGGTCACCGGGTCATCGGCGGACCTCTGCTGTGGTTCGCCCACGACCTCGCGGTGCTGCACGAGCGGCGAGTGGTCGGGCGCGGCGGTGTCGGCCCGGAAACCGATCCCACCTCGATCATCGAAAACAAGCGTCGCCGAATCGAATTGGTCATGGCCATTGACGACTGGATCGTGCGCTCGGTACCCCAGCATCGACTGGGCGCCACCCTGCACACCGAAACAGTCGGATCGGTCATCGAACGGCTCGCCGACGCATCCGTGCGTGCTCATCACGCGTTGATGACCCTTGACGCCAATGATGAAATGTTGCACGGCGCTTGGCACCATTTAGCCGAATTGTCGGACGCCTACGACGATCTCGTGCGAGACGTTCTCGCCGGGCGTCGCCGGCTGCCCGCCTGGTAAAAGCAGGACCGATGCGCGGTCCGGGCCCGAGGGCGGCCCGGACCGTCATCTTTGCGTATCCGCGATACGGTTGGCGCGATCATTGAGTTCGACCACAAGGGGAGTTGTGGACAAGCTACAAGTTCGCGCGATACTCGCTGCAGTACTGGCGATTACGGCGCTAACGGCCACGGGGTGCGGGTCGGAACCGAAGTCCGCGGCGGAGACGACCGTCGACCTCACCAAGCTCGACACCGGCAGCTACGCCACGAAACCACAGCAACTGGTACCCAAGGACGCGGCGTGGATGAGCCGCAACCTCGAGGCCATGCGACTCGCGGACGCGGTGCCGTTGCCGCAGCAGATCGACCCGGCGCTGACCCACAATCTCGGTGGCGTGCACGCCATCGTCGACGTCGAATCCTTCGGCAACAGTTCACCATTCGCGTCCTTCGACGGCGACCAGTTCACTGCGGCCACACCCGGGCTGATCGCGGGATTCGGGACGGCCGCCGCCTCCAACGCCGACACCAAGGGCCTCGGATACACGTTGCGGCACTCCGTGATGATCTTCGACAGCGACGCGGCGGCGACCGCCGCGGCGACAGCGCTGTCCGGGATGCGCTTCGAAACCATCACCACACCGGATCCCTTGCGGTCGACGGTGTATCCCGACGCGCACGTGGTCTGGATCCCTCGGTTCCAGGCGCTGTCGTCCTGGTACGCCACCGGCCGGTACGTCATCGGCGACGTGGTGAATCACCACGAGAACCTGGACCTGGAGATCTCCGACCCCAATGTCCTGCTGGCACTGTCGGACAAGGCGATCGGCGTGACCATCGAGCGGCTGAAGGGCTTTCAGCCGACACCGGTCGACCAGCTCGCCGCGCTGCCGATCGACCCCCAGGGCTTCCTGCGGCTGGCCCTGATCCGGCCCGACGGCGACCAGACCGCCTTCGCGCTCCAGGGCACCCTGAGCCGGGATGCCGCCTTGCACCGGGAGGACGATCCGAACGAGGGCCGCGCACTGTTCGACCGGCTCGGGGTGGACTACATCGGCTACGGCGCGGGCCGGCTCGTCCGGACCCGTGACGCGGCCGCCGCCGAGGAGTATGTCGACGTGGAATCCGTTGGCCGCGTGTGGCGCCGGATCGACTCGCCGTCCGGGCTGCCGAGCGCCCGTTGCGTCAAGTACCAGGGGCCGGTCGTTTTCCAGTTCCCATATCGCTGCATGGTCGCGCACGGGCGGTACGCCGCCGAGATGTGGTCCCAGCAGCCACAGGACCTGTATCAGCGGATCTCGGCGCAGTACGCCATCCTCGCCAACGACAAATAGGGGTAGTCGTGAAGAAGATCAATCGGCGTAGGGCCGTATTCGCGGCTGCCGCTACGAGTTTCGCTGTCCTGCTCGCGGGGTGCGGGAGCACGGTCTCCGGGTCGTCCGCCGCAGGAGAGATCGATGTCCGCACCCTGGCCGTCGGCAACTACCCGACGACGCCCTTGGATTTACGCGCCACCTACGAGCACTCGTCCCACGACGGCGCGTACATCGCCGCCGGACGGCTCGCCGACGCGGTGGTGAGCGGCGCCGACGTCGATCCGAGCTTCAGCTACACGGCGCTCGCACGGTCGGGCACCAGTTATGTGATCGCGGCGGCCGCCAAACCGGTGCTCGACGCCAATCACCTGATGCTGTCCTATTCGACCACGGTCAGCGACCAGCCCCGGCTCGAAACCCTCTACATCGACCACAGTTCGGGCAATTCGAGCCCGCTCGAGGGCTGGGAGAACGATCCCACCGCCACCACTTTCAACGTGACCGTGATGCAGTTTCCCGGCGAACAGCAAGCCCAGGCGGCCGCGGAGGGAATCGAGTCCGCCGATTTCGGTGTCGCACCTGCCGACAACGCGCGGGTGAGCCTGGACAAGTATCCGGCCGCGAAGGCCCACTGGCGGCCCGGGATTCCCTCCATGGCGGCCACGCTGTCCCGTGGCCAGTACGCGATCAACGTCTTCGTCCGCACGCCGAAGGCGGAGATCGACGGCCTGAAATCGTTGGCTACGAAGATCTTCGACGCCCAGTTGCCGCTGCTGGACAAGACACCCCCGCTGTCCCAGCGCGACATCCTCTACCTCGACTACGACCCCGCCGACATGCTCCGCCGCACCCTTCATCCCGGCGACTACCCCAAACCCAGTGAGGACGAGGTCACCCGGACACCGCGCGGGTTCCTGCACACCCTCGACGAACAAGCCCCGTGGAAACGACTGCTCGACGACAACGGCGTGGACATGACCTCGAGCACGACCAAGGGCGCTTTGCTGTTGCGCGCCCGCGATCCGAAGTCCGCGGTCGACCTGTGGTCGGGAATCAAGGGGCTCATCAAGGATTCGGCCGAAGCGCCCCCGGGGCTCTCCGCGGCGACCTGCGCCCAGAACCCCAAACCCAACCGCGCGAGCTTCCCGCAGGGCTGGGACTTCAGCGACCGGTATGTCTGCACCGTGTACTACGACCGGTACGTCGCCCGGGTCGGCGGCCCCCAACTGCTCGACGCCCAGCAGCGCGCGGCCGCGCAATACGCGCTGCTGGCCAAGGCCCAATACCTCTAGCGGAGTATCACTTCGGCAGTCTCGGGATCGCGTCGGCGAGGAGCTTGGCCGCCTTGCCGCACGCGTCCGGGGTCGCCGACTGATCCGACACCATGAGCTTCAACTGCTCGGCATTGCCCTTGTCCGTCGGGCGCACCAGGTAGCTGACGTTACAGTCGTTGATCGTGTGCGCGCCGATGACGTAGGTGGTGAAATCGCCGGCCTGCCAGGTGTCGTAGGCCCAATCACCCTGATCGGGACGGGACTGGTCGACCAGATCGACCCGGACCCAGCCATCGTGGCCGATCGCCGCACACGCGTGCGGGGAATGCTGACGGTCGGTGACCTCACCGGTGATTCCCCGGATCGTGTCGTCAGGAACCAGCGAACACGGATCCAGGCGCAGCACCGACACCGGCGCGGCCTGACGCTGCGGGACGGAGTCGGAGAGACGGTCGGCCACCGCGGCCAGCGCCTGCTCGGCGGCCGTGCAAGCCGCGCCGGGCTCGGCCGCGGGATCCAACTGCTCGGCCGACATGCGCAGCGGGACATCGCCGCCGGACTTGGCGACCAGCACGGTGTCGCACTTGTTGTCGGCCGCGCCCGACGTGAGGATCGTGCCCCAGCTCGCGGTGTGCGTGGTCGGCTTCAACTGGTCGACGCCGATCGCGCTGTCGGGAATGTCGAGGGTGTAGTGGACTTTTCGCTGTGTGGAATCGACCACCGTGGTGGCGCAACCGCCCCCGGGCTGCAACTCGGGATCGGCGGTACGGGTACCCACCTTGCCCGGCAGCGCCTTGTCGATCACGGCGCAGGTATCCAGCAGCCGCAGCTGCGCGGCCGTCAGATCCAGGGATGGATCCGTGCGCGCCTGCGCATGCCCCTCGGCATCGGAGGATCGGGTCAACGCGAACAACGTGCCGCCCACCAGCACCGCACCGGTGACGGCCGCGGCCGCCCAGCCGATATTGCGCTTGCGGCGATCCTCCAAGCGCGCCATCTGATCCCGGTAACGGGTCTCCTGCTCACCGCTCGACGCCCACCATTCGGCATCGGTGCGGTGCGACGCGAGGAAGTCCAGCACCGGTTGCGGCCAGGTCGACTCCCCGGGGATGCGCTCCGCCTGCTCCAGCAGCTGGCGTGCCGACGGGCGATGCGCCGGATCGGGGGACAGGCAGGACTCGACCAGCTTGCGCACCGCGTGCGGGACCGCCTGCAGATCCGGTGTCGCGGACACCGATCCGGTGGCCGCCAGAACCAGCAGCATGCCCAGCGCGTAGACGTCGACCGCGGAGGTCACCGGCTGGCCCTCGGCCTGCTCGGGCGCCAGGTACACGGACGCGTCCGTGGTGGCCGAGCCATCCTCGCGGGCACGGGTGATGCCGAAATCGACCAGGCGTGGGCCCTCCGCCGTCAACAGCACATTGCCGGGCTTCAGATTCCGGTGCACCAGCACCGCGCGATGCACCTCGAGCAGCGCGGACGCCAAGCCGGTCGCCAGCAGGCGCAGACCCGGCAGCGGCAGCGGGCCACAGGCCGCGACGACCGTGGCCAGGTCCGGGGCGGGCAGGTATTCGGTGGCCAGCCACGGGCGTTCGGCGTCGGCGTCACTGTCCACCACCGGCGCGAACGACGGGCTGGTGAGCTGCTTGCCCGTCTCCAGTTCCCGCTGGAAACGCGCACGGAACTCCATGTCCACGGTCTGCGACCGGTGAATCTGCTTGACCGCCACGAGCTTTCCGGTCGGCGTGCGACCCAGCAGCACTCGGCCCATCTCACCCGTACCGACCACCGCGATCATGTGGTGCGGGCCGATCCAGCGCGGATCGTCGGGCAACAGCGCCTTCATCGCGGATCCGCCGGGCTCGGCGTATACGGACGGGGTGCGGCGGACAGGCCGCGGACATTACGCATCCAGGTGTACTCCGAGTTCTCGGGGTCGGCCGCGAGGAATTCGCCGGACAGGGCGGCAGCGCGATCGAGCCACAAACTAGCACCCGTTCGGTGCCGTGTCATGCGCAGCCGGCCCGGCCGAAGTCGCTGCCCCGGAGCGCCTTCGGAACCGCTTCCGGCCCGACCACGACAATGCCCGCGACTCAACCCCGATAGTGACGGTGGTCAGCGCCGAAATCATCGGCCACGGTCGCCGCCAGCTCGACATAAGCACGCTTGACGGGCTTGCTCAGCCGATGCAGATCGATCTCCGCGCCCTCACCCAGGTGAGCGTCGTACGGGATGATGTGGACCGCGCGGCAGCGCGACAGGAAATAATCGCGCAGCTGATTGATCCCGACATTCGGGGCGCCCGGGCGCGGCAAATTGATCACCACCACCGCATTACGAACCAAATGGTCGTGACCGTGTAGCGACAGCCAATCCAGCGTCGCCGCCGCACTCCGCGCGCCATCGATCGCCGACGACGAGATCAACACCAGCGAATGCGCCAAATCCAGCACACCCGCCATCGCCGAATGCATCAGGCCGGTACCGCAGTCGGTCAGGATGATGTTGTAGAAGCGCTGCAGGATGCGCGCCACCGCGCGGTACTCCTCCTCGTTGAACGACTCCGACGCCGCCGGATCCCGCTCACTGGCCAGCACCTCCAACCGGCTGCTGCCCTGCGACGTATGTCGGCGCACATCCGAATACCGCTGAATATGATCGTCCAGCAACAGATCCCGCACCGTCGACCGCGTCTGCAACGGCACCCGCTGCGACAACGTCCCGAAGTCCGGATTCGCGTCCACCGCGATCACCCGATCCCCGCGAATCGACGAGAAGATCGAACCCAGACCCATCGTGGTCGTGGTCTTGCCGACACCACCCTTGAGCGACAGCACCGCGATCCGGTAATCACCGCGCACCGGCTGCCGAATCCGCGCCACCAACTCCTGCAGGCGGCGCTCCTCCGCCGACATTCCCGGATTGATCGCGCCACCGGACATGTGATGCACAGCCCGCCGCCAACCCGAACCCGGAGCCTTCGTGGCCCGGCGCAACGGCACATCATCCAGCGACGGGGCGGGACCACCGGCATAGCCACCACGCGGACCCTGCACGGGCCCACCCGGGTAACCCTGTGGCGGAACGCCGTACTGGCCGGGCGCGCCATACGCGGGCTGCACGGAACTCATCCCGTACTGCCCGGGCACGACACCCGGCTGCGCGGGTGCGCCCATATCGCCCCAGCCAGGGGCGGCCGGAGCAGGTTGTCCGGGAACGACGGGACCGGTCGAGGGCCCGGGACCGCCCGGGTAGGCAGCCCCCTGCTCCGGCGCAGCCCAGGGCATCTGCCCACCCGGGCCCTGTGGACCATCGGGCCCGGGACCCCAATGCGACTGTCCCGGAGCATTTTCGCCGGGCATACCCACACCGTGCGGGGCCGGTCCGTCGGCTTGCGGTCCGGTCAGCGCGGCGGCCGCCGCCTCGGAGCCGGGAGCCTCGACCCGCGGATTCGAGTCCGTGCCAAAGGCATCCGGCGGCGGGACCTGTCCCGGCAGGACGCCAGGGAGCGCGTGCGTCGGTGAAACGCCCGAATCCGACTGCAGAGGAATCCGCATGGGCGGCCCGGTCAGACCCGCCGCGGCAGCCTCCGACATCGGCGCGTTCGCCCACGGGTTCGCATCTGTACCGGCAGCGTCGGTGGCATCAGGTGCGGCAGCGGGCATGCCGTGACCCGGCATCGGCACACCGGGCTCGGATCGCCAGGGAGCCGGCTGCGACGCCTGGTCCGGGAACCCCGGAACCCCGAAACCAGGCTGTCCGGGACCATTCGGGTACCGACCGCCCGCAGCAGCCTCGGAATGCGGAGCATTCGCCCACGGATTCAGCTGCGGCGGAACCGCTCCGGGCGGGAAGCCCTGGTGCGGCTGCATCGGGGGAACGCCCGGAGGGGGTGCCGGCGGCAGGCCCTGATCGCCGGGAATCGTGCCAGGCGCGGGTGGCATCCACTGTCCGCCATCGGCGACCGGTGCCGAGACGTCCGCGGCGCGGTGACGGCCCGGACTCATCGGCTGATCGAAATCGGCTTCGGGGTCCGAGGTCTCGTCCGCGCCGGCGGTGGCGCCTAGCTCAGCCAGCTGGGCGTCGAGCAGCTCGTGCGCGGCGGCCGTCGTAATCGGTACCGGCGGAACGTCATGCTGGGCGGGGGGCGGCGGGGGTGTCGCGTGGTCGGCACCCGGGCGGGCCGCGGGGGTGGCCTGCGGTGCGACAGGTGTCTGGCTGGGGCCCGGTTCGGTTGCGGCGGAACTCGATTCCGGAGACGGGGGGATCGGCCACCGCGTCGTCGGATCGGCGGGGGCGATGATCCCCGAGCCGGTCGCGTCGAGATCGCCCGGTGCCGGAGGCAGGGGCGGATTCGACATCTTCGTGGTGGCGTCCACGGAATCGACGGTTTGCTCGCCCGGCGCCGGGGGCAGTGGTGGGCGCGAGGCACGGGCCGGATCGGCTGCCGCCGAATCGATTTCGCTCGGTGAAGGTGGCAGCGGCATGCGGGTCGTCGGATCCGCTGGGGGGCGCGCGGGGGAGACGGCCTCCGGGGTGCCGGCGGACGGCGTGCCCGCGAGGGACGCGCCCGCGGGCTGTGCTCCGGTCGCGACCGCAGGGCCAGCCGAAGCCGGCGAGGGTGCCGTCGCCGGAGGAGTTGCCGGGGCAGGAGGCGCGGGAGGCGCCGAGAACTGCTGTCCCCGTGGCGGTGTCGCCGCAGGGCCGGGCCGGGCCGAATCAGGGTTGGCCGGAGGCCGCGACGGATCGGACGCGGGTCTCGACTGCGCGCTGGGGAATTGGCTGTTGCCGGAGCCCTGGCCATGGGGCGGCGGGGGCGTCGGGGCCTGACCGTTCGTCGGGAACGGTGCGGAGCCTTGGAGATTCGCCGGACCCATGCCGTGACCGCCCTGGCCATTCGCCGGCTCAGCGGAGGAGGCCTCGCCATTCGGCTGCGAAGTCTGGGGCATCCGGCCATTGGGTGGCTGCGTGAACGGTGACTGGCCGTCGCGCTGCGGAGCCTGCGGTGACTGGCCGTTGGGTGGCTGCGTGAATGGCGACTGGCCGTCGCGGTGCGCAGGCTGAGGCGCCTGGCCGCCGGGCGGCTGGGTGAACGGTGACCTGCCGTCGTGCTGCGGGGGCTGCTGGGCGTGGGCAGCGTGGCCGTTGGGCGGCTGGGTGGCGGGTGCCTGGCCGTTGGGTTGCGGGGGCTGGCCGTTGGTGGGCTGGGCCTGGGGCGTGTGGCTGTTGGGCTGTTGGGCGAAGGGGTCTTGGCCGATGGGGTGGCCCGAGGGGGCGGCGGTGCCGTTGGACGGGAGGTTGAAGTGGGTGCCGGGGTCGCGGGTCGGCATCGGCGGCGCGGGCTGTGCGGGAGCTGGCGGGGTGGCGCGCTGCTCGGGGCCGGGGCCGGGGCCGGGGCCGGGGGTTTGGGGTGCCGAGTCGGGGGTCGATTCCTTGCGGGGCTTGCGGCGGCCGAAGAGGCGGCGGCCGCCCTTCTCCTCGGGGATGACGTCGTCCTGGGGGAGGTTCTCGACGGGGGCTTCGTAACCGGTGTCGGTGACGTCGCTCTCGGAGAGCCAGGGCGGGAGCATTGGGAGCCCGTCGTTCTCGCGACTCACATCTACCCCCGGTGCCTCGATCATCGTGCAGGACAGGGCGTAGTTTAGCGATCTCCGGCGGGGTCCGCGCCCGGCACGGACCGGCCGACCGGCCCCCGGGGGAGGTGGCCGCGGTCACGGCGGGGCACGTCACGGCACCCATATTTGGCCGGATCTGGGGCTACGGGTAAAGTAGGTCGCTGGTGACTTACATAGTGGCTGTGGCATGTCCAGGCATACCGCCTGGCGCCGCCTCCCGTGAGTATGTCACCGGGTTGGCTGCAGTGCACCGGCAATCTATCGGTGCGCCCACGTTTCTCGAGGTCGACCTGCCGTAATGAGCTTGAACCAACCAGGTTCAACCTAACCGGATCGCGGAGGATATGGCGAAGAAGGAAGGGGCCATCGAGGTCGAGGGCCGGGTCATCGAGCCGTTGCCCAATGCGATGTTCCGGATCGAGCTGGAGAACGGGCACAAGGTTTTGGCCCACATCAGCGGCAAGATGCGGCAGCACTACATCCGCATCCTGCCCGAGGACCGCGTCGTCGTGGAGCTCTCGCCCTACGACTTGACCCGTGGTCGCATCGTCTACCGCTACAAGTGAGTCGCTCCCCGCGGGGCGCAAAGTCTTCCGGGACGATAAGTCCCGGGTTTCCCCGGTCGAACTGACCGGGGAAAAACTGTGTTCACGGCCAGTGAACACCAACCCAGATTGGATCTGACGTGAAGGTTCAGCCGTCCGTCAAGCCGATCTGCGAGAAGTGCAAGGTGATCCGCCGTCACGGTCGGGTCATGGTGATCTGCGAGAACCTGCGCCACAAGCAGCGTCAGGGCTGATCGCGGCCTAGTGCCGTGATCGCCGGGACTGTGGATATTCCACGCCCCCGGTCGCTCACCGCCAAGCACCGAACGCGGTTCGGATTGGCAATAGAAGAAGAACTCCCAGCGCCAGTCGCCGTCGCCGAGTCCCGCAGGGGACGGATGGCGGCCTACCCCCGGTACGGAGGCCGGGGCCCCACTTACGAGGGGACGGCCAGGGAGCAGACCTCCGCAAAAGTAAGGAATCGCCAACCATGGCACGTCTGATGGGCGTCGACCTCCCGCGCGAAAAGCGCATGGAGATCGCGCTGACCTACATCTTCGGCATCGGCCGGACCCGCGCCAAGGAGATCCTCGCGGAGACGGGCGTCAGCCCCGACCTGCGGTCGAAGGACCTCAGCGATGACGACCTGACCAAGCTCCGCGACTTCATCGAAGCGCAGGAGTTCAAGGTCGAGGGTGACCTGCGCCGCGAGGTGCAGGCCGACATTCGTCGCAAGATCGAGATCGGCTGCTACCAGGGCATCCGCCACCGTCGTGGCCTGCCCGTGCGTGGCCAGCGGACGAAGACCAACGCTCGTACGCGCAAGGGTCCGAAGAAGACCGTCGCCGGCAAGAAGAAGTAGGGATAGCGCATGCCTCCGAAGAGCCGGGCCTCGGGCCCGAAGAAGACTCAGAAAGCGCGTCGCCGGGATAAGAAGAACATCCCGCACGGCCACGCTCACATCAAGAGCACGTTCAACAACACGATCGTGTCGATCACCGATCCCGAAGGCAACGTCATCTCCTGGGCGTCCTCCGGCCACGTCGGTTTCAAGGGCTCGCGTAAGTCGACTCCGTTCGCCGCTCAGCTCGCCGCCGAGAACGCTGCCCGCAAGGCGCAGGAGAACGGCGTCAAGAAGGTCGACGTCTTCGTGAAGGGCCCGGGTTCGGGCCGCGAGACCGCGATCCGTTCGCTCCAGGCCGCTGGCCTGGAGGTCGGCACGATCTCCGATGTCACCCCGCAGCCGCACAACGGCTGCCGTCCGCCCAAGCGGCGTCGCGTCTAAGCGGGAAGGAAAAGGTACAGAACAATGGCTCGTTATACAGGCCCCATTACCCGCAAGTCGCGTCGTCTGCGTGTCGACCTCGTCGGAGGCGACCAGGCGTTCGAGCGTCGTCCTTACCCGCCCGGCCAGCACGGCCGCGCGCGGATCAAGGAATCCGAGTACCTCATGCAGCTGCAGGAGAAGCAGAAGGCTCGCTTCTCGTACGGCGTCATGGAGAAGCAGTTCCGCAAGTACTACGAAGAGGCGAACCGCCAGAAGGGCAAGACCGGCGACAACCTGCTGCGTCTGCTCGAGGCTCGTCTGGACAACGTCGTGTACCGCGCCGGTCTGGCCCGTACCCGTCGTGGCGCCCGCCAGCTGGTCTCGCACGGCCACTTCACCGTCAACGGTGTGAAGGTCGATGTGCCCAGCTTCCAGGTCTCGCAGTACGACATCATCGATGTCAAGCCGAAGTCGCTGGCCATGTACCCCTTCCAGGTGGCGCGTGAGACCGTCGGCGATCGCCCGATCCCGGGCTGGCTGCAGGTCGTTCCCGGCCGCCTGCGGATCCTGGTGCACCAGCTCCCCGAGCGTGCGCAGATCGATGTTCCGCTGCAGGAACAGCTGATCGTCGAGTTCTACTCGAAGTAATAGGTGCGCGTAAGCGTGCCGCTGGTTGTGGCCCTGCTCAGTTCGACAAGCACAGGGTCAGGGCCGCAACAGCTCCCACATCGTGGGCGTCAAATAGTGGGCGTCCGAAGGAGGAAGAAATGCTGATTTCACAGCGACCGACGCTGACCGAAGAGGTCGTGTCCGAGAACCGGTCGCGGTTCACCATCGAACCGCTGGAGCCGGGCTTCGGTTACACCCTCGGCAACTCGCTGCGCCGCACGCTGCTGTCGTCGATTCCTGGTGCTGCTGTCACCAGCATTCGCATCGACGGCGTGCTGCACGAGTTCACCACCGTCCCGGGCGTGAAGGAAGATGTCACCGACATCATCCTGAACCTCAAGGGCCTGGTCGTGTCGTCCGAAGAGGACGAGCCGGTCACCATGTACGTGCGCAAGCAGGGCCCGGGCACCGTCACCGCCGGTGACATCGTCCCCCCGGCGGGCGTGACCGTGCACAACCCGGACATGCACATCGCCACCCTGAACGACAAGGGCAAGCTGGAGATCGAGCTCGTGGTCGAGCGCGGTCGCGGCTACGTCCCGGCCGTGCAGAACAAGGCGTCGGGTGCGGAAATCGGCCGGATTCCGGTTGACTCGATCTACTCGCCGGTTCTCAAGGTGACGTACAAGGTCGAGGCCACCCGTGTCGAGCAGCGCACCGACTTCGACCGGCTCATCCTGGATGTCGAGACCAAGAACTCGATCTCCGCTCGGGATGCGCTGGCGTCGGCGGGCAAGACCCTGGTCGAGCTGTTCGGACTCGCGCGCGAGCTGAACATCGAGGCCGAGGGCATCGAGATCGGCCCGAGCCCGGCCGAGGCGGACCACATCGCCTCGTTCGGCCTGCCGATCGAGGACCTGGATCTCACCGTTCGGTCGTACAACTGCCTCAAGCGTGAGGGTGTGCACACCGTCGGCGAGCTGGTCGCCCGCACCGAGTCGGACCTGCTGGACATCCGCAACTTCGGTCAGAAGTCCATCGACGAGGTCAAGGTCAAGCTGCACTCGCTCGGCCTGTCCCTCAAGGACTCCCCGGCTTCCTTCGATCCGTCCTCCGTCGTCGGCTACGACGCGGCGAGCGGCACCTGGAGCGACAGCGGCTCGTTCAGCGACACCGACAGCGGCGAGCAGGACTACGCCGAGACCGAACAGCTTTAGGCCATCCGGGGTGTAGCGCCCCGAATCGGCCTTCAACACAGGAGATTCCAACATGCCCAAGCCCAAGAAGGGTGCCCGCTTCGGCGGGTCGGCGTCGCACCAGAAGGCGATCTTCGCCAACCTGGCGACGGCGCTCTTCGAGCACGGTCGCATCACGACCACCGAGGCCAAGGCCAAGGCGCTGCGCCCCTATGCCGAGAAGCTTGTCACCAAGGCGAAGGGCGGCACCCTGGCCGACCGTCGCGAGGTGATGAAGGTGATCCGCTCCAAGGACATCGTGCACGCGCTGTTCGCGGAGATCGGTCCCTCGTTCGAGGGCCGTGAGGGTGGCTACACCCGCATCATCAAGACCATCCCCCGCAAGGGTGACAACGCTCCGATGGCGATCATCGAGCTGGTCCGCGAGAAGACCGTGACCAACGAGGCCGACCGTGCCCGTCGTGTCGCCGCTTCCAAGGCTCCCGAGGCTCCGGCCGAGGCGAAGGCCGAAGAGGCTGCCGAGGTTGTCGAGGCTCCGGCCGACGCTGCCGAGGACAAGGCCGCGGAGTAATACTCCGGGTCCTTCGGACCAACAAGGGGTTTTCAGGGGCTTCCCCTGAAACCCCGAAGGTGGACATCCCATGAGTGAGCCCGCCGTCCCCTCCGGGTCGGCGGGCTTTCTCCATGTTAACCAGGAGATCGCTGTGACCGTGGAGGATCCGACGCCCGAACCGGTTTCGATTCGGGTACGGCTGGACATCAGCTACGACGGCACCGATTTCACCGGGTGGGCGCGCCAGCCCGGTCTGCGCACCGTGCAGGGCGTGCTGGAGGAAGCCCTGTCCAAGGTGCAGCGCGAGCCGATCCAGCTCACCGTGGCCGGGCGCACCGACGCCGGCGTGCACGCGGAAGGCCAAGTCGCGCACTTCGATACGCACACCGAGGTGGACGGCCCCAAACTGGTGCACCGGCTGGCTCGCTTCCTGCCCAAGGATGTGCGCGTCAAGCAGGTCCGTCTCGCCCCGCCGGACTTCGACGCCCGTTTCTCGGCGATCCGCCGCCACTATGCGTACCGACTGACTACCGCCCCCTACGGCGCCGAGCCGCTGCAGGCGCGCGGTGTCGTGCCGTGCCGTCCCGGCCCGGATGTCGAGGCCATGCGTGAGGCCTCCCGAAAGTTGTTGGGCCTGCACGATTTCGCCGCCTTCTGCCGCCGTCGCGAGGGCGCGACCACGATTCGTGAACTCCAGCGCTTCGATTGGGTTCAGGACGGCGATCTGCTGACCGCCTATGTCAGCGCCGACGCGTTCTGCTGGTCCATGGTGCGCAGTCTGGTCGGCGGCGTGCTGTCGGTCGGTGAGGGCCGCCGCACCCCCGACTGGATCGCCGGTCTGCTGAACGAGCGCGAACGCGCCAGTGCGGTGACCGTGGCTCCGGCCCACGGCCTGTCCCTGATCGCCGTCGACTATCCCGCCGATGCCGACCTGGCCGCGCGCAACGCCCAGACCCGCGAAGTGCGTACCGTTCCCGATCCCGAGGGCTGCTGCGGGGACTGATCCCCCGTCCGGCGCGCCGCGCATCCGGCGCGCCGTTCGATGTGCCGGCCGCACCCACCCCTTTCCGTCCCCGTTCCCGCGTCTCTTCCGAGGTCGCGGGTGCAATGCCGCGCGCGTGATTGCGGATCGGTCGCGCGGATGAAAATGCAAGTCCGGGATGAAGATTCGCTGTGCGAGTTGCGGGCAATACGCCATTTCGGACGGTTGGGCGAAAGTTGGATGTTGTTAAGGGAATTCGGGGCTCGGGGTGGGGGCGGGATGCGAGAATCGGGCAATGAGGGGCGGCGTCGAGCCCTCCGTGATGGAGGTTCGCTCCATGCCGGAGGTTTCGCAGCAGGAGACTTTCGAGGAATGGGAGGCCGTGGTCGCGGCGGCCTACGTTCCGCTGGTGGTGACGCCGGTGCGGTCGGGGGAATTCCGGGCTCGCATCGTGCAATCGCGATTCGACGGCATCGACGTGTCGATGGTGACGGCCAGTGGCCAGCACCTGAGCCGGATTCCGCAGCTGGTCAACGACCCCGAGGAACCCGTCCTGTTCGCCAGCGTCACCACGCACGGGCACGGCTGGCTGGAGCAGGACGGCCGGGTGGGGGAGCTGGCCGACGGCGGGCTCACCCTGCACGTCAGTTCCCGGCCGTTCAGCGCGCATTTCGAGCAGTCCTGGGGTGTGGTGGCGGTGCAGGTGCCGCTGGCCGAGGTGGTGTGCGCGTCCGGGGTGCCGGCGGACCGGCTGCCCACCGCGGTGCGCTTCCCGCCCGAGGGCGCGGCGGGCATCGTGGGCCGCTTCTTCTGCGGCCTCGCGCAATTGCAGTACACCGCACCGGAACAGGCGGCCATGCTGGCCAAGCACGGGACCGGGCTGCTGGCGTCGGTGGTGCAGCTGGCCGCGGGCGACCTGCCGCGTGACGAACCCGCGCACGCGCTGGCCAAGCAGCGGGCGCTGGCGTTCATCCAGCGGCACTACGCCGATCCGGAGCTGACCATCGATCAGGTGGCGGTGGCGTGCTCGGTGTCGCGCCGCACCCTGTATCGGTTGTTCGAACAGGGTGAGGACGGGGTGGCGGCCATGTTGCGGCGGATGCGGGTGGAGCGGGCGGTGTCCCTGATCCGGACCGATCCGACCCGGCCGCTGCTGTCGGTGGCGCGGTCGGCGGGGTTCATGTCGGAGCGGCAGTTCTATCGGGCCTTCAAACGCGAAGCCGGCATGACCCCTGGCGAATTCCGGGCATATCATGCCTGATGAGGGGTGATTTCCGGGCTGACATGAATGGACAGTGATCTGGCACGGGCGGCCAGTCACAACGGCGTCGGCGCGCGGGATACTGGGAACGCGCCGCCCGGTCGCCGCCTCGAGCCGCCGGTGACCGGGCGGCGAGCCAGCGCGGAAAATTCAGGGCAAGTGGTCCGTTTTGTCGCATCCGTCGCCTTCATTCCCAATCTCCCAGGGCCCGCAGGTGCAATGATGCAGCTGTGGGTATCGCTTCCACGGCCAGTGCCGAAGTCCGTACGACCTCAGAGGTTTCCGCGCGGCAAGCCTTCGAGCAGTGGGAGGCCGTCGTCGCGGACGCCGTGCTGCCGTCGATCATCGAACCGATCGGCAACGGGCAGGACTGGCACGGCAAGCTGCGCTACACCCAGCTGGATCGCTCCAGCCTCACCCTGATGACCTCGAGCGCCCAGCGGGTCGTGCGCACCAAGCGCCAGCTCGACCAGGCCGCCGGCGACTTCCTGCTGGTGAACATCGTGGTCGAGGGCGCGAACTGGACCGAGCAGGGCGGTCGGCTGATCGAGGGCGGGGCCGGGACCATCGCCTTCTACGACAGCGCCCGCCCGATCGAGAGCCGGACCACCGAGAACGCGGTCTCCACCATCGTGCGCGCGCCCCTGGGCGCGGTGCTCGACCACTCCGGACTGCAGCGTGACGAACTGCCGATCGCCAAGGCCTTGCCGGTCACCGGCGCGATGGGGGTGGTGGCCGACTTCTTCCGGGGCATGGCCGGGCTCGGGGCCGACGAAACCGGGCGTGCGGCAGACGTTCTCGAAGCACAGGTCACCTCCATGCTCTCGTCGGCGCTGTTGCTGGCCAACGGGCAGAGCTCCCCGGCGCCGGCCGATTCGGTCTTCACCCGGCAGCAGGTGCTGGCGGTGCTGCGGCGGCGCTACACCGATCCGGACCTGACCGTGGACGAGGTGGCGCACGCCTGTCTGGTCTCGCGGCGCACGCTCTACCGGGTCTGCGAGGAGATCGGCGGGCCGGCCGCCTTGGTGCGTCAGATGCGCGTCGAGCATGCCCGGCGGCTGTTGCGGGCCGACCCGCAGCGGCCGCTCTCGGCCATCGCGGCGGCGTCCGGGTTCGCCACCGATCGGCATTTCTACCGGGCATTTCGGCAGGAAACCGGCGTGACTCCGGGGCAATTCCGGTCGCAATTGGACGCAGGCACGCGCTGTCGGTAGCACGGCACGGTATGTCGCTGTGACCGGCTCGCGTTCGGCGAAGGGTGATTGCATCATCCGATCCCGTCGAAGGAGCCGAGGTGCCGACGAAGGTGCGTGTCGCAGCCGTCCAGGCCGAGCCGCGATGGCTGGACCTTCCCGCGGGCGTCGGGCAGGCGATCGAGTTGATCGAGGACGCGGCCGCGGGCGGCGCGCAACTGGTGGCCTTCCCGGAGACTTTCCTGCCCGGGTATCCGTGGTGGCTGTGGCTGGAGTCGGTGAGCTGGGGTCAGGGTTTCTTCGCGCGCTATCGGACGAATTCGATGACGGTGGGGCGCACCGAGTTCCGGCGCATCGCCGACGCGGCGCGGCGGCATCGCATCCACGTGCTGCTCGGCTTCAGCGAGCGGTGCGGCAGTTCGCTCTACATGTCGCAGTGTCTCATCGATGATCGAGGGGTACTGCTCGGAGTCCGCCGCAAGCCCGAGCTGACGCCGTTGGAGCACAAGATCTTCCGCTCCGGTGAGCCCGGCGAGTCGCAGGTCTTCCGCACCGGCATCGGCCGCATCGCGGTGCAGGGCGGCTCCGAGCAGTTGCATCTGCCGGCGCGGCGGGAGCTGGAGCGCACCGGCGCGCAGATCCACGTGGTGTCCTGGCCGGGTTTCATCGTTGCGCGAGACGTGGATTGGGGCGTGCGCGTGAACAACGCGGCCACGCTTTGGTACGCGGTGGTCGGGCAGCTGAATGTGATCGCGGCGTGCTCGGTGATGGACGTGGCGGGCAGCGAGGGCCGCCGGGGCGTGGAGCCGGCCAAGCAGCTGGTGCCGGGTCCGGGCGGGCATGCGCGCATCTTCGCGCCGGGCGGTGAGGAACTGGCGTCGCCGTTGGGCGGGCACGAACAGGGTTTGCTGTACGCCGATCTGGAACTCGATCTCAGCTTCGAGTCTGCTGCTTAGCGGTACAAGTACGTACCGGTACTGATACAGGTTGTACCTGCTCGGCCCATTGGCTCGTTCTCATTCGATCTGACACACTCTCCCCAGTATTCGGCCGTACACGGCCGCCATTGTCATCGAGGGATGGGGAGTGGAAGGGTTACAACCGGTCAACCGGATCGAGGTGCGGTCCGGCCTGGAACAGACGTCGACGGAGGCATTCGAGCGTTGGGAAGCGCAGGTGAGTGCCTCTTACGTTCCGCTGGCCGTTGAACCAATACCGAGTGGTCGCTTTGTAGGTTATATCGAATCCGCGAGCTACGGCGAGATGGATGTCTCCGTAATCGGATCCACGCCGCAAGTCATTCGCCGCACCGGTGCACTGATCGGCAGATCCGCGGACGAATATCTGCTCGCGAGTATTCCGACGGTCGGTACCGCACGACTGTGCCAGGATGATCGCGTCGCCGATGTCGGTCCCGGTGGAATCGTGTTCTACGACAGCACTCGGCCCTACCGCTGGGACGCTTCCGAGCGCTTCGAACAAGTCGTCGTGCAGGTCCCGCTCGCCCGGCTGCGGGAACGCTACGGCGTCGACAATCTCGAATTGCCCACTGCGACAGTATTTTCCGGAAACACCGCACCGGGAATCGTGGCCGGATTCTTTCGAGGTCTGGCGGAATTGCAGCGCACCGATCCCGAGAGTGCCGCGCTGTTGTCCGCGCCCGGTATGGACCTGCTGGCCGCGGCGGCGATCGCGGCGTCCGGCCGCGCACCCGGTGACCAGTCGGCGGACGCGCTCAACCGGCAGCGGGTCTTGAACTACATGCGCGACAACTGCGCGGATCCGGACCTCGGAGTCGACCGAATCGCCGAAGGTTGCAGAATGTCTCGGCGTACCCTGTATCGAGTCTTCGGTGAGTTCGAAGGCGGGCCCGGAACCGTGTTGCGCCGCATGCGCATCGAACGTGCTTGCGACCTACTGAGAAATGCGCCACAGTTGCCGCTTTCGGCGGTTGCGAAAGCATCGGGATTCCTCACGGAGCGTAGCTTCTACAGAAGCTTCCGTCTGGAAATGGGTACAACTCCGGGAGCTTTTCGCACCCTGGCATGATCAGTCGGTCATTCGGCACTCGTGGCCATTGTTCATCGCGAAATTCTTGGCAAGCATGCTGATGCATGAGGGAAAAGCGATGAGGACTACGGTGCGAGTCGCCGCCGTCCAGGCCGAACCCAGCTGGCTGCGCCTGTCCGACGGTGTCGATCAGGTTGTCGATCTGATCGGGGCGGCGGGAGATCAGGGTGCTCGGCTCGTCGCATTCCCGGAGGCGTTTCTCCCGGGTTATCCGTGGTGGCGCTGGATCGATACCAATCAGTGGAATGTCGAATACTCGACCCGGTGCCGCGAGAATTCGATGACTCGCGATGGCGCGGAAATGCGCGCGATCACCGCTGCCGCCGCCGCGCACGGCATTCACGTCGTCCTCGGATTCGGTGAGCGGCAGGAACGCCGAATCTATATGTCGCAGGCCGTGATCGACGATTCCGGCGAGTTGCTGTCGGTGCGCCGCAAAGCCGGTCTGAACAGCGTGGAGCGCAAGATATTTGCGTCCGGAACCCCGAATCTGCCTGCGGTGCACCACACCCCGATCGGCAAGTACGGCGCGCTCTCCGGTCAGGAGAACCAGCGGCCGCTGCTCACCCGCGCGCTGCGCGCCGACGAGGAGCAGATCCACGTGGCCGCCTGGCCCGGCAGCCCCGACGGTGACGCGGTCGGCCCGGAGTCGAGCGCGACGCTCAGCCGCATGTACGCGCTCGAGGTCGGCGCGTTCGTGCTCGCGCCCACCGCGGTGGTCGGCGAAGCCGCGTTCGAGGGTTTGGGCGGCTCCCGTCAGCCCAGCGGCCCCATCGGTCGCGCCCGCATCTACGGTTCCGACGGTGGCGAGGTCGTGACCCCGCTGGGAGAGGGCGAGCAGGGCATCCTGCTGGCCGATCTGGACATCTCGGTCGAGGTCGCCGACAACCAGGCCTGCGACTCCATTCGCACCACCCGCGACCGCAAGGACAACCTCCGCAAGGACAGCGCCCCCACCCGCCGCGGTTCCCGCCGCGTCGCCGCCGGCTGGCAGTCCGGCCCGGACCGCTGGGCCCTCCCGGCGTCCCTGGGTACCTACCCAGGCGGCACCGCCGCCTGCTGAGCTGGTGCCCCTGGGGGGGGCTAGCTGCGCACGAGGCGGGCGATGGCGTCGGTGGCTTCCTTGATCTTGGCCTCGGCCTCGGGGCCGCCAGCCACGGCCGCGTCGACCACGCAGTGGCTGATGTGATCCTCGAGCAGGCCCATGGCGACCGCCTGCAGGGCCTTGGTCATGGCCGAGACCTGGGTGAGGATGTCGATGCAGTACTTCTCCTCCTCGACCATCCGCTGCAGGCCGCGGGCCTGACCTTCGATGCGGCGCAGGCGCTTGAGGTAGTCGTCCTTGGCGGTGATGTAGCCGTGCGAGGCGTGGTCGTGGCAGGACTCGGCGGCGTCGGTCTCGCTGTGGTCCTGGGGTGCGATCTTGTCGTTGGTCACCTACGCTGTCCTCACTCCCGGGTGGAAATACCCCCCTAGGGTACATGGTTCGCCCTGGTCCCACCACTCGCGCGCGCGTAGGCAAGAATCGAGGGTATGAGTTCGGACGCACGGGCAACGCTCGCCATCATCGGAGGCAGCGGCTTCTACGACTTCTTCGGCGATGACGCGACCACGGTCGAGATCGAGACCCCCTACGGCGCGCCCAGCGCGCCCATCACCATCGGTCAGGTGGAGGGACGCTCGGTCGCGTTCCTGCCGCGGCACGGCCGCAAGCACGAATTCTCCCCGCACACCGTGCCCTACCGCGCCAACATGTGGGCGCTGCGCACCCTGGGCGTGCGCCGCATCTTCGGTCCCTGCGCGGTCGGCAGCCTGCGCGCCGACTGGGGGCCGGGCACGATCGCCGTGCCGGACCAGCTGGTGGACCGCACCTCCGGGCGCGCCCAGACCTTCTACGACACCGGCGGCGTGCACGTGTCCTTCGCCGACCCGTACTGCGAGGAACTGCGGTCGGCCGCCTTCGCCTCGGCCGGCGACGATCTGCCCGCGCACGACTACGGCACCATGGTCGTGGTGGAGGGCCCGCGCTTCTCCACCCGCGCCGAGAGCCGCTGGTTCGCCGGGCAGGGCTGGGAGCTGGTCAACATGACCGGGCACCCGGAGGCCGTGCTCGCTCGCGAACTCGAAATGTGCTATTCCGCAATCGCTCTGGTCACCGACCTGGACGCCGGGCTGGAGTCGGGTGAGGGCGTCAGCGCCGCCGACGTCTTCGCCGAGTTCGAGCGCAACCTGGTGCCGTTCAAGGCGATGGTGCGCCGCGCCGTCGCCGCGGTGCAGGGCGACGACACCTGCGACAAGTGCCGGGTGCTGACCGGTACCGGCGTGCAGCTGCCCTTCGAACTGCCCTGAGATTGGCCCCTGTCGTTCGGGCGTCGCGACTTGCCGGAGGATCTTCGAATCTCCCGCGACAACTGATTTCGTGGCGACAGGGGTAACTCGTCGGGTACGCCCGGAATCGGTTCGGCACCCAACCGGCGGCACGGGTTGCCACGGCGGACGGCTCTCAGTCGTCCGCTGAAGGCTCGGGAGGCGGGGGAGCCGGGGTACGCCGTTGTGCCCCGTGGTGCGCCATTGCACCCGCTCGCGGCGGCATTCGCGGGTTCGGTGTTATGCCCGGAATGTCCATCTGTAAATAGGTATTGGGGTTACGTCCGCTAGGCTTGGTTCATGAATGCGGGCGGTCCCGACCCCCTGCGCGTCCTGGTGACCGGCGCCGCCGGCTACCTGGGCTCTCATGTTCACCGCGCCTTGCTGGCCGCGGGGCATCAGGTCGTCGCCATCGATGCGTTGCTCGAGACCGTGCATGGACCGAATCCGGTTGTTCCCGAGAATGTCTCGCGCATCGACATCCGTGATCAGGGCGCGCTCGAACCCCTGCTGGGCGATGTCGACGCGGTCTGTCACCTGGCCACGGCCGTGCCGCTCCCGCAGGTACGCGGCGCGGTCGAGCCGGTCTGCGCCGATCCATCCAATTTGGCTTCGCCGCAAGATGTTCCGCATTCGCGCCGGGCGTCAGCGGATGGTCTGCGTGGTCGCGCGGACTCGGCGCACGGGGCCGGTCCGTGCGTCCGCGGCCCGGTCGGCGCGGGCCGGGCAGGAACCGATCGCCCCGGGGCGGAGGGCATGCGCTGGGCCGCGCTCTATGCGGCGCACAATGACGTCGGTACCGCCGTGCTGCTGGCCGCCATGGAGCGGGAGGGCGTGCGTCGGCTGGTGCTCGGGTCCTCGGTGGCGGTGTACGGCGAGGGGCGGTACCGCGGCGTGCGCAGCGGGCCGTTCTATCCGGGACTGCGGCGGCGGGGAGATCTGGACCGAGGGCTGTTCGACCACCGCGCGCCGCGCTCGGGGGAGGTACTGACCTGGGAGCCGATGGGGGAGGACGCCCCGCTGCGGCCCCGGAGCGCTTACGCGGCAAGCAAAGTCGCGCAGGAGCATTACGCGCTGGCCTGGGTGGCAAATACCGGCGGTCAGGCCGCGGTGCTGCGGTACCACAATCTCTACGGGGATCCGGTGGCCGACGGTCGGCGGGTGCGGTCGGCGGAATCGGGTGTGGTGGCGCGTTTTCGGGCCGAACTGGCGGCGGGCCGTCCGCCGCGGGTCTTCGAGGACGGCGGGCAGGTTCGCGATTTTGTGCACGTGCGGGACGCGGCGCTGGCGACCGTGGCCGCGGTGGAGCGCCCGGTGCCGGGATTCGTGCCGTTGAACATCGCTTCGGGGCGGCCGCTCACGCTGTGGGAGGTGGCCTCCACCATGGCAAAGGCTGTGGACGGGCCGTCGCCGGTGGTGACCGGGCAATGTCGGGTCACCGATATCCGGCATGTGGTCGCACATCCGGAAAGAGCCAAGCACGCCCTGGATTTCACGGCTCCGACCTTGCCCGCCAAGGGCCTCGCCGACTATGCCAGGCGCGGCACCGGGCGGCGTTGAACCGGGGCGGGTGGGTTCGAGCGAGCCCGATAGGCTCTCGGCATGGCTGAGTTTTCGAACGACGCTCCGCTGCGGCTCGAGGTCATCGTCGCCAGTGTGCGCCCCAAGCGGTTCGCGCCCGTGGTCGCGGACTGGTTCCTGCGGCGGGCGCGCGCGGACGCGGATTTCGAGGTGGGTGTCATCGACCTGATCGATACCCCGTTGCCGGCCGATCTCACCGAGACCGACGAGGTGCGGGCCTTCCAGCAGCGGATCGCCGCCGCGGACGCCTTCGTGGCGGTCACCTCCGAGTACAACCACGGCTATCCGGCGTCGCTGAAGACCGCCCTCGACAGCGTCAAACGCGAATGGCGCGGCAAGCCCATCGGTTTCGTCAGCTACGGCGGTCTGTCCGGCGGCCTGCGCGCGGTCGAGCAGCTGCGGCAGGTGGTCGCCGAGATCCACATGGTTTCGGTGCGCGAGACCGTCAGTTTCCACGAGGCCAAACGCAGATTCGACGCCGACGGTGAAACGAGCGATGGTGCCGCGATCGATGCCGCGGACCGTATGCTGCGCCAACTCGCTTGGTGGGCAGGGGCGTTGCGTACAGCGCGCGCCGCGGATCCCTACCCGGGGAGCTAGCCGGGGGTGCGAGTGGCGGCCGCGGCGGCGCGGGGCTGACCGATGTAGGTGGACTCGCGGGGGATGGAGACCAGCGTCAGCGGGACCTCGGTTGCGCCGGTGCGCAGGATGATTCGATTCCCGGCCGCGCCGGGCTGCCGGACGGACAGGTCCGGTCCGGTGGCGGGCCAGCCCAGTGGGTCGTCGGTGAGGTGGAAGGTGGTGATGCCCGCGTGGGGTGCGGGCGCGAGCACCCCGTCGACTACGGTGGCGGTGAAATCGGCGTCGGACTGGTGGGTTTCGATCGCGACGGCGAGGCGCTCGGGATTGCCGATGGTGGTGACCAGCTGCTGCCAGGCGTCGGGGCGGTCGGTACGGACCAGGACGCGTTCGCCGACGGCCAGGGCGCGGAAGACCAGCTGTTGTGCGAGATAGAGCTCGCCGGCCACGTACACGCTCGAAATGCCCTGCCCGACCAGGCGGATGGCGACACCGTTGCCGTCCCCGTCGGAGCCGAGCAGCTGTCCGCACCCCGCTGAGGGCAGGTGCAGGGCGCCGAGTTCGGCGATATCGCGGAGTTCGGCGGGCACGGTGTCGTCCAGGCCCGGTACCGCGAACGGCAGGTGCGCGAGCAGGCCCTCGCGGTGACGGCCGTTCATGGAGATCATGTGCTGCTGCAGCGGCTCCTCGGGCAGCTCCCGGGCGGTGAGCCGCCAGGCCGCGCCGATCCGCACGGTGTCGGCGCTGTCGCCGGGGCGCAGTTTCACGGCCACGGTGGTGCCGCGGGAGGCGGGCACCCAGAGCTGGGCGAGCAGGTCGGAGCCCAGCTGCCGGGGGTCCACGGCCGCACCGATGTTCACGCTGTTGCCGAGTTCGGCGTAGCGCCAGTGCTGGGTCAGCGCACCGGGATCCACGCCCGCGGTGACCTGCAGGGCGGCCTGGCGGATCTCGGGTGCGGTGAGCAGGCGGGCCGTGCATCCGCCGTCCTCGAGGATGCGCACCACGCGTTCGGTGGCGGCGGTGACCGCGCGACACGCGCCGGGCAGTCCGCCGCCGCGCCGTGTCGCGGCCTCCGGGCGGGTGACGGGGTCGAAGGCGATGGCCAGCCAGACCGTGCGGTGCGCGGTGGCGGGCAGCGGGCCGAGCAGTGATTCGTAGATCGCGCCCGCGGGCGTGCCGGAGCGGCTGCGGAAGCCGTGCGAGACGATGTCGATGCCGGACAGCAGAATGTCGTGGCGGCTCAGGCTTTTCGCGAGTTCGGGCAGCGGCAGCAGGTGGGTGGACTGCACGGTGGAGCGGCCGAGGCGGGTGAGTCCGCCTTTGGAGGCCAGCACTTCGACGACGGCGACCACGCGACTGCCGTCGCGGTAGAGGCCGAGGGAGCGGCCGTCGGGGGCGCGGAAGTCGATGAGGTCGGCGGGCGGGTGGCCGCGGCGGGCGCGGAATCGGCCGCGGGTGGTGATCCAGTCGGAAACAGTACGTTTGCCGAGCGGTAGCACAAGAACCAGACCGACCACTATGCCCAGGGCGAGCGCAGCCCACCAGGTCAGCCCGCACATCATTGCGATGACCAGAACGACCAGTCCGGAGACCTGCGCCCAGACCAGGTTCGCCAAGGAGATCCGGACCGGTGACGGCCGCCGCCCCGCCTCCCCGGATGTGATCGTCATCGTCGTCCCCGGCTCCCCGATGTCGGCCCCGCGCGGCACCCGCGCGGCGGTCGAGCGCGAATGAATGTCCTTGTCACTGTACTGTGTTCGGCGAAACCAACGACGCGCCGGGAGTTGGATGCCTTCGAAACCCACGACCCGATGGCAGGTGAGCGGCTACCGCTTCCTGGTCCGTCGCATGGAGCACGCCCTGGTCCGCCGGGACGTGCGAATGTTGCACGATCCCATGCGTTCCCAGTCCCGCGCCTTCGCCGCCGGACTGATCCTCGCGTGTGTCGCACTGGCTGGTTGCGGAGTATTGGCTCTGCTGCGGCCGCAGGACAAGATCGGCTCCAACAAGATCCTCATCGGCAAGGACACCGGCGCGGTGTACGTCGTGCTCGACAATGTGGTGCACCCGGCGCTGAACCTGGCCTCGGCGCGGCTGGCCGCGGGCGACGCCGCCAAGCCCGCCATCGTTGACGAGTCCCAGCTGGCCGAGCAGCCGCGCGGCCAGCTGATCGGCATCCCCGGCGCGCCGACCTCGCTGAACTTCACCCGCGGCGACGGCCGCACCTGGACGGTGTGCGACGCGTTGTCCAACGACGGCAGCCGCAACCTCACGAGTTCGGTGATGCTTGGCGAATCCGCTTCGAGGGACAAGGTTTCCGCGTTGGAGCCCGGCAGGGCGCTGCTGGTGCAGGGCCGGGATTACACGTATCTGATCTACGACGATCAGCGCGCCCGCATCGACCTCGAGGATCGCGCCGTGGCCGACGCACTGGAGCTGAACGGCCAGACACCGCGCCCGATCAGCGAGGGCCTGCTCGACGCCATCCCCGAGGTGCCGCCGCTGGTGCCGCCGCGTATCGAGAATGCCGGGGCCGCACCGGGCTATCCGCTCGGCGAGCATCGCATCGGCGACGTTGTGCAGGTGCGCACCGACAGCAGGTACTACGCGGTGCTGCCCGACGGGCTGCAGCCCGTGTCGGCGCTCACCGCCGACATCATCCGCAATACCTACCGCTCCAGCGCCGCCGACAGCTATATCGCGCAGGCTGATCGCACCGGTGCGCCCGTGTCCTCGGCTTTGCCGGTGTCGAAGTATCCGAGTCGGGCCCCGGCTTTGGTGGACGGCAAGGACCAGCCCGTGGACTGCCTGTCCTGGCGGCCGGTGAGCTCCGCCGACACGTCCGACGGCAGCAGGCACGCCGAGTTGTCGGTGCTCACCGGGCACGCGGTCCCGATCCCCGACGGCGCCCGGCTGGTGCCGCTGGCGCAGGCCGACGGCAGCGGACCCAACGTGGACAGCTTCTACCTGAAGCCGGGCGCGGGCGCCTACGTGCAGTCCACGGGGATCGAACCGGACAGTCAGCGTCACGACAGCCTGTTCTTCGTGTCCGACTACGGTGTTCGCTTCGGCGTCAGGAATCTCGAGGCCGCCGAGGCGCTGGGCATGGACCCGGAGCGGGTGCGACCCGAACCCGCGCCGTGGCCGATCCTCGGACTACTCGCTCCCGGGCCGGTCTTGAGCCGGGAAGGCGCCATGGTCGCTCACGACGGTGTGGCGCCGGATCCGAATCCGGCCGAGGAACCGGTGAAAACCCGAGGGCCCAGCGCGAACTAGCGATCAGCTGTCGCGGCTGCCGAACTTGCGGCGCAGCGGGAACGACGCCAGGAAACCCAGAACCAGAAGCAGCGCGACGATGCCACTGCCGATCAAAGCGGCATCGCGCGCCGTATTGTCGGGCGCAGCAGCCGGATTGGGCACACCGAGCTGTTGATCGCGCGCGTCCGCCGGATGTTTGGGCCGCAACTCCTTGCGCACCTCGGCGGTGAGCGCCGCCACGGGATCGACCGTGCCGTAACCGATGTAGGGATTCCAGCCCTCGCCCGGGGCGTGCGCGGTGGCCTCGATCCGCTCGACCACCTCCGCGGCCCGCATATCGGGATACCGCGACCGCACCAGCGCGGCGACCCCCGCCACCTGCGGGGCGGCGAAACTTGTTCCGCTGTAGGGCAGGACCTGGCCCTGATTGGTCACCTTCGCGGTGGTGAGCCCGGTATCGCGGGGATCGAGGGAGACGACGTTCTCACCCGGCGCGGCGACCCCCACCCACGGCCCCGGGACGGTGAACTTCGACGGCTGCCCGAACGCGTCCACCGAGCCGACCGACAACACGTAGGCGTCCCACCAGGCCGGCACCACATAGGACGTGACGTGATCCCACGGATCGCCGTCGGGGTGCAGGGGATCCAGGCCCGGATTGCTCGCCTTGCAGGTGTCGGTGTTGCCCGCCGACGCCACGATGACCACGTCCTTCACCACCGCCGCGTACTGCACGGCCGCGCCCAGCGCGCCCATCTCCGCGCTCATCGGTTCCGTGGTGGGGCAGGCGACGAGGGAGATGTTGACGACCCGCGCGCCCGCGTCGGCGGCCCGCCGCACCGCCGAGGCCAGCGCCGAGATCTTGCCGTAGCCGTCGGGCATGTCGTCGGGACCCTTCTCCCGGCCCGCGCCCTTGGGCTGATACAGCGCGCTGGTCTGGCGGATGGTCATGATCCGGGCCTCCGGCGCGACGCCGGCGAAGCCCTGGCCGCCGACCTGGGTGGCCCCGATCAGGCCCGCCACGATGGTGCCGTGCGCGTCGCAGTCCTCGGTGCCGTCTCCGCCGGCCGCTACGTAGTCGCCCTCGGCAATGAGGCCGGGCAGGCGCGGATGCGGCGACACCCCGGTGTCGATGACGGCCACCAATTGGCCTGCGCCGCGTGAGAATTTCCAGGCGCCGGGCAGGTTCAGGGTGCGCTGGGTGGCGGGTATGGTCGGCCCGTCGCCGCCCTCTTGGGTGCTGAGGCAGGGGGAGTTGGCAGGGTGCTCGGTGGGGGTCGGCGGGGTGGCCGGTCCGCCCGGGGGCAGCAGGCCCACATCGATCGGCGGCGGCCGGTCCGCCTGGGCGGCGCCCGGTCCGGAACCGATGCCGAACGAGACTCCCAGCGCCAGTACCGATGCCGCCGCGGCTACGCGGGAAGCGCGCCGTACGCCCGCAGCAGTTCTGTGAGACTCCTTGGCGTTCACCGCTCTACCCCGCATCGCCGGCCTCGATCAGAGTCCGCGCACGAGGGCGTAGAGGCCGGTCACCCAGAAGGCCAGTGGCGCAACGGCGGCCACGAAGCCGTACTCCAGTAACTCCACCGCCCGGCGGACCGGCGGTGACGCCTGCCGGTGCGGTACCAGGAAGCCCAGCACCAGCGCGGCCGCGAAAAGCGCCAGGGCCACACCGAAAACCGTGAGCGGCTGACGCTGGGTGAGCGCCGCGCCGATCAACACCAGCAGCGCGATGGCCGCGCCGCCCGCGATGAGCACCACCGCCTGCTCCGCGCCCGCGTAGGTGCGGCTGCGGAACAGCAGCACCGCCGCGCACACCAATGCCAGGGCGAGGCCGGGCCAGAAGGGCCGTCCGGCAGTCGGATCCACGCTCGCCACCGCACCCGTCACGACCACGAGGGTGGTCGCCACCACCAGACCGGCCAAATAGTCCCGCGCCTGTTCGGATTTCGCGCGCAATGCCTCCAGCGTGGGCAGCGCGCGATGGTCGTCGGGGTCGTCCTCGGTGGGATCGATGGGGGTGCCCGGGGCGGGCACCGGCGGCAGCGGAAGCCGGGCCAGCAGCATGGAAAGCCTTGGTGTCAGCGATAATCCGGCCAGGCCCAAGGCTGCGACGCCACCACCGATCGCGCGCACCGGCAGCTCGGTGAGCAGGCCGACCAGTGCGGCCGGGATGGCGAAGACGGCGAGCGTGGCCGCCCCGATGAACAGGCCCGGACCGACCCCGCTCGACCGCCAGGCCAGCAGCGCGGTGGCCCCGGCCAGGACCGCGCCCAAAAGTCCATTGGCCCAGCCATAGTGACTCGGGACGAACAATGCTCCGGCGGTGAACGCCGTCGGCAGCGCACAGCCGCCCAGCACCAGGGCACTCGCGGGGTCGCGGTACATGCGGGCCAGCACCGTGCCCGCGGTGACCAGCAGCAGCGTGACGGCGGTGGCCACGCTCGCACAGACCCAGCTCGGGACGGCGTCGGGCACGGCCAGCAGGCCGAAGCAGCCGGTCAGCATGCCGGCCACCGCCAGCACCGACCCGGTCCGGCGGGCGGTGCGCGGGGACCAGCCGCGGAAGTGGTCGGCGTCGGCGATGGCGACGTTGTACATGATGTCGTCGAACAGGGGCGCGGGCGCGCTGCGCGCGGCGCTCTCCAGCATGAGCAGTTCGCCGTCGCGTACACCCTGCTCGGCCAGGCTCAGCGAATTGGAGAACGGCGGCTGCCCGATGCGGGCCAGCACCCACTCGTGCGGCTCGACCGGCTCGCCGTCGAGGTCGAAGTCGTTGGCGCGGTTGTGCTGATCGACCATGTCGACCAGGCTCGGAATGATCAGGGCCACCGGCACATCCACGGGAATGGCCATGTCGACCTGAGTGTGCTTGGCCAGAATGGTGACTCGCGCGAGATCCGGCGCGCGCACGGTGCCGCGGAAGTCCTCGAGGTGATCCGTCCGCGAGTGCATCACGCCCGAACTGTACGGCAAGATGGTTGCCGTCTGTGAACTCCCACCCGATGCCCTGGGGGATTTTTCGCGATGAGCACCGTTCGGTTCCAACGCCGCCCGCGCCGGGAGATGCCGCGCTCGCCGGGCGGTGAGGTGACCTTGCAGCCGCCGCCGGAGATTCCGCGGGCCGTTCCGGCGAATCTCTTGGCCAGGCTGATGCCGGTGGTGATGGGCGTCGGCATGCTCGGCATGGTGGCGCTGATGTTCACCTCCGGCAGCGGCATCGCGTCCAATCCGATGAGCCTGATGTTCCCGATGATGATGGTGTTCTCCATGGTCGGGATGTATGCGGGGCAGGGCGGCAAGGGGCAGAAGGCGGCCGAGGCCGACGAGGACCGCAAGGACTATCTGCGCTATCTGGACCAGGTGCGCCGGGATGTGGAGGGGACGGCCGGGCAGCAGCGGGCGGCCGTCGAATGGAGTCATCCGGCGCCGGGGCTGATCTGGATGCTGGCGGGGACCGCGCGGATGTGGGAGCGTCGGCCGGGGGACAAGGACTTCTGTCACGCCCGCATCGGGTTAGGTAGCCAGAGACTTGCTACAAGACTGGTCGCCCCGGAAACTGGGCCGGTCGAGGAACTCGAACCCATCGCCGCGGTCTCGCTGCGGCGGTTCGTGCGCACCCACTCCACCGTCCCCGACCTGCCGACCGCACTCGCCGTCAAAGGCTTCGCCGCCGTCCAGCTCACCGGCGACCGCGCCCAGGCCCGCGACCTGAGCCGGGCAATGCTGCTGCAACTGACCATGTTCCAGAGCCCTGACCAGGTACTCGTCGCCGTGGTCTGCGGACCCGACACCATCCGGGAATGGGAATGGGCCAAATGGCTGCCGCACAGCCAGCATCCCGAATCCCAGGACGGCGTCGGCAGCGGGCGCATGGTGTACGGCTCCATCCGTGAGGCGCACGCCGACCTGAACTCGCTACTGCACAACCGGGTTCGATACTCCCGTAACCAGCCGGCGGATCCCGCGCTCACCCAGATCGTGCTGGTGCTCGACGGCGGACTACTCGAAGCCGAGGAAGATCCTCTGCGGGAGCACGGTTTCGAGGGCGTCACTGTCATCGACCTGTGCGGGTACGCGCCACGGCTGGCCGCTTCCCGCGGCATCCAGATGGTGGTGGAGAACGGGGAATGCGCCGGCCGCGGCGCCTCCGGGGCGATGGAACGCTTCGCGGTCATCGACCGCATTGGCGCGCGCGAAGCCGAACAGGCGGCGCGGCGGCTCGCGCCCTACCGCGCCCCCGCCGCGCGCACCGCCGAGACCGGCGGCGACGAAGGCGAAGTCATCTCCGGCTGGTCACAGCTGCTGGGGCTCGGCGACATCGGCGCCTTCGTCCCCGAGACCGCCTGGCGGCCGCGCTACGGCCGGGAACGGCTGCGGGTGCCGTTCGGCATCGGGGCCGACGGACTGCCGGTGGTGCTCGATATCAAGGAGGCGGCCGAGGGTGGCATGGGCCCGCACGGGCTGTGCATCGGCGCGACCGGGTCGGGAAAGTCGGAATTCCTTCGCACACTGGTGCTTTCCCTCGTCGCCACGCACTCGCCGGATCAGCTGAACTTCGTGCTGGTCGATTTCAAGGGCGGCGCGACCTTCCTCGGGCTGGAAGGGGTGGCTCACGTCGCGGCCATCATCACCAACCTGGAGGAAGAGGCCGACCTCGTCGACCGCATGCGCGACGCGCTCGCCGGTGAGATGAACCGGCGACAGGAACTGCTGCGCGCGGCGGGCAACTTCGCCAATGTCTCCGAATACGAGAGGGCGCGGGCGGCGGGCGCGGACCTGGACCCCATGCCCGCCCTGTTCGTGGTGCTCGACGAATTCTCCGAACTGCTGTCCCAGCACCCGGATTTCGCCGAGCTGTTCACCATGATCGGGCGTCTGGGGCGCTCGCTGCACGTGCACCTGCTGCTGGCCTCGCAGCGGCTCGAGGAAGGACGGCTCAAGGGGCTGGAGAGCCACCTGTCCTATCGGATCGGCCTGAAGACGTTCTCCGCCAACGAATCCAGGCAGGTACTGGGCGTGCCGGACGCCTACAACCTGCCCGGCAATCCCGGCGGCGGCTACCTGAAATCCGATTCCGGGGAGATTCAGCGATTCCAGTCCGCCTACGTCTCCGGGCCGTACACCGGCGGCGCGGCGCGACGTGCGGCCGGGGCGGTGACTCGCTCCGGTGAGATCGACGTGACTGCTCGGCCGTTCAGCGCGGCACGCGTGGACTTCCGCACCGCCGACCGGATTCCGCCGCCCGAGCAACCCGAACCGGTGACCGCGCCCGCCGAGGCCGATCAGGTCTCCAACCTGCAGATGCTGGTGTCGCGAGTGCGCGGGTGCGGGCGGCCCGCCCACGAGATCTGGCTGCCGCCGCTCGGTGACGCGCCCACCCTGGATCAGCTGCTGCCGCGCTCGATCCTCACCGGCGACTGGAACCCCGTGGCCGCGCTGCGCGCCCCGATCGGCATTGTGGACCGGCCCTACGATCAGCGCCGCGATCCGATGGTGGTGGACCTGTCGGGATCGCGCGGCAACGTGGCCGTGGTCGGCGGCCCGCAATCGGGTAAATCGACGGCGCTGCGGGCCCTGGTCATGGCGATGTCGTTGACGCACACCGCCGAACAGGTGCAGTTCTATCTGCTCGACTTCGGCGGCGGCACCATGGTCGGGCTGGCCGGGCTGCCGCACGTCGGCACGGTCGCCAGCCGCATGGAGGCCGACCAGGTGCGGCGCACCGTGGCCGAGATGGTGGGCATCGTTCGCCGCCGCGAAGCAAGCTTCCGGCGCCTCGGGGTGGAGTCCATGGCCGAGTTCCGGCGGCTGCGCGCCACCGGAACCGACGCCGACAGCACCGCCGGCGGCGTGCGGGAGGACCCCTTCGGCGACGTGTTCCTGGTGATCGACGGGTACGGCGCCTTCCGGCAGGAATTCGAACTTCTCGACCAAACTGTCATGAACCTCGCGGTGCAAGGACTTTCGTACGGCGTGCACGTGGTCCTGTCGCTGAACCGCTGGGCCGAGGCCCGGCCCGCGCTCAAGGATCAGATCGGCACGCGCGTCGAATTGCGGCTCGGCGACCCCATGGATTCGGATCTGGGCCGCAAGTTCGCGGCACTGGTGCCGATGGGACGCCCGGGGCGCGGCATGACCGCCGACGGGCTGCACATGCTGACCGCGCTGCCGCGAGTCGGCGGCGACCCCGATCCGGCATCGATGGGAACCGGTGTGGCGCACGCGGTCTCGATGATCGCTCGATTCACGCCGGGCCGCCCCGCGCCCGCGGTGCGCATGCTGCCCGATCGGCTGCCTCGCGCCGAGCTCTTGCGCGCGGCGGGGGAGTGGCCCGCCCGGGTGGACCGTGCCCAGCCGTGCCTGCGCTTCCCGCTCGGCATCGACGAGGCCGAACTCGCCCCGGCGTTCCTGGATCTGGCGGCGAGCCCGCACTTCGTGATCATCGGCGACTCCGAAGCCGGAAAGACCACCGTGCTGCGCTCGCTGGTGCAGTCCATCTGCGCGTCCAACACCACCGATCAGGCGCGCGTCATCATGGGCGACTACCGGCGCACCATGCTCGGCACCGTCCCGGACGGGTACCTCGCGGGTTACGGCACCACCGGGCCGCAGTTCACCCAGCACATGGCCGACCTGGCCGCCTACGTCAGCCAGCGCATGCCCGGCCCCGACGTGACCCCGCAGCAGCTCAAGGACCGCTCCTGGTGGCAGGGCCCGGAACTGTACGTCATCGTCGACGACTACGACCTGGTCGCCACTGCCGCCGGCAACCCCCTGCACGCTTTGGTCGACCACCTGGCCCACGCCCGCGACCTCGGCTTCCACCTGATCCTGGCCCGCCGCTCCGGCGGCGCGGGCCGAGCCATGTACGAGGCCACCCTCAACCGCCTCGAGGAACTCAACTCCGCGTCCCTGGTGATGAGCTGCAGCCGCGACGAAGGCGTGTTGTTCGGCAATAGCCGTCCGTCCCTCATGCCGCCGGGCCGCGGCACCTACGGCACCCGGGCAAGCCAGGGACTGATCCAAACCGGTTGGCTGCCTTCGGCAGAGCCGTGAGCTGTCAGTGACCGAACGCGAACGGTCCTCGGCGGCAATGCCGGGGCCCGTTCGCTCGTGAAGTTCTCAGAACAGTCCCGCGAGTGCGGTGTCCTTGGCCTGGAGTTCGGCATTGCCGGTGCGGACCAGGGTGGCCGCGCCGTTGAGGGTGGTGTTGAGGTGGAGGACATGCTGGTTCCACAGGCGCTGGAGGTCGGCGAACGCGTCGTTGGCGTCGCCCTTCCAGTTGTTCTGCACGAACTCCTCCACCGTGCGGTGGAAGGCCTCGAGCTGGTCGCGGATGGCTTCCGCGCGGCGGAGGATCGAATTCGCGCCGTCGGCGACGCCTTCGAAATGGGCGGAGATGATCTGGCCGTCAACTGCTGCCATGGTGAACTCCTTTGCCAATTGTCCGGAAAGAGAGGGTGGCCGAGTGGCTAGACGGCCGGGAGGTCGAGGCTCGAGATCTGGGCGTTGACCTTGGACTCGTAATCCTTGTCGTGCTCTTCGTAGTTCGAGCCGACCTTGATCAGCGTCTCGGCGGTGTGCATGAGCTTGTCGTTGAGCTTGTCGGCCTGGAAGTAGTACCGCTGCATGAACGCGTTGAAAGCGTCCGCCGCGCCGCCTCGCCAATTCGAGCCGGCGACCATGCCGTCCTCATCACGCTTCAGATCGGCGATGGCGTGCATCAGCATGTCGTGGGTCTTCTGGAACTCCTGGGCCTTGGCCTGGATGAGCTCGTTACTGGCTTCGAATGCACCTGCCACGGTGCCTCCTTCCGGTTCGCGGGCGGACGACCTCTGAGTGATTGGACGTAGGTCACGGCCCGCCGGTTCCCCGCTACCAGGTGCTGTTCGCCAGCAACGCGTACTGGGCGGCCGCCCGCTGATGGGCGTCGGCCACCTGATCGGAGTCCACCACGGCCGTGTACTGGCGATAGCTGACCACGCAGCGATACCGCCGGATGCGGTTGATCACGGTCGAAGTATTGGTGGTTTCCCCGCATTTCGCGTCCGGAACTCCGGCCGGTGCGTCCACTTTCCCGGAATAGCCGTGTCCGAGAATGGCATCCGCCAGTTGTTTCGCCGCCTGCGCGTCACGGGTTCGGAACAGCATGCTCGGCCCGTCGTAATCCGCGCCGGAGGTCGAGAAGCGGTCTGTTCCGCTGTCGGTGACGAGCCGCCGCCAGAAGGCCTGATCGCTCACCCGATGCAGAAATCCGCGCGGTTCGGCGACGGCCTGCTCACGGAAGTCGGGCCGGAAACTCACCCCGGGGGCGAGGGTGCGCCGCAGCATGCCGTCCGCGTCGTAGCGCAGGCGCAGAATGCCCTCCGGGGTCAACGGCGGCAAGGAATCCAGTAGCGGCAATTGGGCGTCGAAGACCTTGTCGGCGAGCGCCGTCAAGGCCGACAGATCCGGATTTTGCACGCCGAGATAGGTATTCACGACGTAGCTGCCGTGCGCGATGGTCGAGCCGAGGCTGGCGACTCCGGGCCGCCAATGCGAATGGGCGTCGCCGTGTCCGGGTAACACGACCCGCTCGTTCACATCCGCGGCCACCCCGAAGTCGGCGTCGTCCAATTCGGTGGCCGCTTTCACCGCGGCGGCGGCATCGGGGAACTGGAGGACGGTGACCGTGGTGAACGTGCTGTCGGCGGGCGTCTTACCCGACTCGTCCAGCTGTTTGTCGCTGTGACCGACCGAGAGGCCGAACATCATCTTGTTCGCGACGAGGACCGGTTCGGTGGCCTTGGCCAGGACCTGGGTCGCGCGGTCGGTATTGATGATCGACACGGCGCCGGTGCCGAAGGCGAGGGCCGGGTCGATGTCGGCGCCGGTCACCACGTGGTCGGCGAGCCGCTGCGTCGCCAGTTCCCGGGCGATGATCATTCTCGGTCGGTAGAGGTACCGCAGATCCAGCGGCCGGGTGGAGTACTTGCCGACATCCAGTGTGCGGACGTCGATTTCACCGGGCCGGGTGGTGCCGGACATGGTCGCGCAGCCGGTCAGCGCCGCGGCGGCGACCGCGAACAGGGCGGTCATTCGAAGTCGTTGCGAGATCATCATTTTCCCTCCCGATCACTTGTCCGCGTTGATGAACAGGGCGTATTGCGCCGAAATCCGTTGCTGCGCATCGAGCAGCTGGCTCGCCGCCACCTCGCCCGCGAAGCGGCCGTGCGTGACGTAGCAGTAGTAGGGGATGGAGAGGGGCTCCGGCCCGGTGTACTTGCGGCACTGAGCATTCGGGAGGTTCACGGGTGAGTCCGCGGGCTCGAAGGTGCGCGAGGTCCGGCTGTGTTCGGCCATGATGGCCGTGGCCCCGGCAGCGTCGCGGGCGCGGAAGACGTAGCCGCCGTTGAACGCCACCCGGTCCACGCCCGCCTTCTCGAACAAGGCCGCATTGTCGTCGCCGGGGAACAGTTGGAGTCCGCCGTGCCGGTCGTAGACGCCGGGAATGCCGCGCTCGGACTGGTCGTCGGCGACGGTCCGCAAGGTGCGCCCGAGTACGCCGTCCAGGTCGACGGGCTGCTCGGTCAGCTGATCCGGGGCGACGGCGGGGAACTTCGCGAGGGCGGGCGGAATGGCGTCGAGGCCGAGCTGCACCCGGGCCAGCAGCGCGGCCGGATCGCTGATCCCGGACTCCGCCATCAGTTCGTCCCAGACGTAGCCGAAGATGACGAATCTGCCGGTGGCATACCAGGATCGGACGCCGGCGTTGAAGTCGTAGTACTTGTCGAGATAGACGAAGGCCGACGGGTACTTGTCCAGGTGCAGGCGCTCACTCGGGACGGCGTCGAAGTCGGCCTGGCCCAGGGCCTGAGCGGCGGCGGACGCTGCTGCCTCGTCGGTGAAGATCAGCACCGTATTCGCGAACTCGTAGGCCAGGCCCGGCAGGTCGTCGGAATTACCGGTGGTCACGTAGCCGGAGAGGAAGCCGGGCGCGGCGGCCCGCAGGGCGTCCGGTTTGGCGTTGGTGCGGACCCGCATCGCACCGGAGCCGAGATCGATGAAAGGCCTGATCGCGCCGTTGACCGCCGCCGCGGGCTTGGTGACCGCCGGGTTCATTTCCGCGGGCAGCGGTAGGTAATTGGCCAGCCGTTCGGCCTGTACGGCCCGGCCGAGGTCCTTGTTGCCGGCCTTGTCGTACTGCTTGGGCTGGGTCGTCAGGTTGCCGGTATCGAGCTTGGCCAGGTCGATGACGGGTTCGGCCGGTGCGGCCGATTCCGGATCGGAGCCGCAGGCGGCGGTCATCAGAGCCACGACCGCGGCCGCCGCGGACATGGCTGCGCGCACGGATTTGCGCATGGGTTCCCCTCCCCAGAGACTGTCGGCGCAACCCTACTTGATCCGGTTGTGCAGGACCGGTACCAGTTTGGTGAGCAGGGTCTGGCCGGAGTCGGGGGTCCAATTGCGGATCGCGGCCACCGTGGACGGGTCGTCGACCGGCACCACGATGGCACGTGAGCTGGTGATTTCGCTCGGCAGGCCGAGAAGGCCGCCACCGCCGGCCTTCTCGTCGGAGCGGACGGCGATGACGTAGGAATCGTCGGTCACCTTCAGCGAGCCCCAGCCGGTGGAGGCGCGCGGCGCGGTCTCCCCGGTCGCCGGCTGGTACTGCGGGTTGTAGACGAAGCCCAGGCTCTCCAGGTATTTCGCCTGGTCACTGCCGGTGAGGTAGATGCTGTATTTGGTGTTGAGCTGGTCGCCGGTCACGTCGACCATGGTGACGGTCTTGCCCTGGAACGCGGGATTGTCCTTGCGCGCCTGGTCCACCGACTTCGGCGCCGCGTTCGAGGCGGGGGCGGCCACGGCGGAAGTCGTTGCGGCGGAACCGCTCTCGCCGCCGCTGACCACGATGCCGATGCCCACCGCGACCGCGGCGGCCACCGTCGCCGCACCGATACCTAGGTAGAGCCGGGTGCGACCGCGGGTCGGCCGCACCGCCTCGGTCGGATCCGACGCGGAAACCGGTGTGGCGCTGTAGTTCTGGGCCGTTGCCGTCAGCATGCCCGGCGGCGCGACCTGGATCGGATAGGTCGGTGAGGTGTTGGTGGACACCGGGTTGTAGCCCGGCACCAGCGCGGCCGTGGCGGCTTCGGTGAACTCGCGGCAGGAGTTGTAGCGCTCGGCCGGGTTCTTGGCCATCACCCGCGCGAAGACCTGGTCGAGTGCGGCGGGCAGATGCGGGTCGACGTCGGTGGCGCGCGGCGGCGGCTCGTGCAGGTGGCCCATCATGACCAGCGCCGGTTGCGTTGCGGGATACGGGTTCCGGCCGGTCAGCAGCTTGAAGAAGGAGCAGCCCAGGCTGTAGATGTCGGCGCGGTGGTCCAGCGGGGCGCCCGACAGCTGCTCCGGCGGGGCATAGGCGATGGTGGCCACGAAGCTGCCGGTCTGGGTGAGCTCGGTGGTGTCCTCGATGGACTTGGCGACGCCGAAGTCGGCCAGCAGCGCCCGCTCGTCCTCACCCTCGGCGTTGGAGAGCAGGAAGTTGGCGGGCTTCACATCCCGGTGCAGCAGTCCGCGCCGGTGCGCGTAGTCGAGGCCGCGGCCGATCTGGGTGACGATGGACAGCGCGCGCAGCGGCGGGACGGCGGCCCGATCGCGCTTGATCTCGGCCGAGGCGTCGGTGCCCTCGACGTACTGCATCGCGATCCAGAGCTGCCCGTTCTCCTCGCCGCGATTGTGCACCGCGACGATGTTCGGGTGGTCCAGACCCGCAACCACATTGGCCTCGCGCTCGAAGCGCCCGCGGAACTCCTCATTGCGGGTCAGCTCGGCCGAGAGCACCTTGAGCGCGTCCATACGCGGCAGCTCAGGATGCTTGCCCAGGTAGACGGTCCCCATCCCGCCCGCACCGAGGACCCGCACGATCCGGTACCCCCCGACGATGGTGCCGGGACTCATCGCCATGAACGAACTCCTGGATTACTCGCCGGACGCAGCGGCTCCCCCCGCTGCTCTCCGCGACTGTAGCGGGTGTCGGACGGGCACGTAACCTGGTGGCTGTGCTGAAGGATCCCTGCCGCGTGCTTCTCGGGGGCCGATTCCCGTGATGGATCGGCAGGTCGAGGTCGTCGCGGGCGGGCATGCGCTGAGCCGGGTGGCGGGAGCGGTGATCCTGGTCGCGCATCGGGAGCGCGGGCGGCTCACCCCGGAATCGCGGGCGGTCACGGCGGTGCGGGCGCTGGGGGATCTGGTCGCCGACGCCACCGAGCTGTCCCCGGACGGGCCGGGCCGGTGGATCGCGCGGCAGGCGACGCGGTGGCTGATGAAGGACGCCGAGCGGATCTCACCGGGGGAGCCCATCGATTTCGGCATCCTGTCGGCCGCCGACACCGGTGGATTGGCCATCTTCCTGCACGGCTCGGTGACGGCCGTGCTGGCCGGGAGCGTGGTCGAGTACTACCGGGGCAGTGACGCCGCGTTCACCGTGGACCGGGTCGCCGCGCCGCCCGCACGGGCCGCGGCGCTGTTCATCGACGAATCCCGGCAGGAACTCTTCGGCCACCACCAGCGGCAACCGGAGCTGCCCGAGCGCGGAATCGGGTCGCTCATCGAGGGACTGGCGCCCGCCGCGGGCGCGGTGGTTTGGTTCGAGGGCGAGCCTGTGGTGTCCCGCACACCGGTGCGCGCGGTCCGGCCGCGGCCCGCGGAACCGCCGCCGCCCACGGCCGCCTTCGACGCCGAACGGGATCCGGAGCCCGAACCGCTCCCCGTGGACCCCGATCTGATCCCGACCCGCACCTCCAATCGCATTCCCGCGAGCCTGGCGGCGGCCGCCGCTCCCGCGGATCCGGTGACCGAGGACATCCCGGTGGATCTGCATCGGGCGCCCACCGAGATGGCCGGCTCCAGCGAGACCAGCGGCACCAACCCCGCGCCCAAACCCGATCCGGACCTGCAGCGCCGGCTCGAGGCCACCGCCAAGGCCACCGCCCTCACCGCGAAGGTGCTCGGATTCAAGTGCGCGCGTGCGCATCCCAGTGATCCGCGCGCGGCCTTCTGCACGGTGTGCGGCATGCCGGTGGATCAGACCCAGCACGTGTCGGAGGTGATCCGGCCGCCGCTGGGCATGCTGGTCCTCGACGACGGTATGACGTTCATGCTGGCCGCCGACGCCGTGGTGGGCCGCGACCCCGAGCTCTCCGAACCGGCCCGGGCGGGCCTGCTGCCCTTGCGGATCGACGACAGCTCCGGCGGCATGTCCCGGGCGCACGCCGAGATCCGCCTGGTGAACTGGGATGTCACCATCGTCGACCGCGGCTCCACCAACGGCACCCGGGTGCGCCCGCCCGGATACCGCGATTGGATTCGGCTGCAACCGAATCAGCCGTTCACTCTGATTCCGGGCGCGGAGATCATGCTCGGCAACCGGGTGCTGCGGCTGGAACCCGTCGCGCCCCCGCCCTTCGGATAGGACCCGAAAGTCCCTGTTCCCCTAGGTATATCGGGAATAGCAGATGTCTTGGGTGCCCAGCACTCCTGCGCGGAAGGCGTCCACCCGGGAGAAGCCACTGGGCACGGTCTTGCCGTCGGTGTCGCTGGCGGCCAGGCCGTCGGTGAGCAGACCCGAGACCGCCTCGTCGAGATCGCCCGCGGACAGCGTGATGCCGCCGCTCGCCTTGCGGCTCGGATCGGCCAGCTTCCCCGAGATCACGCCTGACAGGCAGGCCGCGCGCAAACCCGTCTTCGCACCCTTCAACGGCAGTTTCTCGGAGTGCTGCACGGCCAGTGTGTAGCGGGAGATGAACACGATGTAGGCGGTGAAATCCCCGGTGACGTTGGCGGGCAAGGCATCCTGGTCATCGGCATTGGAGACGCCGCGATCGTGCAGCGCGGAGACATCGGTGCCGATCCGATTGGTGGCCGGACAATAGGTGACCGGCGCGGTGTCGGCGCCGTTGCGGCAGTTCAGCTTCGCGGTGTCGTAGCCGTATTCGGGCTCGTCGCTGATCGGCATGATCGACGCCATCGCCTTGGCCAGATCCTGCAGGCTGGACTGGGTCACCTCGGACTGGCCGTGATTGGCGTCGTTGCCGAGGGTCTGCGGCAGATTGCCGCGGCGGCGGTCGATCTCGTTCTGGTCGATGGCCTTACAGCTCTTGGGGCCGTCGGTGAAGCCGATCTGCACGGCCGTCACCCGCTCGAACGCGGAACCGTGCACGCTCTGCGGATCGTCGGGATCGGCGTCGCGGAAGGCGACCGTCGCGGCCAGCACCGCGTTCAGGCCGTCGGAGGTGTTGATGGTGAAATGCGGGGCCTTGCCCTCGGCCACATTCCGGATGAAGGCGCCCGCGAAGCAATCCGCCTGCTGCTCCTTGACGATGGTCGGGGTGCGGCGGCCGACCAGCTTGGCCATCTCCTGGATGGCGTGCCCGTACTCGTGGGCCAGCACCATCACCACCGACATCTTCCCGAACTCGTCGGCCACCGCGGGCAGCAGCACGCCGCGATCCCAGCCCACCGAACCGTCCAGCCGGCAGTAGGCGGCGTTCACGAGCCGGTAGCTGGTCTCGCCACAGAACTGCCCGGCCTGCGAGCGCGGTGTCCTGGCGTTCCAGGAGATGAACTTGTCCACCGGCGTGAAGTCGCCGCCGAACTCGCGTGGAAACTCACCCTGCCAATAGGTCTGGATATCGTCGAGGGCGTTGAGCACCAGCTTGTCGATCATGCCGCCGTCGGAGTTCTGCGCGGTCAGCGTCGAATCGGGCACACCGGTGCGGGGTCCGCTGGGACCGCTGGTGGTAGGCAGACCGGCCACCTTGAACGGGTCGTCGTAGATGGATACGGCGTGGCCGTGAACATTTCGTGTACATCCGGACAAGAGCGCGACCGCGACGGCCAGTACCCCCAGCGTCACCAGGGTGCGGCGAATCCGCGCGGACCGGCGAGTGCGCACCGCCTCCCCTCGGCGTCTCGCCACGTGTTCTCCCTCGGCAGCCGATCGAATTCTGGTCCCGGAATCGGGCGGGCGGCCAAGAAGCGCGACGCCGGACTCCGGGGGCTTCGCTTATCATCCCACCATGTCTTCACCGGGGGCGCAGCAGATCACCGTGCGTCATGATGGAACCGAACGGGTCTTCGACGCGACTCAGCAGATCACGATGGGGCGGGCGCCGGAGGTGACGCTGTTCGTCGACAGCCCACTGGTCTCCCGCGTCCACGCGATCCTCAGCTACGAGGCCGGATCGTGGATGCTCACCGACAACGGCAGCACCAACGGCGTTTTCGTGGACGCCCGCCGGCTGTCCACGCCGCTGGTCATCAACCGGCCCACCCAGGTGCGGCTCGGCGACGCCATCAGCGGCCCGCTGCTGCACCTGCTGCCGCAGCAGGCGCGTGTGGGAGGCACGCCGTCGCAGCAGCCCGGTCTGCAGCCGAACCGGCCGCCGTCGCGCCCGCAGCCGCAGGTGGGGCAGCCGCAGCAGGCACAGCAGCCGTTCGCGCAGCGCCCGCCGGTGCAGCAGCGGCCCGCGCCGCAGCAGCCGTGGCAGCCGCCGAATCCGGTCCAGCCCAACCAGAATCAGCCGCAGTGGCCGAACCCGAACCCGAACCGGCCGGTCTCGGGACCGCAGCATCAGCAGCCGAACCCGATGCCGCAGCGGCAGACTCCGCAGGGCGGAACGCCGCCGCGGCCGAACGTGGTGCGGCCGCCGGTCAACCAGCAGCCGCAGGCCGGCGACGCGATCAACATGACCACCAAGGCCGACACCTCCGCGCTGCCGCCGATCCGCGCGCGGGCGTCCACCGCCGCCATCGCGCGCGCCGACCGGATTCCGCGCAACGGCCTGCACATCGGCCGTACCAGCGACAACGAGATCGTGGTCAATGATCCGATGGCCTCGCGCAAGCACGCGCGCCTGGTCCCGGACCGCGAGGGCCTGGCCCTCGAGGACCTCAACTCGGCCAACGGCACCTTCGTCAACGGCCGCCGGGAACAGCGCGCACTGCTGCGCGAACGCGACATCGTCACCATCGGTAACGTCGACTTCGTCGTGCAGGAAGGCACCCTGGTGCACCGGCAGCGGCCGGTCGCCGAACAGGGCCTGCACGTGCACGGCGTCTCGTTCACCGTCGAGGGCAACAAGCAGCTGCTCGTCGACGTCAACATGCAGGCCGGTCGCGGCTCGCTGACCGCGCTCATCGGACCCTCCGGCGCGGGCAAGTCCACGCTGTCGAAACTCATTGCGGGAACCACCCTTCCGTCCGCCGGTGTGGTCACCTTCGAGGGCCGCAACCTGCACGCCGAATACGAGGCGCTGCGCTCCCGCATCGGCATGGTGCCGCAGGACGACGTGCTGCACCGGCAGCTCACCGTCAAACAGGCGCTCAACTTCGCCGCCCAGCTGCGACTGCCGCCCGACACCAGCAAGGCCGACCGCAAACAGGTGATCACCGATGTGCTGAAGGAGCTTTCGCTCACCCAGCACGCCGACACCCGCGTGGACCGGCTCTCCGGCGGTCAGCGCAAGCGCGCCTCGGTGGCCATGGAACTGCTCACCGGTCCCTCGCTGCTCATCCTGGATGAGCCCACCTCGGGCCTGGACCCGGCGCTGGACCGTCAGGTCATGACCATGCTGCGGGAACTGGCCGACGCCGGGCGCACCGTCATCGTGGTCACCCACTCGGTGGCCTGCCTGGACATGTGCGATCAGGTGCTGCTGCTCGCGCCCGGCGGCAAGACCGCCTTCTGTGGGCACCCGGGCACCGTCGGGCACGTCATGGGCACCAGTGACTGGGCCGAGATCTTCGGCCGCGTCGACGCCGACCCGGATCTGGCGTTCGCGAACTTCCGGTCCCGGCAGGCGTTCGCGGAGCCGCCCGCGCCGGTCAAACCGGTGGAGCGGGCGAAGGCCCCGAAATCGAGTGCGATCAAACAGTTCTCGACCCTGGCGCGACGGCAGTCGCGGCTCATCTTCGCCGACCGCGGCTACCTGATCTTCCTGTCCGTGCTGCCCTTCGTGCTCGGGGCGTTGTCACTGGTCGTCAAGGGCAAGAACGGATTCCAATCGGCCGGCTTCGTCCAATTGCCCAACGGCGACATGGTGCCCGCCAGCAACGGTGAGGCGCAGCAGCTGCTGGTGGTGCTGATCCTCGGCGCCTGCTTCATGGGGGCCACCCTCAGCGTTCGTGACCTGGTCGGCGAGCGGGCCATCTTCTATCGGGAACGCGCGGTCGGCTTGCGGTCGGGCGCCTACCTGATGTCGAAGATCGTGATCTTCAGTCTCGCGGCGCTGTTCCAGTCGGCGGTGATGATCGGCATCGTGCTGGCGTTCAAGCCCGCGCCGGGCAAGGGCGTGGTGCTCTCGTCGGGAACCTTCGAGCTCTATCTCGACGTCGCGTTGACGGCGGTGTCGTGTGTGGTGCTGGGTCTGGCGTTGTCGGCGCTGGCCAAATCCAACGAGCAGGTGATGCCGCTGCTGGTGGTGGTCATCATGGCGCAGTTGGTGCTGTCCAGCGGCATGATCTCGGTGGCGGGTCAGACCGTGCTGGAACAGCTCTCGTGGCTGTTCCCGTCCCGCTGGGGTTACGGCGCCGGGGCGTCCACGATCAACCTGCCCTCGATGTCGTCGATGCCCGAGGCGCAGAAGGACTTCGTGTGGAAGCACACGGTCGGCACCTGGGCGATGGACATCGCCATCCTGAGCGGGATCACGGCGTTGCTCGCGCTGTTCACCTGGTCGCGTCTGCGCTTGAAGAAGCTGTCGGCGTGATCGGTCATACACCCGGGCGGGGGTGCGAAGTGGTGATTCGGTCGCGCGCTCAGCAGGGCGAGCAGGCAGACTGATGGTCGTGACGGCGCGAGTTGGGGCAGTGCATCTCGGCTGGGACGTGGTGTCGGTGGCCGCCGGTGGCGGCGGTTCGCCCATCCGCCCGGTCCTGGTTGAGGGTTCGTACACCCCTCCGGCGTATCTGCTGGCGGACGCGTCCGGGCGGCTGCACACCGCCGGCGTGGACCGGCGGCCCGATGTCGGCATTGCCATCTCGGACGTGCGCGACATCATCGGGCACCCGCAGATCGTGGTGGCCGGGGCGACCTGGCCCGCCGAACTGGTGTTCCGCGCCCGCATGCACAACCCGCTGGCCTCGGTCGTCGAACATCTCGGGGCCACACCGGATGTGCTCGCGCTGCCCTTCCCCGACGAATGGCCCGACCCCAAGGTCGACGAATTCGTGCGGCTGGTCGAACAACTCGGCGTGCCCGCCGAACCGCTGCCCGAATCGGTGGCGCTGTCCGGGTACGTGCGCGCCCTCGGCCTGGTCCGGGCGCCCGGGCGCGGGCCCGCCGTCGGCGCGGTCGGCGTCTACTCCGACGGCCGCGAATGCCTGGTCGTCGCGGTCCACGGCAACGACGATCAGCCCACCGAATCGGTCAGCGTCGCCATCACCGCCGAAGCGCTGCACGAGGCCCACGCCGCCGACAATGTCGTCATCGAGGTCATGGCCGCCGCCCGCGCCATCAACGCCGACACCTCGACCGTGCTGCTCACCGGCAACGTCTGCTTCAACGACGCGCTGCGCCTGGCCTTCCAGAACCACCTCGGCCACCGCTTCCAGGTCGCCGACCATCCGATGCACGCGCTCGTCCTGGGTGCGACCCACCTGCTGGTCGCCGACAGTGAAGGCGACCCGGCCTACGACCGGCCCCGGCCCGCCGCGGCGCAGCAGGCGGGATCGGCGCAGCAGGCCGGTGCCGCTGGGCAGCAGGCAGGATCGGCGCAGCAGACGAGTGCCGCTGGGCAGCAGACGGGATCGCCGCAGCAGGCGGGCGCCGTCGGGCAGCAGAGTGGCTCCGAACAGCAGCCTGGAGGCGCTGACGCGCGACCGATCGAGCAGGGACCGCGCCATGTCAGCGGCGGACCCGCCGACCGGCCGCTGCAACGCCAGCCCGAACCGCTGGCTCAGCAGCCGGAACTGGTTCCCCGGCACATGGATCCACCGCCCGCGCCCGAATCCGACACGCAGCGGCCGGGTTCCGCGCCGCGCACGGGCCCGCAGCCTGCGGCCGACGCCGGTAAGCCGGCGGGCGGCGACTCGGAGGGCCGGACTCGTCGTCTGACCGCCGAGGAGGTCGCGGCCGTGGCCGCCCTGACGAAGGGGTCGACGTCGGGCCGGCCCGCCGATCCGGCCGCCGAAGGACTCACGCGGCGCATCACCGCGCAGGACGCCGCGGCTCAGGCCGGCGCGACGGGCAACACCGGGCCCGGTGGCATCACCCAGCGGGTGACCGCCGCGGAATTGGCACGGCTCACACAGGCGGGAGCGGGCGAACCCGACCGGAACGCCGCCGCGGCGGCCGGGACGTCGCCGAGCGGCGATGCGGGCCAAGGGGTTACGCGCGGCACCGAAGGTCCGAGCACCGGGGGACAGCCCGTGGCCGGGGGACGCGGGACGCTACCGCCCGGGCTGGAAGGCGTCGGCGGCCGGTTCATGCGGCCGCCGGGTTCACCCGCCGACGATCAGATGACGACGGTCTTCGGACCCGGTGACCAGGGTGGTGCCGGGTCGGGCCGTCAGGGCTACGCGGCGTCGGCACACGCCGCAGATGGCGGGTACGGACCGGGTTCCGCAGGCGCGCAACAAGGTTCGGGCTCCGCGGGCGCACAGCAGGGAGCAGGTTCGGCGGGCACGCATCAAGGTTCAGGCTCCGCAGGCGCGGCGCAGGGTCCGGGTTCGGCAGGCGCGCAGCAGGGGCTTGGTGGCGCTGGTGCGCAGCAGGGGCAGGGTGCCGCGGGCACGTATGGTCCTGGCGGCCAGGGCGGTTACGGCCAGGGGCAGTCGGGTGGCGCTTTCGGGCCCGGTGGTCAGGTGCAGGGCGGCTATGGGCAGCCCGGCGCGTATGGGCCGGGTGAGTCGCAGGCCGCCGCCGGCCAATTCGGGCCGGGCGCAGGCGGGCCGGGCTCGACCGGTGGCAGCGGCTATGGCGCGGGCTACGGTTCGGCGAACGCTGCGGGGTCGGAAGGTTCCGCTCAGGGCGGTTACGGCCCGGGTGGTGCGCAGCAAGGTCCCGGCGGCCAGTACGGCTCGCAGCAGGGTCCGGGCGGGCAGTACAACCAGGGCGGATACGGCCCGGGTGGATACGGTGCGCAAGGCGGGTACGCCACGGGCGGCTATCCGGCGGGTCCCTATGGGCCCGAGGGGGATACGTCCGGTTCGGGTCGCGGGAGTTTTGCTGGATCCGGTGGAAACGCTCCTGGCCAGCCCGGCGCGATGTACGGTGGGCCGATGTCGTCGGGGGTGCGTGGGTCGAATCCGCAAGCGCCGGAAGATGCCGCTGGGCAGTCGGATTCGGACTCCGGATCGGGCTCCGAAGGTGAGCGCAAGCCACGCAAGGGCAAGCTGTGGGGCAAGATGCGCAAGCCGTTCGGCGCGCCCATCGTGGTCGGCGCCGCGGCCCTGTCGCTGCTGGGCGCGCACTCGGATCAGCGGGCGACCATGGCGGCCGAGTCCGTCCCGCCCGCGTCGTCCGTGACATCCACCGCGTCCGGAACCGCCTCCGGGACATCCACCGCGTTCGGGACCGCGTCCGGGACGTCTGTCGCGCCCGGGACCGCCTCCGGCGTCGTCGCTCGGACCGCCGTCGGGGAGCTGCGTCCGGTCGGCGACTCGTGCGCGGTGACCCCGTTCGTGTCCGGCCTGCCGGGTTCGGGCGTCGCCACCATCGGCGACCCGCAGAGCCTGGAATGCCTGCGCCTCGGCATCGACACCCTCCGCTACACGCTGCCCGGGCCGGTGCGCGGCATCGACCCCGGCCCGCCGTTGCACATCTGACCTGTGGGCCCTTCCGGCGATCGCGGGAAGGGCCCTTTCGGTTGGACGGTGATGTGCTTCACTCGCCGGTTCGCCCATTCCGGGGCTGGGGGCCGGATTCGAGGGACCGCCGCCCCCGCTGGTAAGGTTGCTCGTTGGTGTGCGGTACGGCCAGGCAACTGGTTGTCACACGAGCCCTGGGTCTCTTCCGGCCGCCGGGATCAGCTCGACCACGCACTTGGCTGGCAAAACCTACGACAGACAGGGATGCACTGTGCCTACGTACAGCCCCAAGGGCGGTGACGTGACCCGCAAGTGGTACGTCATCGATGCCACTGACGTAGTGCTCGGCCGTCTTTCCGTGCAGGCTGCGAACATCCTGCGTGGCAAGAACAAGCCGACCTACGCCCCGAACGTTGATGGCGGCGACTTCGTCATCATCATCAACGCCGACAAGGTTGCCATCTCGGGCAACAAGCGGCAGGACAAGGTCCTCTACACCCACTCCGGTCACCCGGGTGGTCTGAAGGGCCGTACCGTGGGCCAGATCCTGGACACCCGCCCCGACCGTCTGGTCGAGCGTGCCGTCAAGGGCATGATCCCGAAGAACAAGCTGGGCAACAAGATCATCGGCAAGCTGAAGGTCTACGCGGGCCCGAACCACCCGCACGCCGCCCAGCAGCCCATCCCCTTCGAGATCAAGCAGGTGGCCCAGTGACCGCTCCTGAGGAATTCAACGACGACTACGTCGTCGAGGACACCGCCGTGGAGGTCGTCGAAGAGGGTGACGGTTACGAGGCCGAGGCCGAGTACACCGAGACCTTCGCCGCGCCGGTCGCCATGGACCGTCCGGTCCAGACCGTCGGCCGCCGCAAGGAGGCCGTGGTTCGCGTGCGCCTGGTGCCGGGTACCGGCAACTTCGTGCTGAACGGCCGCACCATCGAGGATTACTTCCCGAACAAGGTGCACCAGCAGCTGGTGAAGTCCCCGCTCGTCACCGTCGAGCGCGTCGAGACCTTCGACATCTTCGCCCGCCTCGTCGGCGGCGGCCCGTCCGGCCAGGCCGGCGCGCTGCGTCTCGCCATCGCCCGTGCGCTGATCGAGGTCACCCCGGACGACCGTCCCGCCCTCAAGCGTGCCGGCTTCCTGACCCGTGACCCGCGTGCCACCGAGCGTAAGAAGTACGGCCTCAAGAAGGCCCGTAAGGCGCCTCAGTACTCGAAGCGCTGATATTGCGCCGTCAGGCTCTACCGTGCCCGGCCCTCGTGGGGGCCGGGCACGGTACCGTCTGCACGGCAACCTGTGCGAGAGCAGGCTCCCCACAACGGTTTTCGGACCGGAGGGGCGCCTGCTCTCGTGCTGTATCCACCGAACTGCAGGGGTGTTGAGGTAATGGGACGTTTGTTCGGCACCGACGGTGTCCGCGGGCTCGCCAATGACTCGTTGAGTCCGGAACTGGCACTGCAGGTTTCGGCCGCGGCCGCGCAGGTACTGAGCCGCGGGAAGAAGCGCGCGGTGGCCGTCGTCGGACGCGATCCGCGCGCCAGCGGCGAGATGCTCGAAGCCGCCGTCACCGCGGGCCTGACCTCCGCGGGCGTGGACGTGCTGTCGGTCGGCGTGCTGCCGACGCCCGCCGTCGCCTACCTGACCGGCGTGTACGACGCCTGCCTGGGCGTGATGATCTCCGCCTCGCACAACCCCATGCCGGACAACGGCATCAAGATCTTCGCCGCGGGCGGGCACAAGCTGGACGACGCCATCGAGGACCGCATCGAGGCGCTCATCACCGACGGCGGATTCACCCGGCCCACCGGCGGCGCCATCGGACGCATCCTCGGCCGGCCCGGACTGGGCGGGCACGTCTTCGACGTCACCGACCGCTACAGCCTCGAAGGCACCCACGAACGCTACGTCGAGCACCTGGTCCAGGCCACCGGCCGCGACCTGCGCGGGCTCACCGTCGTGCTGGACTGCGCGCACGGAGCGGCCTCCGAGGTCGGCCCCGCCGCCTTCCGTGAGGCGGGCGCGACCGTCATCCCGATCAACGCCGAACCCGACGGCCTCAACATCAACGCCGGCTGCGGCTCCACGCATCTGGAGCAGATCCAGGCCGCGGTGCGCGAACACGGCGCGGACCTCGGCCTCGCCCTCGACGGTGACGCCGACCGCTGCCTGGCGGTGGACGCCACCGGCGCCGTGGTCGACGGCGACGCCATCATGGCCGTGATCGCCGTCGGCATGCGCGAGTCCGGCGAACTCGCCGAGGACACCCTGGTCGCCACCGTCATGAGCAACCTCGGCCTGCACATCGCCATGCGCGCGGCCGGAATCACGGTGCGCACCACCGCCGTCGGCGACCGCTACGTGCTCGAGGACCTCCGCAACGGCGGCTACACCCTGGGCGGCGAGCAGTCCGGCCACGTGGTGTTCCCGCGCTACGGCACCACCGGCGACGGCGTGCTCACCGGCCTCAAACTGATGGCGCGGATGGCCGAAACCGGCAGCAGCCTCGCGGAATTGGCGGGCATCGTGCAGACCGTCCCGCAGATCCTGGTGAACGTCCCGGTCTCGGACAAGGCCGCCGTCGCCAGCGCGCCCGCGGTGCTGGAAGCGGTCGCCCAGGCCGAACAGCTGCTCGGCGATAGCGGCCGAATCCTGCTGCGTCCCAGTGGAACCGAACAACTGGTCCGCGTCATGGTCGAGGCCACCGACCTCGCCCAGGCGCACGACCTGGCCGATCACCTCGCCAAGCTGGTCGAGGCCGTCTAGCTTTTCGCCGAGTGGCACACCCCGGCGGTACGAAGATCCGCCCCCGGTGTGCCACTCGACGTGTCAGTGGGCTTCGGTCAGCTTGCCGTCGGCCAGGTGCCAGCGTCGGGTGGCGGTGACCGTGTCGAGCATGCGACGGTCGTGAGTCACCAACAGGACTGTGCCCTCGAAGGATTCGACCGCCTGCTCCAGCTGCTCGATGGCGACCAGATCCAGGTGGTTGGTGGGCTCGTCCAGCACCAGCAGGTTCACGCCACGTGCCTGGAGCAGCGCCAGGGCGGCCCGGGTGCGCTCGCCGGGGGACAGGGTGTCGTTGGGGCGCAGCACATGCGGGCCGCGCAGCCCGAACTTGGCGAGCAGGGTGCGGACGTCGGATTCGTTCCAGTCGGGGATCTGAGCGCTGAAAGTATCGGCGAGAGTGCCGTTTCCGCGGAACAGGCCGCGCGCCTGATCGACCTCGCCGATCGCCACGCCCGAGCCCAGCGACGAGGATCCGTTGTCCGGCTGCATCTTTCCGAGCAGCAGCGACAGCAGGGTGGACTTTCCGGCGCCGTTCGCGCCCGTCAGGACGATGCGGTCGCCCCAATCCACCTGCACCGTCACCGGACCGAGGGTGAAGTCGCCGCGGCTCACCGTCGCACCGGAGAGCGTCGCCACCACCGCGCCGCTGCGGGGCGCGGCCGCGATGGACATGCGCAACTCCCACTCCTTGCGCGGCTCCTCCACCGCGTCCAGGCGTTCGATGCGCTTGAGTGTCTGCTTGACCTTGGACGCCTGCTTCTCGGTGGATTCCGCGCGGGCCTTGCGGCCCATCTTGTCCGAGTCCGCCTTGGACTTACGGCGGGCATTGCGGACACCGTGTTCCATCCAATTGCGCTGCATGTTCGCCCGCGCCTCCAGACCGGCCTTGGTGTCGGCGAACTCGTCGTAGGCCTCGCGGGCGTGTCGGCGGGCGATCTCCCGCTCCTCCAGATACGAGTCGTAGCCGCCGTCGTAGACGCCGACCTGCTGCTGCGCCAGATCCAATTCGACGATGCGATTCACGGTGCGAGCCAGGAACTCTCGGTCGTGGCTGATCACCATGAGCGGCTCGCGGACACCGGTCACGAACTGCTCGAGCCGGGCCAGGCCGTCCAGATCGAGATCGTTGGTGGGCTCGTCCAGCAGCAGGATGTCGAAGCGGGACAACAGCACCGAGGCCAGCCCGGCCCGGGCCGCCTGACCGCCCGAGAGCACGGTCATCGGGGTGTCCAGGCCGTGTGGGAGGCTGTCGGCCAGGCCGAGATCGGCGGCCACCTCGTCGGCGCGCTGCTCCAGATCCGCGCCGCCCAGGGCGAGCCAGCGCTCCAGGGCGGGGGAGTACTCGTCGTCGCCGCCGTCGGCGAGCCGTTCGGCGGCGGAATCCATGATCCGCTGGGCGGCGGCCACGCCGGTGCGGCGACGCAGGAACTCCAGCACGGTCTCGCCGGCCACCCGCTCGGGCTCCTGGGCCAGGTAGCCGACGGTAGCGTCGGGCGGGCTCAGCACGATCTCGCCCTCGTGGGCGTCGCCGTCGGCGAGCATGCGCAACAGGGTGGACTTGCCCGCCCCGTTCACGCCGACCAGGCCGATCACATCGCCGGGGGCGAGGATCAGGTCCAGGTCGGAGAACAGCAGACGCTCGCCGTGTCCGGCGGCCAGGCCGCGCGCATGCAGAGTGGTGCTCACCTGGGCGATTCTGCCGTGTTCGGGGTGGCACCCTGACGTCGGGCCTCGGAAAGTTCAGGGTCGTCCTCGGGCTTCGGCCCGATGTGCGCGGGGTCCCGCCTCGGCAGAGTGGAGACATGACCACACAGTTTCCGACCCCGGCCCCCAAACGACTGACCCGCTCGCGGGACGACAAGTGGATCGGCGGGGTGTGCGGCGGGCTCGCCGAATACACCGGCTGGAGTTCCGGACTCGTCCGCTTCCTGTTCGTGCTCTCCTGCCTGCTGCCCGGACCGCAGTTCCTGCTCTACATCGCGCTGTGGATCATCATCCCCAAGCAGTGAGTTATCCCCAGGGCCCGAGTTATCCACATTCGGCATCGAAGGTGGTGCGAGGGGTGATCGGGAGTGCCAGGATGGGAGTCACGCCACTGCGGAGGAGTGCACATCATGGTCACATCCGGTGATCTGCCCGGACTGAATCTGCCTGAGCTGGACGCGCATTCGGAACTCGGTGCGCTGGGTGCGGTCGAGTTATCGCACCCCACGCAGGATCTCGACGCCGACGGGCTGGCCGACACCGTGACCACCGGCACCGATCACGCCATGCAGGTGTGGACGGATCTGGATCACGACGGCTACGCCGACCATGTGACCGTTGTGGACAGCGGTGGTGACTACTCGGCGTGGGAGTTCCACCACCACTCCGACGGCACCACCGAATGGGTGCGGATGGACGGCGGGCATCTCGGCGGCAGCTGAGGCCGAGCGCAGGGGGCTGCACGGCGCGTAACCGGGCCTCGCCGGCTGGCGAGGCCGGTCCGGAGGGCAAGGACTCGAGGGGGGATCAATGGGGGAATCCGGCGATTTCGGCGTGCGCATCGCAGCCCTGCATACGGCGGCCACCACCTTGCGCGACAACGCTGCGGCGCTGCGACAGCACGCCGGGGCGGTCGCCGATCACGCCTTCGGTATCGGCAATGACCGAGCGGGCCGCGACTACTCCGCGCAGGGCGCCGATGTGCACCAGGGCTTCGAACGTGCGGCGGCTTGCCTGCGCTACTGGAGTGCCGCCGCGGCCGCCACCGCCGACGTCATCGACCGCGCCGCCACCGAATACGAGCGCTTGGACCGCGACCGCGCCACCGCTCTCGACGAGGCGGGCCGATGACCTTCGACCCCAGCGGCAAGACCGTCGACCAGATCCTCGACTACGGCGCGCCCGGCCTGCGCTACTGGGAGCACTTCCTGCCCTTGTACGCCAAGGTATTCGGCGCACCGCCGGGCGCGGAACCGACGGAACTCTACGCACGCTACGACGAGCAGCGCGGCATGAGCCTCACCGAATTCGACACTGCTCGAAACGAAATGGACAAGGCGCTCGCGGACGCCGACTCCCGCTTCGCAGCCCACCGGGCGGTAGCGAACACCCTGCCCACCGCGTGGACGGGTGCCACCGGCACGGAAGCCGTCGCGCTCATGAATTCTCAACTGCGCCAGGCCCGCACCGACCTCGACACGATCCGCGCGGCATCGGGCGCGATCGCCGCGGCCCTCGACCCGATGCGTCAAGCCGTCCTCGCGAAAGCCGAACACGCTCGCGCCCTGCTCGAACCCACACCCGACGGCGAGGGCCGCCTCACCATCGATGGCAGGACACCCGACGCCATCGAGTCGATCGCCCCCACCGACCCATGGCTCACCGGCACCTTCCGCACCGACGTCGACCACAAACTCGCCGCCTTCACCGCAGCCTGCACCGCCACCGCCGACACCTTCGAATCCCACTACCGCGTGATCAGTACCGCCTTCGCGCAGGTCATCGACCACCCCTACCCTCAGCCCGCCCCGACCCTGCTGCCACAGCAAGACCCCGCCCCGGCACCGCCGACCCACGCCCCGAAGCAACGCGATCCCTCGGCAGCCCGTCCAGTTCCATCGCCGCTGCCCAACCCCACCACCGGAAAGGTGGACCCTGCCACCGGGCAGACAGACCCCGCCTTTGGACAGGGGAACCCTGCTGCCGGGCAGACAGATGCCGCCGCTGGACAGGGGAACTCTGCTGCGGGGCGGACAGACCCCGCCGCTGCGCAGGGAAACCCGACTGCCGGAGAAGCGGACCCTCTCGCCGGGCAGGCAGATCCAGCTGCGGTGGAGACCGACCCGGCTGGTGCGAAGTGCCAACCGGCAGGTGTGGAGTCGAATGCTGTTGGCGTACAGCCCTGCTCGGTCGGTTCGGCCGACGGAGGGGTGGGTGCGCCGCCGACGGCCGGATCGCGGCCGCCCGCATCCGACGGCGGGCCCGCATGCTGTCAGCCGCCCGGTGTCGCAACGGATGCGCCGGACTCGGCTCGATCTCGGTCGGAGGGGCGCACGTGTCCGACCTCCACCCACCCTGAACGTGCCGGCGGCAATACCGATTTCGCCGGCCCCGCCGCCACAACCCCGCTCGCCACTTCGGAGCCGCGGGCAACAATGGATTCGCGGGGTGACATAGAGTCGCGCACCGCAATTGAGCCACGTGGTGGAGCGGAGCCCTGGCCGGGCGCGGAGTCTGCGGCAGGTGCTGGACCGCGCGGGTCCTCGCAGACGCCCGGGGCTGCGATCGAACCGGGCCAGGCTTCGTCGGACCGGCTCGCCGAAGCGTTGAAGGGCACTCTCGAGCAGCTCGGAACCAGCCTCCGGCAAGGTATTTCAGCCACCCTCGAGCAGCTCGGCTTCCTCGCTGACCCGACATCACCCGAGCCGGTCGACTCCGGCCTTCCGGAGGACTCCGGGCATCCCAGCAACGCAGGGCACCCCGCCTCCCCGGGAGGCGGGATCAACTCCGGCGGGCCTGAAGGCTCGACACCTGCCCCGCGCGGTCCCGAAGGTGCGAATCTGCCTACTGGCCACGTCGAATTCGACATCGTTGGAAAGCATTTCGTCCTCGACCGCACGGCAAACGGCGACATGTCTGTCGCGGTAACAGACGAATCCGGTCGAACCCACACCTGGACCCTGAAGGATCACACGGGCAACCCCGCCCTCACCCCGGACAACCCCGCTGGGGGACCATTCACCCCCGCCGGCGGGGCCCAGACTCCGGGGGCAGTCCCGCCGGACCCGTGCCCGCAAGGCACTCCGTCATCGCCTGAGTCCGCCACACGGTCGGACCAGGTCGGCGGGGCGGAGATTCCCGGCGCGGGATGCCCTCCGGTCCAGCACCAGGGCCTGAACCTGTGCCGGCCTGATGATTCGTCGCGATCCGAGTCCGGCATACCGGCACCGCCGTGCGGCAGCGCCGCGCCGAATGCCGGCACTCCGCCTGGTGGAGGCCCGAGTCCGACCTGCACACCGGGTGGTTCGCCGCCATCCGAATCTGCGACGCCGCCAAGGCCGCTCGGTGGTGACCAGCTGCCGAACTTCGGTTATCCACCAGTCGATGGCATGTGTCCGGCTGCGCCGCCGCCCGACTGCGGTGATTTGCCCGGAGGGCAGCCGCTCGATGGCGGGCGAAGCGCGGTCGGAGATCCCGCGAACTGCCCGGTCGTGCCCGAAAACCCCGGGGCGACTTCACCGTTGGATAGCGCCGAGTCGCCGGGAGCGGGCGGGGCGGAGTCGGGTGGACCGGTCGGCGGTGGGGCCGTTGGTGGGCCGGTCGGCGGTGGGACCGTAGGGACGCCTGCGCCTGCGCTCGGGGGTTCGGATGTGCCGCTGGAGATTCCGGAGGGAGGGGTGGAGATTCCGGAGGTGGCGCCCGGGCTCGGGCCCGGGGCTTCCTAGGGCCGCGGGTGTGCGGCCTACTTGCGGAGGGCCTGGATCAGTTGGAGGACGGGGAGCTTCTGGGGCTGCTCGGCTTCGTCGTCCACCGCGTCGGGGTCTACCAGCTGCGTGTGGGGGATGACGGCCTCGGGGTCGGCGAAGGGCTTGTATTTCTTGTCGCCGAGGAGGGTGTAGTTGAGGTAGCCGACGAGGAGGGCTCGGGTGAGGCGCTCGGTCTTGGGTTCGTGTTTGCCGGCGCCGAGGGCGGCCAGGGCGCGGCGGCCTTCGACCATGCCGTTGTGGGTGGCCTTGTCGAGGGAGCGGAGGATCGCGCCTTCACCCCAGGCGGAGGCGAGGGGGAGGGCGTTGGAGCTGACCGAGTCGATATCGGTGGCGCCGGCCAGGATCAGGGCGGGGGCGTCTACCTTGCCGGCCAGGGCCTCGGCGGAGGGGGCCGTGGGGGAGGGGAACAGGGCGGCGACCGCGGCCACCTCGCGCTGGGAGGCGGCGATCACGGCCGCGCCCGCACCCATGCCGTGGCCGGCCAGGGCCAAGCGGTCGGGGCGGACGCTGATATTGCCCGCGCCCAGGCGGACACCGGTGCAGATGTCGAGGGTGGTGAGCAGATCGGTGGCCAGGTTCAGATGCGACGGGATCGGGCCGCGTTCGGTGTCGGGTGCGGCGGCGACATAACCCCAGGAGGCCAGGTGTTCCAGCAGGCGGCGGTAGTTGCCGACCCCGGTCAGCCAGCCGTGCCCGAAGGCGACCGCGGGCAGGTTGAGCCCCTTGCCCGGCGTGTACACCACCCCGGGCAGCCCGGCGATGCCGAGATTCCCGCGCAGCACCTCGTGCGGGCCACGCAGGGTCAGAGTGCTCAGGAGCGATTTCACAGACACCGACACGGAGATGAACTTAGTCGGTCTTGCGGCCGAATGCCTCGAGCGCACAAGGTTCGCGGCCGTCCCGACTCTGGACTGCGCTCCGCCTCCCCGTGCTTGGACCGGATACGGGAGCGAAGCGGAGGAGCGGAGGAGGGAAGAATCGGGACCAAGGGGCCGCGAACCCGCCGTAGCGAAGCGGAGGCCGAGAACACCGCTAGGCTGGTGACTCATGTGCGGAATCGTGGGGTATGTGGGGTACCGGGACGCGCTCGGTGTGGTCGTCGATGCTTTGCGCCGCATGGAATATCGAGGCTACGACTCGGCCGGAGTCGCCATCCTGGACGGGGTGGGCGGCCTCGCCGTGGAGCGGAAGGCGGGGCGGCTGGCCAACCTGGAGGCCGAACTCGTCGACCGCGGGCCCGAGCGCTACGCCGGATCCACCGGGATGGGGCACACCCGCTGGGCTACCCACGGCGCGCCCACCGACCGCAACGCCCACCCGCACCGCGACCGCACCGGCCGGGTCGCCGTGGTGCACAACGGCATCATCGAGAACTTCGCCCCGCTGCGTCGCGAACTCGAGGACGCGGGCGTCGAACTGAGCAGTGACACCGATACCGAGGTGGCGGTGCATCTGGTGTCGAACGCCTACGCCGCCGGCGACACCGCCGGTGACTTCGTGGCCTCCGCGCTGAGCGTGGTGCGCCGCCTGGAGGGTGCGTTCACGCTGGTCTTCACCCACGCCGACCACCCCGGCACCATCGTGGCCGCCCGCCGCTCCACGCCGCTGGTGATCGGCGTCGGCCAGGGCGAGATGTTCCTCGCCTCCGACGTGACCGCCTTCATCGAACACACCCGGGAGGCAGTCGAACTCGGTCAGGACCAGGCCGTCGTCATCACCGCCGACAGCTACCGGGTCACCGACTTCGACGGCGTGGCCGACGAGGTCCGCACCCGCCCGTTCACCATCGACTGGGACCTGGCCGCCGCCGAGAAGGGCGGCCACGACTACTTCATGCTCAAGGAGATCGAGGAGCAGCCCGCGGGCGTCGCCGACACGCTCATGGGCCATTTCGCCAACGGCCGGATCGTGCTCGACGAGCAGCGGCTCCACGATCAGGAGCTGCGGGAGGTCGACAAGGTCTTCGTAGTCGCCTGCGGCAGTTCGTATCACGCGGGCCTGCTGGCCAAGTACGCCATCGAGCACTGGACCCGGCTGCCCGTCGAGGTCGAACTGGCCAGCGAATTCCGTTACCGCGACCCGGTTCTGGACCGCTCCACCCTGGTGGTCGCGATCTCCCAGTCCGGCGAGACCGCCGATACCCTGGAGGCCGTGCGTCACGCCAAGGAGCAGAAGGCGCGAGTCCTGGCCATCTGCAACACCAATGGCGCGCAGATCCCCCGCGAAGCCGACGCCGTTCTCTACACCCGCACCGGCCCGGAGATCGGCGTCGCCTCCACCAAGGCGTTCCTGGCCCAGATCACCGCCAACTACCTGGTCGGCCTGGCGCTGGCGCAGGCGCGCGGCGTCAAGTACCCGGACGAGGTGGCGCGTGAGTTCGCCGAACTGGAGTCCATGCCGAAACTCGTTGCCCAGGTGCTGGAGTCGGCCGGGCGGGTGCGGGAGATCGCCCGCGAGTTCGCGCACGTCCCGACGGTGCTGTTCCTGGGCCGCCACGTCGGCTACCCGGTCGCGCTGGAAGGCGCGCTGAAGCTGAAGGAACTCGCGTACATGCACGCCGAGGGCTTCGCGGCGGGCGAGCTCAAGCACGGCCCGATCGCGTTGATCGAGGACGGGCTGCCGGTCTTCGTGGTCATGCCCTCGCCGAAGGGCCGCGCGGTGCTGCACTCCAAGCTGCTCAGCAATATCCGCGAGATCCAGGCCCGCGGCGCGCGCACCATCGTCATCGCCGAGGAGGGTGACGACACGGTGCGGCCGTTCGCCGACTACCTGATCGAAATCCCTTCGGCCCCAACGCTGTACCAGCCGCTGCTGTCGACGGTCCCGTTGCAGATCTTCGCCGCCGAAGTGGCGCAGGCCCGCGGCTACGACGTCGACAAGCCCCGCAACCTGGCCAAGTCCGTCACCGTCGAGTAGGGACCGTCGGCAGTTGGGGTTTCAGGGGCGAAGCCCCTGAGAGCCCCGAGAGTTGGTTCTCTCACTGGACGGTGACGGTGCCCTTCATGTCCGGGTGCAGCGGGCACAGGTAGCGGTAGGTGCCCGGCGAGGTGAAGGTGTGGCTCCACTCGCCCTTGCGGATGATCGGGCTGTTGATGCCCAGCGCGACATCCCCGATGCCCTGCACGGCGTGCGGGGCCTTGTCGTCGAACTTCCAGGTCACCGTGTCACCGGCCTTGATGGTGATGTCGGCCGGGGAGAACTTCATGTCCGTGACGTTCACGGTGACGGCGGCGGGCGCGGCCGGACCGGCCGAGGTCGCCGCCGTCGAGGACGCGGCGGCCGCCGGGGTGGAGGTGGCGGCGGGCTTCGAGGTGTCCGAGGAGCAGCCCCCGGCCGCTAGCGCCCCCGCCACGACGGCGACGAGAAGCAGGGCACGCGAGGACGACTGGCGGATCGGCATGTCAGCCAGGCTAGTCCTCGCCGATAGCGGGTCATTCGCGGGCACCCGCGCTGACCTGCGCCGCGCTGATTCGCTCTGATACGAGAGGGGCGTAGTCTGCTGAATCGGCAGGCAGTCCGGATTCGGGAGGCGACCCATGACCGCACCGGCGGCGCACGACCCAGCGGTGCTCGACCACGCGGTGCTCGATTACGCGGTGCTCGATTACTACACGGCCGACGAAGTACGGGCCGCGGAAGCCGAACTCTTCACCCGCGTACCCGCCGGAATGCCCATGCACCGCGCCGCCTTCGGTCTCGCCGACGTGGTGGCGCGTGAACTCCGGGAACGCACCGGCGGCGTGGCGGGCCGAACGGTCACCCTGCTGGTCGGCTCCGGCGACAACGGCGGCGACGCGCTGTGGGCGGGCTCGTTCCTGCGGCGGCGCGGGGTGGCGGTGCGGGCGGTGCTGCTCGCGCCGGAACGCGCCCACGCCGCGGGGCTGGCCGCACTGCGCAGGACGGGCGGGCGGATCTGCCCCGCGCCCGCCACGGTCGCAGAGCTGGTCGTGCAGGGGTCAGGAGCGCTGCTCGGCACCCCTGACCTGGTCGTGGACGGCATCGTCGGCATCTCCGGGCGTGGTCCGCTGCGACCGGTGGCGGCCGAACTGGTTGCGGGCGTGCGCTGTCCGATCATCGCCGCCGATCTGCCCAGCGGCGTCGATCCCGACACCGGAGCCGTGAGTGGGCCCGCGGTTCGCGCGGACGTCACGGTCACGTTCGGTGCGTTGAAGCCGGTGCATGCGTTGGCCGCGCCGTTGTGCGGACGAATCGAGCTGGTGCCCATCGGGTTACGACTGCCCGATGCGAATCTGATTGCGCTGGAGCCGCGTTCGGTCGGCGCGGGCTGGCCGGTCCCCGGACCGTTCGACGACAAATACACCCAAGGCGTGACCGGTGTCTGCGCGGGCAGCGCCACCTATCCGGGTGCTGCCGTCCTGTGCACCGGAGGTGCGATCGCCGCCACCTCGGGCCTGGTGCGTTACGCGGGTACCGGCGCGGCTCAGGTCCTCGCCCACTTCCCGGAAGTAGTTGCCGCCGAGACCATTTCCTCCGCCGGCCGGGTCCAATCCTGGGTGTGCGGCCCCGGTGCGGGCACCGACGCCGCTGCCCGGGATCGGCTCGCCGAGATCCTCGCCACCGACCTCCCCGTCGTGGTCGACGCCGATGGGCTGACCCTGCTCGCCGCCGAACCCGGCCTGGTCACCGGCCGCGCGGCCCCGACCGTCCTCACGCCGCACGCGGGGGAGTTCGCCCGCCTCACCGGTTCCGAGCCCGGCTCCGACCGCGTCGCCGCCGTCCGCAAACTGGCCGAATCCTGGCAGGTCACCGTCCTTCTGAAGGGCCGTGCCACCCTCATCGCGAGCCCGGGTCGCCCGGTCCTGGTCAACGAGGCTGGTGGTTCTTGGGCCGCCACCGCCGGATCCGGTGATGTCCTGTCCGGCATCATCGCGGCCCTGCTGGCCAGCGGCCGAGACCCCGCCTGGGCCGCAGCGGCCGCCGCCCGCGTCCACGCCCTGGCTGCCAACCTCGCGGCTCACTCCGCCACCACCGCCGGCGCCCCGATCTCCGCTTCCCCCTTGCTCTCCCACGTCCGCGAGGCGATCGGCACCCTGCGTGAGCTCGCGGCTCGCTGATCAGGCTCGGGGGCGGGTGGCCGCCGCGGCGGTGTGCAGGGCGGTGCGGGCGGCGGCGATGACCGGGTGGGTGGCGGTGCCGCGGCGGTAGGCGAGGTGGGTGCGGCGACGGGTGGGGAGTGGGGTGAGGGCTACGGCGGTGGGGGCGGAGTGGGTGCCCAGGTCGGGGACGAGGGCTACGCCCTGGCCGGCGGCGACCAGGTTGAGGACGGTGCCGAAGTCGTCGGCGTGATGGCGGATGCGGGGGGTGAAACCGGCAGCGAGGCAGGCTCGGACCGTCATTTCGTGGCAGAGGGTGCCGGGGGTGCCCGCGATCCAGGGGGAATCCGATTGTGCGGCAAGCGGTCCGGGGGTCAGGGCGGCGAGGTGGATGGTTTCCTCGAACAGCGGCTCGGTGTCGAGACCGGGTTCGGGGGTGAGGGGGACGTAGTCGTATTCCTGGAGCAGGGCGATGTCCAGGGTCTCGGCGCGCAGGGCGGCGGGGGCCTCGGCCGGATCCAGTTCGGTGACAAGCAGTTCCAGCAGCGGATGGTCGCGGCTGAGGGACACCAGGGCGGGGGAGAGGATGTGGTGCACGGCGGTGGGGAACGCGCCGATGCGCAGGGCGCCGGTGAGTTCGGTGCGGACGGAGGCGAGTTCGGCGCTCGCCTGTTCCAGGACGGCGAGGATGGTTTCGGTGTGCTCGACCAGGCGCAGCGCCGCGGGGGTGAGGGTGACGCTGCGGCCGGTGCGTTCCAGCAGGGGCGTGCCCGCCTCTTTCTCCAGGGCGGCGAGCTGCTGGGAGACGGCCGAGGGCGTATAGGTCAACGCCTCGGCGACCGCGGCGATGGTGGTGCGGTGCGCGAGTTCGCGGAGCAGGCGCAGACGGCGGACATCCAGCATCAGTTGATCTTATGCTCGGGGCAAGAAACGTGAAATAGACCTGACGCATCGCGTCGACCAGGCTGAGGGCATGACATTCAACGGCCTGTACGTGCCCCTGGTCACGCCCTTCACCGCCGACGACGAGGTGGCCGCTGACGCCCTCGAGGCGCTCGCCCACGAGGTCCTCGACGCCGGCGCGGCGGGCCTCGTCGCGCTCGGCACCACCGGCGAACCCACCACCCTCACCGGCGCGGAGCAGGCGCGGGTCATCGATGTCTGTGCCCGCGTCTGCGCCGAACGCGACGCCGCCCTGATCGTCGGCGCCGGTTCCAACGCCACGCTCGACTCGGCGCGCGCCCTCACCGCTCTCGACCCGCGCGCCACCGCCGCCCTGGCGGTCGTCCCCTACTACAACCGGCCCTCGGAAGACGGTGTGGTGGAACACTTCCGGGCCCTCGCCGCCGCCAGCCCGGTGCCGGTGCTGATCTACCACATCCCGTATCGCACCTCCCGCACGCTGAGCGCCGAAACCCTGTGCCGGCTGGCCGAACTGCCCAACGTGGCGGGCTTCAAGTACACCGCGGGCGGCATCGACGAGACGACGGTGACCTTTCTGGCCCGGCTGCCCGAGCACACCTCGGTGCTGGCGGGCGACGATCTGTTCGCCGCCCCGCTGCTGGCGCTCGGCGCGACCGGCGCGATTCTCGCGTGCGCCAATGTCGCACCTGCGGCCTACGCCGACCTGGTCGCCGCGTGGCGCAGCGGCGCGCTCGACGCGGGCCGCGAACTCGGCAACCGGCTCGCGCCCCTGGCGAACGCCCTGTTCAGCGAACCCAATCCGATTGTCGTGAAGGCGGTTCTGGCAGCCCAGGGCCGCATCCCCACCGCGAACCTGCGGCTCCCGCTGCTGCCCGCGAGCCCCGAGGCGCTCTCATCGGCCTTGGCCGCGCTGTCCACGGCACTGCCCGCGGCGGTGTAGACGCGGCCCGCGGCGGCCGCTCCCACTCGGGTGTGACGCGAATCGCCCTTGCCCGGATGGCAGGATCGGATTGTGACTACGCCCGACCCACAGGTGGAAACCCTCGTCGATCTGGATGCCATCGCCCACAATGTGCGCATCCTGGCCGAGCGCGCCGGCGACGCCGCCGTCATGGTCGTGGTCAAGGCGGACGGGTACAACCACGGGGCGGCCGAAGTGGCGCGGGCGGCGCTGGCGGCGGGCGCGCGGGAAGTGGGCACCACGACCATCGGTGAGGCGGTGGCGCTGCGGGCCGCCGGGATCACCGCGCCGATCCTGTGCTGGCTCAACACCTCCGACGCCGACTACGCGAGCGCCATCGCCGCCGACATCGAGATCGGGGTGTCGGCGCTCGCCCAACTGGAGGCGGTGGCCGCGGCCGCCCGGCGGCTGGGCCGTACCGCCACCGTCAGCCTGAAGGTGGACACGGGCCTCAACCGCAACGGCATTCCGGCCGTCGAATACCCGGAGGTCCTGGAACTGCTGGCCCGGTTGGTCGGCGACGGGACGGCCCGGCTGCGCGCGATCTTCTCGCACCTGGCGCTGGCCGATCAGCCGGAGCATCCGGTCAACGACCGGCAGCGCGAACGCTTCCTCGAGTTCATCGCCGTCGCCAAGGAGCACGGCCTGGAACCGGAGCTGGTGCACGTGGCCAATTCCGCTGCCGCGCTGACCCGTCCGGACCTCGCCTTCGACATGGTCCGCCCCGGCATCGCGGTCTACGGCCTGTCGCCGATCCCCGAGCTCTCCGACTTCGGCCTGCGCCCGGCCATGACCTTCCGGGCCCGGGTGCTGCGGGTGAAGCGGGTCGCCGCCGGGGAAGGCGTGTCCTACGGCCACGACTGGATCGCCGAACACGACACCACCGTCGCCCTGCTGCCCGCCGGATACGCCGACGGTGTGCCGCGCTCGCTCAGCGGGAAGTTCTCCGTCTGGCTGGGTGGCGCGCGCCGCCCGCAGATCGGGCGGGTGTGTATGGACCAGATCGTGGTGAACCTCGGCGAGAACGAGGCGGGGGTGCGGGCGGGCGACACCGCGGTGTTGTTCGGCTCGGAGCCCGGGCACCCGCGCGCCCAGGACTGGGCCGACGCGCTCGGCACCATCAACTACGAGATCGTCTGTAATCCGCGCGGCCGCGTGGTCCGCGCGCACCTGGGGGGCGACCGATGAACGAGCACCGCATGCTGGCCACCGTCGAGGACACCGAGGCGCTCGGCCGCGAGCTGGCCGAACAGCTGCAGGCCGGGGATCTGGTCATCCTCGACGGCCCGCTGGGCGCCGGCAAGACCGCGCTCACCCGCGGCATCGCCGCCGGGCTGGGGGTCGAAGGACGGGTCAGCTCACCGACTTTCATCATCGCCCGCCAGCATCGCGCCGGAGCGCATCCGGGCGCGGTGGCGCTGGTGCACGTGGACGCCTACCGGCTCGGCGGCGACCTCGACGAACTCGACGCCCTCGACCTGGACACCGATCTCGACCACGCGGTCGTGGTCGTCGAATGGGGCCTGGGCGTGGCCGAACACCTGGCCGACCGCCACCTGCGGGTGCAGCTGCGCCGCGAACCCGAGTCCGATGTGCGCACCGTGGAATGGGAGTGGGTCGCCGCCACCTGACCCACCGCCAGATTCCCGCAGGCAGACACCACGCCGAGTGGGCTGTACCACCCGGTATTGTTGAGGCAATCATGCTGATATTGGCTGTCGACACCGCGACTCCCGCCGTCACAGCGGGCCTGGTGGAACTGGAACCGGCACAACCCGGGTCGAACGCACCCCGCATCACCACGATCACCGCCGAGGTGACCGTGGACGCACGCGCGCACAACGAGGTGCTGACTCCCCAGATCCTGACCTGCCTGGCCGAATCCGGCCGCTCCCGTGCGGATATCGCGGCGGTCGTGGCCGGGATCGGTCCGGGGCCGTTCACGGGGCTACGCGTCGGCATGGCCACCGCGGCCGCGTTCGGCGACGCGCTTGGCATTCCCGTGTACGGGGTGTGCAGTCTCGACGCCATCGCCGCCGACACCGAGAGCTATCTGCGCGAGAGCTCCGAACCGGTCGAGCTGCTGGTCGTCACCGACGCCCGCCGCCGCGAGGTGTACTGGGCGCGCTATCGCGCCATCCCCGGCAGCCTGGTGCTCGAACGCAGTGAGGGCCCCGAGGTGAGCAAGCCCGCCGACCTGGATCAGGCGGCCGCCACCCTGATCGCCGGATCCGCCTCGCACGTCGACTATTTCGACCTGCCGGTGATCCCGGTCGAGACGCCGTCCCCGGCCGGTCTGGTGCGTTGCGCCGCCGCCGACATCCTGTCCGGAGCCGTCCCCGCACCGCTGGTACCGCTGTACCTGCGCCGCCCGGACGCCGTCGAGAAGAGTTACGCGCAGGTGGGCCGATGACCATCCGCATCGAACCGATGCGGCCGGCCGACGTCGCCCGCTGCGCACAACTCGAGCAGGTGCTGTTCCCCGAGGACGATCCCTGGCACGAGGTGTCGTTCCTGTCGGAACTGGCCGGACCGCACAACCGCTACATCACCGCCCGCGACGCCGGCGGCCGCATGGTCGGCTACGCGGGAATCGCGTTGCTCGGCACCGCCGATCACCCCGAGGCCGAGGTGCACACCATCGGCGTCGACCCGGACGACCATCGCCGCGGCATCGGCACCCTGCTGCTCGAGGCCCTGCTGCTGGAGGCTGGCCGCCGCGGCGGACCGGTCTTCCTCGAGGTCCGCACCGACAACGCGCCCGCCATCACGCTCTACGAGAAGCACGGCTTCCACATCATCGGCCTGCGCAAGAACTACTACCAGCCCAGCGGAGCCGACGCGTACACCATGCGGCGGCCCGCCATGGCCGGGTTCCCGCAGGACGGATTCGCCACCGACGCCGAGGTCTCGTCATGATCGTCATGGGTATCGAAAGCTCCTGCGACGAAACCGGTGTCGGCATCGTGCGCCGGTTGCCGGACGGCAGCTGCGAACTGCTCGCCGACGAGGTCGCCTCCAGCGTCGACCAGCACGCCCGCTTCGGCGGCGTGGTGCCCGAGATCGCCTCGCGCGCACACCTCGAGGCCATCGTGCCCGCCATGCGCCGGGCCCTGGCCACCGCCGGGATCAGCAAGCCCGACGCGCTCGCCGTCACCATCGGCCCCGGCCTCGCGGGCGCGCTGCTGGTCGGTGTGGCGGCGGCGAAAGCCTATGCGGCGGCCTGGGATATCCCGTTCTACGCGCTCAACCACCTGGGCGGGCACGTCGCCGTCGACACCCTCGAGCACGGGCCCATGCCCCCGGCGGTCGCGCTGCTGGTGTCCGGCGGGCACACCCACCTGCTGCAGGTGACCGATCTCGGGCAGCCCATCACCGAACTCGGCAGCACCGTCGACGACGCGGCGGGCGAGGCCTTCGACAAGGTGGCCCGGCTGCTCGGCCTCGGCTACCCGGGCGGACCGGTGCTGGATTCCATTGCCACCGAAGGCGATCCGAAGGCGATCGCCTTCCCGCGCGGCATGACCGGTCCCCGCGACCCGCGCTACGACTTCTCCTTCTCCGGCCTCAAGACCGCCGTCGCCCGCTATGTCGAAGCGGCGCAACGCGAAGGCCGCGAACTGCCCATCCCGGATATCGCGGCCTCCTTCCAGGAAGCCGTCGCGGACGTGCTCACCATGAAGGCCGTGCGGGCCGCGCAGGACGTCGGCGTCGACACCCTCGTGCTCGGCGGCGGCGCGACCGCCAACTCCCGCATCCGCTCGATGGCCGAAGAGCGTTGCACCGCTGCCGGAATCACCCTGCGCGTTCCGAAACCGCGGCTGTGCACCGACAACGGCGTCATGATCGCCACCTTGGGCGCGCACGTGATCGCCGGGGGCGCACCGCCTTCGGAACTGACCGTCGCCACCGACCCGGGCCTGCCGGTCTCGACGAGCTACCTGTAAACGATCGCCGCCGACAGCTTGCACCCAACGTCGGCACGGATGCGTGCCGGCCAATTGCTCTCCGCAGACCGCTGAAGTCCCAAGCAGACGGGTGCGCCGGGCCCCGCGAGACCCTGGTCGTTCGTCCTACGCGTTGGGGCGGACCAATGTCGCTGTCGTGCCGTTGTTCGCGGACCCGGAATGCGCAGGCCCGCGCGGCGTCGGCGAGACGCGCGGTTCCGGATCCACCGGCGGCAGCGTGGTGCCCAGCAGCGGGCCCAGCAGGCGCGGCAGGTCGGCGGGGAACGGGATCTGCGGCAGGTCCGGATCCGGGCGCAGCGGCGGCTGCTGCGAGGTGATGGTCGGGAACGCGGGAGTGCCGGTGGCCGAACCGGTCTGGACCGGCGGCACGGCGACCGTGGTGCGGTGGCTCTGGTTCGTGGTCGGGTTGGTGGAACCCGCGGGCGGACTGGTCGTCGCGGGCGTGGTCGGCGGGGGCTGCTGCTGCGTGGTGGTCGGCGAGTAGTGCGCGGGCTGCGGTTCCTCGACCACGAACTCCTTGACCCCGTAGCCGACGATCAGCCCGACCACCACGACCGCCCCGGCCAGCGTGCCCGCCAGCTTGGTGAAGGTGCCGATCGGCGCGTCCGAGCCCATGCCGATCACCGGGAAGGCCGTCGGCGTGGTCGAATCCGCCACCAGCGCCGCGCCTTTCGCGATCGCCGACTCCGGTTCGGGCACGGTGACCACCGGCACGTCGAGCTGGCGTTCCAGCCCCACCACCATGATCGGCACGTTCGCGCCGCCGCCGATCACCGCGACCGCCTCCGGGAACTTCGGTGCGCGCGTGAACACACCGCGCGCGAACACGGCCAGTTCGCGCAGCAGGTCGGCGACGATCTCCTCGAAATCCACCCGGGTCAGTTTCAGCGGCTGCCCGGCCACATGGTCGATGGTCACCGCCGGCACCACCGACAGGTGCTCCTTGGCCGCTCGGCTGCGGTTGAGCAGGATGCCCCGGTTGGGGCGGATGCCGCGGCGCGACAGGTGGCAGTCCAGCAGGTGCTGCAGGATCAGTTCGTCGATGGCGTTGCCGCTGATGGCGGAGGTGCGCTCGGAGCGCAGCACAGTGTCGTCGGCGTGATCGGCGACGGTGACCGTGGTGCCGGTGGCCCCGATGTCGATGACCGCCACCGTGTTCCAGCGATCCAGCAGGCCGGTGTGCCGCAGATAGGCGAGCGCCGCGGTGCTCTCCGGGATCAGCTGGACGCCGTGCCGCTGCCGGCCGATCGCGGAGCGAATGATCTGGGCCTGCTCCCGGTCCCGGTAGGCGACCGCGATGTCACCGGGCGCCGCCGCGCCGGGCTCGCGATGGCCGTTGGTGTGGGCGCCGGGGTGCGCGCCGACGGGATGCACGCTGTCGCGGGGGATCTGGGTGGTCATCAACTCGATCGAGGAGGCCACCAGGTCGCCGAGGTCGGAGTGGGCGGTATCGGCCGTCACAACCCGGTAGTCGAAGCTCTGGGCGCCGTTGGGCGCGGTCGCGACCGTCGCGGAGCACACCACTTCGCTCCCGGCGGAGATGCCGAGGGATGTTCGCATGTTCACCTCCCTTCGAGCGGATGGTCCTGGTGGAGACGACCATCTCGAACGGACTCCGGGCGCGCCCAGTGGGTAGCAGACGATTCCGGCGAGCTACGGACCGTGGCGGGCTCGCGTCCGATGGGGCGTCCGGACCTGCCACTGATCACTTGCGGTCTTGCTCTCTTCTCGAGCCCGTGCGCGGAGTTGCCGCACGGTTAGCGGGGTGAAGCGGATGTGTAACTGTCGACGGCGCACGTGACACGACCGAATCGGTCTTGGCGCGTGACCGCCGTCAATGGTGTCACAATCCGTTATCCGAACGTTACAGATTTTCGGATTTCTTTGGAAGACCTCAGATTCCCAGGCCGTCGTGTCGGCGAGTCGTCCGCGAGCAGTCTTCTAGCAGCCCCTTGCCTTGAGCGCTGGCACTCCCATGTATAGAGTGCTAGGAGGCACTCGATTTGTGCTAGGTGCCAGCTGATGACTACTGAGCAGGGGTCCCGGCACCCGCGACGACGGGGCTGATTGCACAGGGTCACGCACATGACCGAAACCGTGCGTCCGGGGAACAGCCCCGGGCGAGAAGAATCCCCTGAAAGTGGAGGGCTCAACGTGGCGAGCGTGAACATCAAGCCGCTCGAGGACAAGATCCTCGTCCAGGCCAACGAGGCCGAAACCACCACCGCCTCCGGTCTGGTCATCCCCGACACGGCGAAGGAAAAGCCCCAGGAGGGCACCGTCATCGCCGTCGGCCCCGGCCGCTGGGACGAAGACGGCGAGAAGCGCATCCCGCTGGACGTCAAGGAAGGCGACGTCGTCATCTACAGCAAGTACGGCGGCACCGAGATCAAGTACAACGGCTCCGAGTACCTGATCCTCTCGGCTCGCGACCTGCTGGCCGTCGTCACCAAGTAAGAAACGCCCAACTCTCCGGGGCTCCAGGGGCTGCCCCCTGAAACCGCTTGGCTCTCAGGGCTTCCCCTGAACCTCGGGCGCCCGGAGAAGCGCCGCCCCGGTGTCGTAGCTGGTCATACAGCATCGGCCCGGGGCGAAGTGCGTTTCTACCTCAACTCACTTCAGGAGTAGGCACATATGGCAAAGCAGATCGAGTTCGACGAGAAGGCTCGTCGCGCCATGGAGCGCGGCGTCGACAAGCTCGCCGACGCCGTCAAGGTCACCCTCGGCCCGCGCGGCCGGCACGTGGTGCTGGCCAAGGCCTTCGGCGGCCCGACCGTCACCAACGACGGCGTGACCATCGCCCGCGACATCGACCTCGAGGACCCCTTCGAGAACCTCGGTGCGCAGCTGGTCAAGAGCGTCGCCACCAAGACCAACGATGTCGCCGGCGACGGCACCACCACCGCGACCGTGCTGGCGCAGGCCCTCATCAAGGGCGGCCTGAAGAACATCGCCGCGGGCGCCAACCCGATGACCCTGGGCAAGGGCATGAGCAAGGCCGCCGACGCGGTCACCGCCGCCCTGCAGGCCGCCGCGACCCCGGTCAACGGCGAGAAGGCCATCGCGCAGGTCGCCACCGTGTCCTCGCGTGACGAGGAGATCGGCGCCCTGGTCGCCGAGGCGCTGACCAAGGTCGGCAAGGACGGCGTCGTCACCATCGAGGAGTCCTCGGGTCTGCAGACCGAGGTCGCCATCACCGAGGGCGTGCAGTTCGACAAGGGCTACCTGTCCCCGTACTTCGTCACCGACCCGGAGACCATGCAGGCGGTCTACGAGGACGCGTGGATCCTGCTGAACCGCGAGAAGATCAGCTCGCTGCCGGACCTGCTGCCGCTGCTGGAGAAGATCGCGGAGTCGGGCAAGCCGGTCGTCATCATCGCCGAGGACGTCGACGGCGAGGCGCTGTCCACCCTGGTCGTCAACGCGATCCGCAAGACCCTCAAGGTCGTCGCGGTGAAGGCCCCGTTCTTCGGTGACCGCCGCAAGGCGTTCCTGGACGACCTGGCCATCGTCACCGGCGGCACCGTGGTCAACCCGGACCTGGGCATCACCCTGCGCGAGGCCGGCCTGGACGTGCTGGGCAAGGCCCGCCGCGTCGTGGTCACCAAGGACGAGACCACCATCGTCGAGGGCGCCGGCTCGCAGGCCGACATCGACGGCCGGGTCGCGCAGCTGCGCAAGGAGATCGAGAACACCGACTCCGACTGGGACCGCGAGAAGCTGGAAGAGCGCCTGGCCAAGCTGGCCGGCGGCGTCGCCGTCATCAAGGTCGGCGCGGCCACCGAGACCGAGCTCAAGGAGCGCAAGTACCGGGTCGAGGACGCGGTCGCGTCCGCCAAGGCCGCGGTCGCCGAGGGCATCGTCCCCGGCGGTGGCACCGCCCTGGTGCAGGCCGCCGCCACGCTGCCCGCGCTGCGCGACTCGCTGACCGGTGACGAGGCCGTCGGCGTCGAGGTCGTGCGTCAGGCCCTGCTGTCGCCGCTGTTCTGGATCGCCAGCAATGCCGGTGTCGACGGCGCGGTCGTGGTCTCCAAGGTGACCGACGGCGCGCACGGCTTCAACGCCGCCACCCTCACCTACGGCGACCTGGTCGCCGAGGGCGTCATCGACCCGGTCAAGGTCACCCGTTCGGCCGTCGAGAACGCCACCTCGGTCGCCCGCATGGTGCTCACCACGGAGTCCGCGATCGTCGACAAGCCGGTCGACGACGCCGCCGACGCGCACGCCGGCCACTCCCACTGATCCAGCCGTAACCAGCTGATCAGGACATAGCCCCGAGGGCCCCGGACGGAATCGTCCGGGGCCCTCGGTGTTTCGGGGAGACCGCAGGTTTCTGGCCACGTCATTCCAACGGTGGGGACACCGTGAGGCGGGCGAGGGTGAGGGGGTACGTGCTGGATTCGTTCGCGAGGCGTCATGAATCCGCATGGCGCACACGGGCTTACGGTGTCCGAATCGTCCCGTTTGTGAGGGTTGTTACCGGTGAACGGAAATCGGGGATTTGCCCCGGAGAATGATCCGGGGCGGTCGGGTGGTCAATCCCTTACGGGATGCGACGAACGTCCGTTTCCGTTGTGGAGAGCGGTATGGGGATGGTGAATCGGGGTCGGCGGGTCTGTAGCTATCGCGGCGAGGAGGCGGTCGCGGAGGGCGGGCGGCGGCGGTACGGCCGGCACGGACGCGGCCAGCGCGAGCGCTTCTCGGGTCTGCTGCACTTCCAGGGTGAAGGCGGCACGCAGTACGGGGTCGTCGGAATCCAGCAGGTCCGCCACTGCGCGCTGATCTTCGTCGCCGATCGATCCGAGCGCGACAGTGTGCGCGAGATCGATCTGGCTTTCGTTCATCTCACGTCACTCCCAAACTTTTCTTGAGTCGTGTCAGTCCGTCCCGTATACGGGACTTAACGGTAGGTAACCCTACGCCCAGATAGGCCGCTACCTCGGCATACGTCCGCCCGCCGAAATACGCGAGAGAGATGGCCTCCCGCTGCGTTTCGGTCAGGGTGGCCAGCCCGGCGAGCACCGCCTGCTGCTCCAGCCGTCGCCCGACCTCTTCGGTGACCTCGTCGAACTCGTTACCGAGAGTGCTGGTGCCATAGGCGACTTCACGCAGGGCATGCGCCTGCTCGGCGCGGACTCGATCGACGGCGCGGCGGTGGGCCAGCGTCATCAACCAGGTGACGGCCGAGCCCTTGTTCGGATCGAAATTGGCCGCCGTACGCCAGATCTGGAGATAGACCTCCTGTGTGGTTTCCTCCGCGTAGCCCGGATCGTGGAGCACGCGTAGGACCAGGCCGAACACTCGGGCGCTGGTGCGGTCGTACAGCTCGGCGAAGGCCTGCTGATCGGACTGCCCGCAACGCTGGAGAAGTGCGGCTAGTTCGAGACTTTCGGCTGCGCGCGCCGTCACCGCAGAGTCCACGCTGGGTGTTTCCACCCGTCCGTCCCTCGAGCTCTGGAACGAGTCGCCCTCTGCGGCAGGCGGCCGCGTTGTCACAACGCTCCGTTCTGTGTCATCGGCCACGAGGGTAGCGTGCCGCTATAACCTCCTCTCGGGTGGGGGTATCGGCAAAGCGACTGTGGCACAGCGATTTTCCGATTTGTACCGAAACGCCGCAATCGTGACATCAAAGACACGCCGTGACGCGCCGGGAGTTGCCGACCCCGCCGGGCGGTGCCGGGTGTTTGCTAGCTATTCGGCGCGCCACCCCGAAAGGATGGGAATAATCTCGAGCCCCCGCCCACCGCCGCATCAGCGACAACGCTGGTGAACACCGGTCACGGGCGTTTGCCGAGAGTGTCTGGGGGCGGCCGGATTACGCCACGACACGCCGGCGGTTACGCCGGGCGTGCAGCTCGCGCTCGGTCTCGGACATGCCGCCCCAGATGCCGTAGGGCTCGCTGACCTTCAGTGCGTGCGAACGGCACTGCAACAGCACCGGGCAGGCCTTGCAGATGTCCTTGGCGCGAAGCTCGCGCTGAGCGCGGGCCCGGCCGCGCTCGCCGTCCGGATGGAAGAACACCGCGGAGTCCTGGCCGCGGCAGGATCCGCGCATCTGCCAATCCCAGACGTCGGCGTTCGGACCGGGGAGGTGGGTTGGCATTGGCATGTGAACTCCTCATGGTGCGAGCTCGTCGGCATTGTCGAGCGGTGCTGATGGCAAACAGGTGGCCGCATCGCCGTGGCTCGGCGATCACACTTCATCGGCGCCGCAATTCGGTACGACGCCAACATCGGCGATGACGTACGTTAGGTCGCGAAACGAAATCGAGTCAATAGCTTCATTCGACTCGAGCCGAATACCTGCACATTAGAGAATTAACATCCGAACTATTTACAAGATGGCCCTCCTGCGGTGATACTGATCGGTTGCCCAGGGCCGTGACCGTGCTGTGATAGCCCATCGGACTGGATGAAACGCCAGGTAGTAGGGGCTTTTCGAGGTCGAATGCCGGTCGGTCGATCTATGCAAGGCTCTCGATCGGAGTGATCTCAGCCATTGGACATCTCGCGCTGAGTAGGGTAGAGATGGCCGATTCGAGGCCGCTAGGTTAATAGCGCGAAACGCTATACGAATTCCTAACGGGCGTGCTGACCGATAGCGAGAACAGATTTACGGAGTGGAAACACATAGGCACTTGTGAATGCTGATCGTTAGCTGGCGGACTATGCTATGGCGGCCGCCTTCACTTGTCGCGGCACTGGTTACAGTGCGGCTGTGCCTGTGCTCGAAGTGAACTCCGTACTCGCCGATGCCGCCTTCGGTGCCACCCCCGAACGCGCTGCCGCCGGGTTGCCCGCCGCGCCCGACCCCGCCGGATCCTGGTTGCGCGCGGTCTCACTCAGTGGAATCGGTTACTACGCCGCCGCGCGCGCCGAGCTCCGCCACGCCCGGCGCGGCGCCACCGATCCCGCTCTGCTGTCACTCACCCACAGCACCGAGGCGTCCCTGCTGCGCCAGCTCGGCTGGCACCAGCACGCCGCTGTCGCAGACGGGCGCGCCGCCGCCCTGGCGCTGCCCGCGCTCCCCGCCGATGCCGCCGGCCCCGCCGCGACAGCTGAGGACATCCGGCGCGCGGAAGCCATTTGCGATGCGTTGACCGGACTCGCCGCCGATGCCCTGGGCACCCTGCGCCCGGCGCTTGCCGCCCGGCTGCTGAATCGTTGCCGGAATTATCTCGACGTTCATCTGCCCGACCCGGACACGGCGTGGCGACCGCGGGTGCGCCTGCACTGGGTGAGTGCCGAGACGGCGCTGTCGGCCCCCGGCTCCGGATTGATCTCCGCGCCCACCGTCGATCCCGCCGCGGGCGCGCGCCCGTCCGCCGCCGACCCCGCCCTGGGACATGCCGAGGCCGCGGTCGCCCTGGCGGAAAGCTCGCCCTCGCTGCGGCATCGAGTGAAATCCCGGCTACTGCTGGCCGCCGCCAGTGCCGCCGCCGGCGATCTCGATCGATCCCGCGCTCTCGCAATCGAAGTCGATCGCGCCTGCGCCGAACACGAGCTGCTCCCGTTGCGCTGGGCCTGCGCCATGCTCCGTTCCGGCGTCGAGCCCGGTGGCGACGGTGCGGAGGTGGCGGCCGAGTGCGCGCGGTTGCTGGCTGCTCGCGGTGGGCGATTGCGTTCGGCGAGCGAGGTTCTCGGTCGTCCCTGAGTGATCTCCGGCACTTCCCTGAGTCCTCCCCGAGAAGGACCCCGTAACGAGTGGCTCGAGTACGTCAGCCGCTATTGTTGGACCGTTCCGCCCCTCCGCGGAAGCACCGGCTTGCCTTCCCGCCGCCGTGCCACTCTCGTAAACGCCAGGAACAGCTCTGACGATGAACAACACGGGTGAGGAGTTGGATCCCGCTGTCGTCGCTGCCGCAGCGCAGGGCGACCGGGCGGCCCTCTCCCAGGTACTGGTCAGCATCCGCCCCCTCGTGGTGCGGTATTGCCGTGCGCGTATCGGATCGGCCGAACGCGGCCAGCTCTCCGCGGACGACGTCGCGCAGGAGGTTTGCCTGGCCGTCATGACCGCGCTTCCCCGGTACCAGGACCAGGGCAGACCGTTCATGGCGTTCGTCTACGGCATCGCCTCGCACAAGGTCGCGGACGCCCACAGAAATTCCGCCCGTAACAAGGCGGACGCCATGGCCGAAGTACCGGATGTCATATCCACCGACCAGGGACCGGAGCAGCGAGCACTCGAATCCGAAACAAGCCGGCAGATGAACGCTCTGCTGGCGACGCTTCCGGAGAAGCATCGAGAAATCCTGATCCTTCGCCTGGTCATGGGTCTGTCGGCTGAAGAAACCGCAGTCGCCGTGGGCAGTACGGCGGGTGCTATACGAGTCGCCCAGCACCGGGCACTCGCGAAACTCAAGTCTCAAGTGGCGAGGGCAGGTGAAATGTATGGCTAGGGATGGCGAGCGCGGTCGGGGCGACTTCAAGGCGCAACCTGGATCGCAGAACAGCGGTCCCTACGCCGAGGCGTCCGGTGATACCGGGCCGGTCGATATCGCCGCGGTGCGACGCGACGATGCGCTGATCGACGCCATCTCCGGTGACGGTCCCGTGCAGACGGGCACTTCGGAGGAATACCAGCTGGCGGCCCTGTTGGCCGACTGGCGTGCGGAGATCATGGCCGAGCCGTTGCCGGCCGGACCGGACCTGGATGCCATCGTCGCCGCGGTCAATCAGGAGATCGGCGCACGACAGGCCAGAATCGGCGCGGGCAACCGCGGGCGACTACGGCTGGTCCGGCCGATCCTGGGTTCCGCGGCGGCCCTGGCGCTCATCTTCGGTGGCCTGACGGCGTTCTCCTACAACGCGAGTCCCGGCGATCCGCTGTGGAAGATGAAGACGGTCGTGTTCAGCGAGCAGGCCCAGTCCACGGTCGTCTCGCGGGCGGACAGTGATCTGGATCAGGCGAAGGAGCTCATCGCGCAGGGCAAGGCCGAAGAGGCCAAGCCGCTGATGGAGCGTGCCGCGGACAATGCCTCCCAGGTCAATGACTCCGGCAAGAAGGACAACCTGAACGATCGCTGGCAGCAGCTCTACACCCAGCTGCAGGCGACCGCTCCGAAGGTTGCCGAGTCGCTGGCGGCGGTCGCGCCTGCCACCACCAAGCCCACGGTCGTCCCGACCTCGGCGAATGTGCCGGTGTCGCCGGTCATTCCGCCGACCAAGACCGATGGCACGCCGCCGACCACGGTCGACACGTCGGTGCTCGGCGGGACCAACCCGAATCCGGCCTCCGGCGGGGGCATTTCGACCCAGCCGGTGGTGCCGCCCGTGACCACGATCCCGACCATCCCGCCGGTGGAGACCGAACCGCCGACCGTGCCGCCGACCGTCGTGAATCCGACGACGGTCGTGGTGCCGACCGTGGGCAACCCCGGAACACCTGGCGGTGGCACGCAGCCGCCCGTCCAGCCGCCGACTCAGCAGCAGCCGCCGATCACGATTGCGCCGGTGCTGCCGTCCTCGCTCGCGGTGCCGACCGGAGGCCCCGCCGTGCCGGTTCCGGTACCCGGGACGCACTGAGGGGCACCAGCTCGACCGATGACCCTGTGGCCATCAGCTTTTCATGAGGCGAAAACGGAAAGGGCCTGCATCCCAGCGGATGCAGGCCCTTTCCGATGAATTCAGACGTCGAAACCGTCGAATCCGTCGCCGTGCAGTGCCTCGTTCATGGAAGCGTCCGCGTAGCCGCGGCAGTAGTCCCAGGTGACGTAGGCCTCGGGCGTCGGGTCGTAGGCGGGCTCGTGCGGTCGCACCGTGCCGTCCACCAGTAGCTGGAGGAGGTTGGCGCGCAACATGTCCCAATCGTGGTAGTGATCCTGCCGGCAGTCCTCGCAGCTGACCACGAGTCCGCGAATGCCGCGGTGGGCCAGTAGCGCCTCGTACACCGCGAGGTCGGCGAGATCTTCCTCGACCGCTAGGCGCTCGTGAGGATCCAGCGGTTCCCCCGGCTCGATGGCATCGAGCGCGGCCGACGGGTCGGAGGGGTCTCCGGCGAATGGATCCGGCGGCAAGCCAGGTGGTAGATGGTCACGCACAGTCCCACGGTACGCAGAACCACCCCTTGTGCGCCAGCGCTGAGGGGGATTTGCCTCCACTTCGCTGGTGGTGCAGCGCACTTTGCCGGTGTGGGCGGGCAGGGTCGTGTCGTGACAGTCGACACAGTAATGCCAGCGGCGGCAAAACGCAGCGGTTGCAGGCGTGCGGACGGTCGCCGACGGTGGTCCGCACGCGGGTGCGGGCGGGAATCCAGCGGCGGATACCATGGTTGATCAAAGGCCGGGTAGCAATCGCCGGCATTGCCATTCATCTACGCATCCGCCGGGACCCGGCCCGGTGGGTGTTGCCGAGGTCCAGGAGGGGTCGATCCGAATGAGCAGTCCCGTGACGGGCGAACGTAACGCAGGCCGCCCCCATACGGGCGGCGACGATCCCAATAAAATCGCCATGCTCGGCCTCACCTTCGACGATGTGCTGCTGTTGCCCGCGGCCTCCGATCTGATCCCGAGTTCGGTCGACACCTCCAGCAAGCTGACGCGTGACATCTCGTTGCGCACCCCGCTGGTGAGCTCGGCCATGGACACCGTCACCGAGGCGCGCATGGCCATCGCCATGGCGCGTGCGGGCGGAATGGGTGTGCTGCACCGCAATCTGTCGGTCGAGGCGCAGGCCGCCCAGGCCGAGACGGTGAAGCGGTCCGAGGCGGGCATGGTGACCGACCCCGTCACCTGTCGCCCCGACGACACGCTGGCCGAGGTCGACGCCATGTGCGCCCGCTTCCGCATCTCCGGTCTGCCGGTGGTGGACGAGCGCGGCATGCTGGTCGGCATCATCACCAACCGCGATATGCGGTTCGAGGTGGATCAGGACCGCCACGTCTCCGAGGTGATGACCCCGGCGCCGCTGATCACCGCCCAGGAGGGCGTCACCGCCGAGGCCGCGCTGGGTCTGCTGCGCCGCCACAAGATCGAGAAGCTGCCGATCGTGGACGGCTCCGGCAAGCTGCGCGGGCTGATCACCGTCAAGGACTTCGTCAAGACCGAGCAGTACCCGAACGCCACCAAGGACCGCGACGGGCGACTGCTCGTCGGCGCGGCCGTCGGTGTCGGCGAGGACGCCTGGGCCCGCGCCATGACGCTGGCCGAGGTGGGTGTCGACGTGCTGATCGTGGACACCGCGCACGGCCACCAGTCGGGTGTGCTGCAGATGGTCTCCAAGATCAAGGCCGAGGTCGGTGACCGCGTGCAGATCGTCGGCGGCAACGTCGCGACCCGCGCGGGTGCGCTGGCGCTGGTCGAAGCCGGTGTGGACGCGGTGAAGGTGGGTGTGGGCCCCGGCTCCATCTGCACCACCCGCGTGGTCGCCGGTGTCGGCGCGCCGCAGATCACCGCCATCCTCGAGGCCACCGCGGCGTGCCGTCCGCACGGCGTGCCGGTCATCGCCGACGGTGGCGTGCAGTACTCCGGTGACATCGCCAAGGCCATCGCGGCCGGCGCGTCGACCGTGATGCTGGGTTCGCTGCTGGCCGGTACCGCCGAGTCGCCGGGCGATCTGATCCTGGTGGGCGGCAAGCAGTTCAAGAGCTACCGCGGCATGGGTTCGCTGGGCGCGATGCAGGGCCGCGGCGAGGCCAAGTCCTACTCCAAGGACCGCTACTTCCAGGACGACGTGCTGTCGGAGAAGAAGCTGGTGCCCGAGGGCATCGAGGGCCGGGTGCCCTTCCGCGGCCCGCTGGACCAGGTCATCCACCAGCTGGTCGGCGGCCTGCGTGCGGCCATGGGTTACACCGGCGCGCAGACCATCCCGGACCTGCAGGCGGCGCAGTTCGTGCAGATCACCGCGGCGGGTCTGAAGGAGTCGCACCCGCACGACATCACCATGACCGTCGAGGCCCCCAACTACACCACCCGTTCGTAGCCGGCCGAAATCGGTTCGCGCATGCCGCGGACCGGTTTTGTCATGTCCGGCAACCGAACACCGAAAGGACTGAACAACGATGCGCGATATGGTCGAGATCGGCATGGGCCGCACCGCCCGGCGCACCTATGAGCTGGACGATATCGACATCGTTCCCTCGCGGCGGACCCGCTCGTCCAAGCAGGTGTCGCTGGCGTGGCAGCTCGACGCGTACCGCTTCGAGATCCCGTTCCTCGCGCATCCGACCGACGCGCTCGTCTCGCCCAAGTTCGCCATCGAACTGGGCAAGGCCGGCGGGCTCGGCGTCATCAACGGTGAGGGTCTGTGGGCCCGGCACGCCGACGTGGACGCGAAGATCCAGCAGCTGACCGAGGTCGCGGAGAAGGAAGGCACCGAGGCGGCGATCGTGCTGCTGCAGGAGCTGCACGCCGCGCCGATGAAGGCCGATCTGCTGGCCGCCGCGGTCGCCGAGGTGCGTGCCGCCGGCGTCACCACCGCGGTGCGGGTCAGCCCGCAGAACGCGCGCGCGTTGACCCCGAGCCTGGTGCAGGCCGGGATCGACCTGCTGGTGGTGCACGGCACCATCATCTCCGCCGAGCACGTCGGTGACGGTGAGCCGCTGAACCTGAAGACCTTCATCGCCGAGCTGGATGTGCCGGTGGTCGCGGGCGGGGTGTCCGATCACCGCACCGCGCTGCACCTGATGCGCACCGGCGCGGCGGGCGTCATCGTCGGCTACGGCTCCATGCAGGGCGCGACCACCACCAACGAGGTGCTCGGCATCGGGGTGCCGATGGCCACCGCCATCGCCGACGCTGCCGCCGCGCGTCGCGACTACCTGGACGAGACCGGCGGCCGCTACGTGCACGTCATCGCCGACGGCGAGACCCTGACCTCCGGTCATGTCGCCAAGGCCATCGCCTGCGGCGCGGACGCGGTCATGCTGGGCGTGCCACTGGCCATGGCCCGCGAGACCCCCGGCAACGGCTGGTACTGGCCGTCGGCCGCGGCTCACCCGTCGGTCCCGCGTGGCGCGGTGCTGCCGTACGCGGTCGAGGAGGAGCGCGTCCCGCTGGACCAGGTCCTCAACGGCCCGTCCAACGACCCGTTCGGTTCGCTGAATCTGGTTGGCGGCCTGCGTCGTTCGATGGCCAAGACCGGCTACAGCGACCTGAAGGAATTCCAGAAGGTCGGTTTGAACGTTCGGGGCTGAGCAAGACCCCGGCCTCGCGCCCTTGTGCATTCGTTCGAATGCGCAAGGGCGCGAGCTGTATTCGCGGTCTGACGGATCCGTTCAGTCGAGCCGATTGTCGAAGCTCTCGGTCAGTCGTTCCGTGTGTAAATGTGACAGCTGATTTCGTGCCGATTTGGGTAACTCGTCGGGTACGTCCGAAATCGGTTCGGCACTCAGCCGCCGGCACGGGTGCGAGACTGTCAAACGGCTCCCAGCCGGCCGCTGAAGGTACGGGGAGGCGGGGGAGTGATGTCGCGGAGGAACTCTCGGATCGCGGAGTTCACCGCCACCGGGTGGGTCATGTTCACCGTCTGGCGGGCGCCCTCGATCTCCACGTAGCTGGCGCGGGGGAGGCGGTCGGCCAGTTCGCGGGCGTGGGAGCGGGGGACCCCGGAGCGGGTCGGGTGGATGACCAGAGTGGGGCAGGTGATTTCGGGTAATCGGGCCAGGACCGAGTCGCGGTTCAGCAGGGCGCCGGCGACGATCTCGGTGGCCGCCGGGTCGCGTGCCAGCCAGCGCTTCACCCAGACGGCGCGATACCAGTCGTCATCGCCGATGAGCCAGCGGGCGAGGTATTCGGCGAGCGCGGGGCGGGGGGCGTCCTCATGCCATTTGTCCAGAAACTTTCGGGCATTGACGAGTTCGGCGGCTGTCGGTTCGTGCGCCTCGCTGCTCAGCAGGACGAGGGCGGCGACGCGGTCGGGGGCCAGCAGCGCGGTGCGCAGGGCGATGAATCCGCCCTGCGAGGTCCCGCCCACCACGGCTCGATCCGCGCCTAGTTGATCCAGCACGGTCAGCGCGTCCCGGGCGGAGGTCCAGTAGGTGAACGGCAGCCCCTCGTCGCGGGTGCGGCCGTGTCCGCGCGCATCCCAGGTCACGATCCGGAACTCCGGAGTCAGCGCCGCCTGCTGCGACGCGAACATCGTTCGGTCCATGAGGAATTCGTGCCCCAGCAGCACAACCGGACCTTCGCCCCCGCTGTCTTCGTAGTGGATCTCGGCATCGATCGCACGGGCGAATGGCACGAGGTAGAGGATAGCCAGCAGCGGTGACAAACTGGCGAGCTTTCCTGCCCACCGGTACCCCGGGTGTCGCTGGACCTCCGAGGACAGGGCCGGAATTCTCCGTTCGGCAGGGCCGGAAGTCCCTATCCGCGCCTCCACCCGAGCGAATAGCGTCCCTCTGCCACCACTTCCGGGCCGGGCGGGCAACCGCCTTCGAGGCCGCGGCGCAGCCCGGCCCGGGGTGATGGTCCAAACGCGGGTCGCGCTCGAGTCCGGGCGTTGTGTGATCACGGGTTGCCCGGCGGCGATGTGTCCTGTATCGCTCACTAGACTATGGCGGTGGCAGAAACCCAGCGACCAGTCCTTGTTGTCGACTTCGGCGCGCAGTACGCGCAGCTGATCGCGCGCCGGGTGCGCGAAGCGAGTGTGTATTCCGAGGTGGTGCCGCACACGATCACCGTCGAGGAGATCGCGGAGAAGCAGCCCCTCGCCGTGATTCTCTCCGGCGGACCCAGCAGTGTGTACGCCGAGGGCGCTCCGCAGCTCGACGCGCGGCTGTTCGATCTGAATCTGCCGGTCTTCGGTATCTGCTACGGATTCCAGGCGATGGCGCAGGCGCTCGGCGGCACGGTGGCGCACACCGGGACTCGCGAGTACGGGCGCACCGAGCTGAGCGTCGACGGCGGCATCCTGCACGGCGGCCTGCCCACCCGGCAGCCGGTGTGGATGAGCCACGGCGACGCCGTCACCGACGCCCCGGCCGGGTTCGAGGTGACCGCGACCTCCGCGGGCGCGCCGGTCGCCGCGTTCGAGGATCGGGCGCGCAAGCTCGCGGGTGTCCAGTACCACCCCGAGGTGCTGCACTCGCCGCACGGCCAGCAGGTGCTGAGCCGCTTCCTGCACGAGATCGCCGAGATTCCGGGCGCCTGGACGGCCTCCAATATCGCCGAGGCGCTGATCAACCAGGTGCGCGAGCAGGTCGGTGACGGCCACGCCATCTGCGGTCTGTCCGGCGGCGTGGACTCCGCGGTCGCGGCGGCGCTGGTGCAGCGGGCCATCGGTGACCGTCTCACCTGTGTGTTCGTCGACCACGGTCTGCTGCGTGCGGGCGAGCGTGAGCAGGTGCAGCGCGATTTCGTCGCCGCGACCGGGGCCAAGCTGGTCACCGTGGACGCGGTCGACAAGTTCCTGGGTGAGCTGAAGGGCGTCACCGATCCGGAGGAGAAGCGCAAGATCATCGGCCGGGAGTTCATCCGGTCGTTCGAGGACGCGGTCTCCGAGGTGGTCGGCGAGCAGGGTGAGACCAAGGTCGAGTTCCTGGTGCAGGGCACGCTGTACCCGGACGTCGTCGAGTCCGGCGGCGGTGCGGGCACCGCGAACATCAAGTCGCACCACAATGTCGGCGGTCTGCCGGACGACCTGGAGTTCGCGCTGGTCGAGCCGCTGCGGCTGCTGTTCAAGGACGAGGTCCGCGCGGTCGGCCGCGAGCTGGGGCTGCCCGAGGAAATCGTTGCGCGCCAGCCGTTCCCGGGTCCGGGTCTGGCCATCCGCATCATCGGCGAGGTCACCCACGACCGGCTGGAGCTGCTGCGTCAGGCCGATGCCATTGCGCGCGAGGAGCTCACGGCCGCCGGGCTGGACAAGTCGATCTGGCAGTGCCCCGTGGTGTTGCTGGCCGATGTCCGCAGCGTCGGCGTGCAGGGCGACGGCCGCACCTACGGCCACCCCATCGTGCTGCGCCCGGTGTCGTCCGAGGACGCCATGACCGCGGACTGGACTCGCCTGCCCTACGAGGTGCTCGAGCGCATCTCCACCCGTATCACCAACGAGGTGGCCGATGTCAACCGCGTGGTGCTCGACGTGACGAGCAAGCCGCCGGGCACCATCGAATGGGAGTGACGTTCTCCCGCTGACAACGCGCAAGGCCCCGCATCCGTTCGGATGCGGGGCCTTGCGCCTTCTCGGAAGGGCAGTTCCCAGAAGGGGAGTGCGCTGTCCCGGCGAGGGATGGGGCAGCGCGGTCGGCGCGCTAGTCCCGGTTCTTCTTCGGGGTGAGAACCAGGACGATGCCGACGACTATGGCGGCGATGACGACGATCCAGCCCAGCGACAGCGCGCCGGAGACGGGCCAGAAGTGGGGGCCGATGAAGGCCCACACGCTCACGCCCAGGCCCAGCAGGCCGGCCAGCAGGAGTCCGAACGAGGGACGACGGTTCTTGTTCTTGTTCTCAGCCACGGTTCACCTCCGCGTTTCCCATCTGTACGTCGACGGTCAGGTTCAGGACGGGACCCGTTGCCGGGCCGGAGATTCCGCTCAGGCAATTCGAATCACCCATGCGGACATTGCAGGTCGTGTTGACGCGCAGGTTGGGCGGCAGCACCACGCGGGCATCGCCCATGCGCACCTTCACTTCGACGGCGCGATCCTCGGTCAGCTGCAGTTTGCTCAGGTCGAGGGTGCCGGAGCCCATCGAGACGTGGTAGACGGGCAGTAGTTCGGAACCTGTTGCGGCGGACCACTTGTGGTCGCCCATCGCGCCTTCGTCGAACTGGATGGGGCCGATCAGCGAGGCCAGGATCACGAAGCCGGCCAGTGGGGCCAGCAGCACCATGAGGCCGTAGCCGCGGCGCATGAACGCGCCGACGATGAGGCCGACCGCGACCACCGCGAGGGCGGCGGCTCCGATGCGGCCCGGTGTCATCCAATCCACTCCGGACGCGGCGACCGAACCGGCTGCGGCGGCAGCGAGAATCGCGAGGCCGATGGTGACCGGGGTCAGTCGTGACCGTGGGCGGGCCGGGGGAGCGTGCACGGCCTGCTGGACCGGTGCGGTCGGCTCCGGCAGTTGCCAGGCGAGTGGGGCTACACCGAGTGGATCCCAGCCGGGTGGGGTGGGGCCGAAGTCGGGGGAGATGGGGGCGGGGCCGAATCCGGCGCGGGGGCGATCTGCCGCCGACGGGATGCGGTGCAGGACAGGCGGTTCGCCGATGGTGGGGGCGGCGGCGGGCGCTATGGGCGTCTCGCCGCCACGGTCCTCGTCGGCTTTGTTCTCGCCTGTTGTCGCGTCCGGGGATCCGGGTTTGGCGAGATCCACCGGCGTCGCCGGGGGCTGAGCAGCGTTATCCGGTTGGCCCGAAGTGCCTGGGCCCGAGGGGGATTCGGACTTGTGCAGGACCACGGTGTCGGTCACCGACGATGCGGGCGCGTAGCGGGTGTCGAGTACTTCGGTCACACTGTCGGTGTCCGGAAAGCATTGTGCCGCAGCCTGTTCCGTTGCCACTTCGGGGGCGGCCCCGGCTGCACCGGTTTCGGGGGTGCTCGCAGACTGGTTCGGGTCGGGCTCGTAATGGTCGGGCAGTGTCGTGTACGGCCCGTAGGTTTGGAAGGTGACCGCGTTGGTGCCCGGGTAGCCGGTCCAGTACGGTCCCGCGGTGCTCGGGTAGCCGGTGTCCATCAGCCCGGCTGCCGATGTCTGCTCGAAATATGCTGCGGTGGGCTGGCTTTGGCGCTGATACAGCAGCCACCATCCGCCCAGCATGAGCGCGAAGCTGATGACGCCGGACCCGCCGAGGCCGACCCCGACGGGTCCCATCGTGCTCACGGTGATCCCCAACGCCACCATGAGCACGATGGTCTTGGACGAGTTCTGCGACGACCGGCCGCGCCCGAACAGCGATTCCGCCGCCGACGACTGGTCGCCCGCCTGGCTGAGTAGCAGCCAGCTCAGCAGGTAGAGCACGATCCCGGCCCCGCCGAACAGCGCCGACACCACGAACGCCACCCGCACCAGCACGGGATCGACGTTGTACCGTCGCCCGAACCCGACGGCCACTCCGGCGATCGGCCCGTCCTTGGGGAACCGCACCGGCCGCGTCTGCCACAGATCGTGAAGCTGATCGGAGAAGCCGGTACGCCCGCCGCTCCCGGACCAGTCGCTCGTTCTCGTCATGCCACCCATCGTGCTGTCGCCCCCTGCTTACCCGCATCGGGGATCACCCTGAATGCCCACCTGAACTTGCCCCCACCCCCGGTCAGCGCTGACTTACCGCCGACTTCACCCTGAACCCGACCACCACCGTCCCCGCCACAACATCCATCCCCCATCCCGCCCCAACCGCCCCCGCCGCCCCGCATTCCATAGTGGTTCGGGCCTGGTATTGGGACAGGATCTACCGGTGGACAGATTGCTGGTCTTGGTCAACGGACTTCCTGGCGCGGGCAAGACGACCTTGGGTCATGCGTTGTCGCGTTCTCTGAACGCCTGGTTCTTGTCCAAGGACGTCGTCAAGGAAGCATTGGCCGACTGCCTCGAGAACGCCTTCGAGATACCGGAACTGGGAGGGGTCGCCATGGATACGGTCTGGGCGTTGGCGAGGTCGTCGCCAGGCGACGTTGTCATCGACTCATGGTGGTTCAGACCGCGAGATCGGGCCTTCGCCCGCGCTGGTATCGAGAAATCCGGTGCCCGCCGTGTTGTGGAGGTTTGGTGTGATGTTCCGGCAGCGGTCGCCAGAAATCGATACGAATCCCGACGGCGCGCGGCCATACACCGAGACCGGGAACGCTTGGCCGAGAATTGGGACAACTGGGCCGCCTACGCTGAGCCGCTCGGACTGGCTCCTATCGTCACGGTCGACACCACATGCGCTGTCGATCTCGCCGACCTCGCCAAGCAGATAACGGCCCTGTCCGCTTCGTAATGCCGTGCCCCGTTTGGGCTGACCGGTACCAGCTGCCGGTGATTGTCCAAAAACCAAGCACTTGTTAGGGTTTCGAGATGGAGCTTTCCGGTCCGGTGGCTGGTTCGATCAACCTGATCTCGACGTTCTTCCCACTGTCCGACGTCGGTTATGTCGCCGAGGAGTACTTCCTGTCCGGTACCGCCGGGTCCTACCGGCTGACCGGTTCGGCCGGTGACGACGGGGAGTGGGCGACCGAGCCGGACGGTCTCGCGCCGTTCACGACCAGACTCGTGGTGTACCGGCCGGTCGAGGGCTACTGCGGAACCGCTGTCGTGGAGTGGCTCAACGCCTCTTCCGGTGCGGACGCGCCGCCGATCTGGCTGCTGGCACATCGGCATCTGATCCGGGCTCGGATGGCCTGGGTCGGGGTTTCCGCGCAGTACGCGCCGATTCACGGCGGCAGTGTGATGGCCGCGGCGGCCGACGGGGACGACACCTGGAACTCGGTTCTGCTGCCGCCGCTGAAGCAGTCGGATCCGGTGCGGTACTCAGATCTTTCGCATCCCGGGGATGCCTACTGCTACGACATCTACCGGCAGGCGGGAGAACTGGTTCGAACGCTGCTGCCGGGGACCCGGCAGTTGCTCGCGGCCGGGCAGTCCCAATCCGCGGCCACGCTCGTGACATATGTGAATGCGATTGCGCCGCATGGCTCGCCGTACGACGCGTACCTCATCGACGGCCGGCCGGGCCGCCCTGCCACGCTGACCGGTTGGGAGGGAGTCGACGAGCTGGACGGCGGTACCCGAGTGCGTGCGGATTCGACGGCACCGGTGCTCATGCTCCAAACCGAGACCGACGTGGTCGGCCTGATGCGCTCGATCGGCTCCCGTCAGCCCGATTCCGACCGCTTCCGGCTCTGGGAATTGCCCGGTGCCGCGCACGCGGACTCCTACCTCGTCGGCGCAGCGTTCACCGACTCCGGCGCCCTGAGCGCGGAGGAACTGGCCGAGCGGATGGCGCCGCGCCGCAATCCACTGGGCGTCGATTTCCCCGAGCCGATCAATTCCGGTCCGCAACATCACTACGTCGTGCAGCGAGCCATCGCGGCGCTGTCCCAATGGGCCGCCGGCGGACCCGCTCCGGCGCAGGCCGATCGGCTCACGGTCTCCGCCGGGGAACTGGAGCTGGACGCCCACGGCAATGCGCTGGGCGGCATCCGCACACCATGGCTGGACGTACCCTTGGCGGTGCTGTCCGGGCTCGGACAGGAGAACGGCGGCCCGGCAATCATGTTCGGCTGCACGCGACCCCTCCCGGGACCCCCTCCGGACGATTACCTCCCGGCATTCCGAGCGGCAACCGACAAGGCGGTGGCGGCAGGTTTCCTGCTGGCCGAGGATGTACCGGAAATCCTCGCCATGGCAGCCGCGAATCAAGCGTTGAGCACCAAGAACGGATCCTGATAGCCGCCACTGACTGTTGGTGGTCATCGGCATCCACTGATCCGCTCGGTCACGGTGATTCGATCAGGTTCGCGAAGATCTGGTTGCCGAGAGTGTGTGCCTGGGTCAGATCGAGAACCTCGCCGCCGATGTCGGGATGATCGGTGGCCCATCGGGCCGCGGTGGAACGGTCGGTGAAGAAGTTGAGGTAGTTGCAGCAGGTGTCGGCGGAAGGTCCTTGCGCTGCTTGGCTTCCGACGAACACGACGGCGCTTGCGGGGTCGGCGCTCAGGTGCTGGTTGCGGATGGTGACCGTGATCGGTGCCTGGGTGAGTGGGTCGCTGGAGGTGACTTCGATGTCTGTGTCGAGCATGGCTGCCAGTCCGAGTGCATCCACCGCGCACATGGCGTGTACGACCGGACCGTCCGCGATGCGGACCTGATGGGGAGTCGGGGCGGTGGAGAACGGGTAGGCCGAGGCGATCGCGCCGTGCCCGTCCAAACGGATGGCATCGGTGTCGTGCAGTTGGCGCAGTATCGACGAAGCTGAAATAGCCTGTCCTGCAACGGCGTCCGAGAGCTCGTCGATGGTGGGCGGGCGACCTCGGTCGGCGTAGGAGCGAAGGATCGCCTGATGTACCGCGTGTGAGGTTGGGTCGGCCGGACGCGCATCTGCTCGCCAGGAATTCAGTGCCTCGGCCGCGGACTCGTTGCCGGCGGCTGGTGGGCAGCACGACGTGGTGTCGCCGTTGCCGCCCGGGTCGTCGATGGTGGGCAGGCCCAGGGCCGCACGTAGCGCGGGCACGCTGGGTGCGCCGTCCAGGCCGTTCGTGGATGGATACAGCCGGCACGACAGGCTCGGTACCGATCCGGCTACCGCGAACGGGTCGCGGCCGTCGATCAGCAGGGTCGGCGAACCCGTCATGCCTGTGGCGACGGCTTGTTCTTGATCGGTCACCAATCGGTGTTCGATGTCGACAGTTACCGGTTCCCCGGCGATGGCCTGCCCGATACGGTCCTCGAGGACGGTGACATTCGGGCAGTCAGGGACTTGGAGGATCTCCAGTCTCATGGGTGTTCACCTTCCTGGAGGGAGGTCAGGATCGGGCAGCTGCGCTGTTCTCGCGGGCGTTGGCAGGTAGCGATGAGTTCGGTCAGCGACTGCTGCATTCGTTGCAGATCCGCGATCCGTTCCGCCAATTGCGCCACTCGGTTTCGTGCCAAGGCTCGAGCCGAGTCGCAGTCCTCGGGTCCGCCCTCGGCCAGGTCGAGCAATTCCTCGATCTCATCGAGGCTGAAACCCAGATCCTGGGCGCGTTTGATGAACCGCATGCTGGTGACCGCCTCGTCGGGATAGCTGCGATACCCCGACGGGGAACGCGGCGGTGGCGTCAACAGTCCGCGGCGCTCGTAGTAGCGCAGCGTCTGAGCGTTCACACCCGCTTGCGCGGCCAGCTCACCGGATCGCATACCCATATTCTCAACCCTGTACCTAGGTACAAGGTCAAGGGGTGTGTCGGTACGATCGCGGCTTTCGCTACGGTTTCCGGACTCCGCTGACTGTCAGCTGTTTTCGGTGATGGTCGTAGTGCCGACCCGGGTATCGGTCGATTTCGGCGAGGGTCATATAGCCGCGGAAGTACGGGTCCCAACGGTCGGGGTACTGCATTCCGCGAGCGAAGTTCTGTTCTGCCTCCTTGCACAGGGACCGCTGCAGCGATGCGATGACCCGATCCATTTGCGCGCCCATCCTGCGCCGGTTGTACACCCGCGTGGCCGCCGGGAACCGTGGAAGTTGATTGCGTTGAACGGCTTGGTCGCCGCGTTGAGAAGCCTCGAGTTCGCGCGGGCGGCACCGGCGGGCAGGTGGCCGAACAAGCGCAGTAGGACGAGGAGTTTCTGCACGATTTTGGACGTCAGTTGGGTCGAGTTCCGAAGCGGAGCCCCCGTCCGGTTGCCGGGCGGGGGCCCTTCCACCCCACTCCGGGTATGAAACAACGTCTTGTGGCCGTATGCACGATCGAACAGCCGGCCCCGCTCGGCAGAAAATCCCCGACCAGTTGGTTGGTTGGCCAAGCTCATTCATCGTCGGGCCTCGTCGCGCGAGAAAGTCGCATCCGAAGCGATCCGGCGGTACTCGGGTCGTCCGGATACCTGCGTTCGCGAGATACCCTCAGCAACAGTGCCTTTCGCGGGTCTAACTAAAAGCGGATTCTGTGTACGCGGCAACGGCACGCGGTCGGTTGGCGCTGCAGATGTGGTCCCCATCGATAGGATCTGCCGTATGTCGATCGGGGTGGGAGCAGTGCATCGAGTTCATAGGTTGCTGTCGAGCGCGTGTGTGGCGGCCGCTGTGGCCGGACTGATGGCGATCGTTCCGGTCGCGCATGCGCAGACCGATGGCGCTTCGTGCGCGCAGGGCTGGCAAGCCGATATTCTCGCGTCGGGTCTGGGTGGTCTGGAGAATCTCGAGCCTGACGGGGGCGGCGGCTTCTACCTGTCCGGCATTGTCGAAGGCGTCTTGTACCACGTCGATTTCAGCGGCGAAGCCACCGCGCTGCTGTCGGGTCTGGACAATCCGGCTGGGCTGCGGCTGGTCGGTGACGATCTGTACTTCCTGACCGGCGATGGCACCGCGTTCACCGGCACTGGCACCCTGCAGCGCTACAACGTCACCACCGGCGCGGTCACCACGCTGTTGACCGGGCTGGTTCAACCCAACGGGTTGCTGCTGCTTCCCGACGGGGACCTGCTCATCTCCCACCTGTCGATTCCCGTACCGGTGGGCATGAGCCGGTATCGGCCGTCCACCGGTGAATTCACCCCGCACTGGTCGAATACGCCCTACCCCAACGGTATTGCGCTGACAGCGGACCAGACAGCCATCTACACCGTGAACGACCTGACCTCGCAGGTGCTGAGGATTCCGTTGGATGCGCCGATGGCCGCCACCGTGGTCGCTGGTGTTCACGACGGCCTCTTCCCGGGCCTCGACGATATGGAGGCCACCCGGGCCGGGCAGCTCTATCTCGCCGGCGACACCTCCGGCAGCGTCTACAGTATGGATCCGGCGACGGGCGGTGTCTGCGCCATCGCTACCGGCTGGCAGACCTCGAGCCCGATGCTGCCCAACGGCCCGACCTCGGTCCGGATCGCTCGCGACGGACAGGGCTGGGCGCTGTATGTCACCAGCATCGACGGCAACCTACGCCGCCTGCGTCCGCCGCCCGACGTCGACCTCACCCCTGTACTCATCGACACCGACATCCGTACCCCAGGCTGAGCCTGAATCGCGCGGCAGTCTTCTCTCCGGCTTCTCTCCGGCCGTCGGCACCTCGCGCTGGTCGGTTCGGTCAGCGGCATCATGGTGCGTTGATGAGATGTGGCATGGACCGTACGGTGTCGGCCAGGCCGGTGGCACCAACCTCATGAGATGGCACTAGACCCGCTCGAGATAGAAATATGCGTACCGGCCGTCGTCGAGGGCGTTCTTGCCGTCCATGATGCCCATCACGGCGTTGTCGTCGATCTTCTTGAAATGGTCGTGAACGGGCTGCTCGTCGAAGACCATCGTCGCGGTGACCTCGCCGCGAAACTCTTCCATCCAGAGGCTGCCTTCGCCGTTCTCGGTGTTCGAATACTTGTTGCCGTCGGCGTCGACACAGACCAGGGGCTGCACGTCGGTGGCCGAATGGAAGGTCTTGCCGAACCAGTTGATCAGGGCCAGCGTTCCGTTTTCGCGATGGCCGGTGTCGAACTCGCCGCCCTCCCATGCACCGATCATGAAGTCGATGGTCGCGGGCTCCAGCGTGGCCCAGAACTCGTCGAGGTCGGCGTCGGGGATGAGGAAACGCTGTGGTCCGGTCACCAGACGCTGTCCGGCGCGCTGCTTGAGCTCGGAGAATTTCTTGCGGGCCGGATCGTCGCTCACGGTGCTCTCCAATCCAACGGCGGAGACTCGCACATACGATACCGCCGTGCGCCGGAGCAATCCATCGGCAAACTCATGACCTGGCCGAAGCGAGCCGATGACTCCAAGCTTCCGTTCAGGATCTTGAAAGCTGCGCGGATAGCTTTGCAAGAGTCGAAAGACGTTACGACTCAAAGAATTTAATGCTCCTCTGGGGGGAGCTTTCGAGGAGAGAATCATGCTGAAGACCGTCGTCACTCGTGTCGTACTCGCGTTCGCGGCGTTGTCCGCGACGCTGGCGGTAACCGCTCCGGAAGCCGCCGCCGACCCGTCTGGTCGAGGTGCGTGCTTGACCATCGCGAACGACAGCTACAACGACATTCGCGTCGTGATGATCACCGCGCCCATCGGAAACGAGGCCGGTTGGAGCTACGACATCCCCGCACGCACCGTCAGTACCCTCGTGGACCAGGCGGGGAACTACCTGCTGTCACCCGACGGCAACTGGAACATCAACGCCCCGGCCGGTAGTTGGGCGTTCGACGGCAAGTTCCGCGAAGGCGCCTGCGCCGGCATCTGGAACTTCACCGTGAACTGACCCGCTCTCTCGGTTTCGATGCGGGTTCGGATGGCGGCAACCGAGTAGCGGTCGCGGCTGTGGCGCGCGGTGGAAGGTGCCGGCCGGTGGGGGCGGAGGGCGAGCGCTATCGCGCAGGCGAACAGGGCTGTGAACAAACAGAATTCGAGATACATGGACAGCCTCTTGAGTGGACTGGATGGCTACTGTTGCCGATGCTTCGGCAGGGAGTCGAGGTAGGCGCGGGCGCTGAGTGACCGCGGGCACGGGGGTTCGCAGGTGGCGTGGAGGATCAGGATGCCTCGGGCTCGTGTGCGGGTGACCGGGACGATCCGCCCGTCGCGGCAGTGGTCATCGATCCATGAACCGGGCTCGATGGTGGTCATCGTGGCCCTGCTTCGAGACTCGAAGTGCTGCTGGCGAACTCCTCGAGGACTCGCCGCGCCCGCTGCCGCACCCGGCATGTTTCCCGGTCGCAGTAGCGGTGTACTCGCCACGCCAGGCAGGCGTGTTCCCGGGTCAGTGGGCCGGGATCGTGCTCGCAATCAAGAAGATTCATCGAAACCCCTCGGTCGGTGCGAGTGGGGCGCGCCCGGTGAGGGTGTCGGAGTGGACGCACCCTCGACCGGACGCATATCGATGGGACGCCTCGAAGCTGCGGCGGTGACGCCAATTCGGAGACTCCGGACCGGTTTCTGCGAAAGGCCTGCACGATCTCCGAATTCGGTGAGACTCTTGCACCGAAGCGGTGACCGGCGGTGTCCGAAGTGGGTGAACGTGACCACTCGAAACGGAGGACGTGGCGATGTCTGATCTCGGTGTCGGCTCGACAGTTCCGCTGCGGCAGCTCGGCCGCCTGATGCTCGAGTGGAGAAACCGCTCCGGGCTGAGTCAGGCGCGAGCGGCGGAACTACTCGAAATGGGGGCGACGAGTCTCGCGCGGATCGAGAAGGCCGAGATCACGCGGGTGCGGACCGGCGTCATCAAGGAAGCGTGTGGTGTCTATGGTGTGCCCGAAGACATCGCCGATGGCATGGTGCGGCTTGCGCAGCAGGCCAAGGTGAAGAACTGGTGGCATTCGTATCGGGACCTGATGCCCAAGCACCTCGATGTGTACGTGGGGCTGGAAGCGGCGGCCGCCGGATGCGTTACCTACCAACCGGAGTTGATCCCCGGGCTGCTGCAAACCGAAGGATACGATCGTGCGCTGCTCTGCGCGCGGTGGCCGAATGACCCTGCGGATGAACGGGATCGGCGCACGCAGATCAAGCAGCGCCGACAGGTGGCGATCACACGGAAGAACCACCCTCTGGACCTCGACGTCGTGATCGGGGAGGCGGCGCTGCGTCGCCCGGTCGGTGGTTCCGCGGTGATGGCATCGCAGCTACGGCATCTCGCGGACAGTTCGACGCGCGACAACGTTTCGGTTCGCGTATTGCCGCTGAGTGCAGGCTATCCGGGTGGCATGTCGATGCTGCCGTTCGTGATTCTGGATTTCGGTACCCCGCCTTCCGGTGAGCCGACGGAGCCTCCCGTCGTGTATCTGGAGGGGACGGTCGGCAGTATGTACCTTGAAGATCGGGACGATGTGAGGATCTACCAATCCGCCCACGAGATCCTCCGTCAGGCCGCCTTGGACGAGACAGCCTCTCGAAACCTGTTGAGACGGATCGCAAGGGAGTACGCATCGTGAACGTCGACCTATCCAACGCGCGGTGGTTCAAGAGCAGCTATAGCCAAGCCGGCGGCGAGTGTGTCGAAGTTGCGTTTCTCGACGGGATGGTCGGCGTTCGGGATTCGAAGGATGCGAACGGGCCGGCGCTGGTCTTCACGCCGCGGGATTGGGATGTGTTCACCGGCGGTGTGAGCGGCGGCGCGTTCGATCATCCGAACGGCTGAGGCCTACGCGGGTTGGCGGTGGATGGCGATTACCGGGATTTGGCGGGTGGTTTTGGCTCGGTAGTCGGCGAAGACGGGCATGAGGTCGATCATGCGGGCGTAGAGGTCGGAAGCTTCGGGGTCGGTAAGGAATTCGGCTTTACCGACGTAGGTTTCGGTGCCCAGTTCGACGGTGAGTTCGGGGTTGGCGCGGAGGTTGTGGTACCAGGCGGGGTGTTTGTCGGCGCCGCCGTTGGAGGCGATGAGGATGATGCGGTCGGTGTCGGGGACGTAGACCAGCGGGTTGGTGGTCGGGCGGCCGGACTTCGCGCCGGTGGTGGTGATCAGCACCATGTTGTCGCGGCCTTCGAAGGGGCCGCCTACCTGGCCGTTGTTGGCGCGGAACTCTGCGATCACTTGCTCGTTGAATGCGTTCATCTCCACCTGTCCTGTTCGGAATCTGTTGGACTGCAACCGGTGCGGGGATAGGTGCTATTCCGGGACGACCAGGGCATCTTGGTGACACTGTGTCGCCAACTGTGCTATGTTGGCGACGCAGTGTCACCAAAAGGTTGGAGCGGCGATGCCGAGGATCGATGCGCCTACCGTCGCCGAGCATCGGGCCAATCAAGAGCAGGCCCTGCTCGACGCTGCGCGCGGGCTATTGCTAGAGGGTGGGCCGAGTGCCGTCACACCGGCTGCGGTGGGTGCGGTGGCCGGGTTGGGGCGGAGTGGCGTTTACAAGTACTTCCGATCCGGTGACGAGATGCTGGCTCGGATCGTGGCCGATTCCTTCACCGAATGGGGTGAGCGGGTGCGGGCCGCGGTCGAACAGTGCGATACCGCTGATGATCAGGCTGTCGCGTATGTGCGGGTGACGCTCGAGTTGGCGGCCGCCGGTGCGCATCGGGTGGCCGTGCTCGGCGGGGGCAGGCCTGGTGATCCTGCTGCGCGGGAAACGCTGGCGGGGCACCATCGTGATCTCGCCGCGCCGCTGCAGGTGGCGCTCGCCGAACGGGGCGACCCAGATCCCGAGTTGACCTCGGAGCTGGTCAACGGGGCGCTCGGACGCGCTATCGATCAACTCGATGCCGGACGCCCCGTCGATCAGGTCACCCGGGGGACGCTCGAATTCCTGTGCCGTGCACTGCAAATAACCGAAACACACTGACCCGTCAGGGAGTCATCATGTTCGTCGTCATCAATGAACTCTTCGTCACCGAGGAGAACCGCGCAGTCTTCGAGCGAAACTTCGCGGCCAGCATGCACGGCACCCTGCCGGGCGTCAGCGGGCTCCGAGGCGCCCGCCTGCTGCAACCCGCGGAGCCCGGCCGGGGCTACCTGTCGGTCCTGGAATTCGATGACGCGCAGGCGTATTCCGAGTTCCTCGAGTCGGACGCGTTCCGGGCCGCCCACCACTGGCCCGACCACGCGCCCATCGACAGCAACCGGCTCACTACCTATGAGGTGCTCACCGACGTCGCAGCCTGATCGGGTCGTCTCTGATCCGGTCGGCCGCCTCGGCGGAGGCGAGTGGGATTCCGGTCCGGAAAAGTCGTGAGATCCTCTGTCCTACACCAGATCACGATCGGAGTGGGCCATGAATTCGCAGGCCGGGACCGGCGAGAGCGTCGAATCCAGCTCGCCGCGTGCGCTGTTCGCGGCGCGGTTCAGTGTTTTGTTCGCGGCGGCGGGCCAGCCGACCCTGCGCAGCGTGGTGGACGCCGCCAACGCCAGAATGCGGGCGGCGCGGGCGCGCGGAGAGGTCGGCAAGGCCACCATTCAGCGGGTCAGTGACTGGCGGGTGGGACGTAGTGTGCCCGCACGATTCGAGTCGCTGACCCCGGTGCTGCTGACCCTGATGGACATGGCCCGGCGGGCGGGCACGCCACTCCCCGCGGCCCTCACCAGCCTGTCCGACTGGCGGGCACTGTGGAAGGATGCGGCGTCCTCGGCGGCCGCCTCCACTGCCGTCCCGCACCAATTGCCGCGCGCCATCGCTGATTTCACGGGGCGGGACGAGGTGGCCGAGCGGCTGTCCGCGCAACTGATCGCCGCCTCGCCGAACGCGGTCGCCGTCGGCGTGATCACCGGGATGGGCGGTATCGGCAAGACCGCCCTCGCCGTTCGCGTCGCACACCACATCCGGGATCGGTACCCCGACGGGCAGCTGTACATCGATCTGCGTGGGGCGGGCGACAATCCGGCCGAACCGTTCGACGTGATCGGGGACTTCCTGCGCGACCTCGGGGTGGGCGAAGGCGCGATACCGGCCACCCTGACCGCCAGGACCGCGTATCTGCGCAGCGTGCTGGACGGCAAGTCCGTGTTGCTCGTCCTCGACAACGCCGCGGACGCGGCACAGGTCAAGCCGATGCTGCCGGGGTCGGCGGGCTGCGCTGTCCTGATCACCAGCCGGGTCGCGATGCCGGAACTCGCGGGCGCGACCCCCGTGCCACTCGGGGGCATGACGCCCGAGGAGGCGGCCACGCTGTTCGGCAAGATCGTCGGCAAGGAGCGGGCGGCCGCCGAACCCGCCGCGGTCACCCGGATCGTCAGCCATTGCGGGGCACTGCCTTTGGCGATCCGGATCGCGGCCGCGCGGCTGGCGCATCGACCGGGCTGGACGCTCGCGAGCATGGCCGAACGGCTCGCCGACGAACAGCAGCGGCTGACCGCGCTGCGCGCCGGAGAAGTCAGTGTCGAAGCCGCGTTCCAGCTCAGCTACGACCAGCTCGACCCGGAGCACCGCCGCGCCTTCGGGCGGCTCGCGGCACCGGACTGCGACGACCTTTCCAGCGACGGCGCGGCCGCGGTACTCGGTGTCTCCGCCCACGACGCCGAGGAGATCTGCGAAACACTCGTGAACCTGGGGCTACTCGAGACCACGTCACCGGGGAGATACCGCTACCACGACCTGGTCCGGCTTTTTGCACTCGGCCGGATCGGCGACCCCATCGACGACGTGGTCGTCGACCTGCTCGACTACTACCTGGCCACGATGAAAGCCCTCAACATCGTGATCAACCCCGGCACCACACTGCCCGCACAGCTGGCAGCCACACGGTGGTCGGACACCACGTTTCCGGATGTGATCACCGGCTTCCTGTGGTTCTTCGGAGAGCGACGCAATCTGATCGCCCTCAGCCGTCAGGCCGCCCGGTTGGGCGGCCACAGCGTGGACCTGATGGCCGATATCGCGCTCGCCGCAACCGAATCCGCCGAGGGACCGCACACCCCTGACCTGTCCGCCGCCTTGACGACCGTGCTGGACGCGGCGATCCGCACCGGCAATCCGCGGGCGCAGCAGCGACTGCACATCGCGCTCGGCGCCGGATTGGCCATGACCCTGGTGGGGTACCAGGTCAGCCGCGACCACCTGATCAGCGCCTTCCCCGCCGACGGACCGCCACCGAGCCCTCGACTGGCCGGATCGGCGGCGGTAGCGCGCCTGAGCATCTGCTGGATGGACGGCACCGCGGCGGAGGTCGCGCACCAATACGAGGAGTGCTCGCGGTACGCCGAACAGACCGGGGATCCACTGGTCGGATTCGGCGCCGACTACTTCGCCGGCTACAGCTTTCTGTGGATCGGGGCGGCGGAAGCCGCCCATACCGCAGCACAGCGGGCACACACCGTGGCTCGAAAGGCGGGCATGCTCCATTTCGAAGCCGGCTGCCTGTCCCTGCTCGGCAGCACCGTGTTCGACACCGGCCGGGGCAGCCGCGCCGACGCGGTGAGCCTGTGCGCCAAGGGAGTTCAGCTGGCCGGCCAATCGGGAGCGCGCTCCATCCAGGGCTGGACGCGGATGCTGCTGGCCCGCGCCTGCCTGCTGGCCGGGGACCCCGCAGCCGCCGAAACCGCGGCCCGGGAAGCGATCATCGCCGCGGAATGGGGCGGACGCGGCATCGAAGGCCGATCCCTGCTGATGCTGGCAGCCGCCCTCCGGGACACCGGCCGATCTGATGAAGCGCACTTCGCCCTCCAACAAGCCAGAGCCGTCATCGAGGAGGCGGACGTCGCGATCAGCCCGTGGGAGCGCGACCTGCTGGCCGCCGGCTGAGCGAATCCAGGAGCCGCCGCGCGGGTCGATTCCGGGCCGGGACCGGCTCAGGGGTCGAATCGGGGTGTTTCCCGATGCCGGGCGTCGGATACCCGTGCCAGTATCGAGGTATGTACCCGTCCGCGCCCTTGTACGACCCTGCCCGCGGGGCGGTCACCTCCGTGACCCAGCCCAAGCTGGTGCGGCGGACCGGTGGGCGCGTGGTCGGCGGGGTGGCGGGCGGGATCGCGGATCACCTCGGGATCGACGTCTTCAAGGTGCGGGTGGCGTTCGTGCTGCTGTCCGCGCTGGCCGGGGCCGGGATCGTCGCCTACGGCATGCTGTGGATTTTCACGCCGGGCGGCGGTGACGCGGCCCCGCCGACGGGGTCGGAGCGGCGGCAGGCCATCGGATTGGCCCTGCTGGGTATGGCGTTGTCGGTTGCCACCGCGTGGGTGTTCAACGGGACCGCCGCGCATGTGGTCGGGCCGGTCATCGTGGTCGCCATCGGCGCGGCGCTGGTGTGGCGCGAATTCGATGCGGACGGGCCGCGATCGGTGATCGGGCTGCCCGCGAAACCGTCGGTGGTGACGTGGGCGCGGATCGTCGGCGGGGCCACGCTCATCGTGGTCGGGCTGGGCGTGGTGGTACTGGGGCGGATCAATCTGAGTTCACTCGGGTCGGCGCTGCTGGCGGTCGCGGTGACGCTGGTGGGGGCCGGGCTGCTGACCGTGCCGCTGTGGCTGCGCATGGTGCGGGCGCTGAATTCCGAACGGGCGGCGCGGATTCGCAATGACGAGCGCGAGGAGATCGCCTCGCACCTGCACGATTCGGTGCTACAGACGCTGGCGTTGATCCAGCGGCAGGCCGACGATCCGCAGGAAGTGGTGCGGCTGGCCCGCAGCCAGGAACGCGAACTACGCAAGTGGCTGTTCGAGGACGCCGGGCCCGCGCAGTCCAGTCTGGCCGCCGCGCTGCGCACCATCGCCGGCGAAGTGGAGGACCAGCACGGGGTGAAGGTCACCCCCGTCACCGTGGGCGACGTGTCCATGGACCTCGACGACAGCGGAATCGGTTTGCCCAAGGAACATTTCACCGCGGTGCTGGGCGCCACCCGCGAGGCGCTGGTCAATGCGGCCAAGCATGCCGGGGTGCCGACCATCGACCTGTACGCCGAGGTGGAACCGCATCAGGTGAGCGTGTTCGTGCGCGACCGCGGCAAGGGTTTCGACCCGGACTCGGTCTCCAAGGACCGCCAGGGCGTGGCCAAATCCATTCACGCGCGCATCGACCGCCGCGGCGGGCACGTGGAGATCAAGTCCGCGCCCGGCAACGGCACCGAGGTGCGAATCTTCATGCCGCGCAAGGACGGTGGCGACGAGCGGCTGGTAGTGCAGACCGACGCCCCCGAGGACGCCGCCCAGGCATGAGTCCGGGACGAGCGGCCGGGGGCCGGGGATTGTGGTACCGATGTGGGCAGGGGTTCGTCAGGGTGAGGAGAACTAGGTGAGCGTCCGGGTCTTTCTGGTCGACGACCATGCCGTGTTCCGGTCCGGGGTGCGGGCCGAGCTGAGCCGCGAATCCGATATGGAAGTGGTCGGCGAGGCGGGCGGGGTCGGCGAGGCCATCGCCGGGATCAAGGCGACCGCGCCGGACGTGGTGCTGCTCGACGTGCACATGCCCGACGGCGGCGGGGTCGCGGTATTGCAGGGCATCGACGCCGGGCCGGTGTGCCTGGCGCTCAGCGTCTCCGATGCGGCCGAGGACGTGATCGCGGTGATCCGGGCGGGCGCGCGCGGGTACGTCACCAAGACTATTTCGGGGCCGGAGCTGGCCGACGGCATTCGCCGGGTGTCGGGCGGGGACGCCGTGTTCTCGCCGCGGCTGGCCGGGTTCGTGCTCGACTCGTTCACCGGCAAGTCGCAGGTGCCCGAACCGCCACTGGATCCGGAACTGGATTCGCTGACCCCGCGCGAACTGGAAGTGCTGCGACTGCTGGCGCGCGGCTACACCTACCGCGAGATCGCCGAGACGCTGTTCATCTCGGTGAAGACGGTGGAGACGCACGCCTCGAACGTGCTGCGCAAGACCCAGCAGTCGAACCGGAACGCGCTCACGCGCTGGGCGCACCGCCGCCGCATCGACTGACGATCAGCCGAGGCGACAACTGATTTCGTAACGGTCGGGGTAACTCCTCGGGGACGTCCGAAATCGGTTCGGCTCTCAACCTCCGGCACGCGTTCCCAACTCCAACGGCTCTCAGCCGTGCGCCGCGCGGGGAGGCGGAGCGGCAGTCGCGGGGAGGTGGTTACAGTGCGATCAGAATCACGATGATGATCAGCAGGCCGATGAGCAGGCCGATCGCCACCGCGAGCGGGCCCGCGTTCGGGCCCAGCTTGCTGAAATCGAAGTCCAGGCCCTTCGACTTGGGTTGCGCCGCAACCGGAGCCGCGGGGGTCGCGCGCTGCGGGCGGGGCAGCGGGCTGGAATTGGGGCTGCGCAGGCCGGCCGCGGAATTGCGGGCCGCCCACGCCGGAATCGTCCCGTCCTCGGTGCGGACGGGCGCGTTCAGGATGTAGGGCGCGGTGCCGGGACCGAAAGCGGCGGTGAGGATCTCGTTGCGGGCCTCGGTCATGGTGGGGCGGCGCTGCGGGGCGGGCTCCATCATGTGCAGCAGCACCTCGGTGAGCGGGCCACTGCGGGCGGGCGGGGTGATCTGGGCCATCGCGGCGCGCTCCACGATGACATTGCTGTCCTCGTCGAAGCCGTAGGGCGGTCGGCCCTCGATGGCGGTGTACAGCGTTGCGCCGAGCGAGAATACGTCGCTCGCGGTGGTGGGGCGGGCGCCGCGGGCGACCTCCGGCGGCAGGTAGGCGGGGGTGCCGGTGATGACGTCGCCGATCTCCTCGCTGGTGTCGTTGGCGCCGCTGGAGATGCCGAAGTCGGAGAGCTTCACCATGCCGACCTCGTCGCCGCGGTCGGCGACCAGGATATTGCCGGGCTTGATGTCGCGGTGCACGATGCCGGCGACGTGCGCGGCGGCCAGTGCGTCGGCGACCTGGGCGCCGATCTGCGCCACCTCGATCGGGGACAGCTGATCCACCAGCGCAAGGGCTTTGGCGACACTGCGCGACGGCAGGTACTCCATCACCAGCCAGGGTTCACCGGCCTCCAGCACCACGTCGTACACGGCGATGGCGTGCTCGTGCGACAGCTTGGCCGCCACCCGGCCCTCGTGCATGATCCGGCTGCGGACCTCGCGCGCCTCTTCCTCACTGAGGCCCTGCGTGGTGAGGACCTGCTTGATCGCGACATCGCGGTGCAGCAGCCGATCGGTGGCCAGCCATACGGCGCCCATGCCACCACCGCCGAGCTTGGATTGCAGTCGGTAGCGGCCGGCCACCAGATAATCGGGGCCGACAATGGGACGGGCGCGTTCGGTCACGGGTGCAGGGTAGCGGAAAACCATCCTGACTGGCCTGGTTCGAAACCCGGGGTTTGCTGGGGCTTGCGGCTCGGGGGCGGACATTGCCTCCCAGACCCATACGGACACACCGCGTTTCGTCCGCGCTCCGGTCATGGGGGAGTGGGGGAGATTCTCGGAGGTCCGGGGATCTTCCGGACGAAACGACGTGCGACCCGCTCGCGCCTCCTTATATCTCACAGCCGGTTGCCGAAGGCCGGCGCCGCGGGCCGGTGGGGTCGCACAGGTTGTGTGGCCGTGGCGGGGGCCACTGACTCTTGACGCGTCCCGGGACTCGAGTTCTACTGGGTGAATCGAACACACTTTCGATTATGTCAGGTAGCTGAATCGGTGCTGGCTCATCAGGCGCCGAGGTTTGGTTTTCTGCGTCAACAACAGCCCGTCGACTGGGAGAGGTGGTCAATAGATGGGTGCGGAGGCCAGGCGGGCACAGCTGGCGGAATTGCGGCGGCGGATGGCCGCGGTCCCGGCACGCGGGGCCGAGGCGACGGCGCGCGTACCGGTGGCCGAGGAGCCGCGGCGGGAACCGCTGCCGGTGCCGGCCGCGCTCGAAAACCTTTTGCCTGATGGCGGATTGGCCAAGGGATCGGTGGTCGTCTACAACGGTGCGGGGTCGCTGATCTCCGGACTGCTGGCCGCGGTGACGAGTTCCGGCGGGCATGCCGCCGTGGTCGGACTGCCGCGACTGGGTCTGCTGGCCGCCGCCGAGATGGGGGCGCGACTGGATCGGCTGGCCGTGGTCTCCGATCCCGGGCCCGACCCGCTCGAAGTTGCCTCGGTATTGCTCGACGGGCTGGACCTGGTGGTTCTCGGACTGAACGGTCTGTCCGTGCCCATGTCCCGCGCCCGCGTCCTCGCCGCCCGCGCCCGCGGCAAGAACTCCACCCTGATGGTGACCAACGGCTCCTGGTCCGGCTCCGCGCTGCACATCGACACCCGGGTCGCCGGCTACAGCGGCCTGGGCCGCGGCTGCGGTCGACTGCGCACCGTCCGCCTGGACGTCTCCGTCCGCGGCCGCTCCGCCCAACCCCGCCTCGGCCACCTCTCCCTCAGCCCCGCCGACGGCCGCGTCGAATGGGTGACCACCGCGGACACCACCCAGCCGGCCGCGACCCCCGAGCTGCCGCGGCTCGTGCGCCATGCCGCGTCCTGACCGCGCTGCGGGGGACCGCCATGCCGCGGCCTAGCGGCCTCGGCACCCTGCGCGGCAGCAGTCCTTTGTGCGGCGGCTGTGCCCTGCGCGGGGGAAGTGCCCTGTGTGGTAAGGCGGCCTTACGGGGCGGTAGTGCCTTGCGCGGCAGTGGCTTCGGATCATTCGGTAGAGCTGTGAGAGTGGGTTGGTCGTGAAAGCGCGGCGGGTGCTGGTCGTGTGGTGCCCGGACTGGCCCGCGGTGGCGGCTGCCGCCGAGGCGGGGGCGGAGGCTACGCGGGCGGTGGCGGTGCTGGCGGCCAATCGGGTGGTGGCGTGTACCGCCACCGCTCGGGCGGAGGGGATTCGGCGCGGGCTGCGGAAGCGGGAGGCGCAGGGGCGGTGCCCGGATCTGCTGGTGGCGCAGGATGATCCGGATCGGGACGCGCGGCTGTTCGAGCCGGTGGTGGTGGCCGTGGACGCGACGGTGCCGGGGGTGGAGGTGCTGCGGCCGGGGATGCTGGCGCTCTCGGCGCGCGGCGCGGCACGGTTCTTCGGGTCGGAGGAGGCCGCGGCCGAACGGCTGGTGGACGCGGTGGCGGCGGTCGGGGTGGAATGCCAGATCGGGATCGCCGACGAACTGTCCACGGCGGTATTCGCCGCCCGCCGCGCCACCCTGGTGCCGTCCGGCAAAGGGGCGGAATTCCTTGCGCCCATGTCGATCTCGGAGTTGGCGGGGGAACCGGTGCTGGCCGCGCCGCGGCGGGTCGAACTGGTGGATCTGCTGCACCGGCTGGGGTTGCGCCGGATCGGCGACTTCGCGGCGCTCACGCCCGCCGAGGTGGCGTCGCGGTTCGGCGCGGACGCGATCGTCGCGCACCGGTGCGCCCGCGCGGTGCCGGAGCGGCCGCCCGCCGCCCGTCTGCCCGCCGCCGACCTGACCGTGGAGCAGCGCTGCGATCCGCCGATCGAACGCGTCGACATGGCGGCCTTCGCGGGCCGCATGCTCGCCGCCGAACTGCACACCAAGCTCTCCGCCGCCGCCGTGGCCTGCACCCGCCTGGTGATCCACGCCGAAACCGAAGCGGGCGAACAGTTCTCGCGCATCTGGCGCTGCGCCGAACCTCTCACCCCCGACAGCACCGCCGACCGCATCCGCTGGCAACTCGACGGCTGGCTCACCCACCGCGCCCTGGACCGTGCCCGCGCCTACCGCGCCACGCAGGGAGATGGCCGCGCTGCGCGTGAGGACGGCCGTGGCGTGGCTGGAACTGGCCGCGGCGCGGATCGGAACGAGCGTGGCGCGTGGCGGTCCGGCAGCACGTCGGCCGACGGGTACGAGCCGGATCCGGTCGACCATGAGGATTCCGGGCCGGATGCGGCCATCACGCTGTTGCGGTTGGAGCCCGTCGAAGTCGTGTCGGCGGGGGCGTTGCAGCTCGGGTTGTGGGGTGGGGTCGGGGAGGACGAGGAGCGGGCTCGGCGGGCGTTGATCCGGGTGCAGAGTCTGCTGGGCGGGGACGCCGTGCGGATGGGGGTGCTCAGTGGCGGGCGGGGGCCGGAGGAGCGGATCACCATGGTGACGCTCGGGGACGAGCCGGTGCCCGAGACCGATCCGGCTCAGCCGTGGCCGGGCCGGTTGCCCGAGCCGGCGCCGGCGCTGGTGCTCACTCATCATCCGGAGGTGCGGGTGGAGGCGGCCGACGGTACGCCGATCTGGGTGAGTGACCGCGGGATGTTCACCGCCGATCCGGCGCGTTTGCAGTGGGGGAGCAGTTCCTGGCGGCTGTCGGGCTGGGCCGGGCCGTGGCCGGTGGACGACCGCTGGTGGGCGCATCGCTTCGAGGACGGTTTCGCCGCGCGAGCCCAGGTGCAGCTGGACGCGGAGGACAAGACGCGCCTGCGCGCGCTACTGCTGATCGGCTACAACAACGCCTGGCATGTGGAAGGCCTCTACGAGTAGGGCTCAGATGCCGAGCGGCAGGTGCAGATCCATCATGTCCGGCCACAGGTCGGGCCAGGGGTGCATGGGGCCGCGGCAGATCCAGATCGCGATGTCGGTGTTGACGCCGGGGAACCCGTTGCGGATGTTCAGCTGGTCGAGGGCGCGCACGTTGCCGAACTGCCGTTCCAGGGTCGGTTCGGTGCTGTCGAGGCCGACGTAGAGCACGGCGCCGATGTCGCTCGGCGGCGGCCCGAAGTAGCCGAAGCCGCGGTTGGGGCTGTAAACGGGCGGCAGGCCGTAGTCGCGTCCGAAGTTCTGGATCGCGGCGGCCTGCCAATAGTTCTGGGCGATGATCGCTCTCGGGCGCTCCGATTCCGGTAGTCGCCGGTAGGCGTCGGCGACCTTCGCGGTCAGATCCGACCAGCCGGAGGAGCCGTAGATGCTGGTTCGCATGGCGAAGTCGGCCTGGGTGCGGATCTCGCTGTGCACCCGCGACGACGACTGCGGCAGGGCGGCCACCAGCGCGGTGATGATGACCAGCGACAACCCGATCACGGGCAGCGCGATCACCCGCAGCACCCGATTGAACCGCTCACCGCGGTAGTACGGCAGGGCGACCGCGCCGATGCCGAACAGCACCGGCAGGAAGCCCGCGGTGTAGTAGGGCCGGCCGTGCCCGAACAGCACGACGGCGACCAGCAGCCCGGAGGCCACCAGCATGAACAGGTAGGGCCGCAGCCAGCGTTCGCGGGCCAGACTCCACAACGCCCAGCCCGCGAGCAGGCCGCCGAGCAGTCCGGTCAGGCCGATCATCTGCGGCAGGCAGGCCAGTGGTCCGCCGCCGGCCGCGTCCTGTTCGGCGCCGATCACCTTGCTCATGGCCAGGGCCGGCCAGCCGTGCTGGTTCTGCCACCACAGTCCGGGCAGGGCCGAGGCCGCGAAGATGGCCGCGCCGATCCAGAGTCCGCGGCGCCACAGCAGTTCGCGCGGGCCCGCGGCGATCACGCCGGCGGCCAGGCAGAGCAGGATCGTGGGGATGAACCACTTGACCTGGAGGTCGATGGCGGCGACGACGCCGACCGCGATGAGCAGGCGGTCGTCTCGGGTGCGGATCCAGCGGATCAGCAGCCAGATGAGGGCGGCCTGCAGGGTGGCATCGAAGGAGAAGGTGCTCAGTTGCACGGCCTGGGTGGCGGCGAGCGGGGAGATGCCGTAGGCGGCGGCCGCGACCAGTTGGGCGGTGCGGGAGCCGCCGAGTTCGTAGGCGACCGCGGCGCTGATCACGACGGCGGCGGCGGTCATCAGGACGGCCGGGAGTCGCAGCATCGGCGCGGAGCCGGGCGCGACGGCGTCGGCCAGGTGGGCGACCAGCGGTATCAGGACGCCTTGGTCGGCGTAGGTGAGACTGCGGTGGGCTCCGGCAGCGATGAAATAGAGTTCGTCACCGAAGAAGTCGTAGCGCAGGGTTGGGACGGCGAGAAAGGTCCCGCACAGCGCGGCTAGTAGGAAGACCCAGGCGGTAGCGAAGGTCGGCCGCGGCGGGCTCGGTTCATCGAGTTCGACCGCGGGGGCGGCAGCATTGAGAACCATATTTCCCCGACAAACAAGTATTGCTAAATCGGGGATCACGCTACCGTCAGGGCTGACCGATTACCGAAAAATGTGAAAGTGATCTATTTCACAGCGCAAACGGCTTGGCATCACGCCTGGACCTGCGCAGTTCCGCATTCATTCGTCAAGTGAATGAATAGGCAACCGTATCTGTATTCGATATGGCGGAGCACACAAATTGCGGCGGCGACCTCCCAGCGATCCGTACTCTGGACGATTGTGGAGTCAACGGTCACCCGGGTCGAGTTCGATGACGTGTCGATCGCCTATCGGGATTCCGGGGCGACAGGCGGGCACCTCTACAGCGACACGCCGGTGCTCCTCGTCCACGGTCTGGGCGGCGACGGGCACACCTGGGACCGGTTCGCCGCCCAACTGGTGCGACGCGGACGGCGAGTGATCATCCCCGACCTGCGCGGGCACGGACGCAGCGCGCACACCGCGTCCTATCTACTACCGGAATTCGCGAACGACGTCCTGCACCTGTGCGACCGGCTCGGCCTGGGCACCGTCGACCTGGTCGGCCACTCCCTCGGCGGATACGCGAGCTCCTGGGTCGCGATGCAACGCCCGGAACTGGTGCGGCGCTTGGTCATCGAGGAACAGCCGCTGCCGCTGCGCTCCGGCGACGAGCAGCTGAGCCTCACCCGGCGGTTCCCGACGATCCCCGAACTGTGGCACGCCACCACCAGCGTGATCCGGCACCCGCGTGCGGTCCTGGCCTTCGACCGATCCATGACCGGGACCATGTTCGAGCAGTTCCGCAAGCCGTACCCCGAATGGTGGGAAGGACTGTCCGACATCACCGCGCCCACCCTGTTCCTGCGCGGCGGACCCGGCGGCATGGTGGACCCGGGCAAGCTCGAGCAGCTGCGCGCCGGCCTGACCGACTGCACCGTCCGCGCCTTCGACTGCGGCCACAGCATCCACCGCGACAGCTACCCCGCCTTCGAGGCCGAAGTGCTCCCCTTCCTGGGGCACTGAGCTGCCGTTATCTAGAGTTGAACGGTGTCCGCATCCGAGCGTCCCACGCTGTGGTTTCCCGACGAGCCCTCGTTCCGGGACTGGCTGTCGGCCAATCACGCGGCGGTGGACGGCATTTGGCTGAAGTTCGCGAAGCAGGGCTCGGCCTACGCCTCACTCGACTATGACGGCGCGCTCCGGCAGGCCCTGTGTTTCGGCTGGATCGACGGGCAGTCCAGGAAACTCGACGACGACTTCTTCGTCATGGGATTCACCCCGCGCCGCCGGCGCAGCCAGTGGTCACAGCGCAATGTGGGGCTGGCGGGCGAGCTGATCGAGTCCGGGCTCATGCACCCGGCCGGGCAGGCCGAAGTGGATCGGGCCAAGGAAGACGGCCGCTGGGACAATGCCGTCGGCCGGGATCTGCCCCAGGACTTCCTCGACGCGCTGGCCCGGTATCCGGACGCGGCGGCCTTCTTCCAGACCCTGCCCACGCAGTCGCGCCTCGCGGTCGGATACCACCTGGGCAGCGCGGTGCGGCCGGAGACCCGGCAGCGGCGGCTGGAGCAGGTCATCGCGAAATTGATCGACGGGAAACCATTGTGACCGAGGGACGACTGTGACGGGGTTCGAGGGATTGTCGTGTTCGGCTGCCGCGCTGGAGGTTCCACTACCCGGCAGCGCGACCCGCATCACCGGGTGGCTGTGCGTCGAACAGTCCGGGGCGTGGGGTCGCGACGTGATCGGCGACCAGGTCCTCGGGCCCGACATCACCCCCGAACTGGCGGCCCGCACCAAGGCGGCACACGTGCGGCCCACCCTGATCCGGCGGCCCGGCCGCCATGAATTCACCGGCGCGCGAACCGTTCTACTCGCCAGTTCCCGGCCCGAGGGCTCCTGGTGTGAGCGGCTCGAGATCACCGACCTGCGCGAACTCCTGGACTTGGACCTGCACCTGCTCAACGGCCCGGCCCCCGGAATCGGTGCGGCCGTGACGGATCCGCTGGTGCTGGTGTGCGCCCACGGCAAACGCGATCAATGCTGCGCGCTGCTGGGCCGGCCCATCGCCGCGAGCCTGGCCGCCGCCCACCCGGATCGGGTGTGGGAGTGCTCCCACACCGGCGGTCACCGCTTCGCCCCCGCCGTCATCGTCCTGCCCACCGGCCTCACCTACGGCCGCCTGGACGAGGATTCGGCCCACACCATGCTCGCCGCCGCCGACAAGGGCGAGGTCTCCCTCACCGGCCTGCGCGGCCGCAGCTGCTACCCGCCGGTCGAGCAGGTCGCGGAAGTCGCGGTCCGCCAGCGCATCGCCGACGCCACCTTCACCCGGGTCACCGCGCCCGGCGACAGCAGCGGCCGGACCACCGCTTCCGGCGACGCGGACCCGACCGCCGGTATCGACGACCTCACCGTCGAACCCGCCGCCGGCGATGCCGAACACTCCACCGACCCCGCCACTTTCGCGGGCGCGGCCCTGGTGACCCACCGCGACGGCCGCCGCTGGCTGGTCACCACCCGCACGGCCGCCTACTCGCCCCGCCAGGCCAGCTGCGGCGCGGGCCCGAAACCCGCTACCGCGGTGGTACTGGACCGGCTCCGCCAACTCGACTGAGCGGTAACCGCTTTTCTGGGATCGCCTACCAGTGGGTGCCCGGGACCAGGCGGGCGGCGCGGCGCAGGGCGGTGCCGGTGGCGCGGACCGCGGGCGGGACGCTGCGGCGGTGGCGTTGCGGGGCAATGATTTCCACGTCGGTGGTTTCCGGCTCGGTGACCGCTTCGCCCTTGGCGGCGGGGGAGTCGGGGATGGCGCGGTAGTAGCGGTGCAGGACGCGCTCCTTGATGCCGGGGGCGACCAGGTTGCCGTATTCGGCGAGGGTGCCGAGGGGGACGTCGATGCGGCGGGGGCGTTCGGTGAGGGCGCGGATGATGAGGGCGGCGGCCCATTCCGGGGATTGGGTGCCGGTGCCCTGGTCGCCGCTGGGGGTGATCATGGGGGTGCGGACCAGGGGCATGTGGATGGTGGTGAAAGTGATGTTGCTGGCCCGCATTTCGGCGGCGGTCACCTCGGCGAACTTGTCGAGGGCGGCCTTGCTGGCCAGGTAGGCGGCGAAGCGCGGGGTGGCGACCTGGACGCCGGCGCTGGAGATGTTCACGATGTGGCCGTCCTTGCGTTCCCGCATGCCGGGCAGCAGGCTCAGGGTCATGCGGACCGCGCCGAAGTAGTTGACGGCCATGGTGCGTTCGAAGTCGTGCATGCGGTCGGTGGAGCGGTGCACGGCGCGGCGGATGGAGCGGCCGGCATTGTTGACCAGCATGTCGACGTGGCCGTGGGCGGCGAGGATGGCCTCGATGGTGCGGTCGACCGAGTCCTGGTCGGTGATGTCGCACGGGTAGCCGAAGGCGGCGCCGCCCGCGGCGGTGATCTCGTCCACCACGGTGGACAGTTCGTCGGCGCGCCGGGCCAGCAGGATGACGAGCGCGCCCTTCTGCGCGGCGGCGAGCGCGGCCGAGCGGCCGATGCCGGAGGATGCGCCGGTGATCACCACGTGCTTGCCGGTCAGATCGCGGCGAGCACGCCGTCGGGCCAGGTAACCGGTGTCGTTGTCATCCGAGTGATCACGCCCACCCGTCGCCCCGCCGCCGCCCCCGGTCGAATCGCTTCGCGATGCCATCATCTCTGCTCCCTTGCAGGTGGAATTGCCTCGAACTTACTCCAAAGTAAGTTACTGCGCCACGATGGATTGGCGTGCCGCCGTAGAGACCGATCGGTTTCGAATGTATGTTCGATACTCGAGACCGGTCGGATCGCGGAGGAGGTGGGCCATGGGCTGGGGCAACGGCCCGCCGACATGGGCGGAAATGGAACGGGTGCTGTCCGGGCGCCCCGACCCGGCGCGCAAGCGGATCGACGGCGACGGCGGCGACAGCCCGGCCTGGTCACGGAAACGCGAGAAATACGAGGCCGGGGAACTCGAGCGGGCCGCCCGATCCACGGTGCCCTACGCCGAACTGCACACCCACTCGGCCTACAGCTTCCTCGACGGCGCCAGTCAGCCCGAGGAACTGGTCGAGGAGGCGGTGCGGCTCGGGCTCGAGGCTCTCGCGCTCACCGATCACGACGGGTTCTACGGGGTGGTGCGCTTCGCCGAAGCCGCCCGGGAATGGCGGATGCCGACCATCTTCGGGGCCGAGCTGTCCATCGGCACCGCGGCTCGGGCCGGAGCCCACCTCGCGCCCCGCGGATGCGGCGCGGCATCGCGACGGCGCGGCCGCGAATCCGAGTCGGACGCACTGAATTCCGAACCCCGCACCGGCACCCCCGACCCGGCCGGACCACACCTGCTGGTGCTGGCGCGCGGGCAGGAAGGCTACCGGCGGCTCTCCCGGGAAATGGCCGCCGCGCACATGGCGGCGGGCGAGAAAGGCATTCTGCGCTACGACCTGGACCGGCTCACCGCAGCCGCGGGCGGGCACTGGCACATCCTCACCGGCTGCCGCAAAGGGGCGGTGCGGCAAGCGCTGCAGCAGAGTGACGCGGCCGCCGAGGCGGCGCTGCGCGAGCTGATCGAACGATTCGGCCGCGACCACGTGAGCGTCGAACTCACCCACCACGGCATCCCCGAGGACGACGAGCGCAACGCCCGCCTGCTCGCCCTCGCCGACCGGGCCGGGCTGCCCGTGATCGCCACCACCGGAGCGCATTTCGCGGGCCCGCCGCAGCGCCGCCGGGCCATGGCGCTGGCCGCCGTCCGAGCCCGCTCCAGCCTCGACGACATGGCGGGCTGGCTGGCCCCCACAGGCGGCGCGCACCTGCGCTCCGGCGACGAGATGGCGCGGCTTTTCGCGGCCTGCCCGCAGGCCGTGCCCAATGCCGTTGCGCTGGGCCGGGACTGCGCGTTCGACCTGCGGCTGATCGCACCCGAACTGCCGCCCTTCGACGTGCCCGACGGACACGACGAGAACTCGTGGCTGCGGGAACTCACCCGCACGGGTGCGGCCCGGCGCTACGGGCCGCGCGCCGGGAACGCGGCCGCCTACCGGCAGCTCGAACACGAGCTCGCCGTCATCGCCACCCTGAACTTTCCGGGCTACTTCCTGGTCGTGCACGACATCGTCAGCTTCTGTCGCGACAACGACATCCTGTGCCAGGGAAGAGGTTCGGCCGCCAATTCGGCGGTCTGCTACGCCATCGGCATCACCAATGTGGATCCGGTCGCCAACAAGCTGCTGTTCGAGCGGTTCCTGTCGCCGGAGCGGGACGGGCCGCCCGATATCGACATCGACATCGAATCGGATCGGCGCGAGGAAGCCATCCAGCACGTCTACGCCAAATACGGGCGCGAGTACGCGGCGCAGGTGGCCAATGTGATCACCTATCGCGGACGGTCCGCGGTGCGCGATGCCGCACGCGCCCTGGGCTTCTCGACCGGACAGCAGGACGCCTGGAGCAAACAGGTGAGCCGCTGGACGGGGGTCGCCGAGGAACAGCACACCGAGATCCCGGGCGATGTGCTCGCGCTGGCCGGCGAATTGGAAGGGCTGCCCCGGCATTTGGGCATTCACTCCGGCGGCATGGTGATCTGCGACCGGCCCATCGCCGACGTGTGCCCGACCGAATGGGCGCGCATGGCCGATCGCAGTGTCCTGCAATGGGACAAGGACGATTGTGCTGCGGCGGGACTGGTCAAATTCGACCTGCTCGGGCTGGGCATGCTCTCGGCGCTGCACTACATGATCGACCTGGTGGCCGAGCACAAAGGACAGACCGTCGAACTGCACCGGCTGGACCTGGGCGAGGAAGGCGTCTACGACATGCTGTGCCGTGCCGACTCGGTCGGCGTGTTCCAGGTGGAGTCCCGCGCGCAGATGGCGACCCTGCCGCGCCTGAAACCACGCAACTTCTACGACCTGGTGGTGGAGGTGGCGCTGATCCGGCCCGGGCCCATCCAGGGCGGGTCGGTGCACCCCTACATCCGGCGCCGCAACGGCCGGGAGAAACCCGACTACGACCATCCGTCACTGGAGAACGCACTGGAACGCACCCTCGGTGTGCCGCTGTTCCAGGAGCAGCTCATGCAAATGGCCGTCGACGTCGCGGGATTCACTCCCGCCGAAGCCGATCAACTGCGCCGCGCCATGGGATCCAAACGCTCCACGCAGAAGATGGAACGGCTGCGGGCCCGCTTCTACCAGGGCATGCGGGAGCTGCACGGGATCACGGGGGAGGTCGCCGACCGCATCTACGAGAAGGTGTACGCTTTCGCGAATTTCGGTTTCCCGGAAAGCCATTCGCAGAGTTTCGCATCGCTGGTGTTCTATTCGGCGTGGTTCAAACTACATCATCCGGCGGCCTTCTGCGCCGGGCTGCTGCGCGCCCAGCCGATGGGGTTCTACTCGCCGCAGTCACTGGTCGCCGACGCGCGCCGGCACGGGGTGACGGTGCACGGGCCCGACATCAATCACAGCCTCGCCGAGGCGACCCTCGAAGCGAAAGGGATGGCGATCCGGCTGGGGCTGGCCGCGGTCCGGCACATCGGGACCGAACTGGCCGAGCAGATCGTGGCCGCCCGCGAAACCGGGCCCTACACCTCGTTCCTGGACCTCACCGGACGCGTGGAACTGACGGTGCCGCAAGCCGAAGCGCTGGCCACCGCGGGCGCACTGGACAGTCTCGGCGGCACCCGCCGCGAGGCGCTGTGGGCGGCCGGTGCGGCCGCGGGGGAACGCCCCGACCGGCTGCCCGGCACCGGCGCGGCCACCGCCGCACCCGCCCTGCCCGGCATGAGCGCGCTGGAACTGGCCGCCGCCGACGTGTGGGCCACCGGCGTCTCGCCCGGCAGCTACCCGACCGAATTCCTGCGCGAACGACTCGACGCGCTCGGCGTCATCCCCGCCGACCGGCTGCTCGACATTCGCGACGGGACTCGAATCCTGGTCGGCGGCGCGGTCACCCACCGGCAGCGCCCGGCCACCGCGGGCGGGGTCACCTTCCTCAACCTGGAAGACGAGACCGGCATGGTGAACGTGGTCTGCTCGGTCGGACTGTGGGCCCGCTACCGCCGCCTGGCCACCACCGCACCCGCCCTGCTCATCCGTGGACGGGTGCAAAACGCGGAGGGCGCGGTCACCATCGTCGCCGAACACCTGCAACGCATGGATCTGCGCATCGAAGGGCGCTCGCGCGACTTCCGTTGAGGCGGTGCGGCGTCAGAAGTCGCCGCCGCCTCCACCCGAGTCGCCGCCACCGAAGTCTCCGCCACCACCGAAGTCGCCACCGCCGCCGAAATCGCTTCCGCCGCCGCCGAAGTCGTAGTCGCCGCCACCGCCGCCCCACTGCTGCGGGCCGGGGTCGTAGCCGCCGGATTCCGGCGGGGGAGCGTAGTCGTGGCGGTCGCGTTCTTCGTCCTGGCCTTCCATGCGGCCGAGCTCGTAGCCGAGCAGGCCGCCGCCGAGTGCGCCGCCGACCGCGCCCAGGCCCGCGGCCGCGCCGGGGCTCATGCCGCCGCGGCCGCCACCGTAACCCGGTGCGCCGTAACCGGGTCCGCCGTAGCCGGGGTCACCGCCGAAACCGCTACCACCGAAGCCGCCGAACGGGGCGGGCGGGGGCGGCGGGTTCGAGTTGCGGCGGCGCAGGAAGAAGACGACGGCCGCGATGATGCCGCCGATGACGACGATCGGGCACAGCCACCCCAGCCAACCCAGGCCGCTGCTCTTGGTCTCGTGGTGCGCGGCAGGGGCGGGCGCGGGAGCCGGGTTGGGGGCCTTGGCATTGCTGGGCGCGGCCTGGTCGGTCGCCGACTTCAGCGCGCCCAGGGCGGCGATGGTCGCGCCCGTGTAGTCGCCGCTGCCGAAGGCGTTCCTGAATGCCGTACCCGCGGAACCGGTTTCGCGGATGTGCGAGTTCGCGCCGGTGCGGATCGACAGGAACTTGGATTTGGTGTTGATGGCCAGCACCACGTCCGCCGGATCCTTGACGTGGCTCTGCGTCTCCTGATCGAACTTGCCGTGATCGTCGGAGAACTTCTCGGTGGTGAAGATCTGCACCGGATTCGACAGCTGGTTCGCCGCGTTCGTCACCTTGGCGACATCCAGCACCTTCGAATCGTCGTGCACGGTGACCGGTCCGGCCGTCGCCGTTCCCGTCGCCAGCAGCAGGAGCGCCCCCAGCACGGCCGTCAGCATGAATACGAAACGCTTGACCATCTTGCCTTTTTCCTTCCCGGGTGGCTTCCCGCCACCACGGCACCCGCGACACTACGGCCTTCCCACCACGATCGCCGCCCGGAATTCTGTGGCTTCCATCGCAGACCGCGACTGTTAACCCCGAGCGCATCCGAGACAATGGCGAGCGGAAGAGATCGGCGAGCGGAATCAGGAGAGGAGCACGGCGTGACAGTGGTCCGGGCGACCATCAAACCCGGCAGCAAGAAGGGCCCGCTCGTCGAGATCCTCGACGACGGCGCGTTGCAGCTGTACGTCCGCGCGCCCGCGGTGGAGGGCAAGGCCAACAAGGCCGCCATCGAACTGCTGGCCGCCCACTACGGCGTCCCCAAATCCGCGGTCCGCCTCACCGCCGGCGCGACCTCCCGATTCAAGCGCTTCGAAATCGACGACTAGACCGCGCCGGGGAAGCCCATTTGCCGCCAGGCCTCGTAGACCGCGACCGCGGCCGCGTTGGAGAGGTTCATGGAGCGGCGGTTCGGGAGCATGGGGATGCGGAGTTGGTCGGTGACTCGGGGGTCGGTGAGCACCTCGTCGGGGAGGCCGGTGGGTTCGGGGCCGAAGAGCAGGACGTCGCCGTCGCGGTAGGTGATGTCGGTGTTGCGGGTGGTGGCCGCGGCGGTGAAGGCGAAGACGCGTCCGGGGGCGATGGCCTCCCAGGCGGCGGCGAGGTTCGGGTGCACGGTGACGACCGCCAGGTCGTGGTAGTCCAGGCCGGCCCGGCGCAGCTTCGGCTCGGACAGGTCGAAGCCGAGCGGTTCGATCAGGTGCAGCGCGCAGCCGGTACCGGCCGCCAGCCGAATGGCATTGCCGGTGTTGGGCGGGATGCGGGGTTCGAAGAACACGAGATGGAACACGGGATCCAGCATTGCAGAGGGCCGGTTAAGCTCGTGCGGTGAGTCCAGCCCATGCCGCACCCCAGAGTCGCAGCAGTCGCGCGGGGGAGTTCGCCCGCGAGAATCTGCCCATGCTGCTGGTGGGTGCCGTGCTGGTGGTGGCCGTGGTCTTCCTGGCCTGGGACCGCTGGCGGCGCGGGACGTTCTTCTTCGGCGGGGCGACCCTGCTGGCCGCGGCGCTGCGACTGACGTTGCCGACCGATCGAGCGGGTCTGCTCGCGGTACGCAGCAAGGGATTCGATGTCGTCTGGCTGACGGTGCTGGGTGTCGCGATCATCGTGCTGGCGGCGACCATCAGCAGTCTCGGCGTCACGTAGCCGGACGCTGCGGCGGGCCGCGCGGAACCGCGGGGCCGGGGCCGCGACCGGAGTCGCGGCGCTGGAAAAGGTGAGCGATGTTCTGCCGCCGGGGTGAACCGGCGGCGCTGAGGGATTGCTAGACGGCGGTTATGCGGCGACCGAGTTCTCGGCGCAGCACTTCCTGATCGGGGAGTCTGTGCAGCACACGGAGTATGGCCGGGCGGAGTTCACGCTGCTCGTCGTCGGAGAGCAGATCGACGAGATCACGAAGATCCATGTCATCGAATGCGGCGGTCATGGATGAAATATTACGACCGAAACGCCTGTCGCACACGTATTCCGGAAGTCCGGTTACGAACGCGTCATGTCCGCGAAACCGGAAGCGCGTCATGACAATTCGCACGAAACAGGCGCGACACGTCCCGTAACGCAGTCCGACTGTGGCAGCGGTGTTACGGCGCAGGGGCAGTGCCGCCACGGCGGGTGGGCAGCACCGCCACACGGCAGGCGGGCGGCGGCGCCGCGGCCTCGGTACGGCGGCGGATCAGTGACCCGACACGCGCTGGGCGCGGGCCAGTTCCATCGTCTCCTGCATGAGTTTGCCGACCGCTTCGGTCTCGGTCAGGAAGCCGTCGTGGCCGTCCTTGGAATGGATGACCTCGAGCCCCTTGGAACCGGGCAGCAGATCGGCCAGCTCCTGCTGGGTGCGCAGCGGGTAGAGCCGGTCCGAGTCCACCCCGCCGATCACACACGGCACCGGCGTCGAGGCCAGCGCCGCCGCGATGCCGCCACGGCCGCGACCCACGTCGTAGCGGTTCATCGCCTCGGTGAGCAGCACGTAGGTGCTCGGGTCGAAACGCGCGATCAGCTTGTCCGCCTGGTACTCCAGGTAGCTCTGCACCGCGTAGCGGCCGCCCGCGAGCGGATCCTCGTCGCCCTGGGCGTGATTCTCGAAGCGGTGGTCGAGTTCGCCCTCGGTGCGGTAGGTCAGGTGCGCGATGCGGCGGGCGATGCCCATGCCGGTCATGGGCGCGCGCCCGGTGCCGTGATAGTCGCCGCCCTGCCAGTCCGGATCGGCCTTGATGGCGGCGATCTGGGTGGTCTGGGTGCCGATCTGGTCGGCGGTGGCGCGCGCGCCGACCGCCAGCACCAGGGCCGCGCCGACCCGCTCGGGACGGCCGACCATCCATTCCAGCACCCGCATACCGCCCATGGAGCCGCCGATCGCGGCGGCCAGGCGGTCGATGCCGAGCAGATCGAAGAGCTTGGCCTCCGCGTTCACCTGGTCGCGGATGGACAGCTCGGGAAACCGTGTGCCCCAAGGCTTTCCGTCCGGGGCGAGGGAGGATGGACCGGTGCTGCCCTTGCAGCCGCCGAGCACGTTGGTGGCGATGACACACCACTCGCGGGTATCCAGGGGCGCGCCGGCGCCGACGACGCCGTCCCACCAGCCGGGCTGGCCGTGATGCACGTCGGCGGGACCCACCACGTGCGAGTCACCGGTCAGCGCGTGCTCCACCAGCACCACGTTGTCCGCGTTCGCGGATAGTTCGCCCCAGCGCTGCACCGCCAGCGTCGCATCGGGGATGACGACACCGTTCTCCAGCGTGAAGTCCCCGATGGCGATGCTGCCCAGCGTCCCGTCCGGCGGCGGTAGCAGCAGCTCCGCCGCATGCCGGGACGTTTGCGAGTCGATGTTCACGGTCAACTTGCCGCCGCCGTCAGTCCGCCGCGGAGATCCGCCAGGATGTCGCCGATGCCCTCGATACCCACGGCCAACCGCACCAGACCAGGCGTGACGCCGGAAGCCAGTTGCTCGGCGGGCGTCAGCTGGGAATGCGTGGTGGAAGCCGGGTGGATGACGAGCGAGCGCACATCCCCGATGTTAGCGACATGGCTGTGCAGCACCAGCGCCTCCACGAACTTCTTGCCCGCGTCGACGCCGCCGGCCAGCTCGAAGGACACGATCGCGCCGACGCCCTTCGGTGCCAGCTGTTTGCCCCGCTCGAACCAGGGCGAGGCGGGCAGTCCGGCGTAGTAGACCTTCTCGACACCCGGCTGTTCCGCCAGGAACTCCGCGACCGCCTGGGCATTGGCCACGTGCCGTTCGATGCGCAGGCTCAGCGTCTCGAGGCCCTGCGCAATGAGGAACGCGTTGAACGGCGAGACCGCCGCGCCCAGGTCGCGCAGCAGTTGCACGCGGGCCTTGAGCGCGAAGGCCGGAGCGCCGAGGTCGGCGAAGACCGCGCCGTGGTAGCTGGGGTCGGGGGTGGTGAAGCCGGGGAAACGGGACTCGCCCGCCGCGTTCTTCACGGTCCAGTCGAAGGTGCCGCCGTCGACGATCACGCCCGCCACCGCGGAACCGTGCCCGCCCAGGTACTTGGTGGCCGAGTGCACGACGATGTCGGCGCCCAGCCGCAGCGGCTGGATCAGGTACGGGGTGGCGACGGTGTTGTCCACGATGAGCGGCAGTCCGGCCGCGTGCGCGACCTCGGCGATGCCGGGAATGTCGAGGACCGAGCTGCTCGGGTTGGCGACGGTCTCGCCGTAGAACGCCTTGGTGTTGGGCCGCACGGCCGCACGCCACTGCTCGAGATCGTCCGGGTCCTCGACGAAGCTGACCTGGATGCCCAGCTTGGGCAGCGAGTAGTGCAGCAGGTTGTAGGTGCCGCCGTAGAGGTGCGGGCTGGCCACGATGTGGTCGCCGGCCTCGGCGAGATTCAGGATCGCGTAGGTCTCCGCCGCCTGCCCGGAGGCCAGCAGCAGCGCGGCCACACCGCCCTCGAGGGCGGCGATGCGCTGTTCCACCGCGTCCTGGGTGGGGTTCATGATGCGGGTGTAGATGTTGCCCGGCTCGGCGAGCCCGAACAGCGCGGCGGCGTGGTCGGTGTCGCGGAAGGCGTAGGACGTGGTCTGGTAGATGGGCAGGGCGCGGGCGCCGGTGGCCGGATCGGGAGACTGTCCGGCGTGGATCTGCTTGGTCTCGAAGGACCAGTTGGCCGGATCCAGGGTGCCGTCAGCCCCGGCGGCCTGGGCCGCGGTCGAGTCACTCATCTGTTCTGCTCCAAATGCGAGGTCGCCGAATGGCGGAAGTTTGACGTTATCGAGAAGCGAATGGGCTTCGACAACAACACATTTCGGTAGACCTCCTAGTTGCGCTTGCGTCCGGATCTCGAACGCCCGGTCTGCACCCGGAGCACCCCGCCGCAGCTGGAGGGTTGCCGATCAGCAAGCCGGGGCCTTAACGCTGATGCTCTTGACCTTTGCGCGATTCTAGCGGCCGTTCCGACCCCCCTACGCAGTGGGGTTTGTCGCATTCGCCAGGAGATTTTCCGCGTTCACGGGGGGAATTGTCGTGGCCGTTCCGCAGCACACCCGCCGGAATTCGCCGAACGCGGCCAGCACGTTCTCGGCGAGCTGGTGTGCGGTGGTGGCGGTGGTGCAGTCCGGGAACTCGGACTCGTCGTCGAATTCGCATTCCATGCCGATGCGCACGATGCCGTGCCAGGTGGCGGCGATGATCCGCACGGTCATGTGGTCCTGCGGCAGCCGCAGGCGTTCGGCGAGGACCTCGGTCATGGCGCGGGTCTTGGTCTCGGCCGACTCCATGCTGAGCGCGCGCACCGCGACGCTGTCGCGGCTGATGCGCTGCATTTGCTGGAACCACCGGAACGGGACGGGGGCGTCGGAGTCGATGATCTGGTCCACGACGGCCATGAACGCGCCCAGCAGCGCCTGCATCTCGTCGCCGGTGATCGGCTGTGCGCGCAGCTGATCGGCGAGCGCCTGTCCCCAGCCTTCGATGGGGGCGATGACGATCGCCTCCTTGCTGTCGAAGTACCGGTTCACGGTGCGCGGCGAGACGTCGGCGGCGTCGGCGATTTGTTCCACAGTGGTGGCATCGAACCCTTGGTCGTCGCACAGCCGCAGGGCGACGTCGATGATCCGGGTCCGGGTCTGCTGCTTCTTACGTTCACGCAGGCCGGGGCGATGGCGCGAGATCACACCGATGTGACTTGACAACTCCGACATGCCTCCATGGTAGGTCCTCGATGCTTCTTACTGTCACATTATGACAACTGTCGCAGTGCGACATTTTTCCCTTGACGCCAATTGTCAGTGGGGGTCACTATGGTGAAGCTGCCTTCGAACTCCAGAGGAGAGGCTCATGACCGTAGCGACGGACGCTCTCGGTACAGACGAAAAAGCAAGTCCCGCAAAAGATTCCAGGCGCTGGTTCGCGCTCGCCGTGATCGCGATGGCGCAGCTCATGGTGGTCCTGGACGCCACGATCGTCACCATTGCCATGCCGTTCGCTCAGCAGGATCTGCACATCAGCGACGGCGACAAGCAGTGGATCTTCACCGCTTACACCCTGATTTTCGGTGGTCTGCTGCTGCTCGGCGGCCGGCTCGCCGACTACCTCGGCCGCCGCCGCATCCTGATGATCGGCCTGGTCGGCTTCGCCGCGGCCTCCGCACTGGCCGGCCTCGCGCAGAACCAGGTCGAACTCTTCGCGGGCCGCGCGCTGCAGGGCGCGTTCGGCGCGCTGCTGGCTCCGGCCGCGTTGTCCCTGGTCTCGGTGACCTTCACCGAGGCCAAGGAGCGCGCTCGGGCCTTCGGCGTGTTCGCCGGCGTGTCCGCGGCCGGCGCTGCCCTCGGCCTGATCGCCGGTGGCGCGCTCGTCGAGTACGCGAACTGGCGCTGGTCGCTGCTGGTGAACACGCCGGTCGCGCTGCTGGCCCTGGTCGGCGCGTTCGTTTTCGTGGTCAAGGACGTGCCCGCGGCCCGCACCGGCGGCTACGACCTGCCCGGCGCGGTCACCGTGACCCTCGGTCTGATCTCGATCGTGTACGGCTTCAGCCGGGCGGCCTCCGACGGCTGGACCGCCTCCACCACGCTGGCCCTCTTCGTCGTGGGCGTGGCGCTGCTGGCGGCGTTCGTGGCGATCGAGAACCGGACCGCGAATCCGCTGCTGCCGCTGCGCATTCCGGGTGAGATCAACCGCGGTGGTGCGTATCTGATCGCGTTGCTGGTGCCCATCGCGATGTTCGCCATGTTCCTGAACCTGAGCTTCTACCTGCAGATCGTCGAGCACTACTCGGCGCTGAAGACGGGTGTGGCGTTCCTGCCGTTCCCGGCCGGCATCGTGGTGTCGGCGGGCATCGCCTCGACGGTGCTGCCGAAGATCGGGCCGCGGCCGCTGATGCTGGCGGGTTCGGTGCTGGGCGCGGCGGGTCTGCTGTGGCTGTCGCGGCTGGAATACGGCGACAGCTATGCCACCGCGTTGCTGCCGGCGATGATCCTGATCGCGCTCGGCATGGGCTCGCTGTTCGTGTCCATGCAGACCACCGCACTGCACCAGGTCGACGCCGAGGATTCGGGTGTGGCCAGCGCCCTGCTCAATGCCGCGCAGCAGGTGGGTGGTTCCATCGGCACCGCGCTGCTGACCACCATCTCGGTGCAGGTGGCCGAGCGGTACGTGCGCAACAACGCGACCATCGATCATGTGGTGGAGCGAGCCTCGATCCACTCCTACAACGTGGCGTTCCTGATCGGCGCGGGCTTCTTCGTGCTCTGCATTCCGATCGCGGCGTTCATGATCCGGGACAAGCCGGAGAACCTGCTCGAGGGCGACGAGCACGCCGTGCACGTGGGCGTGTGAACCACCGCCGGTGATTCCGCACCGTGCCCGTCGCGAATCTCGCGGCGGGCACGCGTCGTTCCGGCTGCGTGCCTGCTCATCGCCGCGGTGGCAGCATTAGAGGCCGGTAGGTCCGCAGTTGTTCCGAGTCTTGGCTGTCAGGCGGGGCCGACGTGTGCACGTCGAACCGCTGAGGGATCTCGATCCGACCGAAGGGGTGTCAGGAAGATGAGAACCATGCAGTCTGTTGTCGCCGGCGCGGTGGGTGAACCGTCCGAGGTTCTGCACCTGGAGACCCGCCCTGTCCCGGAGCCCGGTCCCGGCGAGGTCCGGATCCGGGTGGCAGCTGTGCCTGTTCATGCCAGCGATCTGCACACCATCCGCGGCAGATACGGATTCACCCCGGAGTTCCCCACCGTGCCCGGAATCGAATCCGTTGGTGTGATCGACGAACTCGGTAGGGGCACAGACGGTCTGACCGTCGGGCAACGCGTCATTACGGTCGGAGTCAGAGGAACGTGGCAGGAGTACGTCGTTGCCGACGCCGAGCGGGTCTTGCCTGTTCCCGTCGGCATGAGTGATTCCACGGCTGCCCAGATTCTCGGCAATCCGCTCACCGCAGTGATCTTGACCGGTGACGAACTCGATGTTCGACCGGGTGAATGGCTCTTGCAGACGGCGGCCGGTTCAACCGTGGGCCAGTCGGTCATCCAGCTCGGCACACACGTCGGCTTCAAGACCCTCAACGTGGTCCGCCGCCGATCCGCTGTCGAGGACATCCTCGCCTTGGGCGGCACCGCGGTGATCTGCACGGAGGATGAGGACCTGCGCGAACGGGTGGCCGACATCGCAGGCCACGACGGCGTGTACAAGGCGATCGATTGTGTCGGCGGTCAGGTGGGCGCGGACGTGTCGCGTGCGCTGAGACCGCACGGTGAGCTGATCGTCTTCGGTGCACTGTCCACACACCGCCAAACCGATCCCGACAAACTCACCATTCCCGTTTTCGCGCGCTCGCTGATCTACGAAACCAAGACCGTTCGAGGGTTCTGGCTGCTCCGATGGTTCGCCGAGACCCCGAAGGATCGGATGAACGCAACGATCGACCGGACCCTCCAGCTCGTCGACAGCGGGGCGTTGCGGGTTCCGGAGGGCCGGTCGATTCTCGTCGAAAAGTTCAGCGAAGCGGTCTACTCGGCCGAAGCTCCCGCGCATGGGGGCAAACCTCTGCTGGTGTTCGAACGGTAGAAGGCAGACACGGCTGTGGGCCCGATCACTCGCGCCCTACTTGCGAGTAACCGATGGTGGGTTCCCGCACAGCGGGGGCTGCCCGCGCGGTGAGGTCCATAGCAGCAGTACGCTTGTCTTGCTTGACGCCACATCGGACATGGACCTGGTACCACAGGTCCGGTGCCGGGAGTCATGCGTATACGTTGTCTGTTGAACAGCTGGAGTCCGCTACAAGCGGTGCTCACCGGCCGTGCAATGGGAGCACCACCTTCCTAGGAGGACACGAAGATCCATGTCCAAGATCAAGGTTGAAGGCACCGTCGTCGAACTCGATGGCGACGAGATGACCCGGATCATCTGGCAGTTCATCAAGGACAAGCTGGTCAATCCGTATCTCGACGTGAACCTCGAGTACTACGACCTCGGCATCGAAGCCCGCGACAAGACCGATGATCAGATCACGATCGACGCCGCGAACGCCATCAAGAAGCACGGCGTGGGCGTCAAGTGCGCGACGATCACCCCCGACGAGGCCCGAGTGGAGGAATTCGGCCTCAAGAAGATGTGGCGGTCGCCCAACGGCACCATCCGCAACATCCTGGGCGGCACGATCTTCCGCGCCCCGATCATCATCTCCAACGTTCCGCGGCTGGTGCCGGGCTGGACCAAGCCGATCATCATCGGCCGTCACGCCTTCGGTGACCAGTACCGTGCCACCGATTTCAAGGTGCACCAGGCGGGTACCGTCACCCTGACCTTCACGCCCGAGGACGGCTCCGAGCCGATCCAGCACGAGGTCGTGCGCATGCCGGAAGACGGCGGCGTGGTCATGGGCATGTACAACTTCCAGGAGTCCATCCGGGACTTCGCGCGGGCCTCGCTGAACTACGGCCTGCAGCAGAACTACCCGGTGTACATGTCGACCAAGAACACCATCCTCAAGGCCTACGACGGCATGTTCAAGGACACCTTCCAGGAGGTGTTCGAGACCGAGTTCAAGGAAGAGTTCGCCGCGGCCGGTCTCACCTACGAGCACCGCCTGATCGACGACATGGTCGCCTCCGCGCTCAAGTGGGAGGGTGGCTACGTCTGGGCCTGCAAGAACTACGACGGCGACGTGCAGTCCGACACCGTGGCGCAGGGCTTCGGCTCGCTGGGTCTGATGACCTCCGTGCTGCTCACCCCGGACGGCCGGACCTGTGAGGCGGAGGCGGCGCACGGCACCGTGACCCGTCACTACCGCCAGCACCAGCAGGGCAAGCCCACCTCCACGAACCCGATCGCCTCGATCTTCGCGTGGACGCGTGGCCTGGCCCACCGCGGCAAGCTGGACAACACCCCCGAGGTGATCGGCTTCGCGCAGACCCTCGAGGACGTCGTCATCAAGACGGTCGAGTCCGGTCAGATGACCAAGGACCTCGCCCTGCTGGTCGGCGGCGACCAGGGCTACCTGACCACCGAGGAGTTCCTCGGCGTGCTGGACGCCAACCTCGCTCGCGAGATTCGTTGATTTATCCCCAGGGGTAACCCTGAACCGGAGCGAAAGCTCCACGCGCCGACCGACGTGAACAGCGCGAAGCGGTGAAGATGGCGGCCGGGACCACAGTCCCGGCCAGAACATCCACCGCGCCACACGGGCACCTGCCTCCACCGGAACCGGTGGGTGGGCGGGTGCCCGAACTGTTTGGGGGCGGCCGGCTTCTACCTGGCAGGCTGACCAGTCGGTCGGTCAGTGAGTGAAATCACTGGGCGGGAAGGTATCGCGATCGTTCGCCACTGTGTTGCGCTTGGTTGTGCCCGAATCTGTCTCCGCCGCTCCAGTCGCACCGATCACCGAAGACGTCATCCGTGACGGGACGGGTGATCCCGTCGCGCCGGCTCGCGGGCGCTGGCCCATCCCCGCCATGCTGGCGCTGGCGCTGGGCGGGTTCGGAATCGGCACAACCGAATTCGTCACCATGGGTTTGCTGCCCGATATCGCCGAGTCCATGCACGTGTCCGAACCGACTGCGGGGCATATTGTCTCCGCATACGCCCTGGGAGTGGTCGTCGGGGCCCCGGTGATCGCGGCGCTGTGCGCGCGGGTGCCGCGCAAGCGGCTGCTGATGGCGTTGATGGTGGCGTTCACACTGGGCAACGCGGCCAGCGTGGTCGCGCCCACGTTCGCCACGCTGACCGTGGCGCGGTTTGTATCGGGTCTGCCGCACGGCGCGTATTTCGGGGTGGCGTCGCTGGCGGCGGCGTCGCTGGCCCCGGTCGGGCAGCGCGCCAAGGCGGTCGCCGCCGTTATGCTGGGCTTGAGCGCCGCCAATGTCGTCGGCGTTCCTGCAGCGACTTGGCTGGGTCAGCATCTGGGCTGGCGGGACGCTTTCGTGGTGGTCGCGATCATCGGTCTCGCGACGGTCGCCGCCCTCTCCCGTTTCGTGCCGGAACTGCACGGCATCCGCATGACCGATCCCCGCACCGAGCTCACCGCGCTGCGTCGTCCTCAGGTGTTGCTGACCCTGCTGGTCGGCGCGATCGGCTTCGGCGGCATGTTCGCCGTCTACACCTACATCACCACCACTCTCACCGATGTGTCCGGCTTGAGCGTCACCCTCGTCCCGCTGGTGCTGGCCCTGTTCGGGCTGGGCATGGTGGCCGGCAACATCGCCGGCGGCGTGCTCGCCGACCGCGGTGTGGACCGCGCGATCTTCGTCGCGCTGGTGTCCATGGTGGTGATCCTCGCCGGTTATGTTGCGGCGGCGCACAATCCGTACACCGCGGGCATCGGCGCGTTCTTGATCGGCGCGTCCGGCGCGGCGCTGGCCCCCGCGCTGCAAACCCGTTTGATGGACGTGGCGCACGACGCCCAAACCCTCGCCGCCGCACTGAATCACGCGGCGCTCAATATCGCGAACGCGGCGGGCGCGTGGCTGGGCGGCCTGGTGATCGCGGCGGGCCTCGGTTATACGGCCCCGGCGGCGGTCGGTGCGGGTTTGGCGGTCTTCGGCGTCCTGGTTTTCGCGGTGACCGCGTGGGTGGATCATGGAAGTGATGAGGCCTGAAGGAAAGGACGGGAACGACATGTCAGAGCAGAACAAAGCCACCGCCAGACGCGTTTTCGACGCCTGGAATTCCAGGGATCTCGACGTATTCGACGAGATCGTCGCTCCGGACGCCATCGATCACGATCCGCAGAACCCGCATTCGGAGATCCACGGGCCCAATGCCCTCAAGCGGCAGGCGGAGATGTACATCGCCGCGTTCTCCGATACCAGAATGCTGGTCAATGAACAGATTGCCGAGGGCGATTTCGTCGTCACCCGGTGGACGGCCTCGGGCACCAATGACGGCCCGATGATGGGTATGCCGGCGACGGGGAAGCCGGTCGTCATTCAAGGAATGACCATCACCCGCTTCCAGACCGACGGCAAAATCGGTGAGAGCTGGGCGAACTGGGACACGCTGGGAATGCTGCAGCAGCTCGGTGTGATTCCGGCGGCGCAGTCGGCGTCGGCCTGATTCGTTCGCGGCCCCGGGCGGTGTGGTGACGACTGTCGGCCGGACCACACCGCCCGGACGCGGTGCGCGCCGGTCTTGCGGTGATCGGCACGGGTGTTGTTTGCTGGAACAGTGCTGGCAGCCCGCTCGAGTGTCCAACGGAAAGCGGGAGCACGCGTTTCGCTGAGCTGACATCGTTTTCCACGAAGGGACATCCGTCATGCGCGCAGTCAGAACCGCCGTCCTCGCCGCAAGTTTGCTAACCGGGCTGATCGTGCCCGCCCTCGCCGTACCCGCCATCGCCTCCGCCGACGCGATCAGCTGCGGCCAGGACCTCAACGGCTGCGCCTCCGCATGCCGGGAGCGGGTCGGCAATCCCTATGTCCGCCTGACCGACTGCGTCATGACGAACGGGGGTTGGACCTGTTCGGCTTGCATGTACAACTCGGAGACCTGATCGGCGACGGCTCCGGGCTGACCCCGCCGCGGCCGGGTCAGCTCAGAGCGTGCGCCGTGGTGAAGCCGAGCAGCGCCGCGCCCAGCCCGGCGATGATGCTGACCGTGACATTGAGGGCGGCGTAGAGGTAGGAGCGTTCCTCGGTGAGACGGATGGTCTCGTAGCCGAAGGTGCTGTACGTGGTCAGCGCGCCGCAGAAGCCGGTGCCGACCAGCGCGTAGGTGGGGGAGGAGACGGCGGCGCCGGTGAGCGCGCCCAGGATCAGGCAGCCGGTCAGGTTGACGGTGAGTGTGCCCCACGGGAAGCCGCTGTCGTGGCGGGTCTGGATGGCGCGGTCGGTGAGGTAGCGCAGCGGTGCGCCGACCATCGCGCCGAGGACCACGAGCAATCCGGTCATGCGACGGCCCTCCGGTAGTCGCCCGCCGCGCGGGTGACGCGCACGGCGACCAGGGTGGCCAACAGCGCGCAGAGGAGAGTGGCGCCCAGGTAGGTGAATGCTGTTGCCGCGGTGCCGGGTTCGAGCAGCGCGCGGGTCTCGTTGGCGTAGGTGGAGAAGGTGGTGAAGCCGCCGAGGATGCCGACGCCGAGGAACGGGCGTACCAGCGGATGGGTGGTGCGCAGTTCGGTGACGACGACCATGAGCACGCCGATCAGGAAGCAGCCGAGCACATTCGTGGCGAAGGTGGCCCACGGGAATCCGTGCGCGGGGGTGGGCCACACCTGGGCCAGTCCGTAGCGGGCGAGCGCGCCGATCGCGCCGCCGATGGAAATCGCGGTGAGGATCGCGCCGTGGGAGCGCAGCAGTTCCTGGCGCTGTCCGGGTTGATGCAGGTCGATGTCGGGGTCGATGGGTTCGGCCGGCCCGGGGTGGGCGGTCGCATCCAGCTCTCTGGTCACACAGGTCTCCTACGCCAGCGCACGCGTCGCGTGCCTTGGTGGGTAGGGACTGTTGGCGGCCGATTCGCCGCGGTTGTTCCGTCCATCCGGAGCGGCGAGCCCCACCGCCGCATCGTTGCTCAGGATACCGAGCTACCGGCTGTGCGCGGAACCGGGCGTGAACATACACGGGTGTATGTAAGTGTAAGCTTTCCGGCATGACCAGCTCCGCCGTCTCGAAGCCGCCGCGTCGCACGCAGGAACAACGCAGCACCGAGACGCGGACGCGATTGCTGGACGCCACCATCGAGTGCCTGGTCGAGTACGGCTACGCGGGGACCACGACGCCGCGGGTGGCCGAGCGCGCCGGGGTAACCAGGGGTGCGCAGGTGCATCACTTCGGCTCCAAGAGCGAGCTGGTGGTGGCGGCGATCAGTCATCTCGCGCAGCGGCGCACCGAGGCGGCGATGAAGGAGATCGGGCGGGTCCGGACCACGGACGATCCGATCGCCGCGACCCTCGAGGCCATGTGGGAGCTGCATCAGGGTCCGCTGTTCATCGCGGCGATCGAGCTGTGGGTGGCCAGTCGCACGGATCGGGTGCTCGCGGTGGAGATGGAGAAGGTCGAGCCGTTCGTGAACAACGCGGTGCTGCTGGCGGTGGCTCAGTTGGTGCCGAATGAGCTGGACCGCAAGAACGTTCGCGATTTCGCCTACACCGCCATGGACACGCTGCGCGGAATCCTGGTCACCAACTTCATCTCTCCCGATCCGGAGCGGGCGCACCGGCGCTGGTTGCGGGCCTCGGCGCAGCTGCGCCTGGCGGCCGCGGCGCGGATGCCGGACTTCCATCTCGCGGACTGATTACCGACGCCGCTGTATGTGCGGCCGCATCGATCTGACCTTCTGATCTTGTCGTCCCATCGGGGATTCGTCGTACCCTCTTGTGGTCTTACATACAGCTTTGTATGTTTGTTTCCGTTCCCTTATGTGAGGAGTTCGATGACGAACAAGGTCTACGTCGTCGGCGTCGGCATGACGAAGTTCGAGAAGCCGGGGCGGCGCAAGAACGAGGACGGCAGTGCCTGGGACTACCCGGACATGGCCCGGGAGTCCGGCACCAAGGCGCTCGCGGACGCGGGAATCGACTACCGCGAGGTCGAGCAGGCCTACGTCGGCTACGTCTACGGGGAGTCCACCTCCGGTCAGCGCGCGGTCTACGAACTGGGCATGACCGGCATCCCGGTGGTCAACGTCAACAACAACTGCTCCACCGGCTCGACCGCGCTCTACCTTGCGGCGCAGGCGATCCGGGGCGGCCTGGCCGACTGCACGCTGGCGCTGGGCTTCGAGAAGATGCAGCCCGGCTCGCTCGGTTCCACCTGGGACGACCGCGAACAACCGATGGCGCGCCACATCATGGCGCTCGCGGAGATCTCCGAGGTGCTGTTCCCGGTGGCCCCGTGGATGTTCGGCGCGGCCGGGCGCGAGCACATGGCGAAATACGGCACCACCGCCGAGCACTTCGCCAGGATCGGACACAAGAACCACAAGCACTCGGTGAACAACCCGTATTCGCAGTTCCAGGACGAGTATTCGCTCGACGACATCCTGGGCTCGCGAATGATCTATGACCCGCTCACCAAGCTGCAGTGCTCGCCGACCTCCGACGGTTCGGGCGCGGTCATCCTCGCGAGCGAGGACTTCGTGGACCGCCACGACCTGTCGCGGCAGGCGGTGGAGATCGTCGGCCAGGCCATGACCACCGACTTCGGCTCCACCTTCGACGGCACCGCCAAGAACCTGATCGGCTACGACATGAATGTCCAGGCCGCCGAGAAGGTGTACACGCAGGCGGGTCTGGGCCCCGAGGACTTCCAGGTCATCGAGCTGCACGACTGCTTCTCCGCCAACGAGCTGCTGCTGTACGAGGCGCTCGGGCTGGCGAAGGAGGGCGAGGCCGGCCACCTCATCGACTCCGGCGCGACCACCTACGGCGGCAAGTGGGTGGTGAACCCGTCGGGCGGGCTCATCTCCAAGGGGCATCCGTTGGGCGCCACGGGGTTGGCGCAGTGCAGTGAGCTCACCTGGCAGCTGCGCGGCACCGCCGACAAGCGGCAGGTCAGCGACGTGACCGCGGCCCTGCAGCACAACATCGGGCTCGGCGGCGCGGCCGTCGTCACCGCCTACCAGCACGCCGAGCGCTGAACACCCGACCCGACGAGGAGTGAAAAGCTATGGGACACATCGAAGCCGGTAAGAACCTGAACGCGACTCCGGACGCGCTGTGGGCGGTGGTCTCGGACCCGCAGACCTGGGACAAGTGGTTCTCCATCCACGAGCGCTGGATGGAGGAGCCCCCGGCGGTGCTTGCGCCCGGCGCGAAACTGACCGCCAAGATCCTCATGCTCGGCATGGCCAACAAGATCGAATGGGTGGTGGAGAGCGTCGAGACCCCGAACAAACTGGTGCTCAGCGGCACCGGCATGGCGGGGGTGAAGGTGCAGTTCTCCTTCGACATCACCCCCGAGGGCAACGGCAGCAAGTTCTCCGTCTCGGGCGACTTCGAAGGCGCGTTGATCAAGGGCGCGCTGGGCAAGGCGGTCGAGAAGGACGGCATGACCCAGCTGGCTGACCGCGTTCTTCCGCAATGTCGACGTGGGCAGGCAGGCCGGCGCGGCCGCCCCGGCGCACCGCTTCGACAAGGCGCTGGCCGAGCAGCCGCCGCTGGCCACGGCGGCGGCGCACGTGGACGCGGACCAGACCTTCCGCTATTCGCCGGCCTCCGGGGATCCGGTGCCGCTGCACCTGGACGATCAGGTCGCCAAGGATGCCGGTCTGCCCGGCATCATCGCGCACGGCCTGTGCACCATGGCGATGTCCTCGTGGGGGGTGTTGTCGCAGGTGGCGGGCTCGGACGTGGGAAAGCTGCGTCGATACGCGGTGCGGTTCTCCAAACTGGTCTTCCCCGGTGACGACCTGGAGACGCAGATCTGGAAGGTGGGCTCGGCGAACGGGATCACCACCTACGCCTTCCGCACCGTGCGCGGCGAGGACACCGTCCTGAGCGACGGCCTTGCCGAGATCGCCCACTGATCGAGAACTGAGGAGAGACATTCATGGGTGCACTCGAGGGACGGGTTGCCGTCATCACCGGCGCCGGGCGCGGTATCGGCCGCGAGCACGCGCTGCTGTTCGCCCGGGAGGGCGCGGCGGTCGTGGTGAACGACCTCGGCGGCAGCAATGCCGGTGAGGGTTCCGACGCGGGCCCGGCGCAGCAGGTGGCCGACGAGATCATTGCCGCCGGTGGGCGCGCGATCGCCAACACCGACAGCGTGGCCGACTGGCAGGGCGCGAAAAACCTGGTGGATCAGGCGGTTTCGGAGTTCGGGCGGCTGGATGTGGTGGTGAACAACGCCGGCATCCTGCGCGACGCCTTCCTGGCGGGCATGGAGGAGGCGCAGTGGGATTCGGTGCTGGCCGTGCACCTCAAGGGGCATGTGTCGGTGCTGCGGCACGCGGCCGCCTATTGGAAGGAACAGTCCAAGGCGGGCAATCAGCCCAATGCCGCTGTCATCAACACCGCCTCCGCGTCGGGCACCACGATCCCCAATGCCGGGCAGGCGAATTACGGTGCGGCCAAGGCTGGTATCGCGGCGCTCACCCTGGTGGCCGCCGATGAGCTGGCCCGCTACGGCGTGCGGGTGAACGCCATCGCGCCGATCGCGCGCACCCGGCTCACGCTGGCCACCCCGGGCATGGGCGACATGATGGCGGCGCAGCAGGCGAGCCTGGAAGAGGGCGAGTTCGACGCCTTCAGCCCGGCCAACATCTCCCCGCTGGTGGCGTACCTGGCCACCGAGAAGTGCCCGATCACCGGCAAGGTGTTCGCGGTGCAGGGCGGTGCGATCTCGGAGCTGGCGGGGTGGCACGACGTGAAGACCATCGAGACCGAGGGCCCGTGGGCCATCGACGATATCGCCGGGCGACTGCCGTAAAAGGGAAGGCGGACAACGATGTTCGAATGGTCCGAGACAGATGAGCTGATCCGCGACGCGGTCCGCGGCTTCATCGCCAAGGAGATCCGGCCGCACCTCGACGCGCTCGACAGCGGGGAGCTGCTGCCGTATCCGATCATCCGGAAGCTGTTCAGCGAGTTCGGGATCGACGCGCTGGGCGAGGAGTCGATCACCAAACTGCTGGCCAGGCAGCGCAAGCGGGAAGCGGCACTGGCCGCGGGGGAGGAGCTGCCGGAGAAGAAGGAGCGTTCCGGTGACGGCGGTCCGTTCTCCGGGCAGGAGTCGCTGATGGCGGTGCTGGTCAGCGAGCTGTCGGGGGTGTGCATGGGACTGGTGAGCGCCATGGGTGTGAGCATCGGTCTCGGCGCGACCACCATCCTGTCGCGCGGCACCCTCGCGCAGAAGGAACGCTGGCTGCCCGATCTGGTGACCATGAAGAAGGTTGCGGCGTGGGCGATCACGGAACCCGACTCCGGCTCCGACGCGTTCGGCGGCATGAAGACCTATGTCCGCCGCGACGGTGAGGACTACATCCTCAACGGCCAGAAGACGTTTATCACCAACGGCCCCTACGCCGACACGGTGGTCGTCTACGCCAAACTCGACAATGGCGACGGCGTCGACAAGCGCGACCGCAAGGTGCTGACCTTCGTGCTCGACAAGGGCATGGAGGGTTTCACCCAGGGCAAGCCGTTCAAGAAGATGGGCCTGCACGCCTCACCCACCGGCGAATTGTTCTTCGACAATGTGCGATTGGGCAGGGACCGGCTGCTCGGTGAGACCGAGGAACACAAGGGCGGCGACGGACGCGAGAGCGCCCGGTCGAGCTTCACCGCCGAGCGGATCGGCGTGGCCTTCATGGCGCTGGGCATCGTCAACGAATGCCACCGGCTCTGTGTGGATTACGCCAAGACCCGCACCCTGTGGGGTCAGGAGATCGGGCGGTTCCAGCTGGTCCAGCTCAAGCTGGCCAAGATGGAGGTCGCCCGAATCAACGTGCAGAACATGGTTTTCAACGCCCTGGAACGCAACCGCGCGGGGAAACCTCCGAGCCTGGCCGAGGCTTCGGCCATGAAGCTCTATTGCTCGGAGGTCGCCACCGACGTGGCCATGGACGCGGTCCAGTTGTTCGGCGGCAACGGCTACATGGCCGAATACCACGTCGAACAACTGGCCCGGGACGCGAAATCACTGATGATCTACGCCGGTTCCAACGAGATTCAGGTGACCCATGTCGCCAAGGGTCTGCTGGCCCGCTAGTTGGGGACGGAGACCGGGCGTAGGCAGTCGCCGAACGGGATGGCGACCGAGCAGAAGGCGGGCTTGCGGGTGGGGCGGTAGTCGGCGGTGACGCCGCCCCGCGCCGTGATGTCCTTGAAGGCGGCCACCGCGTCGGTGGGGCGGCGGGTCAGCGCCGGGTCGCTCTTCGCATCGACGGTGTAGAGCCCGAATCGCGGTGAGAAGCTGCCCCATTCGTAGTTGTCGGTGAGGCTCCAGTAGTTGTAGCCGATGACATTCATGCCGTCGGCCTTGGCGCGCTGCAGCCAGTAGACGGTGTCGCGCAGGTGGTCGGCACGGTCGTAGCCGTCGAAACGCGGGGCGGCGTTCTCGGTGGGAAGTCCGTTCTCCACCACGTAGATCGGCAGTCCGGGGAACTTCTCGGTGTAGTTGCGCAGGTTGTAGTAGATGCCCTCGGGTTCGATGGCGTTCTTCCACAGTTCGTCGCCGAGCAGCGCCGGGCTGGGCAGGTTCGTCAGGGACGCGCCGTAATAGAAGTCGACGCCGATGTAGTCCATCTTGCCCTTGATGCGGTCGGCGAACATCATGTCCGTCAGGTCCTGCACGATCGGGTACTGCGCGATATTGCTGGTGACCTTCGCGCCGGCCTGGTGCGCGTGGATGTAGTCGTAGATCGAGTTGTGCGCCTGCACCATGCGGTCGAACATGGGCAGCGCGTCGAGCACCCCGATGTCACCGATCTTGATGGATTGCGCGACATAGCCCATGGGCTCGTTGATGGTGACCCACATCGGGTCGTAGCTCGCGTAGCGGTCGACGACCCGGCGCATGTTGGCCAGCCAGTCCGACACCATGTCCTGCTTCTTCCAACCGCCGCGGTCGGCTTCCCAGCCGGGGATGACCCAGTGGTCGAGGGTCAGCATGGGGCGCATGCCGGCGGCGCGGATCTTCTGCAGGACCGTGTCGTAGAACTGGAAGTCACGGTCGTCCCACACGCCCGCCTTCGGCTGCACCCGCGCCCATTCGATGCTGAGCCGGTAGACCTTCAGGCCCATCCCGGCGGCGAGGTCGATGTCCTCGGCGTACTTGTCGTAGAAGTTCACCGAGTTCAGGTACGGGTCGTGTGCTTTGCCGGAGTTCGCGTACCGGCTCCAGTTGCTGTCGGGCGCATGGCCTTCGGACTGGAAGCCGGACATGGCGACGCCCCACATGAAGTCGGACCCGAAGGGGTTCACCGTGGTCGGCGCGCCCGAACTGCCGGTCCCGGACCCGCTGGCGCTACCCGATCCCGATCCGCTGGAGCTGCCGGAGCCCGCGCTGCCCGTGCCGGCGCTGCCGGTCCCGGCGACGTCCGCGGGAGCCGAGAAGGCCACGGCGGAGCCGCCGGCCACGATGGCCACGGCCGACAGGAACGAACACAGGACGCGCGTAGGTCTCATCGCGGCGAATCTCCCAGAGGTGGTGCGGGCGCGGCGGAGGCCGCTGGGGTGGCCGCCCAGACTCTACTGGTCAGTCGTCCAGAATGGGACCCTTTCGACTAGAAGTTATTTCAGATCAGGGCTTTCGGGCGAGCGCGGCCGAGATCAACTGCTCCCAGACGCTCAGATCGTGGTGGTCGCCGCCGATCCGGGAGACGCCCTCGGCGGTGGGCTCGGGCCGCCACAATGGGCACGGGACCAGCCCGGGCTCGAGGATCTCGAGGCCGCCGAAGAGGGAGAGGATCTCCTCGTCGGAACGCCAGCGGCCGCGGCCGAAACTGGCCTGCAGCTTCTGCTCGGCCACCCGGGTCTCCTCGTTGAAGCCGGATCGGAAATGCGAGATGTAGAGCATGCTGCCGGACGGGATCTGATCGGCCCAGTAGCGCACGATCTGGTCGGGCTTCTCGTCATTGTTGAGGTGGTGCAGGATCGCGCTGAAGATCACGGCCACCGGCTGATCGAAATCGATGAGCCGCTCGACTTCCGTATGGTGCCGGATCTGCTCGGAGTCGCGCAGATCCGCGTGCAGGACCGTGGTGTACTCGTCGGTCTCCAGCAGGGCGCGGCCGTGCGCCAGCACGATCGGGTCGTTGTCGACGTACACCACGTGCGGGTCGGTCAGGTGCCGCTGCGCCACCTGGTGCACATTGTCGGCGGTGGGCAGGCCGCTGCCGATGTCGATGAACTGGTTGATGCCCGCCCGCGAGATCTCGCCGATCGCGCGCACCAGGCAATTGCGGTTGGCATAGGCGATATCCACCGACCCGGGCAGATCCCGGATGAAGAAATCCCCGATCTCCCGATCGGCGGCGTAGTTGTCCTTACCGCCCAGCAGATAGTCGTACACCCGGGCGATGCTGGGCTTGGACTGATCGATCTGCGGTTGTTCCATGGCAGTAATCGTATGTAAGAGAACGCTTTCCGGCGCGCGTTCGGCTAACCCCGGGCGCCCGCCGGCGCCGGGTCAGACCGCGCGCAACCGGGTGCGGCTGGCGTAGACGTGTTCGGCGATCAGTGTCGCGATCCGGTCCGGCGCTTCCAGCATCGGCACGTGCCCGACATCGTGGACCAGGATGCGGTCCGCGGAATCCGGGAGTTCCTCCAGGAAACGCCTGGCGTACAGGCGATTCGGGATCACCCGGTCGTTCTCGCACATGAGCAGCCGCACCGGAGTGCGCAGGGTCGACAGGTGCTCGAGCGCCGGGAAACGCAACCCGCTCACCAGCATCGGGATCATGGCCTTGCAGTGCAGGGCCGAGGTGATGGCCGCCTCCAGCCCGGCCCGCGAGGCCGCCTCGGGGTGCTTGGTGAGCAGCAGCGCCACCGCCTGCCGGGTGAGCCCGCTGTAGGTGATGGCGTCGGGCAGCAGTTTGCCGATCTCCACCAGCGGCAGCAGCGACAGGAACTTCAATCCCACCCGTAACTGCAGCGTGGAGGGGGTTTGCCAGCCGCCCGCGGGCGCGATAGCGGTGAGGGTGCGGGCCCGGCCGCGGCGCGCGAGTTCGAAGCCGACCCAGCCGCCGAGCGAATTGCCCGCGATATGGCAGGTGCGCCAGCCCATCTCGTCGAGCTGGTCTTCGATCCGGTCGGCAAGGGCACTGATATCGATGAACCAGCCGTCGAGTTCGGGCCCGCCCCAATGCCCGGTGAAGGCGGGAGCGAACACTTCGCAATGGCCGGCCATGCGCTGCGCCACCTGTTCCCAGCAATGCGGGGACATCATGAATCCGTGGAGCAGGAGCAGTGGTTCACCGGAGCCGGTGTGGAGCGCGCGGATGGGCGCGGGCGGGGCGGTGGGCCGGGCGGTGCCTGACGTCATCGTCGTCACCCCTTCCTGGACCTCGATGTCCGTGAAGAGAGTCGGTAAGGCGCATTGTACGGTCGTGAAGTGGCGAAAATCATCAGTACGTGCAACGTGAACGGAGTGCGTGCCGCTTCGGGCAAGGGACTGCTCGAGTGGCTGGCCGCTACCGAGGCCGATATCGTCTGCCTGCAGGAGACGCGGGCGACCGATGAGCAAACGCGTAGCGCACTAGCGCCCGCGCTGGACGCCGGCTGGATTCTCAGCCATGCCGAGCCCGGTCTGAAGGGCCGCGCGGGCGTGGCCATCCTGTCCCGGCACCAGCCCGACGCGGTGCGGATCGGGGTCGGACTGTTCCAGGACGGAACCTGGTCGCCCGTCGAGGAATTCGCCACCCTGGGCCGCTACGTCGAGGCCGATTTCGGCGACCTCACCATCGCCAGCGTCTATGTCCACACCGGCGAGGCGGACACGCCCATGCAGGACGAGAAGTACCGCTTCCTCGACGCCATCGGCGCGCGCATGCTCGCCCACCCCGGCGAGTTCGTGATCATGGGCGACTGGAATGTCGCGCACACCGAACTCGACATCAAGAACTGGAAGGGCAACGTCAAGAACGCGGGCTTCCTGCCGCAGGAACGCGCCTGGGTGTCGTCCATGCTGGCCGCCGGGTACGCCGACGTGGTGCGCGACCTGCACCCGGGCGTGCCGGGGCCCTACAGCTGGCACTCCTACCGCGGCCGCGCCTACGACAACGACGCCGGGTGGAGGATCGACTATCAGCTCGCCCGCGGAGAGATCGCGTCCCGCGCCAAGCAGGCCGTCGTGGAACGGGCCGCCACCTACGCCGAACGCTGGTCCGACCACGCGCCGGTGACGGTGCAGTACCGATGAAGAAGCTGTCCAAGAAGTCGAGCGCCTGGCTGACGCTGGGCGTGGCCGTGCTGTTGCTGATCGTGGCCTTCCTCGCCAACCGCGCCGGCGATCACCCGCACGACACCGGCAACACCGCGAAACCCGTTGCCACCTCGACGGTTCGGACCACGGCCAAGCCGGGCGCCGCGACCCCGGCTCCAGCCGATCAGGCCGCGCCGCCGTCCAAGGTGGCGGGCGTACCGGACCGCGCCTACGCGACCCTGGTGGAGATCGACGCCGGGCGCTGGCCGGATTCGGCCAACTCGCCCGGCACCAAGGGCGGCGACCCCTGGCAGAACCGGGACGGCAGCCTGGCCCGCAAGGACGCCTCCGGCAAGGCCATCAGTTATCAGGAATGGGATGTGAATCCCAAGCAGCGCGGCCAGACCCGCGACGCCGAACGCATCATCACCGGCAGCGACGGGTCGGCGTACTACACGGGGGACCACTACAAAACCTTCACGAGGATGCGCTGAATGACCCAGCCCACGCCGTTGTCGCAGTTCCTCTCCGCTCCCGCCGTCGCCGACGTCACCGCGCGCACGGCGCCCGCCCCGGTGCTCGGCGTGCTGCCGGTCGGCGCGGCCGAATTCTCCGGCGTCCGTTACCGGATGCCGGACGGCTACCTCTGCCGGGAGCTACGCGGCCGCAAGATGCGCACGGTCACCGAGGTTTTCGACGAGTTCGCGGCGGCCTTCCAATTCCCGTACTACTTCGGGGAGAACAAGGACGCCTTCGACGAATGCCTGCGCGACATAGACGATTTCGTCGGCGCGGCGCCGGGATACGTGGCGGTGATCCGCAATGCGGCGCTCATGCTCGATCAGCAGCCCGCCGAACGGGACTGGTTCGCCGAGGCGATGACCGACTGCGCGGCGATCTGGGCCTCGCGCGGCATCCCCTTCCGGGTGGTGCTGCAGGACGCCACCCCGCCCGGATTGCCGGTGATCCCACTGGCATTGGATCCGGAATCGCCGAATCCGTGATTCACCGGAGTTTCCCCTGCGGTTAACCTGCGAGCGAACCAACCGGCCTCGGATACTGGGAGGGTTCCGATATGCGTAAACGAAGCCGCGCCACCGCCGCGTTCGCCGCGTTGGTCGCTTTGAGCGCCAGCGCGTGCTCCTCGTCGTCCGACCAAGCCGCCGCGGAGACCGCGACCCCGATCAAGCACGTGGTGGTGATCTTCCAGGAGAACGTCTCCTTCGATCACTACTTCGGCACCTACCCGGCCGCCGCCAATACCGACGGCACCACCTTCACGGCGCTGCCGAACACGCCGAAGGTCGACGGGCTCACCCCGGACCTGCTCACCAAGAACCCGAACAAGGCGCAGCCCGTGCGGCTCGGCGGCCCCGGCCAGCAGATCACCTGCGACCAGGACCACGAGTACAAGGACGAGCAGCTCGCCCTCAACGGCGGCAAGATGGACCAGTTCGTCGAACACACCAACGTGTCCGAGGGCAAGTCCTGCAAGCAGCCGACCTACGGTCCGCAGGGCCTGGTCATGGACTACTACGACGGCAATTCGGTGACCGCGCTGTGGAATTACGCGCAGCACTACGCCATGAGCGACAACTCCTGGACCACCACCTTCGGTCCGTCCACCGTGGGCGCGCTGAACCTGGTCGCGGGCCAGACCCACGGCGTCACCAAGATGGAGCCGCCCAAGCCGGGCCAGCCCTTCCCCGAGGACACCGTGCTGGAGAACGCCGGCAACGGCCAGGGCACCGTGGTCGGCGACCCGCAGCCCTACGGCGACGACTGCTCCAGCCGCGACACCGTGCAGATGACCGGAACCAATATCGGTGACCTGCTGAACAAGAAGAACGTCACCTGGGGCTTCTTCCAGGGCGGCTTCAAGCCGACCGAGACCAAGGACGGCAAGGCCGTCTGCGGCGGCGTCCACAATGTCGGTGTGGCGCTGGGCGGTACCGGCAAGACCGGCGACAAGGCGTGGGACACCAAGGGCGACTACATCCCCCACCACGAGCCGTTCCAGTACTACGCCTCGACGGCCAACCCGCATCACCTGCCGCCGACCTCGGTCGACAAGATCGGGCAGACCGATCAGGCCAACCACCAGTACGACCTGACCGACTTCTGGGCCGCCGCGGACAAGGGCAACATGCCCGCCGTCAGCTACCTGAAGGCCGCCGGCTACCAGGACGGTCACGCCGCCTACTCCGATCCGCTGGACGAGCAGCAGTTCCTGGTGGAGACCATCAACCACCTGCAGCAGCTGCCGGAGTGGAAGGACACCGCGGTCGTGCTCGCCTACGACGACTCCGACGGCTGGTACGACCACGCGGCCCCGAAGCTGGTCATGAATTCCGCCTCCGAGCAGGACGGCTACACCGCGCCCGGCGCGTGCGGTGACGCCAAGGCGAATCCGGCCAAGTACCAGGGTCGTTGCGGCTACGGTCAGCGCATTCCGCTGCTCGTCGTCTCGCCCTACGCGAAGTCCAACTTCGTCGACCACGGTGTCACCGACCAGGCCTCGATCCTGAAGTTCATCGAGGACAACTGGAAGACCGGCCGCATCGGCGACGACTCGTTCGACGAGAAGGCCGGGACCCTGGACGCCCTGTTCGACTTCAAGGCGACCGCCCAGCCCGTCCTGCGCCTGGACCCGAAGACCGGCGCGGCGAGCTAGCCCGAAGCTCCGCGACCGCCCGGCCCGCTCGCTCCGAGCGGGCCGGGCGGTTTCGTATTCGGGTGGACCCGCGGGGACCTATAGTCGCTGACAGTGTGTCGAGCGAGTAGGGAATCGGTGTGATCGAACGTCGGAAAGTGTTGCGCGACGGTGTGATTCTGGCCGCCGCGGGCCTGCTGGCGGCGTGCGGCGTACCGCGCCGGGACAGCGCGACCTCGGCGGCGGGCAGCGTGGCCTGGGAATTCAAGGCCGACGGCCCGATCAAAGGGATGCGATACGGGTCGGGCGCGGTGGTGGCCGAATCCGACGGACTGCTGACCGGGATCGACGCCAAGACCGGCCGGGCGCTGTGGCGGCTGCCGATCAGCACGCCGGGGATCGCGCAGCGGGCCTGCCCGTGGAACGGGACGCTGGTGGTGTGCGGCGCGGAACCCGATGCCGCCGGTGACCGGGCGGTCGCGGTGGATCTGGCGTCCGGGCAACGGAAATGGATGTTCGACGCACCCGAGGGAGTCACGCTCTCCGGCGCGTTCGGGGTCCGTGACCAGGTGCTGTACCTGATCGCCGTCGATCACGGCGGCGCCGGGCGCGAAGTCTGGGCCGTGGACCTGACCACGAAATCGGTGAAGTGGAAGACGCCCTGCGTCAACGACGGACTGGCCGTGCCCGAGACCGGCTCGCTGCTCTACAACCAGAAGTCCGGCACCGGCGGCGATGTCGTCGCCCTCGAATCGGAGACCGGGGCGACGGCCTGGTCGCGGGCGGGCGATGCGGCCGTCTCGGCCAGCACCATCACCTCAGGCCTGGTCAAGGGCGCGGTCCTGGCCAGCGACGGCGCCCACACCGTCTCCGGCCTGGACCCGAAAACCGGTGTGGCGCTGTGGAGCACACCCGCCCTGCCGTACCCGGCGGGCACCGTCTTCGGCTCCGGCGACGCCTACTTCCTGTGCGACGGTGCGAAACTCCACGCCATGAGCCCCGGCGGCGAGACCTCCCCGCTGTGGAGCCTCACCGTCTCCGACAAGGGCGAGGCCGTCGACGCGGCCGGCTACCAGGCCGCGGGCTCGGTCTACCTGCTGGCCGCCCGCACCCTGCGCGCCATCGACGCGCACACCAGCAAAACCCGCTGGCTGCAGACGATCCCGGACAAGCCGGGCCAGGACGTGCACTTCGCCCTCGGCGACACCCACTGCTACGTCGAGTCCGCCGCCGACGACGCCACGGTCACCGCGATCGCGCGCTGATCAGCGCCGGATCTCCCGGGCCAGGTCCTCGCCCAGCAGGACGAAGACGTCGGTGGTGGCTTCGACGAGTTCGTCGCGGGTCATGGGGATGTCGCCCTGGAGCCAGGCCATCAGGGTCTGGACCAGGCCGCCGACCAGGTAGGTGGCGCGGAAGCCGATGAGTGGGTCGGGCTGGGATTCGGTGATGCCGTAGAAGTCGATGCCCTCGGCGGCCACGAGATTCGCGAAGGCCTTGATGGTGTGGGTGGTGCGGGTGCGCAATTCGGGGGTGGCGGTACTGACAACCAGCGCCACCCGGGCCTTGCGGGGGTCGTCGGTGAGGACGTGGATGCCGGCCGTGATGGCGGCGTGCGCCTTGGCGCGGGTGTCGTCGGGGGCGGATTGCAGGCCCGCGAGCAGGGCGGTGGCCAGTTCCTCGGCGATGGTGTCGAACAGGGCCGACAGGACGGCGTCGCGGCCGTCGAAGTTCTCGTAGTAGTAGCGCTCGTTGAGGCCCGCGCCCGAGCACAGTGCGGAGACGGTGAGTTTGTCGATGCCCTGGGTGCCGAGGATGTCGAGGGCGGCGCCGAGCAGGGCGGTGCGGCGCTGCGTGCGTCGCTGGTCGGCGGTGCTGCCGCCGTAGGTCCGTTGCCCGGTCACGAACCGATTCTGGCACGGCCGCGATTCTGGCAGAAGGTCTTGCCAGATTCCGTGATCTGGGGGACTCTATTTCCAGATGTGGTGGCGACCATCACACCCGACCGGGAGGCAACGATGCCTGCACGCGCGGCCCGCAGCGGCTCCAGCAAGGCCCAGAGCGGCTACTTCTCCGACGACTCGATGATCCGGCGGGTGATGCGCAAGCGCGCGGTCGGACTCACCTACGGTCAGCGGGCGCTGGTCATCGGCGCGGTACATCCGCTGCTCTACGTCGGCACCGCGGAGAACACGCAGCACCGGACCACCCCATACACCCGCCTCGCCCTCACCGGCCGGCTGTTCGAGGCCGTCTCCCTGGGCACCCGCGAAGAAGCCGACCGCGCACGGGAATTCACCCGCAAGCGGCACGCCCCGGTCGAAGGCGCCATCCCCGAATCCGCGGGCACGGCCAACCCGGCGGGCACCCGCTACTCCGCCAACGACCCGCACCTGATGTTCATGACCATGGCCTTCACCTTCGACTCCGCCGAGGTCATGCACGATCTGCTGGTCCGCCGGCTCACCCCGACCGAACGCGAAGGGCTGTACCAGGACTACGTGCGCTGGGGTGAACTGTTCGGCATGCCGCGCAGCGCCGCGCCCTACACCTACCGCGAATTCCGCGACTACTTCGACGCCTACCTGGCCTCCGGCGAACCCCACCTCACCGACGAAGCCAAACTGGTCGGCTCGTACCTGATGGGCCAGCGCGTCGCCCACCCCCTCCCGATGCCCGCCCAGCAGGCCCTCACCGGCTTCTCCCTCCTGGTCCAGGGCAGCCTGCCCAAGCGCATCCGCGACATGTACGACCTCGACTGGGGCCTGCGCGAGGAGGTCGCCTTCCGTGGCCTCGCCCGCGCGGTCCGCACCGCCCACCTCTCCCCGCCGCTGCTCGGCAATCCGCTCGAGGCCCCCATGACCGGCCCCAGCTACCCGCTCTACAAGCTGGTCACCCGGCGCGAACAGCGCCTGATCGGCTCCGGCCGCCCGTCCATGCCGGGGGTCGACCCCCGCTCGCTCGCGGACCGGCTCGGAGCGTAGGCGCGCCTCAGTGACCGACGTGGGTGCCGAGAAAGCTCAGCGACAGCAGAATCACACCGGACAGGAAGAGCAGCGTCCAGCCCGCCCGGTACAACAGCAGCGGGAATCCGTCCAGGCCGGACAGCAGCCCACCGTCCCTCGACAGGGTGACCACCCCGGCGAGCAAGGCGACGTCGAGGGTCAGCGTGAAACTCGCCTTCACATCGACCTTGCCGATCCAGTCCATGATGGCCGCGTGAATCTGCCAAGCCAGTCCGATTCGATCCTTGTCATCCATGGGCATGGCCGTCCTCCTGGTTCAGTGGTGGGCCAGCAGTGGGATCGGGCGTCGCAGGTCGACCAGGGTGGCGATGGGGAAGGTTCGCTCGCGCTCGACGATCGGTCCGGCCTCCGGGGCGTCCATCGAGACCGTCACCCTGCAATCGCCTGGGCCCAAGGCCACCAGCAGGCCGTCCCGAACGGTCGCCGTGAGCGGGCGAAGCAGTTCCGCGACACAGAGTTCGAGCTCGAACTCACCCACTCGGTTCCCATCGATGGTGACCTCGACGCGCGGGCGGCAGGTCTGCGTGATCTCGTGTTCGTATAGATCGACCTGCTCGACACCGCCCGAGCGGGTGCGCACCGCCGCCTCGTGCAGCCGCCGGTAGCGCTGCCAGCCGGTCCGCGCGACCCCGCCGAGGTCGACGGCGAGCACAGTGTCGACCGCCCCGGCCACCTCGCGCGGCACCGCCGACCGCACAGCCGCCGTGACGCCCGCCGCCCACCGCAGCGCGAGGTCCCCGGCGCCGCTCGCATGCAGCAGGGTCGCCAATTCGTTCCTGACGGCTGCGGGGCCGGCGGACCCGAACAGCACGTTCCTGGCAGTGATCGAAACCGGACTCGTCATCGCCGAACCTCTCTGACGTGAAGCTGTGGCTCATTCGTGGCGAGCCGAACCCTGATGCCCGGAACAGGGGATCGGGTATCGAGCTCGCGCACGTGGATCGCGGGGTTCGGGTCGGCGGCCACCCGCACCCGAATCCGGGACGGATGGGGATCGGGGCGATCCCCATCGGCCGGATCGGGCGGGCGTCCGCGTCGCAGCCGCAGCACGAGCAGTGCCACACCGATGGCGACGAGGAGGGCCGCGATGGCGAGGATGTCGCGGATGCGGTTGTCCCCCGGGTGCGCCGGCTGCGGGGCGGTCCGCGTCGGCGTGACCGACGTTTGCGGGACGGACGTTTGTGGGACCGACGTTTCCGGGACGGACGTTTGCGGGGACGAGGTGTCCGGGGTGGAACTGTTCACGACCGGGACCGCGTGGATCGTGATGGTCGTCGATTTCGAAACCAGGAAGTACTGCACGAGACAGGTGACCGTGATCGTCTGGGATCCGAGTTCGGTCGTAGCGGGGACAGGGACCGGCTCGGTGAACGAATAGTCCGTGACGGTCTTCCGGATGGGCTCGGACCAGCTCGGCGCGATCTGCACCGTCTCGCACGGCCAGCCCGCGCCGGACACGGTGACCTGGGTGCCACGCCGAGGATCCGACGGGGCCGCCGCCAGTGTCGGGTCATAGGAGAGGCCGCTGGGCGGCGGTGCCGAATCAGGCTTCCCGCCGCAGCACCCCGACCCGTCCGTCGTCGAAGTCGGTGGCGTCGGTGCGGTGCTCGAGGGTGCGGGTGCCGCAATCGGCATTGCGGCGAGCAGCCCCGCCGCCACGGCCACCGTGGCGAGGAACGGTCGCGCCCCGCATCGCATGGCAAACCTTTCGAGACTCGGGGCGCCCGCGAACCGGCGCCCGGATATCGAGTCTGCGCCGCTCGTGACCTGCGTACCCGAGTAGTCGACTACCTGTTTCGAGGGCCTGATCCGGGATTGCCATCCGGATGCCGGACCGCGGCGGCGAACCCGCTCCGGAGGGTGGGGGCGGGGCGAATTAAGCTCGACCCATGTCGAGTTCTGAGCCGACCGCTGAGCGTAAGCAGCGGGTACTGTCCGGAATCCAGCCCACCAGCGATTCCTTCCACCTCGGCAACTACCTTGGCGCGCTGCAGTATTGGGTGCGGCTGCAGGACGACTTCGACGCCTTCTACTTCATCCCCGACCTGCACGCGATCACCGTTCCGCAGGACCCCAAGGAACTGCGGAAGCGGACCAAGGTGTCGGCGGCGCAGCTGCTGGCCCTGGGGGTCGACCCCAAGAAGTCGACCCTGTTCGTGCAGTCCCAGGTCCCCGAGCACGCCGAGCTGACCTGGGTGCTGAACTGCATCACCGGCTTCGGTGAGGCGAGCCGGATGACCCAGTTCAAGGACAAGTCGGTGAAGCAGGGCGCCGACAACGCCACCGTCGGGCTGTTCACCTACCCGGTGCTGATGGCCGCCGACATCCTGCTCTACCGGCCCCAGCTGGTGCCGGTCGGCGAGGACCAGCGTCAGCACCTGGAGCTGACCCGAAACCTGGCGCAGCGCTTCAACACTCGCTACAAGAAGACTTTCGTGGTGCCCGAGGCGCACATCGTGACCGGCACCGCCAAGATCTACGACCTGCAGGACCCGACCTCGAAGATGAGCAAGTCGGCGGCTTCGGACTCCGGCCTGCTCAGCCTGCTCGACGACCCCAAGGTCTCGGCCAAGAAGATCCGCTCCGCGGTCACCGACACCGAACGCGAGATCCGCTACGACCCGGAGACCAAGGCGGGTGTGAGCAATCTGCTGGTCATCCTGAGCTCGCTCACCGACACTCCGATCGTCACGCTCGAACAGGACTACGCCGGCAAGGGCTACGGTGACCTGAAATCGGATACGGCGGACGCGCTCATCGAGTTCGTGACACCGCTGCGTGCGAAGGTGCAAGAATACATGTCTGACCAGGGCGAACTCGACCGTGTCCTCGCTGCCGGAGCCGAGCGGGCGCGGGAGGTCGCCGGGCGGACTCTCGCGCAGGTGTACGACCGGGTGGGGTTCCTCGCCCGCTGACCCGGCCGCCGCGCGCCCAGGTGTGCGGAGGTGGCGGTGTTCGGCAAGGTCGTGGAGAACGTCGAGACGTGGATCAGGACCCGGATCCGGCGTCGGCCCTGGCTGGATCACCTGGTCCGGGCCGGTGGGCGTTATCAGCGGCAGCGCGGTGACTACTACGCCGCCGGCATCACCTATTTCACGGTGCTGTCGCTGTTCCCGCTGCTGATGGTGGGATTCGCGGTGGCCGGCTTCGTGCTGTCGCGGAATCCGCAGTGGCTCACCGATATCCAGGACAAGATCGTGGAGAACATTCCCGGAGCCGCGGGCAGTTCGATCAACGATCTGATCCACCGGGCGGTGGAATCGCGGGCGGGCGTAGGCACCGTCGGTCTGCTGGCCGGTGCGTACGCCGGCCTCGGCTGGATCGGCAATCTGCGGGCCGCGCTCACCGAGCAGTGGGACCAGCCCAGCGTGAAACGAAACTGGTTCCTGGCCAAGGTCTCCGACCTGCTGGCGCTGATCGGACTGTTCCTGGCCATCCTCGTCTCGCTGGGCCTGTCGGTGCTGGCCTCCAGCGGGTTGATCAGCGACCTGCTGCAGCGGCTGCACATCCACCAGACGGCCTGGGTGACCGCGCTGCTCACGCTGGCGTCGCTGCTGCTCGCAGTGCTCGCCAACTGGGCGGTATTCGTGTGGATCATCGCGCGCCTGCCCCTGCATCCGGTCACCTTCCGCAGCGCGGCCCGCGCGGCCCTGATCGCCGCGGTGGTGTTCGAGGGCTTCAAACAGCTGGCCTCGGTGATCCTGCGATCGGTGGTCAACGGCCCGGCGGGCGTGGTGTTCGGACCCATCATCGGACTGATGGTGTTCAGCTACTTCACCGCGCGGATCATCCTGTTCGCCACCGCGTGGGCCGCCACCGCCTCGGAAAACGAAGTGCTGGAGGATATTCCGGCGCCGGCGCCCGCCGTCATCCGGCCCCGGGTCACGGCGGCGGGATTCCCGGCGGGCGCGGGCGCGGCGTGGTTCGGTGCGGGAGCCTTCGCGGGAGTGCTGCTCTCGACGCTGCGCCGGCGCTGATCAGCGGCGGCGGCTCAGCCTCCGCGCGGCCAGCAGCAACACCAGGACCAGGATCACGCCGCCGACGATGAGCGTGATGCGCAGATTCTCGTGATTGCCGCCCGAGCCGGAATCGGACTCCGGTGCCGCCTCCGGCGGCGCGGGCGGACTGGCCAGCGCCACCGACGGATTCGAGCCCGCGGTCGCGTCGGGCATGGTGCCCACGCTCGCCCCGGCCGGGAGCGCGTAGGCCCAGTCGAGCAGTTTGGCCGCCTGCTCCCACGGCCGGAACGGCCGCACGTCCGCCTTGAGCAGGGTCACCACGTAGCGGCGGCCATTGCGTTCGGCGGCCGCCACGAAGGTCTGGCGGGCGTCGTCGGTGTAGCCGGTCTTGCCGCCGATGGCGCCGTCGTACTCGTAGAGCAGATGATTGTCGTTGGCGATGGGGAAGCCCGGATGATCCTTGTCGCCGGGGATCTTCGGGTCGGCCGGGAAGCCGGGGAAGTCCACCTGCTCGGTGTGGATCAATTCCGCGAACAGCGGCAACGTCATCGAATGCCGGAACAGCATGGCCAGATCGAAGGCCGAGGTGCTCATGCCGGGACCGTCCAGGCCGGACGGGCTGGCGGAGCGAGTGTCGAACGCCTGCAACTGTTTCGCCATCGCGTTCATCTTCGCGACGGTGGCGTCGTCCCCGCCCAGCTGGGTCGAGATGGCATGCGCGGCATCGTTTCCCGACGCCATGATCAGGGCCTGGAAGAGCTGCTTGTTGGTGTAGGTGCCGCCCGGGCCGATGCCGACCCGGGTGCCGTCGGCATTGGCGTCGTCCTGGGTGCCGGTCACCACCGTGTCCAGGGCCAGCGCCGGGATCGCCACCGCCGCCAGCAGCACCTTGATGGTGGAGGCGGGGCGATACCGGCCGTGCGGGTCCTTGGCGGCGAGCACCGTCCCGGAATCCAGGTCGGCCACCTCCCACGCGGTCGCCGAGATCCCCTCCGGCAGTGGCCCGGCCCCGGCCGGCAGGATCACCCCGCACCCGCCCAGTCGCTTGCCCCCGATGGGCGGATCCGGAATCGGGAGCGCGGCCGGAGCCTTCTGCCCGGGCTCGGGCACCTCGGAGGAATCGATGGGGGACGGCGGCGTGGTCTTGTTCGGGCAGGTGTCGGTATTGGGGGTGGTGAACGGCGTCGTGGTGGTCGACGGCGCCGTAGCCGACGGCTCGGCCCACGCGGTTCCCGGTAACGGCCCGCAGGCGACGCCCGAGAACACGGTCAGGCCCGTCGCGAGCGTCGCGGCGGTGAAAAGGCGCGAATACCTGCGGTTACTCACGCGCCCGACTTTATCGCCTAGTTGGCGGTGTGGTTCACAGGGCAGCCGTGGGCGAGCGGACCGAGCAGCTTGTTGTTGTCGTAGAAGTGCTCGAGCTCGACGATGCGCAGGTCCTCGGAGACCTTGGCGATGGTCACGCCGGTCATCTCGATGAGCTCGCCGGTGGGCTGGTGGCCCTTGTACTCGCCCTCGTAGCGACCCCAGTGGCGCCACTTGAAGGTGACGGTCGGCGGGCCGGACAGGACTTCCAGCACCTCCCAGAAAAAGCCGCCGGGGAAGGCGGTGTGGAAGATCTTGTGCGAGGACTCGAAGTCCTCACCGGCGACGTCGTAGAAGGGGTTCTCGCCGATCAGGATGTTGTAGGACCCGATGCGCGCGAATTCCTCGGCGTCCTGCCACTGGCCGCCGTTGACCCGGCCGCGGTAGTGCTCGGCCACCAGCGAGACCCACTTGGCGGGGTCCTTCTTGTGCGAGACCTCCATCTCGAAGACCTTCACGAGCTCTTCGACGATGTGCTCCAGCGAATCCGGCGCGTGCTGGGTGCTGCGCTCGACCGGAATGACTTCCTTGCTCAGGTGGTAGTCGGGCGCGCCCTCGCGCCAGTCCTCCGGTGCGGCGGCGGCGATCACGGCGTCGCGGCCCTGCAGGTGCAGAGGGGTCTCGACGGATTCGGTTGCTTGGTCAGTCATTTCGTGCCTCACGTGTCCAGACCCCTTGGGGGGTCGTCGATCTCGAAAACGGACCGCATGACGGTAACAGCAGGACGAGTTCGTGTCGCGACAAGTATTTGGGACTCCAGTACCAAAGAGCGGAATGGTGACGCACCCCATTCGACCCCGGATGAACCCATGACGCCTCATGCTTGGGAGCTCATGACGCGACAACAATTGACAGTGTCTCCGAAATGAGAGACGCTCTCATTATCGAGAAGCACTCAAATGATTGGAACTGTCATGAAAGCTGATGGAGTGCGCCGCTGGCTGGCGCTGGGAGCCCTGGCCATAGCCATGCTGACCATCGGGCTCGATGTCACCGTCCTCACCGTGGCCCTGCCGACCCTCGCCACCGACCTGCATGCCGACACCTCCGCGCTGCAGTGGTTCAGCAGCGCGTACACCCTGGCCCTGGCCGCCTTCATGCTCCCGGCCGGCGCCCTCGGCGACCGGTACGGCCGCAAGAAGTTCCTGCTCGGCGCCCTGCTGCTGTTCGGTGCGGCCGCCGTCGCGTGCGCCTTCGCCACCAGCTCCGGCCAGCTCGTCGCCGGCCGCGTGGTGCTCGGCCTGGCCGCGGCCGTCACCATGCCGCTGTCCATGGCCGTGCTGCCCACACTGTTCCCGGAACCGGGGGAGCGGCAGCGGGCCATCACCATCTGGATCACCTCCACCGCCATCGGCCTGCCGCTGGGCCCGATCGTCGGCGGCTGGCTGCTGCAGCACTACTGGTGGGGCTCGGCCTTCCTGCTCAACGTGCCGCTGGTGATCGTCGGCGCCATCGCCGTGGCCCTGCTGGTGCCGGAATCCAACAGCGCGAACGCCTTCCGCATCGACCTGCCCGGCGCACTGCTGTCCGCGGCCGGAATGCTGGGCGTCACTTACGGTTTCATCCGCTGCGGCCAGGAAGGCTGGGGCGACCCGGTGGCCTGGACCGCCATCGCCGCGGGCGTCGCACTGGGCGCCGCGTTCGTGCTGTGGCAGCGCCGCACCGCACACCCGCTGGTCGACCTCGGACTGTTCGCCGAGCCCGGATTCCGGTGGGGCACCGTCTTCATGATCCTGGTCAACTTCGCCATGTTCGGCCTGTTCTTCACCATGCCGCAGTACTTCCAGGCGGTCCTGGGCGCGGACACCCTGGGCAGCGGACTGCGCCTGCTGCCGCTCATCGGCGGCCTGGCCGTCGGATCGCGGCTGGTGGACCGGCTGCTGCCCAAGGTCGGGGTGCGGGCGGTGCTGGTGGCCGGATTCGTCTTGCTCGCAGCCGGTCTCGGGCTGGCCGCGATGATCACCGTGGACAGCGGCTACGGGTTCGCGGCCACCGGGCTGGTACTGCTGGGTGTCGGCATGGGCTTCGTGATGCCGGCCGCCATGGGCGCCGCCACCGACGATCTCACCCCCGAGCGGGCCGGTTCCGGATCGGCGCTGCTGCAAGCCCTCCGGCAGGCCGGCGGCACCATCGGCGTCGCCATCCTCGGCACCGTGCTGTCTACCGAATACCGTTCGGGCCTGGGCGATTTCGACCGCGAGCCGATCTCCGACGGCGTGAACGCCGGTGTCGGCGTGGCCCGCAAGCTCGGCGACCCCGCGCTGCTGGCACACGTGCAGAGCGCGTTCATCGACGGCATGAGCTCGATGCTGTGGGTGTGCACCGCCATCTGCGTGGCCGCCGCGGTGCTGGCCGCGCTCGTGATCCGGCGCAAGGATCCGGTCGTGGCCGCCGATCTCGATGCGGGACAATCGGTCCATGTCGGCTGAGACTGCCTCCGCGACGCCTCCGGCCCCGGCGAAAGCCGCGGCCGGGGGCGGTCTGCGTGAACGGAAGAAGGAACGCACCCGCCGGACCATCCGCACGGAGGCGTTTCGGCTCTTCCGGGAACAGGGCTATACCGAGACCACCGTCGAGCAGATTGCCGCGGCCGCCGAGATCTCGCCGAGCACCTTCTTCCGCTACTTCCCGTCCAAGGAACAGGTGGCGCTGGCCGACGACCTGGACCCGCTGATGATCGCCGCTATCGAAGCCCAGCCGAAGGAACTGTCCCTGCTGGCGGCGTTCAAGCAGGCCACCGTGGCCGCCTTCGCCACGCTCACTGCCGAGGAGTTCGCGTTCGAGAAGGAACGCGTCGAGTTGCTCTACTCGGTCCCGGAACTGCGGGGCGCGGTCGCTCAGGAAGTCCAGCGAAATCTGCTGATGGTCGCCGAGATCGCGGCGCGCTGGACCGGGCGCGCCCCGGACGATTTCGAGGTGCTGGCGTTCGCGGGCGCGCTCACCGGCGCCATGATGGCCTTCATCGACCACGATCCGTTCTCGCCCGAGCAGATCGTCCGGGTCATCGAGTTCCTCGAAGCCGGGATGTCCTCGCTCTAGATCGGCTGCACGCCCTTCAGCCGCGCCACCGTCTCATCGGTCACGGTCTCGAAGAACTCGCCCACCACATCCTCGATCTCGGTGATGGATTCGGCGCAGTACAGCACCGGCTGGTAGTGCGTGATGTCGTAGGTGACGGTCCCCATCGCGTGGATGTCCAGCGGCCGCAGGTCGGCGTCGCGGAACTCCTCGATCTCCCCGTACGAGGACAGCAATCCGGCTCCGTAGCAACGCACCTCGCCGTGTTCGCGCAGCACCCCGAACTCCATCGAGAACCAGAACACGTCGGCCAGGAACTTCAGCGCCCGCTCGGTCTCGAGCCGGGACACCGCCGCCCCGGCCGTCTCGTAGAGGGCCGCGAACCGCGGACTCGCCAATTGATTGGCGTGGCCCAGGATTTCGTGGATGGCGTCCGGCTCGGGCGTGTACAGCGGCGCGGAGTGATGGCGAATGTACTGGGTGGAGTGGAAGGTCCGGTCCGCGAAGGACCCGAAGAACTGCCGCAACGGGACCAGTCCGGCGGCGGGCGCGTAGCGGAATCCGGTGAGCGGCACCAGTTTCGCGGTCACCTCGTCCAATTGCGGGATGTGATCCGACGGCAGCCCCAGCCGCTCGGCCGCCTCGATCACCTCGGTGCACGCGTACTTCTCCCGCTTGCGCGCCAGCTCGCGGGACACGATCTGCCACACCTGCTGCTCCGCCGCCGTGTAGTCGACGCGCGGCACGGGGTCGCCGGGCCGGTACTCCAGAGCCATGGCCGCGATGGCATTGCGGCGGCTCCGGTACACGGGGTCGTGCACGCCGGGGTGCTGGTCGCTCAAGTGCACCGTCACATCACCGTCGGCCCCCTGGGTGACCGGCGAATACAGCTGCGCCTCGGTGAACATGACTCAAGGCAAGCACCGCGCGGTGCTCCAGACAACGAAAGGTGGCCCAGCTGGTCATATTGACCAGCTGGGCCACCTCGTTATCCGTGAAGTGCGGGTAGTGATTCGGTGTCAGCTAGGCATTCGGCCCGTTTGCAGCCGGGCCGAACGGACGTTCGTCAGCGGGGAGTGCCGGCCGGGTCGAGCAGGGCGGGGACGCGGGTCTCGCGGTCGGGGCGCTTGGCCTCCTCGACGAACTCGCGGCTGAACAGGGCCGACAGGATGGCGATGCCGCCGCGGTGAATCCGGAATTCGCTCTTGGTGCTGGACCCGGTGAGCCGGATGACGCGGCCGGCGGCGTGCTGCGGGCGGGCCATGTCCTTGACCCGGCCCCGGCCGGTCCAGGTCAGCTCGGACTGGTCGATCACCGCGTCCTCGGGGACCAGCAGCTTGACCATGGCGTGGTCGAGGTCGGCGTGGACCACGATCTCGTCCTCGCCCTCGATCCGGGGCGAGCGCAGGTCGATGACGACGCTGCCGTAGCGGGCCTTCACCTGGAAGGTGTCGGCGGCGGTCCAGTCGCCCAGGTGCTTGGTGGTCTCGTGGTCGGTGTGGATCTTGACGGTGCCGGTGGTGTTCATGGCCTTGTCCCTTCAGGGCGGTGGTGCTGGTCGGGTTCGCCTGCTCCTCAATAGTGACATACAAACTAGTTTCAAAGCAACTAGTTTGAAGAAACTAGTTTTTGGGCACCTAGTAAAGTGGTTGACATGACAGCCTCGTCCGCCTCGTTCAAGCGCTCGCCCCTGGCCATGGCGGTGCTCGGCATCCTGCACCTGGAACCGATGCACCCCTACGCGGTCCAGCGCCGCATCAAGGAGTGGGGCAAGGACAAGGTCGTCAACGTGGGGCAGCGGGCGCAGCTGTACAAGACCATCGCGCGATTACAGGACGCCGGACTGGTGGCGGTCCGCGAGACCGGGCGCGAGCAGCAATATCCCGAGCGCACCGTCTACGAGATCACCGACGCCGGCCGCACCGCCTGCCTGGGCTGGATCAACGACATGATCGCCACCCCGCGCAACGAATTCCCGGAATTCCCTGCGGCACTGTCGTTCCTGATGCTGCTGGGCCCCGATGGGGCACGCGCCGAACTGGCGAAGCGGGCCGCCGCCGTACGCGCCGCACTCGACGAGATCGACACGGGGATGGCACAGGCTCGCCAGTTCGGCCTCCCGCGCGTCACCCTGCTCGAGGACGAATATCAGCGCGCCGTCACCGAAGCCGAATTGCGTTGGCTGGAAGCCGTTCTCGCCGACCTCGCCGACGGCACCCTCACCTGGTCCTGGGAATCCCTGGCCCAGTTCCAGAATCAGACCACCGCTTGAACGAACGAAAGCCGCCCGCATCCGAAGATGCGGGCGGCCTTGGTTTTTCGGCTCTCGCCGGGAATCTCTAGCGGGCGAAGAGCAGGGCGCGCTTGACTTCCTGGATCGCCTTGGTGACCTCGATGCCACGGGGGCACGCGTCGGTGCAGTTGAAGGTGGTGCGGCAGCGCCACACACCCTCGACATCGTTGAGGATGTCCAGGCGTTCGCGGGCGCCCTCGTCACGGCTGTCGAAGATGAAGCGGTGCGCGTTCACGATCGCGGCCGGGCCGAAGTAGCTGCCGTCGCTCCAGTACACGGGGCACGAGGTGGTGCAGCAGGCACACAGGATGCACTTGGTGGTGTCATCGAAGCGGGCCCGGTCGTGCTGGGACTGGATGCGCTCGTAGGTCGGCTCGTTGCCCTTGGTGATCAGGTAGGGCTTGACCGCCTTGAACGCGTCGAAGAACGGCTCCATGTCGACGACGAGGTCCTTCTCCACGGGCAGGCCGCGGATCGGCTCGACGGTGACCGTCAGCTCCTTGCTGCCCTTGGGCAGCATGTCCTTCATGAGGATCTTGCAGGCCAGGCGGTTGACGCCGTTGATGCGCATGGCATCGGAGCCGCACACGCCGTGCGCGCAGGAGCGACGGAAGGTGAGCGTGCCGTCCAGGTAGGACTTGATGTAGATCAGCACGTTCAGGAACCGGTCGGTCGGCAGCACGGGGACCTTGAACTCGTCCCAGTGGTTGCCCTTGCCGTCCTCGGGGTTGAAGCGGGCCACCTTGACCGTGATCATGGTCGACCCGTCCGGCACCGGAGCCGCCTTCTGCGGCGTTTCAGCGACAGCAGTCATCAGTACTTACGCTCCATCGGCTCGTAGCGGGTCTGCACCACCGGCTTGTAGTCCAGGCGGATGTCGGAGATGAGCTCCGGGCTGGTCTTGTAGGCCATGGTGTGCCGCATGAAGTTGACGTCGTCGCGGTCCGGGTAGTCCTCGCGCGCGTGGCCGCCGCGGGACTCCTTGCGGTTCACCGCACCCGCCACGGTCACCTCGGCCAGCTCCAGCAGGAAGCCCAGCTCGATGGCCTCGAGCAGGTCGCTGTTGTAGCGGCGGCCCTTGTCCTGCACGGTGATCCGCGAGTAGCGCTCCTTGAAGACCTGGATCTCCTCGAGCATGGACTTGAGGCTCTCCTCGGTGCGGTACACACCGGCCTTGTCATCCATGGAGTTCTGCAGCTCGGTGCGGATGTCGGCGACGCGCTCGTTGCCGTGGTCGGACAGGATGAGCTCCAGCCAGTCCTGCACCATCTGGGTCGGGTTCTCCGGCATCTCCACGAACTCGGCACGCTGGGCGTACTCGGCGGCGGCGATACCGGCGCGGCGACCGAACACGTTGATGTCCAGCAGCGAGTTGGTGCCCAGTCGGTTGGCGCCGTGCACGGAGACACAGGCGCACTCACCGGCGGCGTACAGGCCCGGGACGATGTCGGTGTTGTTGCGCAGCACCTCGCCGCGGATGCGGGTCGGGATGCCACCCATCACGTAGTGACAGGTCGGCATGACCGGCACCGGCTCCTTGACCGGGTCGACGCCCAGGTAGGTGCGGGCGAACTCGGTGATGTCGGGGAGCTTCTCCTCCAGCACGTCCTCACCGAGGTGGGTCACGTCGATGAGCACGTAGTCCTTGTTCGGACCCGCGCCACGACCCTCACGGACCTCGAGCACCATGGAACGCGCGACGATGTCACGCGGCGCCAGGTCCTTGATGGTCGGCGCGTAGCGCTCCATGAAGCGCTCACCGGAGGCATTACGCAGAATGCCGCCCTCACCACGCACGGCCTCCGAGATCAGGATGCCCAGGCCGGCGAGGCCTGTCGGGTGGAACTGGTGGAACTCCATGTCCTCCAGCGGAAGTCCCTTGCGGAACACGATCGCCATGCCGTCACCGGTGAGGGTGTGGGCGTTGGAGGTGGTCTTGTACATACGACCCGAACCACCGGTGGCGAAGATGATCGACTTCGCGTGGAACACGTGCAGCTCGCCGGTGGCCAGCTCGTAGGCCACCACACCGGTCGCGATCGGGCCGTTGGGGCCGTCGGACAGGATCAGGTCGAGCACGTAGAACTCGTTGTAGAACTCCACGTCGTGCTTGACGCAGTTCTGGTACAGCGTCTGCAGGATCATGTGACCGGTGCGGTCGGCGGCGTAGCACGCGCGGCGAACCGGGGCCTTGCCGTGGTCACGGGTGTGACCGCCGAAGCGACGCTGGTCGATCTTGCCCTCGGGCGTGCGGTTGAACGGCAGGCCCATCTTCTCCAGGTCGAGCACGGCGTCGATGGCCTCCTTGGCCATGATCTCCGCGGCGTCCTGGTCGACCAGGTAGTCACCACCCTTGACGGTGTCGAAGGTGTGCCACTCCCAGTTGTCCTCTTCCACGTTCGCCAGCGCGGCGCACATGCCGCCCTGCGCCGCACCGGTGTGAGAACGGGTGGGGTAGAGCTTGGTCAGGACGGCGGTGCGCACCCGAGGACCGGCCTCGATCGCCGCACGCATTCCAGCGCCACCGGCACCGACGATGACGACGTCGTAGCGGTGCTCCTGAATCGGTCGGGATTCACTCATGCGAGGTGGCCTGTTCCTAACTGATGTTGGGGTCGAAGGTGAAGATGACGTAGGTGCCGGTGACCATGACCAGGATCATGGAGATGACCAGCGCCGTCTTCAGCCAGAAGCGGGTGGAGTCCTTGCGCGCGTAATCGTCGATCACGGTGCGCAGGCCGTTGCCGCCGTGCAGCTGGGCCAGCCACAGCATGGTGAGGTCCCAGAGCTGCCAGAAGGGCGAGGCCCAGCGGCCGGCCACGAAGGCGAAGTTCAGGCGGTGCACGCCGCCGTCGAGCATGAGCATGATCGTCATGTGGCCGATGACCAGGACGACCAGCAGCAGGCCGGAGGCCCGCATGAACAGCCAGGCGTACTTCTCGAAGTTGTTGCCGCCGGCGCGGCGGGGCGCGCGCGGGGCGTCGAGCGAGGCGGGGCGGTCGTAGGACTTACCGAGAACGGGTGCGGTCATGTCGGCTCTCAATTCGTCAGCAGGTAGAAGAACTGGCGGCCGACACCGGCGCCCGCGACGACGATCCAGATCGCGAGCACGATCCAGAGCATCTGCCGCTGGTAGCGCGGGCCCTGCGACCAGAAGTCGACGAGGATGATGCGGATGCCGTTGAACGCGTGGAACAGCACGCAGACAACGAGACCCATCTCCATGAGGGCGACGACGGGGTTCTTGTAGGTCTCGATCGCCCGGTCGTAGGTGTCCGGGCTGACTCGCACCAACGCGGTATCGAGGACGTGGACGAACAGGAAGAAGAAGATCGTCACGCCGGTGATGCGGTGCAGAGCCCAGGACCACATGCCGGGGTCGCCTCGGTACAGGGTCCGCTTCGGCTTGGCCGGAGCTTCTAGCGTGGTCATAGAGTGCGGTGCCTCCAACGTCGTTGATGGACCCGGTCAGAATCCGGCCGCGGAGCCTTCGGACTGTCGAAACCACCTGCTCACGAGCGGAATCAACATCCGGTGGCAGTGCTGCAGGCCCGTTGTCGGGAACCTGAACCGATCTGTCGTGAACTCTAAACCCAGCTTTGGAGGGGAACTAATTCGGCGTGCCGCTCGTTGGTCCAAATTGTTGTGAGTTAGGTTTGCCTTTCCTGATTTTCATGACCAGACGGAACGGCTTTCGCGCGGGTGCTCCCACGTCTCCGGAAGGATGGTCCGATATGTCCGATATTGACTGGAAAGCCCTGCGCTACAAAGCATTTGAAGTTATGCAGGCCGCCTATGCCCCCTATTCCGGATTCCCCGTCGGGGCCGCGGCTCTCACCGCCGATGATCGCGTGGTGAGCGGCTGCAATGTGGAAAATGTCTCATACGGTTTGGGCCTCTGCGCCGAATGTGTACTGGTCGGTAACTTGATTTCGGGCGGCGGCGGGCGACTCCGGGCGGTCTCGGTGTGCGATTCCCGAGGCGCGGTGCTCATGCCCTGCGGACGCTGCCGGCAGCTCCTGCTCGAACACGGCGGCGGCGATTTGCTCGTCGATCACCACAGCGGCCCCGTCACGCTGAACACCTTGCTGCCGGACTCCTTCGGGCCCGACGACCTCGATGCCGGACGTCTATAACCGCTGATCATCGTGGCGCACCCGGGAATCCGTGGAAAGCGGGCCGGGCCCGTGCCAGGGTGGAGGACGTGACGGTGCACTCGGCGGTGGACGTGATCAGGGCCAAGCGCGACGGCGGTGAACTGAGCGACGCGCAGATCGATTGGGTGGTGGCCGCGTTCACCCGGGGCGAGGTCGCCGACGAACAGATGTCGGCGCTGGCCATGGCCATCGTCTGGCGCGGCATGACCCGGCGCGAGACCGCCCGCTGGACCCGGGCCATGATCGACTCCGGGAAGCGTTTGGACTTCACCGATCTGGGGCGTCCCACCGTCGACAAACACTCCACCGGCGGCGTCGGCGACAAGATCACGCTGCCGCTGTCGCCGCTGGTCGCGGCGTGCGGGGCCGCCGTACCCCAGCTCTCCGGACGCGGATTGGGGCACACCGGAGGCACACTCGACAAGCTCGAGGCGATACCCGGCTGGCAGGCCGATATTCCGGCCGAGCGCATGCGGGAGCTCTTGTCCGATGCCGCCATCGGGGCCGTGATCTGCGCCGCCGGCGCCGACCTCGCCCCCGCCGACAAACGCCTCTACGCGCTGCGTGACGTAACCGGGACCGTCGAATCCATCCCCCTGATCGCCAGCTCCATCATGAGCAAGAAGATCGCCGAGGGCACCGGGGCGCTGGTCCTCGACGTGAAGGTCGGGCGCGGGGCCTTCCTGAAGGAACCCGAGCAGGCGCGTGAACTGGCCACCGCCATGGTCGAACTCGGCACCGACGCCGGGGTGCGGACCGTGGCCCTGCTCACCGCCATGGACACCCCGCTCGGCCACACCGCCGGAAACGCGCTGGAAGTCTGCGAATCCCTGGACGTGCTGGCCGGTGGCGGCCCGGCCGACGTCGTCGACCTCACTCTCGCCCTGGCCCGGGAGATGCTGGCGCAGGCCGGGATCACCGGCATCGACCCCGCCGACGTCCTCGCCGACGGCCGCGCCATGGACCAGTGGCGGGCCATGGTTCGCGCCCAGGGCGGCGACCCCGACGCGCCCCTGCCGCAGGCCCGCCACACCGAAACCCTGCGCGCCCCCGCCGGCGGCACCCTCACCCGCCTCGACGCCCTCGACGTGGGACTGGCCGCCTGGCGGCTCGGCGCGGGCCGCGCCCGCCAGGGCGATCCGGTGCAGGCCGGGGCGGGCATCGAAATGCACGCCAAGCCAGGCGATTCCATCGCCGCGGGGCAGCCCCTGCTGACCCTGCACACCGACACCCCGGAGGCGTTCGAGCCGGCGCTCGAGCTCCTGGCGCGCGGGTTCACCATCGCCGAGACCGCGGAGCTGCCGCCGCAGCCCCTGATCCTGGACCGGATCACAGCCGGAAGGTGAAGGATTCCCGCCGGTCAGCAACGTGACGGCAACGACATGCCGAACTGTCGGTGAGTCGGGTCAACAGACCTGCCGCGGAACGGGAATGCGGCTAACGTTGCTACATGACTGGACCGACGCCCCTCACTCTCGCCTCGATCCGCCAGGCTCCCAAGGCGGTCCTGCACGATCACCTCGACGGCGGGCTGCGCCCCGCGACGGTGCTGGAGCTCGCCCGCGCCGCCGGATACGACCAGCTACCGGCAAGCGACGCCGAAAGCCTCGGAGCCTGGTTCCGGGACGCCGCCGACAGCGGATCGCTCGAGCGGTACCTGGAAACCTTCGCCCACACCGTCGCCGTGATGCAGACGCCCGAAGGACTGCGCCGGGTCGCCCGCGAATGCGCCGAGGACCTGGCCGCCGACGGCGTCGTCTACGCCGAGGTGCGGTTCGCGCCCGAACAGCACCTCGAGGCCGGCCTCACCCTCGACGAGGTGGTCGAGCACACCATCGCCGGATTCCGGGAAGGCGAGGCCCTCGCCGCCGCGGCGGGCACCCCCATCACGGTGGTCTGCCTGCTCACCGCCATGCGGCACGCCGCCCGCTCCCGCGAGATCGCCGAACTCACCGTGCGCTGGCGCGACCGCGGCGTCGGCGGCTTCGACATCGCGGGAGCGGAGGCGGGCTACCCGCCCAGCCGCCACCTCGACGCCTTCGACTACATGCGGGCCAACCTCGCGCACTTCACGATTCACGCGGGCGAGGCGTTCGGCCTGCCGTCCATCCACGAGGCCGTGGCCTTCTGCGGCTGCGAACGGCTCGGGCACGGCGTGCGCATCACCGACGACATCACCGACGGGCCCGCCGGACCGGTTCTCGGCGTGGTCGCGAACTACGTGCGGGACATGCGGATTCCGCTCGAGCTGTGTCCGTCGTCGAACGTGCAGACCGGCGCGGTGCCCTCGATCGACAAGCACCCGTTCGATCTGCTGGCGCGGCTGCGGTTCCGGGTCACCGTCAATACCGACAACCGGCTGATGAGCGACACCACCATGAGCAAAGAGATGCTCAAGCTGTCGGAGACCTTCGGCTACGGCTGGAGCGATCTGGAGAGATTCACGATCAATGCCATGAAGTCGGCGTTCATTCCGTTCCCGGAACGGCTGCGGCTGATCGACGAGGTGATCAAGCCCGGCTACGCCGTACTGCTGGGATAGCGGTCCCCGGGAAAGCAATTCGGGCCGCACCAAGAGGTGCGGCCCGAATCATGCTGTTGTGCAACCGTGTTGCGGGTCAGCCCTTCTGGAGGCGGGCCTCGAAGACCGACTCCAGCGCCTTCCAAGCCTCGGACTCGGCCTGGAACGGCGGGTTCGGGGCCATCCGGGTCGGGTCCGGGTTGAGCAGGTAGGAGACGTACCAGCCCAGGGGAGTGGAGACCGCCAGCGCCGATTCCACCGCGTCGTCGTCGGCGTAGTCGGCGGCGTCGGTGAACAATTCGACCGCCAGGTCGAGCTGATCGGTGTCCACGGCCTTGGGGCCCGACCCCAGGTCCTCGGACAGGCCGGGCAGCACGTAGACGTTCTCCTCGTCGACCTCCACCTCGAGCGAGCCGTCCACGGCGGCGGTCTGCACCTCGCCGAAGGTGCTCACCCGGCTGAGGTCGTGCTCGTGGTCGTCGGCCAGGTAGCGGGCCAGCGCGCGCTCGGAGGTGAAGACCGTGATCGATCCGTCGCGGCCCAGGAAGATCGGCTCGTCGTCGACGTAGCAGCGCAGCGTGAAGAGGGTGTCGTCGGAGGTGATGATCTTGACCGGGTCGATGCCGACCTCGTGCCAGAACGAGAGGTCCTCGTCCTCGTCCTCGTCCAGATCGACTTCCTCGATCTCGTCGTCACCCTCGGCCGCGTCCTCGGCGTCGACGATGTTCTCCTGCGCCGCAAGCAGTTCCGCCTCGGCCACCGAGACCGCGTCGGCGTCCACCTCGGGCACCGTCACCACCGAGTCGATGGCGTCGATGACCTTTTCCCAGTCCTTGGCGATGGCCGCGCCGACCTGGTCCCACAGCTCCTCGCCCTCGCGCCCCAGGAAGGCGCTCACGCCGCCGGCCAGCGCGCCCAGCACCGGGTGCGAGCCGAAGAACTTGGTGACGGGGTCGAGTTCGCACACGTCGCCGATATTGCGGACCATCTCGAGGGTCTCCTCGAGCTCGGAGACCACCTCCGGGTCCGGGTCGTCGGCGGCCAGCTCGGGCACCCCGACCAGGTCGAAGACGTACTGCTCCTCCGGCTCCAGCTCGGCCGCCGACAATCCGGCGATGATCTTCCAGGCCGGATGATCCACCAGATCGTTGTCGGAGTTGGTGCGGATGAACGCGGCCAGCTCCGCTACGGAGTCGAAACCGTAGAGGTCTTCCTCGTGACCGAGGAATGCCTGCCACTCATCGTCACCGTCTCGCCAGCGGGGTGCCCAGAGGGTGACAAGATCGCCTTTGGTCAGGCCGAGCGCGATCGGGACGATGTCTCCAGAAGCCATGACCGGAAGCCTATCCAGTCGTCGCGTCAGGCACTATCCGGGTCGCCCCCAACATTTTCTGAAATCGGGGACAGCGCGTCGTTCAGTCGGGCGATGATCCGGGAACGCTGTGCGGTCGCGTCCGCCGCGGCTTGCTGTGCCGCCCGCACGATCAGCCGCGACACCTCGGCCGGGGCCCGCGCGGTCACCGACTCGGCCAGCCACAACCCGGTCAGCTCGCCCTCGGCGTCCACCTCCGCGGTGACCGAGCCGTCCGCGGCGGCGCAGCGGCCGCGCACCTCGCCGAGGCCGTGCAGGGTCGCCTCCAGGACCTCGAGCTTGTCGGTGACGCCTCGGATCAGGGCGTCCATTTCGGCGCTCATCGGTTCCTCAACCAACTGGTTTGTCCGGTATCGGTGTCGTCGAGCCGATCCAGCTTGTCCACCGCGGCCTGCCGGGTGGGCAGGCCGAGCCGGTCCAGCACCGCGTCCGGCACACCCTCCGCGGCCAGCAGCGCGCGCCGCCGCGACCGGGCCACGATGGCCGAGCGCCGCGTCAGGCGCAGGATCTCGGCCGCGAGAGCCGGTGCGCCGTACCGGTATTCGGCGCACTCGAACCGGATCTCCACCGGCAGCCCCTGATCGGTGGCCGACACCGTCACGGTGCCCGCCCGATTACCCGATGTCGCCACCGTCACCGGCGCCCCGCTCATGCCGTGGGCCGGTAGAAGCCGAGAAACCGCATACCCGAATTCTCCGTTCGTATCGGTCCGATCTGGACGGGATCGCCCGCCTCCACCAACTGCCCGTTCCCGATCACCATGGCGACGTGCCCGTCCCACACCGCGAGATCTCCGGGCATCAAGTCCCCTGGACGGACACTCGCGTGCCCGATCCCCTGCTCCTGCGCCAACCGTGGCAGCGCAACCCCCGCCTGCCCGTACGCCCACTGGGTCAGACCGCTGCAATCCACCCCGACCCCGGGCGTCACCCCACCCCATACATACGGCGTCCCCACCGCGCTCAAAGCGCTCCGAACCGCCTCCGCCGCCTGCTGATTCGGCGCCTCGACCCGGCTCCCGTCCGGCAATGTCACCCACACTCCGCCACCGCGCGGGCGGGCGGCCGGCGAATCGTGTCCGGGACCTGAGGCTTTCGGCGTGGTCACACTCGCCGGAACGGTTCGCGGTCCGCCCCGGGACGAAGCTCGCGAACCCAGCAGCCTGTCTCCGGAACCGACCGGGGTGCGCCCGGATCCGAGTGGCACGCCACCGGATCCATCGGACGCGCCGGTATCGGCCGGAGGCGTCCGGTCGGCAGCCGCCACGATCGTCGCCCGGGGGACTCCGCCACCGGCTTCCGTCCCCGCCGCTGCCGGAGCGGTCATCGCGTCGGCCCCGATCGCGGCCGGTGGCACCACCGCCGGCGCCGGAATCGGCGAACTCAGCTCCGCCATCGCGGTGGTCTCGCTCGCCAACTGCGCCCGCACCCGCTCGACCACCCGCTTCGCCCGGCCGATGTGCTCGATCGCCGACTCGACCACGGCCGACTCCCCGCCCGCGCTCGATCCACCGGCTCGCAACCCTTCGACCTCGGCCCGGAAGGACCGCAGGATCTCCTGCAATTCCCGTCGCCCGCTCTCGATCTCCGCATCGACCCGATCCACGATGTCCGCCATCGCGCGCCCGCGTTCGGCGGCGGTCGCGGCCGTGGTCTGCGTCCGCAACGCCTGATCCATGGCCGCATCCCCGGCCCGCCCGCGCCAGGCGTCGTACATCCGATCGACGCTGTCCCGGCTCCGGGCCTGCGCCTGCTCCACGGCATCGGCGCTGTCCCGCAACACCTCGGCGGCGCCCGCCCCGCGCCCGGACCCGAGACTCCGCAACAGCTCGATGATCGGCGCGTCCAGCCCGGAGACCGCCGGCTCGTCGGTCATCCAACCCCTCCGGATCGAGATACCGAGTGCTGTCGACCTTTTCGCTCGACCGATCCCCGAGGAGTCCGGTCCCGGGGGCGGCGCACGGCACGCCGGTCGGCGAATCGGATTGTGGCCCAGCGTGGACCGGGCGGGGCCGTCACGCGTCCAGCTCCGTGGCAGCGGCGCGGATCGCGGCGGCGTGGGCGTCGTCGTGCGCGGAGTAGGTGGTTGCGGCGGTTTCGGTGGCTGCACTCGTGGCGGTGAGGACTGCCGAGAGGTCGGTCAGGGTGGCGACGTGTGTGGTGTGGGCGGCGGCGTAGGCGGTGAGGAAGTCCGCGCCGACGAGACCGAAGGCGGGGGCGAGTAGGTCCGGGGTGGCGGTGCGGGTGGTGGCGGCCGCGAGATCGGCGGCGAGGACGGTGGTGGTCGCCGCGTAGGCGGTGAGTCCCTCGGGGTGGATCGAGATGCGCATGAAAAGCCCCTTCATGCCGGTCGCAGGGCGGAGTCGTGCTGTATCGGCTTGGACGCGGGCGGGGGCCGGACGGTTCCGGGGCGGGTGAATTGCGGCGGGAGGGGATCTTGGCGGGCGGGGCTGACCTATCGTTTTCCTATGCGCACACTCGTTGTGGACCATCCGCTGGCTGCCGCGTTGTTGACCACCATGCGAGATGCCCGGACCACCAATCCAACATTCCGGGCGGCGCTTCGGGATTTGACCGGGATTCTCGTCTACGAGGCCATGCGGGACGCGCCGGTGGAGCGGTTCCCGATCGCCACGCCGGTGGCCGCGGCCGAGGGAACTCGGCTGAACGCGCCGCCGCTGCTGGTGCCGGTGCTGCGGGCCGGGCTGGGGATGGTGGAGACGGCGGCGAATCTGATTCCGGACGCCCGGATCGGGTTCGTGGGGCTGGCGCGCGACGAGGAGACGCATCAGCCGACGCCGTACATGGAGTCGCTGCCGGACGACCTGTCCACGATGCCGGTGTTCGTGCTCGATCCGATGCTCGCCACCGGCGGATCGATGGTGTACACGCTGGACCTGCTGGCCACGCGCAATGCCCGCGACATCACCGTGCTGTGCGTGGTGGCGGCGCCGGAAGGCATTACCGCCCTGGAGAAGTCGGGGCACGACGTGCGGCTGGTCACGGCTTCGGTGGACCGCGGCCTCAACTCCGACGCCTACATCGTCCCCGGTCTCGGCGATGCCGGCGACCGCCAGTTCGGCCCCCGCTGAACGACTCCCGGGGGCCGAGGCCCGGTCAGAGCTGCTCGAAGTACTTGCGGAGCTCGGTGAGACGTTGCGCGGCAAGGGCTTTCGCGGCTTCGAGCGCATCCGGGCCGGCGACGGGCTCGAACGCTTCCAAGTAGCACTTGAGCTTGGGTTCGGTGCCGGACGGGCGCACCACCACACGGAACGAAGGCGCCTCGAAAACGAGTGCGTCGGTGCGCATCCGGCCGCGCAGCTGTGACATGTCGGTGCAGGTCACCGCTTCGCCGGCGATCTCGCGAGGCGGGGTCTCGCGCAGGCGCGCGACCACGTCGGCGGCGGCCGAGGCGTCCGCGAGGCGCAGCGACACCTGGTCTCCGGCGTGCACGCCGAATTCCACCGCGTAGTCGTCGAGGACGTCGAGCAGGGTCCGCCCGTCGGCCTTCAGCTGCGCGACCAGGTCCGCCGCGACGACCGCCGCCGAGATGCCGTCCTTGTCGCGCACCGCCGACGGATCGACGCAGTGTCCGATCGCCTCTTCGTACGCGTAGACCAGGCCCTCGCCCGCGCGGGCCAGCCATTTGAAACCGGTGAGGGTCTCGGCGTATCGCGCCCCACGGGCGGCGGCGATCTTGCTCAACAGCCGCGAGGACACGATCGTGGTGGCGACCAGGGCATCGGGAGCCGCGGTCCGCAGCACGAAATCGCCCAGCAGCACCCCGGTTTCGTCGCCGCGCAGCATGCGCCACCCGTGCGGCCCGCGCACGCCGAGCGCGCACCGATCCGCGTCCGGGTCCAGGGCGATGGCGAGGTCCGCGTCGAGCCGCTCGCCCAGCTCCAGCAGCAGATCGGCCGCCCCGGGCTCTTCGGGATTCGGGAACGCCACGGTCGGGAAGTCCGGGTTCGGCGCGAACTGTTCGGCGACCACCAGTACTTCGTCGAACCCGGCGCCCCGCAGTGCGGCGACGCCCAGTTCCCCGCCCACGCCGTGCATGGGGGTCAGCACGATCCGGATATCGCTGCGTTGCCGGACATCTCGCCCGGCCGCGGCGGGATCGTCGGCGGTTGCCTCGATGTCCTCGATGCTGAGTGGCGCGTCGCCGCCGATGAGGCGGGGCAGCCGGGTGACGCGGGTCAGGTAGCGGCGGACGATTTCGTCGCCGATCGCATCCGGTGAGGTGCCCTCGGGGAGGGCGAGCAGGGCGGGGTCCGGGGCGGTCGGGTCGGGATCGGTGCGGGGGATGTGGCCGTGGACCGCGTCGATGCAGCGCTCGATCTCGCTGTCGGCGGGCGGGACGATCTGTGAGCCGCCGTCCAGGTAGACCTTGTAGCCGTTATCGGTAGCGGGGTTGTGGGAGGCGGTGATCTGAATTCCCGCAACGGCTTTCAGCTCACGTACCGCGAAGGCGACCACCGGGGTGGGGACCGGGTGGGGGAGGGCCAGCACGGAGAATCCGGCCGCGGCGAAGACTTCCGCCGCGGCGGTGGCGAATTCGTCGGAGCCGTGCCGGGCGTCGCGGCCGACGATCACCAGGCCGCCGCCCAGGCAGCGGTCGCGCAGCCAGGCGGCGATACCCGCCGACGCGCGCGAGACGGTGTCCACGTTCATGCCGTCCGGGCCGTCCTGGAGGGGACCGCGCAGCCCGGCGGTTCCGAAGCGCAGCATGCCCGCGCGCCTAGAGGCGTTCCAGCACGCCGCGCAGCAGCTTGCCCAATCGCGGTGCGGCGGCGTGGCCTTCGGCCAGGACTTCGGCGTGCGAGAGGTGCTGGCCGGTGACGCCGGCGGCCAGGTTGGTGACCAGGGAGATACCGAGCACCTTGGCCCCGCCCTCGCGACAGGCGATGGCCTCCAGCACGGTCGACATGCCGACCAGGTCCGCGCCGATGGTGCGCAGCATGCGGATCTCGGCGGGGGTCTCGTACTGCGGCCCGGTCAGGCCCGCGTACACGCCCTCGGTCAGGCTGGGGTCGATTTCCCGTGCGAGAGACCGCAATTCGGGATCCCAGGCGTCGACCAGATCGACGAAGTTCGCGCCTTCGATGGGGGTGCGCCCGGTGAGGTTGATGTGATCGCTGATGAGCACCGGCTCGCCGACCGAGAGCCCGTCGCGGATGCCGCCCGCGGCATTGGTGAGCAGCACGGTCTGCGCGCCCGCGGCCAGGGCGGTGCGCACGTTGTGGACGACCTTGCTCGGCTCGTGGCCCTCGTAGAGGTGCTGGCGGCCCATGAGCAGCAGCACGGGCGAGTCGCCGACGGTCACCGAATGGATGGTGCCCTGATGGCCCTGCGCCGTGGGCGATCCGAACCCCGGCACCTCGCTCATGGGGATGGATGTGGATGGCTCACCGATGACGGCGGCAGCCTCCTGCCAGCCCGATCCCAGCACCACCGCGATTCGGTGCTGCGGCACGCCCGTTCGTTCGGCAATGGCTGTGGCGGCTAGTTCGGAAACCCCGCCCATGGCCTTCTCGGCTAGCATGTCGCCGAGTCTAATTGCCTCCGCTTCGCTACGGCTGTTCGCGGCCCTCGTAACCCCGGTCTTCCCTCCTCCGCTCCTCCGCTCCTCCGCTTCGCTCCCCCGCTCCGTCAGTCCAGACCGGGGCGGGCCGCGAACCTGCGAGCCTTGCTACCCGCGAGTAGCAATCCCTTTTGCGGGCGTTACCCTCTGCGCATGGCGTATTTGAAGCGTGATGGGGATGTGTTCGTGCTGTTCCTCGGGACCGAGGGTCAGACCATCGACAGCGAGAATCGTTTCCACCCCGACTGGATCACCGAGGTCCACGCGCTGCTCGACGAGGTCGAGGCGTCCGAGGGTCCGGCCGCGCTGGTGGTCACCGCCGACGGCAAGTTCTTCTCCAACGGCCTCGACACCGACTGGCTGTTCGGCAATTTCGACAAGAACTGCTGGTACCTGGACCGTGTGCACTCGCTCTACAGTCGCCTGCTGGCCTTCGGTATGCCGACGGTGGCCGCGGTGAACGGTCACGCCTTCGGCGCCGGCGCCATGCTCGCCACCTCCTGCGACTTCCGCGTGATGCGGGCCGACCGCGGCTTCTGGTGCCTGCCCGAGGTGCACCTGGGCATGCCGTTCACGGTCGCCATGAACGCGCTGCTGGTCAACCGCCTGGTCAACCAGGTCGCCGTGGAGGCCATGACCACCGGCCGCCGGTACGCCGCCGATGACGCCATCGCGGCCGGGATCGTGGACGCCAAGGCGGATGCGGAGTCGTTGCTGGCGACCGCGATCGCGCGCGCCGACCTGCTCAAGGGCAACCGCAAGCCGAACCTTCCGGTCATCAAGCGGGCCCTGCATCAGCAGGCGCTGGCCGGGCTGGCCGTCGAGACCACCCCCGAGAACCTGGCGTTCAACCCGTAACCGCCCGCCGGTGCCGGAGAATTTCCGGCTTACCTGCTGCGACAGAGTTGCGCGGCAGTGACAGACTGTTGGGATGTCACCATCGCGCAACGGCGATGACCGGAGATCCTGCGTACCGATCGGACGTCACGAGACGTCCGTCTCGTCGTCGCATCCGGCGGTGGCATCGGCCGATCCGGCGCAACTGGCCGCGGCCGATGCCGCGATCGCCGGCTATCGCGATCAGCTGATCGCGCTCTCGCACGACATTCACGCCGAGCCCGAGCTGGCGTTCGAGGAATTCCGCAGTGTCGCCAAGACGATCGAGCCGCTGCGGGAACGCGGATTTCGCATCGAAACGGGCGTGGCGGAACTGCCGACCGCATTCACCGCCGAATACGGCAGTGGCGATCTGGTTGTGGGCATTTGCGCGGAATATGACGCTTTGCCCGAAATCGGTCACGCGTGTGGCCACAACATCATCGCCGCCTCCGCGGTCGGCGCGGCACTGGGCCTGGCCGCGGTCGCCGACGCCTGCGGCATCACCGTGAAGGTGCTCGGTACCCCGGCCGAGGAGTCGGGCGGCGGCAAGGTGCTCATGCTCGACCGCGGCGTCTTCGACGACCTGGCCATGGCCATGATGGTGCACCCGGGCCCGGAGGACATCGTCGGCGCGCATTCACTGGCCCTCGCGGACCTGTCGGTGGTGTTCCACGGCCGGGAATCGCATGCCAGTGCCGCACCGCAATACGGGCGGAACGCCCTCGACGCCCTCACCGTCACGCAAGTTGCGTTGGGTTTGCTGCGTCAACATCTCCTTCCCGGTCAGCAGCTGCACGGTATAGTCGGGTCGGGCGGCGTCGCCCCGAATATCGTGCCCGGTCACGCGGAACTGCTGTATTACCTACGTGCGGTCGACTCCGCGACCCTCGATGATCTGATGCAACGAGCATCGGCATGTTTCGAGGCAGGTGCCCTGGCGACCGGATGCACCCACGAAATCCGGAAGCTCGCGCCGACATATACCGAGCTCACTCCCGACAGCGCACTACTGTGTGCCTATCGCGAGCAGATCACCGCGCTCGGCCGCGAGCCCATCGCCCCGGAATTCGAGGCGGCGAGGCCGCTGGGCAGCACCGATATGGGCAACGTCACCAACGTCATCGCCGGCATCCACCCGGTCATCGGCATCGACGCCGGAGGCGCGGTGACCCACCAGCCCGCGTTCGCGGCCGCCGCCGTGAACGCCTCGGCCGACCGTGCCGTGTTGGACGGGGCAACGGCGCTGGCTCGCACAGCGATACATATCGCAGGCGACAAAATGCACAGGGACAGGTTGTCGGAACGAGTCAGTCAACGGCAGTTTCAGCGACAGGAGGACATTCGGTGAGCACAACCGGCCGGTCCGCGGCGCGTGTCAACGGACCAGTCGCGGCGGCATGCGTGAGTACGCAGCCGCCGTCGAGCGTCGCGATGGATCCGGCTTCCGGGCACGAGGTGGTGGAGTCCTGGCTCGCCGAGCACATGGACGACCTGATGGCGTGGCGTCGCCACATCCACGCCAACCCGGAACTGTCCCGCACCGAGTTCGGCACCACCGAATTCGTGGAGTCCTGGCTGATCAAGGCCGGTCTCGAACCCCGCAAACTGCCGAGCGGCACCGGCCTGATCTGTGACATCGGCCCGGAGGGCCCGCGCATCGGCCTGCGCGCGGACATGGACGCGCTGCCGCTGCAGGAGTACACCGGCCTGCCCTTCGCCTCGACCGTGCCCGGCGTCTCGCACGCCTGCGGGCACGACGCGCACACCACCATCCTGCTCGGCACCGCGCTGGCGCTGGCCGAGATCGAGGACCTGCCGGTCGGCGTGCGGCTGGTGTTCCAGCACGCGGAAGAGGTCATGCCCGGCGGCGCCGTCGACATGGTCGCCGCGGGCGCCATGGAAGACGTTTCGCGCATGTTCGCGCTGCACTGCGACCCGCGCCTGGAGGTGGGTCAGGTCGGCATCCGGGTCGGCGCCATCACCTCGGCCGCCGACACCATCGAGTTGATCCTCGATTCCCCGGGCGGCCACACCTCCCGCCCGCACCTGACCAGCGACCTGGTCTACGCCATGGGCACCGTCATCACCGGCCTGCCCGGTCTGCTCTCGCGCCGCATCGACCCGCGCACCAGCACCGTCATGGTGTGGGGTGCGGTGTCGGCGGGCAAGGCGCCCAACGCGATTCCGCAGACCGGCATGCTGACCGGCACCGTCCGCACCGGCGATCACGCCACCTGGTCGCTGCTCGAGCCCATGGTCCGCGAGATCGTCGAGGGCCTGCTGGCCCCGACCGGCGTGCGCTACCAGCTCAACTACAAGCGCGGCGTGCCGCCGGTAGTGAACGACGAGCAGGCCGTGCGCATGTTCGAGGACGCGATCCGCGGTCTCGGCCCCGACGGGCTGGCCGATACGCAGCAGTCCGGCGGCGGCGAGGACTTCTCCTGGTATCTGGAGGAAGTGCCCGGCGCGATGGCCCGGCTCGGCGTCTGGTCCGGTTCGGGTGAGCAGCTCGACCTGCACCAGCCGACCTTCGACATCGACGAGCGCGCGCTCGCGGTCGGTGTCCGGGTCTTCACCAATATCGTGCTGAACGCCCGCTGACGCGGCGACAGCCTCGACGAGAAAGCCGGGCCGCACCGAAAGGTGCGGCCCGGCTTCGTATTCGGCGGGGCGAGGCCCTACCTGGCCTGGGTCGCGATGTCGCCCCAGGCGTGCCAGCGGTCGATCTCGATCCAGACCGAGACGCGCTTCTGGTCGCGCACCCCGTACGGTCCGCCCGTGTAGTGCTCGGCGATGCGGTCGATGACCGCGGAGTCCGCGTCGTTCTCGATGGAGACGATGCGGCCCTGGATGCTGACGTGGCTGTACCAGTTGTCGTCCCCGAGGACGGTCAGCGTGATCCGCGGGTCCTCGCGCAGGTAGTCCAGCCGCTTGCGGAAGTCGGCCAGGTTCACCAGGATTCGGCCGTCCTCGTACAGGTACCAGGTCGCGACCGAGACCGGCTGGCCGTCGGGGCGGTTCGAGGCGAACACCGCCGGGTTGGGCCGGGACAGGAATTCGGCGATCGGGGCGGGCACGGGGGTTGCGGGCATCGGCTTCCTCTTTCGACGGTTCGAAGATCGTTCCGGTACCCGTAACAGCGGCGCCGTGCCCCTACATTCCGAAGGTGCCCGGTCCCACGTTCTTACTGTTGCGGGTACGTAGCGCGTGCACGTAATCGTCTGGCGCGCCCGCCTTCTCCGCGGCATCGGAGATGACGCCGATGTAGCGCGCGGACGGCAGTCCGCCCTCGTAGGCGTCGAGGACGTAGAGCCAGGCCAGGACCGGCGTGGGGGTGGGGCCCTGATTCGTGGTGACGCGCAGGCGGATCTTCTTGTGGATACCGAAGTCCGAACCCTCCCAGCGGTCGAGGCTGAGCTCGTCGTCGTCGGGCACGTCGTAGAGGACTACGAAGACGCGTTGTCCAGGCTCTTCGACCACCGTCGCCAGCGGTCCCTCCCAGCCGATGTCGTCCCCGGCGAAGGTGAGTCGCCACCCTTCCAGCCAGCCGGTTCCGTACACAGGGGAGTGCGGACAGCGCTTGAGCATCTGCTCTGGATCCATGTTGGACCCATAGGCGGCGTAAATCGGCACCATAAGAGCCTATCGAACAAACGGCGGAAGCCTCCCCTGATCCCGATCACAAGGCGGTTCGTCCCCGCATGACCGATTGCCGCGAGATCGCCGGTTTGCGTAAAAGTGCCGTTCGGGCGTGATTCGCCCGGGCGCCCGCGCCGGGTGCACGCGACTCTCCGGCGATGACGCGCGACCTTCGCGAATGGGATGCGCCACAGTGACAAAATCCTCCGGAGATGCGGTTAAAGCAGCAGGGAGCTGGGCGGATAACGTTAAGGACCGGCAACGGAGATCCCGGGGCCGGAGCTCGAGCGGAGGAACAATGACCCGCATTGCGATCATCGGTGGGGGCCCCGCCGGATATGAAGCGGCGTTGGTAGCGGCACAGCACGGGGCGCCCGTCACGCTGATCGACAGTGACGGCATCGGCGGCGCGTGCGTGCTGTGGGATTGCGTGCCGTCGAAGACCTTCATCGCGTCCACCGGCGTGCGCACAGATCTGCGCCGCGCCCGGGACCTGGGCATCACCGTGCATCCCTCGCAGGCGCAGGTGCGGCTGTCCGAGGTGAACTCGCGGGTCAAGGCGCTCGCGCAGGCGCAGTCCTCCGACATTCGCGCCAAGCTGCAGACCGCCGGCGTGACCGTGCTGTCCGGCTACGGCGAACTCATCGACCAGGCCCCCGGGCTGGCCACCCACCTGGTGAAGGCCACCCTGGAAGACGGCCAGGAGCGGGTCATCGAGGCCGAGGTGGTGCTGATCGCCACCGGCGCCAGCCCGCGCGTGCTGCCCGGCGCCGAACCCGACGGTGAACGAATCCTGAACTGGCGTCAGCTCTACGACCTCAAGGAACTGCCCGAGACCCTGGTGGTCGTCGGCTCCGGTGTCACCGGCGCCGAATTCGTCTCCGCCTACACCGAGATGGGCGTGCAGGTGAAGGTCGTGTCCAGCCGGGACCGCGTGCTGCCCGGCGAGGATGCCGACGCCGCGCTGGTACTGGAGGACGCGCTCGCCGAACGCGGCGTGGAGCTGGTCAAGCACGCTCGCGCCGACGCGGTGGAGCGCACCGCCGAGGGCATCGTGGTGAAGCTGTCCGACGGCCGCACCGTCACCGGCACCCACGCGTTGATGACCGTCGGTTCCGTCCCCAACACCGACGGGCTGGGCCTGGCCCGGCTCGGCATCGAGCTGGACAAGGGCGGCTATCTGCGGGTGGACCGGGTGTCGCGGACCACCGCGCCCGGCGTCTACGCCGCGGGCGACTGCACCGGCCTGCTGCCGCTGGCATCGGTGGCCGCCATGCAGGGCCGCATCGCCATGTACCACGCGCTGGGTGAGGGCGTGCAGCCGATTCGCCTGAAGACCGTTGCGTCCGCGGTGTTCACGCGCCCGGAGATCGCGACAGTAGGTGTCGCGCAGACCGCCATCGACGAGGGTGTGGTCCCCGCCCGCACGGTCATGCTGCCCCTGAACACCAACCCGCGGGCCAAGATGTCGGGCCTGCGACGGGGTTTCGTGAAGATCTTCTGCCGCCCGGCCACCGGTGTGGTGATCGGCGGCGTCGTGGTGGCGCCGATCGCGTCGGAGCTGATCCTGCCGATCGCGCTGGCGGTGCAGAACAACCTCACCGTGAACGATCTGGCGCAGACCTTCTCGGTGTACCCCTCGCTCACCGGATCGGTCACCGAGGCCGCGCGGCAGCTCATGCGGCACGACGATCTGGACTAGCCGCAACGTGTTTCGCCCCCTTTGTTACCGGCCCGTCTTGCTGCCTTGTCTCCCTTGTGATTAAGTTCGCGGCGGAAGCGATCGGCAGGGCGGTCGCGAGTGTTACGTAACGGGGGTGTTCGGTTTCCCTCGTTCGAGGCTCCTCGATGCCCCGGCGATCGTGCCGCCGAGGGACGAAGGAATTGAGCGAAACGTGAAGCACCGCAAGCCGAGTCGGATCAAGGCGAGCACCTCCCTGACGCTGGCCGGTGCGGCCGCGGTGGTGTCGCTGCTGTCCGCGCCCGCCAGCGCCGCGCCCGCCGACCCGGGCGCCGTACCCGCCGACCAGCAACAGCCCGACGGCACCCAGCCCACCGACACCCCGGCTCCGGACCCGAAGGCGCAGTCCGTGCCCGCGCCCAAGCCGGAGAAGCCGCAGCCGGGCACCACCAAGCCGCAGCAGAGCCAGCCGGGCGTCACCACCCCGACCACGCCGAACAACGCGGCGCCGGACAACGGTGCGGGCAAGCCGGATTCGGGTCAGCCGCAGGGCGCCACCCAGCCGGACGCCAACGCGAAGCCGGACGCCAACGCCCCGAAGCCGGATGCCACCGTGCCGACTCCGGACGCGACCGCGCCCAAGAACGATCCGAGCGCGCAGCCGGCCGGCACCAATCCGCAGCCGGGCCAGCCGAAGTCGGTGCGGCCCTCGCAGCCCGGTGTGACCGTGCCGCGCGTCGCGCCGCTGCCGGTGCCGGGTCAGTCGACCCAGGTCCAGCCCGCGGTGGTCACCCCGCAGCAGGACCAGGCCATCCCGCCGACCCAGCCGGGGACCACGGTCCAGCCGGGTCAGCCGGGTCAGCCGGGCGCCCAGCCGGTGCAGCCGAACGACCGCGCCGCGGACCCGGCCGTCACCACCCCGGCGCAGAACCCGGACGCCGACACCATGACCGGCCCGCAGGCCGCCACCCCGAAGCCGCAGCCGCAGTGGCAGTCGCCCGCGGTGGAGGCCGCCCCGGCTGCGCCGGTGGTCGCCATGACCGGTCCGCACACCGAACTCGGCGTCAACCTCGACGGCGGCGCGGTGCTGCCGGGCTGGGCCGCCAACACCCACCACTTCAGCAACCTGGACGGCTACGTCGGCACCATCGGCTACACCACGCCGGGCGGGCTGGGTGAGGCCGGTATGTCGCTGGACTTCACCACGGTCAACCAGATCAAGGTGACGGCGTTCGCGGGCAGCGGCCCGGACAACGATCAGAAGATGGAGTTCGTGCTGGACACGGCCGCGGCCAACGCCGCGAAGGCCGACGCGGAGAACTTCATCCGCCTGCTCCCGGGCGGCGCCACCGTGCTGGAGGCGGCGGCCCAGATTGGTAAGCTCCCCGAAGGTGAGCGGGCGTCGCAGTCGATCGACATCGGTGGCGTGACCGCGCAGACCGGCGGTTCGGTCCAGTACTGACAGCAGATCGTGCGGTGCCGGCGACAGCGCCGGTGTCAGCAGTGTCGTCGCGTGGGGCGGTCGGAAGCGACCGCCCCACGTGTCTGTGGCGAAAGGACGGGTGATGGTTTCGGGCAACGACGAATCCGCGGACCGTCAGGCAGCACCGGGGCAGCCGGAGACCGAGTTCGGGCCTTCGCTCAACGATTTCGGGCCGTCCCTCAACGATTTCGGGCCCACCCCGGTCGCGGAGGGCCCGGGCTGGAGCCCGGCGCCCGCGCCCCAGAGTCCGGATCTGGCGTGGCGGCCCGCGGGTGCGCCGCAGTATCCGGTCCAGGATGCCTGGCAGCCGGCCACGGGCCAGTTCCCGGCCGTCAACGGGCCCGCCACGGGCCAGTTTCCGGTTCAGGTGGCCCCGAGTGCTCCCGACGTCGAAGCGACCGTGAAGATCCCGCCTGGTGGCCCGCAATCGGCCGCCGGGGACGTGGAACAGACGACCCGCATCGCCGCGGCGGATTCGGTGGCCGCGGAACGGCATTCGGCCCCCGCCGAGACCGAGGCGTCCGTCGATTCCTGGTGGCGCTCCACCTCGGGCGGCTTCCCGCCCGCGCCGCCGGCGGAATCGACTGCGCCCCGGGAGGAATCACTGTCCTGGTCCGACGATCCGATCGCCAAGGCGCTGGCACCGAAAAACCCTGCGCCGCAACGGGAACGGGAGCGGGAGCGGGATCCGGAGTCGGCCCCGCCGTGGCGCCGGATCGGGTTGATCGCGGGCGCGGTGGTCGCGGTGCTGGCGGTCGCCGCCGGCGTGACCTATGCGCTGACCCGCGGCGGCACCGACGACGCGCCGACAGCCGGGGTCACCACCGGCAAGCCGTCGCCCACGGTCGCCGCGCTGAGTTGCCCGGCCAAGCACGACGGCAAGCTGACCATCGGCAACGGCCCCGGCGGCACCGGCAGCGGGGTGGACGCGATTCTCGGCTTCCAGTACGCCTTCTATGTCGACCGCAGCGGTGCGAAGGCGCGCTCCTTCGTGGTGCCCGACGCGACGACCGTGGCGCCCGCCGAGGTCATGCAGTCGAAGGGCATCGACCAGCTCAAGCCCGGCACCACCTACTGCCTGAAGATCGTCGAGACCGGCCCGGAGTCCTATGACGTGGATATCACCGAGCATCGGGCGGACGGCACCACCGAGGTGTACGTGGAGCACATCGTCACCGCGGTACGGGATGGGAAACACCTGATCCAGTCGATCGAGTAACGCGGCGGTCCAGGCCCTGGAAACTGGACCTCCCGTCTCAATATCCGGGATAGTGATTTCACATCCTGGTCGCGGTGTGACATGGTGGAGTTTCGCATACCCCGGCGTTCCCTCGGAGGTGGTTCATGTCCGCGACCTTCCCGCCCCTCGCGCGGCGGCTCGACGGCCTGCAGAGCTCGGCGATCCGCGACCTGCTCAAGCTCACCTCGCGCGCGGACATCATCAGCTTGGCCGGAGGTTTGCCGGACGCCGAACTCATGCCCCGCGACCGCATCGCGGCCGCCGCCGACGCGGCGCTGTCCGACCGCTCCCGTCTCCAGTACACCGAGTCCCCGGGCTGGGGCCCGCTGCGCGAGGTCCTCGCCGTCCGCGAGTCCGCCCGCCTGGGCCGCACCGTCCCCGTCGACGAGATCTTCGTGACCCACGGCTCACAGCAGGCGCTTTCGCTGCTGTCCGAGGTGCTGCTCGATCCCGGCGCGCTGGTGATCGTCGAGGATCCGGCGTATGTCGGTGCGCTGCAGGTCTTCCGGGCCGCCGGCGCGCGAATCGAGGCCGTCCCCCTGGACGCCGAGGGCATGCGGGTCGACATCCTGCGGGACCGGCTGGCCGCGGGGCAGCGGCCCGCCGTGGTCCACACCGTCAGCAACTTCCATAACCCGGGCGGCGTGACGCTGGTTCCGGAGCGTCGCCGCGAACTCGCCCGGCTGGCCGAGCAGTACGGCTTCTGGATCATCGAGGACGACCCGTACGGCGAACTCTGGTTCGACCGGTCCTCGCCCGAACCCGTGGCGACCTACTCGCCCAACGTGATTCGCCTCTCCAGCGCCTCGAAGATCCTGGCCCCCACCCTGCGCGCGGGCTGGATGATCGCCCCCGTCCAGGTCTGCCGCGCGGTGGAACTGCTCAAGCAGGGCGCGGACCTGTGCGGGTCCGCCCTCACCCAGCAGATCACCGCCGACCTGCTCGCCGACACCGATTGGCTTGCCGCCCACGTGGATTCGGTCCGGCAGGTGTACGGCGACCGCGCCAAGGCGCTGGTCGGGGCGGTGCGCGACCGCTTCGGCGACCAGGTGGTCAGCACCGACGCCACCGGCGGCATGTTCGTGTGGGTCGACTTCACCGACGGCACCGACACCACCGCGCTGCTGCCGCGCGCCCTGGACGCGGGCGTCGCCTACGTCCCCGGCAACGCCTTCGCCGTCTCCACCGACTACACCCGCTCGATGCGCCTGTGCTTCACCACATCCGGTGCGGCGACGCTCGAACAGGCCGTCGATCGGCTGGCCGCGGCTCACGCCCAGTCGTAGGTGCGTTCCACCGCCTTGTTCCACTCGCGCATCAGATGGTCGCGGTCGGCGGTGGACATGGCCGGGGTCCAGCGCTTGTCCTCGGCCCAGTTGGCGCGGATGTCATCGGTCGAGGCCCAGTAGCCGACCGCCAGCCCGGCCGCGTAGGCCGCGCCCAGCGCCGTGGTCTCGGTGACGACCGGGCGCACCACGGTGGCATCGAGGATGTCGGACTGGAACTGCATCAGCAGCTCGTTGCCGACCATGCCGCCGTCCACCTTCAAGGTGACCTGCTCGACGTCCAGACGCTGCGCCTCGGCGTCGGCGCGCATGGCGTCGATGACCTCGCGGGTCTGGAAAGCCGTGGCCTCCAGCACCGCCCGGGCCAGATGACCCTTGTTCACGAACCGGGTCAGACCCGCGACCACGCCGCGCGCGTCCGGCCGCCAGCGCGGGGCGAACAGGCCGGAGAAGGCGGGGACCACGTACGCGCCGCCATTGTCGGCGACCGTGCGGGCCAGCGGCTCGATCTCCGCGGCCGAGGAGATGATGCCGAGATTGTCGCGCAGCCACTGCACCAGCGAACCGGTCACCGCGATCGAACCCTCCAGCGCGTACACCGCGGGCTGCTCGCCGAGCCGGTAGCAGACGGTGGTGAGCAGGCCGTGCTCACTGAACACCGGGGTGGTGCCGGTGTTCATCAGCATGAAATTGCCGGTGCCGTAGGTGTTCTTGGTGTCGCCGGGGGACAGGCAGGCCTGACCGAAGGTGGCGGCCTGCTGGTCGCCGAGGATGCCCGCCACCGGCACGCCCGCCAGCGCGCCGGACGTGATGGGCGCGTATACCTCGGAGCTGCTGCGGATCTCGGGCAGCATGGCGAGCGGCACCCCGAACTCGGCGCAGATCTGCGGATCCCATTGCAGGGTGCGCAGATCCATCAGCATGGTGCGGGAGGCATTGGTGACGTCGGTGATGTGCTCGCCGGTCAGGTTCCACAGGATCCAGCTGTCCATGGTGCCGAAACACAGTTCCCCGGCTTCGGCGCGCTGCGGGGCGCCCGGCACGGCGTCCAGGATCCAGCGCAGCTTCGGTCCCGCGAAGTAGGTGGACAGCGGTAGCCCGGTGCGGTCGGCGTACCGGGTCGGGCCCTGATCGCCGGCCAGGACGGTGGTCAGCTCGGCGGTGCGGGTGTCCTGCCAGACGATGGCGTTGTGAACGGGCTTGCCGGTGGCGCGCTCCCACACCACGGTGGTCTCGCGCTGGTTGGTGACGCCGGCGGCCACCACGTCCGCGGCGCCGATGCCGCAGTTGTCCAGCGCCTCGGCGATCACGGATTCGGTATTGCGCCAGATGGATTCGGGATCGTGCTCGACCCACCCGGGCTGCGGGAAGATCTGCTCGTGCTCCCGCTGGGCGACTCCGGCGATTCGGCCGTGGTGATCGAACACGATGCAGCGACTCGACGTCGTGCCCTGATCGATGGCGGCTACATAGCGACGCATTGATCGAGGCTAACCGACGGCGGCCGCCCGGCCGGGCTACTGTGGGCTACGGTAGCGCTGGGTAGCCAAAAAATAGCCCGGAGGAGTCTCCGCATGACGAATCAACCGCGATCGCAGTTCCTCGGCCCAGAGCAGCGTGAAGCCGCCTGGGGACAGCTCGGTAAGGACACCTTCGACGTCATCGTGATCGGCGGCGGCGTGGTCGGCGCGGGCATCGCCCTGGACGCCGCGACCCGCGGACTCGAAGTCGCCCTGGTGGAAGCCCGCGACCTGGCCTCGGGCACCTCCAGCCGCTCCTCCAAGATGTTCCACGGCGGGCTGCGCTACCTCGAGATGCTGGAATTCGGGCTGGTCCGCGAGGCGCTGAAGGAACGCGAACTGGCGCTGTCCACGCTGGCCCCGCACCTGGTGAAGCCGCTCAAATTCCTGTACCCGCTCACCCACCTGGGCTGGGAGCGGCCCTACGTCACCGCCGGACTGGTTCTCTACGACACCATGGGCGGCGCGAAATCCGTTCCCGGACAGCGGCATCTGACCCGATCCGCGGCCCTGCGGCAGGCCCCCGGCCTGAAACGCGACGCCCTCACCGGAGGCGTCAACTACTACGACACCGTCGTCGACGACGCCCGCCACACCATGACCGTGGCCCGCACCGCCGCCCACTACGGCGCGGTCATCCGGACCTCCACGCAGGTGGTCGGGTTCATCAAGGAAGCCGACCGGGTGATCGGCATCAAGGTGCGCGACAGCGAGGACGGCCGCACCACCGAGGTCCGCGGCAGCGTCGTCATCAACGCCACCGGCGTGTGGACCGACGAACTCCAGGCACTGGCGAATCAACGCGGACGATTCCATGTGCGAGCGTCCAAAGGCGTGCACATCGTGGTCCCGCGTGACCGCATCGCCAGTGACACCTCCATCATTCTGCGCACCGAGAAGTCCGTGCTCTTCGTCATCGCCTGGAGCACCGACCACTGGATCATCGGCACCACCGACACCGACTGGAACCTCGACCTCGCGCACCCCGCCGCTACCAAATCCGATATCGACTACCTGCTCGAACGGATCAACGAGGTACTGGTCACCCCGCTCACCCAGGCCGACATCACCGGCGTCTACGCGGGCCTGCGGCCATTGCTGGCCGGTGAGAGCGACCAGACCTCCAAACTGTCGCGCGAGCACGCGGTCGCCCGCATCGCCCCCGGTCTGGTCGCCATCGCGGGCGGCAAGTACACCACCTACCGCAATATGGCCTACGACGCCGTCGACGAAGCGGCCCAGGACATTCCGCGCCGCGTCCCGCCCACCATCACCGAGAAGGTGCCGCTGCTCGGTGCGGACGGCTACCACGCGCTGATGAACCAGACCCCGCACCTGGCCGAGAAGTACGGCGTGCACCCCTACCGGATCCAGCACCTGCTCAACCGCTACGGCTCCCTCATCGACGAGGTCCTCGGCCTCGCCGCCGGCAAACCCGATCTGTTGCAACCCATCACCGAATCGCCCGGCTACCTGCGCGTCGAAGCCGTCTACGCGGCCGCCGCCGAAGCCGCCCTGCACCTGGACGACATCATGGCCCGCCGCACCCGGATCAGCATCGAATACGCCCACCGCGGCGTGGATTCCGCCGACGAGGTGGCGCGGCTGGTGGCCCCGGTGCTCGGCTGGTCCGAAGCCGACATCCAGCGCGAGGTCGAGGTCTACAACGCCCGGGTCAAGGCCGAGATCGAATCCCAGACCCAACCCGACGACGCCTCCGCGGACGCTCTGCGCTCGGAAGCCCCCGAGGCGCGCCGTAAGGTGCTCGACCCGGTGCCGCTCACCCAGCCCGAATCGGTCTGAGGCCGATCGGTACCGGCGGCCTCTGATCGACCGCGACCGGCGCTCGGGAATCGATGCCCCGGCGCCGGTTCGGCGTTCAGCGCATCAGTTTGTAATTGAACTCCGTGGTGCCCAGCGCGCCCATCAGCCGGACCCACAGGGGGAGCATCATCTCGGTGCCGCGGGCGGTGGTGATGTCGCCGAGGTCGACGATGTCGCGCCAGCCGAACTCGCGGAGCAGGTCGGTGACGGTTGCTTTGGCGGCGGCGTCGTCACCGGACAGGAACATGGTGTGGTCGCCGCCCGCCACCCGCTCCGGGTGCGTCATCACCTCGGCGGTGACGGTGTTGAGCGTCTTCACCACGCGCGCTTCGGGGAACGCCCGCTGCACTCGCTCGCCGACCGAATCGGTGTTGCAGACCGCGAGGAACGGGGGGAAGCCCTCCGAGAAGTCCAGTGGGTTCGATACGTCGATCACGACCTTGCCGGCCAAGTTCGCGGCGCCCGCGCCATCCAGGGCGGCCACACTGACCTGCCCGGCTGTCGCGTTGATGATCAACTCCGCACCGGCCGCGGCCTCCGCCGCGATCGCCAGCGGAGCCGGAAACGGTTCCTCCTCCCGTGCTTCGGTGGCCGCCACATCACGGGTGCCGATCACCACATCGTGTCCCAGCTCTGCCAACCGCGCCGACAGGGTGCGCCCGACCGAGCCGGTGCCCAGGATTCCGATTTTCATGGCGTCAGCCTAGGCCCGGAAACCCGGGCTCGGAACGCATTTCGGGGCCGGTGAAATGTGTCTATCCCATGAAGATCCTTGCAGTTCGGACTGGTCGGGATTCTTCTGGTGGCGGACATGGTCGGAACGGATGCAGCGGGGCGATGCGGTGGTCAGGATGGCCGGGGCTGACAACGTGGACAGAAGTAGATGCCGCGCTCGGCGCGGGTGGCGTCGGCCGCATCGCTGAGCAGGTGCACGACCAGGCCGGTGCCGCAGCGTCGGCAGGGGCGGCGTTGACGGCCGTAAGCCAGTGGCCGCCAAGGAGGTTCGTGGGCCGCCCGCATCAATACCCGGTGCGCCTCGGCGACCAGGGCGGGCAGATCCTCGATTTCGCCGACCGGAGTCGCGGGATGCACGCGGCGCAGGAAGCAGATCTCGCTCCGATAGATGTTGCCGATACCGGCCAGATTGGTCTGATCGAGCAAGGCGAGGCCGATCGGACGTTCGGGATCCGCGGACAAACGCCGCACCGCCTCGCCGGCATCCCAGTCCGGACCGAGCAGGTCGGGGCCGAGATGGTCGGTGGCGGTGTGCTCTTCGTTCCGGCGCAGCACTTCCACCAGGCCCAGGGAGAAGCCGACGGCCTCGGCATCCGCGGTGGCCAGCACCAGCCGCGCCGTGAAACCCGGCTTGGTCCACCGCTGTCCGGGCGCGTACACCCGCCACTCGCCCTCCATCTTCAGGTGCGTGTGGATGCTCAGCTCGGGGGTGCGGACGAACAGGTGCTTGCCGTAGGTGCCGACGCTCTCGACCGGCTGCCCCTGCAAGTCGAGCGTCGCGTACCTCGGCACCCGGAAGTCGCTGCGCGTCAATACCTTGCCCGCCAACGCTTTCCGAAGCCGCTCGGCGGTGTGGAAGACGGCGTCGCCCTCAGGCACGGAAGCCGCCCGGTGTGTCAGACATCGGCGACCGAAACGCGGTCCGGATCACGGGCGGCTCCGTAGTCGGAAACCCTTGGGCGTGGCCGCGAAACCGGCCTCGGCCAGGAAGCCCGCGAAGGTGTTGCCGTGCACGGACTCCCCGTTCACCCGGTCGATGACCAGCGAGTCGACCCGACGGTCGTGGACCAGCCCGGCCAGGGCGGCCGCGGCCGCCGTCCGCACGGCCGGATCCTCGGTGAACGTGAGCAGCGTCTTGCCGCCACGCTCCAGATACAGCGCCAGGTCGCCCTCCACGAGCACCACCAACGCGCCCGCCTTCCGGCCGGGCCGATGCCCCGCGCCTTCGGCCGCCGCCTTGGGCCAGGGCAGCGCCGCGCCATACGGATTCGCCGGATCGCAGGAGGCCAACACCACGGCCTTGCCCACCGGCTCGTGCGAGAAGCCGTCACCCGCCCCGCGAGTGCGTTCCGTGTCGAACGACCGCAGCCGATCCACCACATCGGTCGTCGAGAACTGCGCGCCACCCAGCGAATCCACGAAATACCCGCGCCGGCAACGCCCGCGATCCTCGAACTCCGTCAGCACCCGGTACATCAGCGCGAACCCGCCCGGCACCCCCTCACTCTGCACCGACCCCCGAGTCAGCACCCCGTACCGCTCCAGCAACACATCCGCGGTGGCATGCGCGCGAACGGTGTTGTCGGCCACCCGCTCCGGCAGCAGCGACCACCGGCCCGCCACCTGCGGCGCCGCCGTGCGCGCCGGCATCCCACTGCGCGGCAGGTACATCCGCCCGCGCGGAGCCCGCCGCGGAGTCCGATGCGCCGTCGTGGTCCGCGCCGTCCCCGCCAGCAACGCCCGCACCGGCGCGAACGTGTCACCACCGATGTGCCCGGCCCACACCAGATCCCACAACGCGGCAGTCACCGCGGCCTCATCGGCGCCGTCTCCAGTACTGGCCACAACCCCCGAGCCGACGCTGTCCAGCAATTGCCGGAAGAAGTACGCGCCCCCTGTGCCACCCGCAACGACTTGGTACTCGCCCTGAGGCAGCGCGATGCGGGCGGGCTCCGAGCCCCCGCCATCCGACTCCGCGTTGCTACCGGACTCCGTGGTGCCACCGATCACCGTGGCGCCCAGGGCTGTCAGGAGGTCGATGTGGCGGTTGGTGAGATCGATGTCGTCGGGTGGGGGGAGGGTGAGGGCGGCTTGTTCGGCGGGGTGGAGGGCGATCCAGCCGTCCTTGGCGGTGATGGCGCCGTGGCCGGACCAGATCACCTCGCCGGTGGCCATGAGTTCGTCGAGCATGGCGGGGGAGTAGTCGCGCACGCGCAGCGGGAGGATGAGGGATTCCCACGCCGAGGCGGGGATGGGGACGCCCGCGAGTTGTTCCACCACGGCCGCGACGCCGTCGACGCCGCGGAGCTCGCCGGTGCCGACATGCTGCCAGGACGGGAGGAAGCGGCCGAGGGTGGCGGTCGCCACCGGCTCCACCTCCTTGCGGGCCGCGGCGAGGGAACGGCGGCGGAGGCGGCGGAGCACCTCGCTGTCGCACCATTCCGTGCCCGCGGCACCGGGCGTGAATTCGCCTTCCACCACCCGCTTTTCGAGGGCGAGACGGTGCAGGGCGGTGGCGGCCACGGCCGGGCCGAGACCGAAACGGTGGGCGGCCTGGGTCAGGGTGAACGGGCCGTGAGTGCGGGCGAAGCGGCCGATCAGGTCGCCGAGCGGGTCGGCCACCGGCTCGATGAAGGCCGCGGGGACGCCGATGGGCAGCGGCACCCCGAGCGCGTCCCGGAGTCGGGCGGCGTCCTCGATGGCGACCCACCACCGCGCACCGGCGAAGGAAACCTCCAGCGCCCGGCGGGATTTCACCAGCTCGGCGAACCACCCCTGCGGATCGTCCACACACCGCTCGGCGGCCTCCGCGGCGGTCAACGGCCCGAGTAGACGCAGCAGATCGGCCAGCCCCTCCATATCGCGGGCGTGGCGTTCGGGGGTGAGGCGTTGCAGCTCACGCTCGGTCTGCTCGAGGACCGCGGCGTCCAGGAGCTCCCGCAGTTCGACGCGGCCCAGCAGTTCCGCGAGCAGGCTGGAGTCCAGGGACAGCGCGGCCGCGCGGCGTTCGGCGAGCGGACTGTCGCCCTCGTACATGAACTGGCCGATGTAGTCGAACAACAGCGAATTCGCGAAGGGCGACGGGGCGGCGGTCTCCACCTCGACCAGGCGGATCTGCCGGCGCCCCACCCGGCCCAGCAGGTCACGCAGGGACGGCAGGTCGTACACGTCCTGCAGGCACTCGCGGACGGTCTCGAGGAGGATCGGGAAATCCGGGAACTTCCGGGCCACATCCAGCAGCTGGGCGGCGCGCTGACGCTGCTGCCACAGCGGCGCCCGCTTGCCGGGGTCCCGGCGGGGCAGCAGCAAGGCCCGGGCCGCGCACTCACGGAACCGCGACGCGAAAAGCGCCGAGCCGCCGACCTGTTCGGTCACCAGGTCGTCGATCTCCTCGGTCTCGAACACGAAAAGCTCCGCCCCGGGCGGATCGTCGGTCGTGTCCGGCAGTCGCACCACGATCCCGTCGTCGGACGGCGTGGGCGCGGCATCCACCCCGAACCGCTCCCGCAGCCGGGCCCCCACCGCCAGCGCCCACGGCGCGTGCACGGGCAGGCCGTACGGGGAGTGCAACACCACCCGCCAGTCACCCAGCTCGTCCCGGAACCGTTCCACCACCAGCGTCTTGTCCGTCGGCAGCTGCCCGGTCGCCTCCCGTTGCTCGGCCAGCAGCGACACCAGGTTCCCGGTCGCGTTCGCATCCAGACCCGCCGTCCGCGACACCCGCTCGAGTTCGGACTCCGGCGCGGATCTCGGCTTGCCGGCGGGTGCTTTCGTGCCGGCGGCACCGGATTTCGACGAGCGGGCCTTCCCTGACTTCGGAGACGGCGGCGCCGCCGCGACATCGTGCTCGGTGGCGAATTCGTCCAGGGCCTGGGCCAATTCGACTGGCGTGCTGCCCCCGGCGCCGCCCGTGGACTTCACGCTGCGGTTGGAGCTCGTGGTGCCGGTGGTCTTCCCCGTCGCCGTGGTTCGGCCCGGCGCACGATGCTGTTCGACGGCCTGCCCGGCGAGGCGCACGAATTCGCCCAGTGCCGCACCCAATTCGGCAGGGCGGCCCAGGGAGTCGCCGTGCCAGAAGGGCAGCCGGCCGGGGAGGCCGAACGCGGGGGTCACCAGCACCCGATCGAAGGTGATCTCCTCGATCCGCCAGCTCGTCGCGCCGAGGGCGAAGACGTCGCCGACGCGGGACTCGTAGACCATCTCCTCATCGAGTTCACCTACGCGGGAAGCCTTCTCGCCGACCATGAACACCGGGAACAGGCCACGGTCCGGGATCGCGCCACCCGACGTCACCGCCAGCCGTTGCGCACCGGGCCGTCCGGTGAGCGTCCCCGCGTCGCGGTCCCAGACGATGCGCGGCCGCAGTTCGGCGAATTCGTCGGACGGGTAGCGGCCCGCCAGCAGGTCCAGCACCGACTCGTAGGCCGAACGGGGGAGTGCCGCATAGCTTCCGGTGGCGCGCACGGTCTCGAACCAGGCGTCCGCGTCGATCGGTTCGAGCGCGCAGGCCGCCACGGTCTGCTGGGCCAGGATGTCGAGGGGATGCGCGGGGATCTGGAGTTGCTCGATCTGCCCGGCCACCATGCGCTGCGACGCCACCGCGCAGTGGATGACGTCGGTGCGGTGCTTGGGGAAGATGACACCCTTCGAGATCTCACCCACCTGGTGCCCGGCGCGGCCCACCCGCTGCAACCCGGACGCCACCGACGGCGGCGCCTCCACCTGCACCACCAGATCCACCGCGCCCATGTCGATACCGAGTTCGAGACTGCTGGTGGCGACCACACAGCGCAGCCGCCCACTCTTGAGGTCGTCCTCGATGATCGCCCGCTGCTCCTTGCTCACCGACCCGTGGTGGGCGCGCGCGAGCAGCGTCGTCGCGCCGTGGATCACCTCGGTGGACGCGCCCAGCTGCGCGGGCGGCGCGTGCTCGGTGTCCACGGATTCCCCGATGCGCTCGGCGTACGCCTCGTTCAATCGTGCGGTGAGCCGTTCGGAGAGCCGCCGCGAATTCGCGAACACGATGGACGACCGATGCTCGAGCACCAGATCCACGATCGCCTCGTCCACATGCGGCCAGATGGAGCCGGGCTGACCCGAATCCTCGGCCCCCGCATCGGGTTCGGTCATGTCGGCGACCGGCACCCGCACCGACAGGTCGAAGGTCTTGGGCGCGGGCGGCGCGACGATGGTGATGGGCGCGCTCCCCACCAGGAACCGCCCCACCTCCTCGGGCGGCCGCACCGTGGCGGACAGGCCGATCCGTTGCGCGGGCGCTGCGGCGTCCGGGGCGCGCAGCTGATCCAGTCGCGCCAGTGAAAGCGCCAGGTGCGCACCGCGTTTGGAGCCCGCGATGGCGTGCACCTCATCCACGATGACCGTGTGCACCGCGCTCAGCGTCTCCCGCGCCGCCGAGGTGAGCATGAGGAACAGCGATTCCGGCGTGGTGATCAGAATGTCGGGCGGCGTGCGCTGCATGCCGCGCCGATCCGCGGCACTGGTATCCCCCGAGCGCACCCCAACCCGGATCTCGGGCGCGGCCACCCCCAGCCGTTTGGCCGTCTGTGTGATCCCCACCAGCGGCGCTCGCAGATTCCGCTCCACGTCCACGGCCAGCGCCTTCAACGGTGAGATATAGAGGACGGAGGTCTTGCGCGGCCCCTCGGCGGGCTCTCGGGTGGCGAGGCGGTCGATGGCCCACAGGAACGCCGAGAGCGTCTTGCCCGATCCGGTGGGCGCGACCACCAGGGTGTGCTGCCCCGCCGCGATCGATTCCCAGGCCCCGAGCTGGGCGGCCGTCGGCCCGGGGAACGCGCCGTCGAACCACTCTCGAGTCGCGGGCGAGAACCGATCCATCGTCCCAGTCTGCACCCGCCCACCGACAGGAACCCGCCGCCTCCCCGCGCCCGCGGCGGACCGTGCGACGCGGGATGAGCGACGGGCGGGCAAATCCCGGTGCGGCTATCCGGCCCGCGCGTAGGCTTCGGACCGTGCAGAAGGTGCTGCGGCTGGACCTGGTCAGTCACGGAATGACCGAAGCGATGCGCAGAGCACGATTCCCCGTCGACGAACCGCTCACCGAGGCCGGCCGTCGCGCCGTCTCCTCGTGCGGCCGGTTGAACGCCGCGCGGGTCATCACGGCGCCCGAGCGCCGCACCGTCGAAACCGCCACCCTGATGGGCCTGGCCGGCGACGAGGACGATCGATTACGCGACCTCGACGCCGGGGCGTGGCGCGGCGGCGAGCTCATGTCGGTCCCCAAGGAGGACCTCTATCTCTGGCTCACCGACCCGAGCTACCGCGGCCACGGCGGGGAAGCGGTGGTCGACGTCATCGAGCGCACCGGGGAGTGGCTCGCCGATATCGCTCTGGACGGCGAGCCGACCATCGCCATCACCCATCCGGCGGTGATCCGCGCCGCCCTGCTGGTCACCCTGGACGCGCCCGCGAAGTCGTTCTGGCGCATCGACGTTCCCCCGATCAGCGTGACGAGGCTGCACTATCGCGGCGAATGGACGCTGCATTTCAGTTAGCGGGCACGGTCTCCGGTCATCAGCATGGCGCGCACGGCGTCGGTGATCAGGCGGGCGGACAGGCTCGGGTCGATGGCGCGCTGAATGCCCAGTCCCAGACCGAGACTCAGCACCGCGGTGGCGGCGTCGGCGGGCGGCAGCGGCAGGGTCATGTCCATGGAGTCGGCCAGCGCCTGCAACTGCGCCGCGACGGTGCCGCGCACCAGGCTCAGGCTCGATACCAGCGCGGCCTGCAGGGCGGGATCGTCGCGGGCGACGATGGCGAATTCGAATTCCAGCATGGTCCAGCCGACATCGCCGAGGGTCCGTTCGGCCCAGCCCTGGAACCGGTCGAGCCGCGCTTCCAGGGTGTCCTCACCCGCGAGCAGTTCGGTGACCTCCCCGAACTTGGTCTCGTGGATCAAAGCGAGCACCTCGAGGCAGAGCGCCGATTTCGTGCGGAAGTTCGAGTAGACCGCGCCCTTGGAGTAGCCGGCCTCCTCGGCGACGCGTTCCAGACTGGTCTTGGCGTAGCCGTCGGCCAGGAACATGTCGCGCGCGGTGACGAGCAGGTCCGTGCGGGTGCGGGCCTGGCTCTCGGTCCTGGTCAGTCGTGCCATGGCCACGATTCTAGGTTCTCCCGGATTTGGGATACCGGCGGTATGTGAATACTGCTAGTGTTTGAAACCATGAGTAATAGGAACGGGTCACAGCGACGTGGCCTGGCCATCGGCTGCGGCGGCACCGTCGGCATGGCCTGGATCGTCGCCGCGCTGGCCGCGGTCCAGGACGTCCTGGACTGGGATCCGCGCACCGCCGACGTCATGATCGGCACCTCGGCCGGCGCGGAAGCGCTGACCATGCTGGGCAGCGGCATCGGCGTCGACGACCTGGTCGCCATGCAACGCGGCACCACCACCAACCCGATCCTCGACGCTCACATGCGTTCGGAGCCGGGCCGATTCCCGCCGCTGCCGCGCCCGCGCCTGGGCGCACCCGGCCGCGCGGTGCGAGAACTGCTGGCCCGGCCCGGAAACGGGCATGCCCTGCTCACCGCGGGCAGTGGGTTGCTGCCGCTGGGGGGCGGCAACCCGGCTTGGCTGCAAGCTCTGGCCGAGCGCCTCAACCCTGGGCGCGACTGGGTGCAGCACCCGGCCACCTGGCTGGTGAGCATGGACAACGCCAGCGGGGAGCGCGTCGCCTTCGGCTCGCCCTCCGCGCCCGACGCGAATCTCGGTGCGGCCCTGCGGGCCTCGTGGGCCGTCCCCGGCTGGTTCCCGGCCGTCCCGATCGCCGGACGGCACTACATCGACGGCGGCGCGGCCTCCACCGCCTCGGCCGATCTGCTCATTCCGGCCGGGCTGGACGAGGTCGTGGTCATCGCGCCGATGGCGTCCACCGGCCGCCTGCCCGTCACCAGCGCCGGGCACTTCCTCGAACGGCAACTGCGAAACCGCATGAGCGAGAAGCTCGATGCCGAGGTCGCGCTGCTGCGCGCGAGCGGCGTCAAGGTGTTGCGCATCGACGCCACCGCCGCCGACCTCGCCGTCATGGGCCCGAACTTCATGGACGGCCGCCGTCGTCTCGACACCTTCGAACACAGCCTGGTCAGCACCCGCCGCCAGGTCGAACAGGGAGAATTCGCGTGAGCATCCTCGGAAACGGTTACCCGGCCATCGATCTCGCCGGAGCGCGGGTCCTGATCACCGGCGCGGGCCGCGGTATCGGGCAGTGCACCGCCGAACTCTTCGCGAGCAAGGGCGCCCAGGTCGCCATCGCCGACGTGGACACCGCCGCCGCCCGGTCCGCCGCGGCCGCCCTCGACGCCCGCGCCTTCGAACTCGACGTGCGGGATCGGGCGCAGTGGGACAAGGTCGTCGCCGACTTCGGCCGCGTCGACATCCTGGTCAACAATGCGGGCGTGATGCCCGCGGGCGCCTTCCTCGACGAGCCGGACGCGGTGGGACACACCACCATGGACGTCAATGTGTGGGGACTCATCCACGGCATGCGCGCTGTCGTTCCCGGCATGATCGAGCGCGGGCAGGGGCACGTGGTGAACGTGGCCTCGCTGGCCGGCAAGATCCCGATCGCCGGGCTGGCCGTCTACAACGCCAGTAAGTTCGCGTCCGTCGGACTGTCCGCCGCAACGCGTTTGGAGTTCGCGCCGCACGGCGTCAGCGTCAGCTGCGTGATGCCCTCGGCCGTGCGTACCCGGCTGTCCTCGGGTCTGGCCCTGGGCGGCGGCATGCCCACCGTCGATCCCGAGGATGTGGCCGCGGCCGTGCTGGGCACGGTCCGCAGCCGCCGCGCCGAGGTCGCCGTCCCGAACTACCTGGGCCCCATCGACGTCGCCCTGGCCGCCGCGCCCGAACCCGCGGTGCGGCTGGTGCGCCGGCTCTTCAACGGCGACCGGGCCCTGCACCCGGCCGACGCGCAGGTGCGCGCCCGATACGAGGAGCAGGTGCGCTCGATCGCCGTCGAGGAAGACTAGTCACTCGAACCGGATGCCCTGCGCCAGCGGCAGTTCGGTGGAGTAGTTCACGGTGTTGGTGGCCCGGCGCATGTACGCCTTCCACGAGTCCGACCCGGATTCGCGGCCACCGCCCGTCTGCTTCTCCCCGCCGAACGCGCCGCCGATCTCGGCCCCCGAGGTGCCGATATTGACGTTGGCGATCCCGCAGTCGGACCCGTCGGCCGCCAGGAACCGTTCCGCCTCCCGCTGGTCCCGGGTGAAGATCGACGACGAAAGCCCCTGCGGCACCGCGTTGTGCAGGTCGATGGCGGTGTCCAGGTCCCGGTAGGTCATGGCGTAAAGGATCGGCGCGAAGGTCTCCTCCCGCACCACCTCCGTCTGCGCGGGCATCCGCACCAGCGCGGGCCGGACGTAGAAGGCGTTCTCGTCCGGCCCCTCGAAACGCTCACCACCGCACAGCAACTCGCCGCCGTCGGCCAGTGCCCGCTCCAGCGCCGCGCACATGCCGTCGTAGGCCCGTTCGTTGATGAGCGGCCCGACGAGAACGCCCTCCTCGAGCGGATTACCCACGCGCAGTTGCCGATACGCCGCCGAAACCCGATTCAGCAGCGGTTCGGCCACATCGGCGTGCACGATCAATCGCCGCAGCGTCGTGCAGCGCTGACCGGCCGTGCCCGCGGCCGCGAACACGATGCCCCGGGTGGCCAGTTCCAGATCCGCCGAGGGCGTGACGATGGCGGCGTTGTTGCCGCCCAGCTCCAGCAGGCAACGCCCGAACCGGGCCGCCACCCGCGGCGCCACCGACCGACCCATCCGCACCGACCCGGTCGCGCTGACCAGCGCCACCCGCGGATCGTCGACCAGCTGCTCGCCGACCGCCGCCGGGCCCTGAATCAGCTGGTGCACTTCGGGATCCACGCCCACGTCCGCCGCGGCCCGGCGCAGCAGCGCGTGACAGGCCAGCGCGGTCAACGGCGTCGCCTCCGACGGCTTCCACACCACGGTGTCCCCGCACACCAGCGCGATGGCGGTGTTCCAGGCCCAGACCGCGACCGGGAAGTTGAACGCCGAGATCACCCCGACCACCCCGAGCGGGTGCCAGGTCTCCATCAACCGGTGGCCGGGCCGCTCCGAGGGCATGGTCCGGCCGTACAGCTGCCGCGACAACCCGATGGCGAACTCGCAGACATCGATCATCTCCTGGACCTCGCCGCGGGCCTCCGCGCCGATCTTGCCCGCCTCCAGGGTGACCAGCTCGCCGAGCTCCCGCTGCTGTTCGGTGAGCAGGGCGGCCAGCCGCCGCACCACCGCCGCGCGCTGCGGCGCGGGCACCGTCCGCCAGTCCCGGAAGGCGGCGTCGGCGCGGCCGATGGCGGCCCGGACCTCGGCGGAATCGCTCGCGCGCAGGGTGATCAGCTCACCGCCGGTGATCGGGGTGCGGGCGGGGAGTTCACCCGGTTCGGGCGTGTCGACCCCGAGCCGTCGCAACAGGGTCTCGGTCCGCTCACGTAGCTCACGGGTCGCGGTGTCGGTCAGTGCGTGAGTCATTACATGCTCCAGGTTGGGTTCGGGCAACCGAGTTCGTTTCGCTGCGTTAGCCTTCGCTGATGGCGGATACACCGGCGAAACTTGTACTCGACGACATCGATCGACTGCTGATCCGTGAGCTGATTGCCGATGGTCGCGCCACCCTGTCCAATCTGGCGGAGAAGGCCAACCTTTCGGTGTCCGCGGTGCAGTCGCGGGTGCGGCGGCTCGAGGCGCGGGGCGTGATTCGCGGCTACACGGCGAATGTCGACCCCGAGGCGCTGGGCCAGATGTTGTCGGCCTTCGTCGCGATCACTCCTCTCGACCCGTCGCAACCCGATGACGCTCCCGCACTGCTGCAGCACATTCCGGGCATCGAGGCGTGTCATTCGGTGGCCGGAGACGAGAGCTACATGCTCATGGTGCGGGTGGCCTCGCCCAGACACCTGGAGCAGCTGCTGCAGGAGATCCGCGCTACGGCCAATGTCAGGACGCGAAGCACCATCATTCTGCAGACATTCTATGACAAGTAGGCCCGGTCAGGCCGCAGACATTCGGGTGACAACACCGCAACGGACGTAATTGTTCCGATATTTACGGGCCTTTCCGTAAATATTCATTTACCCTGAGGGCGTGACCCTCGAACTCGATCGGCTCGGGGCGGCCGCCGAAACCACCGTTGTCACCCCCGCCCGGGTGCATGAGATCCTGTCGGCGAGCATCCTCGCCGACGGCTTCGACCTGGTACTGGACCTCCGCGAGTCCCACGGACGCCGACTCGTGGACGCCCGCGACGGCACCTCCTACCTGGACATGTTCGGCTTCTTCGCGTCCTCCACGCTGGGCATGAACCACCCGGCCCTGCTGGGCGACAAGCGGTTTCTGGCCGGGCTGACCGCGGCCGCGCTGAACAAGCCCAGCAACTCCGACGTCTACACCGTCGAAATGGCGCGCTTCGTAGACACTTTTGTGCGCGTGCTCGGCGATCCGCGACTCCCGCACCTGTTCTTCATCGACGGCGGCGCCCTGGCCGTCGAGAACGCCCTCAAGGCAGCCTTCGACTGGAAGTCCCGGCACAACGAAAACCACGGGCGCCCAGCCGAACTCGGCACCCGGGTGCTGCACCTGACCGGCGCCTTCCACGGCCGCAGCGGCTACACGCTCTCGCTCACCAACACCGATCCGGTGAAGACCGCCCGTTTCCCGAAATTCGACTGGCCGCGCATCGACACCCCCTACGTGGGCCCCGACCACCCCGACATCGAGGCCGCCGAACGCCACGCCCTCGACCAGGCCCGCCGCGCCTTCGCCGAAAACCCGCACGACATAGCGTGTTTCATTGCCGAACCGATCCAGGGCGAGGGTGGCGACCGGCACCTGCGACCGGAATTCCTGCGCGCCATCCAGACGCTGTGCCACGAATACGACGCCCTGTTCGTGCTCGACGAGGTGCAGACCGGCGTCGGCATGACCGGCACCACGTGGGCCTACCAGCAGCTCGGCCTGGAACCCGACATCGTCGCCTTCGGCAAGAAGACCCAGGTCTGCGGCATCATGGCCGGCGGCCGCGTCGACGAGGTGCCCGGCAACGTCTTCCACGTCAGCTCGCGCCTCAACTCCACCTGGGGCGGCAACCTCGCCGACATGGTCCGCGCCCGGCGGGTCTTCGAGGTGATCGAGCACGAGGATCTGGTGGCCCGCGCCCGCGAGCTCGGCCCCCACCTGCTCGACCGGCTGACCGAATTGTCCACCGCCCATGCGGAAGTCACCGATCCGCGCGGTCGCGGCCTGATGTGCGCGATCACCCTGGAATCGGCGCGGATGCGCAACGACGTGGTGACCCGGCTCCGGGAAGAGGAACACATCCTGATCCTCGGCACCGGTGAACGCGGCATCCGCTTCCGGCCGCCGCTGACGGTAACCGAGGCGGAACTGGACGAGGCCGTGGACGCACTCGACCGCGTATTGGGTTGAGCCGCAAGCCGGACCGCCACGGTCCGGCATGCCCCGTTTGCTGAACGGTGACTTCGCCCCGAACCGCGTGGCGTGCCGCGACACTCCGTCATCGCGCCGTGAACGTCCATGTCGCCGCCTACTATTCGACGACATGTCAGCTCACCGCAATGACGGCATGGCACGGTGCGCCCTGTGATCGCGCGGCGTGCCCGTCTGGGTCTGATTCTCCCGCTGGTAATGCTGGCCGGTTGCTCGAACGCGGACACCGGCCCCGCATCGCCGTCCGCCACCCCGGCGTCCACCCCGGCCGGCGCAGCGCCCGCGGCGGCCGAGGCGCCGCGATTACTGCCCGGCATGCCGCCGCCGCTGTCACCCACCGACGTCTACGCCGGCACCCGCGAACTCAGTCCCGCGGTGGCCGGGCAACCCACCCGCGTCTACGTCCCCAACAGCGAGTCGCACACCATCTCCGTCATCGACCCGGACAGCTTCCAGGTCGTCGACACCTTTCCTTCCGGCGGCAGCGAACCGCAGCACGTCGTCCCCGCCTACGACCTGCAGATGCTCTACGCCAACAACGATCTGCCCATCGGGAGCGGCAGCCTGCTGCCCATCGACCCGCGCACCGGCAAGCCGGGGGAGCCCATCCCGGTCCGGGACCCGTACAACATGTACTTCACGCCCGACGGCAAATACGCGCTCGTCGTCGCCGAAGCCGACCGCTCCCTGGACTTCTACGACCCGCACAGCTGGCAGAAGCTGCACGACATCCCGGTGCCCGAATGCCACGGGGTCAACCACATGGACTTCACCGCCGACGGCCGCACGGCCCTGGTCAGCTGCGAGTTCGGCGGGCGGATGGCGGTCGTCGACATCGCGGGCCTGACCCTGCTGCGGATGATCGACCTGCCCGGCGGGTCCTCGGGGATGCCGCAGGACGTCAAGCTCGCACCCGACGGGCGCACCTTCTTCGTGGCCGACATGATGGCGGGCGGCGTCTACGTCTTCGACGCCCAGACCTTCGAGAACACCGGATTCATCCCGACCGGCGGCGGCACCCACGGCCTGTACATCACCCGCGACTCGAAACGGATGCTCATCACCAACCGCGGCGAGGGCAGCATCTCGGTCTGGGACTTCGCCACCGGGCGACTCGGCGACACCTGGCGAATCCCCGGCGGCGGCAGCCCGGACATGGGCAACCTGTCCGCGGACGGCAGGGTGTTCTGGGTCTCCGGCCGCAACCACGGCGAGGTCTACGCGATCGACATCGTGGACTGGAAGCTGCTGGCCCGGATACCGGTCGGCCGCGGGGCGCACGGGCTCACCATCTGGCCCCAGCCGGGCCGGTACTCGACCGGCCATACGGGCGTAATGCGTTGAGCCGCCGGGGGTCCCGCACCGACCCGCCGCGCGGCCGCCGAACCGAAGTGTGGACCCGGCCAAAAGGTCGCGGGGATGACTGGCGAGATTCACTATTGAACATTGTTCGAGTTTTGCTCGCACGGGACCCGGATTCGGTGCTCTACCTGCGGGTTTTTACTGGCGGGTAGTCAATAGCCGTACTCGCGAGTAGCCCCGACTGGATTACGAAGCGGGTCTGGTACTGGTTACACTCCGGGACATGACGAGTGTCCAGCATCAGCCTTCGCCGGGTCCGGCGGGTGCCCCCGATATCCACACCACCGCCGGCAAGCTGGCTGACCTGCGCAATCGGCTGGAAGAAGCCAAGCACCCGATGGGTGAGGCCGCGGTCGACAAGGTCCACGCCAAGGGCAAGATGACCGCGCGTGAGCGCATCCTCGCCCTGCTGGACGAGGGCTCGTTCGTCGAACTCGACGCGCTCGCCCGCCACCGCAGTGTGAACTTCGGGCTGGAGAACCAGCGTCCGCTCGGCGACGGCGTGGTGACCGGCTACGGCACCATCGACGGCCGCGACGTCTGCATCTTCTCCCAGGACGTCACCGTCTTCGGTGGCTCGCTCGGCGAGGTCTACGGCGAGAAGATCGTCAAGGTGATGGACCTGGCGCTGCGGACCGGTCGTCCGCTCGTCGGCATCAACGAGGGCGCCGGCGCGCGCATCCAGGAGGGCGTCGTCTCCCTGGGCCTCTACGGTGAGATCTTCCACCGCAACATCCAGGCCTCGGGCGTCATCCCGCAGATCTCGCTGATCATGGGCCCGGCCGCGGGTGGCCACGTCTACTCGCCCGCCCTGACCGACTTCGTCGTCATGGTCGACCAGACCTCGCAGATGTTCGTCACCGGCCCCGACGTGATCAAGACCGTCACCGGCGAGGAAGTCACCATGGAGGAGCTGGGCGGCGCCCACACCCACATGGTCAAGTCCGGTGTCGCGCACTACGTCGCCTCCGGCGAGCAGGACGCCCTGGACTACGTGCGCGACCTGCTCGGCTACCTGCCCAGCAACAACCGCGCCGAGGCCCCCCGCTTCCCGGCCACCGCCAACGCGGGCGCCATCGAGGAGAACCTCACCGAGGCAGACCTCGAGCTGGACACCATCGTCCCGGACTCGCCGAACCAGCCGTACGACATGCACGAGGTCATCAAGCGCCTGGTGGACGACGAGGAGTTCCTCGAGGTCCAGGCCGAGCGCGCGATGAACGTCATCTGCGGCTTCGCCCGCATCGACGGCCGCAGCGTCGGCTTCGTGGCCAACCAGCCCTCCCAGTTCGCGGGCTGCCTGGACATCGACGCCTCGGAGAAGGCCGCGCGCTTCGTGCGCACCTGCGACGCCTTCAACATCCCGATCATCACCCTGGTCGACGTGCCGGGCTTCCTGCCGGGTACCGGCCAGGAGTACAACGGCATCATCCGCCGCGGCGCCAAGCTGCTCTATGCCTACGGTGAGGCCACTGTGGGCAAGATCACAATCATCACCCGCAAGGCCTACGGCGGCGCCTACGACGTCATGGGTTCCAAGCACATGGGCGCCGATGTGAACCTGGCGTGGCCGACCGCTCAGATCGCGGTCATGGGTGCGTCCGGAGCGGTCGGTTTTGTGTACCGCAAGCAGCTGCAGACCGCGGCCGCCGAGGGCAACGACGTCGACGCCCTGCGCCTCGAGCTGCAGAACGAGTACGAGGACACCCTCGTGAACCCGTACGTGGCGGCCGAGCGCGGCTACGTCGACGCGGTCATCCCGCCGTCGCACACCCGCGGCCAGATCGTGTCGGCGCTGCGTCTGCTCGAGCGCAAGATGGTGTCGCTGCCGCCCAAGAAGCACGGCAACATTCCGCTCTGAAAATGCGATATGCGCGGTATGAGGCGCACACTGGTGGAACTCGTACCGCGCATGATCGCCTCATCCGAGCAAAGATGAAGGAAAGCCGCACCACCCCCGCGGCGAACGGACAGGAGGACTGGCGCTGTGACGACCATGGCCGATGAAGAGGTATTGCGCGCCGCCGAACTGGATCTGGCTGTCGAGGATCTGGCGGACGCCATCGACACCGCCGTCGCGGAGATCGAGCCGGCGAACGCCGGACCGGTCATCAAGGTCCTGAAGGGCAATCCGACCGACCTCGAGCTCGCCGCCCTGCTGAGCGTGTTCGCCGCCGCGTCGGCGAGTGCCGCCGCCGCGCCGGCCGATCGCGGCCCGGCCGACATGTGGGGTCGCCCGACCCTGCTGCACCGCGGCAGCTCGCCGTTCTCCCCCTACGCTTTTCCGGCGCTCTCGCACCTGCGCGACTGACGGCTTGTGACCGTCTTCGTACTGGCGTCACAATCTCCGGCTCGGCTCGGCGTCCTGCGCAACGCGGGCGTCGAACCGGTCGTCCGGGTGTCCCATGTGGACGAGGACGCCGTGGCCGAGGCGCTGCCCCCGGGCACCCCGCCCGATCGAGTGGTGATCGAACTGGCCCGCGCCAAGGCGCTGGAGGTGGCCGGGCAGCTGGCGGGTGATCCCGCCTTCACCGATTCCGTTGTCGTGGGCTGCGATTCGATGCTGCTCGTCGACGGCGTGCTGCAGGGCAAGCCGCTGACCCCCGAGGTCGCCCGCGACCGCTGGGCCGAGATGGCTGGACGCAGCGCGGATCTGTTGACCGGGCACTGCGTGCTGCGGCTGACCGCCGGTGAGATCGTCGGCGAGGCCGCCGATTGCAGTTCCACCACCGTGCATTTCGCCAAACCCGAGCCGGCGGAACTGGACGCGTACATCGCGACCGGGGAGCCGCTGCAGGTGGCCGGATCCTTCACCCTGGACGGTATGGGCGGCTGGTTCGTGGACAAGATCGACGGTGACCCGTCGAGCGTCATCGGGATCGGGCTACCACTGGTTCGTCGACTGCTTGCCGATGTGGGGGTCGGCATTGCGCGGCTGTGGGTCGGTGGCCGCGCGTAGTTGCGGCGCCACCCGACCGGCCGACGGGGCCAATCTGGGCTCGTCCGTGACCGATCCGGGTTCCTCGGTCTCCGCCTGATCCTCGGGCGCGCCCTCGCCGGGGCGGCCCTGCAGTAGTTCCAGTCGCGCCACGCACAGTTCGGGTTCCACGAACGGGTGCAGGCGCACGTTCACGCTCTCCCGGCCGCCGTTGCGGTCCAATACTTCTCGCATGAGTCCCAGGTGCACGCCGCACACCACCTCGGAGTGGGTGCGGGCCAGTTCGCGCAGCGGGCAGGCGGTCATCCGGATCAGGGCGGACTCTTCGGTCTCGCTGGCGTGGTCGCGTTCGGGGGCGAAGCCGAGTTCCGACATCAGCGTGATGGTGAGGTCCTTGGCGTCCTCGAGCGATTCGACCGGCTGATCCACCGCTTCGAGTTTCGAGCCCCAGGCCCGGCCCGCGGTGATGGCGGCTTCGGAGCGTCGGCGCGGATCGCTGCCGAGCTGATCGGCCAGTACTTGCGCCAATTCCTGATAACCCACGGATCGCTGTACAGCGGTATAGCCGATCCGGGGCCGGCCGCGGCCGCGCGGCGGCTGCTGGAATTGCCGGACCAGCGATTCCCGGGTCAAAACATCCAGATGAAAACGCACCGTAGTCACATGCTGCCCGGTGACGCGCGCCAGTTCCTGGGCATCGAGAGGCTCGCTGGCGCCACGTAGGATCGCAAGCAGTCGTCGTCGTGGCCAAGAATCGGACATAGCTCACCCCTCCTCTCGAGAGACTTTATCGGATGAAGCTGCGCTTAATTCGCCCAATCATCCGATTCGTGATCTGAAACGAGTTTCGTAACCGCCACATGCCTACGATCGGTGTTGAGATTCGAACCGCCAATACCTAACCCACCACGCGTGAAGGACCACAACGTGCCCGTCGCTCCGGATCCGCATCCCTCATTCGGCTCCTACGCACATCCTCACCGACTAGTAACCACGGAGTGGCTGTCGGCAAACATCGGCACGCCTGGACTCAAGATCATCGAGTCCAACGAAGACATATTGCTATACGACATCGGTCATGTCCCGGGTGCCATCAAGATCGATTGGCGAACCGAGCTGATCGATCCGCGTACCCGCGATGTGGTCGACGGCGCGACCTTCGCCAACCTTATGCGCGCCAAGGGCGTGGAACGCGGCGACACCGTGGTGATCTACGGCGATAAATCCAATGGCACCGCGGCCGCCACCCTGTGGGTGTTCTCCCTCTTCGGGCACGAGGACGTGCGCCTGCTGGACGGCGGCCGCGACGCCTGGATCTCCGAGGCCCGCGACACCACCTTCGAGGTGCCCGCGGCCGGGCGGGGCGAGTACCCGGAGGTGGATCGGGACGACAAGTCCGCGCGCGCCTTCCGGCAGGACGTGGTCGCGCATCTGGGCGGGCCGCTCATCGACTCGCGCGCGTTCGACGAGTACACCGGCGATCTGGTGGTGCTGGACCGTCCCGAGGAGCAGGCGCTGCGTGCGGGCCACATCCCGACCGCGGTGAACATCCCCTGGACCTCCTCGGTCGGCGCGGACGCCCGTTTCCGCCCGCGGGTCGAGCTGGACGTCATCTACGGCGGGGTGGTCGCGGGCCTCGCGCCGCTGGTCTACTCGCGGGTGGGCGAGCGTTCGGCGCTGACCTGGTACGTGCTGACCTACCTGCTGGGCGTGGACGGGGTGCGCAATTACGACGGCTCCTGGACCGAGTGGGCCAATGCCGTGGGTGCGCCTATCGTGATCGGCGAAGAACCCGGCGCGGCGCCCTCGGTCGTGGCAAGCTCGTAACGCCAGAGCCCCTTCCGGAGGATTCCCTGGGGAGGCTCTCGGAGAGTCTGGTAGAACAGGTTCTAAAAATAAGGCCCCGAGAGTCGCTCTGCTCACTCTTCGGGCCTACTCTCCGGTAGCCCTATCCGGGTTCGGCTGTTGTTGGCACGATGCCTACACTGCCGACAGACGAAAGTATCCAGAGCACAGGAGGCTCAGTGCCCAACCATGCCAACGCGCAGATCACAAAGGTCCTCGTAGCCAACCGAGGCGAGATCGCCGTGCGCGTGATCCGGGCCGCCAAGGACGCCGGAATCGCCAGTGTTGCCGTGTACGCCGAACCGGACGCCGACGCGCCGTTCGTGAAGCTCGCCGACGAGGCGTTCGCCCTCGGCGGTCAGACCTCGGCCGAGTCGTACCTGGTGTTCGACAAGATCCTCGACGCCGCCGCCAAGGCCGGCGCCGACGCGATCCACCCCGGCTACGGCTTCCTTTCCGAGAACGCCGATTTCGCGCAGGCCGTGATCGACGCCGGACTGATCTGGATCGGCCCCTCGCCGCAGTCCATCCGTGATCTGGGTGACAAGGTCACCGCGCGCCACATTGCCGAGCGCGCCAAGGCTCCGATGGCCGCGGGCACCAAGGACCCGGTCAAGGACGCCGACGAGGTCGTCGCGTTCGCCAAGGAGTACGGCGTTCCGGTGGCCATCAAGGCCGCCTTCGGTGGTGGCGGTCGCGGCATGAAGGTCGCGCACACCATCGAGG